>DEXG01000028.1:0-9888 GCA_002364005.1 Phycisphaerales bacterium UBA3190
CGCATTAACCCCATCCGCAACCCACCCAAACCCATCCTCCCGCAGCGCACGCTGAACCGCGCCCACAAGCGCATCACGCCGCGTTGCCTCAATCTCTTCACGCGGATCAGGAATCCCATCAAGAATGTCAGCCAACATCGCACGCATCTCTTCGGGCTGACCTTTCAACGCCTCATCCGCGATCGATCCAGGCTCAATCTTCTTGGCAACACGCTGATCCAACGGCGGATAATCCCAGATCCCGCCATTCGCTCGAACATCCTCACCATCCCGAATCCTGATCGTGAAAGATTCTTCAACCCCGACTCGGACAAGCCTCCGGCTCGATGATGTCATCCAGTGACGACCAACGAGCGGTGCATACCAGAGCTCATCCGTCTCAATCTCAACAACCGCCATCGGATAGCGTGAGTCGCGCATACCCGGATACGCATCATCCAAAGAATGCGTCAGGTACGCCTCAAGTTTGTCGGCTGCATCCACACGGAACCAATACACCCGTGAATGCATCGTTTGCACACCTTGCCAGGCAAGGATCAGAAACGGTACTGACACGACCAACACCGTGATCAGTGCATACAAAACAAGAATGCGGCATCCAAATCGCATGTGCGCATACTAATCGTCCCACGCCGCCAACACACCCTTCTTTTCTCCCCATCGTACTTTTCCCTACACGCCAAGTGCCCTGCAGCTGACGAAGTCCCCTGCATGTCCTTGAAGCAACCCAAACATATATCAGCCCAAGACACCACCCGCATGTCGTAGGTCCGCCTGGGCGGGCCACCCATCCCCCTCTTCGAGCCCTTCGCCCCCTTCGCGTTCAAAAAAATCACGCGCACTGACCACCCCCGTGCGCCATTTACGCGCACTCCACAACTTTCCCCTTGAGCCGCACACGCCGCATGCGAAAATTCCCGCATGCAGCACAACTCAAACCGTTTCGCACAGTACGACTTCAACGCCGCATTTCCTGAAGAGCCCGCCTCTTCTTGTCCCTCCACGCGATCCGCCAAAGGCGGACGAGGGAGCTGGGCCGACGAAGTCGGCTCGGAGGGGTCTTCACAAAACTCCCCTTGCTCTGCCACCCCTGCGTACCAATCCCCCTCTTCCCCATTGCCTACTGCCCATTGCCCATTGCCTCCTCTTTCCAACGCCCTCCTCGACGACCTCTTCAACCCCTCCATCTCCACCCTCGACCTGTGCAACATCCACCGCCTCACGCTCCCGCAGCTCGCCGACCTGCTCGAGTCGCCCGACTTCAAGCTCGCCCAGTTATGCATGGAGCGCATCAACGCCGCACGCACCAGCTTCGTCAGGCCCGACGCCGAGTCCCTCGCCTTCGTGCGCACGCACGACCTGCTCAAGGACAAACCAACCACCCCCGCCCACGCCGAGACTCAACGCAAAGCCGGTTCCGCTCTTCTCCCTGCCCCCGGTGGCACAGGCGTCTCGCCTGTGCAAAGCGATACAAAGGTGGCTTCCCAACAATACCCCACCTCAACCCAGGCAGCCTCCCCCGCACCAGCGGGGGAGGTGGATCGGCACAGCCGGAACGGAGGGGGCCCCTCTTCTTCTCCCGCCCGCTCTTCCCCCAATCCACCCTCTGCAACCTCCGCGTACCCTCCCGCTCCAAACCAAAAAACGCCCCGGACCCAAAGTCCGAGGCGGAAAAAGAACAAGACACAACCCGCCGAATCAGAACAGCACGCGCAGCCCCAAAGCCAAGCCCCAATCGAGCTCGCCCCGATGGTCGATGTCGTCAACCACCGGGATGATCGGCGAGAACTCCAGCGTGAACCGACGCGCCTCGTAGAGCAGCCCCGGCGCAACGCGCCAGGCGATGTCGCCGTTGGTCTCGTAATCGACGAACGACTCGATCGTGAAGTACCACGAGGCCTCCGTCTCGCTGGTGTACGCCTCCGGCGCAAGCCGGTACAGATACGAAGTCTCGATCGTGAGCAGATCGGCGTCGCCGGTGCCCGCGGTGATGGGGCTGGCAAGCCCATCGGTGCTGAGCTGATAAGTCAACGCCGCGTTGAGCCCGTGCCGACCATCGACCCGGGTAAAGATCAGCCCAACCATCGGGTCCCAGCCATCGCTGGACAGCCCATCAGTCCCCGTCGGCATCCGAACGCCGGCGACCAGCGCCAACCGATTGGTATCAACCGGCGCCGGGTCGTGCTGCCAGAAACGCCACTTGAGCGCCAGCGTCACATCGCCCAGCCCGTCCTGATCAGCCAAACCGGTACCCCGATCTCGCACAACAGTCGGCACATTGAGCGTCAGGGCCATGTCCTTGCTCAGCCCATACACCATTCGGCTATCGATCGTGAACTGATCGATCGACTCGCTGCCCAGCTCGTACCGCTCGAACCGCACCTGCTCACGCCAGGTCACCCGCCCCTTGGCCGGCTGCGTCGCCGCCAAAGACAGAGCCGACTCCTGCGCAAACCCGATCGACGAGCACAGACCGATGGCGCCCATGATGAGTGTGTTTTGAACCTGCATGACCGACCTCACTTCTCGAACGCGATCGAACGGAAAGTAAACCCGCCATCATCGATCGCCGAACGAAGCTCGGCCGCGCTGACCGCGACTCCCGGGTCCAGATCGACATGCACAATCCCGGTCGACAGATCAACCCTCGAATCGGTGACCGCATCGATATTCCCCATCAGGATCGAGATGCTCTCGGCACACATCGGGCACCCAAGCCCATCGACCCGCAGCGTCGCCCCCTTGGCATGCACAGGGGCATCAGAAACCACCACCGCGCCACCATCACCCGGCGCCTGGGCCCTCGTCTGGGTTGAGCCGCAGCCAACAAGCAGCAGCGGGACGATCGCGATCGACAGCATTGAAAAACGATTGAATGACATATGGAAGTCCTTGCGCATGAACAGCGCAGATCATGTGTTGAGTATGGGAAATGAAACATCAAAGAGCGTGTGCGCAGCGCGCACCGATCCCGTGTTTCAGTTCAGCCAGTGCCCAACGCGAGCAAGGAATCGCATCGTGTTCGTGTGCCCAGCCGCATCATCGTGCACGCCAACACACTGGCTGACATGCACCACATCGACCGAGCCGAGCCGCAACGGCGCTTGCTCGGGTGCGGGCAGCCCAAACCCGCGGCTGACAAGCGTCGCCAGATCGCGGGGCGCGTCGGGGAGCCGACTGTCATCCTGCAACGCGCCGCAACCACACCCGCAACCGATCGTCTCACGGCCATCTTCAGCGGGCACACACAGCGGGCAGCAGGCATCCTCGGCGATCACTTCACGCTGCGGACCGGGCACCACCGCCCCACGCAGCACAAGGGCGTGCGAGCTGAGCAACAGGATGGCCAGCATCAGGCGTGAGAACATCACTACAGCATACATCGCCTGAGCGGGTAATTTATTCCCATTCACCCCCCGCAAACAAGATTCCCGGCCAATCACCACCGGCTGCCCACCTTTGACGGGCCCCAGCGGACCAGCCCGCGCCGCAACCTTGTGCCGACCGGCATACACAACGCGTGAACAACCAGGCGCGTGATCTACGGGTTCAGAGTCCCGTGCACCAGACCCATCGCGTTGCGAATCGCCGCCCGTTCAAAGCGCACCCCGTGAGCACGGGTCGTGCCCAGCACCTGGGCGAGCTGGGCTCGGTTCACGGGACGATGGTCACCCAGCCCGAAACGCAACACCAGCACGATCCGGTCACGCTCGTCAAGCTTGCCCAGCACGCCTTTGATGCGCCGATCCGGGTCCAGCCATTGCTGCCAGGGCGTGATGCTCGCGGTCCAGTCGTCGATCTCGTACCCGCTCAGGATGCGTCGGCTCGCCTTGCCCTCATCCATCGGCTGCGCCACATCGGGCTGCGCCGCGACGAAACGGTTCACCGCCAGCCCGATCGGGGCCGCGATTCGACCCCCGTGCGACGGGTCGTACCGATCGATCGCGCCGGACGCGGCACTGATCCCGCCAAGCACCAGATGAGCCGCGCGCCCGGGCGTCAGCGAATCGATCACACCACCCAGACGCGACTCGATACTCGAGAGCACCTGCTCCAGACGCGAACGCAGCAGCGTGGCCTTGATCATCGTGATGTAACGCAGGTCGGTTTCGATCTCGTCCAGTTCGACGGCTTTCGGGGCGTTCTCATCAATCTGCGCGATACGCCAGCCGCAGTGCTTCTTGAGTGCATCGATCGCCACGGTTCGCGCGTGCTCTTCATACGCCACGCTTGGCTCGTGCTGTCGCATCTGCTGGACCAGTGTCGTCAGATCACGCTCGCCCTCGATGTGCTCGATCTCCTGCACAGGCCCCGCGTCGAGGGCGCTCTGCAGCTGCTCGGGCGTAACCTCTTGTGCCGGGAGCCCCAACTCACGCAAGAGCCGAGTACGCACCTTTCGCGCGGCTCGGTTGAGCGCATTGACGCGCCGATTGTCGCGCTTGGCAACCTGGCGGGGTTCGATCCCTCGAATCGTGGCCCGCAGCACCAGCCGACCCTCGCGCTCGCGTGCGGGTGGTGGTTCGTTGAACACCGCCCGATCCCGTTGGGCATCGAGGCGCAGCAGGACCTTGCGCACGCCCTCGTGGCTATGGCCGGTGCGCTGCGCGATTCGGGCGGCACATTGCGAGCACGACCATCCCAAGCGGGCGCGGTAGGCGCGTGCCCATCGGTCGAACCGGGCGATCTCGTGCTGGGGGATGCGGTCGAACCGGGCGGCCTGCCCCAGGCGATCCTTGTTCATCGTCTCGAACCACTCGACCGTGGGACGCAGGAATACGACCTTGCGCCGCCCAGAGCCAAGGTCGATGCGACGCGCGATCAGGCCGAGTCTTCTGTAGCGTTCGATGGTCTTTCGGCTCACGCCCCAGCGTGCCGCGAGCGAGTTGATGGTTTCGTGCTCGGGCGGGATGTCGTCGGGTGTCAGGCCCGCGGCTTCAGAGATCGACTCGGCCAGGGCCGACAGGTCACCCCGCAGGGCCTCGCCCGGGATCAGGTCCGGGTTGTTGATGTCGGGCCGGTAGCCCGTGACGCGGAAGACGATCCAGTCGTGGGGGTAGAGCTGCTCGGGATCGATCTGCGGCCCAAGCTCGTCGATGTGTGCGAGGTGGCGCAGCAGCGTCGGTTTGGAGGCATAGCCGAGCTCGCGGGCGAGCTGGGCGATGCTGGGGGTCCGGGCTTTGCTGACGGCGGGCACGCTCTGAGTTTAGTGGGCCGCGGGCGTTGGCGCAGGGGTTTCGTGCCAGACGGGCTGGCGGGCATCGATGAGGGCGTGGGCCCGCAGCTTGTCGAAGAACACGGCGACGGCTTGGCGTGCGCGATCGTCGAGGTTGAACTTGAGCAGCTCGCCGATGTACTCGCGGGCCAGGTCGGCGGGCCAGCGGTGGGCCTTGGCCTCGCGGCTGACGAGCCAGTCGAGGCGTTGGGTGTTGCGGAGGCGCACACGCTCGAGCATGGCGCTGGCCTCATCGACCATGGGGGTGCCCAGGTCGGCGCGTCGGCACATCCAGCAGGCGTAGACGAAGGGGAGCCCGGTCAGGGTGTGCCAGGCCTCGCCCAGGTCGATCTGGTGCGGGTAGCGGACGGCGGGTGGGGAATCGACGACGACCTTGTCGCCGATGAGGAGGAGGGTCTCGGGCCAGGCCTCGTCGGGGTTGGTGGGGGCGTCGTCGTCGCTCATGCGTTCGCGGGCGTCGTAGGGGACGAACTCGGCCTTGACGGTGTGCATCTCACGCAGCAGCACATCGGCGAGCATGACGGAGGTGTGGCTGTCGGTGTCGGCGTGTACGCGGGTGATCTGTTCGGGTGGGACGCTGGAGAAGAGGCGGACGGTGAGGGTTGGGCCGTCGCAGCCGATCATCCCGGCGGGGATGAGGGCGAGGTCGTTTTGGGGGTCTGCGGCATCGACGATGGAGGCGAGCCCGATATCGGCCTGGTTGTCCACGAGCATCTGGGCGATTCGGGAGGGGATGGCCTTGGTGAGCGTGCAGCCGTTCCAGGTTTCGAGGCCTTCGATGAGGGAGATGGTGTTGAGGAACTGGACCGCGGCGATGCGTGTGGGCGATTCCGGGGTGGCTGGGCTTGATGGGGAGTTCTTGGTCATGGTGGGCTGCCTCGGGGGGATTGGGCCGAAGAATCACGAAATTCGGCGGGTCAACCGATACATTGACTGGCACAAGGGCTGATCGTCCGTACATTGAAGGCAGAACGGGGCAGGAAAACCGCTCGGGACGGGTGTCAGATCGCTGGGAAGTCAGTGGTCGCTCTCTCTGAAACGGGTCTTACGGGACCCAGGCACGCACCAGGCAATCCGCTTCGTCACATCTCAGTGTGGGAGGAACAGTCTCCACCACTGGCTCGCAATCGGTGGGTCCCAAGGACAGATTTTGGGGTCCGTGCGTTGCACCACGGCCCCGGCCGAGCCAGTACGAGTTACCTACCCACCCGGCGTCGGGTTGCGCTACAGCCCGGCGTCGCTTTTTTTTCGGAAGGTAGTATGTACCTGACGCAAAGCAGCTCGGCGCATGAAAAAAGGCCATCCCGTTAGGGGTGGCCTTTCGCGTCTGGCTTTCGCCGGGCGACTGTTACTAGCACACTTATTATCGACTATGTCTGGGCAAAGTTCAAGAAAAAAAGGCGGTGCGGGTGGGATTCGAACCCACGGACCATAACGCTAGTAACAGTCGCCCGAGTCTAAATCGGGTGCCTTCGGCCGCTCAGCCACCGCACCACGCCCCCAATCCTCTCGGTGTTCTGCTAGCCACCTTGAGACTGTTTGCGCTGACACACTGATCGGCTAGTCGCTGTTTTCCAGCAGTCCGTGGGTAGTTATCCCAGTGCCGTAGGGATGTTACCCCACTTCGATATTTGAGGCAAGTATCTAGACAAAGCAATTTGATACAGGTATAATGATAGCATGGTCCGCCACACCAAGAAACCTCAGCTCGAACAGTCCAAGATCATCGAAGAACTCCCAGCCGCGTGCGCCTCGGAAGAGGCAGCCGTTGAGTTTCTTGAAAATAAGCGTTGGGGCGAGTGCGAATATTGCCCCAAGTGTGGATGCGTCGATGTCTACAAGATGACCAAGCGGGGCAGCGACGAACGCAACGCCCGCTACCTGTGGCGTTGCCGCGATTGCAACAAGCAGTACACCGTCCGTACGGGCACGATCTACGAAGAATCCCTGATCCCCCTCCACAAGTGGTGCCGGGCATACTGGGAGGCGTGCGCATGCAAGAACGGCGTGTCCGCCCTTGAACTCTCTCGCAAGATTCAGGTCAGCTACAAAACGGCCCTGTTCATGATGCACCGCATTCGTTGGGCAATGGCTGAGGATTTCACCAAGCCACCCAAGATGACCGGCACCGTTGAGGCAGACGAGACATATGTGGGCGGCAAGCCCCGTTACAAGGGCAAGAACAAGCGTGGTCGCGGCACCAAGAAGCAGCCCGTTGCGGCTGTCGTGCAGCGGCAGGGCTCGGTACGCACTCGCGTGATTCCCACCGTGAACTCGATCAATGTGAAAGCGATAGTACGAGACAATGTGTGCCCCTCATCGCGGGTCATGACGGATCAGGAAGCGAGCTACAAAGGGCTCGCCCCAGAGTTCGCCTCCCATGAGTCTATAAACCACGGGGCCCGTGAGTATGTGCGTGGCGATGTTCACACCAACACCATCGAGGGCTTCTTCTCACGCGTCAAGCGGGGGCTGAATGGCACCTACCACGCTGTGAGCCGTGAACACCTGCACCGCTATCTGGCCCAGTTTGAGTTTGCCTATAACACACGCGGACTCACGGACGGCGAGCGCGTAATAGCTCTGCTTAAGGCTACAGAAGGAAAACGGCTCATGTACGCAGAAGCAGTACAGGAATAACACTTGCTCATCCGAAGATACTTGCTACTATGACAGTACTGGAGCCGGGGGGACTCGAACCCCCTAGTTTCCATTCCAGGGCGGAAACCGTGCACCTGCACGCGACCCCTCTAAACCGGCCGCCGCCCCTCCGGGCGACGATCGGGCTTCAACAAGTTGACTTCGGTCACCATTCGATGCCCCCGTGTTCCAAGCACTGGGGCATCTCTTTTTATCCAACGGCTCGAACGGGCTGGCGACCTCTAGGTCTCCCGGCGGCCTGTGTCATCGGTGGGGGCATTAGTCACCGCCTTTCGATTGCTGGGCGGCATACGCCTCGACAGCCGCAACCATCGCCTTGAACATTGCCATATCCGTTTCATTCATACTCTTTGGCACTTGGATCTTCCCGGTGGGCTTCGATGGGCCGAAATGGATCGGAAACTCAATCATCCCTTCCGGTGTTTTGTTTGATTCGTCTCGGCTGGCCCCCTTGTTATCCTCACCCTGCTTATCCGGTCGCCTCGCCCTCCTAGGTTTCTTCCGGCTGGTAGTGGGTATCCGTGCAGCCTTTGCGCTCTTAAAATGCGGCGAGTAGGTCATCTCCGCCTCCTCAAGCAGTTTTAGAAAGAACCTAGACGCTTTGATAAGGACAGATCCCGTCGCCCCAGCATTCCGGAATCTCTCATCCAACTCAGCCGACGTTGCTGTATCAATGTCCAAGTCTCCTAGCAGATCTGTATACGCAGGCAGTAAGATTTCTAGTACAGCTTTTTTCCACGCCTCTTCATCACCGTGAGCTTCAATGAGATCCCGAAGAGACTCCTTCACTGCGTCATCTGCCCCGATAAGCCGGAGGAACCGCAAGCTCGTCATCAACTGACTCTGTGAGCTTCCGGAGTAGGTGCTAAGGAGGGACTTGTCGATGCGCCCCGGGATTGCTCCGCTAGCCTTGAGATTCCCAACAAAGCCCGAAAAGGTCTTGTAGGGGATGTATGCGGGGGTAACTGTGTTTTCTACTGCATTTGCCATTTGCCGTCTCCTTTGCCGCGTCGTGACCCAGTGAAATTAGGCGCGGCAAACTCGCGGTCAAGGCGCGTTCCGGAAATTGTGCAAATTCATGATAACCAAGCTCAATCCCACCGAAGACTGCTTTCCGCTACAATCTAGAGATGACCGCGAAGATCCCAAAGCCCGGACCCGACCCCGAACGCCTCAAACTCGACGGTGATTGGGAGGACCGCATGGCAGAAGCCCTTGGCAAGCCTGTACCGCTCGAAGGCCTCCCTGACCAACCCGGCAAGGGCACGAAGCCACGCAAGAAGAAGGGCCCCGGCGAGAAGCCAGAGCCCGACGATGAGTGATTGACTGTTTCCTCCATTACGGACGATTAGTGACCCCGACCCCGCTTTGCGTTAGGTACATACTTCCGTTTTTTTGCGCCCATCTTTGGTCGGACTTTTTCGTCAAGATGCCCAACTCTGGGCTTGGGCGATTTGCCCGATGCCCGATAATGGGGTTATGAGCAAGGGAATCACCATCATTGGCGGGGGCGGGCACGCGAAGGTTGTGCTCGATGCGATGCGCGGCGTAGGCATGTTTATTCGTGGCTTCGTCGACGATCAGTCACCGTGTCCTTTGTCGGGGATGCTTGACCATCTGGGCTCGATCGATACGGTCGAGGAGGATGATCGGGTGATCCTGGCGATCGGCGATGTGGTGGCGCGTCGTCGTGTGCTGGGGCGGTTGGGGGCGGTGCGTGTTGCCGGGCCGGTGATTCATACGGGCGCGATTGTGTCGCCCTCGGCGTCGGTGGGTGAGGGCGCGTTTGTTGGGCCGGGTGCGATTGTGAACGCTGAGGCGCGTGTCGGCGCGCACGCGATTGTGAATACGGGCGCGATCGTTGAGCACGACTGCCGGGTGGGTATGAACACGCACATTGCGCCGGGGAGCGTGCTTGGTGGTGGTGTGGAGGTTGGTGAGGATGCGTTGGTTGGTCTTGGTGCGCGGGTGCTGCCGGGGATTGTGATCGGTGA
>DEXG01000028.1:10099-10298 GCA_002364005.1 Phycisphaerales bacterium UBA3190
CGGTGATGGGTGTGTTGTCGGCGCGGGTGCTGTGGTGACGCGTGATGTGCCAAGTGAGTCGACGGTGGTGGGTGTGCCCGGGCGGGTGATGGCAATCGGCAATCCGCCAGAGGCGGATCTTCGGTAGGTAATGGGCAATCCGCTAGAGGTTGACCTTCGGTGGGGATTGGGGAAGACCTGCTTTGTCCGCCTGCGGCGG
>DEXG01000028.1:10494-30034 GCA_002364005.1 Phycisphaerales bacterium UBA3190
CCTGCTTTGTCCGCCTGCGGCGGATCAAAGCAGGGCACCCGGACTCTGGGGTGCTGCGGAAATAAGCGGGGAGTAGGCGCGGCGGTTGATTCGTCAGTCGGGGATCGATGCGGCGTGCGCGAAGAACCCGAAGCTCAAGAAGCGGGCACCGACGAGGCTATACAACGATCAGTTGATCTGGCTGAAGATGGTGCGCAAGGCGCTGGATGTGGCGGTGTTGGCGGTGTAAGCGGCCGTCGATTCGGATGGGATCAGCCATCAGTCGGAGGTGCGTGCCTGTTCGCGCATGGATTCGGCGCGGTTGAGCAGGTCTTCGCGGGCGGTATTGGGGTTGGTGGCTTCGGGGACGGGGGTGAGGTCGAAGTGCCACTGGGTGGTGTGTTCGAGGTCGGCCGGGGCTGCGGTGGCGGCGAGGTCGACGACGGGGTATTCGTAGAGGGGTGCCTTGGCCTGGCGGAGTTCGTGGATGTGTTCGTAGCCGGGCTTGATGAGCTGGACGTCGTATCCGCCGTAGAAAGTGAAGCGTGTCTCGACGGGGGTGATGCCGATTTCCTGGTCGTTGAGGATGACGCGTGCGCCGGGGGGTGTGGAGGTGACGCGGATTTTGCGTTGGACGCAGGCGGGGAGGAGGAGGAGGGGGAGGAGGAAGAGGGCTATGGCTGATGGGGTGGAAGAGAAGAGACCCCTCCGCCCGCTGCGCGGGCACCTCCCCGCGGGGCGCGGGGAGGGACCATGACCCCATCCGTTCCGCCTGAGGCGGATCTGCGACTCGCTGCGCTCGACACCTCCCCCGGATGACCAGGGGAGGATGGTGTGTTTGCGGGGCGCGCGATGGGTGGGGGCGTGGTTACGCATCGGCGGGCTCCTGCTTTGGTTTGTGTCGTTCGAGACTCTCGGCGGGTTCGTCGAACTCGTCGCCTCGGAACATGGAGCCGAGGTAGGCGTTGCGGACCTGCTGGGAGTTGATGAGCTGCTTGGGTGTGCCCTCGGCGAGGACGCGGCCGTTGGTCATGATGTAGGCGCGGTCGCAGACGCGGAGGGTTTGCTGGACATTGTGGTCGGTGATGAGGATGGAGATGCCGCGTTGTGTGAGCTGGCGGATCTCTTCCTGGAGGTCTTCGACGGCGATGGGGTCGACGCCCGAGAAGGGTTCGTCGAGGAGGATGAGTTTGGGGTTGGTGACCAGTGCGCGGGCGATCTCGAGCTTGCGTCGCTCGCCGCCGGAGCATGTGCGTGCCAGGTCGTTTGCTTTGTGTGAGAGCGAGAACTGTTCGAGGAGTTCGGCGGCTCGTCGCTTGCGATCGGCTCGGGAGAGCTTGAGGGTCTCGAGGATGGCCAGGAGGTTCTGCTCGCAGGTGAGTCTTTGGAAGACGGATGGTTCCTGTGAGAGGTATCCCATGCCGAGCTGTGCGTGTCGGTACATGGGGAGGCCGGTGACTTCGGTGTTGTTGAAGATGACGCGTCCGCTGTCGCGTTCGATCATGCCGATGGTCATTCGGAAGGTTGTGGTCTTGCCTGCGCCGTTGCGTCCGAGGAGGCCGACGATCTCGGCGTGTTCGACCTCGAGCGACACGCCTTTGACGACGGTGCGTTCGTTGTAGGTCTTCTTGAGATCGATTGCTTCGAGGAGTGCCACGGGGGATGGTAGGGGGGAGAGGGGCGGTGGGCAGGGGGCGGGAGGCAATCCGCCAGAGGCGGACCTTCGGTAGGAAGTCGTGGGGGGGTGTTTTAGACGAATCGGAAGGTCATGGGGTAGCGGTAGAACTCGCCTCGGTTGGCGGCGATGGAGGCTTGGATCATGCCGACCACGGCAACGACGGTGGGGATGAAGGCGACCACGACACCCACGCCGCAGGTGATGATGGAGATCGGGATAGCGGCGACGGTGAAGATGATGGACCAGATGAAGAGGGAGATCTGGAAGTTGACGGCTTCTCGCCCGTGGTCGTCGAGGAAGGGGGAATCTTCCTTTTTTACCAGCCACATGATGAGCGGGATGCCGAAGGCGATGAGTGTGAGGATGAGGTGTGCCAGCAGGGAGAGGTGCATGAGGAGCGCGTAGGTGCGTTCATCGTCGGTGGTATCGGGGTCGTAGGCCCGACCGCGTTCGTTGACGGGTGGTGTTCGGTGTGGAGGTTGGTGTGTGCTTGCGTTGCCCATGCCCGATTATCCCGTGGCGGGACCATCCCCGCAAGGGGTGGTTGGGGAAGGGTGCTCGGGGATTTCAGGCGTGTGTGTTGCTGCTTGGGTGAGTGCGCGGGGCAGCGGGACGCAGAATCGGGCCAGGCGGGTTGGCCAGAAGGTCAGCAGGGCCGCGAATATGAGGATGAGGATGGATTGGGCCAATGAGGAGAAGGCGTAGAGGAAGTAGTCCTCGTTTATGGAGATCATGATGGATGCGCCGACGATCGCGATCATCCCCCAGATGAGCATGAGGATGCCGACCAAACGGAAGATGTTGGCGACGATGCTTCGGCGATTGGCCACGATGGAGGGGATGCTGCGGGTGTCGGTGCATCGGGAGTCCGGGGCGCCGCCGATGCCGGTTGGGTCGAGGAACTCGGGTGTGAGTTGCAGCCCGCACTCGGTGCAGATGGGTTCGTTCATGCCTTCGATTCGGTGGTTGCACTTGGGGCATCGGGTGGCATTGGGGACGGGTACGAGCATGCGGGCGATGAGTCCCTGCATGAACCATGTGATGATGGCCGTGATCATCAGGAGCACGGCGACGGCGATGCGGTCGGCGTAGTAGCCCAGATCGAGGGTGTCGCCGTCTGATATGCCCTCGGCGAGCCACGAGATGATGGGCCTGCTGCTCATGACGGCAGTGAGCAGGGCGAAGGCGCGGACGCAGGTGCGCACGGTCCACTTGCGTCGGGCGATTTCGGAGGCGTTTGGTATGGGCATGGGCTGATCGTATCAGGTGGTGTTTGAGCGTGTATGGCGACTGCTCGTGATGGCATTGAAAAAGCCCGCGTGTTGCGGGCTCTGTGTGCGTGGGGTGGAGTTTCGTCTCAGGCGTTGCGTCGTCTGCGTGAAGCGAAGGCGAGGCCGAGCATGGCGAGGGTGCCGGTTGCTGGCGCGGGGACGAGGTTGAACTGGGCATCGAAGGATGCGTTGCTCTCGGCGGTGGCGATGCCTGAGACACTGGCGCTTGCGGTGGCGTAGACGGTGAGGGTGTAGTCGCCGGCGTCGAGGAAGACGAGTTCGTTGATCATCGCGTCGGTCGATGAGAAGACCGCGGTTCCGCCCGGGTTAAGTCCGTGCGAGAGCGTGAACTCGGCGGTGCTGCCGGCGTCGGCGGCGAGACTGGCGATGATTTCCCAGGTCGATGCCTGGTCGAGGGAGAAGCCGATTTCCATGATGGAGCTGGTGGAACCGAAGGCGTCGTAGCCGGTCGGGTCGAGGACCTGCGCGTAGCCGTAGGCGGTGCCGCTGGCGGTGATGGAGGTGGCGCCGATGACCGAGTCGATGGTGCCGTTGGTATTTGCGTTTGCGGATTGGAACTCGGCGCTGAGGCCGAAGCTGTAGGACCACGGGTCGAACGGGTTGAAGATGATGTCGGTTGCGGAGTAGAAGTCTTGAGCGTCGTCTGCACCGAGTTCGGTGTTGACCTGTGCCTCGAAGTACATGTTTCTGTTATCGACGACGGGGGTGAGCTGCTGTGCCATCGCGGTTGAGGCGAGGATCACGGGTAGAGCTGCCGCAATAAACTGAACTGAACGCATGATTCGACTCCTGTGCAGATATTCGATCCTGTGGTCGTGTCGGCAACGCGAGCGCGTGGCGCTGGGTACAGCATCATGCAAAAAGAGGGGTTCGACAATGAAAATGCGGGTTTGGTGCCCGTGAAACTCGTGTAAATGAGCAATGCCGGATATCAGTTGGTGAATCGTGGCCCAGCGAAACTACATTCTTGTTTCATCGGGAGCATTCCGGCGGATATGCGTTTTTCTTGGAAGTGGTCAGGGTTGTTCGCTTCGATGTGTATTTTGGGGTGGTGTCTTTGTGGGGTATTGGATGGTGTGGTGTGTGTTCGCTTGGGGGTGATCGATTCGGGTCTTGGTGCCGTCGGGCCAGTTGATGATGAGGGTGGTCTGGCCCGGTGCGGGCGATTGTGGTCCGAGCCCGAAGTGGATGCGGGTGTTGCCCATTGAGGATTGGGATGCGTTTTGTTGGCCGAGGAGCGCGAGTTGTTTTTTGGAGTGGTGCTCGAGGAGGACGGTTGTGCCGACGGCGCTGCGGTTGTGGGGTGGGCCGATGAGTGTGAGTTCGAGCCAGTGGTTGGTTGGTTCGAGCTGGTTTGTGTATGCGGCGAGTGTGTAGGCGGGTGCTTGCCGGACTTGGACCGATTGGGTGTAGATGTCGGTGTGTTGGGTGCGGGTTGGTTGCTCGGGCTGCGGGGTGGTTCTGCGGACGAGGTCGAGCAGGCCGTCGTTGTTCAGATCACCCCAGGCGAAGGGGTCCCAGCCGGGCTCGGTTTGGAGGAGGTTGCTGTTGTGAAACTGGCCATCGGGTGCTTGGAGGAAGAGTCCTGTTGGGGGTGCGTAGAGGTCGAGGTCGCCGTCGTTGTCGGCATCAAGCCAATGGGCGGCGTTGAAGCTTTTCGGGAGCCCGAGTGAGGTTGCGGGGACCGGGTCGAGCTTGCCGTCGGTATTGACGAGGATGAGTTGGGTCGGCCAGCAGGCGATGGCGGCGTCGAGGTCGGCGTCGTTGTCAAAGTCGGCGATGGAGATCCAGGATGAGTGGGTGACGCCCGCAGCGATGGTTGTGGGCTCGAAATGGGTGTGGTTGTTGACGAAGAGGCGGATGCTGTGCTGGTCGGCCCAGAGCAGGTCCGGGTCGCCATCGTCGTCGGGGTCGAACCAGGCGCCGATGCCTGGGGTGCTGATGTCGAGCTTGTACTGCTCGGCTTGCTCTTGAAACTTCAGGGGCTCGGTCTGCATGTGCAGGGTGTTGCGGATTGGCTTGTTCGCGCCCTGTGAGCGTGCGTTGCGGACATAGATGTCGGGGAGGCCGTTGTTGTCGATGTCGGCGATCATGGCCCCGCGTGCGGGCATGCCGAGCTTCCGGATGCCGGTCTGGTAGGCGCGGTCTTCGGCGAGCGGGGTTTGGTTTGCTGAGAGGAAGAGGCGGTCGTTGTAGACGGTTGAATCGGGGGAGGCCTGCCCGTTGTCGCCGCCTTGGGCGACGAAGAGGTCGGTGATGGTGTCGTTGTTGAAGTCGGCCCATATGGCGTTGTGCCAGTCGGTGTCGCTGAAGCCGTCGAGGGTGATGGTGCGGGTCTCTGCGGGCAGCGCTCGTGGGCCGAGGTGGATGTTGTTTGTGGGGACGCTGCGTGGGAGTTCGAGTTCTGCGAAGAAGCGGAGGGTGGGCTGTGTTGGGGCGAGCGTGATGTCGAAGTCGGTGCTGAGGGCGATGGTGTGGCGGGTCTCGTCGTCGGTGCGGGTTGGTGTGCTGGCGGGGGATGCGCCTGTGGCGTTGATGATCGCGAAGCTGGGCTGGGCTTCTTTGGAGGTGTCGGTGATGACGAGGTTGGCGGGGGTTTCTGGCAGGCCCTTGGCGACGATGCGCACCCAGAGCCCGGTGTGGAAGATGTAGATGCCGTCGTTGGTCATGTCGGGGGTATTAAGGCCCGGGATCAGTTCTGGCAGGTGGTCGAAGAAGGCGTGGGGCGACTCGGGTTGTGGGGATTGGAAGCGCATCGCGCCGGTGTTGAGTCTGATGCGCGGGCGCAGGGCGTGGTTGGATGAGGCGATATCGAGGAGGTCGTCGTTGTTGAGGTCGACGAGCACAAAGTCGTTGAGCCAGAGGTACTGATCGAGTTGATGTTCGCTGAAACCCGGCTCGCTCTGGGCGAGCGTGTGCGGGGCGCACAGCCAAGCGAGAGCGAACGCGGCGAGGAGGGGTCGCGTGCGTGCTCTGGGCGGCGTGCGTGTGTGCATGGGGGGCTCGGGGGGTCCTGTTGGTGCCGGGCGCGGCGATTAGTTCCCGAAGAGGTTCTTCTCGGCGAACATGCCCTTTTCCTCGAAGTAGGTCAGGGCGTCGTCGACGGAGTCAAAGACCTTGGTGGCGGTCTCGGTGATGAAGGGCGATGGGTTCTTGGAGGGCTTCCAGACCACATAGACCTCTTTGGCGTGTTCCCAGGCGTGCTGGAGCTCGCGTTCGACGCCCGAGGAGAGGCCGGGGATGATCTTGCCGGACTCGGATTTGAGTTCGGGGACATAGGAGACGATCATGTCGGCCTGGTCGATGAGCTTGAAGTCGCGCATGTAGATCTGGCCGTCGATATCGCCGGCGATGTCGAGGACCTCGCGTGTGCGCATCTTGATGGGTTCGGCGCCCTTGTCGAGGCCGCCGAGCTGGAGGGGCTTGTGGTCGAAGAAGTCCTTGCCTTCCTTGACGGCTTCCAGGGCGCGGTCGAGCAGGAGTTTCTCGTCGACATCGCCCGGATCGAAGCAGATGAAGTGCTCGGCGAGCTTGTTGCGGAAGGCGTCGATCTCGGCCATGACTTCGGGCATGTCGATGACATGGCTCATGGGGAAGCTGGGGTAGACGCGCTTCATGTCGGGTCGGCACATGAGCTGGAAGAGGGTTTTGGAGGTCTGGCTGAAGCGGCCCCGGGAGACGATGTAGAACTTGGAGCCGGGGATGGCCTGGCTCATGAGTTCGGTGGCGAGGATTTCCTCTTCGCGCCAGACCATGCAGTCCTTGAGGGTGGCGTCGATGTCGTGCTTGGCGTGGAGTCGCTGGTGGACGACCTCGATGTTGTCGACGAGGCAGATGAAGAGGTCGGGGTTGAGCTTGGTGATCTGGTCGAAGTCGAAGGCGGAGAAGAGCCCGTGTCGCCAGCGGAAGGTGGCGTGGGTGTTGACGAGTGAGTGCTCGTGGTTGGGCGCGTCGGCGATGATGTCCTTGAAGGCGGCGCGGCGGAGGGAGTTGAGGCGTGAGATGGGGAGATCGAGGATGCGCCCGTTGCGGATGTCGGGGGCTTCGTCGTACATCATGTTGCCGACATGGAACATCTCGATGGATTCGCCCTGGGCGGCAGCGAAGTCGCTGACCTCGCTGAGGTACGACTTTTTATCCATTCCGACCTGGCCTGTGACGATTGCGCGCATGAGAGTCTCCGAAAGTGGGGGGAATGGTAGGCGCAAGTCTTGGGGAGATCGGGGGTTGGTGGCACAGGCGTCTCGCCTGTGCTCTTGTCGAGCACGGCTGAAGAGAAGCACAGGCGAGACGCCTGTACCACCGATCGAGGGCTATTCTGGCGCTACAATGGGGCCTCAACGATCACGCAACCGCAGCCGGGAGTTTTTCATGGCCATTCTCGTCGATAAAGACACCAAAGTCATCTGTCAGGGCATCACGGGCAGCTTCGGTGCCCTGCACACCAAGGGGTGCTTCAACTATGGCACCAAGATGGTTGGCGGGGTCACCCCCGGCAAGGGTGGTCAAAAGGACGACAACGGGCTGCCGATCTTCAATACGGTGCGGGACGCGGTGGATGCGACCGGTGCTGATGCGACGATGATCTTCGTTCCGCCGGCCTTCTGTGCCGACGCGATGCTCGAGGCGATGGACGCGGGGATCCGGCTGATCTGCTGCATTACCGAGGGCGTGCCGGTCAACGACATGATCATGGTTCGTCGGGTGATGGACGATCGCAACGCGGCGGCTCGTGGTGCGGATTCGCAGCACAGCAAGGAGCTGTTCACGCTGGTCGGGCCCAACTGCCCGGGCGTGATCACCCCCGGCCCCAAGACCGGCGAGGACACGGCCGAGTCGCACTACACCAACGCTGGGTGCAAGATCGGGATCATGCCGGGTTACATCCACACGCATGTGAGCGAGGCGAGCACGGGCAAGGCCGTGGGTATTGTGTCGCGTTCCGGCACGCTGACCTACGAGGCGGTGTGGCAGACCTCGCAGTTGGGGATCGCCCAGTCGACCTGTGTGGGCATCGGCGGCGACCCGGTTCGTGGGATCAACCATATCGATTGCATTCGCATGTTTGAAGAGGACCCGGACACGGACGGGATCCTGATGATCGGCGAGATCGGTGGCGAGGACGAGGAAGCCGCGGCCGAGTACATCAAGAATCATGTGACCAAGCCGGTGGCCGCGTTTATCGCGGGTCGCACGGCGCCTCCCGGCAAGCGGATGGGGCACGCGGGGGCGATTATCAGCAGTGGTGCGGGCGGCAAGCCGACCGGGACCGCGGACAGCAAGATCGATGCGCTGCGCGAGGCGGGTGCGGAGATCGCGCTGAACCCGAGCGAGATGGGGCTGGCGATGGCCAAGGCGATGGGGATCGCGGCGGTGACGGCTTAATTCAGAACATTACCATTTTATGAACTGAACCAATTTCTAGCTGATTCTGTGGTTTACCCAAAACCAACCATGTTGGTTTTAGGTATATTGCCATGCCGCGATAGTGCGGCTTATTCTGAAAGGCACAAGATGAATACAGTAGTGAAATGGATCAGGCAACGGCAGCATTTTTCAAGCCCATTATTCGCATTACTCCTTATGGTGAATGTGTTTATATTGCCCTCATACCGAGCGGCGGCGCAGATCGAGGAGCCGGTTCAACCGATGGCACAGACTGCGGAGCAGGTGATTGATGCACTCAACGCTGTCGAGGCGGGTGCATCAGTCGACCAGGCTTTTGGAATACAACCAGTTCCTTATCGGGATACCGTAAAGATCCAAAAAACAATCTACGAGACACTTTTTGGTGTCGCGTATGATGTAGATGATGCGTACTACACACTAGATAATGAGGTTGTTCTATTAGATGAAGCCAACACTGTCAGTGGGCACATGGCAGATGGTAGAGAGTATCAGGTTAGATTCTCAATGCTTGGTTGGTATGACTATATTAATGATAGTGCAATATCTAACAGCGACGCAAACGATTTAGCTGAAGCAAACACTAGCATTCTATGTTTTGCTGGTACTCTTAGTACAGACTACGGCGCGATTTCGGTTTTGGGGGCAATTTTTCAGATCGATACTGATGCTGGAGTTAGGGATCGCGGCCTTGTATTCTTTGAGATAGTTTCTGCTCAAGTAATCGAAGATTTGGATTATGTCAACCAACTGCTTCTGCAGACAGAGGTCCCGGTAGTGCCTCAAAACTGCGAAGATGCGTTTCGTATTGCAAGAAATAATTACCTGGCAGATCTAGAAATAGCGAAAAATGAGTTGGAAGAATGTATGATTTTAGCAATTGGCACATTCGTTGGAGCGATGGGTGGATGTGCTGGTCTGGCAATTAAAGCAGGTGTTGCAGCAGCTGCTACGGGAGGGCTGATTGCTCCAGTTGCTGCAGTTGGTGTAGTATGGTGTAGTCTAGCGGCATTAGGGGCGGCATCAGGTTTATCGGGTGCGTGTGCTTTAAGTTACCAGACCAAGGCGAATAATGCTAGGGTGCGATTGAATACAGCGCGAGCAAATGCAAGGATTCTCTTCGGGGTAGAAAATTGCCCAGGAGATCCGGTCTGATCTGTATTGATTGTATGTTGTGTTCGACTCGGGGAGCGTGATGATGGTTTGGGCACCAGTGTTCGCGATCATCACGCTCCTTTCATTTCGTCGTTACAGCATTTCCAAGCTGATGACCAACGAATGCAGGCTTGTTGCGGATTTGAGTTCAGGGGACGAGCGGGATACCACGCTTGCTGAGCCTCGGGTTCTGAAGGCTCCTGGGACCACGGGTGGGGTTCGGCTTCAAATTCTCATCATTATCATATTGATGTTTTGTTGTCCGGCGATCGTGCTATTGTGGTTTTGGCATCCCGAGTTATCTGATCTCTTCTCTCCTATTTGGGGTGGCGTGATTGGCTTGTTTCTTGGAATAGCGCTTGAGTTGCTCACCCTCTCTGGGTGGGTTCGTTTTGGTTTAGGCTCAGTTTTGCTTGACGAAAGCAAGCTCATCGTTCCAAACCTGCTAAGGAAGAAGACTTTCTATCCAGATCGTGTGCGTATTTGGTGTTCGGAGACAAGCCCTGATGCCTACACGCTCGTAGTGATGGATAATCGTGGAACGCGATCCTTGCTCTATGTTGACAGGCAGGCGATGTGCGATGTGCGGGCTTGGATTCGTACTTCCTGAGATGTATGGCATCCTGCTTCGGTCATTCGACGAATAATTCCCCACTCCTCATGACAAAGTCAACGAACTGGTAGGCCTCGACATTGTCCATGGGGTCGAAGGGCACGGCGATGAGGTCGGCGTACTTGCCCGCTTCGAGGGTGCCGAGTTGATCCTCGGCGCCGATGAGGGTTGCGGCGCTGATGGTGGCGGAGATGAGGCAGTCTTCGGGGGTCATGCCGGCTTCGTGCATGTAGATGAACTCGAGGGCGTTGGTGCCGTGGGCGCCGACGCCGACATCGGTGCCGAAGGCGATGTTGACGCCTGCTTTGTAGGCGCGGGCGAATGAGTCCTGGATGAGCGGGCCGACGGCTGCGGCTTTGTCGCGGATGGATGGGGGGAAGTAGCCGTCGACTTTGGCTTTCTCTTCGACGAACTTGCCGGCGTGGATGGTGGGGACGAGGTAGGCGCCGGTCTTCTTGAAGAGGTCGATGGATTCGTCGTCGAGGTAGGTGCCGTGCTCGATGGAGTCGACGCCGGCGCGGAGGGCGGCGTTGATGCCGTTGGTCCCGTGGGCGTGGGCGGCGACCTTGCGTCCCATGGTGCGTGCGGCCTGGATGATGGATTCGAGTTCATCGACGAAGAACTGTTGTTCGACGCCGGCGGCGGTGGGGGAGAGGACGCCCCCGGTGGCGGTGATCTTGATGAGGTCGACGCCCTCGCGGATGCGGGCGCGGACGGCCTTGCGTGCCTCGTATGGGCCGTCGGCCGGGGCGAGCTGGGCGTCGAGGTCGGGTCGGAGTGCGGGTGAGAGCGCGTTGGTTGGGTCGCCGTGGCCGCCGGTGACGGAGACGGGCGGGCCGGAGACGAACATGCGTGGTCCGGGGACGACGCCCTGGTTGATACGGTCACGCAGGGCGAGGCCGACGGAGCCGCCGGATCCGACATTGCGGACGGTGGTGAAGCCGGCCATGAGCGTTTTGCGTGCGTTGGCGACGGCGTCGATGGCGGAGTGGGCTTCGCCCTCCTGCATTCTGGACCGCATGCGTTCGATTGCGGGTTTGAGCTGGCCGGTGAGGTGGGTGTGGCAGTCGATGAGGCCGGGTGTGACCCATTGGTCTTTGAGGTCGATGACGGTGGTGTCTTCGTCGAGGCCGAGGTTATCGGGCTGGGCGTAGCCGGCGATGACGCGGTCGATGCGGTCGTCGATGACGACGATGGTCATCTGGGACTGGGTGGGTTGGCCCGGGACGGCGATGAGGTGGCCGCAGTGGATGAGGGTTTCCTCGTTGGCGAGCAGTGTTGTGGTGCAGCTGATGAGGAGGAAGAAGAAGCTGGTTATGAGCTGTGTTGATCTGGTCATCGTGTGTCTCTTGTTGTGATGTGTTATGAGACCAGGCAGGGTACCAGATCTGGTGGTTGTTTGTGATAATCACGATCGGGTGCTGGGGTGCGATGGCTCAGGGTGTAGGGCGTCCGGTGCGGGGAAAATGGTGTTTTCGGGGCGAGGAGTTGGGTTTGAGGGCGATTGAGCGGGTGTGTGGGTGGTCCGGTTGATTGTATCGCCTGGGTATGAGTTTTATTTCTGGGATTGGGGGTATACATTCATATTCACAGGCTTTCGGTCGATTCGTTGTGTCTCGGGGGGAAAGCACGAGTTCCTTGTAGTGAACTGTGATATTCAGCATGACTGAGCGTGATCGCAAGAAACATGAGACAGTTGATCTAGCCTCGGGTCCAGCATGGAGCCGCATGGTTGACGGGTACCTGCCTGTGGTTTTGGTGCTTGTGATCTCGCTGGCGACCTGGTGTGCCGCGATGGTGCTTGTTGGTCGCAACGCCCGTATTGATCATCACGAGTGGCTGCATAAGCAGGCGGTCCAGATCCGGAGCCAGATTGACGAGCGGGTGCACGATTATGTTGTGGGCCTGGAGTTTGGTCGTGGGCTGATCTACTCGAGTGATTCGGTCTCTCCGAGTGAATGGGCGACTTTTTACAGCGAGAACAATGTTGACGAGTATTTCCCCGGCGTGCTGGGGTTTGCTTTCGTGCAGTCGGTTCCGCCTTCCGAGGTGGAGTCGTTTGAGAAGGAAATGCAAGCCGTGCTCGGCCCTGCGTATCGGGTGAAAGATCATCCCAGAGCGGACATCGAGCAGGCGGGTCAGGATCGGTACATCATCCGGTATCACGAGCCGGCATCACGGAACAGGTACGCTTGGGGCGTCGATGTTGGTGGTCGCCGGGCGAACCGGGATGCGTACATGCAGGCCATGGACATGGGCAAGCTGACCGTGTCCAAGCCGATCCGGTTCATTCAAGAGGATCGGAAGATGCTCGGCGTGATCATGGCACTCCCTGTGTACAAACAAGAGATGCCTGTCGAGACGATCGAGCAACGAAGGGCCGCGATTTCGGGCTGGATTGCCGCGCCGGTCAGTCTCGATCGCCTGTTCAAGCTTGAGATCAACGACTATGCCGAGCAGTTTCATATCCGCGTGCAGTCGACCGACGGCGGGCTTGACTCTGGCGAGGTGATGATCGAGACGAGCAACGCGGATATGGACTACCCGGGGAGCATCAGGCTCCCCATGTATATCAGCTCGAGCAAGTTCATCCTGAGCGTGTCTCCCAAGGACTCGAATGGCGTCTGGTTGCAATCGCGTTCGACCATCGCCGTGTTTATCACGGGGATGTTTCTCACTTTGATGCTGACCACGATCACCTGGACGCTGACGCAGACGCGGCGCAAGGCGGTGGTGCTTGCCAAGGGCATGACGAGTTCGATCAGGGAGAGCGAGCAGCGTCAGCGTGTGCTTGCGTTGCAGGCCGCCAGCGCGAACAAGGCCAAGAGCGAGTTCCTGGCGAACATGAGTCATGAGATCCGTACGCCGATGACGGCGATCCTCGGCTATGCGGATGTGCTCGGTGATCTTGTTCGCCTGCATCAGCAGGATGAGGACTACAGCGAGGCGGTGGAGTCGATCCGTCGCTCGGGCAAGCATCTGATGCGGATCATCAACGATGTGCTCGATCTGTCGAAGGTCGAATCGGGCAAGCTCGAGGTCGAGCACGAGCCCTGCGCGCTGATCGAGGCGGTGCGTGAGGTCCACACGACGATGCGCATGAACGCGATGCGGAAGGGGCTGGAGTTCAGGGTGGTCTTCGATACCCCGATGCCCGAGACCGTGAGGACCGATGCGTACCGTGTCCGTCAGATCCTGATCAACCTCGTTGGCAACGCGGTGAAGTTCACCGAGCAGGGCACGGTCGATATCGTGCTCAGCGACGATGGTCAGCGTTTGCACTTCTCGGTTGTTGACTCGGGTGTCGGCATCTTAAGCTCGGACATCGACCGGTTGTTCGATCCGTTCGAGCAGCTTGATTCATCGGTCTCCCGCTTGCATGAGGGGACCGGCCTTGGGCTGACCATCAGCCAGCACCTGGCAAACCTGATGAACGGCGAGATCATCGTCGGTTCCGAGGTGGGCATCGGTTCTGTCTTCACGCTGGTTATTCCCCGTGACTGCCCGAGTGATGTTCGCATGGTGGATGATCTCGAGCAGCACCCGGCCAAGCTTGTCCAATCGCCGGATCTCCCGGAGAAGAGCACTGATGCTGTGGGCGGCATGATCCTGCTGGCAGAGGATGGGAAAGACAATCAGCGTCTGCTGGCCCACCTGCTGCGAAGAGCGGGCTACCGCTTTGAGATCGCCAGCAACGGCCAGGAAGCGCTGGATCTGTTCCTGAAGAACCCGGAGCAGTACGACCTGGTGCTGATGGACATGCAGATGCCGGTGCTCGACGGGTACAGCGCGACACGACAGCTGCGACGCCTGGGATACACGCTTCCCGTCATCGCCCTGACGGCCCATGCGCTCCATGGTGCACGGGAGGATTGCATCGATGCGGGTTGCACCGAGTATATTGCCAAGCCGATCAACCGGGATCACCTGTTCAGTGTGATCGCCGAGCACATCAGCAATGCCAGGCGTCCGGCGGCATAAGGTTTACAACAGATCTATTTGTGTCAACAAATACCCCTGTCGGGTGCTATGATTCTGCATGGCGCGTTCGCTGCGTGAGCAGATCAACAAGCAGGATGACTTTGCCAGCCCTGAAGAAGAGGCGATGCTGAACATCGCGCGGACCGCGGGGGAAATTGAAGGTGTCGAGCGGGCGTTCTTCAAAGAGTTCGACCTGACGCCTCAGGCGTACAACCTGCTTCGCATCCTGCGTGGGCACAAGCGCCGTGGGAAGGGCGACGGTGTTCGCGCATCGGAGATCGGCTGTCAGATGGTCGTTCGCGTGCCCGATGTCACCCGTCTTGTCGATCGCCTTGAGGAACGCGGGCTGGTGGGGCGAGGGAGCTGCAGCAAGGACCGGCGGGTCAAGTTTGTGTTCATCACCGACAAGGGGATGCGTCTGCTCGAGCGTATCGACCCGAAGATCGATGGGCTGGGCAAGCGTGTGCTGGGGAACCTGAGTGAGCGCGAGCTGCGCACCGTCTCGCGCCTCATGGAGAAGGCCCGGAACGAGCAGGATGAGGACCGCGACTGATGGCACGCATCGAGATCGTTTATTTCAGCGCGATGGGTCACACAGAAGCGATCGCACGCTCGGTGTACCGGGGGCTGGGATCTGTGCCTGGGGTGGAGGCGGGGATCATGTCGGTTGAATCGTTGGGTGACCCGAGTGATGAGCAGGATGCGAGCTGGTTTCGGCTTGATAGCGCTGACGCGATCGTCTTGGGTTCGCCCACCTACATGGGCGGGGTCGCGGCTGAGTTCAAGCGTTTCATCGACCAGACGGGGTCGCGTTGGTACAAGCGTGTCTGGATGGACAAGCTGGCGGCTGGCTTTACGGTCGGTGGCGGGCTCAGCGGCGACAAGCAGAGTGCCTTGCAGGCGATGCATGTCTTTGCCTGTCAGCACGGGATGATCTGGGTTTCGATGGGCGTGGGGGTCGGTGATGCGGGGCTTGATCGGCTTTCGTCTTCGATTGGGCTGATGTGCCAGGCTGACAATGCCCCCCCGACGCAGACTCCTCCGCCCGAGGATCACGCGACGGCGGAGGCATTCGGCATGCGTGTGGCGCATGCCGCGTGTCGATGGGCTGCGAAAACCTAGCGTCATTGGGCCCGGTTGGCCGATCGGAGCCGGCGTTTCGTGTGCGGCGGTGCGGCTCAGTGCCGAAAGTTTGTTTGAACAAATAAAATTTCGGATGGGTTGAATAATGGCGTGGTGGCGGGTATTTATTTGTTGAAACAACCATTTGCAGTGAAAGGACAAGAAATGGGCACACAGAACAACATCCAGGTCACACTCTCCGATGCCGGGTTGCTGATCGCTCGATCAATGATCGGCGTCGTCGGTATCTACCACGGCGGTCAGAAGCTCTTTGGCATGTTTGGCGGCGGCGGGTTTGCATCGACGGCTGAGGCCATGGAGGCGATGGGGATGCCATTGCCGACACTGAGTGCCGCGGCCGCGGGCTCGGCGGAGTTCTTTGGCGGCATCGCGATTGCGCTTGGGTTGCTGACTCGCTTCGCGGGCGCGAACTTCGCGTTCACCATGCTCGTGGCAAGCTTCGCGGTGCATGGCGGTGCGTTCGGATCGCAGAACGGGGGGATGGAATATCCCCTGACGCTCGGGATGATCGCGTTGGCGCTCACACTCACGGGTCCCGGTCGATTCTCGCTCGATCGTGTGCTTTTCTCGGGGCTGCGGGATCGATTCCACACGCCCACGCTCTCAACCAAGGCCGCGGCTGCATAAGCACGCGTCCATGAAAGGCACCCGATGAACACCCAGCAACAAATCAGGATCAGGCAAGACAAGGATCGCGGGCACATCGACCATGGCTGGCTCGATGCGCGCCACACATTCAGCTTCGGGTCATATCAGGACCCGGATTGGATGGGCTTCCGATCGCTCCGCGTCATCAACGAGGACTCGATCGCCCCCAGGATGGGGTTCGGCGAACACGGGCATCGTGATATGGAGATCATTACCTACCCGGTCTCGGGCGCGGTGCGTCATCGTGATTCGCTTGGCAACGAGGAAGACATCGTGCCGGGCATGATCCAGCACATGAGCGCTGGGTCGGGGATCCGTCACAGCGAGTTCAACCCGCTCGATGAGCGGACGCACATGCTGCAGATCTGGATCGAGCCCCGTGAAGTAGGGATTGAACCCGGGCATCAGTCGCGGGCGTTCCCGATCCACGAGCAGGGCGGGCGATTGCATCTGGTCGCATCGCCCGATGGTGAGGGCGGCTCGCTGACGATCCAGCAGGATGCGCGTGTGTTGGCGGGTGTCTTCGGCGCCGGTGAACGGTTCAAGCACGCGATGCGTGATCTCAGGCACGCGTGGGTGCAGGTTGTGCGTGGGGCGCTCAGTGTCAACGGCGTCACGGTCTCCGGCGGCGATGGGCTGGCGCTGCATGATATTGGTTCGGTGGAGTTGAGCATCGAAGAAGACAGCGAGGTATTGGTGTTCGAGCTGGCGTGAGGTATTGACCCCCTGTTTTTCAGGCTCAGCACGCGATCGACGGCTGTATCGGGCATGGTTCAGTGAAGCGTGGTTTGATGCAAGATGGATTAGGGGACCCACATCAGGGCCTCAGAATCACACATTGGTATAAGGAGAAAAGCCCATTCGGTCACTGAAGGTGCAACATGGCGAACAACTTTGCCAAACCGAGCGTATAGAAATAGGTGGTGTGAGCGCACCGCGAAGAAGAGGTCACAGCGGCAGGCGCTCCGAACACGACCTATCGGGTCATTTGACCTGACATCCCAATACCCCCTCTCCGGGCCCGGCGACTCTGTGTGTGCATCGCCGGGCCTGATTTTTTTCATGGGTTGACAAAAGTATACCGAGGGTGTACTTTGTATACCGAGGGAGTACTTATGCTCAAGCAGGCTGACATCAGGGCGCAACGGGAACAGTGGTTCATCGAGTGTGCGCGTGAACTGCTCGATGAGCAGGGGTACGACAGCATGTCGATGAATGAGCTGGCCGAATCGGCCTCGTTCACCAAGCGAACGCTGTATCAGTATTTCAAGAACAAACGCGAGGTGTATCTCGCGGTGGTCGCGTCCGATTTGCTGGCGCTCGAGGCCGTGCTTCATGCATCGCTCAGCGCGTGTGAAACCGGGCGCGAGCGGTACCTGTCCTGGCTGGTCGCGTTTCTTGGGTATGTGCGGGAGCAGCCGCGCGCATACGAGCGGATCTTCGGCTTCGAAGAGCATGATTTTCATATCGATCGTGCGGTCGATGAGGGCGATGTGTTTCTGTCCCGGTGCATCGAGATCCATCACCGGATCACGGGCGGGACGCTCGAGCAGATCGAGGCGGGGCAGCGAGACGGGAGCATCAGCAGTGAGCGATTGCCCTGCGAGATCATGCTCGCGGTGTGGGCGGCGATGGTGGGGGTGATTCGCGTGGTTTCCATACGGCGCGATCAGCTCGAGATGGGCTACTCGACCACGACCGATGTGCTCTTCGAGATGCTCATGGGCATGATCAACAGCGTGATTGATGGGGAAGTGTGAACAATCAACGGGAGGGGCGACATGATGTGGAGTAGGCGGCTTTGTGCCACGGTACTGGTTCTTGGGGTGTTCGGCGTCTTGGCGACCGCCGAGCCGACGCTTGTGGATACGCGCATTGAACAACTGCAAACGCGTGATGGTTCGGGCATCGAGGTCGAATACGGCTTCCTTGTGGTGCCTGAGAATCGCCTGGACCCGAAGAGCCGGGATATCCGGCTGGCGTACATCCGTACCCGATCGGGCAATGCGCCTGCCGGTGCTTCACCTTTGGTGATGATCGCGGGTGGTCCGGGCGGTTCGAGTATCGATCTGGTCGAGGGATTCGTTGGCGGGGGCGGGGAGCGGCTGATCTCGATGATTGGGCGTGATGTGATCGGCATCGATCAGCGCGGCGTGGGGCGTTCGGAGCCGAATCTTGAATCGGATGTGCTCTTCGGTCTCGATCCCAGCGCACCGGGCGATCCTGAGCAGATGCTCCTGAAGATGCGTGCGGTGTGTGCGCAGCAGGCGCAGGCGATGGGTGAATCGGGGATTGACCTGCGTGGATATACCAGCGTGCAGAGCGCAGACGATTTCGATGATGCACGCCGAGCGATGGGGTATGAGAAGCTGGTGCTCTGGGGCGGGAGCTACGGCTCGCACCTGGCGATGGCGACCATCCGTCGCCATGGGGCGCACATCGAACGGGCACTGCTGACGGGGCCCGAGGGGCCTGATCATACTTTGAAGCTGCCCTCGCAGATGCAGACGGTGCTTGAGCGGATCGCCGATCTGGCCAAACGCGACAAGGGTCTGGGCATGCCCGATCTGCTGGGGACGCTGGGCTCGGTGCTCGAACGCGCCGACGCCGAGCCCATCAGCGTCGAGGTTGATGGGGAAGCGGTCGGGATCA
Source organism: Phycisphaerales bacterium UBA3190 (assembly GCA_002364005.1). Taxonomy (GTDB): domain Bacteria; phylum Planctomycetota; class Phycisphaerae; order Phycisphaerales; family UBA1924; genus UBA1924. Next base: position 29,042 of record DEXG01000028.1, read on the forward strand.
GCGGGTTCGACATCCGCCGGGCCGTGTTCCATCGCATGTACACGGTGCGAGACGGGATCGTGACGATCCCGGCCTTTGTGGCACGCCTGGCGGATGGGGACTTTGAGCCGTTGGCTCGTGAACTGATGAAGGAGCGGGAAGAAGAGGGGGTGTGGTCGATGATGGCGATGGTTATGGACGCGGCGTCCGGCGCGAGCGAGGCCCGGCGGGCGCGGATCGAGCAGGAGCTTGATCAGGCGTTGCTCGGCGATGTCATGAACTTCCCAACCGATTCGATCGGTGATGCGTTGGGTGCGCCCGATCTGGGCGCGTCGTACCGGGGCGTGCTTGAGAGCGATGTGCCGATGCTTTTTATCGTCGGGGATCTCGACGCGATGACACCCGTGAGCAACGCCAAGGCATTGATGGAGCACATGCCCAACGCGCAGTTGGTGGTGGTTGAGCATGTGGCGCACAACGACTTGCCGCTGGGCATGCCCGAACTGTTCCCGATCTGGAGCGGGTTCATCGCTGGGAAATCGGTGCAGTCCAAGACGATCTCAGCGCCGGCGCCGAGCTTCGAGCCGATCGTGAAGGCGAAAGCGGATCGCGCCACACCTGTTGCGGATGTCGCGTCGGCGCCGGAGTTCGATGTTTCCCTGCTCATCGGCCGCTACGACCTCGGGCGAGCGGGGACGCTCGAAGTCCGTACGGGGGCATCGGGCGTGCTTGAGGCGAGCATCGGGGACGAAGCACCACAGCGAGTTCGAGCGGTTTCCGAGCATGAGCTTGAATGGATCGGTTCCGATCAGCGCCTGGAGCTGCGTGTGGATCGGGGCGGCACGGTCAAGCGTGCGTTCTACTTCAATGGCAGTCGACGCATCATCGCGCAGAAGCGGTAGGGCCATCTGTAGTGTGGGTTATGTGCCTGCCCATGCCTCGCACTGGATCTCGACGACGAACTCGGGCGCGATGAGTTCGCTGGTGCCGACCTGCGTGAGCGCGGGGGTGTGG
>DEXG01000028.1:30226-95552 GCA_002364005.1 Phycisphaerales bacterium UBA3190
CGCTTTGCTCGGCACCTCCCCCGCATGTGCGGGGGAGGCCGCACTGCGCCGCGGTGCGTCGAGTACGGGCACCCCTATTGGTTGGGTTCTTCGGGCGGCTGGTCGAGGGGCGTGACGGAGCCCGGGCCGTGGGCGCCGTGGCGGGGTTTGGCGCGGAGGGTGCTGGCGCGGGCGATGGCGTCTTTGCCGAACTTGTCGGCGATGGCATCGCTCACGCGGTCGACGGCTCGGGATTTCTTGGACTCGGTGCCCTCGGTCTGGTCGAAGAGCCCCGCTTCGGGCGGTGCTTCGGTGAGCTGGGAGAGGGCGACGCCGATGAGGCGGACGGGCTTGAACGAGCGGGCCCAGGTGTCGAAGAGCGATCGGGCGGCATCGTGGATCACGCGGGTCTCGTCGGTCTGGTTGTCGAGGGTGGTGCCGCGGGTGATGGTCTCGAAGTCGCCGAAGCGGACTTTGATGCTCACGGTCTTGGCGTAGCGTTGGTGCTTGCGGAGCCGGGACGCGACATCCTGGGCCTGGCGGGCGATGAGGGCGCGGACCTCATCGGGGTCTTTCAGGTCGGTCGAGAAGGTGTGCTCATGGGAGATCGACTTGGCCTCACGGTCGAGTCGCACGGGGCGGTCGTCGATGCCCTGGGCGAGCTGGTGCAGGTGTAGGCCCTGATCGCCCATGCGGGCCACGAGGGTTTCGACGGGCATCCGGCGCAGGTCGGCGACGGTGCGGATGCCCAGCTTGCCCAGCGATCGTTCGGCGCTGGGGCCGACGCCCCAGAGCTTGGTGACGGGGAGCGGGTCGAGGATTTGTTGGATGGTGTCGGGCTGGATGACGAAGAGCCCGTCGGGCTTGTTCATGTCGGAGGCGAGCTTGGCGAGGAACTTGTTGGGCGCGACGCCGACGGAGCAGGTGAGTTGTGTTTCTTCGTGGACGAGTCGTCGGATCTGTTTGGCGATGTCGATGGGGGAGCCGAAGAGCTTGGTTGAGCCGGTGACATCGAGGAATGCCTCGTCGATGGAGATGGGCTGGATGGCGGGGGAGAAGCGTTCGAGGATTTCGAAGACCTGTTTGGAGACGGCCTTGTAGTCGCCGTGTCGTCCGGAGACGATGATGGCGTTTGGGCAGAGGCGTTTGGCGATGGACATGGGCTGTGCGGAGTGGCAGCCGAAGGTTCGGGCCTCGTAGGAGGCGGCGGCGACGACGCCGCGTGGTCCATCGCCGCCCACGAGCAGGGGCTTCCCCCGGTATTGGGGATTGTCGCGCTGCTCGACGGACGCGAAAAAGGCGTCCATGTCGACATGCAGGATGGCGCGGTGCGGGGGCATGGGTGTATTTTAGGGGTGTCCGCTTTCTGGTATGTTTGGTGTATGAAATGGATATGCATCTGGATATTGGCGTTGTGGTGTTCGTTGGTGTCGGCGGAGCCGTGGTACGAGTCGCTCGATGAGCCGCTGCACATCCGCTATCGGGTTGAGTTTCACGCGTCGATGAGCAATGCGGAGTTCGCGGCGATGGGGCGGCGGATCAATGGGCGGCCCGAGCACCCGGATCGGCGCGCCTATGAGATGGAGCGGGAGCGGCGCGAGCAGGGGCCGAGTGTGGTCGAGCATGAGCTGTGGGTGGATCATCGCGGGGTGCGTCGGTCCAATACCTCGAATACCGATGATGGTCTGTATTACGACGCGGGCAACAACGGCAAGACGGGCTGGATGCTCACACGCACTGGTCTGACGCTCGTTGATGCCGATGCGCCGAGTGTGCCCGGGCAGCCGGACCCGAAGGCGCGGCTCGAAGATCAGACACGGGACCTGGGGCGGTTCTTTACCCGCGGCAAGACCATCGCCAGCGCGGTGGGGATCGGTGAAGACGCATGGGTCGCTGATGGTGATGCCTTGGTGGCGCAGAGCGAGCGGATGACTCTGCGTCTGGTTGAAGATGGGGAGGGCGTGAAGATCACGATCACCGAGGCGCAGAATCCTGAGTATGTCGGGACGGGCTGGTCGCTTGAGGGCGAGATTGAGATCGGGGATTCGGGGCGGATGCTGCCGAGCGTGTTCAACTCGTTTACTGCCGAGGGGCAGTTGGAACAGCGGGTGGTGCTCGAGGAGATCAGGGCGATTTCGGACAGCGAGATCAAGGCGGCGACGAGGATGCCGACGGTTGATGGCGAGGACCTCGTTCGCGGGGCGTTTACCTTTACGACGATCCAAGACCATCGGGGCGGTGAGATCGTGCAGGAGACGCACGCGCCCGACGGCACGGTGAGCACGGAGCGGTACAACCCGAGCGGGCGGGGTTGGCTGCGCCCGGTGCTATGGGTCTTGGCGGGGGCGATCGTGGTGGTGTTGGTGTGGTTGCGGGTCAGGAGGGGGTCATGAAGAGGGAACATGTACGCGGCGGTTTCACGCTGTTGGAGTTGTTGCTGGTGATTGCGTTGGTTGGGATCCTGGTCACGCTGCTACTGCCGACGCTTGGGCTGACGCGGGACCGGGCGATGCAAACCAAGGCGATGAGCGATCTGCGCCAGCACGCGACGGTGATGGGGATGTACGCGGGCGACTGGGACGACCTGTTCCCGTTCTTTGCCATCCCCGGCGCGAGCGAGACGGTGATCCGGACCGAGCGGTATACCGATTCGTTCTCGTACTTCGATTCACATTCGTTCTGGCCGGTGGCGTTGGTGGACCGGTACTACCCAGATTACTCGGTTCATGATGAGGTGTTCCAGTCGCCGTACGCCAGGCAGACCAATTGGGGAGCCTGGGGTGTGTACGCGTATTCATGCTCGATGATCGCGGCTCCGGATTACTGGGACCAGTCGACGCGTGAGGGTATCCACCAGTTGCGCCCGAACCGGGTGTCATCGGTGCGGTACCCCGGGAGCAAGGCCCTGCTGAGCTTCGACCCGTGGCGCTGGTCATGGCCCGCGCGTCAGGGGATGACGCGCGAGGGGGTGCTGGATCGCACAACCCTGATCGCGACGGTCAGTGGGGGTGTGGAGCGAACAACGGTTGGCCAGCTGGGCGAGACGATTCCAACGGGTGATGGGCACGACCCGGCGCTGGGCTTTGTTTCTCATCGTCAGGGTTGGACGCCGTCGGGGATGCACACGCTGCGTGGTGTCGAGGGTCGGGATCTGCCTTGATGCATGAATAGGGCGATTGGGGCTGGTTTCAAGAAGACTAAGTTTTTATCGCCTTGATCGGGCATGGGGTGCGTACACAATTAGCACCATGATCTACCGAACTGCACTATTGCGAACAACACTCTGTGCCACGACCCTGGGAGCGCTGGTTTCGTGTACGCCTCAGAAAACCGAGCCCAAGAAGCCCGTGGAGGCGCAGCCGGTTGAGACTGGTACAGCCGAGGAACAGCAGGCGAAGGTGGTGCAGGATCAGATCGCGGCCGAGGCGGCGCAGCAGGCGACGGCGGTGTCGCAGCTGGCCGATGCGCGCCAGGTGCAGGCGCAGGTGATGGACTTTGCCGACGAGATGATGCTGCGATTGGCCGAGGCGATTGATCAGATCGAGGGGCAGGCGCAGAGCATCGACGGGCGAACGGTGGCCCACCGGCTCAAGTACACGGTTTCGCACGGGGCGACGATCATCGCGGCCGCCCAGAACCCCCGCATCGCGCTGGTCGACATGTATGTCATGATCTCGCTGCAGCGGGCGCTGCTCGAGCGGAAGATCATCCCGGAGTACTACGGGCCCGAGGCCGATCGGCTGCTCGAGACATTCCAGACCAGTGAGCTGGAGATCAAGGGGCTGGCGAGCAAGGCGCTGACGCCCGAGCAGCTCGCGGAGATCGATCGGCTGATCGCCCAGTGGCTTGAGAACAACCCGAACCGGGTGTACGCGGGCTATGTGCGTCTCTCCGAGTTTTCCGCGGCTCGTCAGGTTTCGACGGCCGCGGCGCAGAAGGGGCGCGCGTCCAATGTGCTGGGGTTCCTGTTCATCGATCCGCTGGCGGGGCTGGACCCGACGACGCGTGAGATCGAGCAGGCGCGACTGCTGGCCGAGCGTGCGTTCTTTTATATGCAACGCATGCCCATGCTCATCAGCTGGCAGGCGGAGCTGCTGGTCATGGACACCATCAGCGAGCCCGAGTCGCGCCAGGTGCTGGGCAGTGTTGAATCGCTGTCGGCTTCGGTCGAGCAGATCACCAAGGATGTGAACGAGCTGAACGAACGCTTCCCGAAGCTGATCAGCGATGAACGCCAGGCCATCCTTGAGCAGCTCAACGCGACGATCGACGAGCAGCGTGAGAAGTCGATCGATCAGGCGTTTGAGGGACTCAGCGCGGAACGCCAGGCGTTGATCGACCAGCTCGTCGAGCAGGAGGCGGAGCTGCGCCCGATGATCACCGACCTGCGCCAGACGGTCGATTCGACCACGGCGTTGAGCGATTCGGTGCGAGAGACGACGGCCCAGTTCAAAGAGCTGGCCAAGCTGCTGCGCCTCGACGAGCCCGGTGACCCCGACGCCGATCCCACGAGCATCAAGGACTTCACCGAGGCCTTGCGCGAGACGACGACTGCGGCGGCGGAGCTGGTGAAGCTGAGCGAGTCGATCAAGGGCACGACCGCGCCCGATGCGCTTGAGGAGCGCTTGGTGATGATCGAGCAGCGTCTGATGAATGCCGAGGAATCGGCCAATCGGGTGATGGACCGGGCGTTCCGATTGGCGATCACGCTGGTGGTGGTGTTGATCGTGGGGTTGCTGCTGGTGGTGGGGCTGGGGGCGTGGCTGCGGGGGCGTGCGGCGAAGCCCGCGGCGTGATTTGAGTCACTAGGTTTCGTTTGAGTGATTGGTGATGATCTGCCGGACGAGTTCGCTTTCGTCTTGTCGTGCGAGCTCGATGAGTTGGGCTCGTCTTTCGTGTTGCTGTGCTTGATCCCAGTACGAGATCGGTAGATCGAGGAGTGCAGAAGCTCCTGCGGCTCGAATCGATGGGTTGGTTGTGAACATCGCATCTTCTATAAAGGTCAGGTGCAGCAGTGAGAAGAGTTCAAGCTCGATCGCTGTTTCGATGAACCACCAAGCGTTTTCCGTGCAGTTCGAAGTGCTGACAATATGAGGGATTGCGAGATAGAGAACACAGCAGCGATCCTTTTCGGATATCGACGGGAATGCTTCAGCGAAGTACATGTAAGTAGGACACTCGTCACGGATCCTGAATCGACATACAGCTGAAGCGATCGACGAGAACGCTACGGCGCGAGTGCAATCATCGAGATCGCCACTCACATTCATCAGGCACCCAAGTCCGTCCATGAGTTGATGATGGATCTTGTCCGCTGAGGCGGTTGATTCCCCCTGGTAGGCGTGACGGTACAACTCACTAAAGCGTGCTTGTTTACTCATACTTCAAACTCCAGCACGCTCGATTCTATCTCCTGATCACAGAATCCCCAGCGAGTCGCCCATCATGTGCCCGGCTCGGTTGCTGGTGGCGCTGGGGTCGAGCATGGCGTCGAGGTCGGCCGGGAGGATCATCTTGAAGCTGGCGCCCTTGCCGGGTGTGGATTCGAGGCGGATGCGTCCCTTGTGCTCGTAGACGATGCGTTTGGTCACGGCGAGGCCCAGGCCGGTGCCCTTGAGGCCCTTGGTGGTGTTGAAGGGCTCGAAGATCCAGGCGAGTTTGTCCTGCTCGACACCCGGGCCGTTGTCGATGACATTGATGGTGACGGCGGGGCGGAGCATGCTGCCGGGCTTGGCCGGGTCGGGGCGGGACTCGTTGAACGAGACGCGCACGGTCACCGCGCCGGTGTCGTTGGGGACCGCTTCGATCGCGTTGGTCAGCAGGTTCATCAGCGCCTGATGGATCAGCCCCGGGTCGATCATGATGGGGGGCATCTCGGGGTCGGCATCGACGATCAGGGCGATGTTCTTCTCTTGGCAGGGCTTTTCCAGCAGCAGGGCGCACTCTTCGACGACCTTGTTGATGGGGGTCAGCTCGAGTTCGAGCTGGAGCTTGCGTCCGAAGGCGAGCATGTTCATGGTGAGCGAGGCGATGCGGTCGAGGTTTCGGCGGAGGATGCCCCAGCCGTTCTTGGCGATGGCCAGGTCGTTCTTGTGCAGCCCGATCTCGACGACATCGGCCCCGCCCCGCAGCCCTTGGAGGATGTTTTTGATGGAGTGCGAGAGGGAGGCGACGGTCTCGCCGATGGCGGCCATGCGTTCGCTGTTGACGCGCTTGAGGTGTTCCTCGGCGTTGGCCAGGGCCAGGCCGGTGTGCTGCCCGATCGCGTTGAGCAGTTCGAGCTGCTCCTTGACGAAGGCGTGGTTCTGGGTTGACGAGTCGATGTAGATGGCGCCGAAGACATGGTCGCCGAAGAGGATGGGCGAGCAGATGGCCGAGCGGATCTGGTACTGCTGGACCGAGTCGCCCGAGACGAAGCGGGGGTCGGTCATGGCGTTGGTGGTGAGGACGCCCTCGCCCAGCGTGGCCATGTTGAGGATGGTGCGGGAGACATGGATGGTGGAGTCCTCGTCGGGCTTGGGCGGGTTGGCGTAGCGGACCACGCCCGGGACGAGTGGCTCGTCGTCGCTGACGCCCTGGATCATGATCACGCCGCGCTCGGGCTTGAACTCGTTGAAGACGAGGTCCATGACTGCTTCGAGCAGCTCACGGTTGTTCATGATGCGTGCGGTCAGGGCGGTGAGGGTATAGATGACGCGCAGGTGGTCGACGGCTGCTCCGGGCGTGTCGGGGTCCTCGGTGGCGTCGCTGCCGATGAATGAGTCGGCCTGGGTGACGATGCGTTCCTCGACCTCGGTTTCCATGTCCAGGTCGTCGCTGATGTGGACCTTGGGCTTCTTGGCCAGGTTTACCGGGTCGCCGAAGAGGAAGACGGTGGCCCCGACGCGGATCTCGTCGCCGGGTTCGAGGCGGATGCGGTCCTTGATGGCCACGCCGTTGACGATGGTGCCGTTCTGTGACTGGAGATCGCGGAGGTACCAGGTATCGCCGTCGGGCGTGAGCTCGGCGTGTCGTCGTGAGACGGTGTTGTCGGTGATGGGCAGTGCCTCGGTCGATCGCCCCAGCAGCTGGGGCTGATCGGTGGGGAGCTGGAATCCCTTGCCCTTATCGGGGCCCTCGATGATGGTCAGTGTGAGCATGGAACCTGATCGTATCGGATTCTGGGCCCGATGGGTATGCCTGGGCGGATTGAGTCGGACGCGGGGGGCGGGTGATTGCTATCGTGTATGCATGGCCAAGCGTGGATCTGGCAGCTCGAAATCGCCCAGCCGGGCACCAACCGCCGACGATCGGGTGGTGGTGCTGGGTGGCAAGGAGCTGTTCCTGCGTGATCAGTACACGAGCATGCTGCGTACGGCGTTGCAGGACGCCCACGGCGAGATCGAGACCTTCAAGTTCGCGGGCGAGTCGGTCGAGATCGCCAGCGTGCTTGATGAGTGCCGATCGTTTGGGCTGATGAGCAGCCACAAGCTGGTGATCGTGGATGAGGCCGACAAGTTCGTCAACGAGCACACGCGTCCGATGCTGGCGCGGTATGCCGACGACCCGAGCGAGCAGGCGACGCTGGTGCTCCGGGCCAATACCTGGCGTCCGGGGAATCTGGACAAGTCGATTGCCAAGTGCGGGGTGGTGGTCAAGTGCGATCAGATTGAGCCGGCGATGGCGATCAAGTGGACCCAGGCGCGGGCCCAGCGGGCGTACCAATCGTCGATCGGGCCTCGTGAGGCCTCGATCCTCGTTGAGCGGCTGGGTGCGGACCTGGGGAAGATCGATGCCGAGCTTGGCAAGCTGGCGACAGCCGCGGGCCAGACCGAAGGCAAGCCCAACCCGATCAGCGAGGGGCTGATCTTGGAGATGGTGGCGCTGACCCGCGAGGAGGACAGCCCGTGGGTGATCCAGGAGCCCCTGCTCAGCGGCGACCCGGAGTACACGCTTCAGCGTCTGCGGATCGTGCTGGAGAACTCGGGCAAGGGGCAGCATGTCCCGGTTTCGTACGCGTGTATTGACCTGGCACGCAAGATCGTGGGGGCCTGCGAGGGTGCGGCCAGCGGCCAGAACCTCAATACGGTGGCCAAGGACCTCAAGCTCTGGGGCCCCGGCCGAGACGCGATCATGCGTCTTTCCAAGCGGGTCAGCCCGCAGCAGGCCCGCGAGCTTCTCGATGCGTGTGTGCGGGGTGATATGAGCATCAAGCGCTCTGCAGACCCGGTCCGCACGCTGGAAGTGCTGGCGCTGCGTTTCGCGGCATTGGTGCGTTGAGCGAAAAGCCATCAAGTTCTGGACGAGTTCCCGGCTGATTGTCGATGTTTTACACGGTCTGGACACGGCATGCAGGAGGCAGCGCCATATGAGCGGGACATGCTCACAACACGAAAACAGGGTTTTTCGCACGCACCACGGCGTTGCGACGCTGGCGGTCTTGCTGCTGCTGCAGGGTTGCGGCGGCGGCGGCGGTGGAGCGGCCCGGTCTCCAGACACCAGCACCCCGGTCAATACGGGGCTGGCCAACATCAACGAAACGCCGGCCCTGGCCCTGCCCGAGCACGACGGGCTGCTCGAGCCCGATCGGGACGAGGAGATGATCCGGGCCCAGATCGAGGAATCAGCGCGGCAGCTGAGTGTCTACTTCACGAACCTGGAGCTTGATGGGCCGCCCGATACGGGTGAGACAGCCGCGCCCAGGCCCACCAGCAGTTCGAGCATCGCGCAGCAGAACTCGGCCACCCAGCGCCCGACGCAGCAGACGAACACGCGGCCTGAGCAAGTCACGCAGACACCCGTCCGAGCCCAGCCCAACCCCGAAGTGGTTGCGGGCAACGACGACGGCGGCGTGCGGGTCTCCCTGCTGGAACTCTCGGGCAACACCGAGGCGCCAGCGGCAGAGCCAACGCAAGAGGAAGAACCCGAGCAGGCCAATGAGCCCGTGAGCGCCATCGAGCAGGACCCGCGCGATCGTCGTGACACGCTGGCCCATGAGCTGGCCAGCATCCTGTCGGATCTGGTTGAGTCGGGTCAGGACCCGGGGGCTTCGGCCTTGGCCCTGGCTTCGCTCGAGACGCTGCTGCCTGAGGATACCGGTGCGTTGGTCGATGACGGGGTGCTCTCTGAGCCCGAGCGGGCGTCGCTCGACGCGGTGCGTTCGTTGCTGGGGGCGATGACGAGTGAGGGCGAGCTTGTTTCGCCCGATCAGATGTCGGAGCGTCTTGAGCAGGTCAAGCACCAGATTGACGCGTGGGCGGGGCTTTCGATCAAGCGGGCGGCTTTGTGCACGCGGGTCGATGGGTACGGGCGGTATGAGACCTTCCCGAGCTATCGGTTTGCCGCCGGCCAGGCCCATGAGGTGATCGTGTATACCGAGCTTGATCGGTTCACGCAGCGGGAATCGATCGGCCCGGACGGGCAGACGCGGTATGGGATTGAGTTGTCGCAGCGGTTGGAGTTGTATCACGCGGCGGACGATCTGAACACCTGGAATCGGGCGGCCGAGACGGTGCGGGATGAGTCGCGCAATCGCCTGCGGGACTACTACCTGACGAACCGGGTGTTCCTGCCTGCCAATCTGGGCGTGGGGCGGTATCACCTGAAGATCGTGATGCGGGACCTGATCGGCGAGAAGGTCGCCGAGACGATTATCCCGATCGAGATCGTGGTGCGATGAGTTGTACGGGAAGGGTTGCGGGGCTCAAAAAAGACAGCAGCTCTGGGACCTACCTCTCTCCACAAAAGAGCCCCAAAGCTGCCATCGCTGTGCCCGGTGAGACTACAGAATTCGAAGAAGCGTTGCAACCCGTACGGCGGCTCGGTCTGGCGAAAAATATGGTGTATTGAGTTCACGGCGAGCAAGCTGGCCAAGATTCGCCAGCTTCGATCGAAGACGCGGTGCGTTCTGGTAAAATAGGTAACCTGACATGGCGCAGTCGGGTTGTGTGGGGTGAACAGATGTTGACGCCTATCTGGCACGCTTTGTGCACAAAGGCGGATTCCCTTGGGCCGATGGGCTCGGTGGAACGAATAGAGTTGGTGTCATGAGTCGCGAAGAACGCAGACAGAACGGGTCATCGGGCAAGGGCGCTTCGGCGTACCCGGCTCCGGTGCGCGAACTGATCGAGCGTTTCGCCGAGCTGCCTGGGATCGGGGTGCGGTCGGCCGAGCGATTGGCGTTCCATGTGCTCAAGAGCGACGAGCCCAGCGCGATGGCGTTGGCGCAGGCGATCGCGGCGGTCAAGAAGAGCGTGCGGCACTGTAATCAGTGTTTCAATCTGAGCGACAGTGATGTGTGCTCTATCTGTGCCGACGGCTCGCGGGATCGTTCGCGGGTGCTTGTGGTCGAGCAGCCCAAGGACCTGATCGCGCTGGAGCAGACGGGCATGTACCGGGGTTTGTACCATGTGCTGATGGGGCGTCTCTCGGCGTTGGACGGCGTGGGTCCTGAGGACCTGACGATCGGGGCATTGCTCGATCGTGTGCGTTCGTCGGGCGGCGAGATCGAAGAGGTCGTGCTGGGTCTGAACCCCACGGTTGAGGGTGACGGCACGGGGCTGTACCTGGCGCAGGCGCTGGGAGAACTTGGTGTGCCCGTGAGCCGACTTGCACGCGGGCTGCCCAGCGGGGGCTCGCTGGAGTACGCCAATAAGGCGGTGCTCGCCGACGCGATCCTGGGGCGTCAGTCGATGGGTGGCGGTGGCTGATGCGCTTCCAGACCTCCCAACAGATGAAGCTCGGCCAGCACATGAAGCTGGCGCCGCGGATGATCCAGTCGATGGAGATCCTGCAGATGCCTCTGGCGGAGCTGCGGGAGCGGATCGAGCAGGAGCTTGAATCGAACCCGACGCTGGAGGTCGCGGAGATCGAGGCGGGCGCGGGGCTTGATGAGCGTGAGGGGGCCTCGGCCAATGAGCAGGCGCTGAACATCGAGCCCGAGAGCGCTGGTGACTTTGCCCGTCTGGATGAGTACACCGAGAGCAACCCGGATGCGGCGGAGAATACCTACAGCGACTCGCGTGTGACGCGGGACTTCGACCAGATGCCCCGCACACGCGCCAGCAATAGCGGCGAGCGGGACGCGAAGATCGACGCGATGGCTGCGGCCCCTGCGCGGGGTGCGTCGTTGAGCGAGCAGCTGCTGGCGCAGTGGTCGCTGACCGATGTGAACGACCGGGTGAAGCTGATGGGCGAGGCGATCATCGCCAACCTTGAGGACGATGGCTACCTTCGGGTCGAGTTTGACGAGCTTGAGGAGCGCAGCGGGCAGGATCTGCGTGATCTCAAGCCCACCGAGGCGGACTGGGAGCTGGCGCTGCAGGCGGTGCAGCTGCTGCTTGAGCCAGCGGGCGTGGGGGCTCGCGATGCGCGGGAGTGCCTGCTGCTGCAGATCGATGCGCTGGGGGATCGTCAGGGCGAGGACCGCGACGACCAGATCAGTGTGGGCACCGAGGCGTTGGCGGTCGCCCGCAAGCTGGTGGGCGAGTACTTCGAGGAGCTGATGAAGAACCGGCTGCCCAAGGTCGCGGCCCGCTCGGGGCTGGATCTGGATCAGATCAACAGCGGGCTGGAGCTGCTGCGTCGGCTGAGCTTGTCGCCGGCGCGACGGTTGGTTGATGAATCACCCGAGGCGGTGGTTCCTGACGGGATTGTTGAGTACGACGAGGAAGAGGACCGGTATTTCGCGTACCTGACCGATGGGCGATTGCCCGATGTTCGGATCAATCAGGAGTACGCGAAGATGAGCGCTGATAAGGGGGTGCCGACGAATGATCGTACCTTCCTGAAGAAGAACCTGTCGAATGCGCAGTGGCTGATGGACGCGGTGGCGCAGCGTCAGCACACGCTTTTGCGGGTGATCAACGCGGTGCTTGATGAGCAGCGTGAGTTCTTTGATTACGGGCCCGAGGCGCTCAAGCCGTTGCCGATGAAAACGATCGCCGATCGGTTGGGGATCCATGTGGCGACGGTATCGCGTGCGGTGAGTGAGAAGTACCTGATGACCCCGCGCGGGATTGTGCCCTTGCGGAGTTTCTTCAGCGGCGGGCTCTCGACCGACAGCGGCGAGGATGTGAGTTCCAACGCGGTGAAGGCGACGATCGGCGAGATCATCGAGGGCGAGGACAAGGCCAAGCCGCTGAGCGATGAGGCGATCGTCAAGGAGCTCAAGGAGCGTGGCATCGAGATTGCGCGCCGGACGGTGGCCAAGTATCGCGACCAGCTCGGGCTGCCCACGGCTCGGATGCGCAAGCAGTTCTGATTTATTGCGGTTGACTGTGCCGGACGCGTCTGCGTGGTAGTCGGGCGAGTTTTTTGCGTCGCCAGGGGCCGGCGTAGATGAGCGTGGCGCCGAGCAGCAGGGCCGGGGTGGCCAGGAGCATGCGTGCGCCGGGGTCATCGAAGAACCAGGCGCCGAAGGCCGCGGCTGGGATCAGCAGGATGCCTGCGATGCGGGGGAATACCACCGCGAGGATCGAGAGGATCAGCACCGGCAGGGTGAACAAGGCGACCGGGAGCAGGTCCGCCGCGGTGGATTGGCCGTCGAAGATATGCATGAGGGCAAACCAAACCCAGAACCCGCCCCAGAGGGCGGTGAGCAGCGATGCCCCCCAGCTGATGCAGCTTTTGGGGATCGTGAGTCGGGGTTGGGGGAGTCGTGGGCGGCGCATCATGCAGGGTCTTTGGGAATCGACGGGTTGAAATTGCGTGCATCGGGTTGAGTCGCCCGCACGAACCCGTGCATTGAACCCCGGGATGGGGGGCACGGGAGACTTGCACATGATGTATCGGTATGGCTTGTTGGCTGTCTTGGTTTCGTTCTTTTCGGTCGTATCGACGGCCATGGCGCAGCCGGTCTCGGTTCCATTGAATCAAGGTGATTCCCGATGGGAGGTCGTGCTCGATGGCGTGATGGGCGGGCTTTCCAGTGGTGTGATCGAGGAGACCGAGGCGGGGTTGCTGTTTCGTGGTTCGCTGCGGCTGGAGAACAACGGCGGGTTCTCGCAGATCCGCTCGCCGATCGAAGAGGGATCGCTCGGTGATGCCGAGGGCATTGAGATCGAGGTGCGAGGCGACGGTCGCTCGTACATCTTCGATGTGCGGGTGTCGAATCTTCAGGTGATGGCATCGTCCTATCAGTCGGTTTTCGAGACCAAGGACAACGAGTGGGTTACCCTGCGGCTGCCGTTTGATGCGTTTGCGTTTCACAGCTTCGGGCGTCGTGTTGGGGTCGTTGGCGAGATGGATCCGGCGTTGATCAACTCGGTTGGGATCACGCTGGCTGATAAGCAGCCCGGGACATTCGATGTGGAGATCCGTGCGATTCGCGGTTACAGCACCCGGGGCGAGTACAACAGTCGGCTGGCCAAGCTGGGTGCGATCCTGGGCGAGCGTGAGGCGGAAGCTGAGCAAAGCCCCCGGCGTGAGGTTCTTGCGAATGCTTCATTTGCGGATCGTGTGATTGAGGTCTGTACGCTGGCGATCGATCGTGGCGTGCCGATGTTTAATGATGGTCAGCCCGAGGCGTGCGCTTCGGTCTATGAGGTGGCGCTGTCATCGATCCTGTTGCTGGGTCGCGATGACCTGAGCGGAGATGCACGCGCCTTGATTCATCGCGCAATCCGCGACGGGCAGCACTTGCACGACGCGAGCGAGCGGGCGTGGCACTACCGTCGTGCGATCGATGCGCTGATGCGGTCATACAAAGACTGGGCCTGAGTTGATCTGGCGACTGTTTGGGTTGTATTTCCGAAATGTTATTGGGCATGCTCCGGGTTTGTGCTAGATTGTCTTCGGAGGATACCCATATGCAGAACATATTGAAGTATGGCGTCGCGATCGGTGTGTTGGCATCGATTGCACACGCTGATCTTTATCGTGTCACAATGACTGGTGAGGTTTCGACTGTCAACGATTCGCGCACAAGCAGTGATGATGTCTTTGATGGCACTGCTTGGGATGTTGATGTGTTCGCTCCGAGTGTCGGGGACACTTGGGCGTACGAAGTAATCTATGACACCGATATTCTTGCCAGTTTCATGGACGACCAGACCGCGATTTATAACGCTCACTTCGCGAGTTCGATTTCGATCAATGGAAACACGCTTAGCGGGTTCAACAGCGTCACCAACTTTTTTGGTGGTACGGTTGAGATATTCGGAGGGATGCTGATCGGGGGCGGACACTTCGATGTTTATGCGTTCTTCTCCCGCCAAGATGGTCTGGATGAACTCATCAATGGTGGGATGCTCCCTGACTCAACGTCGTTCTTCGATGGCCTTGATGTGAGCTACTTCTCAATCACCGATGAGGACAACTTTGAAGTTGGCATGAGCGCTGGTACACCGTTTGGTGTGACGGTCGAGCAGATCCCCGCTCCCGGAGCGATCATCGTTCTTGGGCTTGGTGGTCTGATGTCAACGCGTCGCAAACGCTGAGTTCAGCGCACGCGCTTGAGGCGTGCGTATTCGAGCACGAGTGTTTTTCGACCAACTGATTTGAACTCGACAACCACCCGGGCGTTGCTGCCGGCGGTTGTTTTCATGACCACGCCCTCGCCGAACTGCGGGTGTCGGACGACGCTGCCCTGCGGGTAGGCCGCGCCCGAGGCGCCTGATGCGCCGGATGGGGTCTTGGCGGCGGGGTTGATGCTCGGGAGGTTTGGGCTTGTGTGGCTGATGGTGCGTCGGGGCTGGACATTGGCGAGGCGTTGTTCGCGGGCGCGTTCGATGCGTTCCAGGTCGGCCTTGTGTCTCGGGTCCTGCTTGAAGTCCTTGAACGAGCCTGCGCGGAAGCTTCGGCTGGGCGACGGGCCTTTGCTTGGGCCGAAGGCGTCGTCGTACTCGCCCATGCCCTCGTCCATGTAGGTGTCGCTCTGATCGCTGGTGATGATGTGTTCTTTGCCGATTTCTTCGAGGAAGCGTGAGGGGATCATGCGTTCGCTCATGCCTCGGATGGTGCGCCGGTTGGTGTGGGAGATTTGCAGGTGCTTCATGGCGCGGGTGATGCCCACGAAGGCCAGTCGGCGTTCTTCTTCGAGTTCGCTCTGCGATTCGTTGGCGCGTGAGTGGGGGAGCGATCCCTCTTCGAGCCCGATCATGGCGACGGCGGGGAACTCGAGGCCCTTGGATGCGTGCAGGGTCATGAGGGTGACGGTGCCGGTCGATGAATCGACGGCATCGGCATCGGCGACGAGTGCGATGGATTCGAGGTAGGCGCGGAGCATGGCGAGGAGTTCTGGGAGTTCTTCGCGGGGCTGGCCTTGCGGTGGTGGTACAGGCGTCTGGGCTGTGGTTTGTTCTGGATCGGATTGGGATTGCACAGGCGGGACGCCTGTGCCACCGAGTTCTTGGGTGTCCGGCGCGGGCGTGTCGTTGTTGATGGCAAAGTACGCCGGGTCGTCGGCGGGGTCGTACTCGCGTTCGAAGTCGCGTGCGGAGGTGACGAGTTCGGAGAGGTTGTCGAGGCGTTCCTCGTCGGACTCGCTGCCGCTGGCTTTGGCCTGCTTGGTGTAGTGTGCTTCGAGTGTTGATTCGGTGATGACGCGTTCGACGAGTTCGTGGAGGGTGTTGGAGACGGTGGCGCCCATGAAGCTTCCGCCGCCGGTCCAGTCGTTGACCATGGTGACGAACTTGTCGATCGAGGCCAGTGCGCGTGGGTTGAGCCCGAGTTCCTTGGCGCGGGTGAGACCCTGCCAGAGGGAGAGGTTGGCACGCACGGCGGCGCCCTGGATGACATCGAGCGTGGTCTTGCCGATCCCGCGTGTGGGGGTGTTGATGACGCGGAGGAGTGAGACGGTGTCGTTGGGGTTGGCGACGACGCGGAGGTAGGCGATGGCGTTCTTGATCTCTTCGCGTTCGAAGAAGGCGGTGCCGCGTGCGATCTTGTAGGGGATGCCGTACTGGCGCATGGCGTCTTCCATGACGCGGGAGAACGCGTTGATGCGGTAGAAGACGGCCATGTCGCGCCAGGCGATGTTGTCCTCGTCGTGGAGCTTGCGGAACCAGTCGGCGACGAGTTCGGCCTCGTGGCGTTCGTTGTTGCAGCGGACGACGGTGATGGGCTCGCCGCCCTCTTTGGAGGTGTAGAGGGGCTTGTCGCGCCGGTGTTCGTTCTTCTTGATCAGGGTGTCGGCGGCCTGGAGGATGGCGGCGGTGGAGCGGAAGTTCTCGCCCAGCAGGATGGCGCGTGCGCCGGGGAAGTGCTCTTCGAAGTCGAGGATGTTGGAGATGTCCGCGCCGCGCCAGCCGTAGATCGCCTGGTCGGGGTCACCCACGACGCAGATGTTGGGCTGTGCGGGTGCGTCTTCCATGCCGGGCATGGGCGGCGGGGGCGCGGCCAGCAGTGAGGTGATGCGGAACTGGACCGAGTTGGTGTCCTGGTATTCGTCGATCATGAGGTAGCGCCAGCGTGATGTCAGCTCGGCGCGGATGTCCTCGTGCTTTTCGAGGAGCTTGACGGTGAAGAGGAGCAGGTCGTCGAAGTCGATCGCGCCGGCCTGGCGGAGGACCTGCTCGTAGTTGAGGTAGATCTTGGCGATCTGCTTGGAGTAGTAGTCGTGGGCGTTGGCCTCGAAGGCCTTGGCGTCCATGAGTTCGTTCTTGGCGTTGGAGATGGCGCTGAGCACGGTGCGGGGAGGCCAGTTGGTGCTCTGCAGGTTCATCTGCTTGAGGACGCGTTTCATGGCGCTCATCTGGTCGCTGGAGTCGTAGATGGTGTAGTCGGGCTTGAGCCCGGGCAGCTCGGCGCGCTCGGCGTAGCGGCGCAGGAGGCGGGCGCAGAGGGAGTGGAAGGTGGTGATGGTGAGTCCGCGCAGGCGTGGATCGGGCGGGGCGCCTTCTTCGAGGGCCTGCGGGCCGCAGATCTGGCTGATGACGCGTTCGCGCATCTCGCCGGCGGCCTTGTTGGTGAAGGTGAGGGCGAGGATGCACCAGGGGGGCGTGCCCTGCTCGATGATCTGGGCGATGCGCCGGGTGATGACGCGGGTCTTGCCCGAGCCGGCGGCGGCGAGGATCAGCAGGGGGCCCTCGGTGTGGAGCACGGCTGATTTCTGTGCTTCGGTCAGGCCGTCGAGTATGGGATTGGGCGCGGGGGTGTCTTCACCCAGCTTGCTCGGGAGGTCGTCGTCGGCGAGGAAATCGGGGAGGTCGTCGAGTGGCATGGGTGGTGGGCGCGTCCTGCGGTGGGGTTGATCATCGGGTTCTGCCATTAGGATAGGTGGCGCGACGCGAGAGTCTCGCGTACGCCGCTGGCGATGTTGGTTCTGATTGAATCAGTCGGGGCATCCACGCAGGTACGAGGCAATGAAGTCGGCAATGTCGAAGAAATCGAGCTGGCCATCGTCGTTGAAATCGGCGTCGGGGTCGCCCGTGGTGTAGGTTTCGATGAAGATCGCGACATCGAAGAAATCGGTCGATTCATCTTCATTTAGGTCCGCGGTGCACGGGATGAGCGGGCATTCGTGCATGTATGGGTAGACAGTGCCACCGTGATTGAAACCGAGGTGCTGGCTCACCGCCATGAACCGGTTCCCGAGCGATAAGGCGGTTTTTCCTGACGATTCCGTATAGAGGTACTCGATCGGTTCCCATTCTGAATCGTGGAACTCGTAGAGTATCGCTTCGCTTTCGCCTTCGGCCGTGATGAGCGCGTAGTTGTCGAGGATGTCGATGTCTTTGGCGAAGTGTGTGCCTGGATTCCAGGAGTCGTGTTCGATGCGTTGTTGCTCGGCCCATCCGGCGCCGTTGCGTTCAAAGGCGTAGGCGGCTCCGACCCATTGGATCGGGCTGTCGAGTTTTGAATCGAACTCGGGGTCCAGGGCGTTGGGGGCGCCGACGAGGATGTGCTCGTTGGTTGCGGCAACCGACCAGCCGAAGAAGCTCAGGGGCTGTGCATCTGACGCGGTCAGTTCGTGTGTCAGGGTCCAGCTCCCGCTGAGTCTCCGGTAGACAAAGATGCTGCCCGCGTTGTTGCGTGTTCCGGGGGCACTGATCACGGCGATGCTCGCGTCCTGGGTGAGTGCCGCGTCGAAGCCGAACTTGTCGCCGTTGATTTGGTTGGGGGGCAGCAGCACCTGCGTCTGGACCCAGTGATCGCCCTGTCGCTCAAAGATGTAGGCGGCTCCGGTGTTTGTGCCCCCGAAGCTTTCGTCCATCGAGCCCACGAGCATGGTGTTGGCATCGTCGCTGATCGAGACGGTTCTGCCAAAGCCCGCGTTGAGTTGGGGGGTGTCTGTGGTGATCTTGGCGGTCTGGGTCCATTGTGAGCCATCGAATGTGAACTCGTAGACGGCACCCGCGTTTTGGAACGCGCCAACCTGGTGGTAGGGGGCGCCGACATAGATGTGTTCCGATGTGGCGGTGAGGGCCTGCCCGAACCGATCGCCGGGCATGCTGTCGTCGGCGTAGATTGTGGTGAAGGGGAAGAAGGTGTAATCGTCTTCGTCGAACTCGGTGATGTAGACCAAACCCGTGCTTTGTCCGAGCCCGTGATCGTTCGGGGCTGAGACGACGATCTTCTCGCCGATATGCGTGGTCTGGTAGCCGAACCAGTCGTCGCGGCTCTCGTCCTCGTCGATCATGAGCCAGTCGAGATAATCAGAGCCGCAGTATTCCTGAGCGGTTGCTTCGTGCGCGGCTACAGCCAGCATCAGGAACACAAGGGCACGAATCGCTTTGGGCATGTCTGGTGGCCTCGGCAGGGACGACGGGGTGGATGGGGAAGAACGATGATAACAGGGGGCCTTGTGTCTCCAAAGAAGATTTTCGGTGATGCGACGATACGGCGTCGAGCCGCGCTGGCACCCGCGTTGGTGGTCCTGAAGGGCGTTCTCGGAGCGTGCGTGCGGCGGACGGCGTTCGATTCGGTGCATCGAACGCCAGGCGGCGAGCGAAATACATCGTGGATACAGGGTGTTCAGTGTGTGTGGACACCTATGATTTCTTCCGTTTGCCGCGCCGATGGGACGGGCGGGAAGAAGCGGGCAAGCCCATTCTCCACAGACACTTGCGAGCAGCACCATGACCACCAAAGAATCAGTCAACCCGCAGGCCATGCCCGATGTTCAGGCGTCGAAGGACGAGCGCAATGTTGCGATCGACAAGGTTGGCGTGAAGGATGTTGTCTACCCGATGAAGCTGGCGACGAAAGACGGCGGCGAGCAATCGACGGTCGCGTCGATCAATATGTATGTGGCCTTGCCCAAGGAGAAGAAGGGCACGCACATGTCCCGCTTCCTGGAGGTGCTCAACGAGCACGAGTGCCAGGCCTTCTCGCCCGGGGATATCCCGGAGATCACACGCAAGATCAAGGAGCGCCTCAATGCCCAGGAGGCGCACTTTGAGGCGAGCTTCACCTACTTCATCGCCAAGCCCGCGCCGGTGACGGGGCAGCGGGGGCTAATGAACTACGAGGTGACCTTCGCGTGCACGGCCAACTGCAAGGATGACTTCGTGATCAAGGTCGCCGCCCCCGCGACGAGTCTCTGCCCGTGCTCCAAGGAGATCAGCGAGTACGGCGCGCACAACCAGCGCTGCCGGATCGAGGCGGCGGTGCGTGTGAAGGACACCATGTGGATCGAAGACCTCGTTGAGCATCTGGAAGGTGCGGCCTCGCACCCGGTTTATGCGGTGCTCAAGCGCCCCGACGAGAAGTTCGTGACGGAGAAGGCGTTCGAGAACCCCAAGTTCGTCGAGGACATCATCCGCGACCTGGCGGTGCTGCTCAACGGCGACGACCGGATCGTGCAGTACGACATCAGCAGCGAGAACTTCGAGTCGATCCACTCGCACAACGCGTACGCGGAGCTGTCGCGGGATAAGCGGCTGGATTGATCAGGGACGGTTTGTGTTCTGATTCGTTCCGCTCATCCACCATGCGATGAGGAAGAATCCCACGCCGGTGATGATGGGCGGGGCGATCGGGCCCATCGCGCCGATGACGATCATCGCCAAGCCCAAAATGATGAGCAGCCATTGAACGATCTGTGTTCTTTGCTTGGTGTGCATGGGATACCTCTTTGCTGGTGTATGTCTCTACCAACACAATGGGGCATCGTCGTGAGGTGTGCGTGACGCGGCGATGAATCCGCGTTCATCAACTCAGGATCGGCGTCGGCGCGTGCTCACGGCCAATGCGCCGAAGCCGAGGACTGCCGAACTCGATGGCGATGGGATAAACACATTAAAGCTCATGGTCGAGCCCTCCAGCAGTATCGCGTCCGCACCGGGTAGGTCGTTGATAGATTCGAAGAGTTCGACGAGGAAGAGCCCGTCTTCGTTGAGGTGGATATCGGTGCTGAAAGAGCCGGTGAATCGTTGGGTGCCTCCGAACGGGGCTCCTTCGCCGGGTCGGAAGGTGTCGGGCCAGCTGCCGTGGAATGATCCGTCCGAGTTTCCGAAGCGGATATTCAGGTCGCTCAGCGTGGAGCCAT
Source organism: Phycisphaerales bacterium UBA3190 (assembly GCA_002364005.1). Classification (GTDB taxonomy): domain Bacteria; phylum Planctomycetota; class Phycisphaerae; order Phycisphaerales; family UBA1924; genus UBA1924. Next base: position 50,616 of record DEXG01000028.1, read on the forward strand.
TCATGGTTTGAATGGTGATGTCGTAGTTGATGCCCAGGATGATGTATCCGAAATCCACGATGGGGCCGGGCTCTGCGAGTTGGAACGAGCGTGATTCATTCAGGATGCTGCCGTCGATGTCCCAGGACTGGAGCCCGCTGAGATCGACGCTGGTTTGGGCAAACCCTGCGAGCACAAGCGAGGGCATGGCGATGGAAGCGATGAGGAATGAGATTGTGGACGTACTTCGCATGATTTCCTCCTTCATATGCGGCATGTGATTGATAACCCATCGTAATGAACGCGTGGGAAGTTCCAAAGCTAATTCTGGTCGATTTGCGCGTATTCCTGCGGAGGTGCGATTGTGCTCAGCGCGTCCCTGCCAGCTTTCGAACGGTGAAGTCGAAGTTGCGGACCATCGCGGTGAGCACGCCGTAGACGATGGCGATGTAGATTCCCGCGCTGGCGACGGCACCGATGGCCATGGAGATGCGGGCGACGGCCAGGCCCTCGCCGGAGTTGTTGTTGATGGTCTCGTCGAGGCGGGCGACGGGGGAGATCATCGCGTCGATCAGCGAGGCGGGCGAGAGGGTTGCGAGGGCTGGGCCGATGACGGGCATGTCGGCGGCACTGGCCCAGCCGCACATCCCGAGGATGCCGGCGCTGATGAATACGACGGCGACGGTGCCGACCACGGCGCTGAGGGTGCCCTTGCTCTTGAGCGACCAGTGCAGACCGATCATGACGCAGAAGGCGATGAATGGGATCAGCATGACGGCGAGGACGAGCCCGGCTTCGGGGATGACGACCGGGACCTGCATGGTGACGCTGGTGCTCGGCGGCTTGTGTGCGTAGTGGGCGAGTGCGTCGTTGCCGAGCCCGTTGGTCAGGGCGTAGCAGCCCGCGACGAGGAGGGTGAAGACGGGGACGGCGATGAGCGGGAGCAGGTAGGCGACCAAGCCGCGCATCTTGCCCGCCAGGTACATCTTGGGCGTGATGGGGGTGGTGAGGATGAGGTCGAGCGTGCCGTCTTCGCGTTCGCCGGCCACGGCGGTGGCGGCCATGTTCAGCGCGACCAGCGAGATCAGGAAGACCTCGGTGAAGACGAGCGACTTGATGATGAACTGGAAGTCGTTCATGTTCAGGGTGCCCGTGTGATAGAGAATCACAACAAGAATCGCGGTGAGCGCGCCGAGGATCACGAAGGCCCAGCGGGCGATCATGCGTCCGAGCGTGGCGTTACGGGCGGCGGCTTCGCGCCAGGCGATGGGGTTGCTCCAGACGCTGCGGGGCGGTCGGTGCTCTTCGTCTTCGCCCGAGAGCCCGAACATCTTGCGGTACCAGGGGGCGCTGCTTGCGTTCTGGGTGACCTGGCGTAGCCCGCCGCTGCGGACGGTGAGTGTCGAGAACCCGACGAGCAGCGCCGAGATGAGCAGTGAGAAGGTGCTCCAGGCGGCCGCAGGCGAGCTGAGCATGAAGCCGGCGAGCCCGCCGTACGCGCCCGGGTCGGCGCTGGGGTAGCTTGTGGGCGAGAGCTGGGCCCGGATGGCCAGGAAGGGGTTGAGTGCGGTAACGAGTGTGACGCCGCTGCCCTTGGGGCCCATGCCCATGCCTCGTGATCCGAGCCACGCGTCGATGGCGATGGTGGTGGCGATGTAGGTCACGACGGAGACATAGAAGGTGAAGACGGCGCGTTGCCCGGCCAGGCGTGAGACCGAGAGGGCGATGGCGATCGCGCCCACGAGGGTGGCGGCGCCGGCGGAGACGATGTAGGCGTTGATGATCGATTTACCCGGCACCCCGCCGAAGAACTGGGTGAGGGCAAAGAGCGGGAGGGAGGCGAAGAGGAGTGCGAGGACGAAGAAGAGGCGTCCGAGCAGGTTGCCCAGCACGATCTCGAGCTTGGACATGGGGGTGGTGAGGATGATGTCCCAGGTCTTGGGGTTGGCTTCCTGTGCGATGGCCCCGGCCATGAAGACGGGGGCGATGACGCAGATGAGCCCGACCTGGAGGTAGGCGATCCATGCGAAGCTGGTGGCCCCGGCCGAGGCGAGCACGCGGTAGCTGACCTCGCCGCCGCCGGGCGTGTTGCCCAGCATGGCCCAGAGCAGCACGAGGATGAGCACGGCGAGGTAGGCGCTGCGCACATACAGGTGCTTGGTCCGGCGTGAGGCGTTCTGGACCAGCCGCACCGCGATGGGGTTGGTTGGGCCGAGTCGTAATAACCAGCGGAGGAATATGGGCATGAATGGAGTTTAGCAGGGTGTGGGTTTCGGTTCGGGCTTCGTACAGAGTGGCTTACGGGCGTGATGGCGTGAGGTTTCAGTGCGTGTGCTCGACATTCTGGTTGACCAACATACCAGATAATGGTATTTTCTGTATATGGCCAAGAATACCTCCTTTATATTGGGTGAGCACTTTGACGACTTTGTGAGTGGGCAGGTGAAATCCGGGCGTTATTCGAATGCCGCAGATGTAATCCGGTCAGGGCTCCGCCTGCTCGAGGAGCATGAGCGGAAGGTCGAGGCGCTGCGTCGCGCGCTGGCTGAAGGCGAGGAGAGCGGGGTCGCCGGGCCATTGGATCTGGATGAGATCAAGCGCCGAGCACGCGGCGAGGCGGGGCGTTCGGCGTCATGAGTCGGGGTTTGTCGATCAGTGCCAAGGCGCAAGACGACCTTGTCGAGATATGGCGATGGACCTTTCAGGCATTTGGGGAGATCCAGGCCGATCGATATCTTGGGGAGCTGGGTGAGGCGATGAACGCATGCGCTCTGGCGCCCAAGCGTGGCAGAGATCGGAGCGAGATCCGCGATGGGTACCGCTCGGTGCTGGTGGGGCGTCATGTGGGTTCTACACATTCACGGAGATTCAGGTCGTCGTCGTTCGCGTGCTGCATGGGCGTATGGATATTGGTTCGCGGTTGAGTGGGTGCGTTGGGTTTGGGTCGTGTAAAACTGGCGTGAGGTCCGATGGATACGGAGTCTCTTTCTGAATCTTTTGTTCGGTGTCGGTAGTTCTCCAAAAAGCCCTGCGGGTTCCATCGGGCTGCCCATTGACTGTCTCATACTAGATGAGCTAAAGCAGGAGTGCTCCGAGCAGAAACGCTACTAAGAGTAGTAAGCAGCCAATGGTCACATTGTTTAAAGTTCTTTTTCGAGAAAGTAGCCTGTCTTCGTGATTCAAAAATGAGACCACAAAATCAACATGGTGTTCTATGTACTGAACGAGAATTTTGTCGGCAATTAGAGCAATGTGGTCAGCTTCTCTGGCTCGGTCAGTCAAGTAGCCGTGTTCTTTCAATGGAGGATTTTGGCGATTGAACTCGGCGTATGAATCTAGTGTTATAGAGGCAATGTTGCGCTGCACGCTTAACGGATTGATCGATGAAGCTAATACTTGCTCAAGCGAAAGAGGAAAGCATGTGAGTCTTTCGTGCAGGCCAATTTCATTGCATGTATGTAATAAAAATTTGCCATACGCACATCTGGAAAAGTTTTTCACGGCAAGGCCAAGTTTGGGGCCGGTCAACACTCTTTGGTGCCCCATTTGGGGGTCAAGATTTTTTGCAACAGCTGGTAATGAAACAGGGTTACTGGGTTCATGCCCGCTCTCGTATTTCTCGATTACCCAATCTATCAAATCGTCATAAAAGCGTTTTGCTAGCATTGTTCCGACAATGTTAGGGGGGGAGGAGTTTTTGAAGCAATCCAAGAGAAGTCGGGTTTTACTGGTTTCTTGATTCATCTGTGTATTGACTATACCAACTTGAGCAGTTGTAGTCAGGGGTGAAACTCGTACACCTATCCATTGCATAAGCCGATTGGCTTGGCATACCCCTCAGTCTCTCGGCGATCGATACTGTCCCGGCAGGCGCGGGGAAGGCGAATGAAAAAGCCGCACGCTCAGGTATACGAGCGTGCGGCTGGTTGGGTGCAGTGGTTTCCGGTCAGATCGGGTCGGTTCTTATGTCGACTGTGAGCCGGCGGATTCGACCTCGGACTCGGGTTCGTCCGATTCCTCTGACTTTTCGGGCTCCGGGGGGGCGACATAGTCGCTCTCGAAGCTCAGGTGCTCGTCCTCGCCCTTGCGGGTGGCTTTGAGCACATTCTTGTCGTGCAGCTCGCCCGACAGGAGCATCTCGGACACGGGGTCCTCGATGTAGGTCCCGATGGCGCGACGCAGGGGGCGTGCACCGAAGTCGGGGTTGTAGCCCTTGTCGATGAGGAAGTCCTTGGCCGCCTGATCGAGTTCGAGCGCGAAGCCCTGCATGGTGAGCCGCTCGGCGACCTTGCCGACTTCGAACTCGACGATCGAGACGAGGTCTTCCTTGGTCAGCGGCTTGAAGACGATGACATCATCGAGACGGTTGATGAACTCGGGGCGGAAGAACCGCTCGATTTCCTTCATGAGCACGGACTTGACGGACTCGAACTTGTCGTCCGCGGTGTGCTTGCCGAAGCCGAACCCGCCGCCGCCCTTGATGAGGTCGGCACCGATGTTGCTGGTCATGATGATGATGGTGTTGCGGAAGTCGACATGGCGCCCGAAGGAGTCGGTGAGTCGGCCTTCTTCCATGATCTGCAACAGCATGTTGAAGACATCGGGGTGGGCCTTCTCGACCTCGTCGAGCAGCACGACGGCGTAGGGTCGACGGCGGATCTGCTCGGTGAGCTGGCCGCCCTCTTCGTAGCCGACATAGCCGGGAGGTGCACCGACCAGTCGCGAGACGGTGTGCTTCTCCATGTACTCGGACATGTCGAGATGGATGAGGGCATCGCTGTCGCCGAACATGAACTCGGCGAGCGACTTGCTCAGCAGCGTCTTGCCGACACCCGAGGGGCCGACGAAGATGAAGCTGCCCATCGGACGCTTGGGGTCTTTCAGGCCGGCGCGGGCACGGCGGATCGCCTTGGCGATGGCCTTGATCGCGTCGTTCTGGCTGATGACCGACTTGTGCAGCTCGTCCTCGAGCTTGAGCAGGCGCTGGGCCTCCTCCTTCTCGAGCTTCTGCAGCGGCACGCCGGTCATCTTGGAGACGACCTCGCGGATGATTTCCTCGTCGACGACGCCCGCAGATTCCTGCTGCTTGGCACGCCATTCGGCCTGGATATCTTCCTTCTTCTTGCGCATCTGCTCGGCCTGATCGCGCAGCTCGGCGGCCTTCTCGTAGTCGGCGCCCTTGACGGCTTCGTCCTTGGCGACCGAGAGGCGTTCGATCTCTGCTTCGATATCAGCCAGATCCGGCGGCTTGCGCATCGACTTGATGCGGACGCGTGCGCCGGCCTCGTCGAGCACATCGATCGACTTGTCGGGCTGGACGCGGCCGGTGATGTACCGGCCCGAGAGCTCGACGGCCGCGGTCAGGGCGTCGTCGGTGATGGTGACCCGGTGATGCGTTTCGTACTTATCACGGATGCCCTTGAGGATCTCGATGGACTGTTCCTCGCTGGGCGGATCCACGGGGATCGCCTGGAAGCGACGGGCGAGGGCGGCGTCCTTCTCGATGTACTTGCGGTACTCGTCGAAGGTCGTGGCACCGATGCACTGGATCTCGCCTCGGGCGAGTGCGGGCTTGAGCACATTGGACGCGTCGATCGCGCCCTCGGCACCGCCGGCACCCACGAGGGTGTGGAGTTCGTCGATAAAGAGGATGACATTGCCCGCACGGCGGACCTCGTTCATCACGGCCTTGATGCGTTCTTCGAACTGCCCGCGGTACTTGGTGCCCGCGACCATCATGGCCAGGTCGAGGACGACCAGGCGCTTGTCGTGCAGGATGTCGGGGACTTCCTGGCTGACGATGCGCTGGGCCAGGCCCTCGATGATGGCGGTCTTGCCCACACCGGCCTCGCCCAGCAGGACGGGGTTGTTCTTGGTGCGTCGGCACAGGACCTGGGTGAGGCGTTCGATCTCGTTGGCACGCCCGATGACGGGGTCGAGGTTCTTCTCGGTCGCCAGCTGGGTGAGGTCACGGCCGAAGGAATCCAGTGCGGGGGTCTTGGACTTGCCGCCCTTGCCTTTGGGACCGCCTTCGGAGGAGGGTCCGCCGCTTGATGTCATCTCGGCATCGCTCTCGGTGCCGGCGCCGAGGAGGTTGAGCACCTCTTCGCGGACATCTTCGAGCTTGAGCCCGAGGTTCATGAGGACCTGGGCGGCGACGCCGTCGTGCTCACGCAGCAGCCCGAGCAGGATGTGCTCGGTGCCGACATAGTTGTGGTTGAGGTTCCGTGCCTCTTCGATGGCGTACTCGATGACCTTTTTGGCCCGAGGGGTCTGGGGCAGCTTGCCCATGGTGACCATCTCAGGCCCGGCGCGGACGAGCTTCTCGACTTCGAGGCGGACCTTTCTCAGGTCGACATCGAGGTTCTTGAGCACATTGGCACCGACGCCGGAGCCCTCTTTGACGAGCCCGAGCAGGATATGCTCGGTCCCGATGTATTCGTGGTTAAAGCGCTGGGCTTCCTGGTTGGCCAGGGCCATCACTTTGCGGGCACGATCTGTGAATCGTTCAAACATGGTGTTCTCCCGCCCCCCGGGACCTGCTCCGGGACGCTTTTCGACGCCCTACCGACGCCTGGGTTCTTGGACCCCACTAGGAAGAACGCTTCCCAGCACGATCCTGTTCGCATGATCGGTGTGCAATGATGCATCCCTTGGTTCGGGGAAGACCAACACACACAGATTTCCACTACTATCGGCTGCACGGGGCGTGCCAGTGTGACACAAGGGCAAAAGTCGCTGCAGATCGAGCCAAGCCACGATTTGGTGGGGGGTTGCGAGCGCTGATTGCGTCAATGTGTCCTGAAATCGGGGCAAATGCTGCCGATTCGGCAGGCGTCCGCGCCGTCGGGCGAAAATGTTGACACATGCTTGGGGCGCATCACGCAATGCGGGTGCTCAGCGGGTTTGAGTCGGTGTTCACGCGGCCACGGGCGCTATAATCCCGCCGTTTGTCAGTTCCCCGCCGGGCGGGCGATACAGAACGCGATCGGCGATTCAGAAACGAGGTTTCAGCGTGGCGAGCAAGCACTTTGATGTTGTGGTGATCGGTGGCGGCCCGGGCGGGTATGTCGGGGCAATTCGGGCGGCACAGCTTGGGTATAAGGTCGCGATCATCGAGCGGGCCAAGCTCGGCGGCGTGTGCCTCAACTGGGGGTGCATCCCCTCCAAGGCGTTGATCAGCAATGCCGCGTTGATGGAGCAGCTGGCCGAGAAAGAAGAGTGGGGGCTCGAGACCGGCGAGATCAAGTTCAACTGGGACAAGGTCATCGGTCGTTCGCGCGATGTGGCGAGCAAGCTCAACAAGGGTGTTGAGTTCCTGATGAAGAAAAACAAGATCGAGTTCATCAACAAGCACGCCAAGATCGTCAAGGCGGGCCCAAAGGTTGAGATCGAGGTCCGCGATTGCGATCTGAATGAAGAGTTCACGCCCGCACCCGTCAAGGTCAACAAGGCCACCGAGACGATCACCGCGGACAAGGTCATCATCGCGACCGGTTCGGTCGCCCGCGACCTGCCCTTCGCCAAGTTCGACGGCGACAAGGTCTGGGGTGCACGCGAAGCGATGCACAACAAGGAACGCCCCAACAAGCTCATCATCGTTGGCGCCGGCGCCATCGGGATGGAGTTCGGCTATGTCTACAAGAACTTCGGCACCGATGTCACCATCATCGAGATGATGGACCGTCTCGTCCCCATCGAGGATGAGCAGGTCGGCAAGGAGATGACCAAGATCTACAAGAAGCACGGCTTCGATGTGCGTGTCAAGACCGGCGTGCTCGACATCGATACCAAGGGCAAGGGCGTCAAGGTCACCGTTGCGCCGATGGGCAAAGACGGCAAACCCGACGAGTCCAAGAAAGAAGTCCTCGAGGGCGACAAGGTGCTGCTGGCGATCGGTGTCGCCGGTCGATTCGACGGCTTGTTCGACGAATCGCTCGGGCTTGAAACCGTGCGCGGCTTCATCAAGACGGACTATGTGCCCCTGAGCGACGACAAGCCCAGCGAGCCCAAGGCGCTGAGCTACGCGACCAACCTGCCCGGCATCTACGCGATCGGTGATGTGATCGGCCCGCCCGCGTTGGCGCATGTGGCCGGCGAGGAAGCGATCCTCTGTGTCGAGCAGTTCGCGTTCAAGGACGGCAAGGAGAAGCACGAGCCCATCCCCATGGACTACACCGTGATCCCGGGCTGCACCTACTGCCACCCGCAGGTCGGCAGCGTGGGCTACACCGAGCAGGCGCTCAAGAAGCAGGGGCTCAAGAAGGGCGAGGACTACGAGGTCGGCGTCTTCAACAACATGGCCCTGGGCAAGGCGATCGCGACGCGTCATACCGACGGCTTCGTGAAGATTATCCGTGGGCTCCCCCGCGGCGAGATCCTCGGTGCACACATCCTGGGCGACCAGGCAACGGAGTTGATCGCCGAGCTGACCGTGGCGCGTCGACTCGAAGCGACGACCGAGGAGCTGATCGCGACCGTTCACGCGCATCCCACGATGCACGAAGCCGTGCACGAGGCCGCGCTGGCCAGCGAGGGACGGGTCATTAACTCGTAATAAATGCATTGAGAGCATGCATATGCAAGCTTCAAGCCCGCCTTTCAGGCGGGTTTTTTACTTGCGGAACCGATCGTGTGCGCGGTACGCTGATGCCTCGCCGTTCTGGTTGAGTAATCGTGAAAGGGACCCATGATGCATGATGTTCGAGTTGCGCGATTCTTCGCGCCTGCTGCCGTTGCCGTTTCGTTGTTCGCGTTGCCCGCCGTTGCCGATCACCCGGATGGGGATGTCGAGCAGGCCCAGATGTTCTGGCAGCCCAGCGCCGGGCTTGAGTTGGTGCAGCTATCTGGTCACGCACGCGGCCCGGTGCTGCATGACAAGCCCGGGAGTGTGTTTGAGGGGGCGCCCGATGCACAGTTCGTGTTCACCGGCAGCGATCCCGAGGGCGATGCGCCCAGCGATGTCGCGTACACGCCCGATGGGAGCACGATTGTTATCGCGCACCGTGAGAGCCGCAACCTGATCCTGTGGGACGCCGACACGCTCGCGTTCGTCGGCGCGATACCGATCTCGGGCGCGGCTCAGTCGCTGGCCATCACCCCCGATGGCAGCAAGGCGGTCGTGGCCAACATCGACAACAACACCGTGTCGATCGTCGATCTGGGTTCGATGAGCGAGACGAGTGTGATCCCCGTGGGCACCAACCCGGGGTATGTCGCCATCAGCCCCGCCGGCGATCTGGCGGCTGTCGCGATCGGCTTCGATGGGCAGCTTCAGGTGATCGATATCTCCAGCGCTTCGGTGGCGCGCACCATCGATGACATCGGGTACGGCGTGCGGTTCAGCTTTTCAACCGAGCCGCCCGCGTCCTCGATTCAGTACACCAAGTTCTTCTTTGTGGATAACGATCGTGTGATCAATGCCGATCTCGGGGACGACGAGATGCAGATCATCAATGTGCGCACCGGCAGCGTGGCGCGCACGCCCATCGCCGATTCGGCCGCGGGGCTGGCGGTCTCGGGCGATCTTTCGACGGCCATCATCACCCACAGTTACAGCGCCCGCACGCTCACCGTTGTGGATACCGCGTCGGGGACCATCACCGACACGGTGGTGCCCGCGTTCGATCTCACCGGTCCGGTGGCGATCAATGCCGACGGATCGATCGCCACGGTCGGGGCACAGAACGCGGCCCGTGTGTTCGATGTCACCTCGGGCACCTTTGGCCCCTCGCTGGATACCGCGAGCATCAACGAGCTGCTGCCGACCTTCGATGGCCGCTACGCCGTGGGCGTGGGGTTCCGGGGTGCGGTGATCGATATGCAGACCGGTGCGTATGTCGACCAGGTGAACAATGTGGTCTCGACGGAGCACGGGGCGCTGTCGCCCACGGATTATCAGGCCGCGATGTGCTCGACGACCTTCGGCGATGATCTCGTCGTGGCCGATGTCGAGGGCTCGATGGGCTCGCTGACGGCGGTGATGCGCAGCGGCCCGGAGGTCGAGGGCGACCGGTGCCGAACCATTGCGATGAGCCACGACGGTTCGACGGCGGTGGGGGTTTCGATCTTCTCGGATACCGCGACGATCGTGGACACGAGCACCGGCACGGTAACGGGCGTCGCGCCGCTGGGCGAGCGTCCAAACGCGGTGGCGATCACCCCCGATGGGACCACGGCGGTGGTCGGGAATCTCGATTCGACCTACGCAACAGTCGTTGATCTTGACTCGGGTACGAGCACCGATGTGGAGATCTCGCGGCGAGCCGGTTCGGTCGCGATCAGCCCCGACGGGCAGTACGCCTACCTGGGTGTGGTGGCCAGCGGCGATGGCGTCTGGCGCATCGATCTGAACGCGAACACCGTCGCGGGGCCCAAGATCATCACGGGCAACATGGGCGGCGTGGGCTACAGCTTCTCGCAGAACTCGGGGATCACCCTGAGCCCCGACGGCTCGATCCTGGCCGTCGCGGGGAGCTTTGACGATATGGTGTCGATCATCGATACCGCGAGCTGGTCGCTGGCCGCGAACCTGCCGGCGGGCGATTTCCCGACGATGGTGAGCTTCTCGCCCGACGGCGATCGCATGTATGTCACCAACCGTGACGGTGATAGCGTGAGCTTCTACGACAGCAGCGGGAGCGTGCCCAGCTTCCTGGCCACGCTCCCTGTGGGTGACTCGCCCTGGCAGACGGTTGATGATGGCAACGGGAAGCTGTGGGTGAACAACTGGGGCGACAGCCGCGTGTCTGCATACGACAGCACAACCGGGGCGTTGCTGGGTTCGGTGAACTTTGCCACACCGCCGGTGGGGCTCTCGCTTGACGCATCGACCAACACCGTGCGGGTCGCCCACGGCACGGTCAGCACCTCGCTGGGCGGTGAGGCCGGCTTCTCGATGTCGCAGTCGGGCACACTGACTGTGATCGATGCCGACGATTTCAGCACCGAGACCTACGACCTCGGTGTCGGCCCGTCAGCCCTGGCCAGCAGCGACGACGGCACCACCCTGGCGGTCGCGGCACCGATCGGCGACGGCATGGCGATCCTGGATCTGAGCGCGGGCTGCAATGCCGCCGACATCACCGAGCCGTACGGCGAGCTGAACTTCTTCGATGTCAGCGCATTCCTGGTGGCCTTCAATGCGGGTGACCTGAGCGTTGATTTTAACAACGACGGGATGCTGAACTTCTTTGATGTGTCGGCCTTCCTGAAGGCGTTCAGCGCGGGCTGCCCGTAAGTAGCGCCTGATCTCAAAGACAAAGGCCGGCCCATATGGGCGGCCTTTTCTCATGCTTGCGAGTGCCAGGGTGGTGGCTTCAGGGGCACCCGTTCTGGTATGAGATTATGAACGCGGAGACATCGAGGAAGTTGGTCTCGCCGTCGGCGTTGAAGTCGGCGTCGTCGGCATTGTTGAGGAACAGTGTGACGAAGGCGTTGATGTCGAACAGGTCGAGCAGGCCGTCTCCCGTGATATCCGCGGCACACGGTGTCTGGTTGATCTGGTTCCGAAGCAGGGAGAATGAGGACGACCCTGTGTTGTAGGTCAGGATGTCGGGCATGCCGTTGCCCGTCGCGTCGGCGACGATGAGCGAGCTCACATTCCCAGCCATCGGCCAGACGCGGGCTGGCGTGAGCGTCATCGGGCCCTCGTTGCGCATGATGCTCATGGTCGAAAAGTAGTCATTGGTCAGCACGAGATCGTCATCGCCGTCGAGGTCGATATCACTGATCGCCATCTCGTCGGGTTGCACGGGTGTGTCGATGTAGATGGTGGGCCACATCGCCCCGTCCGCTTTGCCTCGGGTGATGCCCACGCGTGCCTCGTTTCGGTAGACCGAAATCACATCGTCCCGCCCGTCGCGGTCGTAGTCGATGACGCCGTATTCCGTCGCCCACCAGTCGTATGTGAATCGGTTGTGATAGTGGAACGACATGTCGCCGTCGTTCTTGTGCACATAGAGCGCACCGCCGCAGGTGACGATGTCGAGGTCCCCGTCGGCGTTGAGATCGGCGAGGAGGACCTTGCCCCCGTGGCGGCTGATGTCGATCTGCCCCGCGTTGCTGAAGTGTCCGGACCCATCGTTGCGCAGGAGCTGAAGGAGGTCTTGGTCCGGGAGATTCACGACCGCATCGGTGTGGCCGTCGAGATCGAGATCGCCGAAGACGATCTCGCTGGGCTCGGTCGTGAAGGCGTCGATTGTGTACCGATCCTGGCTCGGCGACACCGGGTTGATGATCACGCTGTAGGTGTTCTGGTCCTCGTACTTGATCACGAGATCGTCTCGGCCGTTCCCATTGAGGTCGGTGGTCTGCACCTGTGCCTGTTCACCCTCGAGCGGGATGATCGTGGCGAGCACGAAGTCGCCCTGGCCGGTGTTGCTCAGCAGGTGCAGGCGGGGTGTGCTGTGCTCGATCAGGGTCAGATCGTGCAGCCCGTCGTTGTTGATGTTCATACCGATGCCACGATCGCGGTACGCACCCGCGCCGATGCGCTGGTCGCTGATATACCCGCCCTGACGATCGCTGCGGAGCATCGCCGCGTAATCAGCTTCGTAGGTGTACGACCGGTTCAAGGTGACGATGTCCTCGAAGCCATCGCGGTCGAGATCGCCGATCGCCATCGAGTAGGGCTCGACGCCCGCTCCGACGCGTTGGGTCAGTTCGAAGGCCCCATTGCCCGCGTTCGCGAAAATCCGCACCTCGCCGCCGAGTTGATCGCAGATCAGCAGGTCGAGGTCGCCGTCGAAGTCGGTGTCGTGGAGTCGGATATCCCGCGGCTCAATCCCCGCTGGCATGAGCGTGGGCGGAAACATGCTGCCGTCGCCTTGGTTGAGCAAGACCGCGTACTCGGCGCTGGTATAGACCGAGACCACGATATCGAGGGCCCCGTCGCCGTTGAGATCACCCAGGTCGAGGGCGAACGGGTTGTTGCCTGTCTCGTATTGGTGCGTCAACTCGAAGCTGCCGTCGCCGGTGTTGAGCAGGATCGCCGTTGCATCGGTCGACTGCGAAGATGTCGCCACAAGGTCGAGGTCGCCATCGAGGTCCATATCGCCGGCCCGGAGATAGCCGCTGAATGGGAACGACACGCGTGTGTATCCCAGCTCGAACTCTCCATCACCGAGACCACGCAGCACATGGAGGTAGCCACCGAGCCCGTCGGGTGTGATCAGATCGAGGTTGCCGTCGAGATCGCTATCCAACGCCACGATGTCGCCGGGGCTGTTTAGAAACGGTCCTTCGAGGTACCGAGAATCGAAGATCAGGCCATCCCCTTGATTGAGATGGATCCCGATGAGCCCGGCCTCAACGCCTTGGTACCGATTCGCCTGATGGGTTGTCACAAGGTCGATATCGCCATCGCCATCCAGGTCGGCGGCACACATCCCCGCCGGGAGTTTCTTTACATGCACCGCGTGCATCGGTTCGAAGCCCCCGACACCGTCCCCGATGAGGATCGACAGGTCCTGGCTCTTGAAGTTGAGTGATACCAAGTCGGGGTTGCCATCCCCGTTGAGATCAACGCACTCGCCATCGACCGGTTCATCACCGATCGGCAGCGGCGTGAACGCCCGGAAGGCATCGGCGCCGAGCGGCTGCTGCGCGATCGCAGCGGGTGTGGAAACGGCGATAAGCGCGAGCAGGCCCGCAACTTCCGGTCGGATCTTCGTGTGCTGTATCATGGCCGGATGATACAAGATCCCGATATCACGCCGCGTGAGCGCGGCGACGCCCAAAGACGATTTGTCGATAATTCATACATCGAGCGCTGGTCGGTCGATAAGGGCGTGCTTTGAGCGATGCGGTCAAGGGTACCCCGCGGTGAACGCGTTGAGGAAGGCGACGATATCGAGGAAGTATCGTGTTCCATCGCCGGTCAGATCGGCGATGGGGGGTTCGTCTTGGAGGTCACACGGGGTGGAGTTGATGCACGATAGATTGACCTTCGCTCTCGTGACGTGTGTCTGCAAAAAAAGCCAGGTCGGGCCTGGCTTTGCCGAGTCGCCATCGGCTGGGATACGGGATTGGTGTCAGAGCCGATGCTGCGTCAGCGTGCTTTGTGGCGGCGCGTCGCCACAGCAGCACCCATCATGCCGACCAATCCCATCGCCAACGAAGTCGGCATGGGGACCACCGCAACATTGCTGAAGCTGAAGTCGGTGTTGTTGAGTTCGAGCCCGCTCCCGAACGCGCCCGAGTTGTAGTAGCTGTAGCTGGAACTGGTCAGCCCTGTGAGCGAGAAGTCGCCCTGCGAGCCGATGTCGTGCACATCGCTGAACGCATCGCTGGGCAGGTTCACGCCCAGCATGAAGCTCACTGCTGTGCCGAAGATGTCCGAACCGCCTACGAGCTGGGTCGGGCCCATGTCGATAAACACCGAGGAGTACGCCGAGGTCGACGAGGTCGAATCCTCGATGGTCCCATCGCTGCCGATATTCATCGTCACCCGATCCAATGCGTAGCTCCCGGTATCACCTGTCGGCGTCATATCGCTCGCGATGTCGAGCACGAACATCTCCAGCGTGTACTGCTGGCCCACGAGCGAAGCGCCCGACTGATCGGTCCCGGCGAGTATGGTCCCGCTGAAGGAGAACGCGTAGTCCGCACTGGCGAGCCCGGAACTGAGTGAGATCGATGCGACGGCGAGTGTTCCTACGCTTGATCGATAGAACATAAAAGGCCCTCTCGTTTGAGTTGAATGGTGTATTCAGTGGTGTACAGGTGTTCGCGATAAGTTGATGTTACGGGCAACCGCGTTGGAACTCGACGATGAACTGCTGCACATCGAAGAAGTCCAGTGATCCGTCGCCGTTGAGGTCGCCCTCACACGCGTTAGGGTCCGATCGCACGGCGAGGACGGCCTCGTTGGAAATCACCTGCCCGTGCGCGTTTGTCAGGACGCAGTCGTAGAGCCCCACATCATCCATCGTGGAGACGATCTCGAGTGAATCGGACTGGGCACCGCTGATCCCGGCACCGTCGACCAGGTCCACGCCGTCGCGACGCCACTGGTACTGATCAACATTTGGGTAGATGGGCACGATGGTAAACCCCGCGGTCTCGCCTTCTGTGACGACTACCGGCTGCAGCTGGTTGAGCACGCCGGGCCCCTGTGGGAATGAGTAGACCGACCCTGATGTGATGCCCACATGACTGGCTTGGGTTGCCCCAACGATTGCGGCCGCTCCCGAGATGGCCACCGATGAACCGAATAAAGCACCAGACTCCGCATCGGACGCGGCGAGCTTGAAGCGCTGCTGCCCTGTCGTTGTATCGAACAGGTACGCAGAGCCCTCAGCGTTGTTGCTCTCCCGGGCCCCGATGACGGCGGTGGTGCCCGCGATGGCCACCGAGTACCCGAACTGGTCATTCTCTGCGGCATCGGACGCGGCGATCTTGAAGAGCTGCTGACCCGTCGTGGTGTCGAAGATGTACGCGGAGCCGGTGTAGCTGCCCTCGTCGTCGTCCCGGTTCGCGCCAATAACAGCGGTGTTCCCCGAAATGGACACCGAGTAGCCGAACTGGTCATTCTCTGCGGCATCGGACGCGACAAGCTTGAAGAGCAGCTGGCCCGTCGTCGTATCGAACACATACGCAGAGCCCGAAGAGCTCCCCGCGTCGTCGTCTCTGTACGACCCGACAATGGCGGTGGTGCCAGAGATAGCCGCTGAGGTACCGAAGCTATCAGACGCCACAACATCGTTTGGAGCCAGCTTGAAGAGTTCTTGGCCCGTCGTCGTGTCAAACAGGTACGCGGCCCCAGCGGACTCTGCGCCGATGATGGCGGTGGTGCCAGAGATGGCCACTGAGTAACCGAACCGTGCAAACTGCGTGGAGTCGGACGCGGTGAGCTTGAAGAGCTGCTGGCCCGTGATCGTGTCGTACACATATGCAGAGCCAGAAACTGGATTCTCGTCGCTATCATTCGGCGCACCAACGATCGCGGTGGTGCCTGATATAGCCACAGAGTTCCCGAATATCATCCCTCCCTCAGCATCGGGCGGGGTGAGTTCGAAGAGTTGTTGACCTGTCGACATATCGAACAGATACGCTGAGCCGGAGTTAATCCCCGCGTTATATTCTAAGGGTGCCCCGATGATGGCGGTGGTGCCCGAAATGGCGACTGACTGGCCGAAGCTGATAAAGTTCTGGGCGTCGGTTGGTGCAATCACCAGTTCCTCATTGATCGTCTGCCCCGAGGCAGGAACCGCCGCGAGGGTGGACAGGGCCATTGTTGCCAGTACTAAACATCTCTTTTTTGTGTGTATCGCCGTCATCTGCTCCCTCTCATGTGTGGTATAAAGCCCGCCCTGTATGATCAGGGGGCGTAATAAACTACATGGCGTAGGGATGATCCACAACCCCCATTTGGGGGTTTTGTCGTATTAAATTCGAAAGGTGACCTGCGTGTATTCAGGTGTTTATACCAGACCCAAAGTGACTCGGCACACGAGCCTTGTAAACAGCCCTTCTTACGGACACCCAGCGTTGAACGCGTTGAGGAAGGCGCTCACATCGAAGAAGTTGTACGAGCCGTCGCCTGTGAAGTCTGCGATGGGGTCGTTGGCCGCGAACGCGTTGAGGAAGGCGCTGACATCAAAGAAGTTCAGCTCACCATCACCCGTCAGGTCCGCCGGGCATTGAGCCTGGCCTTCGTCGATCACGAGCGTCACCGCGTCCCATGTGCCGTCGGCTTGGACGACGCCCAGGTCGGTCGCCGCCCCGCTGGCGGGGTCGATGGTGTAGAGGTGGCTGGAGATCTCAACGAAGACATCGGGCGAGACCTCGTCGTAGCCCTGGATGAGGGCGTAGAGGGTGCCGTCGGATGCGAAGTCGAGCCCGGTCTCGAACTGCGGGCTGAAGCCCACGCCGCTGACAAACTGGGTGGAGGCGATGGTGTTGGCTTTCAGGTCGATGCGCACGAGCCGGACCGAACCGCCCGCGGTCAGGGCCAGGCCATACAGGTCGCCCGGGTTGAGGGTTGGATGCCCCTCAGGGACCACGGCCAGCGATGAGATGGCGTCCGTGATGATGTTGTTCATCGCGACCATCGCGCCGGTGTCGGCATCAACGGTGAGGATGCGCACGAAGGCCCCGACGGTGGTGGTGACATAGGCCAGCGAGCCGTCGTTGCTGTAGCTCATGCCCGCGACGCCCGAGTCCATGAAGCCGATGGAGTCGATGAGCGCGTTGCCGCCGTTGATCGTGTCGAGGATGCGCATCGCGTTGGTGGTGTTCTCGAAGGCGACCAGCTCGCCGGTGCCCGGGCGCAGGTCGGCGCCGCCGAATCGCAGGTCGATCCCGGCGGTCGGCAGGATATCCACCACGGACGGGTCGCTCAGGTCAACGCGCCCGACCTGGGTCAGCTCGATGCCCGGCGCGCCGAAGTAGGCCGAGCCCTCGATGATGTAGGCGCTGGTGGGGCCGCCAGCGAGCGCGGAGGCCGTGGCGAGGGTCAGGGTCAGTGCGGGTACGATGCGGTTCATGACTCACCCCTTTCGTCGCTCAGGATCGTGTCCCGATCGCGTGGGTCGGGTTCGGGCATGGGCAGTGTTTCGGTATCGGGTTCAAAGGACGCTGCGCGCCCCGTGGTGGGCATGCGGGTGATGTAGCGGAAGTCGCCGTCGGTCGCTTCGACATCCACGACGATCCCCGTACGGGTGACCTCGTAGACGCCGGTGGTCGTGGTGACGAGCAGGTTGCCGTTGTCGAGTTCGGCGATGCCGCGATAGAGCTCAAGCGTGCCCGGGTCGTACTGACCGACGAGCGTGCCCGTTGGGTCGAACTCGAGGATGAACCCGCTGGAGAAAGCGCAGATCAGCAGGTTGCCGTTGCTCGCCTCGGCCATCTGCTGCGGGAAGTCGAGCTGGGGCGTCGAGATGTTGTTGGCGAATCGCTCGTTGAACTTGCCATCGAGCGTGTAGCGGACGATCTTGTCCTGCCCCTCGTCGGCGACGAGGACCTCGCCGTTGTACTCGATGACATCGAACGGGCCTCGGATCCCGCCGTAGCGGTTGAAGGCGAAGTCATTCTGCTCGCTGCCGTCGTCGGCGTCGAGACTTTTGACATTCTTTTGCGAGATCACCAGGTCGTTGAGTGCGCCGGAGTTGGTGATGAGCACATCGCCGGCGTTGGGGCCCTGCGTGAGCACATGCCCGCCTCGGATGTTGTCCATGATGCTGGTGTCACGGACGCCTCCGAGCGAGAAGATGCGTATGAACGAACCATCGGGTGCGAACTCGCTGACGACATCGCTGAACTGATCGCTGATCAGCAGGTTGCCGTCACTGCCCAGCAGGACCTCGAGCGGTCGGTTGAAGACATCGACGCCGCCCACGCTGCCCGGGTCGGTGATGAAGTCGTCATCGATCAGCCCGCCGTCGACGGCACTGAACGCCCAGACGCGGTCGCCGTCGGAATCGGGGATGAGCAGAAGATCCTGCGCCATCGCGGGCATCGCAACGCCAGCCAGCAGGAGGAACGGAACATATCGGACTTTCATGGGTGGGTTCTCTCAATGGTGATCGGACACGCATGGTACCAACATAGCCAGTGCACACAAGAGAAAAACCCGCCCAGATGGGCGGGTTTGGGGTTTCAGGTTGTGGTGGGGGTCACGGGCACCCGTCCTGATAGGCGACGAGGAACGCGCTGACATCGAAGAAGTTGAGCATGCCGTCGCCGTTGAGATCGGCGGCCAGATCATCGTCACCAAAGGCCACGATGAAGGCCGAGATGTCGAAGAAGCTCAGGACGCCGTCGGCGTTGAAATCGGCCAGGCACGCGCCGGCACTCACCCGCAGCACGACCTGGGCGGGGTTGCTGTACACATTGGGATCGCCCACCGGGTTATCCGGGTCGCCAACCTCGGCCACGAGGCGGTAGTTGAACGAATCGTCTCCCTCGAAGCCCGGGTCGGGGGTGTAGGTGAACGAGCCGTCGGCGCTCACCGCGACCGAGCCGTGGGCCGGCGGGGTGTGCTCGGGCGAGCCGAAGAAGTCTAGATCGACCATCAGGTCGTCGTTGTCGATGCGTCCCTCCTGCCCGATGTCGTTGGCCATCAGGCCGGTTGATGCGTCGGGTGCGATCGAGCCCTCGGCGAGGTAGGTATCGTCGATGGCCAGATCGAAGGCCCCGTCCAGCAGCGCGTGCAGGTCCGCGAGGACGAACTCGACATAGGGGAATGAGGGCGCGGGGGTGTCGAGCGCGATATCGATCTCGGACGCCAGTGCCGCGATGCGCTGCGCGAAGTGCGCTTCGATGCCGGGAAGGTCCAGGGCGGGCGCACCGCCGATGGAGCCGTCGTCCGCGTCGGCCTCGTCCGCGAGGACGGAGATCAGATCGCCTGAGCGGAATCCGATGCCGTCGCTGCTGGGCAGGCCACGGAACGCGGACCGCAGGGCCTCGCCTCGGTTGAGGGCGTCGGCGGCGCCGAGTGTCAGGTAGCCATCGAGCAGGGCACTGGTGTTGTCGAGCAGCGTGAACGCGTCGTCGATGGACGAGGGCGGGGCGTTGATGTCATCGAAGATCGACTGGCGGATGTCGTCGCGTATGGACGCGAGCTCATCAGCGATGAACGCGGTCTGGATGGGCAAGTAGTCGGTGCCCTCGTGGGTGTAGGTCGAGGTGTCCGAGATCACGCGGAATCGTGCATCGACATAGAAACGCTGAGGAACAGGCCAACCGAACGGCTCTTCCAGAATCACTTCGCCGGCGGGGAGGATTTCGCCCGCGAGATCCCCGTCCTGCAGCGGTGGGAAGAGAAGCGTAAGCCCGTTGCCACTGACAAAGCCCAGCCAGTAGTCGAGGACCATCTCGCAGATATCCCCGTCGATGACGTTGTACTCAGGGTTTGGCGGGCCCCAGTCTCCACCATTGAAGATCTGCTGTACTTCGACAATGACGCGGATGGTTCTCACGCTCCGAAGCGAGCCCTGCATGATCGAGCTGACTTTGACATCGAACTCGTTGTCATTGGACCAGCTGAGGTAATCGATTTCCTCAACCTCGACGAGCGGGCGGTGGGTCGAGCTGGTTCGGAGGCGCCAGTCGAGCGCGTTTCGCTCGGCGAGTTCTGCACGCGTGTACGCCGCGGACGATCCGGTGCGGTTGTCGCTGATACTGGCCTCGAAGCCATCGTGCGGGAACGAGCTGGCGCTGCCATTCCCGCTGGTGGTGATGTGCGCGGGCTGGAACGGGATCGGGCTATCGAAGCACCCATCGCCCGCGAGCGTCACGAAGACCACCGGGTTGACGAGCGGGGTTGCGGTCTGCTCGACCGGTCCCCACGGGTCGATGCGCGTGGTGCCGTTGTCCAGGTCTCGCGCGGCCAGCTCGGCGTCGATGGCGTCGTCGATCGCCGTCTGAACCTGCGTAACACCATCGGTCGCGCGGAGCAGCATCGCTTCGAAGAGATCGTCGCGGTCACGCGTGGCGCTGGCCAGCGACACGATGCGCTCGCCCTGATCGATGATCTGATCGATCTGCGGCGAGCCGCCACCCATCGAGTCCTGCTGGCTTCGCAGCATGTAGGCAAAGTACCAGGGGTTCTCGCGGGCAAGCTGGGCATACGCCGAAGCGGCCTGCGTCCACGGCGCGGGGGCCGCGGCTCGGCCGGTGATGATCGGGCCGGTGACGGGCAATCCATCGATGGTAAATAGCCCGGTGGGTACGCGTCGGAAGTCGTTGAGAAGACGCGAGACCACATCGTCGGGGCCCGAGAGCACATCCGCGGCGTTGTCGAGCGTGAGGATCATGCTCTGGTTGTTCTCTGGCCCGGCGAACGATGAGGTCTGGGCGGTGAAGGTTGCGAAGGTGGTGAAGCTGCTGGCGCCGGCAACAAAGCTGGGTGATTGGTCGGCATAGGCGAGGTCGAAGCCGGTCTTGGTGCGGTAGTCGAGAATGGCGTCGGTCAGGGAGGTCAGGTCCACCAGCAGCAGGTTCTGGGCGAAGCCGTAGAGCGCGGCTTCGATCCGGTCGAGCGAGCTGCGCACGGAGGTGATGTCGGCGATCAGCGTGTCGATGCCGTCCTGGATGCGATCGAATGCAAAGACCATGGTCTCAAAGATGGTGTCGAGCTTGGCATCGACGATATCGAAGCGGGCGTTCATCTGGACGCGCAGGTCCTCGACCTGCTGGCGCAGCCCTGCGATCTGATCGAAGATCTGCTGATCGGCGCTGGGCGGGCCATCGCCGAGCAGGTCGACAAGACCGAGCACGCCCGAGACGAGGCTCGCGGTCGAGGTGACGCCGGCGTAGACATTGCCGGTGGCATACGCGGCCCCGAGCCCCGCGAGCGAACCAACGATGCCCAGCGACTGCTGTGCAACCGCGAGATCGTTGTTGACCTGCAACTGCAGCCCGGCGAACGAGCGTGTATTCTCGGCGACGTACTGCACATCGGGGTAGCTGGATTGCTGCAAGAGCATGGTGCGGGCGAAGACCGCGGCCCGGTCGTCCGTGGTCTCGCGGATCGAATCAACGACGGCCTGTCGGCGGGCCTCAAGCTGCGCGATGGCGGCGGCGTGGTCGGGGTGGTCGGGATCGGCGGCAGCCGCGAAGAGGTCGATGGAGTTGAGCCCCATGTCTTCGGGGATCTCGGCGTTGCCGATGGCGTCCAGGCGTGCCTCGGCGTCGAGCTGGATGTCTTCGATGCGGCTGAAGACCTCGGTTTCGAGCCCGACGTGCGCACCCGCGACGTCGCGGATGGCGATGAAGCCGGCAAAGTCGGGCAGCCCGGTCAGCCCGGCGTTGACCTCGGGCTGGTTGGGATCGACCATCCCAAGCATGGGCGTGTAGCCGAGCGATTCGAGGTACGCGGCAGTTGTGGTTTCCAGACCAGCGATGCGCTCGCCCGACGGCCCGACACCCGCGAGGGTCGCGGTGAGGATGTCCGCACTCTGGCTGCGGTTGATCCATCGCTGGACGGAGCCGACATCGAACCTGGCCATCCGGTTCTGCGATTGCTCGAAGCTTTCGAGCCCGGGGAGCGTGATCCCCATGAGCTGCATCGCCCGCTGCCCGATGCGTGTGTCAGACCCCACGAGGGCCCCCTCTACCGGCACCCTCGTTGCGTTCATCGCGATCAGCATCGATCCGAAACCGGTCAGGCTTGCATCACCCTCGACCGCCGTGGACAGCGCAGCGTCGTAGGCGGCGACAAACGCGGCGAGCTGCTCGGGCGTCGCCAGCGGGTTCGCCTCGGCAAACGCCCACAGCCCGGCGACCGCGGCCACCATGCGCGGGTTCGCGTTGCCCTCCAGATAGCCCTGACGCGTGTACTCGCTGGCCCGGATCGCGTCGAGCAGGCGTTGGTAGTCGGCTTCGGTCTCGACCGGGATATCCGCTCCGCGGGCCGGGGCGGCGATGAGCATCACCGAGCAGACGAGCATCATCAGCAGCTGTGATAGGAAGGCTTGAGGATTGCGGGCGAGGGTGGGCATGATCAGACTCCGGTGCATGCACTCGCGTGAAGTGCGCGTTCAGACAAACAACGGGAAAATCCCGCCGCTGGATGATCAAGCGACGGGCCGTTCAGGCGCGCCCGGAGAAAGTTGAAAATCGTTGTTTTCGCCCCGCCTGCCCGATATTACCGGGCCATAGCAGTGGGTGGGGTCAGGGCGGTATCAGGGGCAGCCGGCGCTGTAGGCACCGAGGAAGGCCGAGATATCGAAGAAGTCGAAGCGCCCGTCGCCCGTGAAGTCCGCGCGGGGATCGCTCTTGCCGAAGCTGCCGAGGAAGGCGCTGACATCGAAGAAGTCGAGGACACCGTTCTCGTCCATATCGCCGGCCCCGCAGAAGGGGGTATTGAGCCGCTCGGCGGTCTCGATCATCAGGTCGGTGAGCGACGCGTTGAGCAGATCGCTGTTCCAAACCTCCATATAGCGCACGCCCGACTCGATCGCCAGATCGATCTCGCCCTGGTACCCCTCGTCGCTGAAGCGATCGGGGGTGTTGGTATAGCTGTTGGCGACCTGCACCTGCGAATGGCTCTCGTACGAGGCGTCCTGGAGGATCTCGAACATGCCCGGGTAGACATCCAGCGCGTTGTGCACCATCCACCACGCGGCCAGCACGCCCACCGCGTCGCCGTGCGTGTCGCGGGCATGCTGATACACCTCATTGGCCACATCGTCGCTGCCCAGCACGGGGTGGACCTCGTGCGAGACCGGGTGGTTGGGGAAGGCGTCTACGAAGGCGTCGATCGCGTCGGTCCACGATTGGGCGTAAAGCGCATCGCTGTACCCCGCGTTGGCCCAGTTCACCTGATCGGTCGGCGTGAAGGGCAGCTGCATCTCGAAACCATTGCGGCTCGAGTTCGTCGCGTAGACCAATGAGATGGTGTCCTCATTGGCATACCGTGCGCCCAGGTCGGCGATGAACTGCGTCCATCGGCTCTGGAAGGTGCTGTCCCATGGGACGGGCATCTCACGGGTTTCCGTTCCGAACTGGAAGCTGAACATATCCACGCCCAGGGCGCTCAGCCAGGAGGGCGCGGCATTGCCGTTGACCACAGCCAGCGAGACCTTGATCCCGTACAGCTCTGCCCGTGCGATCTGCTCGTCAAGCAGCGACCAGTCGTAGACGCCGGGCGAGGGTTCCAGTGTGCCCCATTCCAGGCGCACCAGCACGCCGTCGACATGATCGAGCTGGGCGACCTCGGGGATGACGGACCCATTGCCATTGCCCGTGGTGGGGGGGCAGCTGCAATACAGACCCATGGGCGGCTGGATCTCCCCGGCCACGCAAGACCCGGAACTAACAAACAGAGCGATCGCGGTGGTGTACCTGTGCATACCTGTGAAACGGCTTTCGTGGCGTTTGATTGCACTGAAATAGAAAAAAACACCCAACCGGGATCGGTTGGGTGTTTCGAGAGGTTGGTTATCGGGCGTCAATCCCGTCGCATGTACGACGCCTCCAGCGCCCGCTCGATCCGCTCATTGGCGTCGCGCAGGTGGGCGGCGCTGTAGGCGTCGATGCCCTTGGCCTTGGCGTAGAGCGTGGTCTTGGCACGGATCGTCTGCAGCTCCTGACGGGCCAGCGACTGGATCGTCCGCCCCGAAGCGCCGGGCCAACGCATGCCGGTGGCCAGGTCGATCATGCGGCTCAGGTGCTCCATCTGCAGGTTGCGTTCGAGTTGGCCGACCAACGGCTGGCGGTTGGTGTAGCTGCCGTCGATGTCGGGCAGGTCCCAGATCGACTCACGCAATGCCTCGAAGATCTCGGGCACGGTCAGCGCGTCCTGATCGGCGGGCGTGCGCAGCTCGTTGTCCATGATCCAGGTCAGGCGCTGCGGGTTCATGAGCCCGGTCATGGCCGACGATTGGATCCCGAGCACGCTCTGGGCCACGGGCCAGGCGTGGGCGGTGCTGTAGCCCTCGTCGTACCAGTTGTCGCTCTGGAGGTAGGACAGGGTCTCGGTGTCGAGCCCGAATGCGTCGCTGTCGAAGGCGTGATCGACGATGAACGAAAGTGCGCGGCGTTGCTGGTCGGCATCGACGGGGCGGATCGGAGCCGGCGCGTCGGGGTCGCCCTTCATGGAGCGTTGGATGTGCGAGCCGCCGACCCAGTGCATCGCCATGCTGATCGCACCCGACTGCATGCCCAGCAGCTGCTGGTGCACCTGGCGGGCCTTCTGCCATGTCTCGCCGTCTTCGACGACCTCGGTGAGCAGCTCGGCGCGGGCCTTGTCGACGAAGCGGATGCGTTCCTCGGCGAAGTCGATCGAGTCACGCCCGAGGTCCCAGGTCTTGGCCTGCGGGTCAGGTGAGAACGCGCCGTCCTCGGCCATGTACGCGTGCTCGGGCATCGCGGCCTTCTTGGCGACCTCTTTCGGATCGCCGAAGGTGTAGTTCCACTCGATCGCCCACATGTCATACGGGCCGATGTCGTTGGGCACATAGTTGCCCTGCACCATGCCGCGGCTTTCGTCTTCAACGATGATGTTGGTCAGGGCGTAGTCCATGACGGTTGACTGGATCGGCTCGTCGAAGCCGTCGCTGTTCATCTCGGCGATCGAGTGCAGGGCCGAGCCCTTCCAGTTGTGGGTCAGGCCCATGGTGTGCCCGACCTCGTGCATGACGACATCTCGCAGCATCGGCCCGACGAAGTCTTCGGGGAGCCCGTCGAGCAATGTCTGATCGTCGCCCTTGTCGCTCAGCATGGCGCCCAGGTTCATGTCAAAGGCCAGTCGTGCCGCGGCTACATTGGATGAGAGCCCGGGCAGCATCATGCACATGGCGTGTCCCGCGTCGTGCTCGTGGTGGATGGTGCGGTGTGGCTCCCAGACCATGGGCGAGAGGGTCTCGGGGGCATCGGTGAGCAGCTCGTCGAGGTTTTCGGGCTGCTCGATCATCGCCTTGGTCAGCATGGCCGCCCGCTCGCGTTGTCCGGGCTCGGCCAGGATCACGCGTGGGTCCCACTCGGGGTACTCGGCGAGCCAGCCCGCCAGATCGGGCGAGAGCACGCTCATCGCGTGGCTGGCCAGCTCGGTCTGCATGTACTGGTTGGCATACGAGCCGATGAAGCCCTCATCCATGACGATGTCGGCTTCGTAGATCTCGCCGGTGTCCGGGTGCGCGTGGACCGGGCCGATGGCGAAGCCCATACCCGCGTTGGTCCAGCGCACGAACGAGTAACGCATGTCCTCGGGGTCGATGTCCATGAAAGCGCCCGAGCGAGCATCCTGCTGGCGGACCTCGATGGCATTGAGGATACCCACCTGCTCGAAGGCCTTGTTCCAGGCGAGGATGCCGTCGCGCACCCAGCGCCGGTAGCGCAGCGGGGTGGTGTGCTCGATGTAGTAGACGATGGGTTCACGCGGCGGGCTCATCTTGAGCTTCGGGTCGGCCTTCTCGATATGCCAGCGGTTGGCGTACCGCACGACCTGCGATCCGCCGTCGTTGATGGCCCGATCGTCGAACGACTCGAAGTAGATACCCACGCGCCGGTCGGCCTCACGCGGCTTGAACCCGCGCGACTTCTCGGGCATGCCCAGCGAGAACCGCACCTGGGCAAACTGGCCGCCCCCACGCGGCAGCTCGAAGCCCAGCTCGACATTGTTGGGGAAGGCCTTGGCCTTGGTGATCTTGGCCAGCGAGGTGTTGGCCCCGCGCAGGAAGTTGCCGATGAACTGGCTTGAGCCGCCCAGCAGCGCGCGATCGAGGTCGATCACCGGCCCGCCGCCCGGGCCCATCGCCACGATCGGCACCGTCAGCACCACGCGGTCGGTGTTCACCCGGGCCACGCCCGCCTTGGATTCCTGATCGCCGCTGCTTCGCACCGCGATGTTGGGCTCGATAAGCATGAGCTGGTCGTTGCGACGCGACCAGTAGACCGTCTTGGTCGGCACACCCACCGCGTTGTGCCAGATCGAGTACACGCCCGCCTGGGGGTGGCCCGCGGCCACGGTCGCCACGAGGTAGAACCGCTTGCCCTCGAAGTTGCGGGGCAGCTCGGCGAGCACCTGGGCATCCTTCTCACGGGTGTAGAGCGTGTAGAACTCGCCCTGGCCGGGCGCGACCTGGACCTTCTGATAGCCCTTGACGGCGTCCTCGAACTTCCCGGGTGCCGCCCCGGCGCTCATGGTCAGAGACGCGATGGTCGCTGCACCCAGCAAATAGCCCATTTTCACACACTTGCTCATCCCGTGCCTCTTTCGATGCTTGTTTGTCGTTTGGCGATGAAAAAACCCAGATCGGGTCTGGGTTTTACCGACTCTGTATCGGTCGGGATGCAGGGTGACTCAACAGAAATGATCAGGGACAGCCGGACTGGAAGGCGACGATGAAGCTGCTCACATCCCGATGGGTGAGCTGGCCGTCGCGATCGAAATCGACGGCGGGGTTCTCGTCGAGGTACGCATCAAGGAACGCGTCGATATCCTGCTCGTCAAGCATGCCCTCGCCCGTCAGGTCCGGTGGGCAGGGATGCGTCCCGCATCGATTGAAGGCGTAGCTCACCGTGCTCCCGCCGTAGTTGCCAACGACAAGGTCCGGAACGCCGTCGAGATTCAGGTCGGGGCAGAGGATGTGCCTCGGAGCATCAAGTGGCGCCGCACCAAAGGAGCTGATTGGTCCAGTCGCGGTGAAGCGTGCCGCCCCGTTCCCGCGCAGAATCCAGAGCGAGTGGGAGTTCTGATCTGATACAAGCAGGTCGTTGATGCCATCCTGATCGATGTCACTTACTTGCAGCCCGACGACAACATTGAAAAGCGGGTGGTTGTCGCGCGGTACGAAGGTCGCATCGCCCAGGTTGCGATAGACCGTGACGAAGTCGGGGCGGGACGGAACGATCGAGAGACTGCTAAAGGTCAGCTCGGGGAAGCCGTCGCCGTTGAGATCTTCAAGCAGGATGTTCTGCACATGCTCTGCGCTGAAATCAAGACCGATATTGATAGCCTGAACAAGGCCGTACACACCGGTCGCGTCGGCTCGGTAGGTCCTGATCAATCGCTCATGGGTCAGCACGACCTCGGGGATCAGATCGCCGTCGAGATCGGCGGCTTCGACGATCGTTCCGCCGCCCCCGAAGTCGCTTGAAGAGGTATCGAGTTCCGTAAAGCGCCCATCGCCGTCGTTGAGCAACATGCCCGTCCGCTCGCTGTTGGTCCAAACAAGATCGGGGCTGCCGTCGAGATTGAGATCAACGACATCGACATTGCTGATGCCTCCGGGATCAGTGTATGAAGAATCAAAGTCGAGCATGCCGTCGCCGGGATTGAGCACAACTTTGATGTAGGCGCCGTCCCGAACGACGAGGTCCAGATCCCCGTCGGCATCGAGATCCACGAGGTTTGGATCGCGTGCACCCACGCTCGGTAGATAGACGCCATCGCCAAAGCGACCGCCGCCGTCGTTGAAATGGACGGTCCTGAATCCGGGTACCACAAGGTCGGGGTACCCATCCTGATTCAGATCGCCCGCGGCGATCTCAGATTGGAAACGATTGTTCACAACCGAATCAGCACCGTAGAACAACCCGATCGGGTCACAGGGCTGCGCCGACCCGATCGATACACAAGAGATGAGAATGAACGCTGCGGAACGAATCATGGGCAGCCCGCGTTGAACTGCGTCAGGTAATCGCTCACATCGAAGAAGTTGTACTGACCGTCACCGTTGAGGTCCGCGGCTGGTTCGTTGGCGCTGAACGCGCTCAGGAAGGCGCTGACATCGAAGAAGTTCAGCTCGCCAAAGGGCTCGGCGATATCAGCCACGCTGCAGGCGCTGCTGGGTGCTTCCACGCCCAGGTAGATGTTGTCGAGGTAGAACCCGCCGGTCGTGTCGGTGGTGAACCGGACTTCCATGTCGTCGATCGCCCATGTGTAGATGGGCATGTCGAGGTTGATGAACTCGGGGCTGTCCGAGAGTTCCGAGGCGGTGAGGGTGGTCAGGGTCTCCCAGTCGCCACCGATCGTCGTCACCTCAACGACGAGCGTGTCGTCCGGGCTGACCGAGCCATCGACCCACGCGTCAAAGTACAGGTAGGGCTGCACAAACCCGAACTGCAGCAACGGGATCTCGTGCGAGCGCAGCGTCGCGTTGTCGGTGAGCCGGACGGCGAAGGTGTCGTTGTCGTACACCGCCTCGGTGTTGGTCACCGTGTGCCAGGCGACGGGGTCGATGGTGTTGCTCTCGAACTGCTGATCCAGCGGGGCGGTTGATTCGGGGATGAGGTCGATGCTCAGGTCATCGATGTACCACACATCGCTGCTGTCGCTCCCGTCGGCGACGAATCGCAGCTGCACGCCGTGCCACTGCATCCCATCCGGGAGTTCCTGATTGAACCGCACGAACGAGCTGCTCGAGAGCCCGCGAGAATCGATCTGGCTGATCGTGGCCCAGCTGTCTTCGCCGGCGACCTCGGGGTCTTCCAGGTACTGCACCAGCAATGAGTCGCCCGTTTCGAGCCCCTCGCTGCGGAGGGCAAAGCTGAACATCGCGTCGTCGTAGAGCGAGCGCCCAGCGAGTCGTTCGCTGACGATCGTGTCGTCGTGATCCAGACGCAGCACGCTTACGCCCTCGGGCGCGTCGGCGGGTGAGCTCGTCTCGACATCGCCGGCGCTCACCGAGAAGATGGACTGCCATGAGGAATCCTCAAAGCTGAAACCCAGTGGCAGCGTGGTCGGCCGCTCGTAGCTCTGCGCCATCAGCACCGCGTTATGGGTGTTGACGCGTCCACGCCCGTAGAAATCATCGCGGCCCGAAGCGCCGAGGTCGTCCACGGACTTGTACAGGATGTCCTGCACATCGTCAGCACTGAAGTCCGGATTCACCGAGTAGATCATCGCGCCCACGCCCGCCGCGATCGGGCTGGCGTAGCTTGTGCCCGAGCCGTTGCCATAGCTGCCAAATCGACGCGTCGAACGCACGCTCGAGCCCGGGGCGGTGACATCGACGGCTGGGCCGTAGTTACTAAAGCCCGAGCGGTTGTCGCTGCTGGTGGTCGAGCCGACGATCACATAGTCAGGACGGTTGGGCTCGATGTACGCGCCGTCATTGCCCGATGCCCAGAAGAGCAACGCGCCCAGCTCCTTGAGGTACCGCCCGACCGACTGGTTTGAGGCCGAGGTCCCGCCCGAGAAGCTTGCATTGACGATGTGTGCGCCGTTTTCGGCGGCCCATCGTGCACCATCAAGAATCGAGAACGCGCTGGCCGTCCCGTCGGTGTTGTTGGTCACGCGGATCGGCATGATCGAGAAATCCCAGCCCACGCCGGTGACGCCCGTGTTGTTGTTGCCCTGGGCCGCGGCACAGCCGGCGACGAAGGTCCCGTGCCCGTTGATGTCCTCAACATCGCCGCCCGCGGCCTGCGCGCGGTTCGACGCGGCGTTGAAGCCGGGGATCAGCGCGTCCTGCAGGTCGGCATGATCGGTATCAACACCCGAGTCGCAGATCGCCACGATGATGTTGCTGTCACCCGTCTCGATGTCCCACGCGGCCTCGGAGTCCAGGCGGGTGTGCTGCCAGCTGCTGCCGTACTGCGAATCGTTGGGCTGGACCGCAGGGAAGAGCGTCCAGTTGGGCTCGACGAACTCATAATCGCCCGTGGCCATGAGCATGGCGGCCAGCTGGCCCTCGCTCATCCCATCGGGGACCTGGATGACCCGCTCGGGCACGAACGAACTGGTGCGCAGGGTCAGCGGTGCCACGCGGGCCTCGGCCGTGGGGACCTTGCCCTGCTTGGCGTGCACGATCAGCTCGCCCCGGAACTCACGATCGCCCGGGATGGCGACGAAGTCGATGGGCGTGCTGGCCGCACGCTGCATGACTTCCAGATCGCCCGCCTGCAGATCCAGCGTCTGGGCCGCGACCCGCACCGCGGTGGGGGCGTCGGGCTGGGACTGCATGCCTGAGGCGCCGGCGCAGATGCCGGCGAGCAGGGCGAGCGAGAGTGCGAGAGTTCGTTTCTGGTATTGCATGCGATCGGCTCCTCGAATCGCGGGTTCGTTTCTGGAATGGCTCTGGATGCTTATGGGCACCCGGCACTGAAGTCGGTCAGGAACTGGGAAACATCAAAGAAGTTGTACGATCCATCACCGTTGATGTCGGCGATCGGGTCCTGGGCGTTGAACGCGGTCAGGAAGGCGCTGACATCGAAGAAGTTGAGCAGCCCGTCGCCGGTGAGGTCCGCGGGGCAGTCGGGCTCATCAACGATGAACTCGGTGCTGATGGCCACATCATCGATGTACCACGCGTCGTCGCCCTCATCACCCTGTGCGGTAAAGCGGAGTGCGGTGAACGCCCCGTATGCCTGGAATGGCAGCGTGAGCTGGCGTAGTTCGAAGCTTGACTGGTCGTTTCCATCAGACGCGATCGTCTCGAGGACCTGCCAGCTGCCGTTGAAATCACGGTACTCAACCAGCAGTGACTCGCCCGATTCAACGCCCTGATGCTGCGTGCGATACCGCACCCAGACCGCGGCAGGCGGGCTGACCACATCGACATCGGCGCTGGTCATCGACTGCGAGTTGGTCAGCAGTGCGCTCATCGACCCCTCGGGCGTGTTGCTCGCCTGATCGGTCGCGGTGGCTTCGCTGGTGTCCCAGTCGAGGGTCGGGGTGATGCCGTCCTCGAAGCCGTCCTGCCATGGCATGGTGTTGCCGGTGAATGACTGCATGAGCACATCATCGATGTACCAATCATCGGTGCTGTCGCTGCCATTGGCCGTGAAACGCAGCTTCATGTCGTTGTGCATCCCCAGCAGCGGGAACAGGTAGCGTCGGTGGACGAACTCCTCCTGATTGCTGCCATCGGAAACGATCGTGTCGAGCGTGGTCCAGCCGGAGATCAGATCGTTGTACTCAACGACGAGTGATTCGCCGGCCTCGACACCCCGGTGCTGGACCCAGAAGCCAATCTCACCCGGGTTGCCCGCAAGGGCCGCGGCACGGATCGAGATCGACTCGATCGAGTCGCTGTCGTCGAGGTTCATGCTGTAGGAGCCGGTCGGCTCGTTGACGCCCGCGTCGCTGGCGGCCACATCGCCCACCGGGTTGCGCCACTGCGTCGAGAGGGTCGATTCGCTGAAGTCGTCGACGAAGGGCAGGTTGATGATCGATGGGCCGTTGATCGCGTCATCGACGGCTCGTCCGACATTGATGCGACCCCACCCGGTCTTGTTGTCCTCGCCTGGCTCTTCCTTGTCGTCGCACGAGTTGAGCAGGATGAACTCCACCTCGTCGGCAGTCAGGGCCGGATTGGCATCGTGTACGAGCGCCAAAGCGCCTGCGGTGATGGGGGCCGAGAAGCTGGTGCCCGTGGTGTAGGAGTAGCCACCCGTGCGGTTGGTTGATCGGATATTGGTCCCGGGCGCGATGCAGTCGATCCCGATGCCCGTGTGCGACCAGCTCACCCAGTTGTCGCTCTGGTTGCTCGCCCCGACGATGGTGACCTTGTCCCAGTCATTCGTCTGGTTGGCAAGCCCGTCGTTGCCCGCGGCAAAGACCAGCAGGTGGCCCTCGGCCCGGATGTGCCCGCCGCTGCTGCGTGCTGCTGGATCGCTGGCGCCGCCGAATGAACAGTTCACGCTGTAGGCACCGTTGTCCGAGCCCCATCGCGCCCCCTCCAGGATCTCGCTGAGCAGGGCCGTCCCGCTGGAGATGTTCGAGACGCGCACGGGCATGATGGAGAAGTTCCAGCCCACGCCGGTGACGCCGGTCCCGTTGTCGCCGATCGCCGCAGCCGAGCCGGCGACGAGTGAACCGTGCCCGTTGAGGTCGTCATTGACATTGCCGCCGTCGATCTGGGCGAGGTTGTCGGTCGAGTTGTACCCCGGGACCAGGGCCGCCTGCAGGTCAGCGTGATCCAGGTCGACGCCCGAATCGCAGACCGCGATGATGGTGGACGAGTCGCCCTGGGTCATGTCCCAGGCCGCGGGCGTGTTGATCCGGCCGGGCGCGTGGTACCACTGCTGGCTGAAAAGCGGATCGTTGGGGGTGGTGTCGGTGGGGTAGCAGAGCCAGTCCATCGAGACATACTCATAATCGCCCGTCAGCATCAACACCTCGGCGACGACCTCGGCGCTGATCCCCGCGGGGATCTTCACCGAGTACGAATCGATGTCGCTGTAGCCCTGGCGCAGCGCGGGGGCGAGCCGATCGCGTGCTTCCTGCTGGCGTGCGACCACCCGCTCGACGACCTGCGAGAAGCTGGCGTCGGCGCTGGCGGCACGGTTGCTCCCCGTGTTGGCCGGGGCGGTCTGGAAGTCCAGCCCCTCGCCGGCCAGCTGCGAGATCATCTGGCTTCGGTCCTTCACCTTCACATTGAGATAATCGGTGCGCTCGGTGTGCCCAGGGCTGGGGATGAAGCTCACCCGCGGGCTCAGCGTCTGGCTCAGGATGCCCGCGTCGCGGGTTGACCACGCGAAGGCATCAGCCAGTGCCGCCCGCTGCGTCGCGTCAAGCGAGACACGAGCGCCGGCATTGACCACCTCGCCCCCATCCCCGAAGGGCGCGGGGCTCTCGATACCGATTTGTGCGATCGCACTCCCACTGGCCAGTGCCAGAAGTCCTGCGGTCGCGATACCCACCCGGCGTCGATTGCTCTTCATCGTACTACATCCCTTGCGAGCCGACATCGTCGGCGATCATCATTGAACCTGCCCGCGAGCGCGGAACCAACATCAGGCCTATCGACCTGAAGCCCCCGAAACAGGGCTCGAAACACCACGCCGGGCCCGTGTGCCCTCGTGCGTGCTGCAACGAGCGTGCGATGCGATGCGATCGCACCTCATGCCCGTCCGATAAACATCGTTGCTCATATACGAATGAACCACGATGCCCGATCCCATGCTGCTGTCTCAGGGCGAGGAGAACCCACGCCCAGCCGGACAAACACCCCGGCACTGGACATACGCACCGGGAAAGCCCATTGTTGCATATCGCTGACAACTTCCAGCCCAAACAATCTCATTTCAACCCACAAAAAACCCCCCGACTGCGGGGGGTTCGGTTCGAATGGTAGTCTGGGCGTTTTAGGGATCGTCGTTCTTGTTGCCACCGAAGATATTCTTGAGTTCCTCGGTCGCATCATCGATCTTGTCCTCAATGTCCTTGGCCTTGTCCTCGAGTTCCTTGGTTGCGTCATCGACCTGCTTCTGCACATCTTCGCTCACCTGGTCGATCTGCTCCTGAACACCACCCAGGGCCTCGTCGAGCTTCAGCTCGCTGATCGCCTCGATGCCCATGTCGCTGAGCGACTCCAGGCCCGCGAGCCCGTTGCCCAGCTCGCCAAGCACATCGCTCGGGATGATCCCGCCGCCCGCTTCGACCGCGGCCGCCAGAACCGTCTTGACGACCAGGTTGATCACCTCAGCGGTGGTCATCGATTCTTCCTTGCCCACATCACGCAGCTCGATCTCGGGGATGTTGACGGCCACATCGCCCACCGCCAGCGAGATGCCGGGCATATTGGCCACACGGATGTTGATGTCCTGAATCTTGAGCGAGTTGATGATCAGCTTGGTGCCATCGCCCGCGTCTCCGCCCGAGGGCTGTGGGTCGGTGCCGTCATCGGTCTTGCTCTCAAACCGCTTGAGCGAGTTGAGAATTGTGTTGTAGTTTGATGGGTTGCCGCCCTTGTCGAGGATGACATCGATCCCGGTGAGGGTGATCGAGGGCATCACGATGGTGCCCGATCCGATGGTGTTGAGGTCGACCGAGGCGTTGGAATCACCCAGACGCATGAAGTGGTCCGTATCGAACCCCGCCGGGTTGGCGATGTTGAGCCCGCTCATGCTCGCGGTGCCCCCGGTGATGTTGACATCGACCACATCAACCGTGGTGTCGACCTGCATCGCGTAGGTGCCGCCGCGTTCGATGGCTTCCTTGGCGATGCGATCGACCTGCGAGAAGCCCAGTACCACGAGACCGACGATTGCCAGAATCAGCAGCACCACGATGGCGACGATGATTTTAATTGCTGTTTTCATACCTGTACCTTTTTGTATGGAGAGTCCCCACACAAGCGTAGCACGCTGGCGCACGAATCAGCTCAGATATTCCATGTTGTCTCAGCCGCCCGTCCCCCCTTGGTTCAGGGGTTGCAGGCAGCGTATTCCTGAATGAATGTGGCCACATCGTGGAAGTTGGTCATCCCGTCACCCGTGATGTCTGCGTAGGGCGACAGCGTGGACATCGCCTCCAGGAAGATCGCCACATCAAAGTAGTTGCACTGGCCGTCGGCATTGAGGTCGGCGGCTGATTCGGTGATGACCAATCGCGGGCGGGGCATCAGCTCCACCCGACCCGTCGAATCCTCCACACTCACCGAGATGCTGTACACCCCGGTCTCATCGCCACCCTCAAGATCGAAATGGAACCGGCCCGGACTGTCTGAGGCCACGGGCGAGGCGGTCGCGACTCCCCCGGTCTCAACCGTCACCATCGACGGGTCGGAGATCTCCAGCAGCTCACCCTCCAGATCACGCAGCTCGACCCAGTGCCGGGTGGTGTAGCCCGGAACGAGCAGCCCGTTGCCGAACACATTCGATCGGACCGCATCCACGCGCCCTGCCCGTGACACCAGCCATTCGTCATAGAGCGCCTGAAGCTGATCCACCGGGTCTGGATCATCATCGCGTTGGTTCGCGACATTGAGGGCCATGAAGTAGTCCCCCGCGGCGAACTGTCCGGGCTGGGGCAGGTCGTGCTCGCCCGGGTTGTCCAGCACCATCAGGCCGTCCGAGCCGCCGGTCCCGACCACGATGTCCAGATCCCCGCTGTTGTTCATATCGCGTAGCAGCACGCTGCGGGCGCTGAAGCCCACCCGGGTGCGGGTCTGCATGGTGAACCCGCCCAGCCCGTCGCTGATGAACAACTGCAGGTTGCGGTTCGTCGCCAGCCCCGTGGTCACGATGTCGGGGTATTCATCGCCGCTCATGTCCGCGACATCGAACGCCAGCCCGGTCGCCGCGGTCGTCACTGAGCCCCACAGCACCCACTGTTCCTTCTCAAGCGTGTAGACCTCAACCCGTCGGCTCGAGCCGCACTGCACGATGATCTCGTTGTCGCCATCCAGGTTCATGTCGGCGGTGCGAACATGGACCGGGTCGGTGCCCGTGCTGATGCTCTCGGAGCGTGCAAACCCGTCTTCGCCGCCGTCGTAGAGATGCACCATGTTGTTCGCTGGGTCTACGACAACGAGGTCGTTATAGCCGTCGGCATTGAGTCGATCCAACGCGATCTGCCCGGGCACGAAATCGAGCGTGAGCGTGTTGGTCAGCTCAATCTCGTTGGTGAATCCCCTGAAGAACTGGATCTCATCGGTGTTCTCCAGCGAGACCCCCTGGATCTCCGGGTCAAAGAGGCCGCTGGCAAAGCCCACGGGTGTGCCCGCCAGATCGACGGCATCGAGCAGCTCGATCGAGCCGGTTTGGTCTGGCTGGTAGAGCGCCATGCGGGGCGGGTTGGCAAAGGCGACCATCAGCTTGGACGCGTACACATCCATCGCGACCGTCTCGCTCGCGGGTCCTGTCAGTGTCTGCCAGAGCTGCAATGTTGAGAGCGGGTCGCCCGGCATCGCGGTGTTTTTGTAGATCAGGATCTCATCGCTGCTGGCGCTGCCGACGATGACCTCCTCGAAGCCGTCGCCGTCAAGATCGAGCGTAGCAATGTCGCCGATGAACTCATCGGTGGGGTAGATGGCACGAATGGCATCGGTATCGCCGGCCCGCGTGCCCAGCATGTACCCGACATGCGCGCTTTTGAACGGCTCTGGGGGCGGTGAGCCGCACCCGGTCGGGTCGGTGCTGTTGCACGAGCAGCGACCGTCGCCCCCGGCGCTCTTGGCGGCTTGCATCCCCGCCATCATCATCGCGGGCAGGTCGCCGTCGCTGGCAACGATCGCATCGACCGCCGCTTGCACCACATTGCTCCCCGAGAGGATGTTGCCCTGCACCGCATACACGATGTCCTGCTGCGGTCCGGGCGTGCCCCGTTCGATGCGCCCGGTCATCCCGCCGGCCCAATCGGCGTTCTCGATGCCCGAGTAGGTCAGCGTTTCGCCCGCGGTGCTGATCATGCCGTACTGGCGATTGTCATGCCCGTCGTCCGACATCTCGAGTTCGTCGAGGATGGCCTCAAGCGGGACCCCCTGAAGCAGGCGATCGCGGATCAGCTGTCGATTCATGCCCGTCGAGTCCACGGCTGACTGGGCCGTCACCGCGCCCACGCCCGAGATCAGCACCGGGGTCTCCCGGCGGAGATCGATCGATTCGACACAGGTCGCCGACCCGATGACGATCTCCCCGGTTCGGGTGTCGACGATCAGGATCGACCATGTCGCCTGGGCTGAACCCACGATCGAGGCCACCGCCCCGACCCCAGAAAGGAGCATTGGGCGAAAAGATGCGAACAAAGAGCGATCAAACAGGGCCATAGCGTGCTTCTCTCTGGGCGATAGCCCGTTGAGACCAAGATACCCGCGCCTCGTGGGGCCAACCAAGCGAATTGCGTGCGGATTTCGTATGATTTGGGGTGAGACGGGGCTGGGTTGGGTGGGTCCCAGAGGGTTGAGGTCGGTTGAGATCCGGGGCAGATTCAGAAGAATGTGCACCGCAGGCAAACCCTGTTGGGGCAATTGGTTGACCGGGTACGGCGCGGGGGTATCATTCCCTCCCGCTCGGTCATCAAGCCGGGCGGTTTTTATGCCGGGCGATGCGATAATCATCAGGTCAGGGTGTCGTTGACACGATGACCACGACAGGATGATGCAGAACGCAGGACCCGGTTGGAAGAATGCCGCCGCTGTAGCTCAGTGGTAGAGCGCACCCTTGGTAAGGGTGAGGTCGAGAGTTCAAATCTCTCCAGCGGCTTTCTACCGAATCGTGGGTCCCACAGGGCCAGCCCGGAACATCTCGTTCTGTGCCTCCCCCTTGTGTTGCTCTCGCACTCGGTAGTAAGTATGAATCGGACGCCGACTGTGGACAGATCGGTATTCTCAAACACCGCGCCCGCTCAATCGTTCGGGTGCACGCCGAACGCAGTGATCGCGATTGGCACTTAGGGATGCGGCTGGGCTCGACGGCCCAGCACAAACCACGATAAGAGGTATGAACAATGGCTAAGGGAACCTTTGAGCGG
The DNA here is from genome assembly GCA_002364005.1 of Phycisphaerales bacterium UBA3190. GTDB lineage: Bacteria > Planctomycetota > Phycisphaerae > Phycisphaerales > UBA1924 > UBA1924. The sequence continues at coordinate 88,183 of DEXG01000028.1, forward strand.
AACAAACCGCACGTCAATGTCGGCACGATCGGTCACATCGACCACGGCAAGTCGACCCTCACCGCCGCGATGGTTGCTCGCGCAGACGCCAAGGGCCTTGTCCAGGGCGCCAAGTCGTACGCAGAAATCACCAAGGGTGGTACTGTGCGTGACTCGAACAAGACCGTGACCATCCACTCGGCACATGTTGAGTACGAGACAGAAACCCGTCACTACGCACACGTGGACTGCCCGGGTCACGCTGACTTCGTGAAGAACATGATTACCGGTGCTGCTCAGATGGACGGTGCGATCCTCGTGGTCGCCGCCGACTCGGGCCCCATGCCTCAGACCCGCGAGCATGTTCTGCTCGCTCGCCAGGTGGGCGTGCCCTACATCGTCGTCTTCATGAACAAGGTTGACCTTGTCGACGACGAAGAGCTGCTCGACCTCGTCGAGATGGAAATCCGTGAGCTCCTCGACAAGTACGAGTTCCCGGGCGACGACACCCCCGTGATCCGCGGCCAGTCGAAGCTTGCCCTCGAGAACCCCAGCGACGACGCCGCTTGTGCGCCGATCGATGAGCTGTTCGACACCATCGACAGCTACATCCCCGAGCCCACCCGCGAGGACGACAAGCCCTTCCTGATCTCGGTCGAAGATGTCTTCTCGATCAAGGGTCGTGGTACCGTGGCAACCGGTCGCGTCGAGCGTGGCGTGGTCAAGGTCGGCGACGCCGCCGAGATCGTTGGTCTTGCCAAGGACAACCAGAACACCACCATCACCGGTGTTGAAATGTTCCAGAAGACCCTGTCAGAAGGTCGCGCCGGCGACAACTGTGGTGTGCTCCTCCGTGGTGTCGAAAAGAACGACATCTCGCGTGGTCAGGTCATCTGCAAGCCCGGCTCAATCAAGCCCCACACCAAGTTCAAGGGTCAGGTCTATGTCCTGAACAAGGACGAGGGCGGCCGTCACACCCCGTTCTTCGCGGGTTACAAGCCTCAGTTCTACTTCCGTACCACAGACGTGACCGGCCAGGTCGTGAACCTGTTCGGCGACGGCGGTGCCAAGGCTGAAATGTGCATGCCCGGCGATAACGTGACCATGGAAATCGACCTGGGCGACAAGCCCGTGGCGATGGAAACCGGTCTCCGCTTCGCGGTGCGTGAGGGCGGCCGAACCATCGGTTCGGGTACCGTCACCGAGATCATCGAGTGATCTCGCTCGGGTGAAACCCGTTGGCTCGTCCAACGCGTGAAACCCGCCTGTTCAAACCTCGCGGCCTGACGGTGAAAACCGTCAGGCCGATTTTCGGAAAACCACATCATCGCCGCCTGGTGGGGCGACGCAGAAGATCAGAATGGGAGGCCGACCATGGCCAAGAAGAAAGCACAAGCCCGCGAGTATGTATGGCTGCAGTGCACCGAAACGGGTGATCTCAACTACCGCACCTCGATCAATGTCAAGGGCGGCATCTCCGATCGCGTCAAAGAGGGCTACAACAAGTTCTGCCCCCGCCTTCGCAAGCACACCCTGCACAAGATCAAGCGCAAGTAAGAGAGGGACTGGCCACTAGCCACTTGGGACTAGGGCCGGGCACTCTTCTTTCACTTCACCAGTGGCTAGTCCCCAGTGGCTAGTGGCTTCCTACGGCAGTAGCTCAGTTGGTAGAGCATTGGATTCCAAATCCAACGGTCGAGGGTTCGAGTCCTTCCTGCCGTGTTTACACAAGCCCGCAACCTCATCAGGTTCGGGTTCCGAGCGTCCCCGCTCGTCACACAAGACAGCCCAGGGACGCGCAGCCGCGAGGTGCAGCGAAGCATGTCTTTGGGAATTTATAAGCAGGGACAGGGCTACTGGGTGCGTGTGCTGACCGCCGGCGTCGCCGGTGTCCTCATCATCGCCGCCGCTGCCTATGGCTGGTCACAGGCCGGGATCATCCGACTCCCCGCACGCTCATGGACGATCGCCCTGAGCAATGTGGAAGGCCCCGTCGCCCAGGGCGAGACGGTGGTCCTCGAGTTTTACGATGTGCAGAGCGAAGACCCCAACACCCACACCCGGCTGGGCAGTGCTGTGATCGAGAGCTTCGAGCCGGGCAAGGGCTCGTCGGGCACCATCGTCATCAGCGATTTCCAGGACAACCCCGATGTCGCCGAACGCGCCAAGAACCCCGTGCACATCCGGGATCGCGCCAGCGATGCCGATCGGGCCTACATCGGGCAGATCGGCAGCGAGTCCATGACCGCCAATGTGCGCGGCGGCTCGCCCACCCCCATCTTCCCCGTGCTCTACCTGCAGTCGGGCGTCGCGGGCACCATCATGCTGCTGGGGGCCATCGCGTTGTATATCTTCGTCGGTGCCAACAAGAAAACGGTCGAGTTCCTCGTATCGACCGACGGCGAGATGAAGAAGGTCAACTGGACCTCCTACAAAGAGGTGAAGGGCTCGACCATGGTGGTGATCGCCGCGACCTTCCTGATCGCGGGGTTCCTGTTCATCGTCGACACCGCGTTTTCGTCCTTCTTCAGCTTCATCAATGTTCTTGAACGCTGAGCACTGAAAAGCACTGCACTTCATGCACCAAGCACCAGACACAGAGCGATCAGCAAGGAACGCACCCGTGGAAGAACACACCAACACGCACGAGCAGAACCAGCCCGCGCCCGAGATGCATGACGGGGCACACGATGCCCAACCCGAGCGTCAGCACGAGAGCCAGAGCGAGGCCCAGACCGAGAAGCCCGATTCAACCATCGAGGGCATGATCGGTGCCGACGAGCCCCTCGCCCAAGAGGGCATGCAGTGGTTCGTGCTCCGCGTCGCGAGCAACAAAGAAAACTCGGTCCAGAACACCCTGCTCCGCAAGATCCAGATCGAGGGCATGACCCACCTCGTCGGGCGCATCCTCGTGCCCACCGAGAAGATCAAGACCATCAAGGGCGGCAAGGCCAAGATCAAGGAAGAGAAGCTCTACGCGGGCTATGTCTTTGTTGAGATGCGCCTCGAGGAAGACGGACGCATCCCGCAGGACATCTTCTTCCTCATCAAGGAAACCACCGGCGTGGGCGACTTCATCGGCACCGCCGGGCGACCGACCCCGATGCAGATGCACGAGGTCGAGAAGATGCTCCTCGACTCACGCAAGCCAGAGGACGAGCCCACCGTCAAGCTGTCGTTCGAGAAGGGCGAGGCCGTCATGATCCGCGAGGGCGCCTTCGAGAACTACGAGGGCACCGTCGACGAGCTCTTCCCCGAGAAGGGTACCGTCCGTGTGCTCGTCTCCATCTTCGGTCGCCAGGCCCCGGTCGACCTCGAAGAATGGATGATCTCCAAGGCCGAGGACAGCTAAGTAGAGCCACATGCGAATGATCCGAGAAGCCCTGCTTATTGCGGGGTTTTTCTTTTGTATGCCCCAAGATATGTTTAGAATGGAATCAGTTCACACACCATCTTTGAGAGGGGATTCAGATGAAGAACTTTCGCAATGTGCTTATCGCATCGTCACTGCTCGCGTGTGCCGCGGGCGCACAGGGGTCGGTCCTGACATTCATGATCGATGGCCTGGGCAACTTCAACCTGCTGCCACAGGCGTACGGCGACCGGGTCGTCGCGCTCGACGACGCCGACTTTCATTACGACGAGCAGGGCGAGGGCTTCACGCCCAATGTCGTCACGAGCTATACCGATAGCATCGGGCAGAGCCCATCGTACTGGTCAACGGGCTACGGCGATCTCGTCGATGTCTACTTCGAGGACGCCGATGGGATCGGCAGCGGAGAGATCGTCCTGACCGCTGATTACGGCTATGAAGTCGTGCTCTACGGGTTCGATGCCGCGGCATACTCCTCGGCATTCGCATCCGATCCCATCATTGATGCCGTACGCGTCATGGGCTGCGCATCGACGCCGCTGTTCGAAGAACTCGATGCGGTCATCTCTGAGACGACACGCACGACATACGATTTTTCGTCGGCACCGCTGCAGGCTCGCGAGCTGCGGATCCAGTTCGAGAGCGGCAATCTGGGCAACCTCAGCGACGATATATGTCTCGACAACATCCGCTTCGGTCAGGTCGCGGTTGACCCCGTCGCGATTGCCTGCCCCTCGGATTACGCGGCACCGATCTGCGAGCTGAACTTCTTCGATGTCAGCGCGTTCCTGAGCTTGTACAACAACGCGGACCCGATGGCCGATCTCAACGGCGACGGCGATTACAACTTCTTCGATGTGTCGATGTTCCTGTCTGAATACGCGACTGGGTGCAACGAGGACTGATCGAGATGCAGATCGGCGTCACCACGGCGATGTTGCTGCTCTTGGGCAGCTACGAGCTCTTCGTTCGATGTACACCGATCGGGACTCTGCTCAATGGCAAGCGAACGCGGGGGAACTCCAAGCTCACGCCAGCTTCTGCCCCGGCAGCAGCGGGGGCGTCGGCACACCCAGCGAGTCGGCAACCGCCCGGAGTAGTTCCGCCTCGTTCGTCGTGATCTCGCGATCCGCGCCAACGACCAGTGCGCACGCCTGCAGCAGCTGCTTCTTGACCCGGCCGCCACACTGGTTGAGCGTCTTGAGTGCCGTGTCCAGCGCCCGCATGTTCGCCTGGTCGGGTGGCAGCAGCTTCACGCCGATGCCCTGCACGGCACTCTCGCCCATCAGCACCGCCTCGCCCGCGGCGTACTCGTCCTTGGCGCCCGTGTGGGCCAGCATGGACAGCAGCACGCTCACCTCTTGCCCAAGACGGTTCAAGTTGTAATACTGAATCGGCACGGGCTTGGCCAGCCCGAACCGCTCGTCGAGATGGCGACGAAGCGTGTTCATCGTCACCCACTCAAAGAGATCGATCGATTTGTCCATCTTGACCAAGGCATCGACATTGCGCCGGAAGGTCGCGTGCTGCTGCTCGCTCAGGTGTGCCAGCGAGCCCAGCGACATGTCGAGCAGCGGCAAGCGCAGCGACCGATCGAGACGAACCGCCTCGCTCTCCAACGATCGGACCAGCCGCGCGATCGCCGGGTCGCCGTTGGTTTCGAGCTGGAGCAGCTGGGCCCTGCGGAGTTCGGGGTCCTTGCGATCCAGCAGCAACGCATAGACCACGCCCCGCCCGCTGGAAGTGTCGCGTGCCGCCTCGCGCAGTTTGGATGGGATCGAACCGATCAGCTCCTGCGCATGCTCAATGTGCTTGGGCGTCATGGTCCCCGTGAGTGCCAGCAGCGGGAGCAGCTCGCCGACGGCCCCGACGCCCTCACCGCCACCCAGTCCTTCGAGCACCGCCCCGATGCGCTCGCGCGGGCCGTCCTTCGTCGCCGGCTCGGGCTTCTCATGGGCGACCAATGGCTCGAGCATGGTCCCGTCCCAATCGGGCATCACGCGTTTGATGCGTTCGGGCAGCGGTGGGTGCGATGCCAGCGAGGCGCTGAGCATGGACCGGTTGCCCATCGCTTCTCCGAAGTACATGTGCCCGACTTCCTGAGCGCGTGGGTGCTTGATCTTGGCCCGCCCCGCGTGGCCCCCGATGCGACGCAGCGCGTTGCCGATCCCGCTGGGGTTGCGGGTGAACTGCACGGCCGAGGCATCGGCGAGGAACTCCCGCTGACGACTGACCGCCGCCTGGATCATGCGTGCCGCCAACGCGCCGAGCGAGCCGATGGTGATGAGCACGATCGCCAGCACAAACATGGCCAGCGCCGCCTGCCAGCCGTTCTTGCCGCGGGCCGTGCGTGGGGCGGCTTCCATGACGATGTGCCCCATCAGGGAGATGAGCACGATGCCGTTGAGCATCCCGAGCATGCGGATGTTCAGACGCATGTCGCCGTTGAGGATGTGGCTGAACTCATGGGCCATCACGCCCTGCAGCTCTTCGCGTGTGAGCCCCTCGACGCAACCCTTGGTCACGCCGATGACCGCGTCGCCCGGCGCGTAGCCGGCCGCGAACGCGTTGATGCCCTTCTCGCCTGCCATGATGTACACCGGTGGCACCGGCACGCCCGAGGCGATCGCCATCTCCTCGACGACATTGAGCACGCGTCGTTCGTTCTTGTCGCGTGACGAGGGGTCAATGAGCCGACCGCCCATCGCCTGGGCCACGACCGATCCCCCTCCTCGCAGCTGCGAGATCCGGTACAGCGACCCGCTCGCGATCACGAAGCCGGTGACGAACGCCCCGATGCCCGCGGCACCCAACGCGACGACGAGTCGTCCGCGCTCGGCGTCGTGCTGCGACCACACCGCCAGGAAGACCAGCACCGCGATCGAGGCGCAGATCAGCACCACCGCCGCGGTATAGAGCAGCACGAAGCGACGCGAGTTCTTGCGCGCTTCGTCCTGATGGGCGAAGAAATCCATGGCTGATGCGGTCGGGTTCATACGCGGCTTAGTTGTTGATGCTCACATTGGGCGCCTGCTGGATCGCGGCGCTGTCTTCGAACTCAAGCATCGACGCATCGCTGCCGTGCCCGACCATGCCCGCGATGACGACCGTGGGGAACGACTGTCGCTTCGTGTTGTAGTTCATCACCGAATCGTTGTACGCCTGGCGTGAGAACGCGACCTTGTTCTCGGTGGTCGTCAGCTCTTCCTGCAACGCGCTCATCTGCTCATTGGCCTTGAGATCCGGGTAGGCCTCCATGACGGCGAACAAGCCGCCCATCGCCCCGCTCAGCGCCTGCTCGGCACCGGCCAGCTTGCCCATCGCGCCCGAGTCGCCGATGTGCCCCTGGGCCGCCTGCAACAAGCCCGCGGCCTGGTTCCGTGCCGTGATGACCGCTTCGAGCGTTTCCCGCTCGTGCTGCATGTAGCCCTTGACCGTCTCGACCAGCGCCGGGATCAGGTCGTGGCGACGCTTGAGCTGCACCTCGATCTGCGCGAACGCATTCAGGTAGCGGTTCTTGAGCACCACCAGCTTGTTGTAAATCCCAGCGACAAAGACCGCCAGAACCACCAGAAGCAGCACAAAGCCGCCCAGAAATCCCACAAGAATCATCCCACTCAACGCGTCACCTCCCTGTCAAGACCAGCCCCGCCCGATCGAACGCCGAGCATTGGCGATGAGGGCATCTTACCAGCCCTCCCCACCTTACTGGGATCAGGCCCGAACGCATTTCGGTGTGGAAAGATTGTAAAACTTCGAAAATACGCAAGGCACAATGCGATACGGGCGTCCAGTTTCTCGCATACTGGAGCAGGGCTCGGGAGGGGTTTTCGAGTCAGCACCGACCCGAAAACCATTGCAGGAGCCCGTCATGAATCAACTCAGACCATGCACATCGTCTCTGTTCCTCAAACGAACACTGTCCGTTGCCGCCGTATCCGTTTCATTGCTGGCCCTCGTCGCAGGGACGCCCAGCTGCACCTCGACCCCATCGACGCAGCAGCCGACCGCCCTGATA
>DEXG01000028.1:95685-127640 GCA_002364005.1 Phycisphaerales bacterium UBA3190
GCAGCCGACCGCCCTGATCTACGACGGTTTTGGCAACTACACCCGCAACATCACCACCAGCAGCAACCAGGCCCAGCGGTGGTTCAATCAGGGCATGCAGCTGATGTACGGCTTCAACCACGACGAGGCGATCCGCTCCTTCGAGATGGCCGCCCAGCTCGACCCCGAAGCCGCCATGCCGTGGTGGGGGGTTGCCTACTGCCAGGGCATCAACATCAACGACCCCGCCATGAGCGAGGAACGCTCCAAGCGTGCCAGAGAAGCCGCCGACAACGCGCTGGCCCGCCTCGACAACGAGTCGCCTGTCGAGCATGCCATGGTCAACGCCGTGAGCGCCCGGTATGAATGGCCCGCGCCCGAGGACCGCATGCCCCTCGATCAGGCCTACGCCGACGCGATGCACAGCGTGTACACACAGTTCCCCAATGATCACGATGTCGCGGCCCTCTTTGCCGAATCGCTCATGAACCTGCAGGCGTGGGACTACTGGGAAAACGACGGCTCGCCCAAGGGACGCATTACCGAAGTCGTCGATGCGATCGAGGGTGTCTTGCGTGACGATCCCCAGCACCCCGGTGCCAATCACTTCTATATCCATGCTGTCGAGGCCTCGGGCGATCCTGACCGGGCCGTCCCGGCCGCCGAGCGACTGACCGACATCGTCCCGGGCTCGGGGCACCTGGTGCACATGCCCTCGCACATCTTCATCCGCGTCGGTCGCTACCCCGATGCGGTCAACAGCAACCGCGCCGCGATCGACGCCGACCGGGCATACTTCGCCAAAGCCCCCGCCCCGGGCTATTACTCGCTGTATTACGCCCACAACATCCACTTCCTCGCCTTCGCCTCGATGATGAGCGGCGAGTACGCCAGCGCCATCGAAGCCGCCCGCAACCTCGAAGCCGAGATCCCCGAAGAGAATCTCCGCATGATCGCCCCGCTCGCCGAGGGCATCATGCCCACCAGCCTGCATGTGCTCATCCGCTTTGGCAAGTGGGAACAGATCATGCAGGAGCCCGACTACCCCGAGTGGCGCCTGATGTCCCGCGCGACATGGGCCTACGCCCGCGCCATCGCGTGCTCGGCCATGGGGCGCACCGAGCAGGCCCGCCAGGAGATGGCCGAGTTCGAGCGACGCGTGCAGGAAGTCCCGGGCGACTGGATGGTCTTCAATAACAGCGTCAACGATGTGCTCCCCATCGCCCGCGCCATGATGCAAGCCGAACTGCTTTTCCGCGAGGGACAGCGCGAGGAGGCCTTCGCGATCCTGCGTGAGGGTATCGAGTACGAGGACAAACTGGTCTACGACGAGCCGCCGGCCTGGATGCTCCCCGTCCGCCATACGCTCGGCGCGCTGCTCATGGCCGACAGACAGTACGCCGAGGCCGAGAAGCTCTACCGCGAAGACCTCGAGCACAACCGCGAGAACGGCTGGGCCCTGACCGGGCTCCGCAACGCCCTGCTCGAGCAGGGCAAGCTTGCCGAGGTGCCAGATGTCAATGCCCGGCTGGCCAAGGCCTTCTCGCAGTGCGATGTCACCGTGACCTCGTCGTGCTTCTGCGAACCCTGAACGAAGTCTTGATCAGATCCGAACGGTGATGATAGAAAATCAGCCCGGACACATGGTCTGGGCTGATTTCGTTGGTGTGTTCATTTTTGCGAACTCTCAAAGATCACAGGAATCCTGATACATCGAGATGAACGACGAGACATCAAAGAAATCCCAGTCTCCATTCCCATCGATATCGGCGATGTGTTCCTGGGCGCTGAAAGCGGTGATAAACGTCGACACATCGAAGAAGTCGACATCTGCATCGAAGTTGAGATCCGCGGGGCAGTACTCGACCCCAACCGCGATCGGGGTATCGGGCTCAGTTTCCCACCCGATCTGGAGGATCTGCACCTGCCCCGCATCAGGGAAGGTCGAAGGATCGGAAAAATCGCAGCCAGCTCCGTTGACCTGACTTGCCGGCACACGTGTGAACCTGAACTTGACCCACCCGTAGCGGGTCTGGAGGTCGTCGCCCACCCACCGGAACCCGAAGTAGTGCTCGCCTTCGATGATCGAAAGCCCATCATTATCGTCCGAATCAAACCCGGGGAAGCTCCCGCTCTGCAAGATGTACGGCGAGTGGAAGCAGGACCATGGGAAGTCCTCACGCATCATGTACGCGAACCGCTCGACAAGGTGCTGGTACTGCCCCTGATAGATGTAGCCCGGACTCCATACCACGCTCGAACCCGGACCGATCAGGTCATTTTTGGTCATCTCGTCGAAGTAGCTCACTCGATAATCTTCGAAGCCCTGATCCGGTGCGGGCGTAAGCTCAGGCCCGGTGGTCACCTCAAGGGGCCAGTCCGAATGCAGCGTGGGTGTGATCGTCACCTCGATATACTGATCGCTCGAATAGGAGCCCGCTCCGGTGTGATCCGCGGTGTACTCACGCACCGTGAGCCGAGGGCCGGTGACCCCATCGACATCGAGCGTTGCGCTGCTCCCAGTTCGTACTTCGGGCCTCGCCTGTGCGATGCTCGGGAGCAACCCCACGGTGAACAGAGAACTCACAATACAGGTAATGGCTGTCATATTCATCATAATGAATCTCCTTCTGCATGCATGGTAGCAAAATATTTTCACGCTCAAAGGAAAAACCGGCGGGGCGCAGGGGACATTCTTGGCGGGCACCATAGCCGTTGAGATGTGAACGGTTTCGGTGTTGCGGCGCAGAGATGTCGGGCTTGTCGATCAGCCGCCGTTGATCTGTTCAAGCAGCTTGAGCGCCGCGACCGGGTCGAGTTTGGGGTCGGGAAACTTGGGGTCGATCGCCTCAAGCGTCGCGCGGACAATCTCCGACACCGCCCACACGCGGTACCACTTGCGATCCGTCGGCACGATGTGCCACTGCGCATGCTCGGTATTGCACTTGCTGATCGCGTCTTCATACGCGCTCATGTACGCGTCCCACTTCTGACGCGTCTCGATATCGCCCGACTCGAACTTCCAGTTTTTGGTCGGGTCGGTGAGGCGTTCGGACAGCTTCTCACGCTGGCGGTCTTTGGACAGGTGCAGGTAGATCTTGACGATCTCCGTCCCGCCGTTGACCAGCCCCTGCTCGAAGCCGTTGATGACCTCGTAGCGCTTTTTCCAGCGATCCTCGGGGACGATGCCGTCCACCCGCGCCACGAGCACATCCTCGTAGTGCGATCGGTTGAACAGCGCGATATGCCCGCGCCGCGGGGTGTGCTGGTGCACACGCCAGAGGAAATCGTGCGCCAGCTCGTCCTCCGTTGGTCGCTTGAACGATTTGACCTGCACGCCCTGAGGGTTCACCCGCCCGAACACCCGCCGGATCGTCGAGTCCTTCCCCGCCGCGTCCATCGCCTGCAGCACGATCAGCACGCTCCGCTGATGCTCGGCATACAGCTTGTGCTGCAGGTCGGCGATGATCATTGTGTTTTCTTCGGTCTTGGCCTCGACCCGGGCGCGTTCAACACCCTCCGCGTCGTCGCTCTTCCACTTCGAAAGATCGACCCGCTCGCCGATGCCGACCCGGTATTTTTCTGCGATGTTCATGCACTGAGCATACAGCGAATCTCGATGCAATGACAGCTCACGACCCGATCACGAACTTCCGCTCGTTCCACAGCTTCTCCACACGCTCGATAAACCCGGGCGATTGAGGCAGATCCATCCCGCAACCGATCAGCAGGTCCACCATGCCGTGGAAATCGTCGATCCCCACATACTCCCGCCCGACCCGGGGTGCTCCCTCGTGTGTCCCTGCCTGCGCCTCGGTGAGCCCCGCCATGTTGTGGTAGTTGCCCAGAGGCAGGCACACGCAGGTCGATGTGTACCCGTACGCGCAGTACACGCTCGCCTCGCACGCCCCGCCCGCCATGAGCTTGCGTTGCCACTTCCACTTGGGCATGTCGCTTTGTTTCTGGGAGGCCGTGGGCTGGGCCGGCCCGCCGGCGATCCGCTCGGCGACCTTGGCCACCGCGCCTGTGAGCTCCGGCGAGAACACGCTGATGCGGTCGCCCACCCGCACGATCGGCCCGCCGTGGATCGGCGAATCGGGGAAGGCCCGCGAGTTCTCCAGCGCGATGATCCGCGATCCCTTGGGCATGAACCCGTCACGGCTGGCCCCGATCGCCCCGATGAACCCGATTTCCTCGGCCAGCGTGAACAGCACACGCACATCGTTCCGATCCGAACCGTTCTCCTGAGCCATGCGGATCTCATCAAACGCACACAGCGCCGCGGCGACCGCCGCCAGATCGTCGCACGCGTTGGTGTGGATGATCCCGCCGAACTCGTCGTCCACGATCTCCGCGTCGGGCAGCGCCCAGGTCCCGATATCACCCACGCTCGCCGCATGCGGCTGCCCGCTCTTGGCGCGGTACATCTTGAACGGTCGTGTCTCGGTCTCGCTCCACGCCTTGCCGTCAGGATCGTGCTCCTCGACGATGGTCGCGGTGGTGAACCCGTTCTCGCTGTTGTGCAGGCGAATCTCGGCGTCGGGGAAGTAGTCGCTCATCACCCCACCCCGGAACGAGAGGATCAGCTCATTGGGATCAACGATCTGCTCAACAACAAAGGCCGGGTGATCGAGGTGGGCGGTGAAGTAGACCGGGTGATCGGTTGTGGGGGCATCCTTGAGTGAGAGTTCGATGTTCCCGTGGGCATCGACGCGCTTCTCGATCCCATCCCGCCCCGCGAGCCAGCGGTCGATCCAGGCGATGACCCGATGCTCCCTGCCCGTGGCGGTGGGGACCTGCGTGACGCCCAGCAGCCAGTCGACATGGGCCTGACGCCGCTTCTCAGGGATTTCGTGCCGGTTTGCTTCGACGGTGGGGGATTCGCTCATACGACATGCTATGCGCCAGCAGATGAATTCCTGACTTCAGATCGCATCGCGCCTACCAATTGGGTTGGAGGCCGACATGCCAAACCAACCCACCAACCTGCCACTTGGGACGCCCGCCCCGGGCGCTGCGACCCCAGACACCCCGAGCGTGACGATCGACGAGATCCGCGTCATGGTCGAACGCTTCTACGAGCACGCCCGCGACGACGAACTGCTCGGCCCGGTTTTCGCCGAGCGCGTTGAAGATTGGGACAGGCACTACGACACCATGACCCGGTTCTGGGCGTCGGCCGTGCTCCGCACCGGGACCTACTCGGGCCGCCCCATCGAGAAGCATCAGATCGACGGGCTCACCCCGCAGCACTTCGTCAACTGGGTCGAGGGCTTCGCGCTCGTTGTCGAGCGCGAGTTCGGCCCGCGCCGGGCTGAGGTCTTTGTCGATCTGGGCAGACGCATGGCCGTCTCGATCGCCGCGCGGATCGGGGTCTCGGGCGTCGATCGGGCGCTGGCGAAATCCGCATGAACGGGGCTACCCGACGACTTATTGGACGCTGCGGTGTTGAGAATCATTCTCCACGCAAGTTCCGCTTGCTTTGACGCCGATGAGCGTGATACTGGGTATTGACCACTTGCGCCCCCGCAGAGGGCGTTGAACGATAAGGAAGACGACTATGCCGCACATCATCGCTGAGCCCTGCATCAAGACCAAGGACACCAGCTGTGTCGACGCCTGCCCGGTCGACTGCATCCACCCGACCAAGGACGAGCCCGACTTCGAGACCAGCGACCAGCTCTTCATCGACCCCGACACCTGCATCGACTGCGGGCTCTGCGTCGACGAATGCCCCGTCCAGGCCATCTTCCAGGACGAGGACCTCCCCGACGAATGGAACAACTTCGTCCAGCTCAACATCGACTACTACAACAAGTAACCCTCTTGTCCCTCCCCGCGCCTCGCGGGGAGGTGGTCCGCCGAAGGCGGATCGGAGGGGTCTTGATCTCCTAGCCAGTCCAGTTCACACCCACCCCCGGTCCACGCCGGGTTTTTTCATATACACCCTCCCCCCCTCGTGGGACGGGCTTCCAGCCCGTCACTCCACGCCTCCTCGCCCATCAAGAAACGACGCAACTTGCTTTGCCGCACAATGTACACCCCTCCATGGGGTGCACATGAAACGCAAGTGGTTCCTGGTCATCATCGCAGCGCTGCTCGTCGCCGCGACCAGCGTGTTCTACTGGCTCCGCACGCGCCCGACCCACATTGAAAAGTTCTACGAGCCCACGTCCGATGAAGCCCAGATCGCCCGCGATGCGCAAACCGAGTACGCCGCGCTGGACATGACGCCGCTCGAGACCTTCAGCGACCTCAACCAATCGCAGGCTTACTTCGACCGCGTCCCCATCCAGGACCCACAGCCCGCAACCACCCAGATCCCCGCGGCCGTCAGCGACACCGAACTCGCCGAAGCCAAAGCCAAGCTCCGAGCCACCATCGCCCAGTTCATGCACTACCGGTTCACCACCACGGGCGACCCCGAGCGCGATGCCGATCGCTACATCGCGTGGCGACACAACAGAGGCGACATCATCAAACCCCGAGACGATCGCTGGCTCTACTGGGAAGAGACCTACGAATCCATCATGGGCAAACCCCTCCCGCCGGGTGCCAACCTCGACCGGGCCTACCGGGAGATCCAGCTCAGGTGCAACGAGGAGATGCCCCCGACGAGCCGCATCGTCTCCATGAGCGACGATCCGGCCGAGGCGCTGCTCGTGACCTACTGGGCGCACACCCACATCTGGGAAGACCAGCCGATCATCAACCACCCGCGTGGCAAGCAGTACTGGCTCGGCGGCAAGGGCGGCGGGTTCTCATCGTGGTTCAAGTGCGCCCTCGAAGACCCGAAACATTTCACACGCGTGCAGGTCAATCTCCACGCAACCGCCGGCATCATCGTCGAGACCGAGGACGGCTCACGCTACCCCATCACCCTCAGTCTCGTCTGGAACACGACCACCAAGGACTGGATGATCTACGGCCTCGGCGTCGCCAACGCCGACCTCGCCCAGATCCGGGGGGTCGTCTTTTGAACAGCCAACGATCCCATCGCGCCTTCTCGCTTATCGAGCTCCTCGCCGTCATCGCGATCGTGGCGGTGCTCGTCGCGCTGGCCATCCCCGCCCTCGCCAGCGCCCGCCGAACCGCGAAGTTCACACGCTCGCTCAGCGACACCCGCCAGATGGTGCAGATGCTCGCCATGTACACCAGCGACAACCGCGACACCCACCCCTACATCGTCGCCGGCCAGTTCGATGGGCTCGATGATCGTGAGCCCGTCGGTCCCAACAACGGGCTCCCCCCCGGCGACCAGACAACCCGATGGCCCATGGCGCTCATGGACGATCAGCCCGCCATCCTCGACCTCGTCTACCCCCAGATCGTCTACTGGCCCGACCTGCGAGAGCACGCCAACGAGACCGGCGACTACAGCGCGGGCGTCATCGCCACCGCCACACTCTTCGCCGCGCCCGCGTATTTCTCCGATTCCCAGCCCATCCACGACCACCAGCTCCGCGCCACCCGCACCAGCGAGATCCGGTACCCATCGGACAAGATGATCCTCTACAACTGGGCATCGATCAGTCTCAACCCCCAGGACGCCATCGAGAACGATCAGGACGGGTCGACCATCCGGGCGGCGTACTCGTTCGGCGACGGATCCGTCGTGCTCCTGTATGAGAATGAGATCGATGGCCCATTCGTCGGCCGCAGCTTCGTGAGCTGGACCGGGTCGGGCTTCACCACGACCGACGGGCTCGCCGGGCGCGATCGCTGAACACGCCTCACGCCGCCTTGGATGAACACCCGTGCTGCTCAACCAGTTCGGCACAGGTCTCAATCAGCCGCTTGGCATTGATCGGCTTGGTCATGTGCGCATCGCAGCCCACGCTCAGGCAGAGACGCTGCTGCTCGGGCATCGCGTGCGCGGTGAGCGAGATGATCGGCCGGGTCCAGCCCGCCTCACGCAGCTTGCGAACAAGCCCCTCGCCGTTGAGCACGGGCATGTCCCAGTCGGTGATGAGTATGTCCGCGTGGTCGGCATCGCCCATGATCCCCGCCAGCGCCTCTTCCCCGTTGTGATACTCGATGGTGCTTGCGCCAGAACGCTTGAAGATCATCTTGAGCAGGCGCATGTTGTCGGTGCCATCCTCGGCGATTGCAACGCGCACGCCCTTGAGCAGATCCCAGTCCGCGCGTGCGTCGTGGGCATGATGCTCGCTCGCAGGCTCCGCATCCCGGTAGGGGATTCGCACCCTGAAGAGCGTGCCCTGGCCCTGTTTCGAATCAACCGAAATCTCGCCACCCATGAGCTTTGTCAGCTTGTGCGTAATGGTGAGCCCCAGCCCGGTGCCCTTCATTCGGCTCTCGCGGGACCCGAGCTGGGTGAACGGGCTGAACAGGACCTCGATGTCCTTCGCTGAGATACCGGGCCCCGTGTCCTGTACGCACATTTCCAGCGTGCTCGCTTCTGTGCGCACCCGCAGTTTGACATGCCCCTTGTCGGTGAACTTCACCGCGTTGCTCAGCAGGTTCAGCAGGATCTGACGCACACGCGTTCGGTCGAGGATCACCCGCTCGGGAAGCGTGTCTATGCCCTCAAGAACAAACCCGATCTGTTTCTGCTCGGCGTTGAAACGCAGCGGCTCCACCGCACGCTCGATGAGTTCCGGGAGGTCGACCGGCGCTGGCTCGATGGTGATCATCCCCGCCTCGGCCTTGGAGATGTCCAGCAAGTCATTGATCAGGGTCAGCAGGTGTTCAGCGTTGTGTCGAATCGTGTCGGTCGCGTCGGCACGCTCGATCCTGTTGCACCGCTCGTCGCCCGCGACCCCGACGAAGCCGATGATCGCGTTCAACGGCGTGCGCAGCTCATGGCTGATGCTGGCAAGCAACGAAGACTTTGCGTTGTTCGCTCGGATCGCGTCTTCGCGGTGCTCGACGATCTGTTGCGCGTATCGAACGAAGCGTCGTGACACCCACCAGACGCCCACCCCCGCGAGGATGCTCAGCAGCCCGCCGGGGATCAGCGCCAGCTGCGTGGCCAGGTTCACCCGCGCCAGTTGAGCGTGGTACTGATCGGCAGAGATATCCACGCCCACAACGCCATCGATCGTTCCGTCTTCAAGCCGGATCGGCGCAAAGCCTGAGAGGAAGGTGCCCCACCGATCGCTGTGTGGTTCCCTGGTGATCGCGATGCCCTCGGAGTGGTACGCCTCCCAAGCCGCCGGGTCAGGGTCCTCGTACACATCCATGAGGAACGAATGGTCCTCGATCCCGTCGTTGTCCGTATCGCCGATCGGGGTGCCATCGAGCACGAAGCACAGGTCATCGCCCACGGCACGGAGCGTGTAGATGAACCGGACCGTCTCAACACCTTTGATCGCCGCGGCCAGGGGTCTGTTGAGCGCTTTGTAGGCCTCGCCCTCTTCCTGTGTGGGGTCGGTCAGTGTGCTGTGCGCCGAGGCGTCGATCGTGGCAGCCGTCATCGATGCCATGCGGGAGAGGTTGTGGCGGACTTGCTGATCAATCGCGATCCGGGCGGTATGACGCATGCCGGCGATCGAGATGAGCGATGAGACAAACAGGACCGTCGCGACAAGCAACCCCGATGCGATCGGGATGTAGATCATCTTGGACCGCGATCGAGATCCTGAGCTGTCCAGCTTGTACATCACGGTGGCCCCTTGCCACGAGGGATTACGCGGCCTCGTTCAGGCCCGAATCCAGATCGGAGTCGAGATCGGTCTCGAACTCGTCGCCTTCGCCAAACGCGGCTTCGAATGCTTCGAGGGCCTCGTCGGTCAGCTCTTCTTCGCTCTTGGGCGAGAGCTTCCTTGGGCCTTCGGTGCCACCGGCCTTGGAGCCGGTCTCGGTGAACCGCTCGGCCCAGCGGTCGGGTCGCACATTGGCGTCCGAGTCGCTCCGCTCGAGCCAATCCTCGGCTGCGGGCAGGTTCAGCTCGCTGGGCATCGTCTTTCGATACCCGAGCAGACGAATCACCTCGAGCACATCGGTCCAGGTCGGGAACATGCGGTCGTTGGATTTCTTGAACGCGTCGATGGCCATCAGGAACAGGAACTGCTCCGTGTTCATCTCGCCCTCTTCGGCAGACTTGGTGAACTCGCTGAGGCGACGCCCACGCCCGCGACGGCGCTCAAGGCCTGTGTAGCCCTCTTCAGTCGGGGTCGATTGCATCTGGTTGACGCGATCTGCTTCGCCGTTGCGCGGGTCCTGGAGGTCGCGTCGATCAATGCCCAGTCGTCGATCGATCACCGTCCCGGGTGGGGGCTTGCCTGTGCCGCCTTGTCGACGATCATGCTTCGGGCTCTGGCGATCGGGTGATGATTCGTTTCCCATGACTGATGCCTCCTCATCCCGATCGCCACAATGGGCTCATCAGGACTCAGAGGTCTTCATCGTCGATTTCTTCTTCCGAATCGTCGTCGATTTCGTCGTCGTCGAAATCGTCGTCGTCGTAATCGTCGCTGAAGTCATCATCGTCATCATCCTCATCGTCGAGGAAGTACGCCTCATCGTCATCAAGGTCGTCGTCGACATCGCACACGGGGTTCTCGGACCACCAGGCGGGGGCGTCGTCTTGCTGACCCGGTTCGAGCACAGCCGTGCCGCCGTCGGCCTGATCGTCTCGCCACATGTCCTGTTCGTGAACTTCAAAGAGCTGATTGGGTGTCATATCTCTTAACCTCCGAGAGTCATCTGATGCGCTGGCGTGTGCTGAAATCATCCCATAGACCATCGACGATCGCCCGCAGCAGCGGACCCGACCGATGCGCCTACGGTATCACCCTCGAACCCCGTGTCAACACCTCCCCGTGCCCCGGCTTTGTGTTTTTGCTCCGCCCCCGGCGCGTGCTTTCCCTTCACCCCGTACACTGTCTGCGTATGACGACCCCGCAGCCAACCGAGTTCAACCCCGTCGCGGGCCTTGCCGCCCTCATATTCCCCGGTGCAGGGCACCTCGTGCTGGGGCGTACCAAGCGGGCAGCCCTGATTTGCATTGGCGTCATGGGGCTTTTTACCTTCGGACTACTTATCGGGGGCATCGACGCTATCGATAGCAAAAACGACAAGATCTGGTTCTACGCACAGGTCCTCGTCGGCGTGCCGACGATCGCCGTGAACCATGTCCACCAGAGCCAGTTCAAAGCAGCTGACCCGAATAATGGGTACCTGCGATCGGGCTTCCCGGGCGAGCACCGCCAGGTCATCGATGGGCAGGCCGTCTGGCAGCCGCTGACTCAAGAGCAGATCGCCTCCGGTATGGGCCCGCCCAATGTCCCGGGCCTGGGACGCATCAACGAGATCGCGATGCTCAGCATCGTCCTTGCCGGGATGCTCAACCTCATCGTGTTTCTCGATGCATTGATGCCCTCTCCCGAGAAGCAGGCGAGGCCCAAGGCCACGCCCGCAACCAACGGGGGTGACGCATGATCACGCTCGCCTACACACCATTCATCGACGCCCTGCCCCTTCATGAAGCGTGGTTCCTGCTGATCGTGCCCATGACGATCTTCTTGGCCATCGGGTACAAAGCCGTGCGCTGCTCGAACATGAAGCACTACCCCAAAGAGGTGGTGATTTTCATCGTGCAGATCCTGGGCGTGATGGCCCTGCTGGCCATCGGGTTCACGATCTTTGTCAATGTGCTGGTGCCGATGATCGCGCCGATGTCGAGCTGAGTTCATCTGCACCCCCCTGTTTGAATGTAGTTGTCCTCCTGCGTTGAGAACGCGCGGTCGAGGTTCTGCAGCATGTACCGCAGCGCATCGACGCAGTGGTCGTGCCCGTCCTTCTCGGGTAAATCGCTGAAAGGCTGATCCTTGGGGTAGTGGTATTTCCGCACCGAATCGATCAGGCGCTCACACCTGCTCGATATGTAGAGGCGAGGCCCACCGGTGGCGGGCTTGAGCCGGGCCCGGATGAGTCTGAGCCCCTCATGCAGGCGAAGCCGACGATCCTTCACCACCAACCCCGCGCGGCGCATGGCCTGGGCATCGCTGATCCCCGTCTGTAAATCCCGCTGACGCCCCGCCGGGTCTACTCCCAACCAGACCGGGACCGGGTGGTGGGCCTTGATGACCCCGATGTGCTCCTCGAGCGATCGGTCGCTCTGGACATACTCGTCAACCACCCAGACCACCCCGTGGTCATCGACACGCGCGAACAGCACCACCGTGGGCGACCGGATCCCAAAGTCCATGCCCGCGATGCACAGGCCATTCTTCGCGCCATCCGGGATCGCCTGGACCACATGCACGCCCTCGTCAAACTCTGGGAGCACGCAGTCGCTCCGCTGCGGACGCAGGCACAGCATCTCGCTGTTCCAGGTATCTCGCCCGACGCGCGCCTTGAGCGCGATCGCGTCGTCGATACTGATATGTCCTGGTGTTTGACTCACATCGGCGGGGTTCAGTCTTCGTCCCTTGGCACGCCCGGCGCACTCTGGCGCAAGCGGGCAGGGCCCGTCGTCACCGATGCAACGGTGCCCCTCGCCGCACGCGTCGAGCACATCAACCAGGCCCCACTTGAAGATCCGCCGTGTCGCTCCATCTCCACCGCTCTGCTCAATCAGCTCGTGCATCAGCCCGTAGGGCACATGCATCGTCGAGAAGCACTCGATGCTGCCCCGCACTCGCCCGGTGCCCGATCGCATCTCACGCGTCGTCAACTGCGCGGCTTCCCAGACCTCGCGATCGAACAGCTCCAGCTCATCGCACCGGAGTTTCTGAACACGCGTGCCTCGCACCGAGGTCTGCGACTGGGCCAGCAACTCGACGCTCGAGCCGTTGGTGAGGCGCAGACGACGCTCGGTGATCCTGCCCTCGACCAGCTCGTCGAAGGGCTCAATCTCGAACAGGCCTCGCAGGTGCGTATGCATGCGTTTGCTCTGCTCAAGCGAGCCGCCCAGGATCCGGATCTCGATGCCCGGCTTGAAGACCAGGTCCAGCAGTGTCGCCACCGCAGCATAAAAGGTCTTGCCCCCGCCCCGGTTGGCCCAGACCACACAATCGCGGGGCTGTCGATCCTCAAAGAACGCATGGCAGAGATACTCAAATGGCGCGTTGTGGTTCGGATCCATGGGTTCGCGAACCACCATGATCGATAAGTGCTCGACCAGCCACGCGTGCAGCTCTTCGGGGGTTTCTGGCGCGTTCGACCAGGGCGTCTGCGGGGTAGATTCGTGCGTCTGGCTCATGAACGCACCCCCTCGTTCTGCGCGTTGAATGCCTCCAGCAAGCCCACGCTGATCAGCAACGCCCGCGTGCGGTCATCGCTGATCCGCCCGAGCCGCTCCAGCAACGCCCGGCGCTGTGCGCGCGTCATAAAGAAGGTCACCGCGCTGGGCAGGTGGTCTGTGTTGTGTTCGATCCTGGGCTGTGCCAGGACAGGCGGCTCATGTGTTCTGCGGCTCATCTCCCCAATCACCTTTCGTAAACGCGTAAGCGCGGGGGCGCGTGCACAAACGACAGGCGGCGATCGGGGTGAGCCGCTGGATCTCTTCAAGACTCGGTTGACCCGCACGCAGCAGCTTGCGTGCCTTGCCCCAGGTGACCAGCTCACGCATGAGCATCGATCCGGGCTCGACCCGCGCGTGCATGAGCGTCTCTGGAGCAATCGACAGGTATATCAACGCGTCGAGCAGGCGGGTGTCGGGCCGGTCGGGCACCATCTCGTAGGGTGTCATGCCCGCCCGCTCCAAGAACGGGCAGACGCTGCCCATCGCCGCCAGGGCTTCGGTGCCGGGCGTGAGGGGCGCATCGAGATAGGCGTGGACGAGTCGTGTCGCGATGCCCAGTCCTCGGCTGCGGGGTTCGACGATCACCCGCGAGATGGTGCGTACCTGCGCATTGAGGCGATGGGCGTTGATTGATTTGTCTCTGGTTCCAAAGTGCCCGGGCCATGCACGCTGACGCCACACGCCGTTGAGCGTGGGCATCGAGACGAGCAGCACGCCGGCGAGCAACCGATTCGATGGGTCGATGTTCGCCGGGACCTTGCGCATCGCGCGCAAGATGCGTACGACCGCAGCCGGTTTTCCTGAGCGGTAGTGGAGGTGCGCCAGTTGCTGATAATCGTCGATGGTTCCCGCTTCGATCGTAATCGTCTGCGGCATGGGCGCTCGGGGAGGACGCACGCGCGCGGTCCCGGCATCGATGACCGTGTCCGGTGCGAGCATGGATTCCAGGTCCTCGTGAGCGCTGGCGGCGATAAGGGTGACGCCGAGGCGCTTGGCCCAGCGGGTGGTGGTTCGGCACAGGGCGTAGGCGCAAGCGCGATCGACATGCGATGCGAACTCGTCGGCGATGACGACATCGCCCGCCCGGGTGTCCTGCATCGCCATGGCCAGCCGCAAGCGCGCCTGCTCGCCGACCGAGAGCCACCCCGCCGGCAGGGCCCAGAGGCGCGGCTCGCCCAGTCCCGCGTGCGTCAGTATGGCCGCCCGCTCTGCCGCATCGCCACTGAGCAGGTCAAACGACGCAGTGTGACGCTGTCTTTCGCTGAGTGATTCGTGCACGATCCTGAGGCGCTGTTTGGGTAGGGCCCTGATCAGCGCCCGGATCAGGGTCGATTTGCCGGCACCCGAGGGGCCTACGATCTGCACGATGCCCGGTGCACGCACCCGATCGAGGATGGTCGGGTCGATGTTGGGTGCGATGGGCTCGTGGCCGTGGCGATGCGACGGGATGACGCAGAAGTGCGCGCACGCTCGCAGCAACTCACGCGAGACGGCGTTCGGGGCATCGACCGCGGTCAGGCAGACGGGCGAGATGCGTCGATCACTGCTCATGCTCCGCCTCGTTCGGTTCGCCTCCAAGTTCGGGATGGGCGGGCACGGTGCTGTTGTGCCAGGGCCATCGCTTCGATCGCATCGCGGTTCTTGCGTACGCAGTGCAGACTCAGGCCCAGGTCCTGGCACACCTCGCGCATGGTGCGTCCATGCACAAAGAGTTCCTGCCCGATGGCCTTCATCGTCGGGTTCCAGCTGTTGTGGTGGGCCACGACATAGGCGACGCGTGGATCGTTGAGGCGGGTCACAAGCTGCCTGAGGCGCTTTCGGATCTGGCGTGCGGGGATGCCGGTCATGCGGGAAATCGCCGCGGCGCTCATGGATCGGTCGAACATGGCCAGAACGAGCTCCCGGTCCTGGCCCTGGAGCCAGTCAGCGCGTCTGATGAGCCGATCGACGAAGTCAGAATCCCGGCGTCGGCGTAGATCGACCTCGCTGCTGAACCTCTCAAACTCCATCCCGACAGTCATCGCCCTGCCCATCTCGCACTCCTTTCTTGTGTATGCGATTGCCGTTCACTGGTGAGTTGATTGTTTTTTGCAGTATACACCGAACAGAACACAAAAGTTTGGGTATAGTTTGGCATGTCTGGGAAACAGCGCACAACCCCGGTCACTGCGAGCAAGATTGTGGATAAATCTGGCGAGGGTTTGCCCGTTGCTGGGCTGCTTGGCGAGCGTTTGCGTCGTCTTCGGCGAAGCCGCGACATGACCCTGGGCGAGCTGGCCGAGCGAGCGGGGTGCACCAAGTCGTACCTGAGCGCCATCGAGTGCGGGAAGAAGGGGCCCCCTTCTGAGTCGGTCATCGCGCACCTCGAGCGGGCCTTGTCCTGTGAGCCCGGCGAACTCCAAACGCTGGCCAACTGGGACCGCACGCCCGATGTCGTGCGCGATGACATCCGGGATCTGAGGCAGCGCGATCAGCACGCGCGTCTGCTGGCGCGTCTGCTCACCAGCAGCGCCCAGCGCGGGACATCGCTCGACGAGTTGTACGACTCGGGCTTGCTGCGCCAGGTGATCGATCGTGTCGACCCGGGCAGCGGCGACCGGGCGGGTTCAAGCGAGCAGACCGTCGCGCTGCCGGCGCAGGTCCCGGTGATCAACAAGGTGCCCGCGGGTTACCCGGCGGGCTTCACCGATATGGGCTACCCGGCCCGGGTGGCCGACGAATACATCCGAACCCCCGACCTCAACGACCCCGACGCGTTCGCGGCTCGCGTGGTAGGCGATTCGATGCAGCCCACCTATCAGGAGGGCGACATCGTTGTGTTCTCGCCCGCCAAGGTGGTTCAGAGCGGGGCCGACTGCTTCGTGCGTCTGGAGCCCGATTCGGAGAGCACCTTCAAGCGGGTGTACTTCGAGACCGACGAGGCGGGCAACGAGCTGATCCGGATCCAGCCCATCAACAACGCCTACGCCCCCCGAACCGTGCCCCGTGAACAGGTCGCCGGGCTCTATGCGGGGGTGTCGGTGATCCGCTCGATCGGGTGATGGGTTAGGTGGTGGCCGTGGCGTTGCTGCTGGTGGCGATGACCAGCACGCCCGCGAGCACGATGAGCACGCCGACGACCTTTCGCACGGTCAGCGCCTCGCCGAGGAACATGGTGCCCAGGATCACCGCGGTTGCCGGTGCGATGGTGAAGGCGATGGGTTTCATCTTCGAGACCTCGCCCATCGAGATCGAGATGTAGAAAGCGATCATGGCGAAGGCACCGGCGACAACGCCCGAGCCGCCCAGCAGCAGGGCCCATTGTTTGATCGTGAGCGCGTCCTCGCCGCTGAGCGCCAGCCCCTTGCCCGCGCCTTGCGGTGCGAGCTTGCGGGCCACGAGGTAGGCACCCCAGATGATGGGCAGGGCCAGGGTGGTGCGCAGGGCGACGGCAAAGAAGGGGCCCACCTTGTGGGTGTGCAGCACCGCTTTGGCGCAGACCTCCCCGATCCCCCAGCACAGACCCGCGACGACGGCGAAGATGATCGCTTGCATGGTCTGATTCTACGCTTGCTATCATTCCCCTATGAGAAGCACCACCCGTGACGCGGGGACCATCCAGTCCGAGTTTGACACCTACGCGGCCTTGGCGCAGAGCTTTGCGGGCGACCCGAGCAACGCACAGAGGGTCGAGTCGCTTGCTCGTGTCTGTGCCGATGCGGTGCGGGGCGGTGGCAAGCTGCTGGCGGTGGGCAATGGCGGGTCGTGTGCCGATGCCGTGCATTTCTGTGAGGAGCTCACGGGTCGATACCGCGACGACCGGGCCCCGATCCCGGCGATCGCGTGCAGCGACGCGGGGCACATCACCTGCGTGGGCAACGACTACGGCTTCGACTCGATCTTCTCGCGATGGGTCCAGGGGCTGGGACGCAAGGGCGATGTGCTTATCGCGCTCTCGACCAGCGGCAACAGCGCCAACATTGTCCGAGCGATCGACTCGGGCCAGCGCATAGGCATGCACACGGTCACGCTGCTTGGCAAGGGCGGCGGACAGCTCGCGGGCGTCGCGGACACCGAGTGGGTTATGCCGGGCCAGACGAGCGACCGGATCCAAGAGCTGCACATGCTGGTGCTGCATGCGTTGGTTGGCGCGATCGAGCGCAACCTGAGCGATTCATGAGCGAAGACACACTTCAACAATCAGAGTCTGCCCCGGTGGTCATCGGGTGGCGTGAGAAGGTCGACCTGCTGGAGTGGGGGCTCAAGCGTGTGCGTGCCAAGATCGACACGGGCGCGCGGACCAGCGCGATCGATGTGGCCGATATCGAGGAGCTTGAGCCGGGCAAGATCCGCTTCCGGGTGGTGTACCACCACAACCCGGAGAAGATCACCCGCTGGATCTATGCCGACACGGTCCGCAAGAGCACGGTCAAGCCCAGCCACGGCCAGACGCAGGAACGCCATGTGTGCGAGACGCTCGTCCGCATGGGTCGCGTCGAGAAGCGGATCGAGATCTCGCTGGTCAGCCGCAAGGGCATGCTCTGCCGCATGCTTCTGGGCCGGACCGCACTCGATGGCCTGCTTGTCGACGCCTCGCAGAAGTATGTACTCACCGATGCAAAGCGCCGGGCGCGGGCCATCAAACGCACGACCGAACAGCCCGAAGGGGAAACGAACCCATGAAGCTCGGCATACTCTCGGCATCTCCCAACAACTACAGCACGAGCCGACTGCGTGAAGCCGCCCAGGCGCGGGGGCACACGGTGAAGGTACTCAACACCATGCGATTCTCGATCGAGCTGGAGGAGGGCGAGCCCAACCTGCACTTCCGATCCAAGCAGCTCAGCGAGTATGACGCAGTGCTGCCCCGGATCGGCGCGTCGATCACCTATTTCGGGACGGCGGTGGTGCGTCAGTTCGAGCAGATGGATGTCTACACGCCCAACACGGCCGCGGGTATCAGCAACTCCCGCGACAAGCTGCGTTCGCTGCAGATCCTGAGTCGTCACGACATCGGGATCCCGCACACGACCTTCGTGCGTGACCGGGCCGATGTGCTGCCCGCGATCGAGCGGATCGGCGGCGCGCCGGTCATCATCAAGATCCTCGAGGGTACCCAGGGCGTGGGGGTGATCCTGGCCGACTCGACGAAGGTGGCCGAGGCGATCATCGAGACGATGCAGACCGCCAAGCAGAATGTGCTGATCCAGCAGTTCATCAAGGAGAGCAAGGGCACCGATGTGCGGGCGTTTGTCGTGGGCGACAATGTCGTGGCCGCGATGCGCCGCAGGGCATCGGGCGATGAGTTCCGGTCCAATGTCCACCGGGGCGGCACGACCGAGGCGGTCACGCTCGACGAGAAGACCGCCCAGATCGCGGTCCGGGCGGCTCAGATCATGGGGCTGCGTGTCGCGGGGGTGGACATCCTCGAATCGGACAACGGGCCACTGATCATGGAGGTCAACTCCTCGCCCGGTCTTGAGGGCATCGAGGGGGCGACGGGGCTGGACATCGCGGGCACGATCGTGGACTACATCGCCGATCAGGTCGATTTCCCCGAGATCGATCTGCGCCAGCGCCTGACCGTATCCAAGGGCTTCGGCGTGGCGGACATCGTCATCCCCGAGGGTTCGGAGCTGGTGGGCAAGGCGATCAGCGAATCGCTCTGGGACCGGGACCTGACGGTGCTCAACCTGCACCGGGGCACGACGATTATCTCGAACCCCAAGAGTTCGCGCACGCTCGAGGCGGGTGACAAGGTGCTCTGTTACGGTCGGCTCGAGAACATGCGTGATCTGGCGGCCAAAAAAACAAAGAAGAAGCGCCGCATCAAGCCGAAGACCCTCTCGACCAATGTTCAGCCAAGCAGCGAATAACACATGATCGATAAAACTCCAGCCCGAGACGATGCCAAGACGCGCTCTGACGCGCCGTGGTTTGCTGATTCCACGGCCGTGGGCGAACGCGGCTGGCACGAGCTGATCATCAGCGAGAGCGTCGCCGGGCGCGATATCGCAATCCCCGTCTATGTCTGGAAGGGCCACGAGCCCGGCCCAATCGTCTGTGTCACCGCCGCGGTGCATGGCGATGAGATCAACGGCACCGGGACGATCCGCTCGATCGTCAGCGACCCACCCTTCGACCTGCTGGCAGGCACGCTGGTCATGGTCCCGGTGGTCAACCTGCTGGGCTTCGAGCGCCACTCGCGTTACCTGCCCGACCGGCGTGACCTCAACCGCTCGTTCCCCGGCTCGGCGACGGGGTCATTGGCCAGCCGACTGGCCCATGCGTTCTTCAACCAGCTGACCAAGCATTGCGACTACGGCATCGACCTGCATACCGCGGCGGTGCGACGCACGAACTTTCCCAATGTGCGTGCGGACCTGAGCATCCCTGAACTGCGGGACTTCGCCCGAGCATTTGGCACCGAGCTGATCATCGACAGCGGGGGCCCCAAGGGCTCGCTGCGCCAGGCCGCGACCAAGGCCGGCTGCCCGACGATCATCCTCGAAGCCGGCGAGGTGTGGAAGGTCGAGTCGGCGGTCGTCGAGTACACCGTGCGAGGAATCACCAACTGCCTGCGCTCGCTCAAAATGGTCGAGGGCACGCCCAGCCGACCCGCGTACCGGCTGGAGACTGATTCATCGACCTGGGTCCGGGCGACCGCGGGCGGGTTCCTTGAGTTCCATGTCGCCCCGGGCGAGATCGTGCACGACGGCGAAGCGATCGCCACGAGCTGGGACCTTGGGGGCGCAGAGGTCGAGACCATCCGGGCCCCGCGAGACGGGATCGTGCTGGGCATGACCACCATCCCCAGCGTTGCCCCGGGCGACCCGGTGGTGCACCTGACCTACCCCAAGAAGGGCTCGCTCAAGAAAATCGAGCAGGTCATGGAGAACCTCGACGACGACTCGCTGCACGAGCGCACCCGCGAGGATCTGTCACGCAACTTCGTCGTGACCGATCACGATGATGAGGAAGAGTGATCGAATGAAAAAACGCCCGCGAGTCGCGGGCGTTTTCTTTGGTTGATGGCTTATCGAGTGGCCGTTCAGCCCTCGTTCTCGTCCACATACTCCCAGACCGTGACCGGCAGCTGCCGGATGCCCCACTGGAGGGCCAGCTCGTGGGTTGGGTAGAGCAGGTCGAGGCGGCTGCCCTTGATGGCGCCGCCGCAGTCCATGATCGGGACGATCTCGCTGTCGGCGTAGCCGGGCACGGAGATCAGTGAGCGGTAGGGAAGGACCCTGGGATCGGCGGCGACGAGGTTCATGCCGTTAGTCCAGACGCTGTACATGATCGCGGTCTTGTTGTCGGCGTACTCGCCGCAGGACCGGGCGTCGGGGGAGTAGCCCGTGACGGTCATGTAGATGGTGCGGACGGGCCGGACGGCTCGCCCGTCGAACCAGCGGATCGAGGTGTCGCTGGGTTCGAGCTCCTGGGGCTCAGCAGTGAGCTCGATGGCGCGGGCGATGGCCTCTTCGTCGATCGGGTTGTCGATGGTGGTCATGTCGAGCGCGACGGGCTCAAGCTCGACGGGCTCGGGCATGACGAGTGCAGCGGCGCGATCGTTGCTGATCTGGGCCAGTGCCGGCAGTGAGCCGCGCTCCTTGGTGAAGATCGCGCTGGTGACAACGATGGTCAGGGCGCAGATCCAGAGCAGCATCTCGCCCGCAACGACGCGGCCAGATCGGCTGTGCATTCTGTTCTTAAGTTGATGGTTCACAATCGAGCCTCGGTTCGTGTCTTCGATTTGGTTCGTGTGATCGTTGCCCGTCGTGTGTCGGGTTCCGATCCGCGGCTCCGTCCGAAGCGCACCTGGCGGGAGGGTTCCCGCTGGGCTCGCAGAAGCGATCCATGCCTCTGAGTGCCAAGTGTAGCCCAGATAAGATGATGGGACAGCCATCTTGCTTCACAGAGCATGATCGGACGATCGGGTTGCCCGCTGAAGCGGCATAATCGTTTCAGACCCAACTCGGCGCGTCCCAGAATCACGCTCGGGCGGGAGTTGCTCAAGCCCGGTTCGGTTCGGGGTTCGCCGGAGCGGTTGGACGTGGATGACTTGGGGATGAGTTGTGGGGCATCTGTGCGGGTCAGATCGTCGAAACCGGTCAACCTCTGGTGCGTATAGATGGCTCCCAAAGCCCCACACAGCGGGCGGCGGGTGTGCTATCCTTATCGCTCGACGCATGTGTTCGGTCGTCGAACTGCGTCCAGTGAGCGCTCCGGTGGGCGGGGCAGGGCGAGCATCAATCAAATCAGCGGGTTGGCATGGCCGACCCGAGCACGCACCCAGGCGTTCTGCCGGGTTGCGGTCAGGAGAAACAGCACCATGGCCAAGATGTTCTACACGCTCGA
This sequence comes from Phycisphaerales bacterium UBA3190, assembly GCA_002364005.1. Taxonomy (GTDB): domain Bacteria; phylum Planctomycetota; class Phycisphaerae; order Phycisphaerales; family UBA1924; genus UBA1924. The sequence goes on from DEXG01000028.1 coordinate 117,212, forward strand.
TGAAGCAGCCGCCAAGCTCGGGATGAGCGAGACTGATGTGCAGTCGCTGGCCGAGTCCGGGCAGCTCCAGGAGTTCCGCGATCGCGACAAGCTGATGTTCAAGGTCGAGCAGGTCGATCTGCTCGCGGGCGACGGCGACGATATTGATGACGACATCACGCTGGCCGACACCAGCGGGGGCATCGAACCCATCTCGCTCAGCTCCACGGGCAGCGCCACATCCCTTTCGCTGGAAAGCAGCGGCGAGGGCACCGGCATCTCGATCTTCGAGCCCGAGGACGGCGAAGCGGCCGACGCCAACGCGGACACCCTCGTCTCGGGCGGTGCCCTGGGCGGGTCGGGATTCAATATGGACGCGGGCGCTTCGGGCTCGGGTCTGGCACAGCTGGCGTTTGAGCCCGACGACACCTCATTGGGTGGCAACCTGCTCGATGACCTGGCGGGCGACTCGCAAGCCGGCTCGATGGGCAACGCAACAGGTATCGGTGATACCGCACTCGGCGGCTCGGTCTCGGGCGCACTCTTTGAGGGTGGCGACAGCGAGTCCGAGTTCACACCCTCGGCGGCACCCATGATGGCGCCGATGGGCGGCGAGGCGTACGACGGCCCCGCATCGGGCCTCTTTGGTGGCATGGCGTTGGGATCGGTCCTGATGCTGATGCTCGCACTGGCCATCATGGTGCTGGGGATGACCGGCGGCTCCAAGGAACTGCTCAGCAGCGTCGACACCAACATGCTCTACATGATCGCCGGCGGCGGTCTGGGCGTGGTGATCATCTTCGCCGGCATCGGTTGGGCCATGCTGCGTCGCAGCTGATCAGACCAAATCAAAGACCACAGAACGCCCGGTGATCGCCGGGCGTTTTTTCATGGCCTGATTTATCGCTGCCCGTTCGGGCTGTTGGGTTACTCGATGCTCGCGCCCAAGGGCTGATACCGCCCGCCGGCGATGCCCAGCATCTCGAAGATCGGGGTGCGGGCGTAGAGCAGTTCGGGAGCCGACGGATGCTCGGTTGAGAGGAACGCGTAGAGCACCGGGCTTTGGACATGCAGCCGCCCACCCGAGGAGCGGAGGTTCGGGACGCCCAGCGCGCGGGTGACCCGCTCAGGCAGTGGTGCCCGCTGCTCAGAGATTGGGTCGAACAGGGTCAGGCGTTCGTCTTGGGCGGGGGATGCTTCGTAGCGGAGGGTGATCAGGGGTGCGTTGCCCACGGGGGCGTGATCGCCCAGGGCGCGACGGGAGATGCCCCACTCGATGCGGACCGATCGCAGCCCGGCGATGGGATCGACTACCACGGGGCGGCGGCTGGTTGAAACGGGCTGGGCACTCATGACGAGCCCCCCTTCGCAGGGTTGCGGGATCTGCCGTGCGTGGCCTTGCGCCCGACGGGTGCTTTGGCGAGCAGCTTGGCGGCGGTCTGCAATCCCGCACCGCGCGGGCCTGCGAACTTGTGGGCGAGCGTGGTGATGAGCCCGAAGCCGTCGCGGACATCGTCCAGGCGCTTCTGCAACTCGCGGGCTTCTTCGGGCGAGCGGGCCCCGACCTGCGGCCCAAGCTCGGCGATCTCGTCGAGGGCGTCGAGCAATGGGTCGACCTCACGCTTGATGCGCTCGCGGGCGATCGCCCGCATCATCGACCAGACATCCTGCTCGGCGCTGTAGTACTCTTTCCGATCGCCCGGCAGACGCACCTTCTCGACCACGCCCCACTCGAGCAGGGAGCGGACGGACATGGAGACATTCCCGCGTGAGACGCCAAGGCGGGCCATGATGTCGTCGGTGCACATCGGTCGCCCGGTGATGTAGAGCAGGGCGTGGACCTCGGCCATGGTTCGGCTGATGCCCCACACCGAGCCCATGCGGCCCCACGAAGCAATGAACCGGTCCTGGGCCTCGTGCAGCTGGGCCTGCGCCTCGGCGCTGGAGTTTGGGTTGGTCGAACTGGGTTTGGGCATCTCCCAAAGTATCCCATGGACGCGGGCCAAAGTCGAGCAGGTTTCAGCAGAAACTGAAAATAGAAAAATCAAGCCGGCGGCACAGGCTCCAAACCAGCCGCGAATGGCAATGAGCGGCCACGGCGATCACTCGGGTACGGCGGTGTGGTTTTACACACTGTCTTTCGGAGTTCAGTTGCTGATCGGGCGTGATGGATGTGCTGAAGCAACCGTGGCCGCTCATTGCCATTCGCGGCTAGTAAGGCACCGTTCGCGGCTGGTATGGGGGGTCAGTTCAGGATGATGTCGATGCAGCCGGCCACGCCCAGGATGATCGAGACCACCCCATTGAGGGTGAAGAAGGCCATGGGGATCCCTGCTTTGCCGCGTCGGATGAGCAGTGCGTGCTCGGCGATGAGCAGCCCGCTGGTTAGGGCGATCGCGATGGTGAAGGCGGTGCCCAGTGCTTCGTTCGATCGCAGCGCCATGAGCAGGCAGGCGACGGCGAAGATGTGGAGGAGGCGGGAGATCCACAGCGCCCCGCGCCAGCCGAACTTGGCGGGCATGGAGTTGAGCCCGACCGATCGGTCGTAGTCGAGGTCCTGCAGCGCGTAGATGATGTCGAAGCCCGCGACCCAGCAGAGCACCATCCCCGCGATCCAGAAGACGCTGGGGGTGTGCACGAGCAGCTCGGGCCCGACGGCGATGGCCGCGGCGATGGGTGAAGCCGCCAACGCCCCGCCGAGGAAGATGTGGCAGAGCCAAGTGAATCGTTTGGTGAGCGAGTAGAAGGCGATCCAGATGAGCACCGGGATGCCCAAGATGGTGGGCCACCAGTTGCCCAGGAGCAGCCCGAAGAGCGAGCAGACGATCATGAACGCGGCGGCGTTGATGCCCAGCAGCAGGTAGCCGTCGCGTGCCTTGAGCGCCCCGGAGGCGAATGCCCGCCGAGCCGTGCGCGGGTTGTCGGCATCGACCTTGGCATCAACGACCCGGTTGAAGAGCATCGCCCAGTTGCGTGCAAAGACCATGCAGAGCACGACGAGGACGAGCATCTTGCCCATCGTGGCCCAGTCGATGCCGTGGACTGGCGCGTCGCCCATGTACGGCGCGACGAGGAAGGCCCCGAGGATGGCAAAGGGCATGGCGAACACCGAGTGGGCGAGCTTAATGTCGCCCATGGCGATGAGGAGCTTGGCCAGTGGGGTTTCCGGGCTTGGCTTGATGGTGGTCGTGGTGCTCACAATGGGAACGGTAGGCGTTAAAAAACCCCGGCGGATGCCGGGGCTGATGATCGAAAGAGGCGTCGAGGTTTACGGGCAGCCCGCGTTGAATGCCGAGAGGTACTCGGACACATCGAAGAAGTTCCATGACCCGTCGTTGTTGAAGTCGCCGGCGTCGTCCTGGGCGTTGAAGGCGGCCAGGAAGGCGCTGACATCGAAGAAGTTCAGGGTGCCGTCGCCGTTGAGGTCGGCGGGGCAGAGGTCGGCGGCTTCGGTGACGGCGCCGCTGATGACCAGCGCGTAGCCCTGGGGGCCCTGGTTGACGGCTGTGCCGTGGACCCTGATGGTGTAGTCGCCCTCGATTGCTGCCGGGAGCATGACCATCTCGACATTGTTGATGGTGTCGGTGGTGGTATCGAAGGTGCTCTGCCCGTTGACGATGTTGTTGCCCAGGAGGACCTGCCCGCCAGGCATGACGACCTCGAGGTCGAGGTTGTTGACGGGGGTGAAGGATGAGTTGGGCGAGGCGGGGGCGTCGTGCCAGACGAGTGTGACGCGCATGGGCACGGCGATGTCCTCGTTGGTGACGACGATCTCGTCGGTCTCGCTGGTGTTGAGCGCGTCGAGGCTGCTGTTGCGGACATCGCGGATGATGACCTTCTCGTCGTCGCCCGGGAAGTAGAGCGCGTTGTCGAGGAGTACGCGTCCCCAGCCCTCCTGGGTGCTTGGGTAGCCGGTGATGCCGGTCATGTTGACGGCGGAGTTGAGCAGCATGGCCTTGACGAGCGTGCCGCTGGGCGTGAACCCGTCATCGAATGTGGGGACGCCTGAGGGGTAGTAGCCGTCCTCGAAGTACTGTCGGGTGAGGGCGGCGCAGCCTGCGATGGCGGGTGCGGCCATGGAGGTGCCGGTGAGCCCGAAGGTGCCGCAGCTCGTGCCGACCTGTGCCGAGCGGCTGTTGCAGCCGGGCGCGAAGATCTCGGGCTTGCGTCGCCCGTCAGCGGTGGGGCCGCGTCCGCCTGAGCAGAAGTTGTTCTGGCTGTTGGCGTCCTGGCTGGCGCCGACGGCCAGGCAGTTCTTGGCGTTCTCGGGGTTCTTGAGCGTGCTGGTGTTGGTGACGGCGAAGATGACGAGGTTGTCGTCGTTGTTGAAGCTGAAGGTGTCGATGGCGCGTGGCATGCCGGTGTAGGCGGTGGTGCCGTCGTCGCCCCATGAGTTGGTGTGAATCGCGGCACCCTGGGCGTAGTGGGTGGTGAGGTGGGTGTTCAGGCTTGAGAAGCTGAACGATGGGGTTGAATCGAAGATGAGTCGCGATTCGTAGGCGATGCCCCGGGTGTTGTCGTCGAACCCGTTATCACCAAGGACGGTGCCCGCGACATGGGTGCCGTGGTAATCGGGGTTGCTGGTTGAGGTGTTGTACGCCTCGATTTTGCGGTGGTTGGGGCCGATGGGGTCGCCCTCGGGGTCGGTGAAGGAGCAGTGGTTGATGTCGACTCGGCCGTCCATGACGGCGACGAGCTGGTTCTCGCCGTGGAGCCCGTTGTCGTAGACGGGGAAGAAGCCGTTGGTGTTCGACTGGACGATCCATCGTGTGCTGCTGTTTCGGAAGGTGATCTCGGGTGCTGCCTCGATCCATTGCACATCGCTGATCTGCGCGAGCTTGCGGACATTGTCGGGGGTGGCGACGATGCTGATCATGAATCGGCGATCGAGGAGTTCGTGGTTGATGATCTCGACGCCGCCCATCTGCTCGATGTCCTTCTTGGTGTCAACGATCGAAGCGCCGGAGAAGAGGTAGACATGCGACACGATCTTGCCCTGATCGGCGATGGCCTTGCGTTCGGGGCTGATGGGGACGCGTGCTTCGAGCGTGGGCTCGATCTTCCATGCGTTGTCGAACTCAACGAGTTGCTCGACGAAGCCGAGCAGGCGGAGGTTGTCGAGGCGGGCCTCGCGTGTTTCGATGACGAACGCGTTGGTGGGGAGGTAGTCGCCGATCGCGACGCCGGTGGCTTCGATCTTCTGACGCCGCTCGGGGCTCATGGGCCCGTCGAGGACCATGACCATGCGCTCCGGGAGCAGCTGTGGGCGGACCTGATTGGGGCTGAGCATGTTGGTCAGGGTGTTGACCCGAACCGGCCCGGTCTTGAGATCGAGTGTGCGGGGCTGGGCACCCATGGCTGATCCTGCGAGCATGGACAGCAGGGCGCTTGAGATGAGGAATCGATTTGCGTGGCGTCGGTGGGGGTGCATGTGTGGTGTCTCCGAGCGGCGATTGCCGGTGTTCAGTCGATATACGGGCATCGGCATTGTGAGACGCGGGCACAAGACAAACCGAGAACAGCATCCCGTGAGTCGCGTATTTTGCGATACCAACAGCCGCCCGAATGGGCGTCAGCGTCCTATACGACGCAGATAGGTCTCGGGATGCACTGAAAAGGGGGAATCACGCGGCGGAGGATCGCACGCTGATTCCCTGCTTCTTCGCCAGTCCAAGGGCCTTCTTCCGGGCCGCGTCTCGGTCCCGGGCGGTGTGGATCAATCGGTCGAGCTTGGTCTTCTTGAGTACCCTGGAGACCTCTTTGGGGACTTTATAGAGGACAAGCACCCCTCCGGCTCGTTCCAGGTCAGCGCTGAGCTGGGTCAGAGCGCCCAGCACGCTGGAGGCGAGGGTTTCGGTATTCCGCATCGAGAGCACGATGACGCGGGATCGCCCTGTTCGGCACAGCCCGGCCAGTTCGGCGCGGAGCTTGTTCGTATCGAGCGAGCGGAGCGAGCGGTCGTTGAGGCGGGCGCGGATCACGCCGTCCTCTTCTTTGACCGTGAGCAGCCCGGTATGTGGCTTCTTGGTTGAGTTCGCCGACGGACACACAGCGTGGTCCGATGGCGCATCATCGAGATCGATACGCATATTGGTAATCCCCTGCACACCCAGAACTGGGCTTGAAAGACAGGAGCAACGGTGCGTTCAGAACCTGCACGGCACCAGCCCATCAGGGGCACGGTGCGCTAGAAATGGCCGATCGGGTGGCTCTGTGCAGGTCAGCGGGGTCGCGCCGGTGGGGGCAATAAGGTGCGGGCTCAGCCGAGCGCGTCCGAGGCATCGAACCCGAGGGCGTCGCTGACCTGGGCCGCATCGAGCGAGCTGATCGCGAACATCTTCTCGGGATTGGTCTGCCCAGAGACGAGGGTGACCTGAGCGGGCTTGATGCCCAGCGATTTGGCGAGCAGCTTGATGATAGCCTTGTTCGCCTTGCCCCCCTCGGGCGCGGCGCTGGTCCGGACCTTGATCCGATCGCCCAGCATCCCCGCGACGGCGTCGCGCGATGCGCCCGGGACCGCCTTGACGCGCAGCTTGACTGGACTGGCATGCTCGCTCATGCAGCGATCTTATTCGCAGGGGTTCTGGTAGCTGCTGATGAAGTCCATGATGTCCAGGACATTCTGCGAACCGTCGCCGTTGAAGTCGGCGCTATCGCTGCCGTCGATGTACGCCCGGATCATCGCGGCGACATCGTAGAAGGTGAACGCGCCGTCCTGAGTGAAGTCGGCGGGGTGGTAGGCGTACACGGTCATCTGCTGATCGATGGCTGGGTTCTCGATGGTCGTCACCGAGCCGTCGGCCCATTCGAAGCGGACGGAGTCGATCTCGGTGATGATCTCGGTCCCGAAGTGGACGGTGAGTTCGGACTGGCCGAGGTAGCTGCTTGCCCCGTCGATGACCCGCAGGTGCTCGCGCCCGGCGTAGGTCGCGATGACGCGTGTGCCGTAGCCCATCGGTGCCAGGCACGGGTGCAGATCGGTGTTGAGGTCGATGCGCAGGTAGTGTGAGAAGGGGCGCCCCGCTTCGTCGAGGTCGTTGCGGTAGAGCCGGAAGGGCCCACCGTTGTCAACGAAGGCGAGATCGAGGTCGCCGTCGCGGTCGTAGTCGAGCTGGACGAGCCCACGCCCGTCGATGTGGAAGCTGAGTCCGGTGTTGAACGAGGTGTCGTTGAAGTTGCCGTTGCCGTCGTTGTTCCAGTAGCGTGTGGGCTCGTTGGGCCACTGGGGCCAGCCGTTGGTCGCGACGATGTCGACATCGCCGTCGTTGTTGTAGTCGCCGCTGACAACGCCCCAGCCCCAGCCGTTATCGCTCACGCCCCGGACCTGTGCCTGATCGAGGAAGACCGGGTTGCCGGCTTCGCTGATGCTCATGCCCATGTAGAGCGTGTTGTAGTAGTTGGCGCTGCTGACATGGATGTTGGTCATGAACCAGTCGAGCATGCCGTCGCCGTTGAAATCGTTGAGGGTGGAGCCCATGCCGTTGTTGTCGTTGGTGATGTTGGCGGTCTCGGTCTCATCGCGGAAGCTGATGCGACCGTGCTGATCGGGGCCGTTGTTGACATAGAGGCGTGAGGTGGCGAAGTCGCAGGTGAGCAGCAGGTCGGGGTAGCGATCGCCGGTGACATCGACGATCTTGGGCGTGAACCCACGCAGCGCGAAGGGCGGCTCGGGCAGTGCCTCGTCGCTGATGTTGGTGAAGTACCCGTTGCCGTTGTTCTCGAAGAGCCGGTTGCCGTCGGCACCCGGGGTGAACTGCCATGTGGCGGCGAAGAGGTCAAGGTCGCCGTCGAGGTCGACATCGCCGAACGCGGCTCCCTTGCCGGCGACGATGGTCATGACCCGATTGACCCCGCGTTGCTCTGCTTCTTCGCTGAAGGTCCAGTTGCCCATCGCATCGGGGCCCTGGTTGATGTAGAGCAACGCGTGCCCGGGCTGGGCCTGCTGGTCCGCCGGGCCGAAGGACTGCACATAGAGATCCGGGAGCCCGTCGTTGTTGACATCGCCCACGGCACTGCCCTGGCCCATGTGGAGCCGATCGATACCCCATGAGGCGGCCTGGTCTTCGAAGGTCCCGTCCTGCTGATTGATGAAGAGCATGTCGGGGACGCTGCCCAGGCCGGGGATGTAGAGATCGGGCCAGCCGTCGATATTGAAGTCGCCCACGCTCACGCCGCCGGTCATGACATCATGCTGGCCCGTGTATTGCTCGATGGGGACGGTGATCGCGTTGATCTCAGCGATGGTGTTGACGAGCGAGAAGTGTGGATCGACCGCCAGCGTCGAGCCGGTGATCGCGCACAGGGAGACGAGGGCGAGCGAGGTATTGAGACGCGTGATTCGTGTCTGGGGCATGACAATGATTCCGTTCAGGTCCTGCGCACGGGCCTATTGAGTAGGTTTCACAGCAGCAAACCGTGGGAGTAGGCTGCTCTTAAGGATGCCACGAACCGGGCACAAGATCAAGGCGAATGCCCGTTGAACGCATAAAACGGGCGATTGTGGGGCTCAGGAGTCCGATACGGGTTCGCTTTGGGCCCGAATCGGATGCAGGCTTGCTTGTTGAGCCTCAAAGAAGTGGTATTCAATCGACGATGGCGGGCGCTTTGGGTTGGCGTCGCTTCTCGAAGATCGCCGTCGAATCGCCGCTGAAGGCATCGAGATCACGGATCGGGCCGCTGACCACCCGTTCGAAGGCCATCTCGGCGTTTGCCTTGCTGTATTCGGTGCCGATGAAGTTGCGTCCCATCGCGTGGGCGACGACCCCGGTGGTTCCTGATCCCAGGAATGGGTCAAGCACCGTATCACCCTCGTTTGAGCAGCTGGCGATGACGCGGTGCAGGTAGGCCTCGGGGAGCTGGTTGTCGTGCTTGGCGCGTCTTTCCTTGTTGTTGCCCTGGATGCGTCCCCAGTACTTGCCGTACCAGACATCCATGGGCACCCGCATGCCCGCGGGCATGCCGTCGCGTTTGTTCTCTGTGCGCGGGTCGCCGTAGACCGCGCGTCGGTCGGAGACTTCGAGGACGGGCTCGGGGTTCCAGATTCGGTTGGCCGGGTCTTTGCAGAAGTAGAGCGCGTGGACCTTGGAGTTGATGAATCGTCCCTTGGTGTTCTGGCCGAAGCGGTAGTGCCAGACGCACCAGTTGACCATGTGCAGCCCGATCTTCTTGAGGTGCACAACGATTTCGGCGGCACTGTCGTCGGGGATGTTCACCCACATCGAGCCGTGGGGTGCCAGGGCTTCGGCGCAGATGTTGAGCCAGTCCTCGGTGAACGCGAGGTACTGCTCGCGCGACATGGCCGAATCATCCCACGCGTCGCCGGTTTGGTGCCGGTCGTAATCGCGGGCCCAGTTAAAGGGCGGGTCGGCGAAGATCAGGTCGACCGACGCGTTCTTGACCTCGTCGAAATCGGGCAGTTTTTCCCGGCAGTCACCGATCCGCACCGACGCGACCACGCCCGTGTCGGGGTGGGTGTGCGTCAGGTCGGGTTTAGAAGGTTTTTTCGGGGCCATGCGGGGAGTGTATTCAGCCGAGTATGCGAGCGCCAGTGGTGGTTTGGTTTTCCCACAGAGCGGACAGAGGGGGATCTCAGTCGGACTTCTTCTCTGAGTCCTTGGTGGTTTCTGCTTGGGCCGGGTGCAGCCACAGCGCCTCGATCATCGCATAGCCATCGGGGTCGAAGTCCCTGAGCTCGTCGCGTGTGAAGGGGGCGAAGTCGTTCTTTCCAAAGTACGACTCGGTCAGCTCGGCGAAATACTCGCGATCGTTGCTCAGGGCGTAGTGCTTGCGTGGGTTGCCCGAGACATGCATCACCTCGTCGTACTTGCCGCCCTGCTCGGCCTTGGCAAAGCACGAGGCGATGAGCGGATGCTCGAAGCCAAGGGCCAGGTCGTGGTAGGCGTGGGCCAGCTCGTGCAGGACCATCAGCGGCTGGGACTGCTTCGTCCACTCCACAAAGTTCTTCGGGTTGGCGATCTCGATCCCTTTCTCCTTGTCGGGGTTGAACCCGTTGTCGATCAGCCACTGCCGGCCTGGGTGATAGCACGCGCACGGGTGCTCCGGGGCGTTGTGCTCGATCCAGATCGTCACCCGGCGCAGGGTCTCGTGCGTGTGCTCGGGCGTGAGCGTGAGGACCTCGGCGAGTTCTTCTTCCAGCAGTTCCAGCGCCGGCTCGGTGGTGTCCGGGTGGGCCATCGCGGCGGCGGAGACGCGGACCGTGAAGCCGAGCATCTGCTGGGTTGTGTACGAGTCCGTCGACTCATGCACGAACGCGGGCGTTTCGGGCTGGGCCATCGCAGGCAGGGTCAGCAGCGAGAGCACGGCACAGGTTGTGAGGAGGAATCGGTTCATGGTGTGAGACATGGTACAGGATGTGAGGCGGGGAGAGGCAATCCGCCCGAGGCGGGCTTTCGGCAGGTAATCCGCCAGAGGCGGACCTTCGGTGGGCAAT
>DEXG01000028.1:127794-129486 GCA_002364005.1 Phycisphaerales bacterium UBA3190
CAATGGGGAGAGGGGGGAGAGGTTAGTTGGCCGTGGCGCAGACGAGGATGCGTACGGGGTCGCCGAGGTGTTTGGCGCTCAGGAGTGCCAGCGGGCGTCCTGAGCCGGGGATGAGCTGGGCGCAGCGTTTGGGGTGTTTGTAGAGCTGATCGGAGTGTGTGCGTCCGAGTCGGGCGCGGAGCAGATCGGTGAAGCCGTCGAGTTTCTCGATGCGCAGGATCACATCGATCACGCGTTTCTTGGTGATCTGCACGCCGATCCGCCAGGTATCGCCATCGCTGATCGCGTGGGGGATCTCGACGCTCTGGAAGGCCCGCAGCCACTCGATCGCGGCGTATCCGCCGTCGGGTGAATAGCGGATCACCCGCACGCTCTTGATGTTCGTGTTGCTCATGTGTCGGCACCCCGTCTGCTCTGCGACGCTATTCTATGAGCGATGCCCGACGCGCCCCAAGACAACCATGCAGCATCCCATACGCCCACCCTCAGCGTGATGATCCCTTGCAAGAACAACGAAGGCACGATGGGGCGCGTGCTCAACTCGATTCGGGACATCGCCAACCAGCTCGTCGTCGTCGATTCGGGCTCCACCGACACCACCCTCGACCTCGTCAACGCCGCCCGCCGGTGGGGGACCTGCGAGGTCCTGCTCATCGAGACCCACTGGCGTGGATTCGTGAAGACCAAGCAGCTCGCCCTCGACGCGTGCAGCGGCGATTACACGCTCTGGCTCGATTCAGACGAGCCCGTCTCGCCCGAACTGGCCGAGGCCATCCGTGATGCCATGAAGCGGGGCGTGGATGGCGCGACGGTCAACCGCATGGTCGAATACAAGGGCACGCTGCTGAAGCACTGCTGGCAGCCCGAGCACCGACTGCGACTGGTCAGGACATCGCTCGTTCAGGACAACAAGGCCCGATTCGCGGGCATCGACCCGCATGATTACCTCGAGATCGACCCGCCCCATGCCGCACCGTTGATCGAGGGCGTGCTGATCCACGAATCGTTCCCGACATTCGCCCAGCACCTCGAGAATGCCCGCAGATTGTCGCTGGTGAGCGCCCAGTCGATGCACGCCGCGGGCAAGCGCAGCAGCCCGATTAAGCTCATGACTTCCCCGCCCGGGGCGTTCATCAAGCAGCTCCTGCTCAAGGGGAGTTGGCGCGACGGGTACGCCGGTTGGTTGTGTGCCGCGACCTCAGCCGCGGCATCGCTGATGAAGCACATGATGCTGTACGAGATGCAACACGATCGTGATTGATCGGGGTTGGTTTGATCGCAGGGTGCCACGGGTTGGTTCGCATCTGGCGGACAATCCGTGCGTCGAGTGGTGCCTGGGGCCCATAGCGCAACACGCCCAAGTTATGCAGCAGGCCGTGGCACCCTGCTGGCTCCGGAGGAGCCAAGGGTTGTAGCCACGGGTGGAGCTTCGCCGCCTCGCGGTGATGCGGAACCCGTGGAGTTGTTGGCGAGGTTCAATCCCCCCGCCCCGTCGGGGCGGAGGAATGTGTATTTGACGGATGGTCCACGGGTTGCGCTGCGCTTCACCTGTGGCAACAGACCTCGGCCCTTTGGGGGCCGTTGGAGTTGAGGAGGTGGTCGTCAGGAAGACCCCCTCCGCCTCGCTGCGCTCGGCACCTCCCCGCGGGGGCGCGGGGAGGGACAATCAGTGGCTCGTGGCTCGTGGCTCGT
>DEXG01000016.1:0-533 GCA_002364005.1 Phycisphaerales bacterium UBA3190
CGCCGGTACTCCTGCTTGAACGGGCGTCCACCAATGAAGCAGGCCCTGGATTCGACGGTCTCATTCCCCTGCAGGTGCGCAATGGCTGCACGCTGAATGCGGTCAGGGGGCTCGATCCAAGCAAACGCAGGGTTTGAAAGAACTGTTTGTGAAGGCCTGGGTGAAGATTTTTGCAACGATGCTTGATTTAGTGTATGATCAAGCAGGACCCGCTTGTTGGCAGGTGTTCCGTCAGTTGTAATCCATTTTGCAAAGGAGATTCAGATGGTAAGTAAGTATGTAATTGTGAAAATTGTATCATTTTCAGGTGTGTGCCTTGCATTTTATGGCTGTTCAAGCACCCCATTGCCAACCCGGACGGAGGTCATGAGTGCAGCAGATGATTTGGAGGAAAGAGTTAATAGTACTTATCAAGAATGGCTCAGGCTGTGCGCTACTGACGGACATGGCGGGTATGACTCGCAAAGTGAATGTGAGGGCGCAGCTTTGGCGTGGAGGATTGCGCAGGTTGAAAAAATTAATGATGGTGAGGA
>DEXG01000016.1:731-7622 GCA_002364005.1 Phycisphaerales bacterium UBA3190
GAAAAAATTAATGATGGTGAGGAAAATGCACTGAATCAAAACTGGACAACTGCGCGAAACATACGGGAACAAGTTGAAAAGGAAAACTCGAGGAGGAACCGGAAAATTAAAATCGGTATCGATGAAGATGGCATCAGTGTAGAAGGTGAGTCGACAAGCAATTCCAATGAGTCTCCTCAGGGTTTACAGATCGGGATATCCCCGGTCGGTGATCCTGTAAGGCTTGTCGACAAAAGTTGGAGCTTTTCGGGGACGCTTGACTGGTCATACATGGGGCAAGATATTGTTGTAAATATAGCAGGGTCATTGTTTGGGGTGGTCGGGGAGAGTGGTGCTCGAGGCATGAAAGGGCGATTTACAGGAGGGGAGTTGCAAATGCAGCTTCCGAACGGAGATGTTGTCCCATTAACTCTCGACCCGACAGAATCGTCTCTTATTCAAACAGACTCGGTTACAGGAATCGGTTTCATCGATTTCGTTGCTGATGCAGATTATCCGAATGACGCAATGGCTTGGGTTTTGCAATCCAGCACATGGTTCAGGTTGCCGATCACGTCAGACGAAACTGGATCTTTCATTATTTCGACAGGTGTTGTTCATCCTGACGAACTCTATCCTCATATTGATGAGCCATATACTGACTTTAATCTCGATAATGTGCTGCATTATGAAACAGACTATGCGGCGTTCTTATCCGCATGGGGCCAGAATGACCCTCGTGCAGATATCAATGTTGATGATCAATGGGATCAGCAAGACGTGAATATGTGGATTGATGCATTTTTTGTAGATTATGACTATCATCAGGGTCAGATATAATATGAAGCAAGTACACGCAAAATGTATGATGTTGGTAGGCGTGTTGGCAGTCATGTCTTCATCGTGTGCGGTTGTCCGGCATTCGGATTCTGAAGGCAAGGCAGCGTCATCAGTTGCTAGCGAATCAGCGTCATATAGGGACAGGTATACCCCAACCCCCTTGTTCGGCACTCTTGATGATCAGCGAAAACCAAAGTATCGTCAACATGCAGAACAGCTGTCTGATGATGAGCTGCTCGATTGGTGTGAATCAAAGTATCGTGAGTACTCGTATTCGTATGCAACGCTCGTAGTGATTCGCTCAATGGGGTTTGATAATCCATTCAAGTCCGATGATGAGGAGTATGGATGGGGGCCTTTGGAGAGTGAAATTCGAGCGATGTATGTGTACACCTCAACGGCAAGATCTACCCTGGAGTATGCGATCCTCAGCTCGAGGCGTGATGCTTATCTGCTGGCGTATGAGTATGTTTCGATCTGGAATGATGAGTATTTTCAACGAATGGAGGACTTGCTCATTCGGATTGCAGGCGAGGGATTTGGCAGACCGAATGCCGAAGAGAAGATTGATCTCTCTTCTTTGTATTAAGATCAGAGATGTCGCGACAGAGAGAGCCCCGTGCGGGGCTCTCTTTTTCAATTGGGATCAATGTCATATGCCTTTTCTCTCGCCGGGTGCCACGGCTTGATCAGCCGAAGGCTGACAAGCCGTGCGCTGAATATGTCTTGAGCATCGAAGCGGCTGTTCGGTGAAGAAGTGGCACCCAGATCACGCCGATCGCAAATCCCATCTTTACTGATGGCTGATGGCTGATGGCTGATGGCCAGCCCCTCTTCCCTCACTCCCCCAGCGTCCGCTTCCGCCTCAAAATATGGTGGTAATGCTGCGCAAACCGATGCGCCTCATCCCGCACCTGCTGGAGCAGCCGCAGCCCCGGGTTGTTCCGACCCAGCTCGATCGGCTCCTTGCTGCCCTGCACATAGATCAGCTCTTCCTTCTTCGCCAGCGACACCACCATCGGCGGCTTCACTTCCAACTGCTCGAACGCCTCGAGCGCCGCGTGGAGCTGCCCCAGCCCGCCGTCGACCATGATCACCTCTGGGTACAGCTCGTGCCCCTCGCCCGCGCTGCGATATCGGCGGCTGATGACCTCACGCATCGACGCGTAATCGTCGTTGGCCCGACCGCCGGACATGTTCTGGAACGAGTTGATGCGGTAGCGCCGGTACTCCTGCTTGAACGGCCGCCCATCGACAAAGCATACTTTCGAGGCGACCGTTTCATTGCCTTGCAGATGCGCGATGTCGAAGCCTTCGACGCAGCGGACCTCCTTATCGAGCCCCAGCGCCCTCTGCAAGCTCGTGCAGCCCTTCTTGGGGTCGATGTAGCCGATCTCGGTCTCGGGCTGCCACTGGTCGTCGGTCGAGGCCCGCTCGTCGAGCCGCTGGATCGCCTCGATCTGATCGCGCAGCACGGCTGCCCCCTCGAAGTCCATCTCGCTCGACGCCCGCTTCATCTCATCCTCGAGTTCGCGCAGCACCGTGGTGCGTTTGCTCTTGAAGAACTTGATCAGGCGTGTGATGTCATCGCGGTACTGCTCCTTGCCGATCGAGTCGTTGCACGGGGCCGAGCATTTGCCGATCGCCTTGAGCAGGCACGGGCGGAAGTACCGGTTCTTCGGGTCGCCGTCGATGATGTCCAAAGAGCATGTCCGGAACTTGAACACGCCCTGCAACGCGTCGAGCGCCATGTACAGCGAGCTGGGCGAGGTGAACGGGCCCAGGATCGTCGCGCCGACAAAGCGCGGGTCCTTGCTCCCGTCGTCCCGGATCCCCGTCGGGTTGCGGCTGACGAACACCCGTGGGAAATCCTCCCGCGTGGTCACCACGAGGTACGGGTAGGTCTTGTCGTCCTTCTGGGCCGCGTTGTAGGGCGGGTTGATGTCCTTGATCAGCCGGTTCTCGGCCAGCAACGCCTCCCACGCCGTGTCGGTGTAGAAGATGTCGAACGAATGCACCTCGTCGAGCATCGGGTTCTTGCGCGGCCCCAGATCGGTCGAGGGGATGAAGTACGAAGACACCCGATCGCACAGCTTCGTCGCCTTGCCCACATAGAGCACCGACCCCTTGTGGTTCTTCATCAGGTACACGCCCGGCTTGGGCGGCAGCTGCCTCGCCTCGTTGCGAAGGCGCAGCAGCCGCATCACCTTGGACTCGGTCCCCCAGGGCGGCGGGTCGGACGCGGGGGCATGCCCCTCGTCATCCAGAAACGGGCTGTCAGGGTCGTCGGCCACGGGGGATTGTATTCGTGTCAGGCATACGAGCCGCGACCGTCAGGGAGCGGTCCCTGCGTGTTACGCCCGAAGCGTCTGCACATCGTACTGTTGAATCTGCCGATCGCGGGTGATCAGGATCAGCTGCTCGTGCTTCGCCTGGGCAATCAGCATCCGGTCGAACGGGTCCTGATGGTGCATGGGCAGCATCCCGACACCCAGAGCATGCGTGATCGTGATCGGGAGCATCTCGATCCGGTCGTTGCCGAGCACCTCTTCGAGGTTCGGCGGGAACTCCAAACGCCCCAGACGCTGCTTGATGCTCATCTCCCATGCCGAGGCGGCGCTGAGCATGATCGTGTGCGCCGGGTCGGCGATCACGCCCCGCGCCTCGTCGCTGAGCTGTGCGGGATCACCCATCCACCACAGCAATGCGTGGGTGTCGAGCAGGTACGCGCCCATCAGCGATCAACCCCGAACGCGTCGTTGAGGTCCTCGGGCAGCGGTGCATCGAAATCGTCACCGACACGCACCAGCCCCTTCCAATGCCCCCCGGTCCGCTGGTGCTTGGGCAGCTCATAGCCCACCAAGCGGGCGATTGGCTTGCCGGCCTTGGCGATGATGATCTCCTCGCCCCGGGCGACGCACTCGAGCAGCTTGGAGAGATGGGTCTTGGCTTCGTGGGTGTTGATGATTCGCATGTATTAAGTCTACAAACTTAGTCCAGTGAGTCAAGAAAGAGCAGAGAAAAACCGGCCCATGCAGACCGGTCGGGAGAAGTCGATTGTCGATTTACTCGTAGATGTAGTCCGGCCCACGCCACTGCTGCCACTTCTTGAGCCGGAAACGCCAAAAGTTCTCCTCGAAGTTCTTCTGGGCCTCGGGCGACCAGGTCTGGTACGCCGGGAGCATGCGGGCTTCTGAAGCGACCACACGCAGCAGGTCTTCGGCTTCCTGCACACTCAGGGGCTCGGCCTCGCCCGAACGGATCGCGGCATGCAGCAGGTCCTGGTACATCGCGTTGAGATGCGCGTAGTCCTCAAGCGTCGTTTCGCTCAGCGGCTGCTGATTGAGACGCATGGACTCGGCGTCCAGGATCGTGCTGATCGCACGCGCCTGGTGGCGCTGCCCAGTGGTGCGCTCGACGCGGCAGCCGCTGGCAAAGGTCAGCACCGCGGCGGCGGCGACAAGGGCGGACGATTTCACGATGCTCTTCGCTGTGCGATTCATACTCACTCCATCGGTTCTCGGACCGGCACGCATGAACAATATACCTTCGATCCAGATCGATTGTTCACCGTTTTATCGACCAGAAAGTCGCTCTACGATAGCGCCAATCGACACATCATCTCGATCCCGAGCGGGATCACCTTGTCATTGAAGTCAAAGTTCGGCGTATGAAGCCCGGGATACGGGTCTCTGCCGGGCTCGCTTAGCCCGATCAGATAAAAACACGCGGGCACCTTCAGGGCGTAATACGAGAAGTCCTCGCCACCCATGCTGGGCTCCTGCACGGGCTGAAAATCGGTCACAAGTACTGATTCTGTCGCGGTTTGCGCGACGCGTGCCGCCTCGTTGGGGTCATTCAGCGTGACCGGGTAGCCGTCGTTCCACTGAATCTGGGCCTGGCAACCCATCGCCTTTGCACCCTGCTCAACGAGCTCCAGGAATCGCGCCTTGGTTTTGGCCCGGGTGTCCATATCCAGGGTGCGAACGGTGCCCTTGAGCGTGCATTGTTCGGGGATGACATTGTACGCGCTGCCCGCGTGCACCGACCCGAAGGTCACCACCACCGAGTCGGTGGGGCGTGTGGTTCTGCTGACGATGCTCTGGGCCATCGTGATGATGTGGCTTGCCGCGACGACCGGGTCGACACACAGGTGCGGATACGCCGCGTGCCCCTGCACGCCCTCGATGCTGATATCAAAGGTGTCGGTCGCCGCCAGCAGGGCACCGGGCTTGGTCGCGACGGTGCCCACGGGCAGGTCGGGCCAGCCGTGCAGGCCATACATACGGGCTACGGGCGGGCCGAAGCCGTTGGCCTCGTCGCCATCGAGCGCGCCATCGCGGCACATCTTGTCCCCGCCCCCGCCACCCTCTTCTGCCGGCTGGAAGACCAGCGTCACCGGGTTGGGGCGCTGCTCAAGCTGCATCAGCACCCGGGCCACGCCCAGCAGGATGGCCGTGTGCCCGTCGTGCCCGCAGGCGTGCATGCTGCCGGGCTTGGTGGATTTGTACGCCATGTCGTTGGCTTCTTCGATCGGCAGCGCATCCATATCAGCCCGCAGCCCGATGCAGTCGCCGGGAGCATCCACGGTTGCCGGGATGTGCGCCACAACGCCGAAGCCCGTGCCGGGCTCACGCCCGCCCATGTTGGTCTTAAAGGTGATACCCAGCCGGGCCAGCTCCTCCTGCACGACCCGCGATGTTCGCTCCTCGGTGAAGAGGATTTCGGGGTGGGCGTGCAGGTCGTGGCGGATCGCGGTGATCTCGTCGTGGGCGTCTTGGATCAGTGAGCTGAGCTGTGGGGCGATGGTGTTGGGCATGGGCAAGTATAGTGCCCAGTTCACGCCGCCTGCGTGTATCGCACACTCGCCTGCTCGTCGATGAAGCGGCGTGCGATCTCCTCAAGACCCATGATCTTGAGCGTGTTCACATCGTCCTGCTGGTTGTGCTCGCGGATCGCGTTGAACTCGCGTTCGTTGGCGAAGAACGCGTCGGCGATCTCGGGGTCAAAGTGGCTCCCGCGCAGACTCTGGATCAGGTTGCTGGTCTGCTCGTGGCTCATCGCCTCTTTGTAGACCCGCTTGCTCGTCACCGCGTCGTAGAAGTCCGCCAGCGCCACGATGCGGGCCGCCAGCGAGATCTCCCCGCCCGTGAGCCCGAAGGGGTAGCCCGTGCCGTCCCACTTCTCGTGGTGCTGCAGCGCGATCTCCACGCCCATATCGATGAACTCGTCGGCCCCGATCTTGCTGCGAATCGCCAGCAGCGTATCCGCACCGATCAGGGTGTGCTTCTCCATGATCTCCCGTTCCTCGGGGGTCAGGCGACCGGGCTTGAGCAGGATCGAATCGGGGATCCCCACCTTGCCGATGTCGTGCAGCGACGAGGCCAGCACGATGCGGTCGATCCACTTGGCGTTGATCTCTTCGTGATGCGGGCCGATCGCGTCGGCCAGCACCCGGGCGTAGAGCCCGATGCGTTCAAGATGCGCCCCGGTATCGGTGTCGCGATAGTCGGCCAGCTTGGCCAGCCCAAAGATCAACGCGTTGCGTTTGGCCAGCCCCGCCCGCACCTGCCGACCGACCTCGTTGCTCAGTTCCTCATTGGCCTGCTCGAGCGTGTCCTTATAACGACGCGAGGCCAGATAGAGCACCAGGCCCGTCAGCATGAACACGCCGAAGGCGATGGTCATGCGAAAGAGGAACAGGCGATCAGCGCTGACCGGCGAGAGCACGAACTCGTGACGCAGCCAAGCGTCCACGATAAACTCGGCGGCCACAAGCACCGCGGCCTGAAAAATCAGGATCCCCAGCACGAACGATTTGCGGTCGCGAGGCCGGAACTGCCATTCGAGTTTTTTCTTGGGGGTGCTCACGATGCCAGCATCGGCTCATCGCCATTCAGGCATCGCTTGTGCCAACGAATCCGCACCGGATTCTCTCCGCCCTGCCGACTGTGCCGATGGGGTCGGTCAAACCCGTGATATCCGGACCCATCCGCGATTTACGGACCCAGCACCCGCTCGCACGCGTCCATGGCCTGCTCGACGAGCATGCTCGCATCGGCGTATGACGGG
>DEXG01000016.1:7839-30176 GCA_002364005.1 Phycisphaerales bacterium UBA3190
CAACATCCCCATCGATGGATAACGGGGGCAGGCCAAGCTCCGCACGCAACGCGGCATTGACCGGGTGATTCCCCGATGTGGATTCGTACAGCAGCCGCTCGACCGTTTCAGAACTGAGGTAGGCCGCGAGCTGCCTCGCCAGATCCGGGTTCGGGGCCCCCTTCACGATCGCGACGGTGTTGGGAATCAGGATCTGTTCCGCCGGGAGGTCGTACCGGCTCGTGGGAGGCGATGCGAGCTGATCCTCGCTCAGCGGCGCGAACGCCACATCCCAGCCGTTCTTCTGCCCGGACCAGACATCATCCGTGTCGGTCATCGCGATATCGATCTCACCCATGGCAACCGCACGCACGACCGTGGCGTTTCCATCGTACACACGAACACCGTTGGCCTTGAGTTGTTGCAACCAATCCTCAAGCCCGCCGATGCCCCAATGGGCCGCCAGCAGCGCCATGTGGATCCGGGTGGTGCCGAACTGGGGTCGTGCGATCCCCACGCGTCCCTTGTACACGGGGTCGATCAGATCACCCATCGAAGTTGGGGGGGTATCGACGCGGTCGGGTGCGTAAACAATCACGCGCCGCCGCAGCGCCGTGCCGACCCAGGTCCAGTCCTGTGCTCGGAAAGTACTGGGCCAATCTTCGCCGACCGTCCCCTCCATCGCGCCGGGCTCAAGCACCCCGTCACGCGCCAGCAGGATCGTCCCCATCGGTTCGCTCGCCCACCAGACATCGCATGTCGGGTTGTCCTTCTCGCTCTGCAGGCGGGTGACCAGCCCCGTGGTCTTGGTCGCCTCGGTGTCGCCCAGCACATCGACCGTGATCCCGGTCTCTTCTTCGAACTGCCTGACGACCATCTTGGCGAAGGTGTCATCGACACTCGTGTAGAGGGTCACACGCCGGCCGCCGTCCTCATTGGGGTGCTCAAGAGCCGGGTTCGGTGCCTCGCCGCCACAGCCAGCGATCAGGGACACACACGCGATAAGAAAAAGAGCCATGCTTCGCATGACTCATGGTACCGATGTGGTTGTCGAAAGTTGACGCAAGCCCGTCGGGATCAGTCGCTCGTGCTGCCCGACTTGGCATCGCTGCCCTGCGGGGCCGGCTCGGTCGACTCGCCGCTGGCCTTCTTGGACTCGTTCTCGAGCTTGCCGAAGTAGTGCTGCACGGCATTCTCATGCTTGCGGGGTACGCGCTTGGTCTCGATCGCTTCGGCGGCTTGTGTCTTGGCGCTCTGCACCGCGTTGCTGAATGTGGCCGTCGACTCACCCCGGATCTGGGTGCCCTGCACCATGGTCGCAGCGATCACCGGGCCATCGTCGGTGGTGTTGACCTCCGCACGCTCGTTCTTGAGCATGAAGTCGGTCGCCTGCGCATCAGGGCCCTGTCCCATGCCCTGGCCGGCTCCGCCCGAACCCTTGCCAAAGCCCTGCGAGTTGCCCTGGCTGAACTGTCCGGTGCCGCCCCATTTGGCGTCTTCGCCGAAGCCCTGCCCCTGACCGCCGCCGCCGCCGCTGCATTCGCCGAGCTTGGCCAGCTGACTCTGGCACTCGCCCATCGCCTGATCAAGCGAACTCATCTCCGCCTGCATCATCTCCATGTTGGAGAGCTGACCCGACATCGAATCAAGCCCCTGCGACATCTGGTCGGGGTTGTTCTGCTGCATTCCTGCCGCCATCTGACCCATCGACTGGGCCATCGAGGACGCGGCATCCGATGCACGCTGCTGGGCCTGGGCCGCCTGCGAGAGCTGCTGGGCCTGCTCCTCGCTGGCGCCGGCTTCTTCCAGCGCCTTCTTGAGGGCCTCGGGGTCGGTTGCCAGCTGCTTGGCCTGCTGCTCGCTCAAGCCCGCGGCTTTGAGCTGCTCTTCGAGCGCCTGACGGTTTTCCGCCATCTTCTCCATCTGCTGCTTCATGGCTTCGAGTTGTTCAGACGCCTGCTGCTTCTGTTCCTCGCTCATGTCGCCGTTCTGCATGGCCGCGGCCATCTCTTCGAGCTGCTTCTGCGCCTCAGCAAAGTCGCCCTTGGCCATCGCCCGCGCCATCTCGGTCATCGGGCCGTCCTTTGGGGCGTTGAGCTTGCGGGTCATGTCCTTGATCGCATCGAAGGTCGCGCCGTCCTCGTTGTTGCGTTCTTCCTCAAGCTTGTCTGATAGCGAGGTCAGTTCCTTGATGGCGGCGCGGGCGATCTCCTGCGGGTCGATGTACTCCGTCGATTCGGGTGTCAGCTCCGGGCTGGTCTCATCGCCCAAGCTCTCCAGATCGACCCCGGTCTGTGCCTTGATCTGCTCGATCAGGTCTTCGCTATTTTGAACCTCGGTCTTGACCTCTTCGATCTGGGCCTGGTTCATCTGCTGCTGTTCCTTCTTGGCCAGCAGCCCCATGACATCGGTGCCGGGGATCCACCACACACCGACCAAGGCCAGCGCTGCGAGGAACGGCAGGTACGAACGCTTCGGTGCTTCAATCGGGAGGGTGTCACGGATGATGACCCGGCGTGCGCGATTCGATGCATCGCCGACGATCGCCTTGGACCAGCTGTCCTGATTCTCATCGACGCACAACGCCGTCGAAATGGTCTCACGAAGCCCGGCCCGCTCGTCGACCGTCCGTGCCACCTCGTCTTCGCTCGGCTTGCGTACGAGCGACGCGATGAGCGCTATCGCCAGCGTCGCACCCAGCCCGATCAGGCCAGCGAGCATCCAATCAACTTCAAAGGTCGGGAAGAGCTTCTGGGCGACGCGCAGACCCACCAGCGCGCACAGGACCACAAAGGCGCTGAACACCAGTGTTCGCAGCAGATCGATCATGAAGAGCCGTCGAGCGGCTCGCTGAATCACGCTTCGAATGTCGTCCATCGCATTACTCCCTGATCATGGGCCCATCATCAAAACCCTGCCCACCGTATATGTATTCGGAACTGAACCCCTTGGGTCTCCCCAATGTCGGGTTTTTTCGCGTATCGTGGGCCTCTGATTCTACTAGACCGGCGCTGTTCGGTTGCTGTCCAGAACGATTCGTCGATGCCAAAGACACCCATCAATCCCGATCACACCCCTCAAACAGGGCTCTGGGGGCGATTTATCGGCTTCGCCGAGGGCAACTACATCGACCGCGATGCCTGTAACGCGGCTTTCGATCGCATGCACCGCCGAGATGCCATCGGCGATAAAATCCACCTTATTTTGGGGTTTGGGGCCCTGATGTGCCTGTTCGGCCCGGTCACCATGACCGAGATCGCCATCCTGCCCCTCGTGGCCTTCTTCTTCATCCGGGTCGTCAACACACTCCCCGTCTGGATCCACGGCTTCGGTCAGCCCCCCATCCTCGCCACCCTCGCCCTCATCGCCTTCATGTTCATCGCGCTGAGTTGGTCACCCGATCGCCCCAACGGGCTCGCCGAGATCGGGCAGCTGCGCTGGTTCTTTGTGATGGGCTTCCTCTTCCCGATCATCGAACACCGGACCAAGCTCGTCTATGCCCTGTGCATCGGCCTGGCCCTGGGCCAGATCGGGCAGGTCCTCGACGCCTTCGACTTTGGCATCGAACCCGTCGCCAAGCTCGTCGAGAACCACCCCGGACGCATCGCCGGCTGGTGGCACCCCGTCGTCGGCGGCGGGCTGCTCGTGGCCGGGATGGGCCTGCACCTGCCCGCGGCCATGCTGGGCAAAGGGCGCACACGAATCATCGGGCTGCTCGGACTCACAATCTCAAGCGTCGGCGTGCTGGCGACGGGCACCCGCGGCGCATGGGGCGCGGCCCTGCTACTGCTCGTGCTGGGCGTGCTGATCGTCGTCCGCATCAAACGCGTGCCCATCAAACGCGTCGTGGCGGTGGGGGGGCTGGCGCTGATCGCCGTCGGTATCGCGGGCTTCGTGCTGCGAGACTCGATCATGATCCGGGTCAACGAGACCCGAGCGGAACTGCGGGAGATCGAAGCCGGCGATTACGACTCGTACTCGGGGCGTCGCGTCCGTATGGCCCAGGAAGCGATCGAAGCGTTCAGCCAGCACCCGATCGTCGGCGTCGGGACCGGCGGCTACGAGCGATGGTGCCAGCAGCAGGGGCAGCGATTCGGTGCCCACGCCCACAACAGCACCCTGCACATCGCTGCCACCCTGGGGCTCATCGGGCTGGTCCTGTGGGCGATTGTGCTCTTCGTCGTCCTGCGCAACGCCTGGCGATGGGGCCTGACCGACCCGGCCAACCCCTACGCCATGGGCCCCATGCTGGGCATCGCCGGGCTGCTGCTGGCATCGCTGACCGACAGCGTCCATATCAACGCCCAATCGGTCGCCATGCTGGGCGTGCTGCTGGCCCTGTGCCCCGCCTACGCCCCGGGAACACCATCGCCAATCGGCGATGACATCACGCCCGATGGGGAATAGACTCTTTGACACGCCGATTCGTCGGCGATGACAACCAGGTGCGATGGCTGAGCGGTTGAAGGCGCTCGACTTGAAATCGAGTGACCCTGAAAGGGGTCCGTGGGTTCGAATCCCTCTCGCACCGTTATTCGAAATGGTCTATGAAACGGCATCGTGCAATCGATGCCGTTTCAGCCGTTTTGGAAGAGGTCGATCATGGATGAAAGCAACCCCATGATTTGGCAACTCCCATTGAGACTGAACCGTGAAATCTGATTGCCGAAGGCGAATCACACAATGTTGGTTCATCAGCACCGATTGAGGACTTTGTTCTCAAAGTACACGGTGCTTTTTCGCACGCATGGTGACGGTCAGAAATCTGGATGCTGGATGGGCGAACAAAAAATCTTTAAATCGATTTCCGGCAGTGCTCACAGATTGCGTGGAACTTCATAGACAGATGTAGTTCAAATGAAGGATACTGCCATGCAAACCGACCATACTCAACTCTCCTACCGGATTCCCGTCACCAAGAGCCAGTGCTCCCTGCGGCCCCTGACGGCCGGCATCATGGTCTGCGTCGGCATGGCTGCATCCTTAGCCAATGCCCAGACCCAGGAGATTTTTCGCTGGTGGAACCCCAACGGGTCGCCTGAAACGGGCTATATGAACGATTCGTCAAACTGGGAAGACTTCATCCTGCCGTCAACGGCCCCAGACGCCATAAACAGACTGGTGTTCGAGTTCGCAAACAGCGGCGACTTCGAGGCGGTGAATAACCGGATGGAGGATCTCAGTGTCGCTGCGATCAACTTCAGTCTTACTCACCAAGGCATAGCGAGGATCTCAGGCTCACGCCTGAAACTCAGAACATTCCATGCTAACACTAAGTGTCAAGTTGGTGGCGGTTCCTCAGTCTATCCATTGATCTTGGAAACTCCCCTTTCTGGCACATCCGGATTCGATCTGTGGCGAGGCGTGGTCGTGCTGAATCCAAGCGATCGTGTGGCGCACACCATCACCGGCGGAATCGAGTGCAGTTTTAATACTGTGCTTGCTGTGTCTGAGTCGTGGCACCTGGGCGCGGTGAGCAACTGGGTCACGGTCGGAGCGGGCGAGCTCCGGTTCGATGCACCGATGACGGTCGGTATCCCAGTGTCTGCATCAGAGAACGGGACTCTGCACACGAATACATCGGGGACCGTCAAACTCTTGAAGTTCAATACACGCGGCGTGACGAGTAAGACCGGGCCTGGAACGCTCCGCGTCTTTGGAGCAGGTCCCGACAGTCAAGACGAGTGGAATATTCGTCGGGGAACGCTGGTGGCAGAGAGTGGGAGCGTCGATTCATCCCAAGTTGATGTGGTGTCGGGCGCGACCCTGCAGTTTGCTGCGCCCGCAAGCTTGTCTGCGATTACAGCCCGCGGAGTGATCGACATCGGCGATCACACTGTCGAAACGGGCTATGCATATATAGAAGGATCCGCAAAGTTGATGGGCAACGGTGTGCTTCGGGCTGTCGGCTCAGGCAGCGTAAACTTTGATAACGATGAGTTCATCAATGACTTTGCCGGTGTGATAGAGGCAGATGGCGGGAAAGTGACCTTTATTCAGAGCAGCATCGACTCGCCGATGACTTTGCGTCCCGTCCACCCGTCGGACTTGATCGAGTTTTTTTACAGCGGTCACTATCGTGTGGGCTTGCTCGAAGGTGCAGGCGTCATCAATATGCGGAGTATATTTGGAGAGCTTGAGTTCGGGGTTGGGGACAAGGATGGCACATTCTCAGGTACGATACAGAGTCCCTTGTTAATCACAAAGGTTGGGTCAGGTCGGCAGGATTTCACAGGGACGCTCGACCTTGGAGGCCGTGAAATCGTCATCAGAGACGGCGTAGTCGGCTTGTCTGATTCCGCTGCCGGTGGCGTATCAAAGATCGTTGTTCATTCGAACGGAACATTTACTCCGATCGGCACCGTAAACGCACCGACGGTCGAGGGTTCCGGAACCGTTCAGTTGAACTCGCAGACACTCACGGTTGGCGAGACCAATCTCGACTTCGCGCTCTCTGGATCACTGACCGGGAACATCGAAACTTCAACACTTCGCAAGCGGGGCAGCGGCACCTTCACACTCAGCGCCGACACCACCGGCTTCGGCGGGTTCCTGAATATCAATGATGGCTCGGTGCGGTTCACGGGCGGTCCGATCATGCCGGCCGCGACTGGGCTGAACATCACCAACGGACAACTCCGCGGCTACGGCGATCTCGCTACCCCGTACTGGAACCAGGGCACGATCGCGGCCGACTCAAGCGAAGGCGTGCTCCGACTCGTGGGACAAGGCCATTGGAACAACGGCACAATCCTCGCTGAAAACGGCGGCACGCTTGAACTCGAGGATGTATTCCTCGAACAGGACTTCAGCGGTTCGATCGTACAAGGGCGGCTCGAATCGGACCAGACGCCGATCCGATTGATCGGTGATCAACCAGTCATCGTGCAGGGCGGGACCATCGAGACCACGGGAGACGGATCGCTCGAACTGATCGGCACCGCGATCACACTCCGAGAAGTTGACCATTCCGGTCATATTTCGCTGAGATCTGGGGTCGATGTCACGGCGGAGGATTTCGACATCGTGACCGGCGCGACACACACGCTGGATATCGAGTTCGAGCCCGACACCGACGCGGTCGACGGCGCGATCCGCGGGCACGGCACCGCGACGCTCGGCGGCACACTCCAGGTCACGCTGCCGGACGGCTATGTGCCTGCTGCGGGCGACGCGATGACCGTCATCGGTAGCGACGACTCGGGCCAGTGGACGATCGACGAATCGTTCGAGACGATCGATGTGCCGGATGTTTCGCCGCTGCTGATGCGTGTGGAGTCGAACCCCGACTCGTTGCGGCTTGTGGTCACTTGCGGTGCGGATCTGGCAGTGCCGTTTGGAACGCTGGACTTCTTTGATATCTCGGCGTTTCTTGCGAACTTCACGAGTCAAGATCCATCAGTAGACTTCGATGGCAACGGTTCGTTTGACTTCTTTGATGTTTCGGCATTCCTGTCGCTTTATGCCGCAGAGTGTTCGTGACCGCTGTAGGTCGCCACATACAAACACAAGCATCATGATCAGCCGTCGTGCCTCGGGTCCGGCGGCTTTTTCCACTCTATGTCCGGGTCCTTGTGCAGGACCCCCGCGCTCTGCTTGATGCAGCGTCGGCACGCGATCACCTCGTCGTTCATGGGGCTCACCCAGTGCAGCCCGTCGCGTCCGTTCTCCAGGCACAGCACGCACGCCAGCTCACGCGCCGGGGTGATGCCCGTGTCGAGGTGGACCAGCTCCGTGAACGCGATCGACAGGCAGTTGCCGCAGATCAGCGAGCCGCGGTGTCCCTCGACCATGGGGCGTTTTTCGTCCCACGCCGAGCCGCAGAAATCGCAGCAGAATACCAGGTTGCCGTTTTCGTCGGGTTTATTCATGGCTCGTGTTCATCCCATCTGCCCGCCGCTGGCGTCCATGAGCTGATGCCTTGCCAGCTGGGCATAGATCGGGCAGCGATCGAGCAGTTCGTGGTGCGTGCCCTGGTCGATGATCCGCCCGGCATCGAGGACCACGATGCGGTCCGCGTTGAGCACGGTCGAAAGGCGGTGGGCGACGATCAGACTCGTGCGGTCCTTGCAGAAGTTGCCCAGCACCTCGTTGATGAGCTTCTCGCTGTGGGCGTCGATCATCGAGGTCGCCTCGTCGAGGATCAGGATCGCCGGGTCACGCAGTATCGCGCGGGCGATGGCCAGACGCTGGCGTTGCCCGCCCGACATGGTGAGCCCCTGCTCGCCCACGGGCGTGTCGAGACCCTCGTCGAGTTTTTCGATGAACTCCATCGCGCGGGCGTCGCGAGCCGCCTGCTCGATCTGTTCGCGTGTCGCGTGGCGGTTGCCATAGGCGATGTTCTGGGCGATGGTGCCCTTGAACAGCACGACCTCCTGGGTGACGACACCGATCTGCTTGCGCAGCGAGCGCACCCGGACACGGGCGATATCGGTGCCATCGATCAGCACACGCCCGTCGTCGGGGTCAAAGAGGCGTGGGATCATCGAGAGCAGGGTGGTCTTGCCGCTGCCGTTGGGCCCGACGAACGCGACGGTCTCGGCGTGGTTGATCGTGAGCGAGACGCCATCGACCGCAGGGGTGGTCGCGCCGGGGTAGATCACGCGGACATCATCGAAGGTGATGGAGGTCTGGTGGCGTGCGAGCTTGGGCAGGCGCTGCTCATGCCCGGGCTCTGGCTCAGCGCTGAGCAGGCGGTTCAGTCGGTCGGCACCCGCGCCCGACTGCTGGATGTCATTGACCAGCCCCGATAGCGGCTTGATCGACGCGCCCGCAAGTCCCAGTGCCGCAAGCACGGTGATGAACTCCGATTTCTCCAGCGTGCCATCGAGAATGAACTTGGCGGCCACGATCGTCAGCCCGCCCAGGGCGAACATGGTGATCATCTCCGCCAGCGGTCCAGCGAGCGCGCGTGCGGTGCGGACCTTCATGTGCTGACGAAGGACTTCTTTGTTGATGCGTCCGAAGCGCCCGGCCTCGTAGCGTTCGGTGGTGTGGACCTTGACGACCCGCATGCCTTGGAGCGCCTCGGTCGCGGCCCGGTACAGGTCCGCCCGGCTCGACAGCGCTCGTCCCGATGCCCGCCGAATGCGTTTGCCCAGCTTCCGAATGATCACGCCGAGGATGGGCATGACCACCAAAGCCACCAGCGCCAGCTGCCAGTTGGTGATGAAGGCCACCAGCAGCGCGACGACACCCTTGAGGATATGGGCCACGGCCTTGGAGAGCATCGCGACAAAGCCCGCCGCGAGTGATTCGGTGTCGTTGACGATGCGGGAGATCGCATCGACCGGCCCCTCGCTGACGATGGTCTTGAGCGGGAGCTGGAGCACCTGCCCGTACGCCCGGCGGCGCACGCGGGCGATGGTGGTATGCACCACCGTGTAGGCGATGTACTGGTGCATGAAGTTCGAGAAGGCGCCAAGGATCGTCAGCCCGGCCAGCACGCCCATGATGAGCACGATGCTCTTGAACGGATCGGTGGGGAGCCAGTCGATCTGGGCGGCGCTGAGCATCGAGAAGAGCCCGCCGCCGTCGTGCTTGGCGAGCTGCTCCTGCACGAAGGTGCGAAGCCCGCCGCTGTCCGGCTCGAGCAGGATGTCGAGCGTCGGTCCCAGGGCCGCGATGCCCGCACCAACCCCGCCTGCTGAGAGCAGGGCGAAGAACAGCCCGACGAGCAGGTGCCATCGCATGCGGAGCATGGGCTTTGCAAACTTCCAGAACGCGTCCATAGAGAGATATTGTTCGTTGCTTGCGCCCGAGGGTACACCCGGGCAAGGAAATCGGTTCTTACGGCTCAGAATCCACGATTCAGGCCATCATTCACGCTCAGATCTCGACCCGCTCACGGGTCAGGCGGATGTGCTTTGGCGGGTGCAGCTGCCCCGAGTCCATCCCCGGGCAGCCCTTGCTCGCCTCCGCCCAGTCGCGTTTGGTGTACAGATTGCTGTCCCAGAACGGCCAGGTTCGGCACTGCTCGGGGCGCGACTTGTACACGCTGCACCCGGTCTTGCCCGTCTTCTCGTCGCGGGTCAGGAACACACAGTCGTACCCGTACCCCGTCTTGTTCTCGTTGAGGGATCGTCCCACGATCGTATCGCGCGTGTATTGCTCATAGAAGGTCGCCTTGGGGACCCCCAGCGATTTGGCCATCGCGCCTGCTTCTTTGTCAGTGAAGAGTACATACCCCGTCGGGCCGGTGCAGCAGTTGCCGCACTGGGTACAGGTGAAGCGCAGCCCCACCTCTTTCGTGTCGGTCTTCCCGGTCGGGTCGGGCTGATCAAACCACTCGTGCTGTTCCTGATCGCGTGGGCTCATTGGGGGATCCTTTGCAGCACGACGAGCGTCTGGTCATCGTCGCGGTCGAGGCGGTTGCTGAACTTGAACAGCGCCCCGTGAATCGAGTCGATCGCGCAGCCCGGCTCACCCGAGCATGATCCCACCGCCTCGATCAGGCGATCCATCCCGAACATCTCCGCTTTGGTATCACGCGGGGCAGGGTGCATCGAGGCCTCGTGCGCCGGGCGGTTCGATGTCGCTTCGGTGATGCCGTCGGTGTAGAGGATCAGCGTATCTCCCGGGTGCATCACGCACGAGTCGGACTCAAATGGCATGTCGTTGCTGATCCCCAGCGGGATGGTGGCGGCACTCTCGATCGTCTCGATCGTGCCGTCGGCCCGACGCAGCAGCGGGGGGTTATGCCCGCAGCGGTTCCAGCTCAGGGTCCCGTCCCGCGGGTCGAGCACGCAGAAGAAGGCCGTGGCGAACTCGCCGTTGAGATTGGCGGCCACGAGCTTCTCGTTGCAGTATTGCGCGATCTTGGCGACATCATCCAGGGCGTGCTCAGCGCCGATCACATCGGGGTAGCAGTGCAGGATCGAGCGGATCATCGCCATCACCGTCGCCGCCCCGGGCCCATGCCCAGAGACATCTGCGATGACAAACCCGACCCGCTCGTCGTTGGGCGCGCGATAAAAGTCGTAGTAGTCGCCCCCCGCGATGTTGCTTGTCAGGTAGCTCGTCGCCAGCTCGAACCCCTCGAACTTTGGGGATCGCTCGGGCAAGAGCTGCCGCTGGATCTTGGCGATCTGCTCGAACTGCCCCACGAGCTGCTCGTTGAGCGACTCGGCCTGACGCCGAAAGACAAGGTTGCGGGTGGCCGTGCCCATCAGGTTCACATCCAGCAGCCCCGCGACAAAGGTGTCGAGGTTGTCCCAGTCGAGGCGTTGGTGAAAGCTGATCGCCCAGTTGAGCGACTGGGCATCGTCGTATGTTGGGATCGCTGAGAGCGACCGCACGCGTCGCGCATCATCGCCCAGCACCTCGCGCAGCACCGGGTCTTGGGTGAAATCGACATGGGTGATGATCTGCGGCTGATCCTGGGCGATGATCTTCCCGATCAGCCCACCCTCATATGTCGGCAGACTCACCCACTCACGCCACGGGTCGCGTTCGCTCTTGAGCTGGGCAGGGCCAGTCTGATTGCGTGTGTTGGTGTTGGTGATCGCACGCGTGACCTTGAACTTGCCCGGCGGCAGGTCCCGGATCGACACGCTGATGAACGCGTCGCGGGGGAATCGCTGCCCGACCCAGGGGCCGAAGTGCCCCAGCATCTTGGCCGGGTCCTTGATCGCGCTCACATCACGCAGCATCTGGGTCAGGGCCCCGACACGCGGGTCCGCGCTCAGATCGACCGCGTGCCCCTGGGCGCTGAGCCCGCTGTCCGTGGGGATCGTGCTCATGCGCACCCCGATTCAACCCGCTGACACAGCACCCGGGCCTGATCGAGCATGCTCTGCACGCCCTCGTGCAGACCTTGGCGCTGATCCTCAGGCATGAGCGGGATGTTGATGCGCACGCTCCAGGCCGCCGACCGGGCCGCCGCTTCGCCCAGCACCGCCGCGATGCCCAAGTCGGACTTGAGCTGCTTGTTGGTCGTATCCACCAGCGAATCGCACAGACGCAGCAGCTCCAGCGACAGGGCCAGCATCGCGCGTGGCGGTGCGATCGCGCCCCGCACCGCGTCGTCCCAACGCGCGACGCGTTCGGGATCATCCTTGGCAAGCCCCCAGAGCGCGTTGAGCTCCCCATAGCCCGCGGCATCCTCATCGCCCAACTGCAGGAACATCTGACGGGCGCGGGTAAGCTGGGTCATCGCGTTCTGGTTGTGCTCTTCGTGCTCACTCAGCGACTTCTTACCAATCGAATAGCTCACAACCATCGCGGCGGTCGCCGCTGCCGTCGCACCGACCATCGCTGCTGATGCGCCGCCGCCGGGTGTGGGCACCTTGGACGACAATGCGCTGAGAAACGCATCAACGGTCTGGGTCGAAATCGATTTCGCGGCTGTTTCGCTGCTCATGGGGGTATGGTAGCCGATCTCACTGGCGCGATCGGGAAAGGACGCGGGCCAGCGCCACGGTTGTCGGGATGAGTTCGTCCGGTTTTTCGCTCGCCCACGCGCCGAGTTCGTCGATCGTCACCCACCGCGTCTGGCTGTATTCCCAGTTCGTCACGATCGTGGGCCGCTGATCGAGCGTGAGCGTCATCGCCAGATCGCTTGAGCCCACCTGATGGTCATGCACCAGCGCGATCAGTCGCGATCGCACGCCGCGTGTATCGAACCCGGCTTCCTCATTGATCTCGCGCTGTGCCTGCTCAAGCAAGGCCCGCTCATCGATCGAATCGCCCGCCGCGGGCACATCGACCCCGCCGCTGGGCCCCAGCTCCCAGAGCCCGCCGTAGCGGTGGGTCTGCGTCGATCGTCGCCCCAGCAGCACGCGTCCGTCGGCGATCACGATCGCGGTGACGGCCAGCAGCGAATCGCTCAGATCGATCGAATCCCGCACCGCGTGGCGCTTGTACTGGTCGACATGCGCGGTGACCACACCGGTCGCGGCGTCATAGCGATCGAAGACGAGCATGTCGCCGTTGAAGTATCGCGGGTTCTGTGCGCACAGATCCTGCCATGCGGCATCGACCCGGGCCTGCGCCTGCTCATCGAGCGCGGGAGCAGGGGATCGGTCGATCTCGATGCCCGTGAAGTGGTTGATGGGTTCCAGCGTGACCATGTGTCTCCTACGAGCCGCGACCGTGAGGGAGCGGTCCCCGATGCGCTTCCAAGACCGCTCCCATACGGTCGCGGCTCGTATCAATCAGCTCAGGAACCCACCGAGCTGGCCGCCCAGATCACCCAAGCCAAGATCCTCCGCTTCCTTGGAGATCTCTTCCTGCACGCGACGCTGGGCTTTCTCGGTCGCGTCGTTGATCGCGTCCTTGATGAGCGAAGTCGCCAGGTCGCGGGTCTTCTCGTCGACGGCCATCCCTGCAAGCAATGCCGGATCCATGGTCAGGTCCAGCAGCTTCATCTTGCCGTTGACCACCGCCCGACACGCGCCGCCGCCGGCCTCGCCCTCGACGCGCATGGCCTCGATCTTGGCCTTGATGCGCTCGCCGGCTTCCGAGAGCTGTTCCTTGTTCTTCATGAGCGAGCCGATGGCTTGCATGGCTTTGAGTTTGTCGCCGAACATATGGGTATCCCTTTTCGATCAGTTGTTCTTGGGGTGCACGCGTTTGATCTCGCCCTCGAAGACATCGAGGACGCTCTTGACGAGCGGATCGTTCTCCACTTCTTCCGGAGTCGGCGTCCGCAGTTGCGGCTTGGGCGGCTCAGGGGCAGGCGTGGGGGGCGTGGGTGTTGGCTCGGGCGCAACCCGGCGTTTGCCCGATGGTGCGGGGTCCTTGAAGCCGGGGAGGTTCGCCCTGTTGGGTGCGGAACCAGCTGCGGAACCAGCTGCGGAACTGGCTGCCGAGCTGGCTGCGGAACTGGGGGCCGAACTGGGTGCTGGGTTGAACGAGGGTTTGTCTTTGGGCGACGCCGATGCTGCGGGGTGTGATTGCACCCTTGCCGGGGCCGCCCTCACGCTTTTTTTAACGCGGGCGCTCCCGGTGCGTTGGCATTCCCGCCGGCTTTGACGAAGGCCGCGACATCGGCGATCTTTTCCGTCATCGCCAGACGCACCATGCACGCATCGAGCAGTGCCCGCGGTGCGGGGGAGGACTTGATCGCCCGCTGCACGCTCTCGCACAGGGCGATCATGTGCACCAGACCGGCGGCATCGAACTGCTTGGCCCGGTTGAACTCCTGCTCGCGTGCCTCGGGGGACAGCTCGACGAGGTCGGTGTCCTGGCCGCAGGACCCGATCACCATCAGGTCCCGGAATCGGTCGAGCAACCCGCCGAGCACCTGCTCGCCCGAGATGCCCGTGCCCAGCAACGCGCCGGTTTTTCGCAGCACCGTCGGGGGCTCGCCTTGGGCGATGGCGTCGATAACCTCGCTGAGCAGCTCCCGCTTGGGCAGGCCCAGCAGCTCTTCGAGCAGCTCAACGGTCAGCGTCTTCTCGCCCGATGCCAGCAGGCGATCCAGCAGCGACAGGGCGTCGCGCATCGACCCGTTGCCCAGCTTGGACAGCGTGAAGACCAACTCGTCGTCGGCCTCAAACCCCTCTTCTTTGATGAGGGCGCTCAGGTGCCCGGCAATCTGGTTGGCGGGGATGTTCTTGAAGTCGAAACGCTGGCAGCGCGACTGAATCGTCGCGGGAACCTTGTGGGCCTCGGTCGTGCACAGGATGAACTTCACATGCTCGGGCGGCTCTTCCATCGTCTTGAGCAGCGCGTTGAACGCGGCCGTGGACAGCATGTGGACTTCGTCGATGATGTAGATCTTGTATCGACCCCGCAGCGGGCGGTAGGCACTGTTGGCGATCAGCTCGCGGGCTTCTTCGACCTTGTTGTGCGAGGCGGCGTCGATCTCGATGACATCGGTGTCGCCACCCGAGAAGATCGCCTGGGCGATGTCGTCCTGGTGCTCGGGGTTGTTGAGCTCGTTGGCGAAGATGCGGGCCATCGAGGTCTTGCCCACCCCGCGTGTCCCGATGAAGAGGTACGCGTGGTGGACGCGGTCCGAGTCGATCGCCGCCTTGAGCGTGCGTGCGATGGGCGACTGACCGACAACCTCGTCGAAGGTGCGAGAACGGTGTTTGCGTGCGAGGGCGGTGTAGGCCATGGATACCACCGTTAGAAGTGAAATAATGCGGGTTTCTGCAGCAGTTTAGGCAAAATCCTGCCTTGGTCTTGAACAAATCCGGGTTGTACACGATAATACAGATGAAGGCTCGGCCGAGGGGTTGCTACGGCGACCCCGAGGGCATTGCCTTCTTTTTTATGCGCTCATTTCTTTCTCGGGGTGTATGGATCAGGCACATAGATCACGCTGTGGAGATAGTGCGTCTGGCCGTTGAACTCAACCTGCCTCCGGTCAATGCGCGGCCGCAGCTTGGCGACATAGGGCCCGAGCTCGTCCCGGACGGCCCCGTCTAGCCCGATGCTCGGCACCCTGTAGGCGTTGTTCAAGTTGCTGAATATGTCGCGTAAAAGCCCAGAGCCTCGCAGCGTGGATCGCGATTCCGCCGCGTACCTCGTAAGGCATGGATCTGTGATCATGCCCACTCTCGTCCATGAAGAGCAACCAAGTCATCGAGATTCTCACGCACAACCCACCCCTGTCGATGCCCAGGACACCGACGGCACCGGATGACGGCCGCTTATGGCTGCTGCGGTCAAGCCCTGACCAGATTCACGGGCCACCCGTGCATCGGGCCCGGGCATCGACAGGACCGGGTCGTGAACGATCATCATAGTTCGCCCATTCGTCAACGCCAAGGTTGAGTCGGTGTGGGTTTTGCTTGCGGCGGGGCCGATCGTCGATACAATGCCCTGAGATGATCTGGAACGGCATCAAACGCAAAAAGGTCCTCGACGCCGGGACTCGGTTCCGAGCTGAGCACTCGCGATTCCTCACGCTGGCGTTGCGCTCTGGACGGCGCTACCCCCGCATCCCCGCCAAGCGGGTTGATCAGGGCGGGTTTTCAGGGCTGCTCAAGCTCGACGAGGGCGAGAAACGGGCCGCGTTGTGGTGGGCTGCCGCGCTGACGCGTGTCAAAGACCCCAGCTGATCGAGTGTTCCATGCCGAACATGACCTGATTTGTGCGCAGGAACCGGGATTTTCGGGCGACTTATGCCATGCGTCGGGGGGGCTGAGCCGATATCGTCATCACGAGACACCGCCGAGAGTTCTCGGCCACAACCCTGAATCGGGGAGCATTGAGCAGTTATGAGTGAGCCAGCCGCATATGAACCCGTGAACGAGCCCTGCGCCCGTGCCCCGTTGAATCCCCGCTGGATCTTCAAGCTCGGGGTGATCGCGCTGATCATCTTCGCCGTCGGCGTGTGGGGCTACCTCGACGCGACGGTCGTGTACCCCAAGCGGGGCGAGAAGTTCGCAGACTGGGCCAAGTGGCAGTACCTCGATCAGGCCAAGAAGGCCGACCGGGAGGACTTCGGGGTCTTCCTGCGCGAGGTCTCGGTCACCAGCCCGCGCGAGGAGCTGGATCGCCTCAGCGACGAGCAGCAGAACTCACGCAACGCCCAGGACGCCCAGAACCCCAGCAGCTCACGCTCGCTCCGCGCTTCGATGCAGCTTGCCCGCCAGCAATGGCTCGAGGCGCTGGCGGTGATTGGGAAGCTCGATGCCGAGCACACAACGATCGATGCACCCCAACGCACGCTCGATGAACTCAACAGCAAGTGGGGCAGCAGCACGGGCAATCCCAAGCCGCTGAGCGGGCTGGACCTGCTCACCCAGTGGCTGATCATGGGCGTGTGCTTTACCGTCACCCTGATCATGGTGGTGCACATGCTGCGTGTACGGGCCAAGCGGTACGCATGGGACCCTGAGTCCATGACGCTCACGCTGCCCAGCGGGGCCAAGATCACCCCCGACGACCTCTCGGAGGTCGACAAGCGCAAGTGGGACAAGTTCATCGTGTTCCTGAACATCAAGGATGCCCACCCCGATCTGGGCGGGCAAGAAATCGGTGTTGACACCTACCAGCACCGCTTTGTCGAGGATTGGATCCTGGCGATGGAAGCCAAGGCCTTCCCCTCCCAAGAAGATGCTGATGCGCCTCATGAAAACACCGAAACCCCCGAAACCAGCGGCGAGCCCGAGACCCACGATGAGGATGAGTAAACCGATCCGGCAGTGCCGGGAGGTCTGCTCGTGATGTGGGAGATGTGGGTTATTGCGCTGATCGCCCTGACCACGGGCCTGGCGGGGATCGTGATGGTGGTGCTGGCGTTGCCCGGCATCTGGTTCATGGTTCTGGCGTCCGGGCTCTGTATGTGGTGGCAGCCCGACATCATCAGCGTCAAGGCCGTCGTCACGCTCGCGGTGCTGGGGATCATCTCCGAGGCAACCGATATCGTCGCGTCCGCGGCTGGGGCCAAGAAGCTCGGCGGGTCCAAGCGTGGAGCCGTCGGTGCAATCATCGGCACCATGCTGGGGGCGATCTTCGGCACGGTGTTCATCCCGATCCCCATCCTGGGAACCATCCTGGGCGGGATCCTGGGTGCGGGCGCCGGGGCGCTGATGGTCGAGCGGGGCATCGTGAAGATGACATGGACAGACTCGCTCAAGTCCGGCGGCGGGGCGGCGATCGGTCGAACGGTCTCGATCTTCGTCAAACTCGGGCTCACGATCGTCGCCGGGTTGTTCTTCGTCACCGCCGCGTTCGTCTGATTCGCCCGCGTGCGACCCGCGAGCCCGATATACTGCGCTCTGAGAGATCACTTCTAACACGAGAGACGACACCAACATGCCTGAGAGCCCAGCGCCGGCAGCCAAAGAGCAGACCGAGACCCAACCCAGCGGGAAAGAGCCCAAGTTCTATGTGCTCGACACCAATGTCTTGCTGCATAACCCCGGCGCGTTGTTCGTGTTCCAAGAGAACCATGTGGTGATCCCGTACCCGGTGCTCGAGGAACTCGACGCCATGAAACGCCGGGAGGACGATGTCGGGCGTGCTGCCCGCTCGGCGATCCGCTGGCTCGACCGCCTGCGCAAGTACGGCAAGCTCACCGAGGGCGTCCCGCTCTCGAAGCTGGGGGCCAACGCGGGCGGCGCGACGGGCACGCTCTCGATCGACATCAACGACCACGATCGCCCCGCGATCCTCTCAGCCGACAAGCCCGACAACCGGATCATCGCCGCGGCGTGGGCCCTGCTGCACCTGAAGAAGCGGGTGATCTTTGTCAGCAAGGATCTGGCGGCTCGGATCAAGTCCGATTCGCTCGGCGTTCGCTCAGAAGACTTCCTGAACCAGCAGGTCGATGCCGATCGGCTGTACACCGGCTTTGTCGAGCTGCATACCAGCAGTGCTGAGATCGACACGCTGTACCGCGATCGCATGCTGGCCGTGGAAGACCTTGAGAAGTACCTCGAGGTCAAGATGGACGACGGGACCACCAAGATCCGCGAGCTGACGCCCAACCAGTATGTGGTGCTCAGCGATGTCGAGGACGAGGCCCACTCGGGGCTGGCGCGTCGATTGGCCGACACCGAGCACCTGATCCCGGTCGCGTCGCAGAAGAAGCCGACCTTCGGGATCGTGGCGCGCAATGTCCAGCAGACGATGGCGCTGGATCTGCTGATGGATGACGATGTCAAGCTGGTGACGCTGCTGGGCAGCGCGGGCACGGGTAAGACGCTGCTGGCGATCGCCGCGGGCATGGCCAAGGTGTTCCAGGAGGAGCGCTACGACAAGCTGCTGGTGGCGCGACCGATCATGCCCATGGGGCGTGATATCGGGTACCTGCCGGGCGATAAGGATGAGAAGCTCGGCGCGTGGATGCAGCCGATCTTCGACA
Organism: Phycisphaerales bacterium UBA3190; assembly: GCA_002364005.1. GTDB lineage: Bacteria > Planctomycetota > Phycisphaerae > Phycisphaerales > UBA1924 > UBA1924. The sequence continues at coordinate 26,585 of DEXG01000016.1, forward strand.
ACCTGACCTACCTGATGTCCACGCGTGGGGCACCGAACCAGAACGCCGAGAGCCGGACCACCGAGCAGCGCATCGACAAGCTGATCGCCGACGGGCGTCTGGTGCTTGAGCCGCTGACGTATATCCGTGGGCGCTCGATCCCGCACCAGTTCATGATCGTGGACGAGGCGCAGAACCTGACGCCCCACGAGGTGAAGACGATCGTCTCGCGTATCGGCGAGGGCACCAAGCTGATCCTCACGGGCGACATCGGTCAGATCGACCACCCGTATCTCGACTCGTCATCCAACGGGCTGAGCTACACCGTTGAGAAGATGCGCGGCCTGGGCATCGTCGGGCACATCACGCTCCAGAAGTCCGAGCGCAGTACCCTCGCGAGTCTCGCGGCCGAGCGTCTCTGATTTACTGATCTATCGAGTTCCGATTGAAGCTGGCTGAGCGGATCAGCGGTTATCGAGCAGCAGCTCGACGCGGTCGCGTTGCTGACGGAAGTAGTCGCGCCACTGCTCGTCGCGTTCGCGCAGCTGTGCCTGCTTGATGATCTCGAGCAGCTCGATGTTCCCGGTGCCCAGCATCTCGGCGCTGCGGATCAGCCCGCGCATCGCGGGGATGTACATCGGGTCGCGTGCGAGTGCGTTCTCGTAGCTGGCGTACGCATCGGCGGCCCAGCCCACACGCTGGTAGGCGAGCCCGGTGTTGTACAGCGGGCGTGGGTCGGAGGGCTCGATGCCCGCGGCGATCTGGAACGCGGCGACGGCGTCGGCGTAGTTCCGCTCGTTCATAAGCAGCTGGCCCATGTTGTTCCAGGCGGCGTAGAGCTTGTCGTCGAGTTCAAGCGCGTTGCGGTATTCCTGCAGCGCTTCCTCGGTCTTGCCCTCCTGCGCCAGGTCCGTCGCGAGCTCGTAGTGCTCGCGTGCCTCGGCGCGTTGGCGTTGGCGATAGGCGATCGCGGGGTCGATCTCGTTGAGGTTGTTGCTGTTGCGGCTGCTCGATGACGAGCACGCGCCGAGGGGCAGCGTAACAGTGAGTCCGAGCAGGGACATGGCGAGGATACGGGTTGGGATCGGGCGAGTCATCGCGACGGTTCTCCTTATGGTCTTCGCTCGTATCGGGCGAGCACCACTTCCATGTTCCAGAACTGAGTGCGGGGCTGGATCTTCAGGCTCTGCGCGTGCATGCCCGGGATCTCCTGCTCTGCGAGCTTGACCCAGTCGAGCAGGTGCCCGAGCGAGGGGTCGTTGATGGTGTATTTGTATGTCTTGAGCACCACATTCCCCTGGGTCTGCGAGCCGGGGTCCCGCGGGATCCCGATGTCATTCTTCAGCTGGGCACGCGTGCCCAGCGACTGCAGGGTGGAGTAGAGGTCGGGCAGCGGCTCGTAGATGTCGGTCTCGGTCCCGCTGGACTGCGCCGCTTGGAGCATGTTGATCTCTTCGATCAGGTTCTGGACCTTGACCAGGTCTCTGGCGGCGCTCTCGTTCTGGCTGATCGCGGCCGAGCGGGTCTGCCACGCGACGCCCAGCACGATCAGCATGATGACGAGCAGCAGCAGCCCGAGCATGATGAAGTGACGCGGGCTGTTGAGGCGCTGCTGATTCTGGGCCCGGGTCGCCAGCTCGTAGCGGTCGTCCTGGGTCAGGCGTGCGTTCTCGGCGTTGAGCGTGCTCATGAGCCGGCCTCCCCGGTGTCTGCCCAGCGTGCGAGGTAGGTCGCCTCGACCCGGTTGGCCTTGAGCTGCGGGTTCATCGAGTACCACTCGAGCAGCGTGTCGTCGATGGACTTGAGACTCTGGAAGACCTGCTCGGCCTGTGCAACCTCATCGACCCGCAGCTGCAGCGTGAAGGTTCGGTTGTTGATGCTGAAGTTGATGATCTCGATCCCCGGCGCGCCGACCACGAACGACACGGTCTCCAGCGCCTTGATCACCGGCTTGGGCTTGGGCACGGTGATCAGCGTCGACGAACGCGTGATCTCGCTCCGCTTGGATTCCAGGTCCCACACCGGCGCGGGCGAGAGCATCAGGTCCGGGTCGTAGGTGCGGAGCATCTCGGTCTGCTGCATCTCGATCGAGCGTGTTTCCTGCTTGATCGTGTTCGTGCGGTTCATGTACTGCAGGCCCAGCAGCAGCACCACGCACGCGGCTCCGGTCAGGGCCAGCCCGGCCCAGCGGAACATCGATCGGTGTGCCCGCGTGGGGCGGTCTGCCAAGCCGCTCAGTGAGCCCATCGCGGCGCAGCGTTCCTGCTGGGCGATCTTGCGCAGCGTGGCACCGATCGGATCGGGCTCACCCATCAGGTCGAGCGTCGCGTTTGGCCAGCGCTGGGTGAGCATGGTCCCGAGCTGACCGGGGTCGAGCGGGTACTCGGACATTGGTGTGTCCTCTTCAACCTCGTGCGTCGTCGGCTCGCCCAGCACGACGATGCGTGACGGGCTGATCCCGAGCTGCGATGACCAGCCCAGCCAGTCGGCGCACAGGCGGGCGATATCGGTCTGGCGCACCAGCACGCGTGGTTCGTGCTCGTCAAAGACCCGGCGCAGACGCACGCTGCCGGCACAGATGAGCTGGCCCTCGCGTGACCACGCCCAGATCATGCGTGCGTCGATCGGGTCGATCGCGATGATGCTGCAGATGGGGGCGTCGGAGCTGACGATGCGCTGGGCATCGCTGGCTGAACCGATCCCCGGGTCCCAGGCGGTGCAGAGGGCGTGCCAGATTGTGGTGAAACGCCCGGGCCGAATGCCCTGCTTGTCCAGCGCGTCTTTGAGGAGGCGCCCGGGCACATCGGGCACGGCGATGATCGCCTCACGCGCACCGGTCGAGGTCTGCTCGCTGCTGAGGGGCTCGAAGTCGAGTTCGCGTGGCAGGCGTGGCAGGCGCTCGCTCACGCCGTTGTGCGCGATGGGCTCGAGGTCGTCCGGATCGTGCTCGACCGGGCCCTCGCTGATGGCGGCGTCGAGCATCGTGGGGTCGGCGTCCTCGGGCTTGACCCAGGTGCACACGGCCCCGTCGGGGTCGAGCACCAGGGCGTCGAGGGCCTTGCTCGATTTTCCTTCGATCCGCTCCTGAACCCACCGGGTCGCGTCGTCGATGGTCGAGAGCAGCATCTCTGGGTCGCTATTGGACGCGATGTCCCAAGCGTCATCGGTGTGCCCGCCGACCATGCGCAGCCCGCGCATCATCATGCCCCGATCGGTTCTTCTGATATAGCACAGGCGCTCACTCAAGGGTCTGGTCTCGTTTCAGCTCGGGTCTGTTGCTCGCGGGCGGGATGCCAATCGCGGGCGGGGTCATTCGTTGCCTCGGCCCCCGCGCCGACGGACATCGGGCTGACGCCCGGTCTCGCTGACATTGCCCCGGATCGTAACCAGCGGCTCAGGGGTCGGGCGTCGGTTCTCGTTCTCGGGGGGCAGCCCGCGTTTCTCGCGTTCCAGGCGTCGACGCGCCATCTGCTGCTGGCGAACCGGGAGCGATTGGATCATGGCTTCTTCTTCGGGAGTCAGCTTGGTGGGGTCAACCGGCGTGGCGGCGACTTCGATCTCGTCACCCTCGACCATGGTGATCGATGGGCCGCTCCCGGTTCGCCAGCAGCAG
>DEXG01000035.1:0-39552 GCA_002364005.1 Phycisphaerales bacterium UBA3190
CTAGTCCCTAGTCCCTAGTCCCTCAGTCATCAAAGTACAACGCCGCATCGTCCGGCAGGTCGACCAGCAGCGCATCGCGGTCGATGTGCTCCATGTCCAGCTCGCCGTCGAACTTGCCGGTGACCTGATCGGGCTCGTACAGGTTGCCCTTGCCCGAGGTACCACGCAGTCGGCGCTCGACGCGCTTGCGGGCACGCAGGATCAGTCGGATCGGCACCTCATCAAACGGCAGCACCTCACGCAGGCGGTTCATCATGAACCGCTCGTAGTTGTTGGTGAACAGGTCCGGGTCGTTGACCACCAGCACCAGCGTGGGCGGCGAGGTCTTCACCTGTGAAGCGAAGTAGACCTTCGCCTCCTGGCCCAGGCGGTTGCTTGGGCCGCGTGCTTCCAGCAGCCCCTTGACGATCCGGTTGAGCTGGCCCGTGCCCACGCGGGTCTTGGCCTGCTCGTGCAGCTCGAAGGCCAGGTCCATTGTCCCCTTGACATTGAGCCCGTCTTTGGCGCTCATGAACGAGATCGGCGCGAAACGCAGCCCGCCGAGTTCCTTGCGGAAGTACTCTTCGTACCGCTGCGGGGTGACCTTGCGCCCCTTCTCGTCGCTGGCGTCCTTGGCGATGTCCCACTTGTTGATCACGATCACCACGGGCTTGAACGAATCAACGATCATCTTGCCCAACTGCTCGTCGACCTGCGAGATCTCGGTCGTCGCGTCGATCATGAACACCACGACATCGCAGCGAGCGATCGCCCGCTGGGCCCGGTCGAGCGCGTAGTACTCGATCTGATCCTGGAAGCTTTTCTTGCGACGCAGACCCGCCGTGTCGATCGCCAGGATCGAGCGGTCGTCCATCTCGAACTTCACATCGACCGCGTCACGCGTCGTGCCCGCGATCTCCGAGACGATCACCCGCGGCTCACCAGCCAGCACATTGACCAGCGTGGACTTGCCCGCGTTCCGCTTGCCGACGATCGCCAGCTTGGTGTCGACCACGGGCTCGGGCTCGTCGTGGTTCTCGGGGGTCAGCTCGTAAAGCTCGTCGAGGAAATGACGCCGGAAGTTCTTGGTTGTCGACGACACAAGCAGCGGCACACCGAAGCCCAGGGCGCTCAGCTCGTAGGCGTGCGGCTCCCATCGCGAGTCATCGACCTTCGTCGCGACAACCTGGATCGGGGTCTCGCGCCCGTCGTGCGTGCGGGTCCCGAGCTTCTGCTCACGCAGCATCTGGGCGATCGCCTGATCCTGTGCCGTGATGCCGGCCTGGGCGTCGACGGCGAACAGGATGATGTCAGCCGAGGAGACCGCGGCCGCGATCTGGCCCTCAATGTCCTGCGTCAGGGTTGCCAGGTCCTCACCGATCTCGTTGTAGCGCTTGCCGTCGGCGACATACACGCCGTACCCGCCGGTATCGACAACCTCCGCCTGCTTGGGCGGCCCGCTGAGATCCGGGTGTGCGAGTTTGACGATGGCGCTCAGGCGATCGCGCGTGACACCCGGCGTGGGGTCAACGATGGCGATCCGCTCGTGCGCGATCAGATTCAACAACGAGCTCTTGCCCACATTGGGGCGTCCGACAATGGCGATACGGGGGATGGGCATAGTCGGGAATCATATACACGAACCCGAAAGATCAAGCGTGAAGAACGCCAAACGCCCGAACAATCAGGGTTTATGGGCGAAGTGTTCTTCGATTTCCGAGTCAATGGGCCCGCAGGTCATCGATCAGTTCGTGGTGCGACCCAACAACCCGATCGGCACCCGCGTGCCCGAGCGCCTCGCCCGGGGTCAGGGCCGCCAGCCCGATGACCCGCATTCCAGCCGCTTTGGCCGCCCGCACCCCGCTCACCGAGTCCTCGATCACGATGCAGGTCTCGGGACGGTGCCCCATCGTGCTCGCGGCATGCAGAAACAGCCCCGGGTCGGGCTTCCAGCACTCGATCTGGTAGGCGCTGTACATCGTCTCTCGCGCCGGGTCGTGGCGATGGGCGAAGCGGTCGATCAGCCCCGACCCACCCAGCGTGATCCGCATCTTCTTCAGCGGGGCATTCGTCGCCACACAGCGATGCGGGGCCTGCTCGGGCGATTGTTCGGCCATCGAATCGAGCACATCGAGCAGGTCGTGCACCCCCTCAATCGCGGGGACGCCCTCCTCGGCGAAGACCTCGTAGCACACCCGCCGATAGTCATCGAGCAGCGTGGGAACTGATCGCCCAACCTGATCCTCGACCTCACGGTGGATTTCGTGCAGGTTGCGCCCCTTGAAGTGCTCGATCGAGTATTGGGTGTCGATTTCCCACCCGGCCGCGCTGACGCACTGGGCCAGCACCCGATTGGTGATCGGCTCGCTGTCCACCAGCACCCCGTCGCAGTCGAAGATGATCAGATCTGCCTGTTGCATGCGTCGGGTACGCTCCGGTTGGTGTCACGGGTCGGTCAGTGCCCCAGCAAGCCGTTGAACAGCTCGCGTCGATCAAAGTACGCCCCGCACTCGGGGCAGTTGCCTCGCACGCCCAGCCCGTCGAGCGGGTATTCGCAGCTGGTGCAGTCGATCGCGATATCGCAGACCTGCTCGTCGCTCAGGTTGGCCATGGGGGCCTCGGTCTCGTAGCACGGCGCCAGTGCTTCGGGGCCGTGCATCTCGAAGACCATCTCCAGCACATCGTACGGCGTGCCGCAGCGTTGGCAGGGCCCCAGCGGGCGTGCGATCGAGACGGGCCACTTGCAGCCCGGGCAGTTGGGGATGTGCTTCTTGTCCAGCAGTGACAGATCCGGCGCGACATCGTCTTCCCAGTCCGGATCGATGGTCGGGGGGTTCTCCTTGAGTTCTCCCAGTAACTCGCGAGCCCGCTCCTCGTCCCGCTTGGTCGCGATCACCAGCTCGTAGGCCCCCTGGCTGAACGAGCCACCCATGACTGAGGTGACGGCGGACATGGTCGCATCGATCACGCCCGCCATAACCCCGTGCTCACGCAAGTGCGCGGCCGTCAGATGAGCCAATGCCCCGGATTGAAAGGAAGCCACTCGGTGCATGGGAACTTGATCGGAAGAGTGAGGTGTGCGATGCCCGCTTAAGCACTCAGCTTGTGCGACTTGGGTTGGTTTCGTCGGTTCTTTGAGTCGCGTTTCTGATGTGCGGCTTCAAGGGCCGAGGCAAGCTGGTTGTTCGAGCGGATCATGGAGCGCAGCTTCGAAAGCTCGCCCGCGGCAAGCTTTTTCAGGTCCTCTCTGGTGACCTTTTTCGATTGGCGATCAACTGAATCAGCCATCACTTCTCCGCAAAGAAACCGCTCAGAACCACAATATTATTGCATACATGCCCGCGAATGCAAACAGAAAGCCCAGGGCACACCAAAAGCCCTTGTTCATCGCAGACTCGCCCGCGCGGATCCGGTAGCGTTCTTTGAGGTTCCTCGTCTGGAGATCCTCGACGGCGTGAAGGACCTGCAAGATCACCGTCTGGATCGCTGGATCAACTTCATCCGCGAGCCATGTCAAGTAGTCCGCTGGCAGGGCGAGTTCCCAACTCGCGGTTGGCGGGTGCTTTGGGCCGCTGTTTTCGGTGTTGGCTCGGATGCCCTCGAGGAACTCTGCCGCTGCGCGCATGGGGTACTGCGATGAATGCAAGAGGCGAGAGAGGGCCAGGATCATGAATATCGTGCTGGCCGTGTAGAGACCGGTCAACAACGAAAGCATGATGATGATCGGGAGTGTTCGGTCATCGTTTCTTGTATTGATGATCAGCGTGCTGAACGACACTGTCGTGGCAGCAAGCACCGCAACAATCTGTGTGGTCAGGAGCTTTGTTCGTTCGGCATATCGTTCTGCGACGCGCTGTTCCGCCTGCCACATCCGTTCGGCGTGTTCGTTGACCGTGCTGATCACCGACTGGTCCGTCATGGAGCGATGGCCTCCGGTGCCGGTTCGTTCGCATCGGCACGCATGAACAGCGCCTCACCCTTGCTGATCTTCTGCCCCACACCGATCGAGTGTTCGCCCGTCCAGGCCGCCAGCTCGTGCAGGGGTGCGACAAAGGCGGAGTTGGCGTCGCTTGGATCGGACAGGTGGTTGCAGCCCCAGTCGCGCCACAAGCCCGCCATCTTCTCGGGCATCGCGGGGTACAGCAGCAGCGACGCGATGCGCAGGCCCTCGGCACAGCTGTAGAGGATCGTCGCAAGGGCCTTGTCGGCATGCTCGAGCGTGTCGATCTGCTTGGCCAGCGTGAAGGGGGCGCTGTACGAGATAAACTCGTCGACATACCGCACGATCGACCGCCCGTGGTCGAGCATTGCTTCCAGATCAAGGCGTGCCAGCGCCGCGGTCGCGTCGTCCACCGCCTTGGAGGTGGTGGTCTCAAAGTCAAAGGTGCGGGTCGGGTCGTCGACGCCCTTACCCGCGTTCTCCAGGGCCTTGAGCGCCAGCTGCAGGGCCTTGCCACCCTCGAAGCCGAACTCACCGTTGCAGGTGCGGGTGATCTCGCCGTCGAAATATTTGGCGATCATGTTCCCCACGCGGCTCATCGAGTTGCCCACCGAGTTGGCCAGGTCCGCGTTGTACACCTCAATAAACCGGCTGTGCGCAAAGTCCGCGTCGTTGGCGCCAAGTGGGCCCTGCGTCGTCAGGAACCAGCGCACCGCGTCGAGCGAGTACTTGTCGGCGTACGCGCGAAGCTGGTCGATCTCGATGAAGTTGCCCAGCGACTTGGACATCTTCGTCCCCTCGCTGATCCAGTAGGCGTGGGCATAAACGGTGTCGGGGATCTTCTCGCCCAGCGCGTGGAGCATCGCCGGCCACACGATCGCGTGGAACCAGAGGATGTCCTTGGCCATCAGGTGCACGACCTCGCCCGCCCAGTACTTGCGACGCTCGTCGTTGTCGACCGTAGTCAGGTAGTTGCACAGGGCCTCGATCCAGACATAGATGCGGTGCTCGTCGTCGCCGGGCATCTTGATGCCCCAGTCCGGGTCGCCGTCCTTGATCTTGCGTGAGACGGGCACCTTCATGAGCCCGGTCTTGAGCCGACCGAGTACCTCGTTTTTGCGCGCTTCGGGCAGCACCCGGATCGCGCCCGATTCGATCTGCTCACGCAGCCAGCCCTCGTACTTGTCGAGGCGGAAGAAGTAGTTCTGCTCGACTCGCTTTTCCAGCGGCTTGCCCGTCACGGGCGAGTTGTAGTCGTGCTCCTTGGCGACCATCTCGGTCAGGTACTCCTCCTGCGACGGGTCGTACCAGCCCTCGTAGTCGCCCAGCTCGATGTCGCCCTGATCGAGGAGCTTCTTGATATACGCCGACGCCTTGGAGATGTGGCGGTCCTCGGTCGTGCGGACGAAGTCGTCGTTGGAGAAGTTCATGAACGCGAAGGCGTCCTTGAACCGCTCGGCGTTGATCGTGGCCCATTCGTAGGGGGTCTTTCCGTTCTCGACGGCGGTCTTGGAGACCTTCTCGGCGTGCTCGTCGGTCCCGGTCAGGAAGAACACATCCCGCCCGGCCAGCCGCTGGGCGCGTGCGGCGACATCGGCGATCAGCGTGGTGTAGCAATGCCCGATGTGCGGGCGATCGTTCACATAGTAGATCGGGGTGGTGATGTAGTACGGCTTCTGATTGGGTGCATCGTTTGGCATCGTGGGATTGTAGAACGACAAAGACCCCGCGAGCGATGTCAATGGGAAGGACACGGTCTCGAAGGGGTGGGTCATCAAAGATATCCACAAGATTTCCACAGCTTGGTAATTGATGCACAATGACAATCGAAATTGTGTATATTCATCCCTGCATCAATCATAATACAAAGGAGGTATTGATGAACAATTTATTTAGGAAAGGAAAGGAAAAAAAGGGAAGGTGATAGATGGATGCTTTGTTTTCGCAGTGGCGTGCTCAGTTATGGGCATCTGTGGTGCTGCGAACGCTCTATCATCCGTTCCACATCACTTTGCTGATTCACGAGTTGTCGTTGATGACTGGACATTTGTTCCGATTTATTACGAGGATGCGGATGAGGCAAAGATAGTCGACGGACTCTTTGCCTACGCCGATGAGGCGACCCGCACCGGCAACAACCTGTCTGCAGTCTGGTATGACAAGCAGGCGAGTGGGTGGTACGCGAGCTCGTGGGAAACGGTCGATCTCCAAGAGGCGATCAAGTCCGTCTCGATCGAAGAAAACATACAGAACGGGCTATGGGAGGACTTTATCGGTTCTCCTTTCCAAGGCGTGCCGGAGAACCCCAAAGGCTTTTCAGGCGGAGTGCTCGTAGGCGACCCGGTCGAGGCAGCGGTGATCACCGCGCCGGACCCCGAGCCGCTGGTTGATTTCTTAGTGACGGTGGGGTACGCCGCGGCGGATATACCAGTGATCGGGAATCAAGCGTGTAATCAGCAGGCGATTCTTGAAGATCTGGCATTGCGAGCAACCGGCGATATTGCGGCAGGGGACGATTCGATAACGTACATTCCATCTGATCTGTGTGCTCGTGGACCAACCGGACCGAAGCCTCCAAAACCTCCGCGCCCTGGCAATGCTCCGCCATGGAGCCCACCGGGTACGGTACCAACAGCTCCTGCCTGGACGCCTGGTGGGTGGCCTACGACTGGTACGCCACCTGTTCCAGCATGGAGCTGTCGAACAGTCATTGTTGGTGGCGGTGCTCGCAACTGCATCTGTTCCAGGCATCAAAGGTGGGGGCGTTGGGAAACACGAAATGGAATCTTCGGTCCGGTTATCCGATGGCATGAAATTGTTGAGAACGAAACCTGTGCTGATCCCGCGCGTACAACACCTTGTCCACCGGCGGGTGGTCCCCCGGATGCCGCAATTGGGTGTACATCTTCGTACAGCGGGTAATCACTGATAGGGCCCAGTATCTGGGTTATTGATGAAACAAGCAGTTCGTTTAATGCGCATAACCGTGTCGATCGCGACCCCAGTTCTGCTGGGGTACGCGATCGGCACTTTCCTTATTCTGGTGTTTCTCGAGTGGCTTGATGGCCTGCAAGCGGGCAATGCCATGCCGCATTTGTACTTTCGTTATCAGTTTTCCGGCTTCGATGATTACTTCTATACCGTCCACCCGTCATTCATGGTCACAATCATGAGCTTCGTTGTCTATACCTCGCTCATCTGCTCCATGCTGATGCTTTGGCCGGCCCAGATTGCCTATCCGGGACGATTGGTCGGCTCAAGAATGACTCGCCGTCGTGTAAATCTCATATGGCACGCCGCCCTCTGGCGACATCAGCCAACCTTTGGTTTGTCCAGTATTCTGCTCGGGCTCGCGGTGGGGGTGGGTGCATCCGTCCTGAGTCTGATGATCGACCCGTGGATTACTACGGTCCGTACCGAGATGGATATTGTCGGGGTGATGTCCGGGGGCATTGAGCCCACGCCCCGACCAGTGCTTGGATGGTTTTCTTACATCGACGGCATCGGTATCGTGATCGGGGTGGCGGCTTTGGCGTACTGGCGGACTGTCTGGCGGGCGAACCGAATCATCCGCCGTTTGCCAGTAGTGCGACGGAACTGGTGTGCAGCCTGTGCATATCCGTTGGACTACAACTTGAGTTTCGACCGAAAAGTTCGGCGATTCGGGCGGGCCAAATGCCCCGAATGCGGACTCGATCTGTCTCGATTTGACCAATAACCCAAATCCTAACCGATCGTTCTACACTACAATGCATTTTCCCCCGGAATACACCCACGCGTACCGTGGTTGTCACCCATGAAGAAGGGCGAAATCGTTGGAGCGAGACAAGTTCGAACAACTCGCCCTTGAGCACTTGGATGCGGTGTATCGAATGGCGCTGCATCTGGCGCGGAAGCCTGAGGAAGCCGAGGAGCTTGTTCAGGAGGTTTATGCACGAGCGTTCCGTTCTGGGACGATCGAGCGGTTTGAAGATAAGAGCGCCCCCGACGACATGCTCTCGGGCAGTGGGGGCATGCGGTCTTGGCTGTTTGCGATCTGCCACAATGTGTTCTACACACGCATCAAGAAGCAGTCGCGCCAGCCGACGAGCGTCGATTCGTTCTACGACGAATCGTCAACAGAATCGCTCCCCGATGAGGCCCCCCCGGTGTGGAACCAGGGCGACCTGAACTGGGAGCATGTGGATGGTCGGCTGAAGTCGGCGATCGACGATTTGAAAGACGAGTACCGCGAGGTGCTCATGCTCTGGGGCGTCGACGGGCTCAAGTACCGGGAGATCGCCGAGATCATCGAGGTGCCCATCGGCACCGTGATGAGTCGGCTCCACCGGGCGCGAAAGCTCCTCGCCGATTCGCTCATGGGCGATGAAGACATTGTCAACGAACTCGGGCTCCGCTTCCATCAGGCCACGCCCGAAGCAGAATAAACATCACAAGCACCGCACAGCTTCAACGCTGAGCACACGCCGAGTACAGCAAGCAGGACCACAGCCGGGCATATCCGGGAGCAACAACGACGATGAGCAACGAACAGCAACATCCCGAACACGCACAGGAAGCGTTTCTCGATGCGCTCTTCGAAGAGTCACCCATCAATCTCGCGGCCCTGCTTCGTGCATGCGCCGACGGCGAGCTCAACGAGCAACAGTGTGAGCGCCTGAAAAAGGTCATCGCCGATCGCCCGGAAGCCCCGTCACAGCACGACTTCGAGCAGGCCCTCAGGGGCTGTTGCAGCCGAGCGATGGACAAGCCGCAGTGCCCCAAGGCGCTCCGCGATCGCGTTACCTCCATGGCCGCAACTGCTGTTGCCGCGGATCAGGATGCGTACGCCCAGCAAATCGAAGACTCAAACAGCACCACGCGTAACCGCTCGTTCTGGGCCCGAACGCCGGCGATGGGTATTGCCGCCGCGGTGCTCCTGAGTGTCGCGGGTGTGCTGGTCTGGCAGAGCGCCAGCATCTTTGGCGTGCTCAGCCCGTCTACGCCGCTCAATATCGAGCAGGCGTCATACAGCGAACGCGTGGGACAGTTTGTGCTCGGCGAGCACAAACGCTGCTGCAACGATGATGCCGCCGAGGCCAAGCTGATCCAGCACGATATCTCCCAAGCCAGCGCGTATTTCAGCCAGCAGTTCGAGCGCCCCGTGCGCCTGCCCCAGATGGAAGAGAATCAGGAGCAGATCCGGTTCTACGGCGGCGGCGACTGTCATGTGCCCGAGACCATCCAATCCGGCCATCTGCGATTCGACGCGATCGACCCGAACGGCGAAGCGATCTCGGTGAGTCTGTTCATCGCACCCGACCCCGGCGTGCTGCCCTTGGAAGAGGGTGTGACCTATCGCCTGAGTTCGTCGGCATGCGATGCCGCCGGCGCCCGACTCTTCGTCTGGGTCAGCGGTGGCGTGCAGTACCTGCTCGTCTCCGAGGCCTCGGACAAGACCTGCGGCGATGTGCGCGACCTGATGGACGCGCCAAGGCGTATCAAGCAAATCTGACGCACACCCCTCCCCCGGTTGCCCCACCCGACCGCCCGCCGCCCAGGTGGGCGTATTTTGCGTGAATTCCGCACAGATCGTGCCCCGCGAACACGATTTCTCCGAACCGATCCCCGTGCGAGCCGAGTAAGATAGAGAGACCAAGAGGAGCACGCCATGATGCCATGCAAGACCCAAACAAATCACGCCGTCCGACGCATCAGTCGACTGAGCATCGCCGCGGCGTTGACCCTGCTCAGCACGCACGCGGGTGCTCAGGATGCGCTGGGCAATGGCCAGGCCCTCGACGCGAACCCCGGTGCGTACGGGACGGCCAATGCCGCTCGCACAAGCCTGGCCGACGAGCTTCGTTTCCGAAACTCCATCGCCACAGGCAACGCGCCGGGCGGGCTGAGCTTCCGTGGCGACCTGGGCTACCGGGCCGCGGGCGAGTTCACCGGCGAACTCGGTTCGGACTCCCTCTTTGCCTTCCGTCGTGACTCGCTCTATTCCGGGCTTGCGGGGATGGGCATCCGGGGCACCGACGCGCTGCAGTACCAGTTCGCTCTGACCACCGGCTCAACCCCGCCGCGGAATCTGATGGGCAGTCTCTCCTACTCACGCGATGATATGTACAGCTCCGGCTCTGCCTTCGGCGGTCGGGGCGGGACGCAGTCGGACCAGACGCTGACCATCAACCGTGAGCAGAGCGACCTCGATCCACGCGGGCAGGCGTTGTCCACCTACATCAATCTGAGTGCCTCTGAGGGCGGCTCCATGATGGGCACCCTGCGATCCTCATCGACCTACGACACCACGAGCAGCATGCAGCCCTCGCTGATGAGCGTGTATACCCAGGGCATCGACAACAAACCGGTCGGGCTCATCGCCTCGCCGCTGCTCGGGATCACGCCCACATCGCTCGTCGATCCGCGCGAGGAGATCCCCAACCCGCTCGTCTCCAGACCAGACGGCCCGGAATCGACCGAAGCCGATCCCACACGCCCGGGCGCGATGCCAACGACACGGGTGAGCACCTCGTACGACGAGCTGGTGCAGGAGATGCGCGAGCGCGTGCAGACCATGCGTGAAGAGCAGGGCGATGCATCGATCAGCATCGACCCCAACGAGACAAACGACGCCTGGCTCGTTCGCCAGATGGAAGAGATCCGCAACCAGCTCTACGGCACACCGCCTCAGAATACAGAGCAGCAGGAGGGGCAGGAGGGGCAGGATCAGACCGATCCCAACGCCCAGCCGGCGAACGAGGAGGGCGACGACACCGAGGGCGAGAACACGCAGCCTCCGATCGTTTCGATTCCCGAACTGCCAGACGACCCAATCGCCAACCGGATCGAAGAGTCGAAAGAGAAGCTCAGTCTGACGAACGAGAGTTTCGAGCTGGTGGACCCGACCGAGGTGGCGATCGACCCCAAGACCCGTGAGATGCTGCGAGGGAACGCGGCCAATGAGGTCGAGCAGCTGCTCGATCCCGGTGCGCAATCACGAGATCTCTACAGCGAGCACATCATCGCTGGTCAGCGGCTCATTTCCAGCGGGCGTTACTTCGATGCCGAGGAACGATTCACGCACGCCCTGTCGATCAAGCCACGCGATGTTGTCGCCCAGCAGGGCCGCCTGCACGCGCAGATCGGCGCGGGCATGCTGCTGAGCGCCTCGGTCAACCTGCAGGCGTTGTACTCAGCCCACCCCGAACTGATCACGACCCGGTACGCCGAGGGCGTGCTGCCCAGCAACGAACGCGTTGATATCCTGAAGGTCCAGCTCGCCGAGCGTGCGGGCATCATCGAGCCCAAGATCCGCACCCGAGCGATCGAGGGCGACCGCGTCCGCGTCTCCGCGGGCATGCTGCTGGCCTACCTGAGCTACCAGAGCAAGGACCAGGAGAACATCGAGTCGGGGCTGCAGGTCGTGCGCGAACTCGGAAGCGATTCTGATCGTCGATTCGCCAGTCTCCTCGCTCAGCTCTGGCTCGACCCGGCACCTCAACCATAACGCACCCCCATACCCAAGCGATCAACGCGCGAGCTTGCGCCGCCCATGAAGAACTCGGCACCAGAACTCCCGACCACGCCCGGGCACTCGCTGCGTGACTACTGGACCCAAGGGACCATCGCTTCACTCTGCGCCGCGCTCAGCGAGATGGGGGGCGTCAAAATCGAGCTGCGCGACGAGCGGGGCTGCGTGCTCGAGCCCAAAAGCTTCCAGGAGCAGGCATGCAATCAGAGCCCCATCCCCGAGGGGTCCCGCGTGCTGCCCATCATCGTCAGTGATGAACAGATCGGTACCATCGTCGTTCACCCGCACGACCACGAGCTCACCCAGTCCACGCTCATCGATCGCATCTCCGAGCTCATCGCCCAGACCACCAGCGAGATGTGCGACGATGTGGCCCAGCTGCGATACCGCGTCAGCGAGGTCGCGGTGCTCTACCGCCTCAGCTCCCTGCTCGTGCGTGGCGGCAGCGTGCACGACACCCTCCGACTCACCCTCGATCTCGCGCTCGATGTCCTCAATCTCGAGGCCGGCGCCATCATGCTGCTGCCCGAAGACTCCGAAGCGCTGCCCCGCGTCGATATGGAGAACGAGCTGGAACGCTCCGCGGCCGTCGGGCTCAGCGAGCAGTGGCTCGACAACCCGATCCCGCTGAGCGTCGATCGCCAGTTCGACCGCATGAGTCTGGAGGGCAAGGTCGTTACCTGCGAGGACCTGGGCAGCGACCCGCGTGTCATCGTCCCCGAGGAGTGCCGAGCGGAGAACCTTGTCTCATTCCTGGGCACGGGCATGGTCTTCAACGCCCAGCCCATCGGCGTGATCCGGCTCTACTCGAGCCAACGACGCGCATTTACCAGCAACGAACGCAAGCTGATCAAGTCCATCGGCGAGTCCGCCGCCGCCGCGGTCGAACAGGCACGCCTGCTTAAGATGCAGGCACGGCAGCGACGCACGCAGCGCGCCCTGCGCATCGCCGGTGCCGTCCAGAAACGCATGCTCCCCGAGGTCACCCCGCGATTCGATGGTGTGCAGCTGGCGGCACGCTACCAGCCCAGCCAGGAGATCGGCGGCGATTTCTACGACCTCTTCAGGGTGCACGGCAAGCTCGGCGTCATCGTCGGCGATGTCGTCGGCAAGGGCGTCGTCGCCGGGATGCTCATGAGCGCCGTTCGTGCCACCCTGCGTGCCTATGCCGAGATCTCAGAAGAACTCGACCGGGTCATGATCCGCACCAACGACGCGGTCTGTCGCGACACGACCGTCAGCGAGTTCGTCACCATCTGGTACGCCATGATCGACCCGGAGACACGGGTCATGCGCAGCGTCGTCGCGGGACACGATGCGCCGCTGCTCCTGCGCCGTCAGGCAGACGCCACATACGCCCCCCAGCCCGTCCCGGGCGAGGGCATGGTCGTGGGTGTGATCCCGGGTGAGCAATACGAAATGCAGGACCTGCAGCTCCTGCCCGGTGATGTGCTCCTGATCTACACCGACGGCATCACCGATGCCGCCGATTTCGAGAACCACCGCTTCGGAAAGAAACGCCTCGCCGAATCGGCCCTGTCCCTGCTCAACGAGCAGCCCGACGCCAGCGCCGACGAGGTGCTTAAGCGCGTGTTCTGGTCGATGCGCCAGTTCTCCGGGCTCGCGAATCAGGCCGACGACGAGACGCTCGTCGTCATCCGTATCGAAGACGAATCCAAAACGCATACCGCCCGAGCGCTGTAGGCGCATCGGGCGGCTGGTGTTCTTGTTCTGGTGTGCCTGGTTCAGGCGGCCCAGGGGCCATCGTCGTCGTCGTCGACCCAGTCGCTCATCCGCAGCGGCTCGGTCTCGTCGGCCAGTCGATTCAGTTCATCAAACTTGGATTCAACATCGGCCAGCGCGTTCTCGACGCGTTTGATGCTGTCGATCCCGTCTTCACCCGCTGAGCGCCATGAGCGGTCAGGGCGTGCGAATGGCAACGGAGCCGGCGGTTCCTGCTCGGGCTCGTCGCGATGAAGTCTGAGGTGGGGCATGAAAGACCTCCTTACGCCGAATGACGCACTACGGATCGTGCCTTTCATATCGGCGCAGGGTTCCCAGTACTCAAGCCCGATGAGCTTTGAGCGGTCGGTTTGTGCAGATTCTGGGGGTTCCCACAAGCACATGCGGGGAATATCGGTCGATTACCCGGGTCAAGAACACACTTTACTGTCAGCCCTCAGTGCTCGGCTCGGTCCGCGGCTCGCCGATCCTGGGTTCTTCACCCCTGTTGATCCGGCCCAGGTTCGAGCGGTGCTTATTGATCACGAGCAACGCCACAGCGATCGAGACCACGAAGAACGGGATCCCGTAGTTGGGGATGTCCGTCTTGAGCAGTTCGATCTGCTCGGCGGGGAGCCGATCCCAATCGGTGCGGGTCGACATCTGGCGAATCTGAAAAGTGCGGTACTGGGCAAACACGATCCACACCCACAGCGGCAGCGAGGCCGCGGCACTGCACGATGCGAGTGACACATAACGCCACAGGAACATGACCATCAGGTACACCAGCAGCGCGCCGCTTGCAGGGATCGTCATCGCAGGGAAAATACCCAGCAGCGCCCCGAGCCCCGTCGCCACGCCCTTGCCGCCCTTGAACCCGAGCCACGGCGTGAACATGTGCCCGAGCACGGCGCAGATCATGACACCCATCCACCAGTACGCGTCGCTGCCGACAACCTCCAGGGTCCCCAGCGTGCCCATGAAGTAGCCCGCGACCACCGTCGGCAGCAGCCCCTTGAGCATGTCGAGGTAGAAGCACGCAAAGAAGTACCGTCGCCCCAGCACACGACCGAGATTGGTCGCGCCGATGTTGCCCGAGCCGTGCTCGCGGATGTCGATGCCGTTGACCTTGCCGATCAGATACCCAAACGGGATCGAGCCGCTGAGAAACGCGATGGGGATGAAGATGATCCAGTGCATAGCTGGATGAGCATAGGGGCGATCAGCCCACGAACCGGGTTCGCAGCGCGTCGATGATGTTGGCAAAGACCTGCGGCTCATTGCCACGCGCATCGATCCCCAGGTACCGCTCATGCTCAGGGTCGCCCGCGATCAGGGACTGATACCCCTCACGCACACGCTTGTGGAACGCGGCCCCCTTGGCCTCCATGCGGTCCAGCAGCGGGTTCAGACGCGATGCGGCCGTCTCCTGATCGACATCAAAGATCAGCGTCGAATCAGGGGTGATGCCCTGCATCGCGATCTTGGCCGCCGAATCGATCTCGCTGAACGGGATCCCGCCCGCGGCTCCCTGGTAGGCGTATGTCGAGGAAACAAACCGATCCGCGACAACCAGATCGCCCCGCTTGAGCGCCGGGTCGATGACCTGCTCGCACAGCTGGGCACGCGAGGCCATGTACAGCAGCATCTCGCAACGCAGACTCATCTCCTCGCGGTCGAGGTGCTCGAGCAGCGCATCACGGATCTTCTCTCCAACCTCGGTCCCGCCCGGCTCACGCACCTCGGTGATGCGCAGGCCCGCGGCGTTGGCGGCCTTGAGGAACATCTTGAGCTGTGTGCTCTTGCCCGAGCCGTCTGGCCCGTCAAAGACAAGAAACTTGCCGGGCAGCGCCTCGATCAGGTCAGACGGCAGCGCCGGCTCGTTGCTGCTCGCGTCGGGTTGGGTCGTGATCGGCTTGGTCATGGATTGAGTGCTCACGGTTCTGAGTGTAGCGTCTCCTGCGCATCCTGCAGGCGTTGCTTCCAGGGTGAGCCGCCCAGCTCGGGGTCAATCAGTTGCAAGCGTGCAAGATGACGCAGCGCCTCGCGTCGTTCATCCGAGCTGCCGTCTTTGGCGATCGCTTCCAGCATGAGTGTCCACGATTGCCAGTAAGTGCTTGTGCGATTCCCGCTTGCGTCGATGCGGTCGCTCAGGTTCCGCAACTCGCTGAACGCCGACCGGGTCTGATCGAGGCGCAGCAGCGTCTGGGCACGCAGCAAGCGAAGCTCCTCAGTGGGCTCCCCATCGCGATCTGCCTGCGCCAGGAGCGTATCGATCGACGCCAGGGCGCTCTGCGGGTCCAGCGCCGCTTCGCTCATCGCGGCCCGCTTTGTCCACAACCCGGCGCTGCTCAGCCCGAATCGATGGGCCGCGTCACGCATACGCAGCGACAGCCCAAGCCGCGTCTGCGGATCGTCGAACGCATCGAGCATGCCCCGCACGGTCTGTTCGTACAACTGGCCCGCCAGCACGCCCTCGCGGGTCTCGGGTGTGATCGGATCGAGCACATCCAGGCGGGCAAAGTCATCGAGGAACTCACCAAGACGCAAACGCCAGAGATCGATCGCGGGGCTCTGGGGGAACCGCTGGATCGCGAGCCGGAGCCGTTCCCGCTGCGCCTCTTCGCTGCTCGCCTGGCCCGCCCCGATGGCGCTGCTGATGGCCCCCAGCGCCCGCGGGTCTTCGGGGAAGCGCCGTGCAAGCTCCGTCAGGGCCGCGTTGGAACGCTCAATCGAAACCTCATCGTTGATCGCCCGCCCAAGGACCCCAATCTCCCACAGCGCGTCGGCCACGAGTGTCGCGTCGTCGCTCGTCTGGGTGATGCGTTCATACAAGGCGAGCGCGTCATGCCGGGTCGTGTTCGACTGGGCGAGCCCGGACGCCGTCGCCATCAGCACGCGCGGGGGTGTCCCGTCGTCGTCCGAGGCGTGCGCGCGATAGATCAGGGCCATGCGTTGATCGATGTAGGAAACGATCGCGTCACTGCCCGCCGCCGCACGCCTGATCGAGAGCATGGGCGACCACGCGTTCTCCTGCCCGCCCTTCAGGCGTGCGATCGTGACGCCCTCCCGCAGCAGCAGCCCCCACAGGGCATCGATATTCCCATTGGTGGTCACGAACGGGGGATTGCTCGCCAGCTCGCTCAGGTACTCGGGTTCTTTTCCAAGCGAGACCAACGCCAGCAGCGCCTGGGCCCGGGTCAGCTCGTCGAGCCCAAGATCATCGCTCAGGGCCGTCAACTCGTCGAGCATTGACACGCCCCGCCGAACCTCACCCAGCTCGCCCAACGCCATCGCGACCGTGATCACCCGCTGGGCATCGGTCAGCGGGTCGGTGTACATCACCGAGCCCAGCTTGTCGACGATTACCCGCAGGGCCTCGGTCTCGCCCGTGGGTCGGGATCGGTGCAGCAGCAGCGTGGCCTGCGCCCAGAGCAGCTCGGCCCGCCCGTCCTGTTCCCGCAGCGGGGCCACGAGCGTACGCACAGCTCGTGCAGCATCAATCACGCCCGTGCGTTGTGTCGAATCGAGCACACTCGTCAGGGCGCTCTGGGCGTTGCCCGACTGCGCCAGCTCGCTCCACATCTGACCCGCCGTGGCGATCCGCTGTTCGTCGCTGGCCCCGATCGACCGCTGCGCGATCAGCTCGGGCTCGTCGTTTGAGATCAGCTCTTCGTACCGGACGACTCTGTAGTCGTCGCTGCCGTCGCCGTGCATCGTGCCGATGGCCTTCATGATGCCCGTGGGGTCATCGTCGAGGAGCTGCACGCACTTGATCACGGTGTTGCGGACCCCGCTCAGCTCGTCGCGTGGATTGAGCTGGTTGAGCGTCTGCAGGATCTCCCGCTGCCCCTGGGCCCAGCCCATCTCGGTGCGCTGGATCGATCGCGTGATGAGCAGCACCAGGTCGGGCTTGAGTGCCAGTGCCCCCTTGAGCCCCTCCAGCGGGTTGGAGCGGCCACGCGCCGAAACGGTGTCGAGCCAATCAGCGACGGCTTGCTTGTGCTCGGGGGTGGCACGCGCCAATCGATCGCCGTTGATCGGTGCCAGCGTGTACTGCGAATCGTCCGACTCGCGAAAAAGCACCACCTGGAACCGCTGCGTTGGGCTGAGCCGATCGATCGAACGCATCAGCTGGGTCTGCAGGTACGCGAAGCTATTGGCCGTCGCTCCCGAGCCGTCGATGACATAGACCAGCGTCCGGGCCGCTTTCGATTGCACGCCCGCGAACTGCACGCTCGGCGGGCTGGTGCTCTCGGGCCTGGCGATCGTCTGGTTTGCTTCCCGCATCGCCTCCAGGGTCACCGGGTCCATACGCGGTGCGCTGCTGGGTGCGGTCTGTTCGAGCGTCTGGGCCTGCTGCTGCACCGGGTCGGGCAGCTGGGTTGCCGACGGGATCGCTCGTTGGGCCGGGCTGCTCGTCGAAGCATCACTGTCTGGTGCCGCGGCCTGCTGCTCGGGCACGCTCGGCGGGTCGGGCAGGGCCAGCTCGGTAACCACAACCCGGGATTCGGGCGTGGCGTCGGCACTGATCTGCATCCCGATGTATGCGACGATACCCAAGAGCAACGCGTGCACCGCCAGCGAGATGCTGGGCGGGACGGTCCATCTGAGCAGGGGGTGCTTCATCACCACATGGTAGTGGTGCGGGCGGGTCCGGGTTCAACTGTGCGTGGGTGGCGAGCGGTCAAACTCGGTGCGTTGGGCCGAGGCGGGGTTCATCGCCTGCTTCTTGCCCGCCTTCGGGTCGCCGTGCAGATACGGGTCCCGGGGATGCGATGAGAAAATCAGCCGATCCAGCCCGATGGCCCCGCTGCCCAGGAAGACCACCGCCAGCGACATCGACGCAAGCGCCAGCTGCCAGAGCAACTGCCCGTACGCGGCCGGGGAGAACAGGTCGTCGGCACGCGGGATAAACCCGAGGATCGCATCGTTGGTATGGAACGCCGCGTGCCCGAACTGGGTCATCCACATCGCTACGAGCATGACCGAGAGGGTGCCCAGCGCGCTCAGTCGGGTCAGCAGTCCAAGGATCAGCAGCCCGCCCGCGGCCAGCTCGGTGATCGCCGCGGCCCACGCCATGAGCTTGGGCCAGTTCCCGGTCGCGAGCTTGGGAGGCATAATCGGTGTGATCGGCTGCGAGTCCTCGGTCAGCCCCGGGTCGGCGGCTTTGGAGATCATCAACGCGATCGAGTACAGACGCTGACACTCCATCGGGTCAGGGAAGTCGCTCGCCGCCCGATCGCCCGTCGTGTTCTGCACACGCACAATGCGTGCATCCAGCATCGGGTTGAATCCGATCGACTCTACCCCGGCCTCGTTCGTTGATTCGTCACCACCGGTTGAGGGGGGCGTGGGTGTCTCGGTTGCTTCTTCGATCTTCTTGATGACCTCGTTGGCCTGCTCCTGCAGGTCGGTCATCGTGTCCTCAACGCCGTCTTCGACCGCGTCGAGGGGCGTCTCGGGCTCGTCCGTGAGATCGGGCAGCGGGCTGGTTGGCTCTGGGTCGACAAGCTCGGGATCCTCGACCTGAGGATCTGCAAGAGCCGGGGGGGTGACAGGATTAAGCACCACGCCCATGTTCGCCAAACGCGCGGCATCATCGCCAGAGACCTGCATGGTCCCCATCAGCTTGCCCGTCCCTGCCCAGAGAAAGGTGATCCCCAGCACGAGGCGGAGAAAGAAAGACGGCAGTGTCAGTGCGATTGTGTCGCGCAAGCGCATGGTGTGCCCTCATTCAAGACAGATGACTATTCGCCCCAAGCTCAATACAGCATACAAGCTTCTTGGTGACCACGCATCTCTTCTTTCAGATCGGCAAAGCGCGTTCAAACGCACCAATCATGCCGTCTGGGGCCCATATTCGCCGGCAACATCGACCCGAAACCCCCGTTGTGCGTATCCTCAGGGGGCCCCAGAGGGGCTCCAAGTCACGCGGATGTGGCGGAACTGGCAGACGCGCTGGATTTAGGTTCCAGTGGGGCAACCCGTGCAGGTTCGATTCCTGTCATCCGCATTCCAGACCCAAAGGGGGGACATCATGAGCATCGCCGGTTTGTCAATCATCCCGACCCTGGCCCCACTCATGAACCCGCTCATGGCCCCGCTCCTAATGACGCTCGCCGGGCAGCCCGCGGGCGCGCCCGAAGACCTCACGATCGAGCGTTCGAGCATCAACCGCATTGAGCCCGCCCTGCCCACCATCAGGGTCACACGCGACGATACCAAGATCGATCGCAGCTGCATCATCCAAGTCTCGCCGCTCTTCCCCATCATCGACGACGAGGGCGACGGCGTAATTCACATCGTGGCCGACGATGTCACAGTGATTTTCAGCAAGGGCTCGCAACTTGTTGCCATCGGGCGTGAGCGCCTCGATCCGTGGACGAACGGTGTCCTGATGAATCACTTGGGTTCAGAACCGCGCGGCTGGGACACGCTCACCGGCACGGGCATCACCATCAACGGGCATTCGGGCGTCGAGATCATCGGCGCCAACATCCGCGGCTACCGCAACGGCATCGTCGCCATCGACGCGCCCGGGCTCTCCATCACCGACGCGACACTCACCGACCTCTACCGCCAACGCCTCAAGTCCACCGCGACACGCGAGGACACCAGCGACTGGCTCTACCCGCACCAGAACGACAGCAACGAATGGCTGACCAACTACGGTGCCGCCATCTGGGCCGAGCGATGCCACGAAGCCAAGATCACCGGCGTCAAAGTCCGGCGCGGGCAGAACGGCATCATACTCGACAACACCAACAGCGCCGTCATCCTCAAGAACGACTGCTCGTTCCTCTCCGGCTGGGGGCTGGCGATGTGGCGCAGCTCGGGCAACTTCATCCGTGACAACCGCTTCGACTTCTGCGTCCGCGGCCATGTCGAGGGCGTGTACAACCGCGGACAGGACTCGGCGGGCATCCTGATGTTCGAGGCGTGCAGCAAGAACACCATTCGATACAACTCCTGCACGCATTCAGGTGACGGGATCTTTGGTTTCGGTGGGAATGATGCAGTGAAAACAGGGAAGGCGAGTTCATGGGGCAACGCGAATAGCACCTTCTTCTTCAACGACCTTTCATTTGCTTCTGCTCACGGGCTGGAGATGACTTTCAGCGGCGGGAACAAGATCTATGGGAACCTGTTCGAGTCCAACGCGATCTGTGGCATCTGGGGCGGATACTCCAGGCATATGGAGATTCAGAACAATCACTTCCTGACCAATGGTGGGATGGCCTATGGTCGCGAACGGGGTGGGATCAACATCGAGCACGGCGCGCAGAACTGGATTTCAAATAACAGCTTTGTCAACAACCGATGCGGCATACGAATCTGGTGGGACTACGACAGGTCGCTCCTTGCTGAGCCGGGTGTCCAGAAGTGGTACAGCGGTGTAGATGGAAACGAAATCGAACTCAACTCATTCGTTATGAATGATGAGCATCCGTTCGGAGATCTTGCGAGCGGTCAAGCGCAGTTGGTTGGGGTGGAACTTCAAGACATCGGCGATGCGCCTGCGTATGAGGGTCCACGCTTCGAACAAACAAACGCGATCTCAGACAATCTCTTCGTGATAGAGAGCGATCACGCGATCGAGATGGAAGTTGACGATGGCATCACGATTGGCAAGGTCGGCGCGGCTACCCGCTTCGGCTCTGGTGTGCGGTATCCTGGGGCCCATGGTGAAAGTCATATTGAACACATCTCCCCACCCGGTCGTGAATGGATCATCTGCGACCAGTGGGGGCCCTGGGACTTTCAAACGCCGCTGATCCGAGAGCACTCCCGCTCCAGCAACCGGCACATCTACGAGATCTACCCGCCGGTGGGCAGCGACATGATCCCGATCGCCAGCGCCATGGCCGCCAACACCGAGCTGGTCCCGCCCGAATCCGACGCGGGTTATGAGCCATGGCGATTGATCATCACGCCCAAAGGCGACGAGCCCGTCACGACCTACTCCGTGATTGTGCAGCTCGGGACATCGCCCGACGAAATCAGCTGGTCCGATGCCAGATGGAACCACGCATTCACCGGGCGCTTCATCAACACAACCTGGGCCGTCCGCTGCTGGGCGTGGAAGATGGACCCGCTGACCAATCTCGATGCCTGGCGCGCCGAAGCAGCGCAGATCCCCATCACAACGCTCGAAGAGCTCAGCCTGCCCTTTGCCAACTACGGGCCGGCTCACATCAACCACGCACTCTCCGTCAGCGACAACGATCACTTCGCCATCATCGCTCAGACCGAGATCGCCCTGCCGCGTGGAAAGTGGAAGCTCTCCACCATCAGCGACGACGGCATCCGCGTCTTCATCAACGAAGAGCAGGTTCTCGAGCGCTGGGATATCCACGGCCCAACCCCCGACGAGGTTGTCTTCGAAGTCAGTAGCGACGAGCCCACACGCATCAAGCTCGAGTACTTCGAGAACAGCGGCTACGCGACGCTTCAGCTCGACCTCCAGCCGGTCGAATAATCCCGACGATCACGCCAGCCCGGGCATCCGCGCGAAGGCGTAGAGACGCACGCGCTGTGCTTTGTCGAGCCGCACCAGCGATAACGATTCATAGAACGCGGTTTGCTCGGGGCGGTCATCGGTGATCAGCACAAACTGCCTGCAGTGCGCGTGATGTTCGAGCGCACCAACACACAGCGAGCGGCCGATACCCCGGCGCTGATAGCCGGGGTCGACCAGCAGGTCCTGGAGGTACGCGATGGTGGCCCCGTCTGAGACGCAACGGATCAGGGCGACCAGCGATTGGGCGTCGTACACGCACCGCAGGTAACTCGATCCCTCCAGCCCACGCATCAGCGTGGTCATGTCGCGGGTGTAGACGCCCCAGCCGACCGAGTCGTACAGGTGTTGAACCGCTTCCCGATCGGGGAGCGCATCGGTCGTGGTGAAACACGGGTCGTCCATGAGGCGAGTATACCGTGGGCGTGATGGTCTGGGAGCGCAGAAAAAAGCACCCAACACCGCGTGGGTGAAGGGCGCTCTCGTGGGGGTCTGGTTTAATCTTGATGCTTACGGGCAGCCGGCGTTGAACGCGGACAGGAAGCCCGAAACATCGAAGAAGTTCAGCGTGCCGTCGCCGTTGATGTCGGCGGCCGCGTCGCCGCTGCTGAAGGCCGACAGGTAGACGCTGACATCGAAGAAGTTGAGTTCGCCAAACGGCTCGGCAAGGTCGGCGAGGTTGCAGCCGGCCGCGACATCTTCACACGAGCGCTGCTCGAGCCGGATGTCATCGACACCCGCTTCAACGATCGAGCCACTCCCGACATCGGCGACATTGAACCGGACGCGGACCTGCGAGGAGGGGTTGGAGAAGATCGTGTCGAGGTCGAACTCGTAGTTGATCCATCCGCCACCGGTTCCGGGGTCGCCCGGGCCGAGGTCCATGATGGTGGTCCATGAGCCGCCGTTGTTATTCGAGGCCTGCACGGTCATGTCGTCATCGACCTCGCCGTTGCCCGCGTTGTTGTACCACATGGCGAACGAAAGGGTGGTGTTGCCGCCGCTGGCGTCAAGCGCGGGAGAGGTGAGTGTGGTTGTGCCGTCGTCAACATCGGAGTTGCCCTCGACATTGTCGGTGAGCCACGCACGCCCGGAGCCGTCCGCGTCTGTTGGCGGGTCGGCACGCTCGCCGCCGCCGGCGGGGATGCCGCGGTTCCACTGCCCGTCCGCCGCATCACCCGAGACGGACCATCCCGTGTCGGTTTCCGCATCGTCGAGGAAGAGCAGGTTGATATCAGAGACGACCGATGCGGTGAGGGCCTCGGTCGCGCCTCCAAGGGGGTAGGTGGAGCTTGAGCCGTTGTCGCTCTCGGCCTGGAAGTAGTAGGCGATGTCATCGCCGCAGGGAACCACGGGCAGGTTGACCGAGTAGGTCCCGTCGCCGTTGGCCATCATGGGGATCGCGTTGAACCCGCTGCCGGTGTCGAGCATGAGCGAGACGCCCTCGACCCCAACGCCGTCACGGGTCACGGTCTTGACCATCAGCTCATCGCCGCCTGCGGGGTTGACGCTGCTGGGGAGTTCGCTGATATTGGAAACCGCGATCTGCAGGGGTTCGGCATCGACACGCACCACGAACAGCCCGCGTTCGATGTCGGAGATGATCACATTGCCCGATGGGAAGAACGGGTAGCTCGACCACGCGCCGTTGAACGAGGCGCTGTCGGACCCGGGGTAGGTGTCGATATAGGCGACCTCGATGGGGTTGGTCGGGTCGAGGTTGTCAAACACACGCAGGCCCGAGCGGTAGTTCGCCTGATAGACGAAGCCGTCGTGGACATACAGGTTGTGGTCGATCGCCGCCAGCCCGGTCGTGTAGGTGCCCTCGAGAACCGGGTTGGCCGGGTCCTCGATGTTGATCACGCGTGTCGTGGTGACCGAGACGCTCGAGCCCTCATCAAGCTCGTCGTTGAGGTAGAGGTACTTCTGGTCGGGGGTGATCCAGACCTGGTGGGCGTAGCCCGAGCTGGGGTAGAACAGCGTCGAGAGGGTCTGCGTGTTGTTGGGATTGGTCACATCAACGATGCGAAGCCCGGTCGAGCTGAACCCGCCGCTGAATCCGCCGGCACAGAACGCCAGCTCGCGGCCGGCGTACGCGCCGCTTTCCCAGTCGACGACCTGCGCATCGTGCACATACATCTCGGTCCAGCCGCCATCGATCGAGGGCAGCTCGGGGTTGCTGATGTCAACATGGATCAGCCCGCCGTTGCCGATGTTCGTGCCCACGAGCCAGAGTGTCCCGCGATCTTCATTGACGACAATGTTGTGGGTCGTGCTGTACCCGCCGCCGGTCCAGTTGCGAACGAGGTCGACATTGCCATTGTCGATGTCGCCCAGGTCCATGACCTGGATGCCCGACCCGCCCTCCGAGACGCCGTAGGCGTAGTCGCCGAGCACCTTGACATCGTGCCACAGCGAGCTGGGCCCGCTGACGGTATCGACGATGACCGGGCTGGTGGGGTTGGTGATCTCGACGAAGCCGTAGCCGCCCTCGAGCCCCATGATCGCGTACTCGCGCCCGCTGGGCGAGACATAGCCCCAGCAGTCATTGCCCGACGCGGTGTTCACGCCCGAGAAGTTGTTGAGCGGGATCTGCGCCAGCAGGGTGATGTTGTTCGAATCGAACCCGCCGCCTTCTTGGACGCCACGCTGGGTCGCCGTCCAGACCGGGCCCTTGACCGCTGACTCTCGATCGAGCAGCTTCCGCGCATCGTCATCATGTGCTGTGGCGAGCGTACCGGCACAAGCTGTCAGCATCACTGCGATACGAACAGCGTTCCACGAACCGTGATCGAGACCCATCGGGTGTTCCTTTCTGATGTCCGCATACACGTGAGGGTGTGTATGCTCATTGGGGACAAGCGCTTAAAGCGTGCGCAGCACATCCCTTGCTTGAATAAGCACCCGATTATTCGTGTAGACCACCGATCCGGTTGCTCAATTTAGGGATTCGCTGGTGCGAAATCACCATTCGGGTATGATTCGGACCATGCAGCAGCTTCAGCCCCTCTTTGTTTGGATTCTGATCGTTATGGCGATCACAGCACCCGCATTGGCCCAGCAGCCCGAGCACGCCCCAAAGCGGCCCACGCTGCTGCTGGTCGAGCACGAGCAGCACCCACGCGTCACCATCACCTGGACCGCCGATGGGCAGCCCCAGCGCCACACCATGGTCATGCCCTTCACCGCACCCGTGGGCGGCGAGCAGCTGGGCGACTCCAACGCGCTCGCCTATGCCACCATGGGAGGCACACGCATCGAGACCGGGGCCGGGCACCCCAAAGGCGCCGTCATTCGCGTCGGGCTCACCAAGGCCGAGCGAACCAAGGCCTTCTTCAAATCCATCGACCCGGGCACGAGCATCGAGATCTCAATCACCGGCGTGCGTTTCAACCAGCCCGTCAAGTACCACGAGGGGACCGGCCTGGTGCATCTCAAATACGCCATCGCCGATCTCGAAGCCTGCGCCCTGCCCGGCGAAGCCCGCAACCAGTACCTCATGACCAGCCCCGACGACACACTCGGCGGGCGTGTCAAACGAGGCATCAACGCCTCCCCGGGGGCCCTCGATGCCAAGCCCGGGCACGGGCAGGTCGAGATCATCGTGCAACCCGACGACCCCACCCTCGTCGATATGCATGTCCAACTCCCCTACGCCCTGCTCCGCCACCTGCAGGACCCATGGGTCAGCGATCTGCCGGGCACCTTCTTCGAACCGATCCACTTCCATGCCGAGGCCGAACTGATCCCGGTCGATGTCGCCCCGCTGGTTCGCGAAGAGATCATCCCCGAGATCAATGAGTCTCAACGACCCAATGCAGAGCCCGCCCGCGATTGATACGCTCTGTGCATGAGCACACTCAGCCCAAACGATCAGGCCGCACTCGAAGCCGCGTACCAGCAAGCCATCAAATCGCGCGATGAGGGCGGCATCCCCATCGGTTCAGCCCTCATGGACCCCGCGGGCAACATCGTTGCCGCGGGGCATAACGAGCGCGTGCAATCGGGCGATTCGACGGCTCACGCCGAAACCGTTTGCATCCGCAACGCCGGGCGCCGCCGCGATTGGCACACCCTGACCCTCGCATCGACCCTCTCGCCCTGCGCCATGTGCACCGGCACGGCGATCCTGCACAAGATCCCCCGCGTCGTCATCGGCGAGCACGAGACCTTCCTCGGACGCGAAGACTGGATGAAGCAGGAGGGTGTCGAGATCGTGCTGGCCAACGACCCGCGATGCATCGATCTCATGCAACGCTTCATCGCAGATCACCCCGAGTTGTGGAACGAGGACATCGGCATCCCGCCCGAAGAGTCCGAACCCCTCAACGAGCCGCGACCGTAAGGGAGCGGTCTTATTCAACCGTCCCGTACATCCGATCACCCGCGTCACCCAGCCCGGGGATGATGTACCCGTGCTCGTCGATGCAATCGTCGAGGGCCGCGGCATAGATCTTCACATCCGGGTGCTCACGCCGAAGCCGATCGATACCCTCGGGCGCCG
Organism: Phycisphaerales bacterium UBA3190; assembly: GCA_002364005.1. Taxonomy (GTDB): domain Bacteria; phylum Planctomycetota; class Phycisphaerae; order Phycisphaerales; family UBA1924; genus UBA1924. The sequence goes on from DEXG01000035.1 coordinate 26,180, forward strand.
CGACCAGACAGATCATGCGCACATCGCTGGCACCCGCCTGACGCAGCATCGTCAACGCCGCCGAAGCGCTGCCTCCGGTGGCGAGCATCGGATCGACCAAGATCACCGGCCCGTCATCCAGGTCACGCGGGAGTTTGTTGAGATACGCGTGCGGCTCGAGCGTCTGCTCATCGCGTGCCAGCCCGAGATGCCCCACGCGGGCCTCGGGCATGACATCGAGGATCCCGTCGATCATGCCCAGCCCGGCGCGCAGCACCGGGACGATGGTGATCGCCCCCGCCAGCACCCGGCACCGGGTCGTGGTCATGGGGGTCTCAATCTCGATCTCCCGCATGGGCAGCTCGCGTGTGACCTCGTAAACCATCAGCCCCGCGATCTGGTCGAGCGCCGCACGAAAGGTACGATGGCCCGAGTGCTTGTCCCGGATCGTCGCGAGCTTGTGAGCGATCAGCGGGTGGTCGAAGACAATGACGCCGGATTCGTGCGTGGGCATGGGCACAGTGTACCGCTTCACGGCAATGGGCGCACAAAAAAGCCCCGCCCTGATAAAGGGCGGGGCTTGGAACAAACACTTGTATGACACGATGGATCGTGTCAATCACGCAAGGCGTGATTCGGATTACGGGCAGCCCGCGTTGAACGCGTTGAGGAAGCCCGAAACATCGAAGAAGTCGAACGAGCCGTTGCCGTCGAAGTCAGCGATGGGATCCTGAGCGTTGAAGCCGTTCAGGAATGCCGAGATATCGAAGAAGTCGAGGGTGCCGTCGCCGGTCAGGTCAGCCTGGCAGATGCCTGCGCTGGGGACCTGCAGGGTCGCGGTCATCTCAACACTTGGGTCGGACCACATGCCGACGCTGACTTCGCCCATCTCGGGAGCAGCGCTGCTCACGAAGGAGAAGTTGTACATCGTGCCCCAGCGAATCGCGTTCGCGTTGGGGTTGCTGATGAACGACTCGGTCGACCATGTGATCTCGTTGGCGCCTTCCTGGGGAGCCCAGTCAGCATCCGAGATCAGGGCGTCGGGCCCGTCGTGGTAATCAACATCGTTGAAGAAGTAGTTGCTGGCGTCACCCGGGTTCGGGACCGAGAACTTGCCAACATTCATGTTGGAGTTCTGGTTGTGAACCGCGTAATCGTAACGGTAGGTGCCGTCGCCAAGATCGGTGACCTTGGAAGCGACATGGACCAGACCCTCACCGGGGACTGGCACTTCTTCGATCATGACCGAGTTGTCGGGCGTGTTCACGCCGTTGCCATGGTCCTGCCATGCGTAGATCGCCGAACGGCCGCGGTTGGTCGCACCGGTGGTGCTGGCGCTGCCGCTGCTCTGGACATTCATGCGCTCGTAGCTGGTGTTGTTCCAGTTCACGGGGCGGCCGGTGCTGGGATCCGTGTACGGCGTGCCGTTGGCCTGCATCTCGTCCTTGATGGTGTACTGGCCTTCAACGAAGAACAGGGCGCTTGAATCAGGCATCTCGTTGGCGGGAACCTGGATGCGCTTGAAGATCGCGTTACCACTCTGGTTGATGGTGGTGAAGGGGTAGACGAAATCGCCGTTGTAGGCGTTGATCTCGCTACGCGGGCCAAGACCCGACTGGCCACCGTTGAGGCCGGCACCGTAGGGGTCTGAGCAACCCGGGCCCAGAGCACTGAAAGTACCGCCCGAGCCACAACCGAAGCCACATGCGTTGCCCTGAAGCGAAGCAAACGAGTGCTTCACATAGGTCACGCCGAGCTGGGTCAGACGACCGTCTTTGAGCTTGTAAATGGTGCACGAGATGACCGGGTGGTTCGGGGTGCCGTCAACCCAGTTCAGGTTCACGTCACCAGCGTTACACGCGGTGGTACCAACTGCGTACGCACGGACGCCATTCACTACACCGTAGTGATTGACATCGTCGAGCGAGCCACAGATAACGTCGGGAACTGCGGCGGCAAAGCCACAGCTTGCAGCGAGAGCTGCAACTGCTGTAATTCGAAACATCGTGTTTGTCCTCCAGAAATGGGGTATTTTGGAAACTTCGTCTGTAGACTACCCGGTAAGGTCGCGCAATTGCAATCCAAAAACCCGGCTTTCTGAGAAGAAACAATCCAAACGCAAGCCAAACAAAAACAGCCCCTTCCAAACCGCAGGGGGCCTCTCCAACCCTGATTCGGTTCTACCATCTGTTCACCGTGCCCGAACTTCAAGACCAGCCCGCGCTGACGATCCAAGGCCTGCGCCATCGATACGCGCCGAACCAGCCGCCATCACTCATCGTCCCAGAACTCGTCCTCAACACCAGCGAGCAGATGGTGCTCACCGGCTCGTCGGGTTCTGGCAAATCCACGCTCCTGCATCTCATCGCAGGACTCATGGACCCCAGCGAGGGCACCATTCGCGTCGCTGGAACCTGCCCCCAATCACTCCGAGGCCAGGCACGCGATAAGTTCCGAGGCCGAACCATCGGCATGGTCTTCCAAACACACCACCTCCTCATGGGATTCAGCGCCCTGGAAAATGTCATGGCCGCCCTGATGTTCTCCGATATCCCACGCGGCTCGCACCGCGCCCGGGCCAAATCGCTCCTCGATACACTCGGCATCGCCACGCCAGACCAACGCGTCGAACGACTCAGCGTCGGGCAGCAGCAACGCGTCGCCATCGCCCGTGCACTCGCGTGCGATCCCGTGCTCGTCCTCGCCGACGAACCCACCGCCTCGCTCGACCCGGAGAACGCGCAGGCGGCACTCGACCTCCTCCAGCAGGCCTGCCGATCCAGCGGCTCAGCGCTCCTCTGCGTCACACACGACACCCGCCTTATCAATCGCTTCGATCGCAATCAGCACCTGCCCGCACCCCACGAGCAGCTCCAAGAAACAGGCGGGGGTGCCTGATGTCCATGAGCGACTGGAACATCGTCACCCGCTCCATGAGGCACCGCTTCTTCTCCAGCACCATCACCGTGCTCAGCGTCGCCGTCGCCTGCGGGCTCGTCACCTTGCTCATCTCCATGCGCAACGCCGGCGAAAACAGCTTCAAGCGTGGCACGGGCAATGTGCAGATGCTCATCTCCAAAGAGCCGGGCCCGCTGCCAAGCGTGCTCAACTCCATGTTCTACGCCCAGGCGCCGGGCAACCCCATCACATGGGCCCAGTTCCAGCAGCTCAAATCCAGCTACCCCTTCGCCTGGGCCATCCCCACCCAGCTGGGCGACTCCTATCAGGACGCGCCCGTCATGGGCACCGACCTTTCCTTCTTCACCAGCTTCCAGCCCGCGGCTGGGCTCAGCTGGTCACTCCAATCGGGCACCTACTTCGAAGAACCCTTCCAGCTGGTGCTGGGCAGCGACGCCGCCGCACGCCTCGGGCTCTCGCTGGGCGATTCGATCAGTCTTGAGCACGGCGCACCCAGAACCCAGGGCGGGCACACCCACGACGAGTTCGAGTTCAGCGTGGTAGGCATCCTTGAACCCACGGGCACCGCCCACGACCGGGCCATGTTCACCTCGCTCGAATCATCCTGGATCCTCCACGCACACGACCGACGCGAGGCCATCTTCGGCCACGGCATCGTCACCATCGCCGACGACCTGATCGAAGAAGACAAGAAGATCACCGCGGTCTACGCCTCGCTGGGCGACCGCAAGGCCGCCCTCGTGCAGGTGCTCTCGGCCCTGCGGCGTGACCCCGACTGGACCGTCGCCAATCCCGCCGACACGGTGGGGGGGCTCTTCTCCATCGTCTCGAACATCGATCAGGTGCTGCTGGCCATGGCCATCGCCGTCATGCTCTCATCGGGCGTGTCGATCCTGCTGGCCCTGTACAACTCCATGGAGCAGCGCCGCCGACAGATCGCCGTGCTGCGTGTGCTTGGCGCCTCCCGCGCCCGGGTCTTCGGGCTCGTCCTGACCGAGAGCGCGATCATCGGGCTGTTGGGCGGCGTACTGGGTCTGGGAATCGCCCTGATCGGAGGCATGCTCGTCTCAACCGCGCTCGCCCAACGCGTTGGCATCGTCGTCGAGCCCGCCCTGCCGATCGATGGCTACCTCATGATCGTCTTGGCCACCGTGGCCCTGTCCTGCCTCGCGGGCGTGATCCCCGCGCTGGCCGCATACCGCACAAGCGTCGTCCGTTCGCTTCGTCCCGTCGGCTAAGCCGATCCAAAGGAGTTCACCGTGCGTTGGTTCTGGCTCTTCATCGCGTTGCTCGCCGTGCTCACCGGGGTGCTCTATACCCAGCGCGTGCGCCAGGAACGCGCCGAGCAGGCCGCGATGCAGGCCCAGGCCGAGGCATCAACCCCGAGCACCACCACGCGTCGCTCGCGCACACGGGACCGCACGCCCGAGCCCGAAACGCAACCCGAATCCGCACCCGAATCCATCGCCGTTCAGCCCGAACCCCAGCCGGTCACTCAGGATCCCGAGGCACGACCCGAGCCCGAGCCCGAGCCCGAGCCCGTAGCCAAATCCGAATCCGAGTCCGAAACCAAGTCTTCGGCACCCACGCCCACCGAGCCGGTCGCCGAAGCGCAGACTGAACCGGATGAGCAACCGAGCGATGAGTTCAACTCGAACGAACTGCTCGAGATGTTCCGCGCCTCTGCTCCTGAGGAAGCGCCACAGGACGATCCCCAACCGGAGTCCGCCCCGGTCGAGCAGGCGCTGGCCCAAGCCGCGGCCCAGCAGAACGATCAATCTTCTGAGCAGCAGCCCGAAGAAAACAATGCGCCATCGCCCGAAGCCCCGCCGAGCTACGAACTCAGGCCCGACGGCTCGTTCAAAGTCATCAGCGCCAACGCCTGGGTTCAGGGTGCAGGAACCGACGATGAGCCCTATGTCCTCAGCTGGGGCGTGCTCAAATCCATCGAGAAGCTCTACGAGCCGCGCGCGGGCAAGGACATCCTCCCCGATTGGCTTGATCTGCTCGACGGCAAGTCCGTCCAGATCGAAGGCAACACGCTCGTCCCCGTCATCGCAACCACCACACGCGAACTGCTCGTGATGCAAAACCCATGGGACGGCTGCTGCATCGGCGTGCCTCCCACCCCCTATGACGCGATCGAGGTCGTCCTCAACCACGATGTCGACTTCGGCAACTCAGCCGTCGGCTATGGCACCGTGCAGGGCACCTTCTACCTCGACCCCTATGTTGTCGACGGCTGGGTGCTGGGCATCTACATCATCGAGGACGCCAAGTACCGCTCCGGCGATGGCGTCGCCTTCCCCGAGTTCTGATTCCCGCCACGCACAGCTCCAGACACCCATGAAAAAACCCCGCCGAGTGGCGGGGCTTGGGATCGAATCAGTTCATCGCTCAGTCGTCATCATCAACCAGCGGGCCCAGTGTGTCGGGCTCGGGCTCTGGGTTGCTCTTGCACGACATGAGGATCGCGGCACCACCGATCGCGGAGATCGCCGAAGCAACCAGGATCGCGAGCTTGGCGTGCTCAAGGTGAGACACGTTGTTGGCATAGGCGAGGTTGGCAATGAAGATCGCCATGGTGAAGCCGATGCCGCCCAGCATGCCCGCGCCGAGCAGGTGACGCCACGACACGCCGCGTGGGAGCGACGCGATCTTCATGGTGCACGCGAGCCAGCAGAGCAGGATAATGCCCAAGGGCTTCCCGATGAACAAACCAAGGATAATGCCGATCGCCGCCGGGTCCTTGAGGTTCTCGCCCACGCCGCCGTGGATCGGGATGCCCGCGTTGGCCAACGCGAAGATCGGGATGATCACGAACGCGGCCCACGGGTGCAGCACATGCTCGATGCGGTGCAGCGGGGGCAGCACCAACCGGGCATTGGAGATAATCGCGTTGACCGAGGCACGACGAACCGACGACTCGGTGACATTGGTGTCCGGGTCGTCGCCCGCGTTCTCGAAGACTTCCAACGCCTTGCGTGTCGAGAAGACGAAGTTCACCGCGTTCACGCGTGCGTGGGCGGGGATGGTCATTGCCAGCAGCACACCCGCGATGGTCGCGTGCACGCCCGACATGTAGACGAAGTACCAGAGCGGGAGCCCGAGCACGAGGTAGAGCGTGATCCAACGGACACGCAGGACATTCATGAACATCAGCAGGGCCACGATCGTGCCCGCGTAGCCCAGATAGGCCAACTCAAGGTTCTCGGTGTAGAACACCGCGATCACCACCAGCGCACCAAGGTCGTCCACAATCGCCAGACTCGTCAGGAACACCTTGAGCGAGTTGGGAATGCGTGAGCCGAGCATCGCCAGGATGCCCACGGCGAACGCGATGTCCGTCGCCATCGGGATACCCCAGCCGCCGATTGTTTCCTTGCCCGCATTAAAGCCGACGAAGATCAACGCCGGGCCGATCATGCCGCCGAGGGCACCAAAGATGGGCAGGGCCGCCCGCTTGGGCGAGGCCAGCTCGCCGACGAGGATCTCTCGTTTGATTTCCAGCCCGACGACCAGGAAGAAGATCGCCATCAGCAGGTCGTTGATCCACATGGCCGTGGAATGCTGCTGATACCAGGCGGGCTCCTCGGTCAGGGGCTTCCACCCATGCCCGCCATGGCTGTCGTCGTCATGATCACCCGCCTCGTCGACCAGGCCGTCGCCGTCGTGGTCGCCCGCATCGTCTCCGATGTGGTCGTCGCCGAGTTCATCGACATGGTCGTCGGCGCGGTCGTCAACAAGCGCCTGGCCGTGATCGACAACCTCAGAGCCGTGCGCATCTGCCGCGTGCCCATCGGGCATGTGCGTCACCGCGATGGTGGTCTTGGTCTCGTTGAAGATCTCGTTGTATGAATCTGCGTAGTCTGAGTTCGCCCAGATCATCGCGATCGCGGTCATTGCCAGCAGCACGATGCCGCCTGAACTCGAAAGACTCGCGAATCGTTGGAACGGGCGTGCCAAACGCTCGCCCGGTTCAGGATTCAGATTGTGGCTCGCCGTTGGGATATGGTGGTCGTCAGACATGAGCGCGGCCCTATGTTCAGTGAATCGCACGCTCCGACCCCCCGCAATCGGGGGTGTGATAACCCAGAGCGTGTCGTTTCTCTATCGTGCAATCATGGGGGGCATGTTCATTGACATCCACCCGCTGGTGCCGAAAGCACGCAACAGTTCAGCCACGGACCCAAAGAAGGGAATGCTCCCCAGCCCGAGTGCGCAGTTTTTACCGCTGGAACGGATAGAGCCCCGGAAGATCCAGAATCTGGGTCAGTTCATCGAGCGCATCCGTGAGTGATCGCGCCAGCTTCGGGTCGAGTAGATCGTTGGCGCTGAGCTCATCGGGGTAGTGCTTCTCGATCCAGGCCGTCAGGCGATCGCTGAGCGCATCGTCGAGAATCACGCCCTGGTTCGTCGCGGCGAGCTCCTCGTCGGTCAGCACCACCCGCAGCCGCAGGCACGCAGGACCGCCACCGTTGCGCATCGACTCCCGCACATCGAGGTAGTTCACCGCATCGATCGGGTTCCGGTCATCGTGGACCACCCGCTCGACGAAGGCGCCCACCCGCTCGTTCTCCTGCGATTCGAGCGGCGCGATCAGCGTCATACCCCCTTGGGGGCGTGTCACGATCTGCGAGTTGAAGATGTAGCTGCTCACCGCGTCTTCGAGCGTGAAGTCGCCGTCCTGCGCCTCGATCAGTTTCAACGGCTGCCCAAGCGGCCCGGCGATATCCGTCACCAGCGAACGCGAGGTCGCAAAGGCCTGCTCATGGAACAAAAACACGCCCTCATTGCCCGTTGCGATCACATCGTTGTGGAACACGCCCGCATCGATCGCGTCGGGGTGCTGACGCGTGTACACCACCCGCGCCGGGTCGAGCAGGTGGCGACGCGCAATGGCTTCGCACGCTGCTCGGGTCTGTCGCGACGGGAACCGGCGTGCCCCGCCAGCCGGATCTTCGCGATCAAAGCCGAAGACAAACATCTCCACGCCCGGTTCCCCGTGCGAGCTGGCGAAGCGGATGTGGTTCGCGGCTCCCTCGTCGGCGTACCGCATCTGCTGCGGGAGCGGGTCATGGACCACGAACTTCGATGCATCGCTGAAGATCATCCGCAACGCCCGTGTGGTGGTGGGGTGCTCGAGCGATCGGTGGTAGTTGGAAATCAGGTTCGCGGGGGTCAGGTGGACGCGACCATCGGCGCAGTCGGCGCTGGGCGAAACCGTCGCCGCGTTGGCCGCCCACATGCTGCTGGCGCTCCAGATCGCCGCCAGAAGCGTCGGGTCACTCTCATGGGCATCACGCAGCAGCTGCTCGTCGCTGCCGCTGAACCCGATGGCCCGCAGCGCCGACAGGTCGGGGCGCTGTTGTGGGGGTAATACCCCCTGCGTCAGGCCCAGCGATCGCAGGGTGTTCATTTTCGCCAAACCCTGCAAGGCCGCGGCTTTGGGCTTGGAGACCCCCCCAGCATTGGTGGCGCTGGCCAGGTTGCCCGGGGAGAGCCCCGCGTAGTTGTGGGTGGGTCCGATCAGGCCGTCAAAGTTCACTTCTCGCGCTTGCATCATCGTTCAAGCGTAGGTCACCCAAGCGGGCGATCATGGTCGACTTTCACCCTCAGGGCTTGACAAATGCGTTTCACCGGCGTTCCCTCTGGGCCGATCCTTTATATATACAGCTCTGGGCTGCACCCCGCCAATCACGAGGCAACACACGAGATATGGCCAAGAAGACCACCAAAAAGAAGACCTCGAAAAAGACGACCAAGAAGACGACCAAGAAGGCCGCGGGCCGCAAGTCGTTCGGGTCGAACTATAAAAAAGGTGACGCCCAGGGCAAGTCGCTGGTGATTGTCGAATCGCCGGCCAAGGCCAAGACGATCAACAAGCACCTCGGCAACGACTATGTCGTGCTCGCCTCGGTCGGGCATGTGCGCGATCTGCCCAGCAAGAATCCCAAGGGTGTCAAGGATCCGGTGCCGGGCGTCAAGATCGAGAAGCGCTTCCAGCCCAGCTACGAAATTCTCAAGGGCAAAGAGCAGGTCATGAAGGACCTCAAGGCCGCTGCCAAGGACGCCATCTCCACGGGCGGGCAAGTCTGGTTCGCGACCGACCTCGACCGCGAGGGAGAAGCGATCGCCTGGCACCTCGCCCAGGAACTCAAGATCGATTCAAAGGACGCCAAGCGGGTCATCTTCCCCGCGATCACCAAGGCCGAGATCGACAAGGCATTCCACAACCCGCACCCGATCGACGAGGACCGCGTCAACGCCCAGCAGGCGCGACGCATCCTCGACCGCATCGTGGGCTACCAGGTCTCGCCGTTGCTCTGGAAGAAGGTCGCACGCGGGCTCAGCGCCGGGCGTGTGCAGTCCGTCGCCGTGCGGCTCATCGTCGACCGCGAACGCCAGATCCGCGCCTTCGTCCCCGACGAGTACTGGAACATCACGGGCTACTTCGCCCTCGATCAGGCCAAGGCGGGCAAGCTGGGCGAGCAGTGGCGTCAGTTTCTCGCCGAGACCGACGAGAAGGGCAAGGGCCCGACCGTCAAGGCACAGAACGGCTGGCTGGGCACCAACAACACCATCCGCGCCGAGCTGGTCGAGATCGATGGCCAGAAGTTCGACCCCCGCGTGCTCAGCGCCAAGATCGTGCCCGAACCCAAGGCCCTCAGCGAGGACGAGGTCACCGATCGCCTGACCAAGGTCGCCGATGCGTTCGCCAAGCCCGAGACACACGACATCAGCAAGCAGGTCGAGTCCATCGCCGCCAAGGTCGGCCTGCGCGATGTGCAGTCCAGCGTCACCGAGAACGAACGCGGCAAGGGCCCGCAGCGATGGACCCGCAGCATCCAGGGCATCGCCGATGTCGACGCGGACTACGCGATCGAATCGATCGAAACCAAGCGCACCAAGTCGCGTGCGCCCGGGCCGTTCATCACCTCGACCATGCAGCAGAGCGCCTCGTCGCGACTGGGCTTCGGCGCCCAGCGCACCATGCGAGCCGCCCAGGGTCTCTACGAGGGCGTGAACATCCCCGGCGAGGGCCCCGTCGGGCTCATCACCTACATGCGTACCGACAGCACGCACATCGCCGGCGAAGCACTCAACGCGGTGCGCGGGCACATCAAGAGCCAGTTCGGCGACAAGTACCTCCCCGCCAAGCCCAACTTCTTCAAGTCCACCAACAAGGACGCGCAGGAGGCACACGAGGCGATCCGGCCCACCGATGTCAGCCGTCACCCCGATCAGGTCAAGAGCGCCCTCAAGCCCGACCAGTACCGGCTCTACAAGCTCATCTGGGAGCGCTTCGTCGCCTGCCAGATGGTCCCCGCCGAATGGGACGCCACCAGCGTCATGATCCGAGGCGGCGAGGATCGCAGCGCCATCTTCCGCGCCACCGGACGCACGCTCGCGTTCGATGGCCACTACCGCGTGTCGGGCGTGCCCACCTCGGGCGATGAGCTCAACCTCCCCAAGCTCGAAGAGAAGCAGCCGCTCTACCCATTCGACTTCCAGGTCGATCAGAAGTTCACCTCCGCGCCCGGGCGATACAGCGAAGCCTCGCTCATCAAGACGCTCGAATCAGAAGGCATCGGTCGACCATCGACCTACGCGAGCATCATCCAGACCATCCAGGACCGCAAGTATGTCGAGCAGATCGCCCGCGCCTTCTACGCGACCGACCTGGGCGAGGTCGTCACCGACAAGCTCGTCGAGGGCTTCCCACGCCTGATGGACCTGAGCTACACCCGACAGCTCGAAGAAGAACTCGACAAGATCGAAGACGAGCACCTCGACTGGATCGATATGCTCGAGCAGTTCTACGGCCGCTTCTCAAAGGCGCTCGAAGAAGCCCACGAACAAATGACCCACGCCAAGGCCGAGACCAAGCCCGCGCCGGACGAGTATCGCTGCGAGAAGTGCGGCTCAACCCTTGTCTATCGCTTTGGCAAGAACGGTCGATTCCTCAGCTGCTCGACCTACCCCGACTGCGACTACGCCTGCCCGTGCGACCGCGAGGGCAAGCCGCAGATGGCCGAGTTCGTCGATGTGAAGTGCCCCAAGACCGGCCGACCGATGATCCGAAAGACCGGACGCTTCGGCCCGTTCCTCACCACCCCGCTCGAAGAGGGCGAGACCAACGACGACGGCATGATCCTCAACATCGATAAGAAGGGCTTCGTCAACGCCCCCAGTGTGCCGCCGCTGACCACCGACCTGCCCTGCCCGACCTGCGAGAGCCCGCTGAACCTGCGCAACGGTGCGCGGGGCCCGTGGCTGGGCTGCTCGCGATTCCCTAAGTGCCGGGGACGGGGCAAATGGGCCGGGCTCGAAGAGGACATCAAGTCCGATCTCGAGAAGCAGCTCGCGGCTCACGAGAAGAAGCACCCCGTCATCACCATCACCCGCATGGACGGTACCCCGCTGACTGACGCCAAGGGCAAGCCGCTGCCCGAAGCGCCCAAGGTCGACGAACTCGTGCTGCTTGAAGACCCCCGCACCCCAAGCGCATGATGCTCCCGGCTATGATGCTTCGTGTCTGCTGATCTGCACCTGAAGTTCACGCCCAAACGCATCGCCCGAACCATCGGCGCGTGGGTCCACGACCACCCGGACGGCTGGCTCAATGTCCTCGGTGCCGTCATCGGCGCAATCACCGCGATCGGGGCGGTGCTCTTCGCCCGCGGTCTGGAACGCACCGAGCACTTCACCGAACACCTCCAGGGCGAATGGTCGCTCTGGCTCCTGCCCATCATCCCCATGATCGGGGCATTGCTCACCGGGCTGCTCGTATACAACTTCGCACGCGAAGCCGGCGGCCACGGCGTGCCCCAGGTCCTCGACGCCATCGTGCGACGGGGCGGCAAGATCCCCGCACGCATCGGGTTCGTCAAGGTCATCGCCTCGATCTGCACCGTCGGCACGGGCGGCTCGGCCGGTGCCGAGGGCCCCATCGTTCAGATCGGTGCCGTCACCGGCTCGGCCGTGGCCCAGCGCATCGGCGTGCCACAACGCCACATCGGCACGCTCGTGGGCTGCGGTGCTGCCGCGGGCATCTCCAGCATCTTCAACGCCCCCATCGCGGGGGTCTTCTTCGCGCTGGAGATCCTCCTGCGTGACTTCTCACTGCGGACCTTCACGCCCATCGTTATCGCCTCGGTCTTCGCCACCGCCATGACCCAGGTCGTGCTGGGCGACAACGACGCGATCTTCGCGACCGAGCTGCCCAACTATGTCTTCCGCGTCCATGAGCTGCCCAGCTACATCGTGCTCGGGGCGCTCTGTGCCGTGGTCGCATGGTTCTTCACCGTGGTGCTCGAGCGGGGTGAGGACCTCTTCGGCAAGCTGCGACTCCACCAGATCCTCAAGCCCGTGCTCGGCGCACTCATGCTCGGGCTGCTGGGCATCGGCGGCATGCTGGTCTTCCAGGATATGGTCGGCGGCGAGGTCGTCATGGACGAACACAGCGCCGTGCCGCCCTTCTTTGGCAATGGCTACACCGTCATCAAGTCCCTCCTCGACCCTGTCTCCTACAACGCGGCCCAAGTGACACTCAGCGCCATCGCCGTCATCGGACTCCTGCTCGTTGCCAAGGTCATCGCCACCACATTCACCCTCGCATCGGGCGGCAGCGGCGGCGTCTTCGCCCCGGGCCTCTTCAGCGGCGCCTGCACCGGCGCGATGTTCGGCATCGCCCTGGACAAGCTCGGGCTCATCCCCGATGGCTCTTCCCCCGCAAGCTACGCGCTCGTCGGCATGGCCGCCGTCATCGCCGGCACCACCTTCGCGCCCATGACCGCGATCCTCATCCTCTTCGAGATCACCCGCGAGCCCCATGTCCTCGCGCCCATCATGCTCGCGGCCATCGTGTCCACCGCCGTCAGCCGCAAACTCATGCCCGACTCGATCTACACCGCCAAGCTGCGCCGCGCGGGCATCCGCATCGGCACCGGGCGTGATCTGTCCATGCTCCGCCATGTCCCGGTCAGCAGCGTCAGCTACGCAACCCTCCCGCCCGAACCGATCTACGCCTCCGACCCGCTGAGCAAGCTCGTCACCCTCCACGCCCACCACAATGTCCCCGACTTCCCGGTCGTCGACAGCGACGGGCGATACATGGGCATGGTCACCGGCGCCGACATGCGCACCGCGCTCATCGACCGCGAGGCCATCCCGCTGCTGCTGGTCGCCGAGCTGATGCGCAACGACCTGCCGGTGATCAAGCCCGACGAGCACCTCGACACCGTGATCGAGAAGTTCTCACGCGACGATGTGTCCAGTCTGGTGCTGGTCGACGGCTTCGAAGGCACCAAGCCCCTGGCCCTGGTGACGCGTGCAAAGGTGATGAGCCGGTATAACGCCGTGCTTGATGAGGCGTGAGGAACCGCTCTCCTCCCCCGCGCTTGCGGGGGAGGTGGATCCGCCGAAGGCGGAGACGGAGGGGGCTTCTCTCCTCCCCCGTCCGCCTCTGGCGG
>DEXG01000035.1:39756-41767 GCA_002364005.1 Phycisphaerales bacterium UBA3190
CCCTCCGCCTCGCTGCGCTCGGCACCTCCCCCGGATGACCGGGGGAGGATGCATAAGGGCCACCTACGCCCGTGCATCTCACGCCCTCCCTGCCGGTACACTGGTGCATGCACGCAGGAATCATCACACTCACCGCCGCCGCCGTCCTCACCGTCCCTGCGTTTGCGCAGGAAGCGGCACCCATTGATCGTGATGCGATCGTCACCAAGCACCTCACGCCGCTGATCGAGGCCTACGAGGTCCCAGGCGCGATGGTGGGGCTCTACCACGACGGCGAGCTTTCCTTTCATCCGTTCGGCACGCTCAACTACGACACCGAGCAAGCGCCAGACCTCGACACGCTCTACGAGTTCGGCTCCATCGGCAAGGTCCTCACCGGCACCTTCCTGGCCGACGCGATCAGGCGCGGCGAGGTCACCAAGAACACCAAGCTCCAGGACATCGTCCCCGAGGGCGTCACGGTCGTCAAGGGCAGCGAGGGCACCGAGATCGAGCTCTGGCACTTGACCACCCACACCTCGGGCTGGGGCGGCGCGCCGATCAACCTGGTCACCACGGACCCCGACCGCCCGTTCAGCGGCTACACCAAGGCCATGCTCTACCCGGCGCTGGGCACCACGCCGCTGACCTTCGAGCCCGGCGAGGGCTTCACCTATTCGAACCTCGCCGTGGGCACGCTGGGGACGGTGCTGGCCGACCACCTCGGGGGCGAATACGAGGCACTCGTCAAGGAGCGCATCATCGAGCCGCTGGGCATCACCGAGATGACCATCACGCTCAACGACGAGCAGTCGTCGCGCCTTGCGCCGCCCACACGAAGCGGAATCAATACCAAGACCTGGCACGACCCCAACCCTTTCGCCCCCGCCGGGCTCTGGGTCACCAGCGCCCCGCAGCTGATGACCTTCGCCATGGCGAACCTCGCCGAGCCCGAGCCCGACGCGCCGGCGATCTACGAATCACTGGCACTGGCCCAGCAGCCCCTGTACTTCATCGAGCCCATGCAGCAGCAGGTGTGCTTCGGCTGGTTCATCGCCCGCGATGGGCAGAGCCGCTGGCACAACGGCATGACCGGCGGCTTCTCCTCCTACCTGGGCATCAGCCACAAGCACGACATCGCCGTCGTCGTCCTGACCAACGGTGCAACCTTCGGCACCACCGTCGTGGGCGAGCGACTCTTCCAGGAACTCGCCGGCATGAACCCCGAGCCCATCGAGCTCAAACGCCCCGATCCCATCGACAACGAGCTGGCATCACGAATCGTCGGCACCTACAAATCTCAGCTGGGCTTCAACATCGAGGTCATCGTCAAGCATGACATGCTCTACGCCCGCCTGACCAACCAAACCTTCAACCGATTGCACCCGATCGACGAAGTCAACGCCGGCGAACCCCGCTTCCAATACGATGCCATCGACGCCGACCTGGGCTTCGAACTCCCCGAAGACGGCAACGAAGCGACAGCCGTGACGCTCTATCAGGGCGGACGGGAGATGAAGTGCGTGCGGGTGAAAGAGTGAATCCCTTGACCAGGGTGCCACGGCTTGCTCAGCCGAAGGCTGACAAGCCGTGCGCTGGGTATCTCGAGAGCATCGGAACACTCTGCTTGTGGCTGCGGGGTCAAGCAGCGGCACCCGGATCACGCCGATCGCAAACACCCCAGCTTTCCTGATCCCTGATCCCTGATCCCTGATGGCTAGTGGCTAGTGGCCAGTCCCCCCTCCCCTCACTCCCCCAGCGTCCGCTTCCGCCTCAGAATATGGTGGTAATGCTGCGCAAACCGATGCGCCTCGTCACGCACCTGCTGCAGCAGGCGCAGCCCCGGGTTGTTCCGGCCCAGCTTGATCGGGTCCTTGCTGCCCTGCACATAGATCAGCTCTTCCTTCTTGGCAAGCGACACCACCATCGGCGGCTTCACTTCCAACTGCTCGAACGCCTCGAGCGCCGCGTTGAGCTGACCCAGCCCGCCGTCGACCATGATTACCTCGGGGTACAGCTCGTGCCCCTCGCC
>DEXG01000004.1:0-11490 GCA_002364005.1 Phycisphaerales bacterium UBA3190
GCCGAAGGCGGGACGGAGGGGGGATGGAACAAAGGCACGCTCCAGAAAGACCGCCCCCCCCTCCGCCGCTCCGCCTTTGCCAGATCAGAGGCAAGCACCTGTTCCAACCGTGTCATAATCACAAAAAAACACCCCGGCAAACCGGGGCGTGGGGTGTTGTGATTTGGGTTGGGATCAGCTGCGTTCGACCAGCTCGGCCAGCAGGCGAGCGCCGAAGCCGGTGGGGCCGGCGATCATGTGCGGCTGTTCTTTGTCGCTGGCGTGTGTGCCCGCGATGTCAATATGAGCCCACTTGACGCCATCCTGCACGAAGTGTGAGAGGAACGCGGCACCCTGGATCGGGTGTGCTTCCCGCACGGGGGCCGAGTTGAGGATGTCGGCAACGGGTGATCGCATCATCGCGTTGTACTGCGGGTCGTGGGGGAGGCGCCAGACGCGCTCGCCGCTGGAGTTGCCCGCGGCTTCGACTTTCTCACGCAGTTCGTCATCATCACACCAGAGCCCAGCGAAGACCTTGCCCAGTGCAACGACCACGCCGCCGGTGAGGGTCGCGATATCGACGACATACTCGGGGTTTTCCTTGTCGCAGGCGTAGCAGAGCCCGTCGGCCAGGACCAGACGCCCCTCGGCGTCGGTGTTGGTGATCTCGACGGTGGTGCCGTTGCGGAACTCAAGCACATCGTCGGGGCGGTAGGCCTCGTCGCTGATCGAGTTTTCGGCACTGACGAGGAGCGCCACGACGGGTCGGTTGGGCTTGATGACATTGGCGATGATGTGCATCGCGCCGAATGCGCCACAGCCGCCGTCCTTATCGCGCTTCATGCCGCGCATGCCGCCACCGACCTTGATGGAGAGCCCGCCCGAGTCGTAGCTCATGGTCTTGCCGACGATGACGATGGGCTTCTTGGACTTGCCGCGGTCGGGTGTGTACTCGATGCGGATCATGCAGGGCTTGTTCTCAGATGCCTTGCCGACATTGATGTGCCCGACGAGCTTTTCGTCTTCGAGCTTCTTGCCGCTGAAAACGCTGACGCTGAGGTTCTTGCTCTTGCGTGCCATCTTCTTGGCTTCGTTGGCGATCCACATCGGGGTGGCGATGTTTGGCGGGGTCTGCGAGAGGGTGCGTGCGATGTTGGTGCCCTCAGCGAACCCGAGCCCGCGCTCGACGCCGTCGAGGAACTGCTTGCAGCAGCCCTGCACGCTGAGCTTGATCTTGGGGGTCAGCTCGGTCTTGGTACCACGCAGATCGTCGTAGCGCCATGAGAGCATGCCGAGCCCCTCGCCGATCATCGCACCGGCGGTGAACGCGTCGACGCTGTCGGCCTTCTTGAGCTTGTTGAGCGCGGGGCAGACCTGGAACTCGGCGCCGGTGGCCTTGGCCTTGGCGATCGCGCGGCCCGCGGCACCGGCGACTGTGCGCAGTGCGCCGGGCTTGAACCCCTCACGCTGACCGAGGCCGATCAGGAGCACACGCTCGTAGCCGTTGCTGTCGTGGATCTCGACCACATTGCCCAGGTCACCCGAGGCATCGGGTCGTTTGGTTGCTTTGGCGATTGAGCCGTCGTTGTCAAGGGCCTTGGTGTCGGCGTTGATACCTTCACCACTGAAATGGGCGACAACGAGCACCCCCGCTTTGCCGCGTGTCGCGGTCTTGATCGATTCGAACATCTGTAAACTCCGAGTACTGGGCGCGAGTATCCACGATGGTGTGTGACCCGCGGGTGAATATGTTCATTTTCGTGTATTGATAAGAATAGCACTGAAAAGCGGGGGATGCCCGATCTTGAGCTTATCGACGCGCGGCTCGGCTTTCAATCAACGCCTTGGCTTCGCCGGCGATGTAGAAACTGCCCAGCACCAGGATCAGGTCCTGCGTGTCGTCGCACGCGGTGGCGGCGATATTGATCGCGTCTCGCACGCTCGGGGCTGATTCGGACATACGCGAGCCCTTAGCAATGCTCCGGGTGAGCAGCTCTTCCGGGTCGGCGGCTCGCGGGTTGTTCGACGCTCTGGTGAACACGATCTTGTCGGCACCGATCGAGAGCGCATCGAGCATCCCGTCGATGTCCTTGTCGGCGGCACACCCGAAAACAACGATCAGCGAGTCGTAATCCAGATGGGCGGCTGTCGCATGCATGACGCAGCGGACGCTCTCGGGGGTGTGGGCACCATCAACAAAGATACGCGGGCGCTCAAGCACCTGCTCCAGGCGGGCGTTGGCGTGCACCTGGGTGAGCCCCGCGAGCACCTCGCGCTCGGGAAGCCCGTACCCGATCTCACGCAAACGCATGATGATCGCCAGCACCAGCCCGCAGTTGGGTGCCTGGTGCATGCCAATAAGAGGCACGGACACATGCTCGAAGCCCCGATCCTCATCACCAACGCAGATGATCGCCGAGGGCGTGCCCCGGGTCGATGATTGGAATCGCTCGGTATAGATCATGTTGTCGCCGAGCACATGGAGCGATGCACCCATCTCGTCGGCCTTGGCCCTGAAGACCTCCACAACCTCCGCCTCTTGTGGGACGCTCAGGCAGTAAGAACCCCGCTTGATGATGCCGGCCTTCTCGGCGGCGATCTTCTCGATCGTGTCACCCAGGATCTGGGTGTGCTCGAGCTGGATGCTCGTCAACGCCACGACGCACGGCTCAATGATGTTCGTGCAGTCCAAACGCCCGCCCAAACCGGTCTCCAGCACGACCAGGTCGACGGCTTGCTGGGCGAAGACCAGCAGCGCCAGGGCGGTCAGCAGCTCGAAATAGGTCGCCTTGCCGTGCTCCTTCTCGACCGTCGCCGCGGCGCTGCGGCAGGAGGCGAGGGCTTCATCGAACAGGGATTCGGTGATCGGCACGCCACCGATGCGGATGCGCTCACGCACATTGATCAGGTGGGGGCTGGTGAACACGCCGGTGGTATAGCCGCAGCCCTGCAACGCCCCGTCGAGCATGTTACAGGTCGAGCCCTTGCCCTTGGACCCAGCGATATGGATGATCTGCAACCCGTTCTGGGGGTTGCCCAACGCGCCCATGAGCGCCCGCATGCGATCGAGCTTCCAGACCTCGGTGGTGACTTTGTCAGGGCGAACGCGTTCGATGTTGATCGTCGAGTTGAGAAACTCGATCGCCGCGTCGTGATTGACGAAGAGCCCGCTGGCACGCGATGATGCGCGTTTGCGTGGTTTGCCCCCGTTGTCAGATTCTGATACCCCGGCCATTCGTCGATGGTAGCCCATACAAGGAAAAACACAAGAGCATTCCCCGCAGAGGGGACCCGCTATTCAGATTTTTATAGGTCTATGAACTTGCAGCAGTCATCAGCGACTTCATCTCGGCGACGGCTTGGCGCAGCCCGACGAAGACCGATCGGCACACGATCGAGTGCCCGATGTGCAGCTCGTCGATCCCTGCCAGCGCCGCGATGGGCTGCACATTGTGGTAGTTGAGTGCGTGGCCCGCATTGAAACGCATGCCCGCGTTGGCGATGATCTGCCCGGCTTCTTGGACGAGCTTGAGCTGCTCGATCAGTTCTGCGTGCCGCATATCACCGCCGCAGCGAGCAAAGGCGCTGGCGTACGGGCCCGTGTGCACCTCGCACACATCAAAGCCAACCTCGGCGCAGGCCTCGACCTGCTCCGGGCTCGGGTCGATGAAGGCGCTGACGATCATCCCACCATCTTTGAGCTGTTTGACGACATCACGCATGCGCTCGCGTTGACCAGCAACATCCAGCCCGCCCTCGGTCGTGACCTCTTGGCGTCCTTCGGGCACGAGCATCGAAGTATGCGGCCCGGTCTTGCAGGCGATGGTGACCATCTCGTCGGTTGCCGCCATCTCCAGGTTGAGCTTGACGCGCACCAGTCGACGCAGCAGCTCAACATCGCGATCGCAGATATGGCGGCGATCTTCGCGCAGGTGGACGGTGATGCCGTCGGCCCCGCCCAGCTCCGCCTCGTGGGCCGCCCGAACCGGATCGGGCTCGCTGCCGGTGTTCATGGGGTCCGGGATGCCCGGGTAGCGGGCCTGACGGAGGGTCGCGACATGGTCGATGTTGACGCCGAGTTGAATCATGGCAGATTCTAGCGGGTCGGTCTCAGTCCGCATCGACCGCGTGCGCCAGCAACGCTTCGGGATCGACGATCTCCAGCGCCCGCTGGTTGGTCGCTTCCAGCACCACGCCCGGCGCTCGGTCGGCTTCGTAGGCCTCCTGCCAGCGCACGGCACACAGGCACCAGCGATCCCCGGGCTTGAGCCCGGGGAAGCCCCACTCGGGGCGGGGGGTGCTCAGGTCGTTGCCTCGGGATTGGCTGAAGGCGAGGAAGGCACCGGTCACCACGCAGCACACCGTGTGGCTGCCCGCGTCCTCAGGGCCGGTGTTGCAGCAGCCATCGCGATAGAAGCCGGTCAGCGGCTCGGTTGAACAGGCGATCAGTGGCCCGCCCAGCACATTGCGTTGCCTGGTATCGTCCTGTTCTCTGGTTTGTTCATTGGTGGCGATCATGCCTTGCTGCACCCACATGAAGACCCGGTTGGCTTGCTCGAGCAGCACGAGCCGCCGGCTGGCGCGGGACTGGTTGTTCCCCAGCCCTTCTTGTTCATGTATTCCCGAGCTTTCATGCCCAGTGCCCATGCCATGAGCAGCACGAAGAGAATGGCGGCGATCTCTTTGGGTCCAAAGCTCCCCGCGTGGTTGTGCATCTCGGCCGCGCTGGCGATGTGCACGAAGCGGGTGAAGAAGGCATCGAAGATGATCCCGGCCGCGAGAGCGACGGCGGCGATGACGCCCAGGTAGATCACCAGCGCCCGCATGCCCAGGTCCTTGATGAGCCAGCTCATGGTCGCGACATTGGTCGCCGGGCCCGAGAGCAGCATCACCAGCGCCGCCCCGGGCGAGAGACCCGCGGCCACGAGCGACCATGCCAAAGGGGTCGAGCTGGTTGCGCAGATGTAGAGCGGGATGCCCACAAGGAGCATGATCAGCTTGGGCAGGATGCCCGTGCCGACATGCTCGGCGATCCATTCCTCAGGCACCAACGCGCCGATGAGGGCCGCGAGGAGCAGGCCGATGGTCAGCCAGACGGCCAGATCGATGAGCATGGTCCCGAAGCCGTGCTTGAAGCCGATCTTGACCTTGTCCCAAGCGCCGACATGGGCCGGTTCGTTTGATGCCTCGCTGCCGCAGCACGACGATGCGGGCTGGGGTGTGTTGCCCGAGCAGCATGACTTGGCCGGCTCGGGGGACTTGCCCGAGCAGCACGATGTGGGTGCCTCTTTGGGCGTGCTGCTGCAGCACGAATCCATCTTGGCCACGGCCTTGCCCGCGTCGTCGGCGTTGGTGATCGAGAGTGAGACCGCGCCGGGGTCCGATTCGAGATCATTGTGTGGCTCGGACGCGGGCTGGTCTTCGCGCTTGCCGGTGAAGTCGATCAGCAAACCGGCGATGAGCCCGGTGATGACGGCAACGATGGGGCGGGTGAACGCGTAAACCGGGCCGAAGAGCGCCCAGGTAATTGGGATCGACTCTTCCCCCGTTTGGGGTGTTGAGATGGCGAAGGCGGCCGATGCACCCTTGCTGGCACCCTGCGATCGCAAACCCGCGGCGACCGGAATGACACTGCACGAGCAGAGCGGGAGCGGGATCCCGAGCATCGATGCCTTGGCGATGGGCCAGAACCCGCCTCCGGACAGATGCTTGAGCATCCAGGCCCGGGGAACGAGCGCGTGCACGGCCCCGGCGATGGCAAAGCCGAGGATCAGCCAGAGCGAGGATTCAACGAGGATCATCCAGAGTTGGGAGAGGAAAGCTTGCATGATATCTCAAATCAGTGTTTTTGATCTTGAATGGGTTTGTGGAGTCTGTCAGTATGCATTGTAGGTATGGCTCAAATATCAACCGAGCCGCCGATCCCATGATTCCCGGGAGATTCAAAATGCAGAGAAGAACGATGCTCAAAGGCGGCCTTGGTGTTCTTGCCTGGGGGGCGACAAGCCCGCTGCAGGCCGGTGTGGTGAAGCATCTGCTCGGCCCCATGTGTAGCCCGGAGCAGGGCGCGGCACCCGCGTTACAGCGAACCAGCGGCTCGATCAACGGGTTCGACCACGAGTACCTGAAGGCCTCCCGTCCGCTCGCACCCCGTTTCTTCGACCCCAAGCCACGCATCATCGATGGGTTCCCCTTCAAGAACTGGTTCGAGGGCGATGACTACGAGGACGACATCCCCTTCCACACGCAGCAGAACAACTTCCCAAGCGGGCAGCCACCCAAACCAAGCGAAGAGATCGATGTCGTCGTGATCGGCGGCGGCATCTCCGGGCTCGCCACCGCCTACGAGCTGCGCGAGTACAACCCGGTGGTCTTTGAACTCCACGACCGGTTCGGTGGCAACGCGCAGGGCGGGACGATCAATGGCGAGGAGTTCTCGCTGGGCAGCGCCTACTTCATCACCCCCGACCCGGGGCTGCCGCTGGACAACTTCTACCGCGCTCTGGGGCTCCACGATGTGGTGCGGGTCGATGAGTCGCCCTCGCCTGTTGAGATCAACGGCACCATCAACGACGACATCTGGACTGGCATGGGCGTGCCCAAAGCCGACATCCCCGCCTACGAGGCCTATCGCAAGCTTGTCGAGCAGATGACGATCGACTACCCCGATGTGCCCTTCCCCGAGCAATGGATGATCGACCTGGATCGGCTGAGTCTGCGCCAGCACATCGAGCAGGAGGTCGGGCTCCCGATCCCCGATGCGTTGGCGGCGGCGATCCAGGCGTACTGCTATTCATCGTTTGGCGCTGGGTGGGAGGAAATCTCGGCCACGCTGGGCTGGAACTTCCTGGCGGCCGAGGAGTTCGGTCGGTGGGTGCTCCCCGGCGGCAACGCCTGGATGGCCAACCGGCTCTGGGAGGAGCTTCAGCCGCTCGATGACAATGACCCAGATCACGCCCCGCACCTACGCCCCGGGCGACATGTGGTCGATACCCGCCAGCAGCCCGACGGGCGTTGGCTGGTGACTTGGAAAGAGCCCGACGGCTCGTACGCATCGCTGCTTGCACGCGAGGTGGTTATGGCGTGTCCCAAGAACATCGCCCGGGCCATGATCCCGGGCCTGAAACAGGACGACGAGGCACGCTACAACGCGATGCGCCTGAATCGGCGGGCCTATCTGGTCGCCAATGTGATCATGAGCCAGCCCATCCCCGACTCCTTCTACGACATCTTCCTGCTCGAAAACCCCAGCCAGTTCCCCCAGAACGAGGTTGAGGCCGGGCAGTTCTGGCGATACACCGATGTGCTCAACGGCTCATACACAAAGAGCCCGGGTGGGGAACAGCTTCCGGTCCAGCCCGGCGTGCTGACGCTCTACTGGCCCCTGGCCTTCGAGGATGCCCGGTTCACGCTGTTCCTGGGCGATCCGATTCTTGAGTACGGCAAGGCGCTGACCTCGGTGCTCGACAACACCCTCGATCTCATCGGCATGAACGCGTCTGATGTGATGGAGATCCGCTTGGCGCGATGGGGGCACGCGTTGCCCGAGGCGCGGGTCGGGTTCCTCGCCGACGGTATCCCCGATCTGATCCGGGCACCGTATAAGGAATCGATGCACTTCGTGAATCAGGACAACTGGGCGCTGCCGGCGATCGAAAACTCGCTGCTTGATGCCTTCGAGGTGGCCAAGACGATCCGAGGTCGGCTTGGGTAGTGGGGCTCGGGATGGTCGCTGAGGGCTGCCCATGTCGAATTGCCGATCTACAATGGGGTTGCAGACCTGAACTGAGCCGCCAGAGGCCCCGAAAGCCCCAAGGACGCCGATATGCCGTACACGCTGACGCCCGACACGGGCATCGATCCCGATGCCGACAACATCAACTACATCAAGGACCATGTCGACACCGGCGATCGCTGGGTCCTGAACTTCGGGCCACAGCACCCGGCCACGCACACAACGCTGCGTCTGGTTCTGGAACTCGACGGCGAGCGGATCGCACGCTGCACGCCGCATATTGGCTACCTGCACTCGGGTTTCGAGAAGCTCGGCGAGCATCTCGATTACAACCAGTATGTGACCATCGTGTCGCGCATGAACTACCTGAGCCCGATCAGCAACGACATCTGCTGGCACGACTGCGTCGAGAAGCTCTTCGGGATCGAGATCACCCCGCGATGCAAGGTGCTTCGCACGATCATGGCCGAGCTGGGGCGGATCCAGGACCACCTGCTTTGCGTTGGTGCCGCGGGCTTGGACCTTGGCGCGTTCACGGGCTTCCTCTACGCGTTCAACCCGCGTGAGAAGATCTACGACATCGTCGATTACATCTCGGGACAGCGTTTCCACCCGGACTGGACCCGCGTGGGCGGCATCATGAAGGAGATCCCTGACGAGGAGGTCTTCAAGCGCATGGTCAAGAACTTCCTCCACGCCGACCTGGAGCAGGCGATCGCCGACCTGTGCAACCTCGTTGAGCGCAACCGGATCTTCATCGACCGGACCGTCGGCATCGGCACCCTGACCCACGACGAGGCCATCGCCTACTCGGTCACCGGCCCGATCGCACGGGCTTCGGGCGTGCGGCGCGACATCCGCAAGGACGAGCCGTACCTGTGCTATGCCGACAACTGGGACGGCAACGGCGCCGAGGCCGTCAAGTTCAGCGTGCCCCTGGCCCACGAGGGCGATGTGTACTCACGCTTCCTGGTGCGTATCGAAGAGATCAAGCAGTCGATCAAGATCATCGACCAGCTCATCGACAACATCCCCCAGGGTCCGGTCGATACCTATGTCGATGAGAAGTGGTCCAAGCCGCCCAAGGAAGAGGTCTACGGCTCGATCGAGGGGCTGATCCAGCACTTCGAGCTGATCATGACCAACCGCGGCTGGGAAGCACCCGTCGCCGAGGCGTACAAGGCCCACGAGACCGCCAACGGCGAGCTGGGTTACTACATCGTGGCCGACGGCGGCAAGGTCCCGTGGCGTGTCAAGACCCGCCCGCCGAGCTTCATCAACTACGCCCTGATGCCCAAGATGATCGAGGGCCACATGCTCGCGGACATCGTCGCAGTGATGGGGTCGATCAATATTGTGGCGGCGGAGTTGGATCGCTGAGATCCCCGCCCAGGCGTTGATGAAACCTGCCTTTGCTTGCATGATCCCAGCCCGAGATGGGCCAGTGGGTTGTTGCCACCCGTAGCTACACCACGGGCTCTACGGAGCCGATGCAATGAGGATCCGCTTATGAAACGCCTGCTCCCCATCGCGATGTTCGGGATCCTACTGGTCTTCCTCCCCGCCTGCGCCCTCAACCCCACCTACACCGTCCGCATCGACAACGAGACGAATCGCACGCTGCGGGCCTCACTGGAGCGGCGGCCGACGATCAATGAGGTCATCAGCATGGACTCGGCGCGGATCAAGCCCGGGTCGTTCAAGGTGCTCGGGCCCAGCGAGGCACGCCCGCTGGAGCGGGTCTACATCGTCATCGGCGATCGCACCGACTTGCACGCCGTGCCCGAGTCGGTCGAGCTGCGCCGGGGCGAGTGGGTCGTCACCATCGGGGCCGGGTCGATGACCAGCTGGGGCACCTACGAGCTGCATGTTGAGAAGGCCAAGGACCGCCTGATCGCGGAAGAAACAGAAGAAGACGCCGAGGACGAGTGATCGCATTCGGGTATCTTGGGTGCATGAACACACCGATTCATCGCGCCACCCTGATCTTCACCCTCCTATTCGCGTTGGCGGCCAACGCCCACGCCAAGGTCTATCGCGTCTACTACCTCGGCGGGCAGTCCAACATGGACGGCTACGGCCTGACCGAGCAGCTCACCGAGGAACAGCAAGCCCCGGTCGAGGGGTGCATGATCTACCGCGGCACCATCCAACGCGCCGGCGATGAGCCCAAGGGACTCGGGGCCTGGGCGACGCTCGAGCCCGGCTTCGGGGTTGGATACTCGTCCGATGGCTTCACCAATCGCTTCGGCAACCGCTTCGGGCCCGAGCTGCGCTTCGGTGCTCAGATGCAGAAGCTGCACCCCGACGCGAACATCGCCATCATCAAGTACTCCTGCGGCGGGTCGTCGCTCATGCTCGAAACGGGCGGGGCGACCTGGGATGTCGACGATCGTCGCCGCAAGAACGGACGCGTCGGGATCAACCAGTTCGACCACGCGCTCAAGACCATCGACGAGGCGATGCGTGTGCGGGATATCGACGGCGACGGCGAGGAGGACACCCTCATCCCGTGTGGCATCGTCTGGATGCAGGGCGAGAGCGACGGGACCAACGAGCAGGCCGCCGAGGCCTACGAGCAGAACCTGACCGAGCTGATGGACCTGCTGCGTGCGGCGTTGCGGGTCGATGAGCTGCCCGTGGTGATCGGGCAAATCAGCGATTCGGGGCTCAAGGGCGGCGGGGAGCCCGTGTGGCGATGGGGTGAAACGATCCGGGCGGCGCAGCTGGCGTTCTGTAAAATGGACCCAGCGGCGATCCTGGTCACCGGCACCGAGAAATTCAGCTACAGCGATCGGGCGCATTACGACACCGCGGGCTATCTGGATCTGGGCAAGCGGTTCGCCGAGGCGATGCACGCGCTGGAAGAGAGCATGGAATGACCGATTGACCCGGCCCAACGGGCTGAAACCCGCGCTTCTGGACCCTATCATCCCGCGTCTCAGACCGGGATTGAGGAGTAGCGGCACATGGCCTGGATCACCAAAGACTCAGCAAACACCAAGATCGAGCTGCGCGACGAGCCGTACCTGACGGCCGACATGGAGAAGCAGATCCGCGAGGTGTACCTGCCACGCTACGAGAAGCCCAAGGGGGCGCTCTTCCCGGCGCTGCACATGATCCAGCACACCTACGGCTGGATCCCGCCTCAGGCGATGAAAGAGATCGCCAAGGTGCTCGATATCGCGCCCTCCGAGGTGCTCGATACGGTCAGCTTCTATGAAGAGTACTGGGAGCACCCAAAGGGGGAGCACCTGATCTCGGTCTGCCGCTCGATCGCCTGCGAGTTCTGCGAGGCGACCGCGTGCACCGAAGCCGTCAAAGCCAAGCTGGGCATCGATGTGGGCCAGACGACCGACGACGGCAAGTTCACGCTCGTTGAGCTTGAGTGCCTCGGATCCTGCGGCACCGCCCCTGTGGCGCTGGTCGATGACGACCTCCATGAGAACCTGAGCCCCGACCGGCTCTGCGGGCTCATCGATCAGGTCCGCGAAGGCAGCTACAAAGCCGGCGGCAGTGGCGCGGTCAAAGAAGACCTCTAAAACAAATACAAAATGAGAACTGGGTGCCACGGGTTGACCCACCGGAGGTGGACAACCCGTGCGTTATTCTTCACCTTGGGTGATGGATGCGCGACTTACGCCCAGGTTCTGCGGAGGGCACGGCTTGCCCTCCTGCGTCGGGTCAAGCCGTGGCACCCAGTTGCTGGTAGCAGTGGCGCGGTGAAGGAAGACCTCTGATCTCCCATGTACCGGTGGCACAGGCGTCTCGCCTGT
>DEXG01000004.1:11666-18192 GCA_002364005.1 Phycisphaerales bacterium UBA3190
ACAGGCGGGACGCCTGTGCCACTGGGGTTAGACCTGCTTGTGCCTGAAGCAATCGGTCGTGTGGTCGTTGACCATGCCGATGGCCTGCATCATGGCGTACATGGTGGTGGGGCCGACGAATCGGAAGCCGCGTTTCTTGAGTTCCCTGCTGAGCTTCTTCGACAGGTCGGTCTGGGCGGGGATGTCTTGGTGTGATCGGAAACGGTTGACGATCGGGGTGCCGTCGACGAGCGACCAGACGAACTCGGAGAGCGTCGTGCCTGATTCATAGAGATCGAGCGTGGCGCGGGCGTTGCTGATGGTGGATTCGATCTTCAGGCGATTGCGGACGATCGACGGGTCCTGCATCAGGCGGTCGAAGTCCCGCTTGGTGAACCGCGCGACCTTGTGGGGGTCGAAGTCCTTGAAGAGCTTGCGATAGCCGTCGCGTTTGTTGAGGATGGTCTCCCAGCTCAGCCCGGCCTGTGCCCCTTCGAGGGTGAGCATCTCGAAGACATGGTGCTCGTCTCGGTTGGGCACGCCCCACTCGGTGTCGTGGTAGATGATCTCAGAAGCGGATCGGGCCCAGACGCATCGGCACGGTGTTGTCTCGGGGGTGTCGGGCATGGTGTCGCTCGCGTATGATCGGGTGTGAGCAAGAACGACAAGGATATCTCGATTTCACGGGCCGTGGGACAGTTCTTTGGGCACCTGTGGGGCTCGGCGAGCAAACCCGTGGAGCGTGATGAACCGGTCCGCCACGAGGTACGCCGTGAGACCGAGGAGTCTCAGGGGGAGCTCGACGGCAAGAAGGTCGTCCTGCGCCGGACGACGATCGAAGAGGTTGAGATTCAGAATGATCAGCAGTCCTGATCAGGCAGCGCGCTTGCCCGGCTCGTCTTGCTGAGCTTCGGGGGTCGGTTCCGCCTCGAGTTCACTCATCGCCCACCGCACGACATCCCGCACGGTGACGATGCCGATGCACTTCTTGTCCTTGTCCACGACGGGCAGGCACGAGATGCGATGGTCGAGCATCACCCGGGTCGCAGCCCTCAGCGAGGTGTTGGCACGGACGGCCACGAGCTGGCGGGTCATGATCTGGTGGGCGCGGCGCTTGAGGCAGTTGAGGTCGCTGGTGCGTTCTCCCAGCTTGCCAATAAACGGCGAGAGGTTCTTCAGCAGATCCCGATCCGAGATCACGCCGGCGCATTTGCCCCCATCGCCCAGCACCACGAGGTGGTGGTAGTGGGAGTTGTCGAAGATCTCCTTGATCGCCTCGACCGATTCGTCCATCGGGATGGTCTCGACGGGGCTGGTCATGATGTTCTTGACGATCAGTGTGCTCACGGTGGATGCTCCAAGTGCTTCTGGGTAGATCGGCCGGTTGGATAGCGACCTAGACTGGTTTATGGGAACACAAGATCGAGCTGATGGGTCTGTACCGTTTGGGCCAGACGCCCTCTGGGCACCGTGGCGTATGGCCTATCTCGAGTCAATTCATGACGCCGACCAACCGGATTCTGGGCCCGATAAGCCCAGGCCCGAGTCCGGCAGCGGCAGCTTCCTGCTCGACTACTGGCGCTCTCCCGATCACGACACGCAGAACCATGTCATCGTGCGCACCGAGCACGGCATGATCCTGCTCAACAAGTACCCCTACTCCAACGGGCACCTGCTCGTCGCCCTGGGCGATGCGCGCCCGACCCTGAGCGATTACGAGCCCGAGCAACGGGCGCGGCTCTGGGAACTGGTCGATCGGGCCGTCGCACTGTGCGAGAAAGCGCTCGAGCCACAGGGCCTGAACATCGGCATCAACCAGGGCCTCGCCGGCGGCGCGGGCGTGCCGAGCCACCTGCATGTGCATGTGATGCCCCGCTGGGTGGGCGATACCAACTTCATCACGGCGGTGGGGGGCGTGCGGGTGATCCCGTCGGCGCTGGAGCTGATGTATGAGCGGTATACGCGAGCGAACACGCCCACCCCCTGAAATAGGGGTAGCGTTGCAGAAATCGCTGCCTA
Organism: Phycisphaerales bacterium UBA3190; assembly: GCA_002364005.1. GTDB lineage: Bacteria > Planctomycetota > Phycisphaerae > Phycisphaerales > UBA1924 > UBA1924. Next base: position 13,665 of record DEXG01000004.1, read on the forward strand.
CCACCATTATGACTATAACTTCTCGTATTGTGCGGCACAATCTTGCGGGTCATTTGCAAACTGATTCTCCGCCAAGATTTGCGTGATTTTGGGGCATTTTTCACCTTGCCGCCCTGTGTTCTATAGACATTTTTATAGACTTGTTGTCTATCTTGATCTTTTCGTCTTTTTTTGATTTGTTTATTTCTGAAGCGTAGTGTTTTGGAGTTTCGGGTATGCGCTCAGCGTGAGGGGTGCCCGCTTCGATGACTATGCAAAGGAGCAAAGCATGAAAACGACACTACACACACTATTGACACTCGCAGCTGGTTCATCGTTGGCGATAGGCATGCCCACCGAGTATCGGCTCAACAACTCATTCGATCTCTCGGTCAGCCCAACCACCGGCTTCGATGGTGAAAACGCCAACAAGGGGAAGCTCGTCCGGCTTGAATACCCCGACGGCATGGGCGGATTCGAGGTCGTGCTCGTCAGCGTGTTCGGCGATGCACAGGGGCCTGATGTCTGGGGATTCGACGGCGTGATGTTCGCTGCCAAGGATCTCTTTGTCACCCGCTCGACCGACAACGGGGCGACCTGGTCACAGCCGGTGAATGTCACCAACACCGCGGGCCTGTCCTCGATCAACGCAGACCATGATGGCGACCCACTCACCCCGGAGATCGCGTATCACGGCGATTCTGATAAGCCCAACATCTTCAATGTCGGCCAGAACCTCATCATCAGCTGGATCGATCACTATGTGCCCGGCGGCGCGCAGCGGACGGTCACATACCCCGAGTACGGGCTCGTTGAGGTTCCATACGGGGCCACCTACAGCGTGCGCTCGAACGATGGCGGCGCGACCTGGACCGCCCCCGAGATGCACAGCAACGGCGACCGGGACGCGAAACAGGATGTCAGCAAGGGCTCCAGCGCCGGGTTCCTGATCACTTGGCAGGAAGACCCCAAGGGGCTCCAGCCCGGCGATGCCGACGGCCCGGGCGAGGGCGGTGCCGGCGCGAATGTCAGCAACGGCACCGATATCTGGTACACGGCCCTTCGCACAAGCGACTTCGTTGCGGGAACCCCTTTCCCCGCCGGGCAGCGTGTCACCAACAACTTCACGATGACCGACAACGATGGGCTGGAGTCAGGGCGCGAGGGTGCCGCGCGTGCCAACTCGTTCCTCTTTGGTTCGACCGCGATCGTCGCGTACGAAGAGACCAAAGGGCTGGAGGGGCTCGATACAGGCAAGTACATCAGGTACCACACCTTCTCTGCGTTCGACGACAGCAGCCCGGACGAGACTGAAGGTCTCGGATGGATCCTGTCCACGCCCGACGAGAACGCGCGGCGTGTACGCTTCGTGACACAACCTGGCCCGCAGCAGAACCAGAGCGATGTACGAATCGTCTGGGTCTGGAAGGAAGGCGCATTCGATAACGGTGGCCCCTCAGACATCATGTGCCGGGTCGGCACCAAGAACCCCGATGACCCGATGTCCACCGGCTTGCGGCCCGAGGATCTCAACCCGCCGATCGATCCTGATGCGATGTTGCGTGAGAACGCGTTCAATAACGCGCTGGGGATCAACCTCAGCTCATCACTCGGACTCGACGCACATCCCGAGGACAACTTCTTCGAGGATTCACGCGCGCACCGCGGCATGGTGCGTGGCGACTTCCTCGCCTTTGGTTGGAGCTGGACACCCGACTGGGCGGTCGCACGCTATACCGATCTGGAAAACTACAACTTCTACATGCGTCGATCGTTCGACGGCGGGCTGACCTGGACCGATGCTCGGAACATGTCGAACATCCCGCCCGAGGACAAGATCAATGTCCGTGAGCCACGCATCGTGGGGGCGCCCTTCAGTTCCAACCCCGCGACGCCGCAGAACCAGGGCGCCTTCGTGGTCGCATGGGGCACCGAAGTCAACCAGTACGAACACGCGTCAGTCGGCACGCTGGATCTCAATATCTTCCTGACACACACCGATGATTTCGGTGAGTCATACGCGCCCGTCGTCATCCTCGATGATGTCGATGTGGATGCCGAGCCAGACAGCGGGGCATTCGAGAGCCAGCTGCGCCTGAGCCCAAGCGGTGATCGTGTCTTCGCCGTCTGGCAGGAGGTTGATCGTGAACTCGGAATTACCAACACACGATTCAGAAACGGCAGCACCTGCCTGGCCGATCTGAATGGTGACGGGGAACTGGACTTCTTCGATGTGTCAATGTTCCGCGACCTGTTCTTGATGAACGATCTCAGTGTTGACTTCGACGGCAACGGCGTGCTGAACTTCTTCGATGTCAGCGTCTTCACCAACAGTTACGCGGCGGGCTGTCCGTAAGCACACCATCCATATCGTGCTTCTGATCTGAGCGATTCGGAGAGAGGGTCAACGATCCCACATTCAAAGCACTCTTCAGAGCCGCGCGATGCGTTCTTCGCGCGGCTTTTTTTCTGTATACCGAACGGATGCGATGACAACTCAGTGAACACCCATCTTCTGCGCCAGCAGGAACGCCAGCTCCAGCGACTGCTGGTAGTTCAGTCTTGGGTCGCACAGCGAGACATAGTTCTTGCACAGATCGTCCTCGGTGATGCCCGAGCCGCCGCCGACGCATTCGGTGACATCTTCGCCGGTGAGTTCGAAGTGCACACCGCCGAGGATCGTTTCCGCCTCGTCGTGGCAATCAACGGTGGTTTCCAGTTCACTGAGGATGTCGTCGAAGTTGCGGGTCTTGATGCCGCCGGATGTCGTGGTGCCGTTGCCGTGCATCGGATCGGTCATCCAGAGCACATGGCGGTCTTCTGTCTTGACCTTTTCCAGCAACGGCGGCAATCCGTCGGCGACCTTGGCCGCGCCCATGCGGGCGATGAGCACCAGCTTGCCGGGGATGTTGCCCGGGTTGAGCGCATCAATCAGTTGGATCAACTCGTCGGGCTGCATGGTCGGCCCGACCTTGACCCCCACGGGGTTGCTGATGCCTCGGAAGAACTCGATATGCGGCCCGTCGAGCTGGCGGTTGCGCTCGCCGATCCAGGGAAGGTGGGTCGAGAGGTCGTAATGCCCGCTGCGGCGCGGGACCGTCCGGGTCTGGGCCTGTTCGTAGTAGAGGTTCAGTCCCTCGTGCGAGGTGTAGAAGTCCACGCGGGATGAGTCTTCGAGTCGCTGCTCGCCCAGGTTCTGCATGAAGGCGATGCCGTCGGCCAGCGTACGGGACATATTCTCGTACTGGGCGCGTCGCTGGGGCGAGACGGAGGCGTTGTTGAAGAAGGAGAGGTCCCAGTACTCGGGGTGGTGCAGGTCGGCGAACCCGCCGTCGAGCAGCGAGCGGATGAAGTTGAGCGTCATGGCCGCGTGCTGGTAGCCCTCGACCATCAGGTTCGGGTCGGGGATGCGTGCCGACTCGCTGAACTCGATTCGGTTGACCAGGTCCCCGAAGTAGCTGGGGAGCGTGCAGGGCTGGCCATCGATCTCCTTGGTTTCCGTGGGCGACGAGCGTGGCTTGGCGTACTGCCCGGCGAAGCGTCCCACGCGTGTGACGGGCATGCGGAGCCCGTGGATCAGCACGAGCGACATCTGCAGGAGGATCTTGAGCTTGTTGGCGATCGGCTCGGACCGGCACTGGTCGAGCATCTCGGCGCAATCGCCGCCCTGGAGGATGAATCGCTTGCCCTGCTGGGCCAACGCGATGTGCTCGCGGAGTTTTTCGATCTCCCAGCTGGTAACCAGCGGGGGGAGTTGCGCCAGGCGGGTGCGTGCCGATTCCAGAGCCCGCTCGTCCGGATAACGGAACTGGAGTTCAACCGCGGATTGACGATCGAGCCAGGTTTGCGGCGACCAGCCCTTGGGTTGTGCGTGGATCGGGGTGGTCGTGGGTTTATCGGTCATGGCAACTTCTTCGGTGACAGCAGGTACGAACTCGGCGACGCAAGAACTATAGAAAGGATTCGTCGGCTTTCGGCCCGTGCTGATAGAGTGTGCCCATGAAAACCCTGTTCAAATCTCATGATGCCGCCGATGCGGGCGTCGCCCGGTCGGTTTCGCTGCCCGTGCTCGACTGCGGCAGCAGCAAAGCCCCGATGATGGGACGCACCAGAATCGCCCGCTGGCGGGCCGGTGTGCTCACGCTCGTGAATATGCTCATGATCGCGCACCTGATCCAATGGGCCATCATGGGCATGACCGTATCGCCCATCGAGCCCAGCGAGAGCATGGAGACCCTCGAGGTCGGAGTCGTCAACGCCGGGGCGGTATTCTTCATCGTCGCGATCCTGAGCACGCTGATCTTTGGGCGTTTTTTCTGCGGCTGGCTCTGCCACATCGTCGCCCTTCAGGACCTCTGCGCCTGGATGATGACCAAGGTGGGCATCCGCCCCAAGGCGTTCCGATCACGATTCCTGGTCTACTTCCCCATCCTGCTCGGCGGGTACATGTTCGTCTGGCCCACCTTCAAGCGACAGGTGCTCTCGCCATTGCTGGAAAACGCGGGGATGGACTGGCCCAACTGGCTGCGTCCGGTCGAGCCGATCCAGG
>DEXG01000004.1:18358-21132 GCA_002364005.1 Phycisphaerales bacterium UBA3190
CGTCCGGTCGAGCCGATCCAGGTCTGGTCGAACGGGCTGATCGTCGATGACTTCTGGGCCACGATGCCCCCGTGGTACATCGCGGTGCCCTTCCTCTTTATATGCGGGTTCGCGTGCGTGTACTTCCTGGGCGCCAAGGGCTTCTGCACCTACGGGTGCCCCTACGCCGCGTTCTTCAAGCCCATCGACAAGCTCGCGCCCGTGCGCATCCATGTCAACGACGACTGCAAGCAGTGTGGCTACTGCACCAGCGTGTGCACCTCGAATGTGCGCGTCTCGGAAGAGGTGCGCGACTTTGGGATGGTCGTCGATCCAGGCTGCATGAAGACCCTCGACTGCATCAGCGCCTGCCCCAACGACGCGCTGTCGCTAGGCTTCGGTCGCCCCGCGCTGGGAGCCAAGCCCAAGGCGTCGGCCAAGGAATCACGCAAGGCGGCGCTCAAGAAGCGCCGAGGACGCTACGACCTGTCGCTCTGGGAAGAGTCTCTCGCCGCGGTGCTGATACTCTGGTTCTTCTACGCGACACGCGGGATGCTCGACGCGGTGCCCATGCTGCTGGCCGGTGGCTTGGCGGCGATCAGCACACTCATTGTCATGATGGCGATCAAGCTGCTGTACCAGCAGCATGTGCGTCTCTATAAAATCCAGTTCAAAGCGGGCGGCTCGATCAAGCCCGCCGGGTACGCGCTGGTGCTGCTGGGGCTGGTCTTTGTGGTCGGCAGTGCTTGGTCGGGCAACGCCCGGATTCTGCGCTGGCAGGGCGACCTGCGCTACAACGCCGCGACGATCCCGACAGACATGCTGCTGCGTCCCGATTTCAACCCCATCGGCCAGCAGCGGGTCCAGGCCGAGGAAGCGGTAGCCGCGTACCAGCGCGCCGATTCACCATCGCACGGCGGTATGGGCTGGGAGCTCAACGCTGAGCATCGCCTGCGCCTGTCATACTTCCTGAGCGTACTCGATCGCAACGACGAGGCACTGGCGCAGCTGCGCCAGGTAATCAGCGACGGCGAACCCAGCGAGGGGCTCGTGCTTCAGGCGGGGCAGCTGCTGATCCGGACCATGGACGAACAGCGGGGTGAAACGAACGACCAAGAGCACGAGTTGGCCAAGCGCGACGCCATGCTGTCGCTCTATGCCCAAGCCCTCGAGCAACACCCGAACTTGCACGCGATCCGGACCGAGCTGGCCAAGAGCGCGTACGCGGTCGGTGACAACGACAAAGCCAACGCGTACTTCGAGGTCGATGGGTACGAGGACGACCCGTTGTTCGCCTTGTCGCACGCGGGATATCTTTCATTCTCAGGGAAGTTTGATCTGGCGCGGGCGCAGTTCGAGCAAGCCGCCGAGCTTGCCGAGCATATTGAGAACGCACCGGGCGTGCTGATCGATATTGGGCGCACCGCGTTACAGAACGGGATGGCGGATGTCGCACAGCAGATGGCCCAGCGAGCCGTCGACCACAAACACGCCAGCGCCATGACCTGGGTGGCGGCGGGTGAGATCGCGAGTTTCAGCGGCCAGTTTGATATCGGCAAGGAGCGCATCGAGCGTGCGAAGGGCATGAAAGGTTATTCGGACCAGGCAATGCTCCAAGCGCGTGCAGCCAACGCGATCCTCAATGCGCAGACCATTGAGGAAGGGCGGGCGATGCTGCGGGGCGCGGTCGAGATCGCCGACGATCCGTTTGAGGCGTTCACGATCGCACGAGGGATGGTCTTTGCGGGCGCAAACCTGGGTGCGCCGGAGATGCTCGATGAGGGCATGACGATCATCGAAGAGGTCGCCGGGTCGCACCCCGAGTTCCCGGTGATCGCCTATGACCTGGCTGATCTGCTGTTCCAACTCGGTCGGACTTCTGATGCGTACGCGTGGGCTTCGCAGGCAGCCGAGGCGGACCCCATCAACCCGGTCTTCGCGCAGCGCGCGGGCGAGCTGAGTTCGGTGATGGGTGATGAAGAGCAGGCGCAGCGTTGGTATGAAGAGGCAACGCGCCGACGCGGTGACTAACACGCGCACCGTCTGATTGTGCGCGATTCTTGCGCACAAAAGGTAAATCGCGAACTTTGTATACATGTTGTGTGTGTTTCTTGATGCGCAAAGTTCAGTATGCGCAGAAACAGGGTCGATTGAGTGTCCACGCACCGTTGATGCGGTGTGCCGTGTGTTGCCATCTGTTGAAGTGGCGGCACCTGAACATTTCGGCCCTGGCACGAGCCGGGGCCCAGCACCAATCACCGCCCGAGAACACTCAGGGCACACGGAGTACACACGATGGCAACCCGAACCAAGAAACACCCCGCGAAGAAAACCACCGCAAGGAAAACCACCGCACGCAAGACCGCGGCTCGCAAGACCACCGCCAAGAAGAGCCCTGCTCGCAAGACCGCCGCCAAGAAGACCACCACACGCAAGCCAGCTGCAAAGAAGACCACCGCTCGCAAGACCGCAGCGAAGAAGACTTCGACGCGTAAGACCACGGCCAAGAAGACCACGGCACGCAAGCCAGCCGCGAAGAAGACCACCACACGCAAGCCCGCGGCACGCAAGACCGTTGCCAAGAAGAGCACCGCTCGTAAGAGCCCGGTCCGCAAGACCACGGCTAAAAAGACCACCGCTCGCAAGAGCCCAGTCCGTAAGACCACGGCAAAGAAGACCACTGCTCGCAAGAGCCCGGTCCGTAAGACCGCGGCAAAGAAGACCACCGCTCGCAAGAGCCCGGTCCGCAAGACCACGGCCAAGAAGACCACCGCTCGTAAGAGCCCGGTCCGCAA
>DEXG01000004.1:21356-45690 GCA_002364005.1 Phycisphaerales bacterium UBA3190
GCAGCAAAGAAGACCACAGCTCGCAAGAGCCCGGTCCGTAAGACCACGGCTAAGAAGACCACTGCTCGCAAGGTAACCACCCGCAAGCCCGTCGCTCGCAAGACCACCGCGAAGAAGACCACGGCTCGGAAGCCCGCGGCACGCAAGACCGTTGCGAAGAAGAGCACGGCACGCAAGACCACCGCTCGCAAGAGCCCGGTCCGCAAGACCGCTCGCAAGACCACCGCACGCAAGGCGGTTGCTGGTCGCATCACACGCAAGCCCGCGGCACGCAAGACCACCACGCGTCGCCGACGCGCTGCCTGATCGGACCCACCTTCCGATCACGCCTCTCTCTTTGTTTGAAACCACGGCAACGCCGATCCTCACGGATCGGCGTTGTTGTTTCTGTGCCTGCTGATCCCGATAACAGCCAATGTTCTTACTGTGCGAGCGTTATCAGGCGCTGCGTGAGATATAACCCGCACAGACCACCCTCAAACGCTCTCCCGACTCGCCGAAGTACTTGTGCTTCAAGCACTTGGGTGTATGTTTACCCCGTCGCCGTGGCCGAGTCGCCGCGGTGAGTCGAACAGATCACAGGAGGAGAGAGATATGAAGAACAAGATTGCATTCACCATCGTTTGTGCAGCCATGGCCGGTACCGCAGCAGCTGATACCGTTGACGCCAAGTACACCGGGATCGCCGGCGGCGGCAGTGCCATGCACTTGAGCGTTTCGGGTTCAACCTACTACGCCGGGCACATGAAGCACACCATCACCTCGGGTGCTCGTCAGGGCGAGAGCTTCTCGTCATTCTGCATCGACTTCGCAGAGACCGCACACTCGGGCGTCAGCAAGACCTACGACATCATCGACATCGCTGATGCACCGATGCCCGGCACGCCCTACGGCCAGACGATTGCCGACCAGATCAACGCGGTTGTTGCCAATGCCGTGCAGTTGGGCTGGATCGACAACAAGCTCCAGGCTGATGCGAACCAGACCGATTACCTCGCCAAGATGGGTGCCATCCAGGCCGCGATCTGGGAAGCATTTGGCAGCGACATCAATGTTGGCCACAACGCGACTTCCAACGCACTCGAGACCTACTACAACACCCTGACTGATGCGAACACCTTCGACGGCCAGCTGCGTGTGAACGGGCTGCGGGCCATGGTTGCCGACGGCCAGCAGGACATGCTCTATGTCGTGCCCCTGCCCCCGGCCGCATTCGCTGGTCTGGGTCTGCTCGGCTCGATCGCCGGCGTCCGCACGATCCGTCGCCGCAAGTAATCTTTTCACTCGAAACACTTCCTGTCTACAGACTCGGCACACACCCCGCTTACCCCCGGGGTGTGTGCTTTTTCATGCGCCCGCCTTTTTTGAGAATGTGAAGATAGGCAGTTTTGGCCGACCCGCGACACACCCGTGTAATATGTACCAAAATCGGGGGGTGGTTTGCCCTAATTCTCTATTCCACACTGCTTTACACGCTGTAAATCACGCTGGAGCGGCTACATTATGGTGGGACGAATCGGGCGTGACACCCCGACTGAATTGCGTGCGGCATAGGTGCCGCGTGCAGAGGGATTCAGTATTCGTTGACCTATGGGCAAACAGCCCAGATCTACAGAGAGCGTGCCATGGCTGGCCATAGAACTACTTTCAAACTTATCGTTACCGCAAGTTTCAGCACCATCGTCGCACCGGCAACGGCCCAGAGCCAGAGCATGGATTTGTTCGCGATGTCCCTGCACCAGTACCGTGCCCAGGCACAGCAGACCGACTTCGGTTCAACCATGCATCTCGAGTACACCGACCACGGCACCGAGCCCAGTTCAATCTCCGTGCTCCTCAGCGACTCGAGCAATCAGCGAGGCGGCTTCCACACGCCGGGTATGAGCAACACAACCACCGGCATTCAGCGTGGAAACCAGCAGCACGGGATCAATGCCCGCGAGCTGTTCTCGCCCAAGACCGACGAGCTGTTTGTGGTCCCCCTGCCTCCGGCAGCGTTCGCGGGCTTCGGCTTGCTCGCAGGTGTGGCTGGTGTGCGATACATGCGTGGCATCAAAGACTGAGCACGAGCCGAGTGCCTGATTGAGTCTGGTCCGCCTAGCAGCGAACCATCGACGCCCGATAACAACTCACACCCTCGAAAACCCCCATACTTTGGGGGTTTTTTGTTGGTGGTACGGGTTGATCCCCCTATATTGGGGGGACTTGGCAGCGATGTGTGTGCTGCCTGTTGTGTTTTTCAAGATGAGAGGTTTGAAATCATGTTTCGTCAAAACAGCATTGTTGCCCTCGCGGCGACAGCAGGGATTGCGTTCTGCGCATCAGCAGACACCGTCGATCTCAACTACATCGGCGTTGCCGGTGGGAACGGCGCGGCTCAGGCGCGTATCGGTTCGAGCACCTACTACGCAGGTCATATGAACCACACCATCACCAGCGGCAGCCAGGCAGGCCAGTCGTACTACACCTTCTGCATCGAAGTCGGTGAGTACGCAAGCAACGGCTCGGCAACCTACGAGATCGTCGATCTCGCAGACGCGCCCGACCCAGGACTGAGCTACGGGCAGGCCAAGGCCGACGCGGTCAACGCGATCGTCGCCAATGCCCACGCACTGGGTTGGATCGATGGCAAGCTGCAGGCCGACTCGAACCAGTCGGACTACCTCGCCAAGATGGGTGCGATTCAGGCCGCGATCTGGGAAGCCCTCGGGCACGACTTCCAGGTCAACAGCGGCGCGACCAGCACCGCTCTGCGTGATCAGTACGAGATCCTCATGAATGTGAACACCTTCGACGGCAACCGCCGCATGCACGGGCTTCGTGCTGCCGTCGCGGTTGGTCAGCAGGACCAGCTGTGGATCGTCCCCCTGCCCCCGGCCGGCTTCGCTGGTCTGGGCCTGCTCGGTGGGATCGCAGGCGTGCGGACACTCCGTCGCCGCTAAGCCCGCATGTCCATCCATCTCCGACTCATTCCACCCCGCATCCGCGGGGTGTTTTTTGGTACCAATCGACGCCAACTGACAACCACGCATTGATCTGCCCGTGCCCCCCCTTTTTCAGTGGTCTGATTGACGCATATTCACACTGAATTTTGCATATTCTCCTGCGAGAGCATGAATTACGCTTTTTCGACTTGTGCCTTATGGGTAAAATAACCCTTGAGGGACACGGCAATCGATGTCGTGCAAATGTATTTCATTACACTACTTTTCGAGGGAACTCTGATATGTCGAATCGTACACACATCCTGACACTTGCAGCTGCATGTGCGCTCACAACGATCGCGTCCGCCGACACCATTGATTTGGAATACACCGGCGTGGCTGGTCCACTTACGGTGAATGTCACCGGCGAGGGCAACTACAGCGCTGGGCATATGAACCACACCATCTACTCGGGCGCAGTCGCCGTGGGTTCGTTCCAGACCTTCTGCATCGAGCTGGGCGAATACGCAAACAACGGCATTTCAACCTACGAGATCGTTGATCTGACCGACGCACCTGATCCGGACAACAGCACGCCGTACACCCAGGCACAAGCGGACGCTGTGATCGATGTGATCGCCAAGGCTGTTTCGCTGGGCTGGATCAACTCGAGCCTGCAGAATACGGGTGCCTCAAGCGCACAAATCACCGCGATTCAGGGTGCCATCTGGGGCGCACTTTTCAGTGGCGTCACGGCATCTGGCGATGTGAACACGGCACTCAGTGCGCTGAGCAGTGAATCGCTCGATGCGGGCACTCGTAACCTCATGGCCAACCGCCTGCGTGCGGTTGTTGCCACTGGCGAGCAGGACATGCTCTATGTCGTGCCACTGCCAACTTCGGTCTGGGCAGGGCTTGGCTTGCTCGGTGGTCTGGCTGGCGTTCGCGTCGCGCGTCGCCGCTGATCTGTTCAACGAAACCCACTCGACAAAACAAGCGCTCCGCATCTGCGGGGCGTTTTTTCATGAACCTCTTTCATGAACCCCGGCTGCGGACGGTCGAGCCCTGGCCACCGACGGAGAGCTTTTCTCGGCTGAGGATTTCCTGTCGTTCTTCCTCGGTGGGCAGCTCGGTTGGGAACTCGTAGCCGTTGATCCGCATCTCTTCTTCGACGATGGGTTTGATGCGCTGGATGACCTCGGGGTCGAGGCGCTTCCATTTGTCCTGGCTTGAGGTGTCGGCCTGCTGCGCCACCTCGTCGAGGATCTGTTGGTCAACACCGAGCCCCACATGCTCGCACATCTGGGCGAAGTACTTGGCAGGGTCGTAGATGAAATCCTCGTAGCGGATGCGGTAGACCGAGCCGGGCTCGGACCGTTCGATCTCATCGAGATCGGCGCGGCAGGTCTTGCTCGCCTGAACCCACTGCTTGGCGATTAGCTCTTCGATCGTCAGCTTCTTCTTGTCCTCGTAGATCCCCGGGTAGCGCACGCCCCAGATGGAGACATGCTTCTTGCGCAGCACGCGTTTGCGAAAGTTGTCGTGCAGCAGCCGCCAGGCGTAGTAGTGGAGCTGGGTGTTGGGTGTCTCTTGCAGGCGGGTCTTGAACTGGTTCTTGTTGAGCACATTCTGCCAGCGGAACTCGCTGCTGGACATCTGCGAGAGCGGGTTGCGCAGCAGGTAGATCAGGCGCGACTCGGGGAAGATCTCGTGGACATATGGCACCCGCATGATGTTCGACGGGGTTTTCTCCATGACCCGTCGCCCGGCATGCTCACGCTGGTATCTGAGGATGCGTTTGCGGATGTACCGCTTGACCTTTGGCGAGGCGTCGTCGCGCGTGAATCGATCGTGCTTGCGTCCCGGCGCGGCGTAGGCCCAGACCGTGCGTGGCTCGAACCAGGTGCAGACCTCGTCGCTGAGCCCGAAGAAGCCCTGGATCATCGATGTGCCCGAACGCACATTGCCAAGCAGGATGATCGGTGGCTTGAGTTCACTATCGGACATGCGTTCGCTCCTGGATCGGTTTCAGTCGTCCTGATCCTTTTCGGCAGAAGCGGGGGTGTCTCTGCTGTGATCGAGTATTTCTTCGTACGAATCGCCCTCGATAAGCCGGTTCTCGACCTCGAGGAAGCGGGTCTCAAAGCAGCGGGTGCAGTTGCCAAGGCACCCGATGCACTCGTACCCCTTCGCGATCAGATCGTTCCGCTCGGCGAGTGTGTGCGGGTTGTTCACGCAGAAGCGTACCCTTTGCGGTTTGGCTGGCTCATCAGACACACCAGAGCATACCCATCGATCGGCTCCCGTTCATGGGGCCGACTGCATCTTCAGCATGATGGATTCGAGTCGATCGAGACGGGCACGCAGCTCGTCGTTCTCGGCTTGGAGGGCCTCGACCTGCTCGTTGTGCAGGTGCTGGAGTTCCTGCATGGCATCGACGACCATCGCCTCGAACCCGCGGGGGGTGAGGATGAGTGTGCCGTCGGGTGACTCGTCGACCCAATCGGGCAGGATCATCTGGACTTCCTGGGCCACGAAGCCGGTCTGGACGCCAGCCACATAGAGCCGCTCCTTCGGGTTGTTGTACTCGTATTGGACGGGGCGGAGGGCCAGCAGCGTATCGAGTGAGCCGTGCAGGGGGGTGATGTTCTTCTTGTGGCGTGCGTCGGAAAGCACACCCCACGGCCCGCCGCCGGGCTTGAGCGCATTGGCGGTAGCGAGGATGTTGTCGTTGAAGATGGCATTGACGCCATCGAACTGGTTGCCGTTGATCGTGGTGAATGCGGAGCTGAGTGTCAGGGTTGCGGCGGCGTTGATCGAGACCGAGGCACCGGCGTTGATGTTCGTGCTCGCGTCCGATTCGAGATCAATGTTCAACGCGTTGAGCGTGTACCCTCCCGGATCGGTTTTCATGGTGGAGTTGTTCGTGACCAGCGAGAACTCAGCATCACTGAGCATGCTGATGTTCCCTTGGGCGGCACTGATGTCGATGTCGCCCTGCGTGCTGACGAGGTCGGCATCGCCCATGTTTGCGACGAGCGACACGCCACCCTCGGATGAGCTGATGTCGAATGAATCCGTGGCCTGGATCCCGGTGTAGCTGAATAAGGCGCCCGACCCGCCGCTGGGCCGGATGGTCAGCCCGAGGTCATCGTCATCGAGGTTGAGTGACAGACTGCCCAGCTCGTCGGTGCTCACGAGGTGGTTGTCGGTGATCTCGGCCAGGGGCGTGATGCGTGCGTTGAGCGCGTAGGCGGCCATGGGTGTGGCGGCGAGTCGTGCACGCGGGGAGAGCGGGATGTCTTCCTCCAGCCCGCCGGGAGGGTCGAGCAGGATGATCTGCATGTAGCGTTCATCGCCGTTGAATATGCGGTAGCCGTTGAATGTCTCGCCGAAGTCGAGCAGCACCGAGAAGCGTCCCTCGCTGTCGGGCGTGAAGGTGCGTGTGATCTCGTCCGAAACCGGGTCATCCGTCCCATTGAGTGTCGGGAAAAGGCGGAAGGTTGCGCTGAGCTGGACATCGGCGGGCATCCCGTTGTAACGCAGGTGGCCCTGGAATGTAAACGCGTTGGACGCGGGCGTGCCCTGCGCCTGGGCGCTGGTGGACAGCAACAACAGCATCAGCCCGAGGGCAAGGGTGCGGACGAATCTCATGGTATGGGCTCCTCTCCGAGCCCATCGTATCAGAAGCCGACGCAGACACAAGCGTTCAGCGCGAGGCTCATGCGGTTGGTGGAGACGAGCCCTCGATGGACCTGCGAAAGCAGTGAATCACGCCGGCGTCGGCAAAGCCCAACGCGTGGTGGGCGTTGATCGAGCCGGTGTTGTCCGGGCGTGCGTCCGACGCGGCCTCGCGGCAGCCGTGCCCGCGTCCCCACGCGAAAGCGGCGTCCATCATCGCGCGTCCGATGCCCTTGCCCTGATGGGCCGGGTCGACATACCAACCCTCGATGTAGAGGACGGGCGAGGTCATGCATTCCTCGGCCGACGATCGGATCGTGAGTTCAATGAACCCGATCGGGGTGTCATCCTCGAACGCGAGGAGGCATTTGAAGGGCTGGGATTTGAGCGTGCCGTCGTTTGAGATCTGGCGGACTTCTTCTTCGAGGAGCGCGGGGTCTTCATCGTCGAAGAGTTTGGCACGCATGGTGAGCCAGGCGGGGAGGGTGGATTCGGTGGAGGGGTGGATGTGTAGCGTCATGGTGAATCATTGGTGTACTGCTCGATGAGTGCCTGCCACTCGTCACCCTCGGCGGTGAGGGCGTGGAGGATGAAGCGGTCGCGGTCGGTGGCAGTCCTTTGATCACATCGAGCTTGGATGTACTTGGTTTGATCCAGGGTGATTGCATACAAGCCGGGACCTTCTCTGTATCTCCCGCCGCTGATCGCGCGGCGGACCAATACATCCTGACCAACCCAATCGTCGATCTCCTTGGCATCTGCAGAACTCGCGCGATCCTGTAGCTCTGGGTTCATGAACAATCGGTAAGTTGTACGAATGCGCATGACATGGGCAAAGACGATGCCCCTGGAACTGCTCTTCTTCGAAATCGACGCCTTGTTTTCCTTGCTCGTATTGAAACCAGAGGTCGTTTCGGTTGAACAACCACGGGTATAGCATGTCGGCGAACTCCTTCATGTCTTCGTTGCTGAGTTCTTTCAACAGCTCGAATCGAGCAGCCAGATCCTCCGGGCGCACTGCAACTCTCCGATACAACTGGTCATACAAATGCTGACCAGACCCTGCGTCTTCCAACCATCGGATCAGTTCGTACGGCTTTTCGAAAGTCTCCAGGCGACGCTGGAGCATGCCATCGCGACTTGACACGACCACAGACGGGAGTGCCCGAAGACTGAGTGACTCGAGGTACGGATCATCATCCGATTCAGCATCGAGGTAGATGACAACCGTATGCTTTGCGTTTTCGAAGTACCTGATGATGCTGGCGTCTGAGAATAGCGCCCACACGCGTGTTTGATTCGCCTGTGAAGCATCGGATGCGAGAATCACTCTCCGTCCGACCGAGGGGTTGTGAACGACTTGGCCGGCGGGGAGGTCGGTCAGATACGGCAAATCCGGAGGCGGAGCGGCGACGAGCATTGACGCTGAGAGGAGAAGGACAATCGGCGCAGGCAGATATCGCATACAGAGCGATACGCTGTCGGGTTGGTGGTGTTGCACTCGGCGTGGAATGATTGGTGCATGGAAGCCGAAAGGGTGTGGGGTCCCTGTTGTGGGATCCTCTGCCCCTTCGGGGCAGCGTGAATCGAAGGCGATCGATTCCACGGGCACGCTATGCGTGCCCGTGGCTACAGCCCTTGGCCCCTTCGGGGCCGGGGTCAAGTGCGATGTATTGCATCGTATCAGCGTGTTCGTGTGGTTCGTCTCGGCATCGCAGGTTGGTTCGCTGCCTCAGCCCTCCACGCCCCGAAGGGGCGTCGGGCTGTAGCCACGGGTGGAGCGGCGGCGTCTTCGCCGACGCGCAACCCGTGGAAGGTATAAGCAGAGATACATCCAACCGTCCCGGAGGGACGGAGGGGTCTTCCGCTGCCCCGTTGGGGCAGTTGATTCAGTACCGATCACCGTTCCACGGGCACGCTTTGCGTGCCCGTGGCTACAACCCTTGGCCCCTTCGGGGCCGGAACAACTCGCGAAGCATGTGGTTCGTCAATATATCACGAGGTACTCAGTTTCGAAAATGAGATCGAGTAGGGCAGCGAGCGTGGTTTGCGATGATCGTCCGCAGACTTTATGCTCTGGACGCCCCGAAGGGGCGATTGGTTGTAGCCACGGGTGGAGCGAAGCGGAACCCGTGGGCAGCGTCCACGGATATACCCCAACCGTCCCGGAGGGACGGAGGAGATGGGCTTGGCTGGCACATATTCTCAGGTCCTGCTGCACATCGTGTTCTCGACGAAGCACCGAGAGCCGCTGATTACCGACGCGATCCGCGAGCGCCTCTACGGGTACATCGGTGGCATCGTTCGCGCTGAGCAAGGCGCGCTGCATGCGATCGGAGGCGTCGAGGATCATGTGCACCTGCTTGTGCGTTGGCGGGCCGACGCGCCGATCTCGGATCTCATGCGCACGCTCAAGTCACGATCGACCAAGTGGGTGAAGTCGGAGTTCGGCATTGAGTTCGCGTGGCAGGAAGGGTACGCGGCGTTCTCGGTGAGCAAATCGCAAGAAGATGTGGTCCGCGGATACATCGCGAAGCAGGCGGAGCATCATCGGGTTGTGGGGTTTCGCGAGGAGTTGATCAAACTCCTCGATGCGCACGGCGTGGAGTACGATGCGCGATGGGTGGATGATTGAAACCTCTTACCTCTGCCCCGTTGGGGCAGTTGATTCAACACCAATCACCGTTCCACGGGCACGCGTTGCGTGCCCGTGGCTACAGCCCTTGACCCCTTCGGGGTCAGGGTCAAGTGCGATGTATTGCATCGCATCAGTGTTCCTGTGATTCGCCTCGGCATCGCAGGTTGGTTTGCTGCCTCAGCCCTCCACGCCCCGAAGGGGCGTCGGGTTGTAGCCACGGGTGGAGCGGCGGCGACAGCCGACGCGCAACCCGTGGGTGAGGGCGGGCCTTAGCCCCACCGTCCCGGAGGGACGGAGGAAAGTGGAGATGACGGGCACATCGGCAGGATGGTTTGTTTCCGCTGCCCCGTTGGGGCAGTTGATTCAATACCAATCACCGTTCCACGGGCACGCGTTGCGTGCCCGTGGCTACAGCCCTTGACCCCTTCGGGGTCATCGTCACATCCGCGCCTCAGGATTGTTCCGGTTCGCTTTAAACCACTCGATCGTCCGCTTGAGCCCCTCCTCAAACCCGACCTTCGCCTCCCAGTTCATCAGTTCCTTCGCGCGTGACACATCGAGGCATCGGCGGGGCTGGCCGTCGGGCTTGGTTGAATCCCACTTGATCTTCTGCTCGATGGTCTCCTCGGTCGCAAAGCCAGTCAGCTTGGCGATCAGGTGGACCAGGTCGCGGATGGTGATCTCCATGTTCGTGCCCAGGTTGATGGGCGTGGGGTCGTCCATCTTCTCGGCGGCCGTCAGGATCCCATCGGCGCAGTCCTCAATAAACAGGAACTCGCGCGATGCGCTGCCGGTGCCCCAGACGGGGAGGAACTCGTCGCCGCGGTCCATGGCTTCGATGCACTTGCGGATCAGCGCGGGAATCACATGGGATGATTCGAGGTTGAAGTTGTCCCACGGGCCGTAGAGGTTGACGGGCAGCACGAAGGTGGACTTCATGTCGTACTGGAGCTTGTAGGCATCGAGCATCTGCCACGCGGCCTTCTTCGCGATGCCGTAGGGCGCGTTGGTGACCTCGGGGTAGCCGTTCCAGAGGTTCTCTTCTTTGAACGGCACAGGCGTTAGGTTGGGGTAGGCGCAGATGGTGCCGGTCTGGACGAACTTGCCGCCGCGCTCAATGAGCCCGTCGACGCGTGCCTGCTCGATGAGGTGCAGGGCCATGGCCATGTTGGCGTAGAAGTATCGGCCCGGGTTCTTCATGTTGGCGCCGATGCCACCGACTTCTGCTGCCAGGTGCACGATCAGTGTCGCCTTGTCGCTGCCGAAGGCGTCGTTGTAGAGCGAAACGACGGCATCCTTCTCGGTCAGGTCATATTGTGCTGAGCGTGGGATGACGATCTGATCGTCGCTGACGCCCCGTGCGTGGAGGCCCTCGACGATGTGGCGGCCGAGGAACCCGGAGCCGCCGGTGATGATGATGCGTTGATCGGACCAGTTGAGCGACATGTGACAAACCTCTCTCATGAAAGTACAGCGTTGAACACGATCATAGTTCGGTAGAATCGCGTAGATCCCCAGTGAGACCCATGGCACGACGCACGAAGAACGAATCCGCCCGTGATTTCAGGCCCGGCCCGATCGGTTGGGCGCGTCGGCGTGTGCTGCCCCTGCTGGCCAAGGGTTCGGCGCTGCTGGGGATCGTGCTGCTGGGCGCGTGGATCACGGGGCGTGTGCTGACCGACGAGCATCATTGGTCGCAGTACCTCTACTGGTTGCCCCCGCTGGGCGTCGTGGGCGGGGCGTGGGTGCTGTTGGTGCTCTCGACCATCTTCGCGGCCCTGTCGCGTCGGTTGGGCGGGCTGATCCTGCGTCCGGTCCTGCTCGTACTCGTGATCGGATGCTCACTCTACCTGCTGCTGGGTGTCTGGCACCTGCAGCGCGTCGTGACCGTCAGCGATGCCAAGGCACCCGATGCGATCCGGGTGCTGCACTGGAACCACGGCGGAAAAACGATCGACACGGACGCGTGGGGCGCGCGGATCAAGGAGATCGACACCGACATTGTGCTGATCGCGAACCCGGATTGGGGCGAGGAGCGCCAAGATCTGCTCGAGCAGTTCGAGTACTTCGCCCCCGATGAGCGGGTACGCTGGGTGAACTACTCCTACCGCGTCCATGCCGACCCGGCCCACTTCCGTGTCGAGGGCCACGCGGTCATCGCCTCACGCTTTGCCATGACACGCACGGGCAAGGTTTACTTTGGCGACCACGAGCGGACCCAGGTCATGAACCACTCCAGCTCGGGCAACGGGTGGGTCATGTTCGCCCAGTTCGATCTGGATCCCGAACGCATCGACGATGAGCCGATGGTCGTGTGGTTCGTGGACCTGCCGAGCAACCCGATGGTGTGGAAGGCCGAAGAAATGCGCACGGTCCGGCGGGCGATTGATTCGTGGGACGGCTCGGGCTGGGAAATGGGGCGTCATGTCTGGGAGCGGTATGAAGACCCGGGCGCGGTGTTCCCAACGCCCGATCTGGTGGTGGGGGATTTCAACACGCCGCGTGGTTCCGCGTCGCTGGATCTGATCGCGCCGGGATACCGCGACGCGTTCGAGGCGGCGGGGCACGGGCGCGGGCGCTCGTTCGTGATTCGGGACGGATCCACGGCCGAGCGTGCGGTGTTCGGGCTTGTGGATTTGCACATCGATCTGACGCTGGTGGCCCCGCAGCACCGGGTCAGCCGATACCGGCTGCTGCCCACCCAAAACACCGATCATTCAGCCCAAATCGCGGATATCGTTCTGGGAAACGAGTGAATCTCCGGTAAACTCAGTGTTCAGTACGATTCACACTGAGAGGGAGATTTCACAACATGTTTCGATTCACACCCGTCCTTGCCACGGCCGTGTTCGCAGGCGTTGCGCTCGCGCAGCACAGCCCCGACGCCACACGCGCGTACCAAGTCCAGTCCGGGCTCATGACCGAAAACAGCGGCTCGTTCAACTACCAGGGTCGCCTTGAGGTCGATGGCCAGCCCGCCAACGGGATGTACTCGTTCCGCTTCGAGGCGTTCGAGGAACCGACCGGATCCAACAGCGCCCACGAGCTGTACTTCGAATCGATCCCCGTGACGGTCGTCGATGGGCTCTTCCAGGTCGATGTCCAGATGGGCGGGACCGCGAGCGAGGCCCGACGGTTCTGGCGCGAGGTCGGGAATCAGGAGCTGTATTTCGAGATCAGCGTCGGCGAGTTCGAGGGCGGGCCGTACACGACGCTCGGCACACGCACCAAGCTCTCGTGGAGCGCCCGGGCCCAGTACGCCGGGATCGCCGAGTCGCTCCGATTCCCCTACAGCGAGACCTACATTAACGAGTTCGGCGACCCTGAAACGATGCTTTCGCTCACCAGCGCGTTCGGGGGCACCGTCGCAGAGTTCCGTTCCAACACGGTCACCAATGAGCCCACGGTGTACATCCGGGGCGAGCGTGTGTTTGGCAGCAGCTTTGGCTTCCAATCAGGTGCGCTGCTCGTGGATTCAAGAGATGACGAGGTTGGGATCCGCGGCGAGGGGTCACGCTTCTCGGTTGTCGGGTTTTTCGGTGAGGAGTCGACACTCTCCGGCGTTTCGGCGGCCCTGCTGGGCAATGTCGGGTTTGGCTCCTCGCCGGATGTCGTCGCGGTCTGGGCATACAACGGCCCCGCGGAGACTTCGGCCCTACTGGGAACCGAGAACTACGCCGGCGATTTCTCGGGTGATGTGATCGTCGACGGCAACCTCCGCGTGGAGGGGGAACCCGTCCGAGACTTTGGCAGCAATGAACTCTCGCCGATCGGTCCGATCGCGTATGGCTTCGTCGGCACCTCCGGTGGCGTGCTCGGCGGGACCGCCAACCTGCATTCGAGCTGGGATAACGCCAACTCACGGTACATCATCAGCGTCGATGGAGAGAACTTATCGCTGGGCCCGTACACCGTCATCGCAACCGTCGTCGATTCGGCCGAACCTCGCGTCGCAACGACCAACACGGCCGGGGGCGATCTGGTTGTCCGGATCTGGGATATCAACTCGGGCAACATCGCCGTCCAGGACAACTTCCAGCTCGTCATCTACAAGCCCGACCCCAACGCGTTCGTCATCCGCGGCGCACCCGATGGCTTCGACGCGGACAAGTACTACGAGCAGACGGGCGCATCGCCGATCATCGGCACGACCAGCACGCCCGCGCCCGCACCGACGCAGAATCAGCCCCCCATGGGCCTCTCGGACTGAGTCGGCATCAATCTAACAGCAAAAGAAAACCCCGCGATCATCGCGGGGTTTTTCAGTGGTGTACAGACAACGGTGCTTACTGATCGTGGCCTGAGAACTCGGGCAGCTTGTGCCCCGCGTCCTTGAGTGTCTTCTCGCGTGAGGCGAGTTCCAGATCGTGCTCGACCATCATCTGGGCGAGTTCTTCGACGGTCGTCTCGGGTTCCCAGCCAAGCTTTTCCTTGGCCTTGGTCGCGTCGCCGAGCAGCAGGTCGACCTCGGCGGGGCGGAGGTAGCGTGGGTCGAACTCGACATGGTCGTCGAAGTTGAGCCCGGCGGCGTTGAACGCCATCTCGGCGAACTCACGCACGCTGATCGTGCGCCCGGTCGCGACGACATAATCGTCGGCTTGCTCCTGCTGGAGCATCATCCACATCATCTTGACATAGTCGCCGGCAAAGCCCCAGTCGCGCTTCGAGTCGAGGTTGCCTAAGAACACCTTGTCCTGGAGCCCCAGCTTGATGCGACCGACGGCACGGGTGATCTTGCGGGTGACGAAGGTTTCGCCGCGGCGCGGTGATTCGTGGTTGAAGAGGATGCCGCAGGACGCGTGCATGCCGTAGGACTCGCGGAAGTTGACCGTTGCCCAGTGGGCCATGACCTTGGCACATGAGTATGGTGAACGAGGCCAGAATGGTGTGGTTTCCTTCTGCGGGGTCTCGAGCACCTTGCCGAACATTTCCGAGGAGCTGGCCTGGTAGTAGCGGACCTGCTGTCCGGATTTTTCCTGGAAGTCGCGGCAGGCCTCGAGCAGGCGCATCGCACCCATGCCGACGGAGTCGGCGGTGTAGATGGGCATGTCGAAGGACACACGCACATGCGACTGGGCACCGAGGTTGTAGACCTCGTGAGGCATGGTCTCTTCGATGATCTTGTTGATGTTGTTGGCGTCGCACAGGTCCCCGTAGTGGAGCTTGAGCTTGGGCGCGGGGTTGTGGGGGTCCTGGTAGATGTGGTCGATGCGTTCGGTGTTGAACGACGATGCGCGTCGAATCATCCCGTGCACCTCGTACCCCTTGCTGAGCAGGAACTCCGCGAGGTATGAGCCGTCCTGTCCAGTGATGCCTGTGATGAGTGCGCGTTTGTCGCTCATGTGCGTATATCTCCCGCCGGGTCCATCGTGCTCGCCCCGCATAACCAGATCGGGACGAAGCCGAAGCCGGGCGTGTATTGATTGTTGTTGCATCGGCGAGCAAAGCCAGCGCATTGACCGACAATTGCCCCTCTTGCCCAAGAAGATGGGTCAGTGATGCGATTTGTTCTACGAAACCAACCGTCTGCGGATCGCGCTGGGAGTCAATCCGGGCCGGTTTGGGCCGAATTCGTGCCGGTTTGGATCGGCTTGGCCCCCATGATGCTGCTGAGCGTAATCGCACCCAGCACCACCGAGAGCACGAGTGAGCCGAGCAACACCCGAACGCGAAGTTGATCGAGGACCATCGAACGGGCGAAGATGAGCACGATCATCATCAGCAGCATGGGCTCGTGGTAGCGTTGCCAGCTGGCGTGATTGGCTGTCTGCGCCAGGGTAAATGCGACCAGCACACCCAGCCAGATCCAGATGTCACGCTTTGGGGCAAGACTGAGCCAGAGTGTGAGTGAGACGGCACCCATAACGGAGCCGAGGATGAAGATCGGGGAGCGATCGGCCAGGGTTGGGAACTTGCCCAGCAGGTTCCACCAGCCCGAGTAGCGCCCTGCTTCGATCGAATACGAGGAGTGGGGCAGTACGCCCAGCACCAAGCCGACGAATATGGCCAGCAGCACCAATCGCCAATGGTGTGCCCAGAGCGTGCGGAGTTGTGGGATCAGCACGGGGGCAAAGAACACACTGAGGATGGCCAGCTGGGTCAGCATGAAGCCCGGGGTTGCCAGGTTTGGTCCTTGGTGTTGATCCTGGAAGCTCGGAGGCACCAGCCCACCCCATGTGCCGAGGAACCAGATGAGTGCCATGAACGCGGGAATGGTGAAACCCTGGGCCATGATGGTCCGGCCGAGTCGTCGCACGGGGTCGGTGAAGAAGGTGCGGAGATCGCTGGGAGTCTGGGATTGATCGCCGAGCCAGGCGGCCAACCAGATCACGCCCGCGGCCCAGATGTGCACCTGTCGTACCCACACCAACGCCAACAGCAGCACACCCGCCAGCGCCCATACTCCCCAGCCCGTTCGCGGGCGAAGCGCCAGCAACAGGACGCCCAGCACGAAGAACCAGCCCGCGTTGTCGGGCAGGAGCCAGATGCCGGGGTAGATGACATACATCGATGCGAGCAGCGGGAGCATGAGGACTGCTGATGCCAGTCCCCAGCTTCGGCTCACGACCCAGCACAACAACCCCAGCAGGGCCAGGGTCCAGATGCTCGCGACGAGCTGGGTCCCCGTGTGGTCGAGTCCTGACCGCACCAGCGGCGCCAGCAGCAGGTGATACCCCGGCGCGGTTGCGGATGCATAATCGCCCAGATCGGGTGTCGGCCATTCTTGCGCGAACTGATTGATCGCCACCCAGTGGTAGAGCAGATCGTCCGAAGCGCCACGCCCAGAGAGGTTGCCGGTGAAAATCACGCTCCAGCAGACCAGCATGCAGAGCCCCAGCGTGATCGACAAAGCGATCAACCTTGCTTTGATCGGCTCGGATCCGGTCCGCAACTCGCTGCTGTGTCTTGGCATCGTGCACACCCTATCGGCCATCAGGGGGTCTGTGGGGGTGAAAATGGCGATATCAAGCCCGATCTGCGTTCACTTGGTGCGAACTCTTGTGCCGATCTGGTCGTTATGACGATGCAGAAAGCATTCATGCAGAACTCGACCTCAGATAGCACGAACACCACGCCATCGGCACAAACACCGAGTGGCGGTATACTGGTCGGTCTAATTCGATTGATGCGCCTGCATCAGTGGTCCAAGGGCATCTTCGTCCTGATCGGGCCGCTCTTCGCGTTGTCAGACGGCAAACTGCAGACGATGCCCCGTTCTGAGCTGGCAATCGCTGTTTTTTCGACTTTCTTGGGCTTCTGTCTGGCCGCTTCGGGCTGCTACATCTTCAATGACATGGCCGATGTCGAGCGTGACAAAGCCCATCCACGCAAATGCAAACGCCCATTGGCCTCGGGACAGGTCCCCCTGGGCATCGCTCGCATTTTCGGGATCATGCTGCTGATCATCTCGCTGGCGAGTGTGTTCGGGGTGCCCAGCGAGCTTCGGATCTGGGTTCTGGGGCTGTTGGTGGTCTATATCGCCAATGTGATGCTCTACTCGGGCGGGCTCAAGCACATCGTGATTGTCGATGTGCTGTGTCTCTCATCGGGGTTTGTGATCCGAGTACTCGGTGGGTGTGCGGCCGTGGGGATCACCCCATCAACATGGCTGCTCAATGCAACGCTCTTTCTGAGCATGTTCCTGGCCTTTGGCAAGCGTCTGGGCGAGCGTCGTCACATGGGCAGCGATGAAGCCGCGATGGCCGCCCGGGATGTGCAACAGCACTACACC
The DNA here is from genome assembly GCA_002364005.1 of Phycisphaerales bacterium UBA3190. Lineage (GTDB taxonomy): Bacteria > Planctomycetota > Phycisphaerae > Phycisphaerales > UBA1924 > UBA1924. The sequence continues at coordinate 38,332 of DEXG01000004.1, forward strand.
GACCAGATGCTGCGCATGTTCGTGGTGGTGACCGGCGTCGCAACTCTATTGACATACATCAGTTATGTGCAGAGTCGCCATGATGACTTTGTGTACACCTTCGCCACCAGACAGGGCAGTCTAGACGAGTCGTTCGGATTCAATCTGATGTGGGTCACGGTTGCCCCGGCGACGCTGGCGTTGCTCCGGACGATCACGCTGCTGATGCGTGGTCGCTATGACGACCCAACCGAGATCGCGTTGAAGGACAACATGGTGCGTCTTGCGGGGCTGGTGTTTGTGGCCTCAACGGTGATTGTGCTCTGGATTCACCTGAATCCCGCCTGATTTCGGCGATTTCTTGAATCTTTTCGGTCGTGGTATGGTAATTCTTGCCTACATGGAAGAGCGCATGTTCTGCGCTCCACATGGTCTCGTTCTCGCCTCTTTTCGGGGAGCGCGACGATAGGGACTCCAAACACATGGTGGGCGACAGCCGCACAACGCGTATGCGGCTGATGTCATTCTTTCAGTACCGGCTCGGTATTCAGCGAGCCCGCTGCCGCAGGCGGCTTCATCCAAAGGGAGTTTGTGAAATATGAACAGGGATAAAAACAAGCGTGTGCCTCTGCGTACGCTGACGAGCATTGCCAGTGCCGTGGTGGGCATCTCGGCGTTGAGCACCGGCTCGGCGTTGGCTCAGGGCCAGTTTGAGGAGCCTCAGACCTCAACACCAACTCCTGAAGAGAGCATCGACCTGGCGCAGCTTGCCGCGATGGCCGGGCGTGGCGGCGGTGCTCGCAGCGCCAGCAGCAACGACGGGCTGAAGTCATGGAAGGATGTCTCCGACGGCTTCGAGCGTGTGATCTCGACGGCCGACGGCCAGTCGTTCTACGGCTTGTACATCAACAAGAAGACCAACCAGGTGCTCGCAGAGCTTCCTCGTGGTTATGAGAAGCAGCATCACTTCTTCGCGATGACCGTCGCGGGTGGCGAGATTTTCGCGGGCTTGCAGTCGGGCGACATCTACACCCGCTGGCAGCGCATCGGGAACCGCATGGCCCTGATTCAGCCTCAGATCGCGGTGCGTTCGACGGGCGATCAGGAATCGAAAGACTCGCTGGAGACGGTGTTCACCGATCGCGTACTGCTGGATGTTCCGATCGTCTCGACGGGCCCCACAGGTCAGCCGGTGATTGATATGGACGCGCTGCTCGTGGGCAAGGCGGGCAACTTCTTCGGCGGCTCGGCGCGTGGGCTCAACCCGCAGCTGACCACTGTCGCTTCCATCAAGGCGTTCCCAAGGAATGTCGAGATCGAGTTCGAGGGCCCCGTCGCGGGCGGAACGATGAAGAAGTTCCACTACTCGATCTCGCTGATCACCGGCTCGCGTGGCTTCAAGCCCCGCGTGGCTGACCAGCGTGTGGGCTACTTCGTCACGACCTATACCGACCTCGGTCAGTACGACGCAGACGAGAAGAGCCGACGACTGATCAACCGCTGGCACATCGAGAAGGCCGACCCGAAGCTCACCATGAGCCCGCCCAAAGAACCGATCGTGTACTATGTCGAGCACACCGTGCCGATCCGTTACCGGCGCTGGGTCCGTGAGGGCATCGAGCAGTGGAACGACGCGTATCGCAAGATCGGGATCGACGGCGCCATCCAGGTCCAGTACCAGGACAAGGCGACCGGTGCCAACATGGACAAGGACCCAGAGGATGTGCGTTACAACTTCATCCGCTGGATCAGCAATGATGTTTCGACGGCTATTGGCCCGTCACGCGTCAACCCCATGACCGGTGAGATCCTCGACGCTGATGTCGTGCTGACCGACGGCTGGGTGCGTGTGTTCACCTATCGCTGGGAAGACCTGCTGGGCACGCTGGCGACCGAGGGCTACGCGCCTTCAACGCTGCAGTGGCTCGAAGAGAACCCAAGCTGGGATCCGCGCCTGCGTCTGGCGACACCCGAGCAACGCGAGCAGATCATCAGAGAGCGTCACCAGCGTGTGGCTTCGGGGCATGAGAACCACCTCCACGAGCTGAGCTCGATGGACGGTTTCATCCCCGGCGCCAGCATGATCGGCAACGACGAGTTCGACGGCCTGGGCGGTCGCGCTTCGCAGGTCAACGGCATGTGCATGGCCGCGACGGGCAAGGCGCTCGATCTGGCCACGATGCGGATGTACCTGAGCATGATCGAGCTGTTCGCGGCTGATCTTGAGATGGTCACTGCCGCGGCCGAGAGCAACGAGGCCCTTGAGCCGGAGATCGACGAAGAGACGCTTGAGATGATTCGCAAGCAGCTCGAAGAGAACCCGGGCCTGCGTGCGATGATCCCGCCGGAGTACCTGGCCCTGCTCGAGAAGCAGGACGGGGAGGCCGAGGAGGAAGTCGCTGCTGAGGAACCCGCAGAGGAAACCGAGGCGCCAAGCGCCAAGAAGAAGGATCAGGGCGACATGATCGACGGCGTGCCCGAGTGGTTCGTCGGCCCGATGCTCGCGGAGCTGGTCGCGCACGAGGTCGGGCACACGCTCGGTCTGCGTCACAACTTCAAGGGCTCGAGTGCGTACGGACTCGATGAGATCAACTCGGAAGAGATCAAGGGTCAGAAGCCCTGGTCGGCATCCGTGATGGACTACAACGGCATCAATATCATGATGCCGGGCTTCGGCACCGAGCAAGGCGACTACTCGTCGTACCACATCGGTCCGTATGACTACTGGGCCATCGAGTATGGCTATGGCCCCGAGAAGAACCTTGATAAGGTGCTGTCGCGTGTGTCCGAGCCCGAGCTGGCCTACGGCACCGACGAGGACACCTTTGGTCCCGACCCGCGGGCGCGTCGCTATGACCTTGCCGAGAACCCACTCGACTACGCCAACAACCAGATGGCGTTGGTCAAGACGATCCGTGAGGGTCTGCTCGAGAAGTTCGTCGACGATGGCGATTCATGGTCGCGTGCACGGCGTGGCTACCTCATCTCGCTGAACACCCAGATGCAGTCGCTGTCGATGATGGCCAACTGGATCGGCTCGGCGTATGTCTACCGCGACAAGAAGGGTGACCCGGGCAACCGCTCACCCATCGAGGTGGTGCCCGCAGAGCGTCAGCGTGCAGCGGTACAGTTCGTGATCGACAACGCGTTCATGGACGAGGCCTACGGCATCACCCCCGAGCTGCTCGCCCACACCACGGTCGACAAGTGGTGGGATGATGTCAACTCGGTGATGGCCGATGCCGCGATGCCGATCCACGATCGCATCATGGGCATGCAGGCCTCGGCGTTGACGATGCTGCTGAACCCGCAGACGGTGCAGCGTGTCTATGACTACGAGATGTTCGTTCCTGCTGACCAGGACGCGCTGACGCTCGCCGAGCTGATGCAGTCTGTCAGCGAGTCGGTCTGGTCCGAGCTTGGCGAGGATGTGGGCAGCGGTTACAGCGATCGCAGCCCGATGATTTCCTCGCTGCGTCGCAACCTGCAACGCGAGCATCTCGATCGCCTGATCGACATGACCTTCGCGACACGCGGGTTCAACTCGTCGTCCAAGCCGGTGAAGATGCTCGCATCGATGCACCTGCGTCACATCAAGGACGGCGTGGACAAGGTGCTCGGGAGCAAGGACAGCCTTGACTCGTACACCCGTGCACACCTCGAGGAGATCTCGCTGCGAGTCGGCAAGGCCCTCGATGCCAACTACACCTATCAGGACAACTGATTCGTGCGTGACAACCAGTGATACCCGACGGGCGGCTCATGAGAGTCGCCCGTTTTTTTCATCAACACTTGTTCGTTGATGCGCATCGGTTCGATAGTGCTGGGTATGCAAGAAGCACAACGCAAACCGAGATCGCGATGGGTGGGCCTCGTGCTCTGGGGCGTGCTGCTCCCTTTGGTGCTGCTGGTCGCCCTGGGCTGGATGCTGAGCGACCGGGTCTTCGTGATCGACATGATGGGCGCGGCCCAGATGCACCTTTGCTGGGGCGTGCTGCTTGTGCTGCTGATCGGGCTCGCGTTGCGACGATGGCGTTTCACGGCATGCGTCCTGGTGCTGCTGGGGTGTGCCTTGTACCCGCTGCTCTCGGGCCGAACGCTGATGCTGCCAAAGCCCGAGATCACCCGGGGCGACCGATCTATCCGGATCGTGAGCGTGAACATCAACCCGGAGAATGAGTCCTGGGACGATGCGCTGTCACGCCTGCTCGAAATCGATGCGGATGTCATCGTGCTCATCGAGGTTCCCCCGGAGTTGAATCGCTCGATCAAGAACCGTGGCATACTCGACGGCACCGATTTCCCCTACTGGACACAGCGCTATTGGGTCGAGCGTCAGACTTCGCCGTGCTTTGTTTTGAGCAGATGGCCGATCAAGAAGCTCGACACGGGGGGCGACCCGATCATGAACCAGAACGCATTGCATGTGCTGGTTGATGGGCCGCAGGGCGCCTTTGTCGTAGGGCTGCTGCACCCGCTCTCACCACGGGGCAACGGCCGATGGACGCTTGGTAACGCCGTCATCGAGATGCAGGCCGATGTCATCGTGGAAACGATCAAACGCACGAAGCTGCCCATGCTGATCGGCGCAGACCTGAACAGTGCCCCCGCCCAGTACCGCTCGCGCGTGCTGCGAGAGCACGGTCTTCGTCAGAGCAAGCCGCTGCTGCGCATGGGCGGGAGCTTCCCGACCAATGCGGGTGTTCCGGGTCCGCTTCGCGTGCAAATCGATGATGTCTGGTACGCTCCGGGCGTGCGTCCGGTCGCGTGGGAATCGATCGAGATCATCGGGAGCGATCACGACGGCGTGTTCGCCGAGTTTATGCTCGACTGATCACTCGTCTTGGATCTTCGCGGGTCGCTTGCGTCGGATCAGGTTGCTGACCCGCTGTCGTTCCGCGCCGCTCATCACAAAGACCGCCGAGCCCAGGGCGTAGACGGCCGCAAAGACCGCGAGGGAAACAAAGATCCACAGCCACTGGATGCTCGCGGCCCGCTCAGCGGTGATCTTGACTGTGAAGCCAAGGTCTCCGATGTCCGACCAGATCCAGAGCGTCGCCAGTGCAAACCCGAGCGCAACGAGCGTCACAATGATGGGACGCAGGAGCGCGGCGAGCAGTTTATATGGCGCGATGTGCAGGCAACGCCCCGTGATGAAGGGGAAGCCCAACAAGTGAATGCCGAAGAACACGAGTGAGAGCATCAGCGGTGGGGCGTAGGGGACGAGGTCTTTGGGAAGTGTGAACATCAGGATGATCGACGCAACGGGTGCGAGGATACCACCCGCGACAACCCACATGGCATAGCTCTTGACGAAGCCGGCGCCGTAGAGCACGATCATCCATGTTTCGGAGATGGCACGGGACGCGATGGCCCACGCGAGGATCCGGGTCATCATCACCGCCATCGGGATGACCAGTTCATAGTTTTTGAGTGATCGCCCGACCCAGAGGTGGAAGATCGGCCAGCCGTACACGAAGACGATGATCCCCGCGGGCAGTGCGATCATGGCGGTGAGCTTGGTCTGAATATTGATCAGGCGTTGGAGCTGCGTCCTTGCCTTCTCACTGTCCTCGCCCGCGGCGAAGCGAGCGCTGACCGCGTCGGACCCGAACTGGACGCCCGTGGTGGCCATGCGGATGTATGAGACGAATCTGAACCCGACGCCCCAGGCGGCGTTGGCGAGCGGGCCAACGAAGAGGTTGAGCAGAACCGGGGGGATCTGCTCGTGCATGTTCATGACGACCTGCACGCCCGAGTTCCATGAGAAGGTGCTGAAGACCTCACGCACCGCTTCGCGTCGGGCACCCTTGAAGCGGATCATCAGTCGGTGATCCTTGGTGTAGATGTAGGCGGCGGCGATGATGAATCCGAGGACGCCCAGCAGTGACCAGAGGATGCCGTGCCACATCAGCCCCTGGGCAGGATCATTGATGCCGATGGCGTATCCCAGGATCAGCACCGAGATGATGTTGGTGGCGCGGACCCCGATAAACCAGATGTTGTAGCCGACGAACCGTTCGGTCACGAGGTACATGTTGAGCATCGGCGCCAGGAAGACCATGGCGGCGGTGTTGAGCCCCTGCCCGGCGACGAAGCACATGGATGCGGCAAGCAGTTCTTCTGGGATCTGCAGCAGGGGGAGCAGGAGGATAACGGCCGTGAATGTTCCAATCGAGAGCAGGGTGCAGACAAAGGAGATCAGACAGATGGCCGTGTAGTTGGCTCTGAATGTTTCGTGGCCGGCGTGGTATGCCGCACCGAGTTCCCGCACGAGTGAGCCCTGGATGATTTTGCTGAATACCGCGGCAAGCCCGATGTTGGCTCCCATCAGTGAGATCATGCCGAACGCTTCGTCGCCGAGCCACGCAATGGTGAGCGGTACAACAAGAATACCAAGCCCGAGTGTGGAGAACAGTCGAACATAGTTCGACACGATCCGGACCAACCCTTTCCGGGCCTCATGAGTCATGCACTGCTCCGTTATAGGCCTACGAGCCGACGCGTCTAATTCGTGAGATACTCTCCGGATCGGTCGAACTGTACTCGAGACTGAACCTATAATATGGGAGTCTCGGCGCGATCGGCACCTGAGTCACACGCATGGATATATTCGACCAAATCCCCATCCCGATTCTTGCCGGATTGCTACTGGTCGTCCTGATCGCGGCCGGGGTTTTCCTAATCGGTCTCACAAAGAAGTGGGGACCACTGCTCCCATACTCGGGCATGCTGCTCTTCAGCGCGATGGCGACCCCGGTGGACTGGAACGATCGTATCCGTCCCACGCTCTGGCTTCCGATCCAGACCAAGCGATCCATCCTGTTTTTGATCTGCAGCCTGAGCCTGTCGTTCGTCGTCCTCGTACAGCTGCAACACCTCAAGGGCAAGGCCCAATCGATCTTAGCTTGGATGTTCTTCACCCTCGCCATGTACGCATCTCTGATGCGTGCGTTCCATGAAGGTCCCGTATCAGGGATCGAGTCCGCCGCCTTCACCCTGGTGGTGGTCCCGCCGCTGATCCTGTTGCCGGCGATCGTCATGCGTCATTTCTCTGATTTCCGGATGATCTTATACGCGATCATCCTCTCGAACGCCGTATGGACCCTGATGGTCGCGGCGCAGATGCTCATCAACCCACAACTCGTCACTGTCGGCGGCAGCGTCCGGTTCGTCGGGGTCTTCGCCAACCCCCAGCACACCGGCGTATACCTGTCGCATATCTGCGTCATACTCCTCTGGTTACTCATGAACCAACCGGGCAAGCTGAGACTCGTGCTCCTCGCCCTGATGGGTATCAACATGGTCTTCCTGCTCTGGACCGGATCACGAACCGGCGGGGGCATGTTTGTGATCGGGGTCTGCGCGATCGTCTACCCC
>DEXG01000004.1:45865-55955 GCA_002364005.1 Phycisphaerales bacterium UBA3190
TGCGCGATCGTCTACCCCCGTGCAGGAAAGACGATCCTCCTCCTGCCAATCATCCTCCTGCTCACCTACATCAGTTTTTCGGTACTGAAGAAGTTCATCGGGGAGGACATCAGCTTCGATCGACTCACCAACACGGAGAACACACGCGCGATCGCATGGAATAACCTCATCACGCAGGCCAAATCCAAGCCACTAACCGGCGTGGGTATCGAGGAGAGCCAGAACAGCGAGAACAGCTGGCTCTACGGCTTCGCGAGCTATGGCATCGGTATGTTCGGGCTCCTGACCATCACCGGCGTTATGGCCATCTGGTACGAGTTAAAATGGCTCCGTCAGCGCTTCAGCATCGATCCGTACTACCGACCGATGCTCGACCTTTGCATGGCCGGGATCGCCATGTACTTCGCCGGCGCGGTGCTCGAGGGCTATATGATCTCCCGAGTCTCCGCATCGCTGTGCTTTATTCCCATCTACTGCAGCGCGGGCGCCATCATCGTCAAGTTTGCGCTCGCACCCGACCAAAGCTACGAGTACGACGAGGAAGAGTGGGAATCATACGGCGAGGAGCTTCCGGCCTGAGTTCCCCCGCGATTCTCTGCCTCTCGTGTGCCGCGCCGATCAAGAGAACGCAGCCGGTGCCCCGTGAGAGTTCGTGCCATCGGATCCACTCCGGTCCGGCTCATCGCCAAGCAACAAGTCCGCAAACAGATCCTCGCAGCGGACGCATCAAACCCTGCAGCGACCGAGCCTGTCGAGCATATGAGACAGTCGCTGTACTTCACCCTGTGGCGTCAGTGCCCGTGCACGACGCAGGGCATGGCCACCGGAATCGGTCATACCCCGCCAATGAGATGGCGAGGCCGATGAGCTAAAAATGAGACGAGTATTCCAGGGTGAACCGGATCGCTTCGGGTGTCGGTTCCGTCGAGGTTATCGACCGTACCGGCCGATTTCAGAATCGAAGGCACGAACTTGGGGATGAGTTTGATCGGCCGGGGCTGAATCTCTCCAACCAAGGGACCTAGTCGCAGCTCTTGACCCAGTCCCGGTCCTGTTCGTAACCCAGACGGATGAGCATATCACCCGCGAGGCGGTCAAATGTCTCGGCGGCTTCGCGGGTGAAGTGGTTCTTCCAATCGCCAACCACACCCTTGCGGATGAAGGAGTTGCTGTCTTCCTGGCCAGGACGACGCCCTGTCATCCGCTCCATCGAGAAGTTTTCGACGGCCCGCTCGACCCGCTCGGGCTCGATCTCATGCCCAAGACCTTGGAGCAATCGCGTCATCGCCCCCACACAGTCACTCCGGAGGTCTTCGTACCGGATGTACTGAACACCCGGGCGCTCGAACCACCCGTTGATATGCTCGGTCCAGTTCTCTTTGCTTCCGAGCGGGTTGGCAAAGAGATGCTCGATGTACTTGCTCAGATGCGTGCTGATATCGCTCAAATCCGCGTCGGCGCCCAACAGGTTCTTCATGCGATCAATCGATCGGTTTGGGTGCGCGTTGTTGGGGGTTACAGACGGGCGTGTGCTGTGGAAATAGAACGAAACGACCACATCTCTCCCGTCACGCAACAGGTAGGTCGTGTTCGATAGCTTTGGGTGATAACTCCAGTGCCCATGCACCACCGATGGCATCGCCACCGGCAGACGCGAATATTGCACGAATGGCACACGCAGGCAGTCAGCAAGCATGCGACAGAGCCAAGTCCCGCCCGACTTGGGATACTCGACGAGCGGATACATCGGGATCGACTTCCCATACCGAATCGCGATTTGTCGGGTAGCCAGGTTGGAGACCCGCTGCATCATCATTGTGGCCGACATCAGGATCCGCCTCCCTGCGAAAGACAACGCTCGTACATATCGCGATACTGCTGGCGCACGCGGTCAACGGTCATTTCTTTGTAAACCCACGCCCGCCCGGCCTGCCCCATCGCGTGCGTGCGATCAAGGTCGCCCAGTATTTCCCCGAGCGAATCGGCAAACGCCTCGGGCGTGTTCTCAGCGATCACCCCCCCGCCCGAGCCCTCGATCTCGGGCCAGGTGTCGGTGCCCTTGGTCGTCAGCACAAGCGTGCCGGAGGCGAGCGCCTCGAAAAACACAAAGCCGAAGTTCTCCTGGCTGGTGGGCAGAGCGAAGACATCGCAGGCCTCCAGCAGCGCAACCTTGGCCAATCCCGTAGCAAAGCCAAGGAAGTAGGTCTGCGCCTCGATGCCCTCTGACTGGGCGAGGGATTTCATCTCTTTGACATACGGCTCATCCCCGGTACCCGCGATGACAAGCTGGTGATCAACGCCCTTGGCGTGAAGCAAGGCCGAGGCCCTGATCAGGCGATCGACACCCTTCTTGTAGTTGATGCGGCTCAGGAACAGCACCTTGGGCTTCACCCGGTCAAGCTCGCTGAAAGTCTCATACGCCAGCTCGGTGTCCGGGAGCGATTCATACTCGCCCAGATCGAACGGCAGGGGCACCGAAACACCCTTGGCTCGATCGAACCACTTGGATGCCTGATCGAGCTCGGCCTGAGCCGTGCAATGCACCACCGTCGCGTTCTTGAGCAGGTGCCGTCCCCAGGTCTTCATGTAGAAGACCTTCTTGAGCCGACGCTGCGACATGCACCAGTCGTCGAGCATGCCGTGGACACTAAGAACGAAGGGCTTGCCCAGTTCGGCGCAGAGCTTGGCGATCTGTGGGTTGGCGGGGTTCCACATGGAATGCATGTGCAGGACATCGCAGTCGCTGATGATCTGGCGCATCTGCTGGAGCTGCGACGGGTTGAGCGTCATGCCCCGCCCGGGCGTGCCTTTGAGGTGATGCACACGCACCGAACCACCCTGGCCTTGCTGCCACTCATCGGGAACCCCGGAGGGGTCCATGGTTGCAAGAAAAATCTCATCGGTTTGCACGCCCATCGATACAAGATCGAGCACGGCTTTGACCACGCCACCCTCTTCCAAACGCATCGTGGATTTGTAGTGCAGTATCTTCATGATGTGTGATCACCGTGTATGGGCATGCTTTCCGTCAGGCATTCTACAGTCGTTTCGAGGGGAAGGGCACGTCCCACGAAGCCAAATCGCTGTTGGTATTCATTGAAACGGTGCATCATGTCCGTGGGCAGACGGAGCGGCTCACCCGCGTGGCTCCGCTCTTCCCCAATCAACGACGCGGCCTGCTCAAGCCACTCGTCGTTGGCATCGATACCGAAGTGTTGCGCGATGCGGGCGCACACCGCTTCAGGGCTGGCCGTGAGTTGAGCGTAGGACACCTCAAGGAGGCGTTCACCCAGCGATTCCCGATGACGGTCGACCTCTTCAAGACTCACGAGCCATTCATACGCGCCGCGTTGGGTGTGTGATTGCAGCTGATCAACCTCATGCGGGAAGTACCCCCGAGCGGGCCCCTCGGTTGAGAGCGCCCGCCATTTGGCATTGCGCTCGCCCCACCACTGGTTGTAGTTCGGCTTGAACGCGAGCTTGTAGTCGCCGCGTGTCGCGATCCGTTCGATGGATCGAACCACATCGATGCCATCGCGCACGATGTGAATCACCCGCGCGTCGGGTTCTACGCACTGAACCCACCCGAGTCGGCAGGCGTTGTGGGGAAGCTTCTCGACGACGATCTTGTGACGCCCCCCATCGCCAGAACGGGCGAGAACTGTCTCATAGCGGCTCTTGGCACGGTCGGTCAGGTCTTCCCTGTCGAAGAACCATTGGGCCTGGGCGGGGTTTGTGAACAGCCCGTTGACATCCAGCCTCGGATCGATGACCGTCCACATGTTGTAGGGCTCATAGAGGTAATGCACATCCGGGTGCAGGGCAAGCATCCGCCCGAGGATGGTCGTGCCCGACCGACCACAACCGACGATGAATCGAACAGGCAGGCGGTGCTTCTCGTGCCTTGGAAGATGCGCCCGCGCACGAGCCAGCACGAACTCACTCCTGAGCTTGGCGTGGCGGGCAAAGGCGAGCAAGGGCTTACGCATCTCGCCCCCCGTGGCTCTTTGAGCCACCAGACTCGCCCCGATCGGCGGCTACCAGATCGGGCCGTTTGAGCTCGCGCACCTTCAGCACGATCATATATTCGTACATCGCCTGGAGTCGGCAGTAGGTCCACCCCGCTCGACCATCGAGGAAGCCGCGCCCCAGCACATACATGTAGAAAAACTTGAGCAGCGGTCGGCACGGCATGCGGAACGAGATGTTCTTGAGCTCCAGCCGACGCGTGTTGCGATCGCCCGACAGCAGGTTCCCCAGCTTCACCGGGTGCTCGGCCAGCGCCTTCATGGTCTCGTTGGCCTCGTAGGTCGAATAGCGGTTATGGCGCTCGATCCACTCGCGGATGCCCTTGGAGAAGTTGTAGTGGATGAAGTGCTCGCGCAGGTAACCCACCTCGCCGTCGACAATCGGGACCGGGTTGGCATCGCGGGCGAAGCGGATCTTGGGCGGCTGGAAGAACCGCATTATGTTGCCCGGGGGCATCGCGTGTTTGAGCCATCGCCCCTTGTAGATGTTCTTGCGGCCGCTGTAATACGCGACCGGGTCGTTCTTCTCAACCGACTTGCTTCCTGATTCCCAGTCGGCGGCAATCTTCTCAATCTCAGCGCGAAGCTCGGGGGTCATGCGTTCGTCGGCATCGAGATAGAACACCCAGCGATGCTTGAACTCGATGTGCTCCATCGCCCAGTTCTGATGGTTCCCACGCCCGTCGTAAGGCCGCTCGAACCACCGAGCACCCGCGGCCTCGCTGATCTCGCGCGTGCGATCCGTCGAGAGCGAATCGAGCACCACGATGTCGTCGGCCCACGACACGGACTCAAGCAGCCCGGGGAGGTTCTGCTCTTCATTGAGCGTCTGGATGAAGATAGAGATCGTCATACGGCGCTCCCGGCTTGATCATCGTCTTTCATCACCCGGTCACGGACGGGCTTGGCGGGACTGCCCACACAGACCTTCCATGCGGGGAGATCGCTGAACACGCTCGAACGAGCACCAACAACCGATTCTTCACCGATCGTCACCCCCGGGGCCACAAACACATCGGCGGCGATCCAAGTCCCTGCCCCGATCGTGATCGGCATCGGGATCAGCGGCCGCTTGCGCAGCTCAAAGTCGTGCGTCGCACCGCAGAGGTAGCTGTACTGACTCACCACCACCCGATCACCCAGGGTAATGCGCTCAACGCAGTAACAATCAACATCATCGGCGATCGTTGCCCGCTCGCCCATCGTCAGGTTCCAGGGTGCCCAGATCTTGGCTCTGGGATACACGCGTGCGCTTGGATGAAGATCGGCGCCGTAGAGGCGGAGCAGCATGTTCCGCCAGCCGTGCATCGGGCGCGGGCTGAATCGGAACAGCGTCGCCTGGATCGTACCCCAGAGCAGACGCATCGCGCGGTTCTTGGTGCTGTGTGGATGGGGCTTGCTCACGTGGCGCGTCAAGACCTGACTCCTTGGTATTCACGCTCGCGTCGGGATCGTGCGGGTTGGCCCGTCGCGATCGTCCATCGATCAACCGAATCGCTCACCACCGACCGGGCACCGACGAGAACACCGTTCGGAACCGAAACACCACCGACAACAACACTCTCCGTCGCGATCCACACATCGTCCCCAATTTCAATGGGCATGGGACATTCCTGGGTCCCCACCCTTTGCGAGCTTGTGAGGAAGCAGTACTGACTCACGACAGTTCTGTCGCCGATGCGCACCGGGGCGCACGCCCAGATCGTCGCACCCTCGCCAATCGAGCTCTTTCGGCCCATGGTCAGGTTCCAGGGCTCACTGATGCGTACGCCGCCACGGACCCTGGAAGTCGGATCGAGCCGAGCACCGAACCCCATGAGCACCGCGCGGCGAAAACGGTATGCGGGACTCGGGATCAGCCTGTATACGGTACAGGAGACAAATCGCCAGAGAGCGGATCGGAGGCCCCTGCGCGGGTGCGTGTATGGCGATAGCAAACGAGTCATGCCGGAACCGCCCTGGCGTGCTCACTTGCGCCCGAGACCGGCTTCGCGGGGTTGCCGATATACACGCATCCTTCCTCGGAGTTTGAGTACATCGCGCTGCGGGGCTCGAGCACCGTACCGTCCGCGAGGATGATGCTCGGTGCTACGAAGGCCGCGATCCCGATCAAACAATCCTTGCCGATACTGATCGGCTCCCTGAGGAGCGTGAACGCCGGACTGGTGTAGTCATGCGTTCCGGCACAGATATGAGCTAATGGCCCGATCTCGCTGCGCTCCCCAACCGTAATCGTACCGAGCGCGTAGAGAATCGCGCGTTCGTACACGACGACGCCTTGGCCCAAATCGATGTTCCAAGGGATGATGACCTTGACGCTCGGATGAACCCGCACCCCCCGCCCAACGCGTGCCCCGAAGCAGCGGAGAAGAAACCGCCGAAAGCCCCAGGCGGGAGTCGGCGAATACCGCCAGAGCGTGACCTCAACGACCGCCCAGAGCAAGCGGAGCACCTTGGCCTTGGTAGACCAGGGCGATTTCCGTGGCGGTTCATCGACCCGCGGCGGGGCCTCTGTATTCGGGTTGGGTTCGTGTGAATTCATGGGGATTTACAGGGTAGGGGTTCACCACACTCAACACCCTCTCTACTATCGGCCTGCTGAATAGTTCGATCAAACCAATTCCAAACCCCGCAGCACGATTCGATCTTGACAACCTCCTGAACCGACTGGCGTGAGGGTCCTATTGGGCCGATATCGCTCCCAAACACATCCCCTCCTCTGCAGCGAGTACCATGGAACAATATCACCCCCAAACCGCCCAGAAGCCCCGGATCGGCGTGCTAACCGGATACTGGTCGACGAATATCGGCAATGCGTTCTTCCAACTCGGGGCGGTCTACGCACTCGAAAAAGCCTACCCCGGAGCACATGTCTTCCCGATCGGGGACCAGCCCGGCTACTGGAACACCTCCGCGGGCAACCCGCCCAACGCGATCGATTACGCCAAGCATCTCGATCTGGATGCCATTGTTATTCTCGGACCTTATGTCCGCCCTGAGATGAACAGCATCGTCTCAGATCTGATCAGGACCCAGCACGAGAAGGGGGCCAAGATCATCGTCCTCGCCGCAGGAATGATGCAGTACGATCCTGGGACAATCGAACTGAGCCGATCCCTGATGAAGGAGTGCCCGCCCCACATCTTCACCAGCCGCGACACAGAAACCTACAACGCGTTGGGTGATCTCGCCGAGTTCGCCTTCGACGGCGTCGACGTCGCGACATTCGTCTCTGACCTGTTCCCGAAGGTCCCCACCGACCTCGAACCCTACATCGCTGTGAACTTCGACCAGATCCCTGAGCCAGTGATCAGCACAGACCCCGGATTCACCGGTCGGGTCGACCGCTCCTTCACCTTTGAAGGAAAGAACTGGAAGGTGCAACAGCCCAAGCGCCGCACCGAACTCTGCTATAAGCATCGCGCGTATATTTTCCTTGACTCGTTACTGGGGCTCTACAAAGGCCCCGAAAGAATCGACGAGCGACTCGTTGTGCGCACGGATCATCGCTACAACCCCTTTCTGATGAAGAAGAACTACCGCGCGAGCAATATCTACTCGGGCGATGTGCCGTACTCATACCTCAATATCTACGCCAACGCGGATCTGACGATCTCGAATCGTGTGCACGCCTGTGTGGCGACCGTTTCCTACGGGAACCCCGCCATGCTCTTCACCAGATCACCCCGTGCTTACCTTCTGAAGCGCCTCGGCCTCGACAAGATCAAGGACGAGCCCCAGTCTATCGATCTCGCCTTCCTTGCCGATGAAAAAGCGAAGCTCATCAACTGGCTGAGTCAGCGTCTGATTGAGACCCTCGGGCCGGTTCCGGATGCCCAGCCGCAGAGCACTGTCAGCGGAGTTTCGAATGGCTGAGGCGTCGACGCGGGTGGTGATCCTGAACCAGTACTATGTGCCGGATGTCGCCTCAACCGGGCACCTGCTGCACGAACTGGCCGTCGAACTGGCCCAGCTGGGATTCGAGGTCGAGGTGCTCACCGGGCGACCGAGCTACGGCCCGCCCGACACCTGGCAGGACTGTCCGCTCCGCGAAGAAGTGGACGGCGTCAAGGTCCGCCGACTCAAGGTGGCCCGCTTCGACAAGAACAACCTCTTCGGGCGCGCGTTCAACTACCTGACCTTCGTCATCCCGATGATCCTCAATGTCCTCTTCAAATCGCGAAAGGACACCGTCTACCTCTACACGACCAACCCGCCCTTTCTGGGGGCCATCGGGTGGTTCGTGTCGCTGTTCCGGCGCCATCACTATGTCACGCTGCTGCACGATGCACACCCCCAGCTGGGCGTGTGGGTCGGGACCTTCAAGCAGGGCTCGATGATCGAGCGCGTCTGGATGGCCCTCAATCGACGCAAGTACCGGCGCACAAACGAGGCGATCGTGCTGTGCAGTGCCGCCAAGAAGCTCGTGGCCGAGACCTACCCGATCACGCCGGAACACATCCATGTCATCCCGAACTGGGCCGACGGCGAGGACCTCTTTCCCAAGCCCAAGCACGAATCGGAGATCGCGATCGAGCAGGGCTTCGTGGACGACTTCATCCTGCTCTACTCGGGCAATATGGGGCTGTACTACGACTTCGACACCGTGCTCGGAGCCGCCAAGCTGCTCGAGAACGAACCCTTCAAGCTCGTGCTCGTCGGCGGCGGTGGCAAGAAGACACTCATCGAAGAACAGATCAAAGAGAACAACCTCACCAATGTGGTGATGCTCCCCTACCAGCCGTTCGAGAAGCTCAACGACTCGCTCAATGCCTGTGACGCGTCACTGGTGACCATCGCCAAGGGCATCGAGGGGATCAGCTTTCCCAGCAAGCTCTACACCTCGCTGGCGGTCGGCAAAGCGATCGTCTCGCTCAGCGAGGACTGGTCCGAGCTGCGTGAGATCGTCGAGGGCACGAACTGTGGCGTCTGGTCATCGCTGGGCGATGCCGAGGGGCTCGCTCAAAAGCTTCGGACACTGATCCACGACAAAGCCAAGACCGCGGAGATGGGCGAGAACGCCCGCAAGGTGTTCGAGAAGGGGTACACGCGACAGGTGTGTGCCGCCAAATACGCCGAGGTGCTCCGACTCGCCGACCCGCAGTTCGATGCCGACGAAACCCTTGAACGGCGCAAGAAGCTCGCCGCCTGGCTCGCCGGCGGTGCCGCGGTCGTCACGCGCCAAGATCCGACTGAATCCCAGGAAGCATCTCAGGCATCCAGCCAAGCGAAGGAGTCAGCATGACCGCGATCAACGACCGCCCGCTCAAGCTGCTCTTCGTCACCGAGGACGACCCGCTCTATGTGATCCGCTTCTTCGAGGTCTTCTTCGATGAATACCCCACGGACCAGATCGAGATCGTCGGCGTGAGCGTGCAGGAGGCCTTCCACGAGCCCAAGTGGAAGACCGCCAAGCGCATCTTCAAGTTCTATGGCCCGATTGATTTCTTCCGCTTGCTCGCCCGCTACATTAAGGTCAAACTCCGCGGCGATTCGATTGCCAAGCTCGCTCAGTCCAAGGGACACCGAACCGTTCAGTGCGGCTCGGTCAATGACCCTGAGTACATCGAGCGAGTCAAACAGATCAACCCCGATGTCATCGCCTCGGTCGCCGCGCCTGAGATCTTCAAGAAGACCATCATCGACACACCCAGCGTTGGCTGCATCAACATCCACTCGGGACGGCTCCCGATCTACCGCGGCATGATGCCCAACTTCTGGCAGCTGCTCAAGGGCGAGAAGACCGCGTGCGTCACGGTGCACGAGATGGTCGAGAAACTCGACGCGGGCGGGATCCTCGGCACGCTCGAGTGGCCGCTGAATGACCAGGACTCGCTCGATCGCGTGATCACCGGCACCAAACAGGACGGTGCTCGGCTCATGATCGATGTGCTCCTGAAGATGAAGAACGGCGAAGCGGTCGCCGAGCCGCTGGACATGAGCAACAAACAGTACTTCAGCTTCCCACAGCCCAAGGATGTGAAGCAGTTCCGCAAGCGTGGGCACAGGATGATTTGAGGCAAGAGGCACCGATCATGTCCCTCCCCGCGCCCTCGCGGGGA
>DEXG01000004.1:56138-71678 GCA_002364005.1 Phycisphaerales bacterium UBA3190
CCTCCCCGCGCCCTCGCGGGGAGGTGGGCCCGGCGCAGCCGGGGTCGGAGGGGACTTCCAACCAGTTATGACCAAGCAATTCCAAACAACCCGAGCCGCCATGTCCATCGATGTCGAGGACTGGTTCCAGGTCGAGAACCTCAAGGGTGTCATCGCACGCGATACCTGGGACGAGCAGGAGCTGCGCGTCGAGGCCAATACCGATCGCATGCTCCAACTCATGGACACCCACGGCGTCAGGTGCACCTGCTTCATCCTCGGGTGGGTCGCAGAGAAATGCCCCGCGCTCATCAAACGCATCAGCGATGCCGGGCACGAGATCGCATCCCACGGCTACGGGCACGACCTCATCTACAACCTCAGCCAGGACGAGTTCCGCGAAGACATGAAGCGGGGCATCGGGATCGTCGAGGACCTCACCGGGGCCAAGATCCGAGGCTACCGCGCCCCGTCATTCTCCATCACCGACTGGTCGATCGACATCCTGCAGGAACTCGGGCTCACCTACGACAGCTCCGCCTTCCTCACCGTCGCCCACGACCGCTACGGCAAGCTCACCGGCATGGACTCCGGCCAGCCCATCGTCGAGATCCGCGAGGGGTTCCATGAGGTCTGCGTGTCGGTGCTCAAGCTGGGCAAGAAGGGCATCCCCTGGGCCGGCGGCGGCTACTTCCGACTCTTCCCCTACCCCATCTTCAAACGGGGCGTGAAGAAGATCCTCAACTCCAACACGCCATATGTCTTCTACATCCACCCCTGGGAAGTTGATCCCGGGCAGCCGCGCGTCGACGGGCTCAAACGCAGCCATCGCTTCCGCCACTACAACAACCTCGACAAATGCGATGCACGCTTTGATGATCTGCTCAAATCGTTCACCTGGCGCCCGGTGGGCGAGATGGTCGACGACGAACTCAAGAACAGCTAATCAGTCAGCTTTGGCCAATGCGAGCAGGGCCCGCAGCACCGCTTCCTCGCGCACCCCATCGACATGCACGACGCTCTGTGCCAGCTGGCGATAGAGCGGGTCGCGTTGTTCGAACAGCGTCTGCACCTCATCGAGCGCATCGGTGCCCACCAGCGCCGGGCGATCGGTGTTGTCCGATTCGCTCAGGCGCTCGCGCAGTGTTTCGGGTGTGGCGCGGAGGTAGATGATGCGTGCGTCGGCCTCGCGGAGCAGGTCCGCAGCGCCGGGAGCGGTGGGAGTCCCCCCGCCCAGCGCGATGATCTGGCCAGAGTGTTCGAGCACCGAGCGCAGCGCCTGGGTCTCTGCAAATCGGAACGCGTCGATCCCCTCGCGTTCGATGATCTCGCCCGGTCCTGACGCGTCCATCTGCTCGGCGACGACCCGATCGAGGTCTACGAAATCACGCCCGAGTTCCTGCGCCAGCAGTCGCCCGAGCGTGCTCTTGCCCGATGCACGAAGCCCGATCAGAATCAGATTGGGCTGCTGCATCGTTTGTCCTTCCCGTTTGTTGCCCCGCTGAAACCCTCACGGGGAAGCGGGATCGTTCATCAACCGGTTGTCAGGCAGCAGTGCGGCCCAGTTCGAATCGCTTCACCAGAGGCGGACGGGGGGAGGCACAATGGGCGCCTATTGCCTACCGAAGGTCCGCCTCAGGCGGATTGCCTACCGAAGGTCCGCCCCCGGCGGATTGCCCATTTCTCACTCATTCACCCGCGACATATACGACCCGTCCTCGGTCGAGACCTTGATCTTTTCGCCGTTGCCAATGAACGGGGGGACGCGGGTCTTGAGTCCGGTGTCGCACTCGGCTTCCTTGAGCTGGTTGGTCGCGGTCGCGCCCTTAATGCCGGGTGGGGTGTCGGTAACGGTCACGATCACTGTCGAAGGCAGCTCGATCGCGACGGGCTTGCTCTCGTGGAACAGCACCGTGCAAGTCGAGTTCGGGGCGAGGTAGAGCAGGGTATCGTCGAGCAGGTCTTTCATCAGTTCGACCTGGTCGTAGTCTTCCAGGTCCATGAAGGTACCGCCGCCCTCTCCATTATCATAGAGAAACTCCATTTCGCGCCGATCGAGCGTGGCTCCCTCAACGACATCTGAGCCGTTGAAGCGTTTTTCGGTCATCCCCGAGCCATCGACGGCTCGCATCTTGGCCTGGATGTACGCGGGGCCCTTCCCGGGCTTCACATGCCCGGTTTTTGCGACCACATAGAGTTTGCCGTTGAGATTGATGCCCATCCCGGGGCGGAGTTCATTCGCTTTCATGCTCTTGTATCCCTGTTTTGCGCCAAACCGGCCGATTTCTGCTTCACCTGTTTCGGGCGGTCACCCGGTCTCAGATCATAGCGCTTCGCTGGGCTTCTCGATTGTGATGGTGTACCCTTTCCCCTTATGGGGGCCCAACTCGACAGGAGTATCGAAATGAAGACGACGAGCCCAATCACCAGAAGACGCTTTATGAATCAAGCCGCACTGGGCGGGGTTTCCATCGCGGCGCTCGCGGCGATGCCCACGGGCGCGATCGCGCGGGTCTTCCAACCCACGCCTCAGGTCGACGAGCCGGAGCGGGTGGGCGTCATGAACTGGCGGGTACTCCAGCCCGGCGTGATGGCCATCGCCGATCTCTCGCTGGGCGGCAACACCATGCTCGTCGTGGCCGACGGCAAGGCGTTGCTCGTCGACACCAAGTACGCCTACCTCGCGGGCGGGCTGCTCAAGGATGCCGCCGACCAGATCCAAGCCGATATCACCAAGGACCGCATCGAGCTGACGCTCATCAACACACACCACCACGGGGACCATACCGGCGGCAACGCCGTCATCGTGCCCATCGCCAGCGCCTCCTACGCCCACGCCAACGCGCTCCCCCGGATCCGGGCCCAGCATGAGAAGTATGTGCAGGGTGCCAAGGCGGGCCCATCGCAGCTGGCCCGCACCGATGCGCCCGAGGCGTACATGCCCTTTGCCAAGGCAGCCGCCGACGCGAGCTCAACATGGACCGAAAAAACCGCGGTTCCCAAGATCGCGATCAACAGCTCGGGGCACACCCTGCGTCTTGGCGACATCGTGATCAAAACCCAGCACTTCGGAGCGGGGCACACGGACAACGACCTCGTCATCCATCTGCCCGAACAGAACATCGTGCACACGGGCGACCTGGTGTTCAACGGCCTGCACCCCTACTTCGACCCCAGCGCCAACGCAACCGCCCGCGGCTGGCTCGAATCACTCAAGCAGACCCGCAAGCTCTGCAACGCAGAGACCACCGTCATCCCGGGCCACGGCGAGATCGCAGGCCCGGAGATCGTCGACACGCAGATCAGCTTCTTCGAGCAGCTCATCGCGTCGATCCAGGGCGAGATTGACAAGGGCACCGCCAAGGAAGAAGTCGTCAAGATGAGCTGGGACTTCATGGACGGGCTGGGATTCGAGCAGGTCAGGGAACGCCTGATCGACGGCGTCTACGACGAACTCACCGCCTGATCACTCGAGAAACACCGAGATCTCGTCGATCCCCTTGCGGTCCAGATCGGGCACGGTGCAATCCGCTGCCGGGTACCCCATGGGGATCACCATGTACGGGCGCTCGTGCTCGGGTCGCCCCAGCACATCGCGCAGGAAGTTCATGGGGCTGGGTGTGTGCGTGAGTGTCGCCAGCCCCGCGTGGTGGGCGGCCGTGAGCAGCATGCCCGTGGCGATCCCGACCGACTCGTTGAGGTAGTACACCTGCCCGCCATCGTCGGTGCTGCGCAGTGCCATGACGATGATCAGCCAGGGGACGGTGTCCATGTACGATTTATCAGGCGAGGTCTCGAAGACCTCAAGGTCCTTGAGCCAGCGATCGCTCGCCCGCTGCTCGTAGAACTCGCGTTCGACCTCTTCGGCGGCCAGCCGGATCTTGTGCTTGATGTCCTGATTGCTCACCGCGATGAAACGCCAGGGCTGCTTGTGCGCCCCGCTGGGTGCGGTTCCCGCGGCCAGCAGCACCTGCTCGATCACCTCACGCGGGACCGGGGTCTGGGAAAACTGGCGGACCGTGCGACGCTGCTTGACGATCTCATAAAACGCCCGGGCGGCATCGACAGATTCGAGTTCGGGCGTGTACGGGCTGAATGGTTTCTGGGGTATCGACATGCGTGGTTTGGGGCTTCGCGTCCTGATCAGGATTGTAGAGAGCCATGATCATAGCCGAAGACGCCTGTCGACCGCACCCATCGGAATGCGTGGTGCCTGTTGCGGGAAAAGTCGTCAGAACCGGGTGCAATAACCGACAAAGGGACTATGCGCACCTATCAGGGCAGCAGATCCCGCACCCCGCGTCGAAGCGGACTCACCGCGCTGGTGTTGTGCGCTCTGGCTGGACTCGCACAGGCCCAGAGCGAGGGTGAGCAGCGTTCCACCCGCCCGTCGGCTTCGGGGCGTGTCGTCAAGGCCTTCGACTTCGAAGAGCAGGACACCAACCCGTTGCCCGTGCCTTTGGGTTGGATTCGTGCGCAGGATGACCCTGCCGTGCCCCGTGTACGCCCCGGCTTCCCCATCTGGAACCATGCCACGCTCGATTACAAGACCCCCGCCTTCGCCGGCAGTGGCAGTGTCATGCTGCCGACCAACGGCGGCTCGACCTCGCTGCAGCTGCGATACGGCGAACTGAGCATCTTCCCGAATGCCGACTACCTTGTCAGCGCTCGCGTACGGACTCAGGGTGTGGAGCACGCGTCGGCGCAGATCGTCGCGACGCTGCTCGATCAGTACGGCGTGGCGTTGGAATCGACCCGAGTTGAATCGCAGTTGGTGAAGAGCGAGGGCGAGTGGACTCAGGTTTCGATCGAGCTGGAGGGCCTGGACCCCAGTGCCGCGTACATGCAGATCGAGCTGCTGCTCCTGCAACCTCAGCAGCAGCACCAGAACAAAGAACAGGCATTCCGTGTCTGGGAGCAGGACTACGAGGGTGCGGCCTGGTTTGACAACCTCATCGTCGCCCAGCTCCCGCGTTTGGAAATCACCACCGGCGCGCCGGGCAACATCGTCGTCAGTGAAGACCCGCCCAACCTGCAGGTTCTCGTTCGTGACCTCACGGGCGAGCAGATCAGCGCGAACCTGCGCATCTACGATGTGCACACCCGTCTGGTGCACGAGGAATCGCTCAGCGATGATCGTCGACGCGTTCACCAGCACCACCAGACCAGCCTGCCCGGCTACGGCTGGTATCGCGCGCTGCTGGAGGTCGTTGCAGACAACCGGGTCGTCGGGGTGCGCACACTCGATTTCATCTGGGCACCTCCGGACCCATCCGATACCGACTCGGGCATGTTCTCTGTTCAGACGCCGCTGACCCATGACAAGCTCGCAAAGGCAACGCCCGCGTTGGTCAACGGGGCCGGTGTCGATCGCGTCGCGTTGCAGGTCTGGGACCAGCACACCACGCTCGATGATCTCGACCCCGCCGGACCGCGGTTTGGCATCATCAATCAGCTGCTCAACTCGGGCACCCAGGTGAGCTTCACGCTCGCCCAGCTGCCCATGCCTTTGTCGATCGATCTTGCCGTCGATCCCGACGAGGTGCTCAGCGCGTTCAGCGAGCCCAACGGCCCCTGGACCCAGTGGGGGGCGCAGATGTTCGACCAGTACGGGCAGCGTGTGACCGCGTTGCAGTTCGGGATCTCGCCCACGCTCGAGTCGCCCGTGCTGCTGGAACGCACCCTGGCGGACGCACGACGAGCCCTGGCGGGGTTCGTGCCCGGCCCGACCACGATCGTGAGCTGGCCCATCGATCGACCGATCCCCTCGCAGCTGGCCACACCCGGAAACACACTGCAGATCAGCGATAATCAGACCGCGACATCAGACGCGATCAGCACCATCGTCAACGAGTGGGTCGGGATGCACACGCAGAGCACGGGCGTCGATGAATCGCCGGCTCGGCTTGGGCTGGACCTGCGCCCGCTGCGTCAGCCGGCTGCCCAACACGGCATGCAGGCATGGTCCGCAACCAGCGCCCTGGCACGCAGAGCCATCACCTTCTGGTGGGACGCGGGAATCAGCGGCCTTGACCGTGACCGTTTCGAGCTGCGTCTGTGTGACGCCTGGTGGGTCTCGGAGGGAAAACGCGGCCAGGTCATGCCCGCGCCCGAGCTGCTCATGTGGCGCACGCTCGCCAAGCACCTCTCGAACCGCACGCCCCTGGAACAGATCGACCTGCTCCCGGGCGTGCGCATGCTCGTCGTCTCTGCCCCGGAAGCAGAGTCCAACCTCGAGCTGGACCAGACCGACGGGACCAGCGGCGGGCTCGTGCTCTGGCTTGACGAACCCAGCATCGATCCTGTCACGCTGAAGCTCCCGCTGGCAAATACATCGGTGCGTGTGTTCGATGTGATGGGCAACGAAACAATCGTCGAACCCACCAAGACGGGCAACATCGGCGTACCGATGCACCACATCCCCATCACGCGATCACCCATCATCGTCGAGGGCGTGAAAGCCGAACTCGTGCGCCTGCTGGGCTCGCTCAAGCTCACGCCCGGCATGCTCGAATCACGCTCGGGGATCCACAACCACCACCTGACCGTCTCCAACCCATGGGACATCCCGATCTCGGGTCGCGTCTTCATCGTCGAGCCCGGGGGATACACGGGCGACCCGGGCGATATCGATCGCAGCTGGGAGATCCTGCCCCGCACGCTCGATTTCAATCTCTCAGGCGGCGAGACCCGTGACCTGCCGGTCGACTTCGCCTACTCGCTGGGCGAGTTGGCAGGAGAGAAGCGCCTCGTATTCGATGTGGAGCTGCACGCCGACCAGAACTACCCGATGCTGCGCGTTGAACGCACCATCGAGCTTGGGCTCAATGAGGTCGACATGACCCTCTCGGCCAAACGCAACGACGCGGGAATCACGGTCGTCAATGTCGACATCTCACACCGCTACGACCGCGAGCAGCACTTCGACCTGATCGCCATCGCGCCCAACGAATCACGCATCCGGCGCACGATCAATGCCCTGAGCCCAAACAAGACCGTGACGCGCCAGTTCGCGTTTACCAAGCCCGTTCCGGGTGATGAGATCGTGGTCGTGCTGCTGCCCCGCGAATCATCGACACGCCTCAACAAATCGGTCATCGTCCCCTGAGCCAGCCTGCTCACCGGCCCCTGGCCATGTCAATCCAGCCCCCGGGAGACCGGTATGTTTAGAAGATGGTTCTACGCGATCAGCGTATGTGTGCTCGTGCTTGTCTCGGCAATCGCGCTGTTCTGGCTCCCGATCCTCTGGGTGCTGGTGGTGCTGGTGCCCATGATCGCGATCGGTCTCTACGACTCCAAGCAGACCCGCCACTCGATCCGGCGCAACTTCCCGCTGATCGGTCGCCTGCGCTATGTCTTCGAGGAGATCCGCCCCGAGATCCAGCAGTACTTCATCGAACTCAACACCGACGCCTACCCCATCGAACGCGAGATCCGCAGTCTCGTCTATCAGCGCGCCAAGGGCGACCTGGAAACACAGCCCTTCGGCACCCAGCGAGATACCAACGCCGTCGGTTATGAATGGGTCGCCCACGCGATGGCCGACACCAAACGAATCGAGCATGAGCCGCGCATCGAGATCGGAAAAGGCCGCTGCGCCAGACCCTACAGCGCCTCACGACTGAATATCAGCGCCATGAGCTACGGCTCGCTCTCACCGACCGCGATCGAATCGCTCAGCCGCGGCGCAAAGATGGGCAACTTCGCGCACAACACGGGCGAGGGCTCGATCTCCCCCTACCACATCAAAGGCGGCGGCGACCTCATCTGGCAGATCGGCACCGGGTACTTCGGCTGCCGATCAGACGACGGCTCATTCGACAAGCACAAGTTCAGCGAGAACGCCTCCCGCGATCAGGTCCGCATGATCGAAGTGAAACTCAGCCAGGGCGCCAAACCCGGGCACGGGGGCGTGCTCCCGGGTGTCAAGGTCGACGAAGAGATCGCCAAGATCCGAGGCGTGCCGATCGGGCAGACCGTCATCTCCCCCCCACGCCACAGCGCGTTCCACTCACCCAAAGAACTCCTGGAGTTCGTTGAACAACTCCGTGAGCAATCAGGCGGCAAGCCCGTTGGTTTCAAGCTCTGCATCGGGCGACGCGTCGAGCTGCTGGGCATCTGCAAGGCGATGTTGGAAACAGGCATGTCACCCGACTTCATCACTGTCGACGGCGGCGAGGGCGGCACGGGCGCGGCGCCGCTGGAGTTCAGCAACTCGGTCGGTATGCCCGCACGCGACGCGTGGGCCTTCGCCCACAACGCGTTGGTCGGGGCCGGGCTGCGCGACCAGGTGAAGCTCATCGCCAGCGGGAAGATCATGACCGGCTTCCACATGATCCGGGCCATGGCCCTGGGCGCTGACCTGTGCAACAGCGCCCGTGGCATGATGCTGGCCATGGGCTGCATCCAGGCGCTGCGGTGCAACAACGACACCTGCCCCACCGGGGTCGCGACCCAGAACCGGGCGCTCTATAAGGGACTCGTGGTCGAGGACAAGGCCCCGCGCGTGCACCGCTTCCACCAGGGGACCATCGAGAGCATGCTCGAGCTGCTCAACGCCATCGGCGTCGATCTCCCTGAGCACATCACGCCCGATCTGCTCTACCGACGCGTTAGCGATCATCGCATCATGACCTTCCAAGACCTGTACGAGTTCATCCCCGCCGACTCGCTGATCAACGACGCGGAGATCCCCAACATCTGGCGCAAGGAGTGGGCACTGGCCAATGCCGACAGCTTCCGGGCCAGTGCCTGATCACGCGTCCGGGCGGTCCTCGGTGGTCAAGAGCATCGCCGTCTGCATGCCATAGATCGGATAATCGCTGCTGACGCGGTATCCCCGCATCTGCTCCGGGTCGTACCCGAGCGTGCCGCAGACTTCACCGAGCAGCGCCCGGTAGCGGGGGACATGCGAGCTGCCGAACCGGTTGAGCCCACTGCCCAGGTGCTCGATCGATTCGAGCAGGTCCATCTGATCGATATCACGCGAAGGATCGTTGATGTCGGCCTGCCCGCCGATGGTCGTGTCGTAGATGCGCAGCTCAGGGTGCGTGCCCTTGTACAGGTCCTTGTGTACCAGCACATCGAACTGCATGCGCCGCGACGGGATATTGATCTCGCTCGAGGCCCACGCCTTCCGGTTTCGGTTGCTCGGGATGTAGCGGGGGATCTCGCCCCGGTTGACCTCGCAGGTCACCAGGTTGATCGCGCTGCCCGCGCCGAAGCCCCCGGGCTCGAGCAGGTAGTGCACCATCTCTCCCGCGGCATGCGCTTCAAGCGACGGCGTGGGGGTCGAGCAGTACTGCGCGAGCGTGGCGCTGTTCACGCCCACCATGGGCTCACCCCCCAGGGTCCGGGGCTGCCGCCCGCCGCCCTCTTCGACCCGGCGGTACGACGAGAACTTCACCCGCATGCCCGGGCGGAGCCGCTGCATGCCAAAGACCGATTTGATCCAGACGATGTCGATGCGCTCGCCGTCGGCGCTGGGCCAGAAGATGGCGGCTTCGGCGTAGACCTCGGCCTGGGCGCCCTTGAGCTGACTCATGGCCCGAAAGGCCGACTGCTTGCGACGCAGCTCAAACTCTCGGCGTGCCTCGGGCACCCACGCGCTGAGGATGGCCTCCAATGCGCTCCGATCCCCGATCTCGGTACGGATCAGTGTCTCGAACCGATCGATCGCTTCGCCCGCGTGCTTGATGTCAGCGGGTTTCACGCCCAGCTTAGACGATGCCTTGAGCACCCGGCGCATGGGCTCGGGGCCGGGGACACGGTGGACGACGCTCATCGCGTCGGGTGCGCGCACGGCTTTGAGCATGCGTGATGCGAGCACCTTGTCGATGCCGAGTTCCTTGGCCAGGCGCTGGGGCCCCGCGTCGCCGCCTGGGATCTGATCGATCACACGCACAAAGCTGCTCAGCAGGGCTTCGCCGGCCTCATTGATACGGCGCTCAAGCCCCGAGAGCCCTGGGTCCTTGGGTTCGAGCAGCGCGTCTGGGGCTGCATCAGGTGATCGGATGGGTTCGCTGGGATTGGACATGGCCGCTCAACTCTGGGGGAACAAACCAGGGACAACGGTGCCCTTCTGTGTTCATAAACCCGGTTTTTTGCATCATAACCGAGATTCTGTTCGTGTGCACACAATTTCTTTGTAGTTTCAGAGAAACTTCCTTGCAACTTCTCCCGATGGTCGAGTATAAAAGAAAGCAGCCTCGGACACAGGGTCCGGTGGCGATGCATGTCAGGGGCCATGCAATCCATTCATACGGTCGATCAGGATTCGATTGGCCGAGTTCATGCCGAGCAGGAGCACGATCGGCATCTGGAAGAACAGAGAGATTGACCATGAAACACCTTCTCAACACAAGCATCATGCTCGCACTCACCGCTGGTATCGCCGGGGCCGGTGTGACCACCACCACGACCACGGATTTCAGCAACGGAGCCGAGGGCTGGACTGGCCCTTCGGGCATCGGCGGCGCGACCACCATCGAGCCCAACGGCGGCAATGACGGCGCCTTTATGCGGACCCAGTTCAACGACTTCGGCGTGACCTTCCGGAACGACTCCAACGCCGACTTCCTTGGGGATTACACCACCGCCGAAGAGATCACCATCTCGATCGATGTGCAGGTCGAGTACCTCAACTTCTTCGGGCAGGATGTTTCCCGCCCATGGCTGCTCGAACTGCGTGACTTCGACACCGCACAGGGCGGCTACCCCTGGAACAGCGCCTGGTTCCTCTTCGACAACATCTCACAGGCCAACAACAGCGACTGGATGACCTACAGCATCACCTTCGACCCAAACAGCACCGACCTCCCCATGGGTTGGGGCGGCTACGGGGCCGAGGACCCAGATACATTCGAGCCGACCCTGCCCGACGGCGTCACCTTCGCTGATGTCCTCTCGGGGGTCGACGAGATCGCCTTCACCACGCTGCAGCCCGGTTTCTTCTTCAGCTTCACCGACCACACGATCGGCATCGACAACATCTCGATCACCCGCACGGTCCCCACACCCTCGGCACTGGCACTGCTCGGGCTCAGCGGGCTCGTCGGTACACGGCGTCGACGCTGATCAACGCCAGCTCAACACGCTCGATCTGCTGATGCGGCAATCGCATCGACGCACACTGGGTGGGGAGCCCAGTGCGCGATAGATCGGGTCAGTCATTTGAATAAGGGGGGCGGATCGAGTTGGAGCTCGGTCCGTCGTTTTTCTTTTTACTCAAGGATCGTTTGTTCATGCGTATCGCAAATCACATCATCACCCTGGCCATGCTCGCAGGCGTCTCCAACGCCCAAACATATGTCACAACCTTCGACAACGGGTTGGACGGCTGGGAAGCAAGCAACGGCTCATTCCTCACCACTGAACTCGGAACAGGCAACACGCACCTGCGCAGTGTCGATGAGACCTTCGGCGTCTGGTACCGCAACTCCGGGAACCCGGAGTTCCTCGGCGACTACACCCAGAGCGAGGAGATCACCCTCTCGATGGATATCAGAGTCGACCTGCTCAACGCCCAGAATGTCCCAGACGGCGGCTTCCCGTATTCACGCCCGCTCGTCGTGGAGCTTCGGAACTACCGCTACGCAGGCGGCTTCCACCAGTACGGGAGCGTGTACTTCGTGCTCTCACGCGAGATCTCAGAGCTGAACCAGACCGACTGGACGACCTTCTCCGTTTCGTTCGACCCGAGCAGCACCGAGCTGCCCGAGGGGTGGGGCGGGTTCGGCGGCGACAACGACCAGGACGGCCCCGTGCTCCCGGAGGGGGCAACATTCGCCGACATCGTTTCGAATGTCGACGAGGTTGTCTTCAGCACCTTCGACCCGCGGGAGTTCTACCTCTTCGCGTTCTTCGATGTCTCGGTCGACAACTTCAGCATCAGCCGCGAAGCAGGCTGCGAGGTCGATTTCGACGGCAACGGGTCACTCGACTTTTTCGATGTGTCCGCGTTCATCAGCGCGTTCGCCAGTCAGGACCCGGCCGCGGATCTCAACGCCGACCGTGCGTTCGATTTCTTCGATGTGTCCCAGTTCGTCAGCGCGTTCAGTGCCGGGTGCCCCTGAGGATGGGTGCACCTGCATGATCCCCTCGGAATCTTCTCTCTGAGAAGATTCGAACAGCGGGCCCGGAAGGGCCCGCTTGTTCTTTTGTGATCTGGATGCGATGCGTGCTCAGTCCATCATGACCGGCTCGGCGGGTGGCTGGTGCCACTCGGCGTTCTCGTCCTTGCCGCTGGTCAGGTACCACTGCACCATGCGGTCGATGCCTTCTTTCAGAGGCACCTTGGGCGTGTACCCCGCCTCGCGCAGCTTGTCGGCCTCGAACTTGGTCTCGGTCCGGAACATCTTCTTCACCCGAGCGGTCGAGATCGGCAGGTTCTTGCCCGTGAGCTTGATGACCACATCGAATGGCAGCCCCAGCAGCATGCCCATCGCGTAGGGCATCGCCGGCGCGGGCTTCCTGCCCAGGCACGCGCTGACCGTGTTGGAGATCTCCGTGCTCGTCAGGTCGGGCTTGTCGATGAAGTTGAAGATCTCAAAGGGCGCGATGTCTCGGGTGGGCTGCTGCTCAAGCAGCCCCTTGAGGAACAGCGTCGCGTTGACGATGTTCTCGACATAGCTGAGCGACTTGATGTTCGTGCCCGGACCAAACCGGAAGTACTTGCCCGAGTGGATCTGGCGGATGAGCGAGTACATGTTGGCGAAGTTGTTGACGCCGAAGGTCACAGTCGGACGGATGACCAGGACCTTTCGACCGTCGCCCTGCTCAACCCAGCGGCTGAAGACACCCTCACCCTTGAGCTTGGACCCGCCGTAGGGCGTGTTGGGCGCGGTGGGGGCGGTTTCCTCGTGCGGCGTCGGCGCATCGCCATAGACCGCCACGGTCGAGTAGAAGATGACATTCTTGATGCCCGCCCGGTCCATCGCATCGCAGACCATCTGTGAGCCGTGCTCGTTGACCGAGTAGTAGGTGTCGTGGGCGATCCCGAAGTCGTGGTGGGCGGCCGCGAGATTCACGACCATATCCACGCCCTCCATCGCCTTGTCGAGCGCCTTGGGATCGCGGATATCGCCCTTGACATAGGCCATCTCGGCCTGCGGGCCCTTGGGATCGATGAGATCAAGATTGACCAGATCATGACCGAGTGCCGTGAGATCACGGTGAAAGTACCCGCCAATGAAACCTGACCCGCCAGTGATGAGAATCTTCAAACCTGTCCCCTTAACCGCACACAAACATGATGCTCAGGCATCATACGGCAATCGTCCCAACGAGTTCAGTCACATGGTGATTGTCGACCGGATCAGAGGTCCGGTTCTCTGTTATCGGGGAGGCACCGACTCAAAAGCCCCCAAACATGACCGGAGCGAGCGTGACACAGAGCACGCCGCAGAGAATGGTCAGCGGCCCGCCGAACCGGGTGTAGTCGAGCCACTTGTAGCCACCCGGCCCCATGACCATCAGGTTGGTCTGGTAGCCGATCGGGGTCGAGAACTCACAGCTGGCTGCGACGGTAATCGCCACGACGAAGGGCATCGGGTTGAGCTGCCCCTCGATCGCCAGTCCGATGGCGATGGGGAACATGAGCACCGCCGCGGCGTTGTTGGTCATGCACGCGGTGAAGATCGTGGTGAGCAGATACACGCACGCGAGGAGGGCGTAGGGCCCCATGCCGCTGAATGTCTCGAGCATGAAGTGGGATATGTCCTCGGCCAGCCCGGTGTTGGTCATCGCCTGACCGATGCCGAAGCTGGCACCGATGACGGTCAGGATCGAGAAATCAACACCCCTTCGTGCCTGGGGGCCGGTGCAGCATCGGGTGAGGATCATGAGCCCCGCGGCCAGCATCGCCGCGGTCATGGGCTGAAGCACCCCGAAGGTCAGGATGGTCACCAGCAGCGCGAGGATGGCCAGGGCGACCCAGGCACGCTCGTGGCGCAGCGAGGCGGGGGTGAACCGCTCATTGACCAGATAGAAATCGCCCGAGACGCCGAAACGCTCGGCAAAGCCGGGGGGGGCTTCAAGCAGCAGGGTGTCGCCGGCCCGCAAGCGGATCTCGCCCAGCTTGCCCGGGATCTGCTGCCCTTGGCGACGCACAGCAACGACAACCGCGCCGTAGCGGGTTCTGATCCCGGACTGGCGGATCGTTAATCCCACCAGCGATGAGTTGTTCGAGAGCACGGCTTCAACGATGTGCAGGTTGGGGCGATAGCTGGCGCTGGCGTCGGTCGCCTCGTCTTCGTGTTCATGGGCATCGGTTGTTGAGGGCACCAACCCCTTGATCTGTTGCAGCTCAACCACCGAATCGAGCTGGCCCACGAATACGAGCACATCCTCGGCTTCGATGATCTCCTGCGGCGACACCGCGATGACAGTGTCATCGCTGCGCTCGATGCGGGCCAGGAAGAGGCCGGGCAGGTTGCGCAGGTTCGCGGCTTCGACGGTTTTCCCGATGATGGGGCTACCCGGGCAGACCTTGAGAGCCGCGTGATAGCCGTGCCCATGCCCCTCGGCCTCATCGATCAGGTCGGCCCGGTCGGGCAGCAGCTTGCGCCCGAAGATCAGGATGTACGCCAGCCCCGCGATCGCAATCGGGAGCCCGATCTTGGCCAGCGTGAACATCCCGAAGGAGAGCGCCGGGCTGTCGGCGGTCACCGGCCCGCCGTCGCTGGTGATCTCTTTCTCATTGAGCAACCCCGCCACGATGACATTGGTCGATGTGCCGATAAGCGTGCACACCCCACCCAGGATCGATGCGAAAGAGAGGGGCATGTAGAGCTTGCTGGGCGCGATGCGACAGCGTCGGGCCACGCCGGCAAGGGTGGGCAGGAACATCGCCACGATCGGGGTGTTATTGATAAAGGCACTCATCACCGCGACCGGGAGCGTGAGCTTGACCTGCGCGCTGCGTTCGGAGTTGGGCCGTCCGAGCAGCACGCTGGTGATGCGGGCCATCGCGCCAGTCTCTTTCATCGCAGTCGCGACGATATAGAGCATCGCGACGGTAATGACGCCCTGATTGGCAAAGCCGGCGATCGCCTCATCGGGCTCGAGCACCCCCCCGACGAGCAGGACCAAGAGCACGCCCATCATGACGATGTCGGCCGAGAACCGCCCCATCGCCAGGGTGCCGATCATCAGCACCAGCATCACCCCGGTCAGAATGGCATCGAAGTTACCCAATCAAGCTTCCCGCTGCGTGCCCCGTGCAATCTCGCCCGCTGGGCGTGTGGGGCATACGCCCGATCAGTCGTCGATGTTCTGACCGATCCCCAGCTCTTTGATCGCACGGAGCATCAAGCCGTGCACCCGTGGTGGGGCACAGACGATCCCTTTGTTCTTCTCAAGCCCCCGCCCGTGCGAGAAATCGAGGTTGTTGCCGAAGATATCGGTCACAAATGCCCCGGACTCGCACGCGATGCAGCAACCGGCGGCATGATCCCAGATGCGCTCCACATAGCCCTTCTTGGTCGGCAATCGCAGGTACGCGTCGGCTTGCCCACGCGCAACAACCGCGTATTTGCACTGCGAATCGAGCCGGACCGGCTC
>DEXG01000004.1:71877-124249 GCA_002364005.1 Phycisphaerales bacterium UBA3190
GGCTCGCCCGCCTGGCCAAGCCCCTGCTCCTCGATCCATTCCAGGATGCGATCGGTATCGCTGACATTGCTGTGGGCCTTCTCGACCGAGGCACAGACCGAGATTTCCTCGCTCGAATCATGGTCCAGACGGGTGATCCGGATCGATTCGGCCTTGCCGTCGTCTGCTCGCGACTCCCAGACACCCTCGCCCTGGATCGCGTAGTACAGGCACCCGTGCTGATCGCGTTCATCGAGCGGCATGGACATGTCGATGGGCAGGTTCGGGCAGCCCATCACCCCGATGGTGGGGGTCCCGTTCTCGATGAACCCGAGCGCGATGGCGTACTGCTGGTTGCGAAGGAAGCCCTTGGTCCCATCGATCGGGTCGAGGGTCCAGAACTTGTTATGCGAGGTATCCCCGGCCCCCAGATCGATCGCATCGAGCAGATCGTCGCCATTGGCATCATCCCAAACTTCCTTGGCGGCCGCGACCGTCGCGCTGAGGATCATGGCGTTGTCTTCATCCCGCAAGAAGGTCGAGGCCTCCTCGGCAACCATCACAAACTCGCCCAGCTGCTGCTTGAGCATCATCGCGATCACCGCCTGGCTGGCGTAATCAGCGACGGTGACGGGGCTCTTGTCGTCCTTGGTGATCGAACGGACATCATCGAGACTATTCTGCACCTCGCGGCAAACGATAGAAGCGGCGGCAACGGCCAAACGCCCGGCTTTGGCGTATTCTGCGTGGTCGATCATGGAGACATCCTTTCGTCCTGAAAATCAGACGAGTCACTATAGGTATTCGGTTTATGCGGATTCAGAGAATGCCGTGTGCCCGAAGCGCCTCCACCAACTGATCCGCTGACTCTTCGATCGACTGGGTGTCGGTCTTGATGTGTGCTTCGGGTCGTTGGGGGGTCTCGTAGGGGTCGTCGATGCCGGTGAAGCCTTTGATCTCGCCCGCGCGGGCCTTTTTATACAGGCCTTTGGGATCGCGTTGTTCGCAGACCTCGATTGGGGTATCGATGAAGACCTCGAGGAATGGCAGCCCGGCCTCCTCGTGGATGACACGGACTTTGTCGCGATCGCGCTGGTAGGGGGAGATGAAGCTGGAGATCGTCACCACACCCGCGTCGGCGAAGAGCTTGGCGACTTCGCCCACGCGGCGGATGTTCTCCTCGCGATCCTCGGGTGAGAAGCCCAGGTTGGCGTTGAGCCCGTGGCGGACATTGTCGCCGTCGAGCCGGTAGGCGAGGATGCCCCTGCGGATCAGGGCTTTCTCCAGAGCGACGCCGATGGTCGATTTTCCC
The DNA here is from genome assembly GCA_002364005.1 of Phycisphaerales bacterium UBA3190. Taxonomy (GTDB): domain Bacteria; phylum Planctomycetota; class Phycisphaerae; order Phycisphaerales; family UBA1924; genus UBA1924. The sequence continues at coordinate 73,169 of DEXG01000004.1, forward strand.
GAGCCGCTGAGTCCGGTGAGCCAGAGGGTGCAGCCGGAGTGTCCGAGTGCTTTGGCGCGATCCTCACGGGTAATTTCGCCCTCGTGCCACGCGATGTTGGTGGCCTTGCCGACGGTCTTGGTAGGTTTATCGGTCTCACTCACCGGGGTGCTCCCTGCTTTGGGCCTTGAAAATCGTGACACTATCGGTCGTAACCGATCTCAGACGCTGCTGACATCGTAGAACCCCCGAGCGTCGGTCTATACTTCGGCTGATTGCTCGATCAAATCCCGGTTTCCCGCTTGGGAGGCGTGAAACTTGGGCCGATTGATGATCAGAGAGACCCGCTGACCCAGTGCCGATCGGGCACTGGGCTTGACGATAGACCCGACAGGGAGACCCCCGGCATGACGCAAGCCGCCGAACCCATTTCGCACTACCGCCTGACGCACCTCAAGGCGCTCGAAGCCGAGGCGATCCACATCATGCGCGAGGTGGCCGCCCAGTTCGAGCGCCCCGCGCTCATGTTCTCGGGTGGCAAGGATTCGATCGTGATGGTCGCGCTCGCCCTCAAGGCGTTCCGCCCCGCGAAGTTCCCATTCCCGCTGCTGCACATCGACACGGGGCACAACTTCCCCGAGGCACTCGATTTCCGCGACCAGCTCGTGGAAAAGATCGGCGAACGCCTGATCATCCACAAGGTCCAGGACCTGATTGACAAGGGCATGGCGACCGAAGACCCCGGGCCGTTCCCCAGCCGCAACCGCGCCCAGATCCCCACGCTGATCAACGCCATTGAGGAGTACCGCTTCGACGCGCTCTTCGGCGGCGCCCGTCGAGATGAAGAGAAGGCCCGCGCCAAGGAGCGCATCTTCAGCTTCCGCGACGAGTTCGGCCAGTGGGACCCCAAGAACCAGCGCCCCGAGCTATGGAACCTCTACAACGGCCGCCACCGCATGGGCGAGAACATCCGCGTGTTCCCCATCTCCAACTGGACCGAGATGGATGTCTGGCAGTACATCATGCTCGAGCAGATCGAGATCCCCGATCTCTACTTCTCGCACAAGCGTGATGTTGTCAAGCGTATGGGGCAGTGGGTGCCCGTCGGCGAGGCGCCATTTGGGCCGCGTGACGGCGAAGAGGTCATCAACCGGACCGTCCGATTCAGAACCGTGGGCGACATGAGCTGTACCGCAGCAACCGACTCACCCGCAGCAACCCTTGAAGATATCGTCGGCGAGGTCGCCGCCGCCCGCGCCAGCGAGCGTGGTGCACGCATGGACGACAAGAACAGTGAAGCCGCGATGGAAGACCGCAAGAAGGAAGGGTACTTCTAAACCATGAGTACTGACACCGACACCCCGACCGCAGCGCGTCACCCGGACCCCAATGCCAACATGGGCATGGAGTTCTCGACCGACGCCTATCTCGATATGGACCTGCTGCGCTTCCTGACCTGCGGCAGCGTGGACGATGGCAAGTCGACCCTCATCGGTCGACTGCTCTACGACTCCAAATCCATCTTCGAAGACCAGCTCGAGGCCGCCGAGAGCGCCTCGGTCGGACGCGGCGACGAACGCATGAACCTGGCGCTGCTGACCGACGGCCTGCGCGCCGAGCGTGAGCAGGGCATCACCATCGATGTCGCCTACCGCTACTTCGCGACACCCAAGCGCAAGTTCATCATCGCCGACTGCCCCGGCCATGTGCAGTACACACGCAACATGGTGACCGGCGCCTCGACCGCCAACCTCGCGCTGATCCTGATCGACGCGCGCCACGGCGTCATCGAGCAGACCCGGCGTCACTCGTTCATCACCTCGCTGCTGCGCATCCCGCATCTCGTGGTCTGCGTGAACAAGATGGACCTCGTGGACTGGGACAAGGACACCTACGAGAAGATCCGCGATGACTTCGAGGAGTTCGCGGCTCGGTTCGAGATCAACGACATCACCTTCATCCCCATGTCCGCGCTGACCGGCGACAATGTCGTCAACCGCTCGGCAAACATGGACTGGTACCAGGGCCCATCGCTGCTGCACCACCTGGAGAATGTCCACATCGCCGGCGACCGGGACATGATCGACCCGCGCTTCCCCGTGCAGTGGGTCGTCCGCCCCCAGAGCGATGAGTTCCACGACTACCGGGGCTACGGCGGTCAGGTCGCCTCGGGCGTGTTCCAGAAAGGCGACGAGGTCGTCGCGCTGCCATCGGGCATGGAGAGCAAAATCAAGTCGATCGACATCGGCGGCAAGGAGCAGCAGTCCGCGTTCCCGCCTCAGAGTGTGTCGATCCAGCTCGAAGACGACATCGACATCTCCCGCGGCGACATGCTCTGTCGGCCCAACAACAAGCCCCAGAGCGGTCAGGACATCGACGCCATGGTGGTCTGGATGACCGATCAGCCCATGGTGGTCGGCAAGAAGTACACCATCCGCCACACCAGCAATGAGGCGCGATGCATCGTCAAAGAGCTGCACTACCGGATGGACATCGAGTCGCTGCACCGCGATGAGTCCGCTGAGAACCTCTCGCTCAACGAGATCGGTCGCATCTCGATCCGGACCACCAAGCCGCTCTTCTTCGATCCGTACCGCCAGTGCCGCATCACCGGCAGCTTCATTATCGTGGACGAGCAGACCAACAACACGGTCGGCGCGGCGATGATCATCGGCGAGACCAAGTAACCCTCGGGGGGGAGTCGGCATACGCTTCAACCATGCCCGGCGCCCTCGAATATCGCATTATCTCCATCGGCACCCTCGGTGCACACCCCTTGTGGGGCGAGCGATCGCCCGTGCGCACCGGTCACACGACCACGACGCTCATCCGCTCGGGCGACGCGACCATCATCGTCGACCCCGGGCTCCCCGCGCCCGCCCTCAAGGCACGCCTGGGTGAACGAGCCGGGATCACCCCCGACAAGGTCACCCATGTGTTCCTCACAAGCTTCCACCCAGAAGCCCGGCGAGGGATCACCCTCTTCGAGCACGCCGACTGGATGCTCAGCGAGGCCGAACGCGAAACGGTGGGTGTGCCCATCGCCCAATCGCTCGGGCGTCTGGCCGAGAGCCAGGAGATGGCCAAGAAGACGGGCGAGGAGTTCCACGAAGACCAGCAGACCACCCTTGAGGTGCTCCAGCGCGATATCGCGATCCTTGCCCGAACCCAGGCCGCCCCGGACTCGCTCAGCGACGATGTCGACCTCTTCCCACTCCCGGGCTACAGCCCCGGCGCATGCGGGCTGCTGCTCAAGGGCACCATCGATACCACGCTTGTCTGCGGCGACACCATCGCCACCGTCGAACACCTCGAGCAGGGAAAGGTGTTGCCCGGGTGCGCCGATCGGGAAAAGGCCCTGGAGAGCTTCACCGAGGCGTTGGAGATCGCCGACCTGATCATCCCTGGGCGCGATAACCTGCTGATCAACCCTACCGGCAATCCCAGGGGCCCCATCGGCTGATCCCGGCATTGAGACCGAACCTTTGATCCATTTGCGACGATAGAGTCTGTGTATGCCCCCAACGAATCCACAACGCCGACCGATGCAACGCCCAATGGGCGCGGCTGCCGCCGCAGCAAAGCCCAAGACCGATCCCAAGCTGAGCCCGCAGCAGAAGAAGAAGATGCACGCGCTCTTTGTCCGGCTCAACGAAGCCGTCGACAACGGCTACGCGTCCGAGGCGCTCAAGAAGCTCGCCGAGCTTGAGGCCCGGTTCCCGAGCAACCTGAATGTGCACATGATCGCCGGTCGGGCCAACGCCCAGCTGGCACGCCACGCCGAGGCGATCGCAGCGTTCAAGAAAGCCGTCGACCTCTCATCCAACGAGCCCGAGATCATCTTCCACTACGCCGTTGCACTGCACAAGGGCGGCGAGTACGAAGAGGCCCTGCTCCAGTTCGAGCGGGTGCTCTATCTCAACCCGGACCACTTCAACGCCCTGCGCAACAAATCGGCCCTGCTCACCGACCTCGGCCGTGTTGAGGACGGCTACCGGGTCTGGTGCGATCTCGCAGAGAAGTTCAAGGACGACGAGATCGACGATAACAAGCGCATGGGTATCGCCATCATCGGCGCCCGCTTCGCGCCCAAGTTCGTCGATGCCCAGGAGGCCATCGATAAGATCGAGAAATCGATCCTGAACACCGATGACAACCCCTTCAGGAAAGCCGGCTACTACCAGCTCGGTCGACTCCAGCACTACCTCAAGAACTACGACAAGGCGTTCGATGCCTACACCGCCTGCAAGCAGGTCGAGATCGAGGACGAGAACTGGGACCCTGAAGAGCACAGCGAACGAATCGACCAGCTCATCGACTGCTGGCGCACCGATGTGCCGATCCCGTTTTCGCGGGCCAAGGGGGTCGACGGCTCACGCCTGATCTTCATCGTCGGCATGATGCGTTCGGGCACATCGCTCACCGAGCAGATGCTCGCGCAGGTCAAGGAGATCGTCCCTGGTGGCGAGATGAACGAGGTCAGCCGATCCCTGCCCCGCGAGGACAAGGTCACCATGCGCCACGCGCAGCGGTACCCGCTCATGCGGGAGCTCTACACCCAGGGCCGGATCAACCGCATGTCCAAACAGGCCATGGCCGGCTACAACCAGGTGCACCGGCACTTCACCATCACCGATAAGCAGCCCTTCAACTACGCCTATGTCCCGCTGATCGCGCACATGTTCCCCGGGTGCAAAATCATCCACTGCAAGCGGGACCCGCTCGACTGCTGCCTGTCGAACTTCACCCAGGCCTTCGCACGCCTGCACCTGCAGACACACAACCTCTACTGGCTCGGACGATTCTTCGCCGACTACGAACGATCCATGCTCGCCTGGCACGAGGTCCCCGAGGTCGACATGATCGATCTGCAGTACGAGGAACTCGTCAGCGACCCAGAGAACCAGTCCAAGCGCGTCATGGAGTTCCTCGGACGGGAGTGGACCGATGACATCCTCGAGTTCCACAAGTCCAAACGCACCATCAACACCGCATCGCGCGATCAGGTGCGTAAGCCCCTCTACACCAGCTCGGTGAAGAAGTACACGCCCTACGAGCACCGCCTGGACGAACTCAAGCGGGGCATCGAAGAAGGCCGCGCACGCCCCCACGGCGGCTGAGCAAAGCAGACCATCCCGACCGGCCGTGTGCCCGCTGGCGCACCTACGCTCTGGGTATGCACATCCTGCTTACAAACGACGACGGCATCTTCGCGCCCGGTATCAGGGCGATGCACGCCCAGCTCACTGGCTCGGACGACCACCCCGAACCCCTGGGCGAGGTCTTCACCGTCGCACCCATGAATGTGCAGTCCGCGACCTCACACGGGATCACATACCACTCGCCGCTGATGACCCGGACCACACAGATCAACGGCCAGGACGGGATCGCCGTCGACGGCCGCCCCGCAGACTGCTCCAAGCTCGCGCTGACCAACCTCTGGCCCGAGCGGTTCGGAGCCGGCGCCCGACCCGATCTCGTGATCTCCGGCATGAACGCGGGCGCGAACTGCGGCATCAATGTCCTCTACTCGGGCACGGTCGCCGCCGCGATCGAAGCCGCATTTCTGGGCGTGCCCGCGATCGCCGTCTCGCTGCACCTCGACCGCGAGCTTGATGCCGACCGCCCCAACCCCGACTACGACCGCGCCGCCGCCGTCACAAGGCGTGTCATCGATCAGCTCATCGCCGGCGGGCTCCCACAAGCACACGAGATCCTCTCGATCAACATCCCCGCGACCGGGCGACTCCGCGATGACGCCGAGGTGGTGGTGTGCCCGATGAACACCCACGCCATGGTGGACCAGTTCGACGAACGGCACACGCCGCATGGCGAGCGCTACTTCTGGTCCGCGGGCAACGGCCTGGACTTCTACGGTGCAGACGAGGGCACCGATGTCCCTGAGCTGATGGCGGGGAAGATCACCGTCACCCCGCTGAGCTTCGACCTGACCAACCATGCCCGCCTGTCGTTCTGGAATGATCGATTCGGACCAGAACGCCCCGAATGAAAAACAGCCGCACGAAATGAATCGTGCGACTGCCCTTCTCTCCGGTCGCGAACAGCGTTCGCTGTGCTGTGTTTCGTTTATGAAGCCTGATCCGGGTCTTCGAGTGCGGCAACGAGTGCGTCGAAGATCTCTTCGACAAGCTCCTGGGTCAGCTTCAGATCTTCCATGACCTCACGCTGGATCTCGGTACTCGGGTTATCAAGCTTGAAGCCGCCCTCGAGCATGCCCGCGATCTTGTCGGCGGCATGCACGACATAGACGATCTTCTTGGCCTCGGTTGGGGCCTCGGTCGGGCAGTGGTGGTAGCCCGCGGCCGCCATGAACGGGGTCGGGAACTTCCACTTCTCACAAAGACCCTTGCCGAAGTCCTGATGGCTGGCGCCGAAGACCTCCGCCTCTGTGTCAAGCAACGAGACGCTGGGCTTGCCAGACACATCCGCGTTGCAACGATCGAGCGCGTCGATCAGGTTCGAGCGGTCGTACTGCATCTCGACCATGATCCCGATGTCGTGGATCAGGCCCGCGAGGTAGGCCTCGTCACCAAGGCCCATACCCAGACGATCGCTGATCATCTTGCTGGTGATCGCGACCGCGTTGCTGTGGTCCCAGAGTTCCTTGGCGCTGAAGAACGGGGTCAGCTCTCCGCCTCGGAACAGCTTGGCCAGCGACGCGGCGATCGCGATGTTCTTGACCGCGTTGAGCCCAAGCATGACAATCGCCCGGTTGATCGATGCGATCTGCCCGGGCAAGCCATAAAAGGATGAGTTGACGACTTTGAGAATGCGTGAGCACAAGGCCGGGTCGTTGCTGATCACCTCGTGCAGGTCCTGCGCGGTACTGCTGGGTTCTTCAACAAGTTCGATAATGCGCAGCGTGACCTCGGGGAGCGTCGCGATGTGCGAAATCTCCTTAAGGGCGTTCGTTACGGCTTGTTCACGCTGTTCCTGGGTTGCTGGCATAGGGTCGGCTCCGATGCAGGGTGTAGCTTGCTTCAACCTGCAGATCGGCGTGAACCACGGACGACTTTGGTGGTGGTCCGACAATCAGGATAATCTCATCGCAACTCCGCTCAGACCCGCACGCGAGCACCGAATAACAGCGCTGGACCAAGCTCAATACATGCAACGCTTGCGGAGCAGTTTCCCCGATTCGGGGCCACTGAGCACTTGAGCAATTTGCGATGCGATCTGAGGCCCGCTCGTCCCGTCTCCATACGGGTGATCCGATCTTGGCGTGTTCGGGTCCAAAGCCAGCTTCAACGCCTCCCGGATCGGATCAACCGATTCGTCGGCATGCATCGTCCAGCCCTCGCACCGCTCCCGCCCGCTCTGACGATCCCCGATGTCCACGCTCGGACAACCGATCGCCGACGCCTCGATCAGCCCGGCCGACGAGTTGCCCACCAGGGCCCCGCCCTCGGCCCCGACGCGCTTGAGCAGGCCAACAAAGATGTCCCGAGGCAACCCGGGTCGCACCTGCACCTCGATCGGTGCCGATTCGATCGTGTTCATGATCCCACGCCGACCCGGGTCCAGGTTCGGGTGCAGCACCAGCACCCGCTTGTCGTTGACCGCGTCGAGCACCGTCTGCATCGCGGCCGCTTCCTGATCATCATCCCGCCCGATCGGGTGCATCAGCACCACAACCTGAGGCGAACCCAGCTCGGCGTACGCCCCGTCGCCCATCGGGTTGATCGCATCGAGCCCATCAATCGCGGGCGAACCAACCACAATCACCTGCTGCGGGTCCTCGCCCATCTTGACGATCCGCTTGGCACTCATATTCGTCGCGGGGAAGTGCACATGGGCCAGCTTGGTGATCGCGTGACGCATTGCCTCGTCCGCGACACCCTCGGCCCGGTCGCCGCCGTGGATGTGCGCCAGCAACACCCCACCCACGCTGGCCGCGGACGCCGCAGCAAACGCCTCGATCCGATCGCCCAGCACCACAACCATGTCCGGGCTGTTCATGTCATAGGAGCGCCCGAAGCGGGCGATGCCCTTGCCGAGTGATTCGACATCGTGCAAGCGCCCGACCTTGCCGGCGGTCTGCATGGGGATCGAGTCGGCGATCGCGAACTCCGCCTTCACCTCGCGAAAGGTCACCGCCGGCTGCACCAGGTGCGACCCCGCCGCGACGACATAGAGCTCCAGCGCCGGGTGCGCGTGGATCGCGTGCATCACCGACCTGAGCAGCCCAAACTCCGCGCGGGTGCCGGTAACGACCATGACCTTGTGCTGTCCGTTCTCGTTCACGCCAGATCCTCCTCGACAACGGGCACATCGGCCTCAATCGCGCGCTTCGCGACGGTGCCGACGACCTCGTCGAGACGATACGCCAGGATCCCCGTCCCGGGGCGTTTGATGGTGAGCATCTCGCGTGTGATGGTCTCGCCGGGTGCGATTTCGCGCGTGCTCACGACGGACTGGCGGGATACTTCACGGACATCGCGCTCACAATCGAGGACGCGTTTTTCGATCTCAGTTTCATCGACCATGAATATCGCCTGTACGAGTTCCCATGTAGAACCATGCGGAGGTCGATAGTCCTCATCTTGATGCTCAGCAGCATGCAAGCAATCCGCAAGAACCTTGAATGACCTTGCTTGATTGACATAGTCCTTGAACTCACCGTGAACGATCAAGGACGCCTGATGGTCTGGACCATGTGCAAGCCTGTCGTATGTGATGTGCTTCTCAAGAACTCTTGCGCCCCATGCACAAGCAATCTCGCCTGTATCTGAACCCGATGTATGATCGCTATACCCTGTAGGCAATCCCGTTGCTTCAGCAATGGCACGAATCCCACCGAACGCTGGACCCGGCGCCGGATAACAACTCACACACTGCAACACCGCCAACCGATCACGCACATCATCGAGCCACCCAACCGCCCGCACCACCTCATCGAGCGTGCTCGCCCCCGTGCTCACGATCATCGGCTTGCCCGTATCCGCCAGCTTTTCAAGCAGCGGCCGATTCACGATGTCCGGGCTGGCTGTCTTATACGCGTCCCACGCCAGCGTCTCTGCCGCCTCGACTAGCTCCGTGGAGAACACCGTCACAATCGCATGGATCCCCCGCTCGTGCGCCCGATCGACGACCCGCGCCATCTCGTCAATGCTCAGTTCCAGCCGCCGCAGCATCTCGATCGGGTCGGTCTCCCCCGCGTTCTTCTGGTACGCCGCGAGCTTGGCGGCCTTGCTCATCAGCCGATCGGTCTCGAAGAACTGCAGCTTCACCGCATCAGCGCCCGCGTCCGCCGCCGCGTCGGTCAGCGACAACGCCCGCTCCACCTCCCCGTCATGATTTACCCCAATCTCCGCGATGATGTAGGGCGGGTGGTCGATGCCGATTTGTTTGTTGCCGATTTGCATGAAGGTTTTTACCACAGAGCACACAGAGCACACAGAGCACACAGAGAGAAAATCAGAGGGGTGAAGAGTCAGAGCACGATGCGCTTGATGCCGGACTTCAGCGTGTGTTCATTGAAGTTCATGAGGAGGCCTGTTCGCAGTTGTGCGAGTTTGAGATAACTCATGAGCTGCGCAAAGTGAACCCGCTTGAGCCCCTCAACTGCTTTGATCTCAAGCACCACACGGTCCTCGACCACCAGATCCATGCGTAGCCCAGTGCCGATGGTACGCCCCCGATACGACACGGCGCAGGGCACCTGATTCAACACCCTTAATCCCGCTCGCTGAAGTTCATCCATCAGACATAACTCATAGACAGACTCAAGCAACCCTGGACCCAACTCACGGTGAACCTGAATCGCACACCCGATGATTGCGTGGGTCAACTGATCATCATCCCCACCCCACTTCTTCCCCTCTTTCCCCGCCTCTGTGTGCTCTGTGTGCTCTGTGGTTCCCCCCCTTCTCTCCCGCAACACCGCATCCGCCACCACCAGATCAATCCGCGAATCGATGTCGATCACATCCCCCTCATCCGTGATCACCCCGCGCCGATCGTTGCCCAGGAAACAGTGGGGGCCCTCGGGCGCACCAACACGACACATCAACGCCTCGGGTGTCACCGCCATCACCCCGCCATCGGGCACCATCGCTGCGGGCAGGTCCTGACGCCGAAAACAGTTGTGATACAGCACATCCCCCTCCCAGGGACGCACCTGCCCATCATCACCAACCCGCACCGTCCACCACGGGTGGTGCTTGCCGACCCGCGCGTAGCTCTGCACGCTGTCGCAGCCGGACTCGATGAGCAGCTTCACCGCCTCGTCGACCAGCCCCTCAGGCCGCACGGGCACATTGGCGTACAGGATCACAATCGGCCCGTCCGGGCTTCCGATCGCCTCATAGGCATGTCGGGCCGCGTCGTCGATGGTCGCTGTGTCGTGCGCCAGCTCGTCGGGGCGATGGACCACCTCGCACCCGTGCTCGGTCGCAACCTCCAGCACCGCCTCGTCATCGCTGCTGACCACCACACGACCGATGGAAGCCGACCGCTGGGCCGCCTCGAGCGTCCACACAGTGCACGGCTTGTCCGCCACGGGCAGGATGTTCTTGCCCGGGAGCCCCTTGGAGCCCCCGCGGGCCAGCACGATCGCGATGGCCTGTCCACGCTCGCTCACGCGGCTGGTTCCTTCGCCGACAGCTTCAGCTCCAGCTCCGCAACCCGCATCGAGCCACGCACCCGCTGGTACGCACGCTCGACACCCTCGTCGATCGCGTTGATCTCCTCACCCTGCGAGACAATCGCGTGACCGTTGTGATCCACAACCACGCCATCGCAACGCACCCGCATGATGTCCCGCTCAAGCTGCTTGCGCCGCTGCTCAGGGACCGTCAGCTGCGCGATGCGCTGGTTCTGCACGAACGCCGGCAGCGGGTCGATGATGGCCGCGCCCGTGAGCAGCAGCCACTTGTCGTAGAAGGACTCGATCTGATCGAGCGTCTGCTCGCACCGGGTCATGCGTGCCGCGAGCCAGACCGGCGACTCGGCACTGGCGATGGTGTCATAGATCGCTTGCAGGCGGTCGTACACACGCGAGAACGCGTCGACACCGGTGAGCGACGCGTACGCATCCTCGCGGTCGGCGATCACATCAACACCCAGCACATCCAGGCCTGACTCGATCAGCGTGTGCTCATCGATGCCCTCACGCAGCAGGTCCGTCCGCAGCTCAACGCACGCGGCTCCGTCTTCCTTGGCCAGCGCGATCAGGTCCATCGCCCCCGGGTGCATCAGCGGATCGCCCACGCCATCGAACACGACCGAGGCGTCCTCACGCAACGCGCACAACGAACGGATCAGCGTGTGCGCCGATCCCAGCGAAATCGGCTGTCGTTCGACGGCTTCAAGCGATCCACGCTTCCATCGACCCCAGTCACCGCCAACCAAACGACCGGTGCAGGTCTCAAGGATCAGCGTGCTCGGTGCCAGCGGCTTGCTGCACTGCAACGCCTGCGCACAAGCCAAAGCACCAATGCCAACTGGCTCTTCCAACCCCGCGTACGCGTTCCTCATCGCTTCAAACCGGTTGGCGCTGTCACAGATCGCCCGCACACCCGCGTCACGGAGTTCCGGATCAATCTGCACACACACGCCACGCACGATCGGGTCTGATTGCGGTGCCGTGGGCAGGTAGCTCACCAGCGCGCCCAGCGTTGCCAGCGGGTTGCGTCGGGACTCGCTCCGACTCGCGTCGGCGAGCGATCGCATCGTGTTGATGTCGACCACCATCGTCCCCAGCCCCGGGCACGCCTGCGAGAAGGCGATGCGTTTCTCATTGTCCTGTCTCCGAACACGCTCGATCGTCTCATCGACCAGCTTTGGATCAACCATCGCCCAGTCGCCGCCGATCAGCGCGGCCGCATCGATCTGCCGCTTGGACATCACATGTGCAAACAGCTCAGGGCAGGCGATCTCGTCATACACGCACAGCATCCCCAGCGATCCACGCCAGCTGCTCGACGACTGCATGCGTGCCGCCCCAACCCGGCTCGCGTGCGAACGCAACGCGTTGGCATCGACCTCGACCACATCAAGCTTATGACGCACCGGCAGCGAATCGAGCAACGCACGCACGCCCTGAGCGTCGGGCGTCACGATCGTGATCCCATCGATCTGCTCGCACCGATCGATCCGGGCGATCGTGGTCTGCAGCACATTGAACCCGCCGGCCCGATCGGGCAGCAGCTTCACGCCCAGCGGACGCGCAACACCCAGCCCGCCCTGCTCGGGATCGGCCAGCACCATCGCGTGCACCCGATCGCGAGATGATGATCCACCCTGAATCGATAGCGCTTCTTCTGACTCGGGTCGGTCGCTTGTCTGCTTGGGCATCTCCCCACGCAGCACCAATCGCGTTTCCCGCAGCTGCTGGGCGACGGCCTTGGCCGCGTCCCGGGTCCAACGCACATTCTCGATATCCCGCTCGATCTGCAGACGCTGGCGTTCGACCGGATCGGCCCCGTCGCTGCGCAACCCGATGATCCGGTCCCGCTTGATGCGGTTGAGCACCGCGACCTGGTTGACGAACTCGATGAGCGTGAACGCGTCACGCATCTTCATCACCTCGTCACGCCCCGCGTTGACCTTCTCGATCAGCTTGCTCACCCGGCGCTGGTCCTGCTGATGCTTGAGCATCTCACCCAGCGTCCCGATCGATCGATCACTGATGCTGACAATGCGCTCACAGTCGTCGATCACCCTGCCGATGCGTTCGTTCACCCGCGCATCGAGCGAGTCGATGCGGATCGCGCCGTCCCGATCCTCGATCCCGGTTGGCTCGCGCCCGAACGCGTCGATCGCTTCGCGCAGGGTCATCACCTGCGTGTGCTGTTTCTTGACCCCGCCCTCGGTCGCGTCGATGACCCGCAACCCACGCTGCGTGTCCTGGGCGAACATGCCCTCGAACTGCGAGAGGTACGAGCACATCTGCTCGTCGCTGTAGATCTGCCCGCCGAAGATGTCCTCGCGTTTCTGCAGGTTCGATCGCATACGCACGACGCGTTCCCACTCGAACATCTCCAGCGTGCGGTGGGGGCTCAGCTCGCCGCCCCAGACCTGATGGATCGCGGCCCCGTCGGCATAATACTGCCCGTCGCTGAAGCCCAGGTCCTGACCGATCAGGATCACCGGGTCACACCCCAGATAGCGTGCAAAGCTGTAGCACAGGTGCGCCACCGTTGCGCCCAGAGGCAGCTCGCCCCGATCACGCCGCAGGTCCTCGCCTAGCAGCGTGTCCAGCAGCTGATCCCGCACGCACAGCACCTGGCCCGGGAACGCGTCGGCGATCACCGGGTTGGCCTTGGGCTCGACCACCAGGCGAATACCCTCGACATCCTTGCTCGTCAGCCCCTCATAGAAGCGTCCCGACACCTCGTGGTAATCCAACGCCGCGACGAAGTGCGGCTTGATCCCTCGCGCAAGCATGGGCTTGAGCACCGTCTGCACCGCCACAATCACAAACCGCTCACGCACGCTCGGGTCGCTGAGCAGCTCAAGGTTCTTCTGCAAGCTCGGGCCCGCCGAAACCACGATCGCCGGCTTGCCCACGCACGCGTCCTTGAGCCCCGCGATGCCCGCGGTTCGCAGATAGTGATCGAGATTCATCAGCCCATTGCGAAAACTCGTACGCGAGTTGGCCAGCGTCGTCACCACATGCGTACGCGTCGCACGCAACGCGTCCATCAGCGTCTGCCCAAACCCATCGCCCGATTCACCCAAACGCTTCACGCTGGGCGGGTGGGCCAGAAGGCGAACCCCCATGCCCACCAATGCCTCATTGCCCGCGAAGACCGAGCTGATGCGAACGCCGTCCTGCGGGTCGCACACGAGGAAGAACCGCCCGCTGGAAAACAGCTCGGTGCAATCAATGCGGCTGAGCACGCTGTGAAGCAATGCCGCGTCGGGCTCAAAGCACACCACGATCGCCGTCTTCCCGAGGTGCCCGAGCAGCTCGGTGCAGTGGTACCCGAGCCCGAAGCCCAGCACCCCACCGATCGCCGCCGACTCTGCATCGATTGTCCCCACGAGCTTCCTGGCTTCACTGACCGGTCGTCGTTTCGAGGCCATCGCCACCCCGCCGAGCGTCGCGCTGAGCCCCTCGTCGCTCTCGATGAACTCGATGTCCATCCGCCCCGGGCTCGACTCGATCAGTCGGGCCTCGTTGGGGCTGCGCAGGGCCAACGCCCGCAGGTTGCGTCCCAGCAGTTCCGGGTCACCATCCCCTGGCGTCTGGGGGGCCTGGTCATTGCACATGCTGATCAGATCGTCGAGATTCATGCCGCTTCCCATCGTCACGCGCGCCATTCGAACCTGAGCCCCACGCGTCGGGGCGCATTGATGGCGCTTTCCGACTGGTTATCGGCCTTTCGGCCCCCTCCCCTCCATGTTCTGTCCAACCCAGCCCCGCATAACGCGATACCCTACAACAACATGCAGAACAACATCGTCGAACCCAGCAGTCTCCCTCCGCTCCCACAGCCCGGACCCTTTGAGCACTGGGTGCTGGAACAGCCCGTGCTGCCCGCGGCTGTCCTGCTGTTCATCGCCCTGGCGACCCTCTTTGCACTCCGCCACACCAAGCACTTCAAACGCGTCGGGATCCCCGTCGCGATCGTCGCAATCCTCTGCGGGGTCGGGGTCTACCTGCTCGGCTCGATGACCATCACCGATCGTGAACACCTCCAGCTGCGCTCACACGATCTCGTCCAGGCCGTCGCCGAGAGCAACCCGTCCACGCTCCGATCCATGCTCGACGACGACGCCCGCCTCGCCAGCGTGTTCGCCTCAGCGCAGGGGGCCGATCGGATCGTCACCCTCGCCACCACCCGAAACTCGGGGGTCGTCCGCAGCGCCGAGGTGGGGCAGGTCAACGCCGGGCTCTATGGCCCGCAGGTCGCGACCACCCAGATCCGGGTCCGGACACAGGGCGACATGTTCCCCACACTCAGCTGGTGGCGTGTCGACTGGACCCGCCCAAGCGAAACCAGCGACGCCTGGGTCGTCACCCACATCGAACCCATCTGGGTCCAGGGATTCTCCGACCCGGGCCCAAGCAACTGAAACGGCTCACACCGCCCAGCACAAGCAAAGCTCAGTTCTCGGGGATCGAGACGAGCTGGCTCGATTGCAGGCGCGTTTCCTTGCCGCTCTCGGTCCGGATGGTCTCGTTGATGCCCTGCCCGTTGAGCAGGTTGTTGGGGAAGCGCTCACGCACGATCTTGAGCCGAGGCGACTGATACGCCGGGCGCACCGTTGAATCGAAGTCCCGCTCGCCAAAAACCCCGATGGTCACCATGCTGCGGGCCGGCGCGTGGTAATAGAACGCCATCTCCCCGTCGGCTCGGAGATCTCGCACCGCCGATTCGGCCGCCTTGCGAAACTGCGCCATTTCCTCGGCCGTGGGTGTCTGGTAATCCGATCGCCCGTACACACCGACCTGCAGCGTGTACACCGCCTGCTTGCCATAACGCTCTTTGACCGTGCGCAGGTCCCATGCGGGGTTGGAGCCGCGGAGCTCGCTACTGGAAGGCGGTGTCACAATCGCGTTTTCAAAGGGCGTCGTTCCCATCAGCGTGGCCTTGCGAACCCGCTCAAGATCGACCTGAGCCGCATCACGACCCATGTAGTTGCCATAGGCGATCACCAGCCCCTCGCTCCGCTCCTCGATAAACGCCTGACGAAGCCCCGCCTCGTCCTGAATCACCCGCAGCAGCTCCTGGGCCCGGCGCATGTCGCCCGAGCCGAGCTTGGTCAGCACGATCGACCAGCCGCCAATGGTGTTGCCCCCGTTGGTTGCCTGGGCCACGGCCAGATCACCCGACGCATCAACCCCGACACCCGAATCGCCCAGCTCCCAAACTGGACGATCATCCTCACCATGTCCCCCGCGAGGCATCGGGCCAGGCTGGGGCTCGGGCGCAAAGACTGCGCTAGACTGATCGGTATAATACTGTGTCTCATCGTCGTCACGCGTTTGATCGCCGCCACAGCCTGCGATCCAAGGCAGGAGCAATCCCATGCCGACCAAAACCGCCATGCGTGGCTGAAAAACAGGATTCGTATACCCGAACAAAGAAAAAACGCCCTTGTGATCGTGGGTTTTGCATTTTCTTGAAATCATGGGTCTGATTCCCCTTTGGTCCACTCGTATGTTATTGTTCGTAAACATCGTCAAGCCAGTTGCTTAGGTTCGCAGAGTCATTTTGATCGGATTTTATAGCCCTCTTGGGTGTTGCTCCGATACACAAGCAAGGGATGGTTGGAACTGTGGTTTCAGCAACAACATATAGTGGTGTCCAGGTGGTGGGCACGCAGAGGACACAAGAAAAGAGGCAAGCTGCATGAGTGACATTTCTTCCATTAGTTCATCGAGCATGCGTGTGCGTCGGGTCAGCGTTGACTCAGCGTACGCGGGAGATGCCGGCGCTGAAGATGTCCGGGGCCGTGGTGGGGCTCGGAAATCAGATCGCGTCGAACTCTCGAGCGTTGCTCAGTACCTGAGCCAGCTCAATACTGAGCCCGAGCCGCGTACCGATCTGATCAACCGTGTTCGTTCAGAAATCGATGCGGGCACATACCTCACCGAGGACAAGCTCTCAGCCGCGGCTGATCAGCTGCTTGATGATATCAACTTCGAGCTGTAAGCAGCACGAACCAATCCATGAACACCATACGCCCTGTGCTTGCACAGGGCGTTTTTTCTGATCATCGATCAACCCGACTTCACTTCCAGTGCTCTTCAAAGGCCATCAGGCCCGCCCCGACGATGCCCGCATCGTCTTCAAGCACGCTCGCCTCGACCTTGATCTTCCGCAGGGGTTCGGGGAACGCCTCGCGCCGGACCGAGTCACGCACGATGTCAACATACGGCTTGCCGATCGCTTCGACCAGCCCGCCGCCCAGGACCACCATGTCCAGACTCAACAGCGTCACCACATTGGCGATCGCCATGCCCAGCCGATCTGCCGAGTCGTCGATCACCGTGCGCACGAGGTCATCGCCCTGCTCATAGGCCAGCGCCAGGACCTTTGATTTGATCTTATTGAGCTTGCCATCGACAAGACTCGGGATCATCGACGGGTGATTGGCGCGTATCAGCTTGAGCAGCTCGTGCACAATCGCCGTGCGCGAGCAGTTGTGCTCCACGCTGCGCGAGCCCAGGTGCGCCCCGGGCTGGATGATCATGTGCCCGATCTCCCCAGCCGACGAGTGTGCCCCGCGGTGCATCTGTGAGTTGAGGATCAGCCCGCCGCCCACGCCCGTGCCCACCCAGACACCGAGCAGGTTCGGACGCATCTTCCCGATCCCCGCACGCCACTCGCCATAGACCGCGACATTCACATCGTTGTCGGCATACACGGGCACGCCCAGACGATCGGACAACGCGATCACCACGGGTGTATTGGTCCAGCGCAGGTTCACCGCCTCTACCACGATGCCCTTCTCCGGGTCGATCGGGCCGGGAACACCGATGCCCGCGGTGTGGATCATCGACATCTTTACGCCCGCGTCCTCGCAGGCGTCGCGCGCGGCAGCCGCCACACGGTCCATCACCTTCTCGAAGCCCTTGTCGGCCTCGGTCCGGACCTTCGACCGCCCGAGCACCTCGCCGTGCTCATCGACGACACCCGCCTGGATGTTCGTCCCGCCAAGATCGATGCCCATCGCCAGCCGACGCCCATCGACTGGTTCTGGCTGTTCGACCTCTTCCATCTCGTTGACTTCAGATTCAGTTGGTTCGTCGTGCTCGATTCGCTCGTCGCTCATGTGTGCTCCCGCTTGCTCGTAGGGTGCTCAGTGTACCGTGATTCAGATCAATCGAGTACACACGACCCGACAATCGGGCGCGACTTCGTGAATCTGATCCTCATCGACGCGTCCGAGAACAAAGAGGGTCGATCCGCTCCCGGTGACATGGACCCGATGACCCAACGCCTCGCCCAAGGTTTCGATCAACTCTCCAACCAGGGGCTGCACCTCAACCGCTGATGACGCCAGATCATTGAACAACAGATCGTCTTCGAGCACCGGGGAATCGACGAGTCGTCGCACCCCAGCCACATCGACCGTCCCGGGCAAGCCCGAATCGAACGCCCGGTAGACCGCGCC
This sequence comes from Phycisphaerales bacterium UBA3190, assembly GCA_002364005.1. Classification (GTDB taxonomy): domain Bacteria; phylum Planctomycetota; class Phycisphaerae; order Phycisphaerales; family UBA1924; genus UBA1924. The sequence continues at coordinate 91,241 of DEXG01000004.1, forward strand.
CGTCGCACAGCCAACAGGCGGCAAGACCAGCGTCACCTCGGTCCCGGCGTGCGAAGAACCCGCACGCTCGATCCGCTCGCCAAAGCCCGACACGATCGCCGGGCGTGGGGGATCGGTCTCATCGATGAAATACCCGATGTCACTCCCGAGCGTCATGGCGATCGCCAGTAACGCCTCACGACCAAGCCCCAGCCCAAACACACGATCAAGCCCCATAAGCACGCTGGCCGCATCGGACGAGCCGCCCCCGAGCCCGCCACCAGCGGGGATGTGCTTGGCAAGTGTGATCGCACAAGGCAGCGAACGCCCCGCACACGCTTCCAACGCCCCGTGTGCCCGATACACCAGGTCCTGCTCGATGGGCCATTCGATCGGCCTGACCTGACCGCCCGCGTCTGCCCAGGCCAGATCGAACCGGCTCTGCTCGCCCATGCCCAGGCGCTCGATCCTGAGCTCGTCGAACAGGTCGATCGCGTGCATGTACGAGCAGATCGGGTGATACCCGTGGTGCGGGCTCCCGGGCGCATCGACCGGTGCCCCGACCGCCAGGGCGAGGTTGAGCTTGGCGTAGGCACGGGTCGTGAAAGGGCTTGTCTGAATCGACATCGAAAAACTCTACGCACCGGGCTGACCCGAGATCGTACATAGAATGCTCAGACACGCTGTTCTTTCCCCATCTGTGCTTTGGGCGACTGGAGACTTCGCATGATCGTACAAGACCTCGTCGACGCCATGGAAACCATCGCCCCGCTCAAGCTCCGGGAAGAATGGGACAAGGTCGGGCTCCAACTGGGCGATCCCAAGCGGACACTCACCGGCCCGATCCTGCTCACCATCGACCTGACCGAGCGCGTGCTTCAGGAAGCCATCGACGCCAAGGCCAGCGCCATCGTCGCCTACCACCCGCCCATCTTCAGCCCGCTCGAGTCCCTGACCGATCGCACCCACAGCGAACGCATCATCCGAGGCTGCGCCGAGGCGGGCATCGCGATCTACACACCCCACACCGCCCTCGATGCCGCCCACGACGGCGTCACCGACTGGCTCTGCGAGGGTGTCAGCGCTCCCGCGGGCGAGGCCCAGCAGGGCATGATCCATGGCGACTGCCGAGCACTGATCCCAGCGACCGGGGGCGATCGCGACCGCGAGGTCAAGGTCATCACCTTCGTCCCCAACAACGAGGTCGATCACCTCCGCGGCGCGCTGGGCACCGCCGGCGCAGGCGGCATGGGCAACTACAAGCTCTGCTCCTTCAGCACCGTCGGCGAGGGCACCTTCCTGCCCGACGAGGGCGCCAACCCGACCATCGGGAAGGTCGGGTCACTCGAGCGCGTCAAGGAAACCCGCATCGAGATGGTCTGCTCACGACGAGCACTGGCCCTGGTGATCGAAACACTCAAAGAGTTTCACCCCTACGAAACGCCCGCTTACGACATCGTCGAGCTGGTGCCCGAGCCCATCCGGCGCATCGGGTCCGGACGCCGCCTAGTGCTCGATCGCCCGGCCGACATCAAGAGCATCGCCGACCGCCTCAAGCACCACCTGGATCGCTCACGCATCCGATACGCGCTGGCACCGGGGCACGAGCAACCCAATCATGTCTTCGAGACCATCGCGGTCGTGCCCGGGTCGGGCGGCTCGCTCTGGCACGACGCCCGCGATCAGGGATGCGAGCTGTTCGTCACGGGCGAGATGACCCACCACCACATCCTGGCCGCCCGCCAATCGGGCATCAGCATCCTGCTGGCGGGGCATACCAACACCGAGCGTGGCTATCTGCCCCGGCTCAAGGCCAAGCTCGCAGCGCAACTCCCCGACGCCTCACTCGTCATGAGCACGAGCGATCACGACCACATCACCGTGGGCTGATCTCATCTGTTCCGCTTGTGCCGGATCGGCTCAGTCGCCCGTATTGATGGTGCCGACGATCTCGATCGGTGCCTCAGGAACCCGGACCTCGGCATCGAAGAGCACTTCTGACAACCGCCCGGGCGGGATGTACTGCACGCTGCCATGCAGCGCATAATCAAACGAGCCCTCGAGCAACGCGCTGGGCACCACCGCCGGGAGCACGAAATCGTGCGATGAGAAGGTGTGCAGCGTGGTCTCGGGTGAACGCACGCCCTCAAAGACAATCGAATCGCCGATCGTCACGCTGTACGAGATCGATCGCAGCGGGATGGGGTCGGGGTTCGGGTTCGTGGCCCGCACGCTGAACTCAAGCACCGAGCGGTCGGCATCACGCTCGACCTCACGCACGCCGACGGCTTCAAAGCTGGGTGCAAGGGCGTTGCTACACCCACCAAGCCCCATCAGGAGCACAAGGGCGGTCAGCAGCAGTGGGGCACGATCGAGCATCAGACGCGTGGTGTTCATCACCACGAGCGTAGCACAGCAGAGCCCGTCCTGCGCTGCCAGGCGTTCAAGATTGGGGGGTGCTCGGGGTCAGTCGATGACCGTGCGGGAGGGCAGCATGCGGGTCGACGCGTCGATCGTCACCCAGGTATGGTCGCCCGCGGCAAGCTCGTGCATGACCTCGATGTTCATCCCGCGGGTCTCCTCAATAAAGAGGATCCAGTGCGACATGAGCCATCCCAGGAACAGGCACGCGATCCATGCACCGATCTCGGCGCTGCGTTTCTTGCGGATCACGAGCAGGATTCCCACGCTCAGGGTAACCGTCGCGGCTTTCCAGAGCGCCAGCAGGGCGGGCGACTGGTATTCCATCATCGCCCGCGCGAGCGGGTTCATCTCGTTCATGCCCGTGTGTGTGACATACAGCAGCGTCAGATACAGATCGGCGGCACTCATGATCGCGATCGCCAGCCCCAGCAACCCCACGCGGTAGCTCCGGCGGGCAAGCAGGCCAAGCGGCGAACGAATCAACGCCGCCGATGGCAGGGAAGCCACCCCCAGGCTGGATCCGGGCTGATGTGTGTGCTGGTGCATCAAAGGGTCAATCGTACAAATCAGCTTCATATTTCAGCCACATGGGGCACACACACGAGAAACCACGCGGTCTGTGCCGACTGGCAAAGCCCCAACTCTGTACTCGGACGCAACACAAACACACTCCCGCGGGTATCGTACTCAAGAGCGTCCAGCATCCCCAAAGCAGGCTACACCGTGACCAACCCACCCAAGCAGCACAAAGTCACACCCGCACGCATCCTCTTGATCGCAGGCCTGCTTGCCTCATGCACATGCTCCGCCCTGAGCATGCAAGCGCGTCAGTTTCAGCCCGCGAGCAACGAGAACCCGATCTACATCGCCGACTCACCCATCGCCAGCGATTCGCTCCAGCGTGCGTCGGAGCTGCTCGCGCAGGACAACCTCGACGAAGCCGTCCGTTTGTGCGACGAGATCATCCGAGTCCACGGCGATCGCCTGATGCTCATCGACGAGGCCAACCCGGACCGGATACACATCCCCGTCCGGACGCGAGTGCACGACTTCCTGCGCAAGAACCCCGAACTACTTGGCGTCTATCGCAGACAGCTGACCCCACGCGCCCGTGTCTGGCTCGATCAGGACCAGTCTTGGATGCGTGCCGCCAACGAGGCGTGGCTCACCGAGCCCGGGCTCATCGCGTCGCTCCGCCACGCCCAGACCCTCATCGAAGCGGGGCGATTCCACGCGGGGATCGCCATGCTCGAACAGCAGATCGAGCACCCCGACGCGGCAGCGTACCGGGATCGAATCGAAACACTGACCGCCCTGGCCAACCGCTTCGTCGGGATGGTCCCGGAGAACGACGACACCCCACACCGTGCTCGCGCACTGGTCTGGGACAATCTCGACCAAACCAGCGTGAACCTCGATGGGATCGTGCCAGGCGCGCTTGCCCAGGCCACACTCACACCGATCACACAGCTTGAGCTGGGCACCACCAACACCAATATGCGCACCACCGGTGCCAACTGGAAACCCACCGCGTGGAGCGCCCCGCTGGTGGAGGGGTCGCACCTCTACACCAACGACGGCTACACCATCTCGTGCTTCGACCGATTCACGCTCCGACCGCTCTGGCGTGTGCAGACGAGCGATCAGGATACCGAGATCCCCATCAACGCCGACTCCCGCGCCAGACTCGGACGCATCATCGAAGACTCGACCTCGGTCAGCAGCGATGGTCACGGCTCGATCTATGTCGCCGCCGGGATCCCGCGCAATGGCGATCAGGCCGACGAATCCCAGCTCTACAAGCTCGACCACGAGACCGGGAGCACCGTCTGGTCGATCGACATCAGCACGCTCGACCCCTCGCTCGCTGGCGCTTCGATCCGGGGGCCCGTGGTGGTCGATCAGGGCACCATCGTCGTCGCCGCACGAACCAGCAACCGACGCCAGCGTCTCATCACGCTTTCGCTGCTGGGCATCGACAGCGCCACGGGGAGCATGAAATGGCTGCGTCCGCTCGCGTCCGCCGGCTCGCTCCCCTTCCAGCAGATGGGGCAGCTGGCCCACAGCCCCATCGTGCGTGATGGTGTCGGGTACTACAGCGACCTCATCGGCTTTGCCGCAGCGGTCCGCATCGCCACGGGCGAGGTCCTCTGGGCCAGGCCCCTGCCGCCACCCGATCTTTACGCCCGGTTCACCCGCCCCGCCTTCGCGGGAAACGCGCCCGTCATCAACGACCACGGGCTCTTCATGCTCAGCAGCGACGGTACGCAGATCTTCCAGATCGAGCCCGACACCGGACGCACCATCGCGACACGCCCGGCCGCCCAACTCGGCGAATCGCTCTACCTGCTGGGTGTCGACAACGACATCTTCGTGTGCGTGAGCAACGAGCGGGTCAGTTACTATCACGCCGATCGCTTCGCCACCAGCAGCCCGATCCGGAGCCCTGAACTCGATGGAGCAGCCACCGATTCAACAGGCATCACCGGGCGTGTCGTCCTCGCGGGCGATCACCTGCTCGTTCCGGTTGATCAGGGCGTGCGTCTGCTCGATCCAAACAAACCCGCCGAAACAACGCTGATCGAGATCAATGCTTCGGGGAATATCGCCGCGCTCGATGGACAGCTGATCGTCGTGGACCAGATGCATGCATCGAGCTTCCTTTCATGGGAGACCGCGTCGCGTTCGCTCAAGGAACGCATCGAGGACGATGCCAGCGCCGCGATCACGCTGACCGAACTCGCCTACCGCGCCGAGCGGATCGACGAGATCATCCCCAGCGTCGAGCACGCGATGAAGATCATCCGCGCCCAACCGATCGAACAACGCAACGCCCTGCGTTCGTCGCTGTTCGATGTGCTCCACGACATGGTGCGTGAAGCACCGGGCGATGAGGCGCAGCCAGAGGCCCTGCTCACGCTGCTGGAACAGCTTGGCAACGATCGCGTCTTTGTCCTGCTGCGTTCACTGGGCGAACTGGCACGCACCCACGAACAGGTCGTGGCCCACCGCATGGCCCTTGGGGCGATGAACGAACGCTATGGGCGATCCAGCGAGGCCATCAATGCCTATCAGGATGTGCTCGATCAGCCCGAGCTGAGCCGGGCGATGTGGGAGGGGTCGGGCATCGCGGTGCGTGCCGGGCTCGAGGCGTCCCGACGCATCGGGAGCATCATCGAACGCGCCGGCTTCAGCGCCTACGACCCCGCCAACACCCGCGCCCGAGCCGAACGATCGCTGCTGGGCACCAACCCCAGGCCCGAGCAGTTGGAATCGCTCGCCCAACGCTACCCGTGGTCGAGCATCGCGCCATCGCTGATGCTCGAAGCGACGCAGGGCTACGCACAGTCGGCACGCATCCCCGCATCGATCGATGCCGCCCGATCGGGGATCGAGATCGCGCGCCGATTCGACGCGCTCGGCTTGCAAACGCAACCGACCACGCTCGAATCGTTGGGTGACCAGCTCATCTCGGGGCTGCTGTCCACGAGCCGTGCACGCGACGCGTACGCCGCCGCCCGATCGATCACCGAATCATTCCCCGGGCTCGCGCTGCGCCACCAGGGGCGGACCATCACCCTCAAGCAGCTCGCCCAATCAGCAGGGCAGGCCAACACGCTGCCGACGCTGGGCACCCAGTTCATCGACGACCCGGAGCCACTGCTGCTTACCGGTACCCCGCTTCGCCCAGCCCATCGCATGGATCCGGGCGGCATCCTGCTCTACGCCCCCCAGCTCGGGCGTCTGCAATACGCCCGCGTGGGACGCAACATCATCGAACCCGTCTGGGAACGCCCCGCGCCGGGGACCCAGCAACCCATCGCGGTCTGGCAGGGCCCATCACGCACACTCATCTTCTGGCCCGAGAGTCTCGACGCCGGCGACACGGGCACCCTCGAAGCCATCGAGACCACCACGGGCACCGTGATCTGGTCGCTCGCCGACCTGCGTCTTTCCCTCGAACAGGGCAGCGCCCGCGTCCCCGATGACATCGCACGCGTGGACACCATGATCCCGATCCCTACGATCGGGACGATGCCCATCAGACAACTCGTGGTCGCCTGTGACGGGCAGAGCGTCGTGGTCAGCGACCGCGTCGGTCGGGCATTGGGCGTGGACTTGCACAGTGGGCAGGCGCTCTGGCAGCGCGATTTACCCGTCAACCGCCTGCACGATCTGGACCTGCGCCAGGGCCAGCTGGGCATCTGCGGGCTCATGATCGTTGATCGAGCACAGGCCCAACGCGACGGCTCGATCACCCCGGTCGTCGCCAGCATCGACCCGCGTACGGGCGAGCCCGGTCAGGTCATCGAACGCTTCGGGCACATGCCCCGCTGGGTGCGTGTGGGCGATCAGTCCCGGCTCTTCGTCGCCAGCACCGAACGCATCACCGCCATCGACATCGAACGCGGCGTGCTCGACTGGGTCGTGCACGATGAGGACATCGCCGAGAGCGAGCAGGCCTGGATCAGCGACGCGCGCCTGCTCGTGCTCGACGCACGCAGCAACATCTGGAGCATCGACCCCACCGATGGCTCACGCTCAACCAAACCAATCGACGATCGCGGACGCGTCACCCCCCGGGGCTGGCTGCGTGTGATCAGCGAGATCGGTCGCACCACCGTGCTGAGCAATACGGGCATCGTCTCCTTCGACGCCCAGGACCAGGTGCTGGCAAGCGACCCGGGTGTCGGGAATACCACGATCATCGATACCGCATGGGGTCGGACCCATGCCGTCCAACTCGGCGAGGCACGCCTGGATGAGCAATCGATCGTCAGCACCCTCACCATGCTCGATCACACCAATGCGCGCCTGCTCGACACAACCGAGCTGCGCGTCCCGGCGCTTCTGAGCCGAACACCCAACAGCATCGTCCCCGTCAACGGGGGCGTGATCGTCGGCTTTGGTGAGGTCTCGGTATTCGTGCGGACCGCTGACTGATCAGCTGGCGGGCTGAGCGTCCTTGATCAGGCGGGGATCCTCGCCATTCTCGATCGCGGTGATCTTGTTCACGCGTCGCGCGTGGCGTCCACCCTCGAAGTCAGCACCCATCCAGGTCTCGATGATCTTCTCGATGAGCCGCTCACCGAGCAGGTCGGCGCTGAGGCAGAGCACATTGGCGTCGTTGTGCGAGCGGGAGAGCTGAGCCGTCAGCTCGTCGTGCACCAGCGCTGCGCGGAGGCCCTTGATCTTGTTGGCGGCGATCGACATCCCGATGCCCGTGCCGCAGATCAGCACACCACGCTGGGCCTTGCCGCTGTTAATTTCTTCCCCGACGAGGTACGCCTGCTCGGGGTAATCGCAGCTGCCCTCGCAGATGCCGATGATGTACCCGTCATACCCGAGGCGCTCGAGCGTGCCGAGCACATGCTCGGCGGCGAGGGCACCGCGATGGTCTGAACCGATCACGACGCGAAGCCCCGATCCCTTCGAAGTGGCATTCTTCGTATCACTCATCGATGATCTCCTGCAATCGCTTGGCGACCAAGCTCTCAAGCTGATCTGCTACTTCACGATAGACCCCGATCGGCTGCCCGATGGGATCACCGATGGGATGAAGCGGGTCAATGGGAAAAACCTTGTGTACCGCGCCGGGGGCGATCTGCATCACCGCCTGCGCGTGGCTGGGTGTCATGGTGAAGATCACATCGGCCTGATCGATCATCTCAAGCGTCAGCATCCTCGATTGGTGCGTGCTCAGGTCGCTGCCCCGCTCGTGCAGGGTTTCGATCGCCTGCTCAGCCGCCGGATAACCATCGCCCGCGGCGATGCCCGCAGAGCCAACCTCGATCGTCAGCCCGTCCGGGGCGCGATTCTTGGCCCAAGCCCGCGCGATTCCCTCGGCCATGGGTGATCGGCATGTGTTCCCCGTGCATACAAACAACACCCGTGTCGTCAGCACCCGCATGGCCTCTGATTCATCCATCGATCCCCCCTTGAGCACCTCAAACCGCCCATCGGGCCAGATATTGATGGTGGTCGAGCCCTTGCCGTGCAAAGTCGCCCCATCATCGATAACCATCCCGGGCGGATCTTCGCTGTCGTAGACTGTCGTCATTTCAAGATCTTGCGCCTTGCCGGGTTCTCCCCAGCGCGAAGCGCCCACGCCGCGTGCAAGTGCCGGATGCCCGCTGCCCCGAATCACCGCTCGGGCGATCGGGTGGTCGGGCAAGCGCAACGCGATCATGTCGTCCCGGTCGATAAAGCCCCGGCTCATCCCGACCGATTCACAGATCGCTTCGAGAACCGATTCGGGCTGGCGAACCACCAGCCGCACCGGGCCCGGCGTCAGCCGGTTCACCAGGCGTCGCGCAACGGGTGATTCGAGCGAAAGCATCGACAAAGTGGGCTCCGCATCACCCAGATGCAGGGTGAACGGCGGGGTGTTGATAACCCGTGGCTTACCTGTCAGTTGCTCGAGGTATTCAGCCCCTTCATCGCTCGCACGCGTGAACACGCCGTACACCGTTTCGGTCGGCATCACCACACACCCACCGTCGCGAAGCACGCGCGATGCTTCTGCGAGACGACGCGCTCGCTCGTCTGGGTCCAATGACATGAATGGCTGACTCAACCCGTGCATGTATAAAGAGTAGCGTCAAACCGGGACGGGTACCACACATGATAAGTCCAAGCTTCACACCCGATCGTGGTGATACGCGTGAGAGAATTACAACCCAATTGTGCACGAGTTGTCCACGCAACGGTTGACATCAACCGCTGTTCTTGATTACGGTATGAGTCGCGAAACGAATCGGGATGCCCACGGTTGTGGACAGACCGAAAGAGACTGATGAAGATCCACGCACACGCAGACACCCAGCGCTGCTTACAAGCTTGAAAGCCGTTCACGAATGCCAGACCACCACACCAAGGTCTTGGAAGATGTTCTTGCGCACATCCGAAGCGAGCACCCAACCGTCGCCCGCCGCTGGTTCGATCACCTCGAGCCGCTGGGTTTCAATGCGGGCGCATTCGGCGTACGCGCCCAGTCCGAGCTGCACCGCGATTATCTGCGACGAAACGGGCTTGATGCCTTCAACGACGCGATCCGCTCGGTGACCGGGCAGCTCGTGGCCGTGCGCATGCTGGGCCCCGATGACCAGTGGGACAGCGCCAGCAAGAACGAGCGCTCAACCAAAAAACAGGCCAAACGCACCCAGGGCAACGAAAGCAACCAATCGCCGACCAAGCCCGCCAGCGAAGCCAACGCCAAGCCGAGCGCCAACCAGACCATGGTTCGCAGCGAGCGCGCCTGGCTCGATCGGGATGAATCGCTCCCCATCAACCCCGAGTTCGGCTTCGATCAGTTTGTGGTCGGCCCGAACAACCAGATGGCCCACGCCGCCGCTGTCGCTGTTGCGGAAAACCCCGGTCACGCGTACAACCCGCTGTTTATCCACGGCGGGGTGGGGCTGGGCAAGACCCACCTCCTGCAAGCCATCTGCCTGAAGATCAAGCAGCACCAGCCCGACATCACCATGCACTATGTCTCGTGCGACGGCTTTATGACCCAGTTCATGAATGCCGTGCAATCCGGTCGCATGGCCGAGTTCCGCCACACCTTCCGAGATATCGACCTGCTGGTGATCGACGACATCCACTTCCTGGCCAAGCGCGATCGCACCCAGGAGGAGTTCTTCCACACCTTCAACGCCCTCTACCAGGGCAACAAGCAGATCGTGCTCAGCTCCGACGCCCCGCCCGAGGAGATCCCGGATCTCGAAGAACGCCTGATCTCCCGGTTCCTCTGGGGATTGGTCGTCAAGGTCGAGAAGCCCGGCTTCGAGTCCCGCGTTGAGATCCTCAAACGCAAAGCCGACGAACGCGGGCTCGAACTGCCCGACAGCGTGGCCACCGAGATCGCCCACCACATCGACTCCAACATCCGGGAACTCGAGGGCGCGATCACCAAGCTGCAGATCTTCTCGAACATCAAGAAGTGCGACATCGACCTCAACCTCACCCGCGACGCCCTGGGCGAAGAGTTCGCCAGCTCCGTCGCCAGCGCCGGGGTCGGCATCAGCATCGATCAGATCATCAGCGAAGTCAGCGGCTTCTACCACATCAAACGCACCGACCTGCTGGGCAAACGACGCCATAAGTCGATCGCCCACCCACGCCAGATCGGGATGTACCTCTCCCGCCAGCAGACCAAGCACTCCCTGGAAGAGGTCGGCGCCCACTTCGGCGGGCGAGACCACACCACGGTCATGCACGCCGTGCGCACCATCTCACGCAAGTGCAAAGAAGACCAGGAGCTGCTGGGCCAGATCCGGGCGATCGAAGCCCGCCTGCGTGCCCGCTGAGCATCCACAACCGAACCAAGCCCAGATCGGACCGCCGCCGCGTGGGCGATCCTGCGCCCTGCGTGGGGCCAAACACCCTGTCATCTGTTGTGTGGAAACACTGTGGATAAGCGCGCTGTTGCGCCCAGTTGCGCGCCGCCCATCACGGGGATCGACAAGCTCGGTCAAACACCTGTCAGCGGGTCGGCGCGCAGGCGAGCGCAACCGACACACAACCGACAGGTTGCAGAGAGCAGGAACACGGCCGCAAGCTATTTACCGGCAAAGGTTTGCGTCGCCTTGGTGTGAGCTACCCCCAAGATGGGCGCTCTAATTACCACCACCACCAATTTCTTATCACTATGGGTAAGAAGAAGAGACACCCAGAGCAAACCCAAGCACTCGTCTGTTTGAACCCAAGCCCAGTCCCATGCATGCATGGGACAAGCTGTGGATAGCCCGTCTCATCCCCTTGTTGAGGGAACGACCTGCGAGGGTTGGCACCTTGGGCACCAGCAGGTGCTTCGCTGGGCGATACGGGTGTGCTCGATGGGGCACCCGCAATCTGGGCATGGTTCACCGGCCCGGTTGTACACCCGGTGGAGCAGCTGGGCCCCCCCGGGTTGGTCGTTGGTGTCTCGGTAGTCACGCAGGGTCGAGCCACGGGCCTTGACGGCTGTTCGCAGCACCGATCTGATCGATGATGCAAGATGCTTGGTCTGATCGGAGGTCAACGCGTCGCATGGCGTGCGTGGATCGATCCCGGCTCGGTGCAGGGCCTCGTCGGCGTAGATGTTCCCCACACCGGCAAGCACCCCCTGATCGAGCAGGGCGGCCTTGATCATGCGTGTGCTCGCGTTGAGCCCGGCACGCAGTTGTGGCGTGGTGATTGAGAGCGCATCGGGGCCCAGGGATGACCAGAAGCCGTCGAGAGCGACACGGCTGGGCAAAAGGGTCACACCCCCGAAACGACGCGCATCGCGGAACACGACCCGACGAGCGTCATCGAGCGACCACACGACATGGGCATGCTTGGCATCGGGGATCGTCTTGGTATCGATCAACGCCACCTGCCCGCTCATACCCAGCTGGACCACGATGACGCGTTCATGGCCTTGCTCGTCCTGCGTGAGCATGGCCAGCTGCTTGCCAACACGCAGCAGGTCGGAGATGCGGCTGCCGATGCCGAGTGATTCGGGGTTGATGCGTCCCCGGCGGGGATTGGGGGCGTTCTGCGTGCGATCGCGGACCACATCCCGACGCCGCACATCGCATCCCACGATCCGGTGCCCGATGATGGGCAACAGCCCGCGCCGAACGGTTTCAACCTCTGGCAGCTCGGGCATCGCGGCTCACCCGTCCTTGCTCGCCTTGCGCTGGGCACGCAGATTCTGGAAGAACGACGAGAGCTGCTGGGCACACTCGTCCTGCAACACCCCGGCATGGATCTGGCACCGGTGGTTCAGGCGGGTGTCGTCGCAGAGTTCATAGAGCGAACGGACCGCCCCGGCCTTGGGGTCGCTGGCGCCATAGATCAGGCGACCCACGCGGGCGTTGACGATCAGCCCGGCGCACATCGGGCATGGCTCGAGGGTGACGACGAGGGTGCAGTGGTTGAGCCGCCAATCGTTGATGGCTTTGCAGGCGTTCTGGATGGCGCTGAACTCGGCGTGCCCGGCAGGGTTGTTGTGCATCTCGCGGGTGTTGTGGGCCTGGGCGATGATTTCACCCGTTTGGGTGTCGTAGACGATCGCGCCCACGGGGACCTCGCCCGCGTCGGCTGATTGCTGGGCCAGTTCGATCGCCTGGCGCATCATGGCGACATCGGTCTCGGTGGGTTGTGGGGGTTCGGGCTGACGCATCATCGCCCGCCTTCACCATCGCCGGCGTCTTCCTGGGTAATCGCCGATTCGTCCTGGTTGTGCGTGTGCGAGACATCGCCCAGCACGCGTTCGATGGGCAGCACCCGCAGGATCAGCAGCCCCAGCTCGTAGAGCAGGTAGAGCGGCCCGGCAAGGAGCATCATCGACAGCGGGTCGGCCGGCGTGAGGACCGCGCCGACCACGGCACTGACCCCGATGGCGTGCTTTCTGAACCGGCGCATCATGTTCGGGTTGATGATGCCCACCCACCCCAGCATGACGACGACCACGGGGGTCTGGAACGCGATCCCGAAGGCGAGCCCCATGTTGAGGATCGTTTTCACATACTCGCTGATCCGGTACTGCTGGGCGATGCCGATGTTCGAGGTGAGCGTGACGACCCGGATGATGGGCTCGCCGTCGTCCTTGATCCCGACGCAGACGCGTTGCTGCAGGAGGGTGTCGTTAATCCAGATCATGCCCGGGGTGGGGTCAGGCGGGTCGGCCTGGAGGACGGGGATCATGGGGAAGACGATGCCCTCGGGGACGGGCGCGGTGAGCACATGCTCTTCACCGCTGACCTTGGCCCCGAAGCCGATGAAGAACGCGAGGATGACGGGGAGGATCACGTAGTAGAGGAACAGCACGCTGCAGACTGTCAGCACGCCGGAGAACGGCAGCAGCAGATGGACGATCTTGCGTTCGTGCTTGTAGAGCCCGGGGGAGATGAAGCACCAGAGCTGGTAGAGGATCCACGGCGCCCCGACGAGCACGGTGATGATCAGGGCGATCTGGATGACGGCCCCGAAGGTCTCGAACGGCCCGGTGGCCAGCAGCTGGGCACCCTGGCCGGCCTTGGTAAGTTGTTCCTTGGCCGGCTCGATCAGCAGGCGGAGCAGCGGGCGACCGAACCCGAAGGCGATAGCAAAGATGGGCACGATGCCGATGATCGAGAGGAAGACCCGTTTGCGGAGGTCTTCCAGATGGTCGCCAAACGACATGATGAGCCCCTCTTCGAGCTCATAGCCGCGGGGGTCTTCCCGACCGGGCAGGTTGGCGGGCTCGCGTTTTTTCAGGATCTTGCGGAGCATGCTTGGTCGTGTGGTGTTTCTTTGATCGCGGTTTTGGGTACAGAACCGCGTTGTTTTCGGACTTTGCCCGCTTTGTGCCCGGGCTCGAACTATTCGGGCCCAAATCGGTAGAACATGACAGGCGTGGTCGTGTCGGGCATCTTAGGTCTTGTGCGAGCGTACGCGGAGGGATCTGGGCAAGTTGGACGATCAGCGAATCAACGAGGGTGTTGTCAGTGCCGCGATCAAGGGTGATCGCGAGGCCTTGTCGCTGCTCTGGGATGATTCGAGGCGGTGGGTCGCGGCGATTGTGCTGGCCTACAAGCCACGCGAGGCGGATCTTGAAGACCTGCTGCAGCAGATCGCGATGCAGCTCTGCCGAAAGATCTCGACGCTCGACGACCCCAGGGCGTTCCGAGGCTGGCTCCGCACGATGGCGATCAACCTCGCCCGAGCCGAGGGACGAAAGACGACGCGTCGTAAACGCTCGATGCTCCGATTGGTGGGCATGCGGGGGGGCGCGGGCTCGCCCGACGAGCGTGTCGACGAGCTGGCCCAGGCCAGCGAGGAATCGCGACGGATCTATCACGCGGCTCGCAGCTTGCCCGCGGGCTATCGCGAGCCGGTGCTGCTGCGATGCCTGCAGTCGATGAGCTACGAGCAGATCAGCGATGCGATGGGACTGCCCGTGACGACGATCGAGACCCGCATCGCACGGGGTCGGCGCATGCTGCGTGAGATGCTCGCGCAGCAGAAGAAGCACGAAGAATCACAACACCGAGCGGTATTGCAGGGCTCGGCGACCGGAGGTGCACCATGAGTGCAGAGAATACCAATCAGAACCATGACGATCTGCTCGACGAGTTGCTGCCAGACAGCGCGCGGGATCTGCTGATCTCGCGGGTGATCGACGGGCGTGCCAGCACGAGCGACTGGGATCGTTTTCGTGCGCTCGCTTCGCGCGAGCCGGAGATCTGGTGCGAGCTTGCCGAGACCCAGGAACAGCACGAAGCGGTGCGCTGCGAGCTGGCCGGTGCCATCGCGGCTGCCGATCAGATCGATCTTCCCGTTGGCCCGATCGACGACACCCACACGCGTGAGCGTCTGGGGATGGTCGGCAAGTGGGGCGGCTGGGCGTTGGCGGCGGCCTTGCTGCTGGCGTGGTCCCTGGGGTATCCCATGCTGCCCGCCCAGGGCGGATCCGGTAATGGGACACAGACGGCCGGGCTGCCCGTCGGCGGGTTGGGCGGCATCGGTCTCACCGAGGCCGAGCCCGAGCAGGCGTTCGAGCAGTACATGAGCGCCGGGCAGAAGGCCGGGCGTGTGATCGCCGAGATGCCCGAGCAGGTCGTGGTCGAGACCCGTCCGATGCCCGACGGCTCGATCGAAGTCATGTACCTGCGACAAGTCATCGAGCGTCGCGTGATCGACCAGGCGTACCGCCAGGTGCGTGATGACGCGGGCAACACCATCGCGGTGCCCGTGCGTTTCGAGCCCAGAACGAACAACGCGTACTGAATCACAACACAAAACAAACTTGATATTCACCGACAGCAAGTACCAACAAGCGCATCCACGCTGTTGAGAACAACAAACCACCGACACGACCCTACAGGAGTACAGCCATGAACATTCGATCCACCATCACACAGCACGCGATCGTTGGTGCCCTGATCGCGGCAACCGGTTTGCCCGCTTCGATGGCGCAGGCCCAGTTCCGTGTTCAGTACAACGACAACCAAGAGAAGGCATCGCTTCCTGAAACAACGAAGCAAACGAACGAGCATGTCATCGTGATCCAGAGCAATGACGACGAGCACAGCTACGAGGTCAAGATTGTCAACGGCATCGTGAACCTGGCCAAGCTCGACGGGACCAAGCTCGATCACGACCGCATCAAGCTCGAGGGCGATCTGATCCTCTTCCTGTCTGACGATGGCAAGGTCCTGCATGAACTCAAGTCCCCGGGCATTGCTCAGTGGACGCAGGGCAAGCCCGCACAGATGGCCTGGCTTACCCGATCCGGTGATCATGATGACGATGAATCGATCTTCATCGCCACCAACGATCAGCAGCCCAAGGTCATGCTGGGCATCAACCTCGGCGAGCCAAGCGACGCGATGCGGAAACAGCTCAAGCTCGGGGCGGATCAGAAGGTGATCCTGGTTGAGAAGGTCATCGACGGCCTCCCCGCCAAGAAGGCCGGGCTCGAAGACTTCGATGTCATCCTCTCGATCGATGGCAGCGACTATGCCGACGGCCAGGTGCTCACCAAAGTCATGAGCGGCAAGAAAGCCGGCGACGAACTCAAGCTCGTCGTGCTGCGTGGTGGCGAGAAGCTCAAGCTGACCGCGGAGCTCAGCGAGTACGACGCCAAGAAGCTCGGCATCACGAGCGTCGCCGTGGCCCCGTCGGCACCCGCCAGCCCACGCTTCCCGCAGTTGAGCAGAGACCTTGACCTGAACATGGACTTCAACTTCGGGCCGGACCTGCACGAAAAGCTTTTGGGTGCACTCAACGCATCCGGGCTCAGTGAAGAGCAGGTTGAGCGGGTGCAGTCACAACTGCGTGAGCAGCTCGGTGATTTCGAGCATTTCTTCAGCAGCAAGGATGGCAACATTGCCTTTGAGTTCTCCTCTGATCACTCGGCTCAAGATCAGGACGAGCACATCCTCGAGCTTGAACAGAAGACCGCCGAAATCCATGAGCGCTTGCAAGATCAACAGCGAGAGTTCGCCGCGGTCGCCCGTGATAAGGCCCGCCAGGCGATGCGTGAAGCCGAACGCCAGGTCATGGAGATGCGCGACGGGCGTCTGATTGTTCGCAACGCCGAGCAGATGGAGACGGAACTGGACAAGCTGGAAGAACGCCTTTCCAACATGGAGTCCCGCCTGGAAGCCCAGATGTCGCGTTTCGAGTCCCAGATGGATCGCATCACCAGCATGTTCGAGCGCCTCATGGACCGGCTCGAAGAGGATGAAGATTAAACCATCTTCAAGAACCGTTCCAGAGAAGCTGATTCACCCGGGAATTTGTGAATCACACGAAACTTCTGTTCACGAACGCGGTAATTGATGAAAACGGGGCGCTCCTGGTCCCAACCACACATCAACGGCTGAGATGTTCGGGGGAGAGCCCCGGACCAACAGCGTCAAAGACAGCCGTTGACGACATCCTGACCACGACGCCGATCCTGATTTATCAGGGTCGAACCCGGCAGCTGCGTGTAGAGACCCCGCGCAGCTGCCATTTTTTATTCATGATCGCTGATCGGTCGCAATGAACCCTCGCCTGTGTGTGTTCGGTATGATGGAGCAGCATCACGCCAAGGAGGTCAGCGCATGCACCCATCAGGACCAGGCAACCAGAGCGAGGGCGAGCAGATGCTCGCACAGGTCAGAGAGCACTACGACGCGTTGCGGGGCGAGATCTCCAAGGTGATCGTGGGGCAGGACGAGGTCGTCGACCAGATCCTGCTGGCGATCTTCTCACGCGGGCACGCGATGCTCGTGGGGGTCCCCGGGCTGGCCAAGACCCTGCTGATCTCCACCATCGCACGCGCCATGTCGCTGGACTTCTCACGCATCCAGTTCACCCCCGACCTGATGCCCAGCGATATCACCGGCACCGAGGTGATCGAGGAAGACAAGGCGACGGGGCACCGCTCGCTGCGATTCGTCAAGGGCCCCATCTTCGCCAATGTCGTGCTTGCTGATGAGATCAACCGGACGCCACCCAAGACACAGGCGGCATTGCTCGAAGCCATGCAGGAGCGACAGGTCACCACCGGCGGCACGCGCCACGCCCTGCCCGCTCCGTTCTTTGTGCTGGCGACCCAGAACCCGCTGGAGCAGGAGGGGACCTACCCGCTCCCCGAGGCCCAGCTCGATCGCTTCATGGTCCAGGTGCTGGTGCGCTACCCGAGCGAGGAAGAAGAGCTTGAGGTCATCCGGCGCAGCGCCAACAAGGACGAGGTCGATATCAAGCCCGTGATCGATGGCGACCAGATCGCGCGCGTCCAGAAAATCATCCGGAGCGTCCCCGTCCCCGAGCATGTCATGCGATATGCCCTGCGGCTGGTGCGCTCGACCCGTGCCGGCGAGGGCTTCGCGGTCCCCGATATCGTGCGTGACTATGTGAGCTGGGGTGCGGGCCCGCGTGCCAGCGAATCGCTCATCCAGGGTGCCCGGGCCCATGCGATGCTCGTGGGCAACGGGATCGTGAGCATCGAATCGGTCCGAGCCGTGGCCCATCCCGTGCTGCGCCACCGGGTGCTGACCAACTTCAATGCCCAGGCCGACCAGGTCGGGATCGATCAGATCATCGATACGCTGCTGCGGGAGATCCCCGAAGACGCCCGCGATGAGCAGGCACGGGCGATCAGTGACCCGGCGATCCGCTCCTAAGGGACGGGGCTGGGTCAGGTTCTCTGCCGATCTGGACCCTTCGGTCGATAATGTGTTGAGAGTCATTCGCAATACCGATACACTGACCCGATCAATAGAGTTGTTCTTGAAGACAGATCGTGACCACAGGGAACATCAGCTTGCTCTCACAAACCACTGAATACGCACTGCGAGCCATGAGCTGTCTGGCGTACATGCCCGATGATCTGGTATCGACCGCCGAGCTTGCCGAGGTGACGCATGTCCCGATGAACTACCTGGCCAAGGTGCTCCAGTCACTGGCCAAGGCCGATCTGATCACGGGCCGGCGCGGGGTTGGCGGGGGATATCGTCTGGCGCGACCGGCGTCTGAGATCTCCATGCTCGATGTCATCAACGCGATCAACCCGATCGAGCGTATTACCGAGTGCCCGCTGAAGCTTGAGAACCACACGGGCAAGCTCTGCCCGTTGCATTCCCGCCTCGATGAGGCGGCACGATCGATTATCGATCGGTTCGGGGGCATCTCCCTGCACGACATGCTCGCAGAGGACCCCACGACCCGCCCGCTCTGCAACACGGAGATGACGGCCCGGGTCGACATCACGCTTGGCGGGATCAATCCCAAGAAGAGCTGATGATCGGGTCCTGTTCCCAGTGACCCGGCCTGCCCGTGCGTGTACGATCGTGCGTGAGCGAACAAACGAACATCGAATCTGAACGCGTCGACGAATCCCCCGAGCTGAGCGAGGCGGATATCCATCGTCTTGAGCTGCAGCGTCGTGAGAACCGGGACGCGGTACGCATGCTTGGTTTCAACCCCTACGGGCAACGCAGCGATGCGCTGATGACGCTCGCGCAGGCACACGCCGCGTTCGATGAGGGCGCGGACCTTGAGAACAAGGAATCGACCCAGGCACGCAAGCAGGCCAAGCGGGATACTCCCGACACGCCCGAGTCGGAGCTGCCTGCGATCGTCGACCAGCGCCCCATCGTGCGTGTGGCCGGTCGCGTTGTGCTCAGCCGGGACAATGGCAAGCTGATCTGGCTCAACCTGCGTGACCACACCAACGACAGCTTCCAGATCGCGGTATCCAAGCGAGACTGTGATGAGAACGGGTTCAAGCTCGCCAAGCTGCTCGACAACGGCGACATCATCATCGCCCAGGGCCCGCTGACCAAGACCAACACGGGCGAGGTCACATGCTGGGCCAGCACGCTCGAGCCGGCGAGCAAGTGCCTGGTGCCCCCGCCCGAGAAGCGACTGGGCCTGCAGGACCCTGACGCGCGATACCGCCAGCGCTACATCGATATGTGGTCGAACCCCGATACGACCCGCACGCTGCTGCTGCGTTCCAAGCTGATGAGCGCGATGCGTCGGTATTTGGAAACCAACGAGTTTGTCGAGGTCGAGACACCCGTGCTGCAGACGCAGGCGGGCGGGGCGGCGGCCAAGCCGTTCTTCACGCACATGAACGCGTTGCACCTGGACCTGTCGCTGCGTATCGCGCCCGAGCTGTACCTCAAGCGGCTGCTGGTGGGCGGCATGCCCCGCGTGTTCGAGGTCAGCCGCAACTTCCGCAACGAGGGGCTCGACAAGAGCCACAACCCCGAGTTCACGAGTCTCGAGGTCTATCAGGCGTTCGGAAACTACGAGACGATGCTGATGCTGACCGAGGGGTTGATCCAGGAGCTGGCGCAGCTGGCGGCCAGCGAGCAGGGCATCAGTGCCGCCGCCATGCCCTTCGGCGAGTGGCTGATCGACTACGAGAAGCCCTTCGAGCAGATCACCTACGCCGAACTGTTCGAGAAGGCCATGGGCTTCTCGATGGGCGACATGGACAAGGTGCGCGATGCGTGCGCGGCTCGCGGGCTCAAGACCAAGAGCGAGGACGGCACCCCGATCGCGGACATCTTCCTTGTCAACGAGTTGTTCGAGGGAGTCGCGGAGGATCTGATCGATCCGGCGCGACCAACCTTCGTGCTCGATTACCCCGCGTCGCTCTCGCCGCTGACTCGGCCCAAGGCCGGGACTGAATCGGACCCGGTGCCCCTGGCCGAGCGGTGGGATCTGTTCATCGGCGGCATGGAGATCGGCCCGGCGTACACCGAGCTCAACGACCCTGATGTGCAGGCGCAGAAGTTCAAGGAACAGCTCGCGGGCGTTGACGACGAGGAGTCGACCTTCAGGAGCTTCGACGAAGACTTCGTCAACGCGCTCAAGGTGGGGATGCCTCCTGCCGGCGGTCTGGGGCTGGGCATGGACCGCTTGGTCATGCTGCTGGGCAACCAGCGCACCATCCGAGATGTGCTGCCCTTCCCGATGATGAAGCCCCTGCGTCCCGGCCCTGCCGCGACCCAAGAGGATGAATCCGAATCAAGCGATCACTGATCCAGCGAATCGGGCTGATCATACAAGCGTAAAAAAACACCCCGCTTGGTGCGGGGTGTTTTTGTATAAGTCTTGATATCGGTCTGGAAGCGGTTCGATCAGTTGTCGGTCTGATCAGATTCGCTTTCCTGTTCAGCTTGTTTCTTTTGCTGATCAACACTGTTGAAACGAACCTCGTCTGTGCGTTTGTCGGTGATCTTGAGACCCATGGCATCGCCCTCCATGATCTTCTTGCGATCATGCATGACATCGATTGCAGAGATAGTCGGCGAGAGGTTCTCAAACTCGCGGTTCTCACGCAGGGCGGTGAAGATCTTCATGCCCTCGTCGTAGCTGAGCTTCCTGAACGCGTTGTCGAACTCTTCGATCTGCAGCATCTGTTCTGCTGGATCGAGGCTGGGGACCTTTTCAAGCTTGGCCAGCGCCTCTACTTCGCTCGAATCCAGATCCGTGGCATCGACGATCTTGCCGATATTGGACATCAGCTCGACGAGCAGCCCCTCATAGGCGAGCTTGGCTTCTTGCAGCGAGTCGTCGAGGACGAACCGCATGACCTCTTCGAGACCCTTCTCGCCGTCGAGCACCTGGATCTCATCGGTGATGGCCTTCTTGTACTCGCGCACGATGTGCTTGTTCATGCCGCCCTGGACGCGGGTGAGGATCTGCCGGTTCAGCAGGTCCTGGCTCAGGGTGACCTCGGGGACGAGCGGCTTGATCATGTCGGCGGCTCGGCCCATCTCGTTGATGTCGCCCATGTTCAGGTTCTCGATCATGCCGTTGGTCAGTTCCCAGTAGAGATCGAGGTTGTCGATGACCGAGGTTTCCATCTTGTAGCGACGCAGGTAGACCAGCGGCATGATGGCTTCAGCGGTTTTGGGGCCGACCGTTGGGTTCGAGCGGAGCGCGAGGATGTCCGGGAGCTGACGCAGACGCGCGATACGCCCGTCGGGCCCGGTCTGTGCGAGCTTGGGGTAAGGGACATCGGTCGGAAGATCGGCTTCGTTGTTGCGATCGCGTCGACGAATCTCCATGCCCTCCTGAGGCTGCGGCTCCTGGTTGGGGCGCGAAGCGGGCTGAGGAGTAGGTTTGGGTGCAGGGGTGTAGGTGGGCTGATCGTTCGCCGGCTTAGTTGGCGGCGGTGCGACCTGCGCGTTGCTGGCGGCGGCGAAAATACTCATCGCGAGACCACACGCGATCACAAGTGTCTGTTTTTGGCGGTTCATGTCTGAATCCTCCCGATTCCGAATCTGGTTGGGGTGCCCAATCGATGGGGACGCCCGAACTGGCTGTACAAATATGTCCGTATCCCGATGTCATCCCCGGGCGATGATGCCCAGGCACAGATGCGAAGGGCATCCGTGCGGATATCATCGGTTCAGCAGCTTGCTGACCCAAGTACAACGACCCGGGCTCGTAATTATGTCGCACGAACCCATGAGATGTAGCTATTTCGCGTTTTTTTCGTCCAAACAACACTCTTCTCGGTCCAAACACCAACCGCACAACCATGACCAAATCAACACTCATGACCAGCAACACCGATCGAACAACCCTCGCCCGAGCCATCGCCGACGCATCACTGCTGCGGGGCACCTTCACCCTGCGATCGGGGCGGACGAGCAACTATTACCTCGATAAGTACAAGTTCTCCACACGCCCCGAGGTGCTCACGCAGCTCGGGCCGCTGTTCGCCCAGATCGTCGAGCAGGTGAGTCAGGCCCACGGCCAGGTCGTGCGTCTGGCGGGTGCCGAGCTGGGCGGGATCCCGCTGGTCACCGTCGCCTCGCTGCAGACCGGGCTGCCCAGCATCTTCGTCCGCAACGCCAAAAAAGACTACGGCACGGCCAAGCAGGTCGAGGGCGAGGTCAATCAGGGCGATGTCGTCGTATTCGTCGAAGATGTCGCGACCACAGGCGGCCAGGCGCTCGAAGCAGTCGAAGTCCTCAAGGGGCTCGGGGCCAAGGTCCCGGCGATCATCAGCGTGATCGATCGCCAAGAAGGCGCCCGTGAGAACATCGAGGGCGCGGGCGTGGAGTTCCACGCCCTGTTCACCAAGAGCGATCTGGGCGTCGAAGACGAGTGATCCAAGCTCGGGGAATCAGGTCTTGAGGGCACTGACCTGGGCCACGGCGACAATCGACAGGATCATCACCGGGATGAAGACCCCGATCGCAGGCGGCAGCCCTGGGATCGAGGCACTCGCGCCGAGCACCCCACCGATCAGGGCGATGATGGCCACCGGGGCACACTTGAGTGACTGCACGACCATGTTCTGCGGCTCACGCGTGATGTAGTAGGGCATCGCGATCAGCAACGCCAGCAACGATGAGATCATGATCGCGAAGCGTCCCCATTTGATGCGTGCATACCGGGCGCGTTTGACCGGGTCGGTCAGCGTGGGCCGCGCCAGCATCTGAGAGACCTGCGCGAAGCTCAGCGACTGGGCGTAGGACTCGTAGCGATTCATGCGCAGCTCGTTGGGGTCCAGCGATGATTCGATGCGGTCGATGGGTGTGGGGGGCTGCGGTGTCGACACACCCCGTTGGCGGGCGACGCCGTTGATCAGATCCCATCCCTGATCACGATGGATCGCCTGGTCGGCGGTGATGGCGCGGGTGGCCTTGCCATTCTCATCGCGTTCGAGGATGTACACCCCGCTCATGGTGCCGGTGTCGGCATCGAACTCGGCGGCTCGGAACAGGCGGCCGGAGCCATCGAGCGTCAGCGGGACCTTTGCCCCGCCCAGCGCTCGCGACCCGATGTCGTCGTGATCCCGCACCAGCAGCGGGGCGACGCGTGGAATGACCACCTCGGTATTGATGACCTGCAGCCCCATGAACATCAGCGCGATGACCACGACGGGCTTCATGACCCGGTGCAGCCCCACGCCCGCGGCCATGAGTGCGATGAACTCTCTGTTGCGGGTCATCTGCGCGAAGGTAAAGCCCATCGCGCCCACCAGGATCATCCCGATGAGGAAGCTGTAGAGCTGCAAAAGCTTGGGCCACCAGAAGTCCGCGATCAGCAGCAGGGTGACGAGCCAGCGTCGAATGCTGCCCGGTGCGTCGCCCCCGTTCTGGGTCGCCAGACGCTCGGCCATCTCCATGAAGCGATCAATGTTGAGCGACGCGTCGATCACCACGACAAAGCTGAACAGGATCAGCATCAGCGCGATCACATTGATCAGGTACTGCTTGGCGATATATCGATCGAGCATCATCATGAGTGGTGCCCAGATCGTAGCGACTCAGAAGGGCATGCGATACTTGGGGCGGAGCCCTTCGACATGGGCACCGGCGAAATAGCACATCATGCGTGCCGATCCCCAGCCCAGCAGGGCCCCCCCGAAGACATCGGTGGCAAAGTGGGCGCCCGTGAGCATGCGGGTGATGCCGCACCCGACTGCCAGCATCAACAGCAGTCTATTTGCTTTGGGCAGGAAGCAGGCAAGCATGAGGCAGCCGCCGAAGGCGACGGCGGTGTGCGACGAGGGGAAGCCCAGGTTCGAGCCATCGCTGAACCCGGAGAAGAATCCCCTGAAGTGATACCAGCCGGGCTGGATGTCGCTGTTGATCACCGGGCGTTCTCGCGCGACGATCAGCTTGGTCAGTTCCGCGAAGGCACCCGAGATGAGCGCTGAGAAAAAGATCGCCAAACCCCGATGCCGGTTGCGGTCATGGGCGATGTAGACCGAGCCCACGATGATCCATGTGCCCATATACCCCATAATGCGCAGCAGGCGGTACCAATCGTGATACTCGATATGCTGCAGTGGCTTGTGGTAGAAGATGTGCAACAGCGGGATGTCGAGCAGGGACAGCAGCGCGAAAGCACCGAAGATGAACAGGGCCACCCGCGCGCCTTTGGCGCGTCGGCTTCGCTTCTCTCTCGGGCTCAGGTAACGCAGAACGGGTCCCTTCCTTGAGCGAAAAGTCTATTCGAGAGATCAGTTGTCCTGTGTGTGCGGGGTCCAGTTTTCGAAGCTTTTGAATAGAAGACCGGTATAGGCAGTGCCGTGTGATTTCGGTTCGTTCTTGAGTGGTTCGATCGGTGTGATCGCATCAAACGCGGAGTCCCAGTGTTTGGGCGGCCCGCCGAGCAGCAGCGCGGGGCGACCACGCAGCCGTGCGAGCGTGTCCGGGTTGCCCAGGTCGGTCTGGTCCCACATGTCGTACTGCGTCTTGCGCCCGCCGATGTGCGCGCTGGAGCAGTACACCACTGGGTGGTCGGGCAGGTAGAACGCCAGCAGCGAGGCACGCCCGTAGTGGTTGGTGATGACAAACGGCTGCTGCCCGGTCTGTGCTTGCAGCTCGTCAAGCACCCGCTGGGCATCGAGCGCGTGTTCGCGCATGCCGGTCATGCGATAGAGCGGGATGAGCTCGCCGATGCCGGGCACCTTGGCGATGTTCTGTGCCCCGGGGAACAGCAGCATCGCCCCCATCCCGACAATGATCGCCGCACCCCAGAAGAACTTGACCGGGTGGCTGACGCGGGTAACGCCGTCCCAGACCGCCCAGGCCGCGGGGGGGATCAGAGTGACGAAGGCGGCCATGGCCCAGTTGCCCTCGGTCTGGGTGACCAGTGAAATCAGCAGGTAGAAGACCAGCATGGGCAGGGCCATGACCACGCACGCGCGGATCGTCCGCACGGTGCGTTCGTCGGCTCGCTTGGGCGCGGTGAACCAGGCGAAGGCAGCCAGGGCGATCACCGGCCCGCCCACGAGCAGCTGCAGCGCGATGTACTCGAAGAACCAGACGATCGTCCAGGGCTCGCGTGGGCCCGCGGCGGTGTTGGCCGTGTCTCCGCCGGGTGCCCCCAGATGCCCGAGCAGATGCCGCACCGTCGCCCAGTCGTGCTGGCTGTTCCAGATCCCGACCGGGATCAACCCCAGCAGCGAAACAATCAGCCCCGCCAGCAGCCATCCCCAGCGCAGCTTGGGGCGACCGGCGCGGGTGACCCAGAGGGCCAGCAGCACGCTGGGCAGCAGCATCAGGATGGTGTACTTAAAGAGGAACCCGACCGCGACGCAGAGCCCGAAGCCCAGCCACGAACGGTGGTGGCCTCCCAGTATTGCCCGCAACGCGAAGGAGGCGCCCCATGCCCAGCAGGCGATGTAGGGGGCATCGATGGTCATCAGCATGGCCGCGACGGCAAAGCCGGGGATGCAGTTGTAGAGCAGGGCGCTGAGGAACGCGAGGCGACGGTCTTCTAGCAGTTCCAGGGTGGAGCGCATGACCGCGACGGTCCCGATCGCGGTGGCGATGGCCGCGGGCAGGCGGACCGCGAACTCGGTGTCGCCGAGCAGTCGTGTCGAGGCCCAGATGACCCACGCCACGCCCGGGCCCTTGGAGTAGTACGACCAGTCGAGTCGGCGTGCCCATTCCCAGTAGTGGGCCTCGTCCTCGATGAGTGTGAATGGTGAGACAGACTGCCAGATCACCCGCAGGGCCAGCAAGGTCAGGATCAGCACCCATCCCATCGGTGCCAGCCGCACGATCGCGCCCCACCAGGGTTGATGCAGGGTGGGTTGTGGCTCGTGCGATCCGGTTTGCATGGGCTCAGAACCTCGCGAGTCGTCTGAACGAGATCAGCGTATACACCATCAACGCCAGTACGCCCAGGTAGATGAAGGGCAGGCCCACCGTGCCACGCTCATGGACCGCCTCCTGGCCGCTGGCGATCATGATGATCGTCCCCAGTGCCGGGAAAAAGCTCCACAGGTACACGACCAGCGGCTGCGCGTTGCGCAGACGCAATGCGATCACCGATCCCGCGAGCACCATCGTGAACGCGGCCAGGGACATGGCCCAGCGCTCGTGCTGCTTGGAGAGGATCTCCCGTTGCAGGTCGTCGATCTGCAGACGCAGGCGATTGACGGGCTTGACCAGGTACTCGGCGTAGCTCGGGGATGATTCATCGATATAGGGAGCCGCGTGCTCGAGCAGCTGGTAGCTCGGCAGCTGCAACAGTTCGCTGAGCGGGTCGTGGTCGAACCGCAGGCCGGCGTACTGGGTGGCGCTCTGCTCGGTGGTGGTCCCGTCCTCGCCCAGGATCATCACGCCCTCGAGATCGAGCATGAACGAGAGGGTGGGGGTGTTGAAGGCGGGGTTGCTCAGCGGGTCATTGGTTCGGGCCCGCTCGGGCTGGAGGGTGGCGCTCTGGGCCCGGAGCCGATCGATGCGTCCTGAGCCCGGGTTGCTGACCTGGATCTCTATAGCGCCGGTGACGCTATCGGGGTGCAGCGACCAGCTGTCGTTCTTCGCCGTGAAACCGCCGGCCAGGATCGTGACGCGTTGCCCGGCGGGGCTGGTCAGCTCGATGCTCTCGCCCCGGCTGGCGCGTTGCCTGACATCCCGGTAGACCTCGATCGACGCGATGCCCTTGGCCAGGTCGACGCGTTTGGTATCGACGAAGTTCATCTGGTCCGGGTCGCTCTTGAGCTGGATCATCTCAGCCCCGGTCATGAACTTGGGATCGTCCTTGAACACGCGCGGGATTGGGAAGGCGGGCAGCGTGAACGGGTCGACCGTGATGGGCGAGCCCTCGCGGTCGATGGTCAGGTCGATGAACTTCATGAGCACGGCGGTGGCGTCGTCGTTGCCGATGCGGGCCCGGTCTTCGTTATTGAGCGACCACACGGGGCGGATTTGGATCCACGCCCGCCGCGCGGTGCCATCGATCGAGACGACGCCGTTGTCGTCGGCTTTGACGATCGCGACGCCGCCGAGCATGTACTGGTCCATGACGGGCGAGCCCCGGTCGGGCTCGACATGCTGGACGACATCGGCGTGGATCTCGTTGCTGCCGATGCGGGCCGACTCGCCGTTCTGCAGCGAGCCCACGAAGATCTTGGCGAAGTCCTGGGTGATCATGCGATCCATCTCCTTGAGGAAGCGCGGGATGACCTGGTCGTTGAGCCCGAAGATGATGCCCCCGAGCATCAGCCCGGAGAGGATCGAGGGGATCAGGAACTTCTTATGGCTGATGCCCGAGGCGTAGACCGCCGTCACCTCGTTCTCGCTGGACATGCGGTGGAACGCGATCGTCGCCGCGAAACCGGCGGCGAAGGGCGTGGCGTACGCGAGCATGGGCGGGATGGCCAGCACCATGAACTTGAGCGCCTGATCGGCGCTGAGCTTGCCGTCGGCCAACGGCTTGATGGTGACAGCGAACGCGATCGTCGCGACAAGCACGGCCGTCGTGAGCAGCAGCAGCCGCCAGAACTCGAGCGAGATGGAGCGCCAGAGCGTCCAGAGCATGGTTGAACAATAGGGGCGAGCAACTCGACGAGCCGCGAGGGTGAGGGAGCGGTCTTGAGTTGTGGTGTTCGGGGATGGCGCAAAGAAAACCGCTCCCTTCCGGTCGCGGCTCGTTGAAAATCGACATCAGTCCCTGTTCGAGAGCTCTTCTTCGAGCAAGCGGGCCTCCTCGGCCTGCTCGTCGTAGCGGGCCCGGTTGGTGCGGTGGTCCATCAGGAAGTGGACCTTGCTCGCCAGCTCCTTGCCCGCCAGCTGGTTGAGCTGCTTGCGTGCCTGCCCCAGGTGGGTGCGTCGGGAGATATGGACGATGACCATGTGCTCGCACTCGGCGACCTTGAGCCATTCGACGAGGTCGTTGACATGCATGTGCATGCCGATCTTGGCCCGCTCGGTGTGGTCGGGTTCAAAGAAGGTGCACTCGCTGACGATCACCTGGGCCTTGCGGACATCGTCCCGCAGCAGGTGCGCGCCCGGGAGGGTGTCGCCGGTGTAGGCCAGCAGCGGGACCTCCAGGTGGTTGACGATGTCCTCGCCCCGCATCTTCATCTCTCTGAGCTTTTCCTGAGGCAGCCCCTGCAGGTGCTCCTTGAGCTTGGTGCGCTTCTCGACGATCACATAGCCCATCGAGGGGGCGGTGTGCTCGGTGTGGAAGGCGCGGAGCATGATGTTGTTCTTGAGCTGGATCTCCTGCTCGTGCTCCAGGGCGATCAGCTCGTAGGGGGTCTTCTGACGCTCGAGGTTCTGGAACCCGGTCATCATCCCACGCACATCGCTCTCGATGCGTGCATCGCACACCAGCGTGCCCGGACCCATGCCCTGGAAGTTGCGCTGCGAGCACCAGTACGCCAAGCCGCCAATGTGGTCCATGTGCCCGTGCGAGATGGCACAGAACTTGGCGGCCAGTGCGGATCTGGGCGAGAAGCCCATATCGAAGCAGACATCCATCTCGGGGATATTGATCGTGGTGGCTTCGCCCGCGACCGAGTAGCCCTGCACACGAAACGGCGGCAGGTACAGGAATCCGAGTGCCCCGTCGCGGGGTGGTGGTTTGGGGATCATGGGTGAACTCCGATCACAGCGGTTTCGCGCTGGGATAGTGCTGGTTGTGGTGTCTCAACGATGGGACGGGGAAGTTTAGGCCGACGCCTTGCATGCCGCCTATGTGGCACCGAACGGGGCGAGTGCTCGTATCCAGGGATGTTGTAAAAATTTCCCGCAAAGTGTCCGATAAGTCGAAACAAAGCGGCAAGGAAAGTGTAGAAACGAAGGGAGTTGGAATATGTGGAAGCGAAGGATCGCGTGCGGGGTATTGGGAGTCGGGTTGCTGGCTGGTGGCACGCTGGCAGGTGACAACACGCTGTCGATTTATGGCAGCCAGTTTATCAAGATTGGCGATCCGGGCAACCGGGACACGATGGCCGGAGAGGTTCCGATGTACCCCGATGTGCACATCGGCGGCGTTGACCATGAGTTCTGGCTTGCATCAACAGAGGTCACCGTCGGGCAGCACTTTGAGTTTGTTCAGGCCTACTACCCTATCTATGTCAAGAACACGGGTCATACTTTGGCTTCTAGCGAGTTTGTTGGGTATGACATCATCGCGGCGCCTGATGAGATCATCATTCGCCCGTCGGCTGATCCGGGCGAGTCGACCCAGATGTCATGGGAGTACGCGGCGAGGTACATTAACTGGCTTCACAACGGAAAAGTGAACGAGGAATGGGCCTTCGAGACCGGTGTATACGATACATCGACATTTTTTCAGGATGACGACGGGGTCTGGCATCATCAGGCCGTTCGGAACCCCGATGCCCGCTTTTTCCTGCCAACATGGGACGAGTGGACCAAGGCGGGGTACTGGGATCCTCAGAAGAACAATGGCAAGGGCGGGTACTGGCGATACCAGAACTCGTCGGATACCGAACCCGTCCCGGGATTGCCAAGCGAGGGCGGTGAACGCAACGCGGGCGATTCCCCGCCCTTCCCCCTTGTGGTCGGCTCGTATCCCAATGTGAAGAGCCCCTGGGGGATGCTCGACATGGCGGGCGGGCAATCGGAGCTAACCGAGTCCGCGATAACGCCCGATCGTTTGAATACGCGCATCTTCGGCGGGACACCATATGGATACGATTACTACGGCGACTTCGATTCACGGGACATCATCGCGTACGGGAATACCGGCTCGGCAACAAGTCTTTCAGTTGGTCTTCGTCTCGGCGCGGCAAGCGGGACTCATCCTGCGGACCTGAACGAGGACGGGTGGGTGAACTTTTTCGATGTGTCACTCTTCATCCGCTGGTTCATCGACCACAATGAGCGCGCCGATTTTCACCTAGATGGCGTGTTTGATGCAGATGATGTGCGCGTGTTTCTGGGATTTGTGGCCGCGCAGTAGTGGTCGCTGAAATAGTCAGTCAATAGGCAGGCCGCAGGGATCGTGCATTTGAACGACCCCGTTGAGTCTCGTCAGTTGCTTGGGTGGCCGCTCATTGCCATTCGCGGCTGGTTGATGACTCTCACGCGGCTCATGCGAGAATCCCATGCTCATGGCCGCACTCGGGGCAGATCGGCCCGGGCAGATCATGGCAGTCGTAGGCGCAATGAACACATACGCCATCCGGCCGAAGATATTTTCGACACCACCACAACCGTGTTCGGACATATGCGCGTGCGATCTTGGCCGCGAGATACAGCAGCAGCGCGTTGACTAGCAGCTTGATCGCCACCCCGGGCACATCCACGATCGGCACGAAGACCGAACCGTTCGCCGGTTGGAGGTACCGAACATTTCTCATCGCGCCGGCGATGTCCCGGCGCAGGGCGAACTGCTGCGAATCGCTCACCGGCTGATATTCCCCGTGGCTCCCCTCCCGCGCTTCGAAGTGGAGATAGCGGTGATCTTTGCCGAGCGACCAGAGCGAGAAGTGACGGAAGGCCGTGCGTGTATAGGTCCAGTAGAACCCCGCGATGACGATCGGGCCGCGGTCGTAGTCGGGGTCGCTGTAGGAAGCGATGAACTCGTCCTCGCCCACGATCTCGTACCCGTGATTCTGTCTGCGGCAATAGAACTGCTCGCCATCGCGTAAAGTGGTCGTTTCGCTGGGAGGAAATTTGTAACGCACACACCCGGTGTACGCCTTGGGCACAGCGAGATAGATACCGAACTGAACGATCAGCAGCAGGATGACATACCACACCCCGATCGTCACCCGGCTCGCTCGCGCACTTTCCATAAGACGCTATACGGGGATTACTTGATCGAGTTCCTTCACCAGCCGCGAATGGCAATGAGCGGCCACAGGGATCGTGCGTCCTTGCGTCCCAATCGCGTTTCAAGATGCTCTGGTGGTCTCCTCACGATGCACCGGCGGCGACGATCGAGCGGTCGCCGTGGCCGCTCATTGCCATTCGCGGCTAGTCAATCCATCCCCTATCATCGCCTCATGCCCGAAAACACAACAGAACCAGTGAATGAGTCGACACCCAGCGAATCGCACGAATCCATCGGCGACATCATCAAGCGACTCGGCCCGGCCGCGTGGCTGGGGATCGCCTGGGCCGTCTTCCCCGGCGTGATGGGCATCCTGCTGCTGACCAACATGGACTTTGCCACCCGCTTGCTCAAGGGCACCGAGACCGAGCCGGGTCTGCCGTTCTTTGCGGGGCTGGGGGTCTATGTCGCGATTTTCATCATCACCGCCGGGCTCGGGCTGCTGCCGACCTACTCGCAGGCCATCCTCGCCGGGTTCGCCTTCGGGATCGCATGGGGCTTTCCCGCGGCTCTCGTCGGCTTCGGCGGCGCGTCGATCATCGGCTACTTCATCGCCAATCGCGTGGCACGCAAGAAGATCGAGGCCGAGATCCATCACCATCCCAAGGCCGAGATCGTCCGCGATGCGTTTATCAGGCACGGGTTCATGCGGGCCCTGCTGATCCTGACCCTGCTGCGCGTGCCTCCGAACTCGCCGTTTGCGCTGATGAACTATGTGATGAGCGTCTCAGGCGTGCGTTTGGTGCCATTCCTGATCGCGACCGTCGTTGGCATGGCCCCACGGACATTCGCGGCCGTCTGGATCGGTTCACAGGTCAGCTCCTGGGATGAGGTCGAGAAGCCCAAATGGTTCATCATCGGCGGCATCGTGCTGGCGATCGCCATCCTCCTCGGACTGGGCAAGCTGGCCAATAAGGCCATCGAGCAGGCCATGCGATCGGGCCAGCTCCCCGACCACGAGCCCCACCCCCCCGCCGAGCCACCTGAGAAGGGCTAATTCGGGCTGGAAACTGCATTTGAGGGGGCTACCATCCCCCGATGCCTGCCGCAATTGAAAACGAGTCTCAGTTGCAGAAGAAACCGACGCTGCCCAAGCGCCCGGTCAATCTCGATTTGTACGCGGGTGAAGACGAGCCAAACTCCGACTGTCAGGGCGATTGCAACTGCGATGATTGTTCGACGCAAGGCGCTTCGCTCTTCGGGGCCGCGGCGTGCGTGATGGTGGGGGCTAGCGCCCACGCCAGCGAACGCTCGGCCAAGGCCAAGCTGTCGAACCGGCTCGGTGCCCAGGCGCTCCACTGGGGCGTGCTTTTCATCGCGGCCCTGCTCTCCATCCCCTTCGTGCTGCCCACGCTCAGCCCGGCGAGCCGGGACTGGGTCAATACCAATATATTGAGCACGCCCGGCAACTGGCTGGTCTGGACGCTCTCTGTGTTCGCCTCGGGCCTGTTTGCCATCGGCTTTGTGAATCGGCTCGGGCGTGAGCGGGTGCTTGGCGGGTGCGCCATGCTCAAGCGCCTCGGACCCGCGGCCATCCTGGGCGTGGCATGGTCCACCCTCCCCTCGTTCGCAGGCGTGCTGCTGGTCCTGAATATGGAACCCATCCGGCTCGCGCTGATCGGCGATGGATCAAGTGCCGTCCATATCGCCACGGGCATGTCGATCTATCTGGTCGGGTTCGTGCTGCTCGCTGGGTTCGGCTGCCTGCCGACCGTTTCGCAGGCCCTGCTTGCGGGTTACGCGTTCGGGGTCCCGGTGGGGCTGTTGCTGGCGCTGCTGGGCTTCGGCGGTGCGTCGCTTGTTGGGTATGAGGTCGTCTCCAAGATCGCCCGCTCGCGTGTCGAGCAGGAGATTGTCAACAAACCCAAGGCCCGCAAGCTCCGCGATGCCCTGCTCCACGCGAGCCCGGCCCGGGCGCTGCTGATCGTCACGCTGGTGCGGATCTCGCCCAGCTCGCCGTTTGCGCTGACGAACCTGCTGCTGGCCTCGATCGGCGTTCCACGCTGGGCCTATTTCTTCGGGACCTTGATGGGCATGCTGCCCCGCACCCTGGCCGCGGTCATGATCGGCAAGAGC
>DEXG01000004.1:124400-124617 GCA_002364005.1 Phycisphaerales bacterium UBA3190
GGCAAGAGCTTCACGGGCTGGAACGGCGGCTTGGACAAGCCCATGTGGCTTGTGGTGCTGGGCATCGCCGCGGTGGTCCTGCTGGTGATCGTGATCTCAAAGGTCTCCGCGAGCGTGCTGCTTCGGATGACCCGCGAACCGGGCGACGAAGCCATGCCCGTGCCCGCGCCGGTCTGAGTTCTTCGAGACAACAGATGTGGAGTGCCCGTACTCGCCG
>DEXG01000004.1:124790-125198 GCA_002364005.1 Phycisphaerales bacterium UBA3190
ATGTGGAGTGCCCGTACTCGCCGCGCAGCGGCGCAGTGCGGCGGATCACCACTCGTCGCCGTTGCACATGGTTGATTGAATCACACAAAAGACGCACGCCGCACTGCGCCCTTCGGGCGAGTACGGGCACTCCCCGTGGTACTCAGTGATGTGCAATGTGTGATTGTCTTGCGGGGTGCCACGGGTTGCTCCGCCTTTGGCGGACAACCCGTGTGTTGAGGACCGACCTAGGGGTACTTCATGCCGACGGG
The DNA here is from genome assembly GCA_002364005.1 of Phycisphaerales bacterium UBA3190. Classification (GTDB taxonomy): domain Bacteria; phylum Planctomycetota; class Phycisphaerae; order Phycisphaerales; family UBA1924; genus UBA1924. The sequence goes on from DEXG01000004.1 coordinate 125,042, forward strand.
TACCCGGAACGAATACTCTGAAATCGAGGATGGCAGGTCGTTTGAAAGGCACTACTGCGCGGCTGCGCCGCGTGTAGTGGCACCCTGCGATCGCGTCCCCCGTCAGGAACAGGGGAGACGAAATACCCCTCCGCCTCGCTGCGCTCGGCACCTCCCC
>DEXG01000004.1:125440-128407 GCA_002364005.1 Phycisphaerales bacterium UBA3190
TGCCTACCGAAGGTCCGCCTCTGACGGATTGCCTCACACCGGATCTTTGATCAACTGCACGAAGGTCACCATCAGGGCCATGAGGGTGAAGTTATGGATGAAGTGTGCGGTCATGGGGGCGATGATTGAGCCGCGCCATTCGCGCATGAAGGCGAACATGAATCCCAGGGCGATGAGCGGTGCGACCATGAGCGGGCCGTAGTCGTGCATGAAGGCGAAGAGCAGCCCGGTCACGATGCCGCTGGCGACCCAGTGCAGTCGTCCGCGCAGATGGCGGTAGAGGGCGCCGCGGAAGATTGATTCTTCGACGATCGGTGCCCAAGTGGTGGCGAGGACGAAGAGCAGGAGGACGACGAAGAGGTCGCCGTTGGCGATCATCTCGAAGACGGGGTTGACCATGGGCTCGGGTTCGGGCGGCACGCCGCCGTTGGCCTTGGTGGCGATGGCTTCCTTGGAAATGAGGATGACCATGGTGATGATCACCCCGATGATGTAGATGGGGAGTGATGCGAGGTAGGCGAGGATGCCGCAGCCGATCTCCTTGAACACGCCCTCGCCGGTGTGCCAGCCGATGGCCTGTCGCCACTCCCGGACCTTGGCGCCACGCAAGAGGGCCCAGAAGACGGTGAGCAGCAGGAGCCACTGGACGAGCAGCGAGAAGGCCGCCAACTCGGGCATCGATGAGTTGCCGACGAAGAAGGTTCCCACGGCCATGGCGCAGAAGCCCAGCACGAAGATCATGTAGGTCTCCAGGTACACGCTGCCGCCGGGCGTGGGCACGCGGGCCCGCATCTTCATGCGTCCGCCGAAGAACGAGATCATCCCGAGGATGAGCAGCACGAGCCCCGTGAGCGGGCCCAGAATCGCGACCAGCCCCACGAGGATCAGGAAGAGCATGATGCCCATGAACCCTTGGATCAGCCCGGCGCGTTGGGGATCGGTGTCGGGCAGGTCGTGGGTGAGGGCGACGCGACCGATGTAGCCGTAGCGCTCGGCCAGTTGCATGGTCTCGTCTTCGGTCAGGGCCGCCTGACCATCGGTGTAGAGCGTGCGGAGGATGTTGAGTTCCTTGAGCACCAGGTCGTCGGTGCTCAGCTCGATGCGGACCTCGTCGTCTTCTGACTCCATGCCCAGCGATTCCAGGCGGAAGGCCTCGAGCCGATCGAGGGCGGCATCGGTGCCTTCGAACTCGGCGCTGAGCATGATGATGCGAATGCGGTCCTCGTCGATGAATCGTGAGCCCGGAGTATCGAACTGGGACATGATGTCCTGGGACTTGAACATCTCGTACCCGCGCAGGAACAGGCGCCCGACGAGGTCAACCTGCCCGAAGTTGCCTGGGGCGGGCTGATCGATCGCGGTTTCGTGCTCGACCTGTGGGGCGTTGGGGAAGAAGAGCTTCTGCTTGGATTCGTCGGGGAAGTTCTGCCAGAGCACCACAAAGACGACCGCGAAGATGGTGAGGAGGATCGCGATGGTGCGTGACATCGGCGTGCCCGGGTCCGGCGGGTCGATGGGGTTGCCCTGTTTGGTGACCAGCGGGTCGGAGGGGGTTCGCATGGCCTCGGTCACGGGTGACCAGTGCTCGAGCTTGCCGGGCTGACGATCATCACCCTGGGATGATGGATCGTCGGCTTTGTGCGGCTCATGTTCGTGTGGTGATTGATCTTCGGGCATGTGGATGGGCTCTGGAGCGTGCGGGGCCGGGTTTGTTGCCCATTCATCGGCTCATGGGCTGGGATTCTCGACACCCAGTGTATTGGCTTGGGCATGGTCGAGGGTGGTGATTGCTTCATCTTGCCGATTGTGCGGGTTGACCTGTTGGGGCGGGGTGTCTAATTTACCTTCCCGCCGTGGTTTGCATGGCGATCGTTTTCGACAAGCCTGCGATGTGGTCACGACCCCATCGCCCGCCCTGCCCGGTAGGCAGCGTACCAAGCACGCCCGGCGTTGTCGGCACCCTGTGTGTCTCTCCGCGTCGAGTCATTGGAATCAGCCCCGATGTCCGAATCGGGAGCCATCATACGAAAGCAAGGAGTTTGATCATGGGATCGACAAAGAAGCGCACCCACCTCCGACGCCAGACCTTCATGGCCAAGAACGGCGAGGTAGCCAAGCAGTGGCGCACGGTCGACGCGACCGACCAGTCGCTCGGTCGTCTGGCGAGTGATATCGCCACCGTGCTCATGGGCAAGCACCGCCCCGAGTACACCCCGCATGTCGACTGTGGCGATTTCGTCATTGTCACCAACGCCAGCCAGATCAAGCTGACCGGCCGCAAGGCCGAGCAGAAGATGCGTCAGACCTACACCGGTTTCCCGGGTGGTCAGAAGACCGAGACCTACGGGCACCTGCGTGACCGCAAGCCCGAGCTGCTGATCGAGGATGCCGTGCGTCGCATGCTCCCCAAGAGCCGCCTCGGTCGTCAGATGCTCAAGAAGCTGAAGGTGTACGCGGGCACCGATCATCCCCACGCGGGCGTGAACGCGATCGACCTCTACTAAAACGATTCACACTCTGTCCAAAGCGCGTCGGCGAGTGATCGACAGCGTGGATGCGGGCAGCTCATGAAAGGTATAAACACTTATGGCAGGTTACGAGACCACCATCACCAACCCTGATATGGCCGGCGACTCAGTTGCTGGTCCCGCCGAAGTCGAGCAGGCGCAGCGCGTGCTCCCCGATCCCAAGCCGGCTGACAAGCACGGCTGGTGGTGGGGCACCGGACGGCGTAAGACCGCCGTCGCACGCGTCCGCATTCGTCCGGCCAAGGAATCGGGCAAGGGCGAGCTGAAGATGCAGATCAGCCGCAAGCAGTTCAAGAGCGTTGAAGAGTACTTCAGCGAGCTGCGCGACCAGAGCGATGCCGTCGCACCCATCAAGGTCACCGACACCGAGGGCAAGCTGGACATCTTCGTTCGCGCCCACGGCGGTGGCTACATGGGGCAGGCCCAGGCGGTCCGCCTT
>DEXG01000004.1:128562-131466 GCA_002364005.1 Phycisphaerales bacterium UBA3190
GCCTTGGTCTGGCTCGTGCACTGGTCAACTATGACCCGAACTTCGAGCCGGCCCTTCGTGAAGCCGGGTTCCTGACCCGCGACGCTCGTAAGGTCGAACGCAAGAAGTACGGCCAGCCCGGCGCTCGTGCACGCTTCCAGTTCTCGAAGCGTTGATCACTCGATCGCTCGGTATTTTCACCCAGCCCAGCGCTGGCTGATAGAACGCCATTTCAAACCGGCCCGATTCGTTGGGCCGGTTTTTTCATGCGCACTGATTCGGCGTGGTACAGTCATGCGTGCCCATCCACAAGCGCACCATCCCGGGCGTGGTTCACGCGTACTTTGTGCACATCGCGCTGGGTGCGATGGCGGTCGTGCTGGTGCTCGGTTCGGTGCTGATCTTCATGCTCTCGGGGCTCAACGAGGTCCCGGGCTGGTGGCGTGAGCGTGAATCGATCCAGCCCGGTGATGCGTCGGTCATCGAGCGCGCGGAGCGCATCGAGAACGCGATCACGACGCAGCTGACGGCCGTGCGCGACCCTGAGGACCCGCGCTGGTTCAGCAAGGTCAGCGACGAGCAGGCCAACGCCTGGCTCTCGGTTCGCTTGCGTGACACGATCGAGACCCACCTGGGTCGGGACGCCTGGCGCGACGGGCTCGAGCGGGTGTATGTGCACATCGAAGACGACCAGATGAAGATCGGCGCCCGCGTGCGGCACCAGACGGGCAGCGCCATCGTCAGCGCCCGGGTCGGGCTCGAACTCGACGAGCAGGGCGATCTCTGGGCGAACATTGACACGCTGCGTGTCGGGCGCACACCGATCCCGGGCTGGGCGGTGAGCCTGCTCGGTGAGGGTGATGTGCAGCTGGGGCGTGTCCGCCTGGGCCCGGGGGCGCTGGAGCTGGGCGATGGACGCGTAGCGCGGCTCGTCGCGATCCGCGTGCGCGAATCGTGGCTTGAGGTCGCGCTGGAAACCGCGCCCGAGACAAACTGAGTCAGGCCGCCTGTGCACGCTTGCGGTTGGTCTGATCGACAAGCTTGCGAGCCGTCGGCGTCTGGATGGACCGGATCGTGTCGGCGTGCTGTTCAAAGAGTGACTTGAACTGTTCATCGCGTTCGAGCACATGGCTGATCGAGTTGATAATCGACATGCTCGATTGTTTGAGCTGGCGTGAACGCGTGAGCGTCGCGATCAGTGCCGCCCCCAGGACCAGCGGGCCCTGGGCTGGCGCGGGGACCCATGAGGAGATGCCGTGGGCGATCTGCGTCAGCGCATCGCTCGGATGTTGGGCTTCGTCGAGCACCTGATTGGCCTGGGCGATGGCGGCATCGAGCGCGGCCCGCTTGGCCTGGGCGAGCTTGATCTCGGTGTCGATGGCGATCGCTTCAGACGATCCCGGCTCTAGACCGCCCTGCTGTGTTTGCAGTGTTTGCACTTGCTTTTCGAGGGTATCCCGAACCGTGACGGCCTCGTCGCGCCAGGCGCTGGTTTGTGCGATCGCGCCTTGCAGGTCGGCGCAGCCCGTACTGAGCAGGGCGGTGAGAACGAACAGTGAAAGAACGATGATGGTATTGATGCGCATGGCGCGTCTCCCCGTTCGCGTGAACCGTTCGTCGAGCGATGCACGCGATCATCGTGCTCGACGGGGGTGGAGATGCGGGGTTTTCGGCGAGCGGACCGCCGCGCACCGATGGGCGTATCGATCGTACACACTTTGTTCGTCGGCTCAAATGAATCGGTATGGAGCGCACAATATTCGCGCACAGGCCCGGTCACTCTGATGGGGTTTGATGAAAATTGGTTGCCAAGAAGTCCCGCGGACGATCGGGGGGGAAGGGTCAGAAGTTCACATGAGCCAATATTCTGCGCAAGAGTTTCTTGGCATCTTTGTCATCCTCACGCCGGCCTCGTTCGCCAGCCCGGATGATTCGGTCGAGTCGATCAAGCACATTCTTTGCGCATGGCTCAACTTCTTTGCCTGCACCAATGAGCATGTCTGCCGTGCTGTGTTCGACCTTGGTGGTCTCATGTTGGAGTGTCTCGTTTGCCATGTGATTCACCTGAAGTTGATGCCGACGGTATATACCGCCACCGCGGCTACGAGTGCCAAGAACCCCAGCGAGATTAAAACACCCGCGGATTTGATTCTATTCGATACTCGGCGATTTGCGGCCTTCAAAACCGATACAGAGAGCTGGAGTTTCTTTGCACGCATCATCCAGGCCGCATCGCCGCCCCCTTCCGATACGACCATTGCTTCTTCTTCGTCCGGTCGCAGTTGGAGTAGCTCAGATGCTCTCCGGATTTTCATCGGTTCATTCCCATCCTCTTGCTCAAGGGACTCTTCGATTTCTCGTTCCTCCATCGATCTCGGGCCACTTGTGTAGAGTCGATACGCTCCAACCACAACCAGGGTCAGGGCAAGCAAGATCAGGATCGTGATGAGCCATCGGACCGACGGGTTCTGGATCACAAACTCTTTGTCTTCATCAATGAACGGGGAGAGTTGAAATACCCCCAGCCCAGTAATCACCATCAGGCCTGTAGAGAAGATGTTTCGCCGACCCCGGAGTGTTTCAGCGTATTCGATCTCATCCTGCCATGCGTCGCGGGTGTGTTCGTATACATCTTTCGCCGACATGATCGAAACTTTACCAGACTGCATTGCCTCAAATCAAGCAGCAGTTGGTCATGGCAGCGGCAGGCGTTTTTGTAGAAATGAAAACGATCAACCGCTTGCATCAAGCACACGCTTCCCGATCTTTGTTCAGCGCTGGGCCAGCAGGGCGCGGGCGGCTTCGTGTGCCAGCGCGTGGCCCGATCGGGTCGCGGTGACGCGCCCGAGCAGTGGGCGTCCGATCAGGGCCAGATCGCCGATGAGGTCGAGGAGTTTGTGGCGGGCGCACTCGTCGGGCAGGCGC
>DEXG01000004.1:131626-181300 GCA_002364005.1 Phycisphaerales bacterium UBA3190
CGCACTCGTCGGGCAGGCGGAAGGCGTTGTCGATCGGGCCTTCTGATCCGATGACGAGCATGTCGCTGGTGGTCAGGTGCGTGAAGAGCCCGGCGGCCTTCATCTGCTGGGCCTCGTGCTGGAGCGAGAAGGTGCGGGCCGGGGCGATGTGATTGATGTACTCGTCCCGATCACCCGACCATGTGACGCTGGCGCTGCCGATGGGTGTGTCGGGGTAGTCGAGGTTGTAGGTGTAGATGGGCGTATCGCTCGGTTCGATGATGATCGAGGCATTGCCATCGACGACGGTGATCGGTTCGTGCACGATCAGGGGTTCGATGGGTTCATCGAGTTGTTGAAGCCCGGCGTCGAGGATCGCGTCGACGAAGGGTTTGGCTGAGCCGTCGAGTATGGGGATCTCGGTGTGCGGCTCATCAGACTCGATGGTGATGAGTGCATCGGTGATGCCCAGCCCGGTCAGGGCGGACATGAGGTGTTCGATGGTGGCGACGCTATTGGTGTCGGTGCCCACGCTGGTGCAGCGGGGTTTGAGCTGGGCGAAGACGGGGTGCACGGGGCGGAGCGAGAGCGCATCGATGTGTGCGGGGATGCGGGTGCCCATGAGATCGAAGACGATGCCCTGATCATCGCGGGGTGCGATGGTCAGGCGCGAGTGGATGGCGCTGAAGAGCCCGGTGCCTTCGAGTGTGACGGGTTGTGCGAGGGTGTTGCGCTGCACGCGGGAGTGTATGGCCGGGTTTACGGCTTGTTCTCAGCGCTGGGCGGCTTGAAGCCGGGGTCGAGCTTCTTGAGCGATTTCTCGACCCGTCGGCAGAACTGCGCGAGGTTGCGTTGGGCGGCCACATTGGCCAGCGCGACGCGTGCGGGCATGGCGGGTACGCCCAGCACGGTCTGGTTGTCTTCGATGGAGTCGAGTACGATCGAGCCGCCTGCGATTTTGACATCGTTGCCGACGCTCGCCTGATCGTTGAGGACGACGGCCCCGCCGACCATGGAGCGATCGCCGATGGTCGCTGAGCCGCCGAGTGTTGTGCGGCCGCAGAGGAGGACATCGTCTCCGATGACACAGTTGTGCCCGACATGGACCTGGTTGTCGATTTTGGTGCGGTTGCCGATGCGGGTGACGCCGAACTTGGCCCGGTCGATGGTCGAGCAGGCGCCGATCTCGACATCATCGCCGATCTCGACGGTCCCGATCTGCGGGACCTTGACGGCTCCGTGATCGGCGTGTCCGGTGAGGAAGCCGAAGCCGTCGGCTCCGATGACGGTGTTGGCAAAGACGAGGCAGCGGTCACCCAGCTGGCAGCGGTCGCCGAGGACGACCCCCGGGTGCATCAGCCCGTTGCTGCCGACGCGTGCCTGAGCGCCGATATAGACATTGGCCATGAGCACGGTGTTGGCACCGATGTGGGCGTCTTTCATGACGACGCAGCCGGGCCCGATGCTGGCGCTGGGGTCGATGTGTGCTTCCGGGTCGATGTGCGCACCGGAGTGGACGCCCTGTTCGGGGAGGGCGACGCCGGGGTCGATCATTTCCAGGATGCGGACGACGGCGATGTCGGCATCGTCGACGAAGATCAGTGCCCGTGTATCGGGGTCGTGGTCGGGGACCTCGATGCCCTTGGTGACCAGGGCGGCCTGGCATTTGGAGACGCTCCAGTGCTTGGCGAAGGGCTGGGAGCGGATGAAGGTGAGTGCGCCCTCGCTGCCCGCTTCGATGGGGGCCAGCGTGCTGAGGATGACATCGGGGTTGCCGACCAGCTCACCCTGCACGATCTGCGCGAGTTCGTCGGCACGCACGCGTGGTGCTTGCTCGGTCTCGGCGATGGTCTCGGGCTGGGTCATGGTCTGTGCTCCACGCTCACGGTTCGGTCTGGGTGCGTCCTCAGGGCGCGGTGTACTCGCTGTTCATGAGACTGACGATCTGATTGGTGATGTCGATCGAGTCGTCGCGGTGCAGCAGTGAGCGGGTCACGATGGAGCGGTAGACATCCTGGTATGGCGCGTCCTCGGGGACGATGAACTGCGAGTCGTCGAAGAGGACGATGTCGTATCCCTCGCGGTCGGAGATGCGTGAGATCGCGTTGCTGACCTTGGTGTAGAGGAGGCGGGTCATGTTGCCGCGTTCGATCGAGAGGATCTGGTTGAGGGCTTCGCGTCGGGCGTTGAGGACGGCCTGGAGCTCCATGGCGTCCTTGACCTTCTTCTTGTATTCGGCTGTGCCTCGGGTCATGACCTCGAGATCGGCGCTGATGGTCTTGAGCTGGTTGGCGACCTCGTCGAGGTCGGCCTGGCTTGCGTTCTTGCTCTGCTCAAGTCGTGCTTCGAGGTCAGTGAGTTCCTGCAACTGATCGAAGATGGTCACGATATCGACGACCGCGACGGCGCTGGGGGTGGCTGGCGGTCGGGTGGAGCTGGCTGAGTTGGCGCCCGCCTGCCACGCGACGGCGGCGATCAGCACGAGCAGTGCGGGGATCAGCGGGTGGATGGTTCGGTTTGCGTTGCTGAGCATGTGTTCGTTCTCCGATATCGGTGCAGGGCGCGACGAAGGCCCGTCGTGCCCGGTACACACATGGTATACCGTCATCAGATGCGCATGTTGACAGCGGTGTGCCGTTTGTTTTGATGCTTTTTCGGGTTTCCGGGGCGATCAGTTGAAGGGCAGGTCGATCGAGAAGGTGAAGAGCCGGTCCTCGTCGAGGTCTTCCGAGAGGATCGGGAAGCCGAAGTCCAGCGCCAGCGGTGCGGGGCTGAGCTGTGGGACATAGAAACGCAGTCCAACACCCACCGCGACGCGGAAATCGTCGAAGCCGGGGTCGAAGGTGACGGTGCCCGCGTCGATGAAGGCGACGACGGAGAGGATGTCTTCGTAGAAGGGCTGCTCGATCTCGGCGCCCATGAAGAAGAGCCAGTTGCCACCGATCGGGTCGTCCGACTGCATCCCGTTGTCGTTTCGGATGCCCTTGGGTGAGACGGTTCTGAAGTTGAACCCTCGGAAGGATTGGCCGCCCAAGTAGAAGCGTTCGTAGGTGGGGGTGTCGCCCCGGTCCTGGGGGATGTAGCCGATGCGGCCGCGCAGGTTGAGCACGGTGGAGCGTCCGAGGTAGTCTTCCCTGATGGGGATGAAGACCGAGTGCGAGAGTTCCATTTTGGTGAACTCGAAATCGCCGACGACCTGCTCGATGCTGATGTTGGTGCGTGCACCCTTGGTGGGGCGTGTGATTGAATCGAGCGTGGTCCGGTTGAGCGAGACCTCGGTGCCGACGAGCAGGTTGGCATCCGCGACGGCGAAGACATCCTGAGGCCGATCGGGCTCGATGTCGGAGAGTTCGACCTGTTCGGCGCGGACGCTCAGGCTGCCCTGCCAGCGGGTGCCGAAGCGTCGTCCGAGCCCGAGGCGTGTGCCCACGCGTTTTTCGTCGAACTCGTCGAAGTCGCGGTTGCGGTAGAAGAGGTTGGCCGAGCCCGAGTACTTGCTTTCCAGGAGGTAGGGCTCGCTGAGCCCGATGGAGTAGGTCTGGACCCGGTTGCCGGGCAGGAGTTCGATGGAGAAGGTCTGGCCGCCGCCTCGGAAAGCGCGTCCTGAGAAGAACTCGCCGGGTGAATCGGGGGTGTCCCGGATGTCGAAGTTGCGCTGGGTGAGCGCGATGCGGCCGATGACGCCCGAGTCGGACGAGACGGCACCGCCGATGTCGAACGAGCCGGTGTTTGTTTCTTCGATCTCGATGAGCACATCGCGGTAGTTGCCCTCGCGATCGGGGCTCAGCGAGAGGGTGGTGTCGGCATCGCGGGCGTTCTGCGCGTTGCCGGTTGCCTTGGGGCGGCGGGCGCGTGGCAGGAACTCGTCGTCCCAGACCTCGGCGAAGAACTCGACGCCGGCTTCCTGCGGGGTGATCTTGGCGCCGGTGCGGTCGTTGAAGAGGCGGAGACGGCGGAGGCGGATCTTGGAGCGTTCCATCGCGGTGGTGTCGAGCGGCCGTGTCGGACGCAGCTCGATCTGGCGTCGGATGACTTCCTGACGGGTCAGGTTGTTGCCCTGGATGATGACCTCGCCCACCCGGTAGCGTTGCCCCTCGTCGACCACGATGATCAGGTCGACCACCGGCTCGTCGGGATCGCGTTTCTCAACGCGGAAGACATTGTTCGACTGCGTGTCGGCCGCGTCGACATAGCCCATCTGCCCGTAGGCGTTGCGTACGGTGGTCAGGGAGTTGTTGAGTTCGCGCACCGAGTAGACATCGCCCGCCTTGATGCTGATGAGCCCGGCGATCTGCTTCTGATCGAAGACGGGCTGCTGCCCCTCGGGGCTGCCGATCTGGATCTGGACCGATCGGAGGGTGTAGAGCGGGCCCTCTTCGATGATGTAGGTGACGATGGACTCACGCCCGTTGGGCGCGGGCTGGACGAGCCGGTCGGCCCGGATGTCGAGGTAGCCGCGGTCCCGGTAGAACTCGATGAGGTTGGCGATATCGGTGTCGAGCTTGTCGTCGTCGAGCTGGCCCTTGCGGAAGAACCCGGCGACCTTGGTCTCGAGTTCTCGGCGGAGTTGCTTGTCGCTGAATGCCTGGTTGCCCGTAAAACGGATCCCGGTGACCTTGAGCCGATCGCCCTCCAGGATGCGGAACAGCACGAGCCCGGTATCGGCGAGTTCTTCTTCGTCGATGCTGACGCGGGCGTAGTAGTAGCCCTTCTCGTGGTACAGCTCTTCGATGCGTCGTGCGGAACGGTCGATCTGGAAGCGGTCGATCGGGGTGCCCGTGACCACATCGACGACAGAAGAGATCTGTGCGTCGTTGATCTTCTCGTTGCCGGCGACCTGGACATCGACAACGAGGCGTCGTTCGAGCACCTCAAAGACGAGGGTCACGCTGCCGTCTTCGTTGATGCCGGCGTAGACCTCAACGCGGGAGAACGCGCCCAGGCGGTTCAGTCGTCGGATATCGCTCCGGATCTGCTCGGCATCGAACACGGTGCCCGGCTGGGAGCGGATGTTGTTGACCGCTTGCTGCTCGGCGTTGTCGGAGAGATCGCTGTCGACCTCGTCGATTTGTGCCGGGCGGACATAGACCTCGCTGATGACCCGGTTCTCGTAGACCCCGAGGTCATCGGGGGCGGGTTGTTCCTGAGCGGTTGGGGTGTCCTGAGCGATCGCGGTGGTCGGGGCCAGGGCACCGATTCCCAGGGCGGTGCCCGCAATCATCGCCAGCACTGGCAGCGGGTGGGACAGACAGGATGGGGCTCGGCGGTGCGTTGGCAAGTGGACCTCAGACTCAAGACAATACCAGCACGGGTGTGATCGCACAAATCATTGGCGCACCAAACGCCCCTCATGCGAGCTGGGTCGAACTTCGTTGTTCGACTTGTGCAGCAGCATAGTGCCTTTTCCCGATGTTGGGAGGCATCACAGGGAAGTGAGGGACGAGTTGACGAGTTTCGATGTGTTTGAAGATGCGGCGGTGGCGACCACGCCCCGCCCGCACCAGCGCCGATTAACCCGGCTCATCGCGTCGCTTTGCAGCGTGGCGGGTCTGGTTCTCCTCGCAAACGCGGCAACGCCCGGCGTGCTCACATCGTTGAGCACGCTCGAACTCTTCGGCATTGTCGTGCTGGCGATCTTCCCCACACTGACACTGGTGCTGTTGCGTTTCGAGGGGCAAGAACAACCACTCGTTCAGGGAGTCTCGCCCGAGCAATGCACGCAAAGCCGGTCTACCACGCACGATGCGCACGACCGACCCATTCGCATTCACACTCGTATCGTCAGCGAAACGGTCAGCGATCCGGGGTTGTTTGAGCAGGCGAGCTGAGTGGGTCAGCTCAGATTCACGGGCATGACCACATACATGAAGTCGTTGCCCGCTTTGAAAAGCCCGGGTTTGTTGGGTGCTTTCAGCTCGATCATGATCTGTGGATCGTTGATGACCTTGAGGGCGTCGGTGATGAACGCGGGGTTGAATCCGATCTCGATGTCGCTGCCGTCGTAGTCGGCCAGGTCCACATTGATCGTCGCCTCACCCATTTCTGGGGCGCGGGACGAGAGCATGAGGGACTTGTCGCCGCCTGTGAAGGCCATGCGCACGCCTCGGGATTCCTCGTTGGTCAGCAGGGCGGCCCGTTTGACGGCCGAGGCCAGCGTATCGCGGTTGAAGGTCACCTTGATGTCCAGGTCGCGGGGGATGACATCCTCGTAGGGCGGGAAGGTGCCCTCGACGAGGTTGGTGGTGAGCACGGCTCGTGAATCGGTGGGCTCGTCGCCGAAGGCGAAGACGCCCTGGTTGTCGGTGACGGCGATGTGCACCGGCTCGTTCTCGTCGGAGACGATTTTCTGGAGCATCGAGAGTGCTTTGCTGGGGATGATGCACTGGGCCGAATCGCCGGATGTGGCGATGGTGACGGCGGATTTGGCGAGGCGGCGGCCATCGGTGGCGACCATCTCCAACTTCTTGCCGTCGCGGACCATGAGCACGCCGTTGATCGCGTAGCGGGAGTTTTCGCGTGCGGCGGCAAAGAGTGTGCGTGCGATGAGCGAATCGAGCACGCCCGCTTCGGTGGTGTAGACCGTCTTGGCGGGGCTGTTGGCGGCGGATCCCTCAGCCAGCGACTTGTAGTCGGCGATGACGGGGAAATCTGCGGGGTCGAAGCCGTGTAGCGTGAAGTGCGCGTCCTCGCCCTTGATGTGCGTGGTGTCCGCGCTGGTCTCGATGGTGAGGGTTGATTCGTTGTCCTCGGCCGAGATGATCTGACGGATCTTGTCGGCGGGGACGAGCGAGCTGCCTTCTTCGACGACATCGACGCGCCCGATGCGCACGGTCAGCGCGATCTCGGCATCGGTGCCGCTGATCGTGAGTTCATCGCCATCTTTGTTCTTGACGGCACTGAGCTTGATGCAAGTCAGTTGCGGGCGTGGGGAGCGCGAAGCAACCACGCTGGAGACTTGGTTGACGGCTTCGAGCAATGCGGCTCGTTCACAGATGACTTTCATCGCGCAACTCCATGGCGAGCCCGCGTTTGGGGCTGCTGTGCGTGGGTTCTCTCGATCGGTTCTCGATCCCTCAATCGTAGGCGGGGGAGCGATGCTGAACCGGGTTGGGTGATCCCAATACCTTGTGGTTGAAGCTGGGTAAAATCGCTTCCGTAGTGGTTCTCCAGTGTATCAAGTCCTGCGTCGATGCGATGGTTTTCCGCTGTTTGGGGACGAACTGTGGATGAGCGCCGGTAGGTTGTGTGCAAACGGCGTACCAGATTGTGATTTGCATCAGTTTCGGCTGGCTGGGGGGTGCGAAGCGTGCCCGGTGTACCTACGATGCTGTTACAGCTAGAAATGTACGCGACGCCGTGCTCTGGGACCCCCTGATCCTCGTGACGAGGCGTCGGGACAGTTTGAAACCAGACGCGGCGTTGGTCATTTTTGGGCAAAGACACACGCGACGCGATCAGACCGGAAGGAACACACACATGTCATATGAAGCAGCGGTACACGCGCAGGCGATCGAACTCTGTCGGCTGAGCCTGGAAATGACGGCCGCCTCGGGCTCGGGTCATCCCACCAGCGCGATGAGCATCTCCCATATCGTTACCTCGCTCATGTTCTCAGCGATGCGTTGGAGCCCCGATTATCCAAACTACCCAAGCTCCGATCGGCTCGTGCTCAGCGAGGGACACGCGGTCCCGGCTGTGTACGCGGCCATGGCAACCCTCGGGGTTGAGGTCGGCAAAGAGGGTGATCGTCGCAAGCTCACGGTTGATGACCTGAGCACGCTGCGTGAATGGCACTCGGTGCTCGACGGGCATCCAAACCCGATGGAGGGCGTGGACTTCTTTGATGCCGCCACCGGCTCGCTGGGTCAGGGGCTGAGCGTTGCAGCGGGCGTGGCCAAGGCCGCCCGCATCGATGGCAGCGACCGTCGTATCTACTGCATCGTCGGCGACGGCGAATCACGCGAGGGACAGGTCGCTGAGGCACTCGACTTCATCATCGATCATCAGCTGACCAATGTCTGCACGATCTTCAACTGCAATCAGTACGGCCAGGCCGACCGTGTTTCGGGTCAGCAGAGCCCCGAGGTCATGGTCCACAAGCTCCAGGCGTTCGGCTTCGAGGTCATCGACATCGATGGGCACGCGCCCGCACAGATCAAGGATGCGCTCGATCGCTTCATCGCGGCTTCGGGTGACGAGAACACCAAGCCCATCGCGATCGTGGCACGCACGGTCAAGGGCTGGGGCGCACCCTCGATGCAGGGCGGCGGCTGGCACGGCAAGCCCGCCTCGGGCGAGGCGCTGCAGAAAGCACAGTCCGAGCTGGCAGAGCGTCGCATCGAGCTGACCAGCTCGCTCAGCGGCACAGACGAGTTCACCATCGAGCCGCCCAAGGAAGCACCCGCCAAGACCCCCGCTGATTCCGAGCTGCCCCCGCTGAGCGAGGCGATGCGTGAGATGGATATGGAGCATGTGCTCCAGACCGGCAAGTTCGCGACCCGCAAGGCCTACGGCGTGGCGCTGCGTGCGTTGGGCAAGCTCAACAATGATGTCGTCGTCCTCGACGCGGATGTCAGCAACTCGACCTTCGCTGAGACCTTCGCCAAGGACGCGTCACTGGCTGATCGCTTTGTTGAGTGCAAGATCGCTGAGCAGAACATGGTGAGCGTGGGTGTGGGCATGAGTGCCGCGGGCAAGGTTCCGTTCTGCTCGACTTTCGCCAAGTTCATGAACCGTGCGTACGACCAGATCGAGATGGGCATGAACTCGGGGGCGAACCTCAAGCTCGTGGGCTCGCACTGCGGGATCACGCTGGCAAGCGACGGCCCATCACAGATGTCGCTCCCCGATGTTGCTTGGTTCCGTTCGTTCGCGACCATGACCGATCATCACGGCAACCCGGGCTGCTATGTGCTCCAGCCCAGCGACGCGTACGCGGCTTACGCCCTGACCGGCGTCATGGCCGAGTACGAATCGATGTGCTACATGCGGACCATCCGGGCTGACACCGAGCTGCTCTACAGCGACGATCATGTCTTCAACCTCGGCGGCTTCGAGACGCTTGCCCAGGGGCGTGATGTGGTGCTCGCGGCTTCGGGCATCATGGTGCACGAGGGCAACAAGGCGGTCGAACTGCTCGATAAGGCCGGCGTCAGCGCCACCCTGCTGGACATGTACTCGATCCCCTTCGACAACGACAAGCTGCTGGATATCGTCGGCGAGAACGGTGGCTTCATCGTGTCGCTCGAGGATAACTACGGCGGCTCGCTGGGCAGTGCCATCGCCGATGCCCTCATGGAGAGCGGCGACGGCTTCGAGCTGGCCCAGATGCATGTCACCCGCATCCCCAAGAGCGCCAAGACACCCGAGCAGATGCTCGAGATGTGCGGCCTGACCGCGCAGGACATCGTCAACCGCGTGATGGAGCTGCTGGGCGTGCCTGTCTGAGATTCGAGCAGCTCGTTTTGACCAACCGGAGGTCCCCGTACGGCGTGCGGGGGCCTTTCTTGATGTGCATTTTGAACATGAAAAGTTTCTCAATATTCGCATGTGCCACTTGCAAGCGATGAGAAAGGCAATTATTCTGAGCCCATGGGAAGCACCGGTGCAAACTCGGCTCAACTCGGCTCAACTCGGCTCAACTCGACTGGATTCGCTGAGAACGACGGTGGCATACTTCCTCGCCACGCTCCTGATTCTCGCCACTTTCGCAAAGATCTACTCCCCGAACGAGACGCTTGAAACCATACGGGCACTGGGCGGTTTCATCTCGATGGAATCAGACGCGGTGGCGAAGGGCGTGTTCGCGCTACTCGTCGCCGTTGAGTGGGTCATCGGAGTTTCCGTGTTTCTGTTTATGGGGTGCCGTGTTCCGCGGGTTGCGCTCTTCGGCATTTACGCGGCGTTCACCGTCGCAACTTTGACGCTGCTTGTCTGGTCGCCGGAGACTGGCTGCGGCTGCGCCGTTCTCGGCGGCGATACCGTCTCGGCATCCACGGCAGGAAAATCGTTCGCCCTACTCGGTTTGGCCGCGTGTCAGCTTCCAGATATGGATATCCGGCGCACATCCCGAAGGGCATTCTCAGAAAATCAAGACACCCAATTGAGAGGAGTATCATGATGTTGGCAAGATCGAAATCAGTATTGCTGGGCGTAGGAAGCGCCCTTGTCGTAGCGGGCGTCAGTTTGGCGGGCGGTTCTTGGGACGGACCCGATTGCGTCACAGGCGATGGTAAAACCTGCACCGCTTGTTCGAACTGTGTGCCGAATATCCTAGGTGATTATATCTGTGGCAATGTGGAAGCCACTGCTACCTGTAGCGGGGGCACGACGGCGGTATGCTCTGCGGAGGACGGTGTTTACTCGGCGGGGTGTGTCTCAACCCCCGTACCGATACCACCGGAACCAAATCCAAGTTAGGTGAGCCCATATATACAGAGGACTTCTCAATGCATGGAGAACTCCATTATTTTTGAGACGAGCCCATGAACAAGAAACTGCTGGCTTCCGCGCTGCTCGGCTCCGCCATCCTGGTCGGGGCGATCGCTATTGTACGCGTCTCCCGGGTTCAGACGCCGAGCCCTGTCTTGCCCGATCCCGGCGTTGACTACCGCCAGGAGTTCACGAACACCCGGGATGGGGACGGCGACCGTTACTCGCGCGCGCAGACCCGTGAGGACTTCCGTAAGGCAGTGGATGCGAAGTTGGCCGGAGCGGGAGTTGAACGGGCCGAGCAGGCGTCAGCCCTGCTGGCTCTGCGAGCCGACCTGCTCTTTGATCCGGATTTTGAGCGGTGGAGCGCTTACGCGGGAGGGCTTCATCGCAATGCGCGCTCGGGCTGGGTCGTTCCATCGGAACCGGATTTTCGGGAGCGATGGGAAATGTTGGCGGCCGCCTACCGTGATCCGGTGATCGATACGGACAGACTCTGGGTGGAACATATTGACCCGTTCCGCAGTTTTCCAGAAACTCAGCCCGGCACGATCTGCATGCGAAATACAAGCAAATATTCGGCACCCTATCCGTTCCATGTTCCCGAGGAGGATCGTGCAGAGGCCGAGGGAATCGAGGTGTTCGTGCCCGCGCAGATTCGTGATATGTCAGGAAAACCCGTGAATGTCACGCTTTCGTTCGTCCTCGTGAGGGAGCAACCCCGCGCGGAATGGAAGGAGCGTGACATGTTCGTCTACATCGGATCGGAAGGCTTCGGTCGTGACCTACCCCAGCCGCCGTTCTGAACGCACCGTTCGCACCGGCTTCACGCTTGTGGAAGCCCTCGTCGCGATGGGCATCATCGCTGTGCTCCTCGCCCTGCTGCTCCCGGCACTCGGGCTCATCCGCACGCACGCCCAACAACTCCGCTCGCTGAGCAACCTTCGCCAGATCGGTCAGTCCACATCCATGTACACCGATTCGTACGGGTCGTACTACTACGGAACCGGCGGCTGGATCCGCCGCCCGCCCGACCCAAGCCCCTTCGCCATCGGTTTCAGCGTCTGGCAACTGGACCACAACTGGCCCGCCCTCATCCACGACATCGCCCCGTGGACCGACCATTACCTCGTGTGGGTCTCGCCCCGCACCGACCCGCAGCCGTGGACCGAGCTCATCCGAGGCCCCCGCGGTACCAACCGGCTCCCCGTCTCCTATCAGTATTCGCACTCGTTCGTCGCCGACCCCGCCGTCTGGTCGGGGCGCACCAATCCGATCGACGAATCGAGCATCGGCCCCATCCGCCCGTCCGGCGTCCGTTACCCATCATCCAAGGTGCTCATGTTCGACGCGGACCGATCGTATCTCCGCGAACCGCAGACCTTCGAAGACCCGCGCCCCCTACTCTTCGCCGATGGATCGGCCCGGGCTGCTGATGAACACGAGGCGACAACGCCTGTTCAGAACCGACTCCTCCCAGAGCAACAGCCCCTCCTCTACCACGATACGCCCGAAGGCGTCCACGGCAGGGACTACTGAGCTTCAAAGTGAGAAAAGACTCAGCTCTTCAAGGGCCCGCCTGGTTTTTCAGGCAAACTGTTATTCAACCCATCACGGGCAGCCCATGTTGTAGAGCGACAGGAAAATCGAAACATCGAAGAAGTTGAAGATGCCGTCCCCATTCAAGTCGGCCTCGGGGTCCTGCGCGTTGTAGGCGCTGAGGAAGGCCGACACGTCGAAGAAGTCCAGCTGACCGAAGGCGCCAGCGAGATCAGCGTCCGAGCATGGCGGGGTGATGGAGAAGACATAGACGCGATCGGTCTCGATCGCCGACACCACGATGCGTTGGGTGGTCCCGTCGTCGTCGATGTTGATGCCGCCCCAGTTGGTGACCGCCAGCCCGAGCTGCTGGAACATGGGCGTGGCGTCGCCGGTGGTGAGGTTGACGCGGTAGATCGCGTCGAGCGCGACATCGAGCACGAGCAGGTCATCGCTGCGGGTATCGAAGACCACGCCCTGGGGATCGGCGAACACGACCCCGTTGGGGCTGAGTGTGGTCACGGTCCCGTCGTCGGCGAGGAGCTTGATGGCGGTGTTGCTGTCAGCGATGGCGATGGTGCTGCCCTTGACGGCGATGTCGACGGGATCTTCGAGTGTGCCGTTGTCGTCGCGCACGAAGAACTCGTTCTCGCTGACCGTTGGTGACCAGGACCAGACGGCGTCGGTGCCATTGAATCCGCGATCGGTCGAGACCATCATGCCGGGTGTGAGCAGGGTGCCCGTGTAGTCATCGGGGACGGGCGTGATGCCCACGGGGTCGTCGTCGCCGCTGGCGAAGCCGGTGACCCATGTTGTCTCGGTCGCGTTGCCGTCGATGCTGAGGTCAACGCGGTGGATGTTCCCCGGGAAGTCCTCGCTGAAGAAGAGTGCCCCGGTGCTCGGGTCGTAGGCGATGCCCGCGACATCGTCGGTGTTGAGCAGCATCTCGGCGTTGCCGATCGAGTCGGCGCGGTAGATGTCGCCGCCGCGGATGGCGAGGTAGATCATGCCGTCGTCCGGATTGATCAGGGCCGACATGGGGTTGGTGAAGGCGAAGTCCGACTCGAGGTTCCAGCCCGACTCGGTGATGATTGGTCCGGTGCCGGCGAGGGTCACGGTGGTGTGTGCGGCCAGCGCGAGCAGCACGCTCGTGCAGGTTGTGATTCTGTTGTGCATGATGTTGTCTCCCTCTCGGTGTCGTAGCACGCCCCATACGAAATATGCGGGGCTTTCAAACCCACTATAGAGGATCCGAATGTGTTGACCAATGAAAAACCGGGCCCGATTGGGCCCGGTTGGGAATGCGAAAGCGTTGTTCAGATCAGGTTATGGGCAACCAGCGCTGAACGCGGAAAGGAAGGCGGAAACATCAAAGAAGTTCCACTGGTTGTCGTTGTTCCAGTCACCGATCGGGGCCATGTTGTTGAACCCGGTCAGGAAGGCGCTGACATCGAAGAAGTTGACCTGTCCATCTCCTGTGAGATCGACGGGGCAGTTGATCACGGTGATCGTGTCGGTGTCGGAAACCCAGTTGTTGCTGGTCGTCAGCTCGCTGTCCGAAGTCTCAACGCGGGTGCCGATGTAGTAGGTCCCGGCAGGCAGGTTTGCAGGGATCTGGACATTGGAGATCACCCAGACATCGTCGTCCACCGCGAGCGTGCCGTAGAAACGCTCTTCGAGGAACCAGTCACTGGTTGAGATGATGGTGTTTGTCGAGGCACGGAACTCAAGACGCACATCGTCTGCGGGGCGATCCCCGTAGTTCCAGGTGCGGTGCGTGACGCTCATGGTCTCGCCCGGGTAGTAGGTGCCCGAGACCGCGTTGCACAGCTCAGCGTCGAGGTCGGCGAATGCCTGGCCCACGGTGATTTGCTGCGCGTCCCAGGTGTCGGTGTCGTTGTTGGAGCTCCAGGCGTCGGTCCCGGAATCGAGCTCAACGCCGATCCAGTAATCACCGGGGGGTGTGTCGAGCGGGATCACGGGTGCTGGGACGACGAAGTTGAAGTTCTGCATCGCTGCGAAGTCAACGCTGTAGTTCCATGTGGCCAGGAGCGTATCGGCCGACGAGATGTTGTTGTTGCTCGACAGGTACACACGAATCGTGTAGGTATCGAGCCCGGGGTTTGCGTTGGTCGCGTTCACCATGGAGACATCGCATGAATCGTCCATCGCCTGACCCTGCAGGACCGTGGTCGAACCGCGTGCTCTGAAGCGGAGTGGTTCGATATCGAGGGTGTTCCCTCGGGTATCGTTCTCGAAGACGATCATGTCATCGACGAAGCCCTGCCAGAGCTTGGCATAGCGTCCTCTGGTGGTTCGGTTCGAGTTGGAGCAGACCGCGTGGACATACCGGTTGTCGCCATCGATGTAGTACATGCCAGAGCCGGACATACCACCCCAGACGGTGTCGAGGCAGTTGCCGCCGGTATCGAGCTCGAACTGGTTTCCGGGGCAGTCATCGATCGTGCCGAACCAGTAGTACATATCCCGGCCGTTGTGCAGCCCGGCTGTGGGGCAGTTCTCGCTGGGGTATGAGAAGTTGTTGTATGAGCGTGACTGGGCATCGCCGCAGCTGCCGCCGTAGGCCCAGGCGAACCAGCCGGTGAGCATACCGATGTTTCGGCTGCTGCCACGCGAGATACGGATGAGCCCGCAGTCGGCGTCGAAGTCACCGCTGTTGATGTAGTTGGTGCCCGCGATGAACGACGAGCCGAAGGCGGCGCCGTAGTTCTGGATGACCTCATCGCTGTCGGGCGAGCCGAACGGGCCGTTGTTGTTATCCCCGTCCCAGCCCGGGTAGATGTAGATGATGTCGGCCCAGTCGTCGATGTCCGAGTCACGGTTGTAGACGCAGTGGGCGGCACAGAGGACGACGCCCGGGTCCTGCATCGAGCCCGAGCAGGCGAACCAGCGGAAGTTGCCGTTGATATCGGTGAAGCGCATGACGAGCTTCACATTGCCCGATCGTGGCCAAGTGCCGAGTCCGGTGGCAACGGTCATGTTGCCGAACGAGCGTGTGGTCTCGATGGCGGTGTCAACACTGTTGTTGAACCCGCGGTATTCGCCCTCGATGCTCTGCCCGAAATCAGCCGTGTTGACGGTGTTGGTGGGAAGCTCGTAGGTCTCCCCGGTCTCGGAGTCGTGGAAGGTCATCGTCGAGGGTCCGTCGGCGAGCTTGCGGACACCCGGCGCGTCAGGGTTCGGCATCGGCAGCTCCGGGATCTGATCGATCGGCGGGTGCGGCAGTGAGATGCGCTGGTCGTTGGAAACGCGTTGCAGGAACGACGCGTCGGCGTTGTGTTCGCCGGAGCTGGGCATGACTGGTGCCCCGTCGAGCGCGACAGGGCGTTGCCCATCCCGCAGCTCAAACTGCTGGCCGCTCTGCTGCTCAGCGGTGCTTGCGATAACAAGACTACCGAGCGACGCGATCAACGCGAGGCCCGGTACGATAGCGTACTTTCTCTTCATCTGATGTATCCCTCTCGATACAGCGGCTATGCCGCAACAGAAATGTTTGGGGAAAAGACAGCAGAAACAACTACAAATCAGATGATCGAGTTTCCCTCGTCCTGCTCTCGTTTTGAGTTCCCCCAGCGTGAATAACCCAGAAGCGGGTTCCTATTGGTACTATATCAACACAACGCGGCGTGTTCGGAGTGAAAGTCTTTCCTGACACAATCTTCTGAGCAGGAGCCCTGAATTGTCGTGTTGTCGACTCGGATCGGGCAGAGAGCTCTTTCACGAAGTGTACAGGTGGTGACCGTATGAGTAAGAAGCGAAAGCCCATCAAAGACCTGCATGTGATTTATGACGCCGACAAGATGTGGGTGCTCGCATCGCCGATCCGTGTCGATGTGCTCAACGCGGTCTGCTCGCTCGAGCGGTGCTCGGTTGCTGATATCGCCGCGTTCACCGGGCGGACCCGTACCTCGCTGTACCCGCACATCGAGCAGCTGCTCGAAGCGGGCCTGATTCTTGAGGACGAGAAGCGCCTGGCGGGCAAACGATACGAGCAGCTCTACCGCCCCATCGCCCGCAGCGTCGCCACCAAGCACAACATCAAAGATCCGGACAATGTCGCATACCACCAGTCCTACGGCAACGCCGTCGGGCGGCTCATGGCCCGCCTGCACGAGCGGGCGACGGCTCAGCCCGATTCGGTGGTCCGAGGCCCCAACCGCGATACCTACGCGGGCATCTTCAGCGCCTGGGTTGATGACGAGTCGCTCGAAGAAGTGAATGAGATCGTCGATCGGCTCTGGGAGATCTCACAGAGCACGCACCCGGGCGAGGGTAAGCGGCTGGTGAACATCGGCGTGCTCATGGCCCCCGATCGCCGGGCCAAACCCAAGCCATAAAAAAACACCGGCCTGAGCCGGTGCTGAAAAGTCTCGATTCGGTGTGCTTACGGGCAGCCAGCGCTGAAGGCGTTGAGGAATGCACTGACATCGAAGAAGTTGTACAGGCCGTCGCCGGTGAAGTCGGCCTCGGGCTGCATGTTGCTGAACGCACCGAGGAACGCGCTGACATCGAAGAAGTCCAGGTTCCCATCGCCGGTGAGGTCGGCGGGGCATGGCGGAGCGATCTCGATCATGCCCTCATCCATGTCGATGACGGGGCTCTTGCCCAGGGCAACCCACTGGTCGTAGATGTCCTGGCCAGCGGTGTTGGTCGTGTTCTCATCACGCAGGAACTCGATGTATTCCTTGCTGGTGAGCTGGTAGCGCACGCGAGCTTCGGCGCGAACAGCGCCCTTGGGGATTACGAACTGGGTGTCATCCCAGAAGTCCCCGTCGTCGTAGCTGTAGCCGATCGGTGCCGACTGGATCGCTTCAAAGTTGGCGTTGGTGAAGCCACGCGGCGGGATGCGGTTGTCCTTGAAGACCTTGTTGGCAAGCGTGAGGTGGAAGCTGGGGCCCTCGGGCACGCCCGTCAATGCGGACGCGTGGGCGTCCAAGCCGAGCTTCATCTCGTAGACCTTGGTGTCGCTGGTTGTCAGCTCGGCGGTCATGTCGTCGTACGCACCATGCTCGGCGATGACCGCGTCGCTGGCATCGAAGAACTTGACATTGATCCACATGCGTCGCCCCTCGGGGTATCCCGATGGCAGCTTGTGGCCCGACTGGTTGATGATGCGCACATTCAGGTTGTTGTCGACGATGGAGAGTTCCATGTCGGACGCGGCACGCATCATCTCTTCGTTGCGATCGATCGCCTGATCGACCAGATCGGGCAGCAGCCCGGTGACGAAGTCATTGGTGTTCATATTGCGGATCGCGCGGAGGACCCAGTTGTTTGAGCCGCTGAACGCGTGGTTCGAATAGTTCGGGCGATCATCCTCGAACAGGCATGCCGGCGATTCAAGCTCGGGCATGTGGCAGTCCTGACAGCTCGAGACTTCATTGAGCTGGGTCTCGTAGCGGTCGCCGATCGCGATCGGGCCCTGCGCGAAGTCGCTCATGAGCCATTCGCTGTAGGTGCGCTGCTCGGGGAAGGTCTCGTAGACATTGCCCGTCGGGTGGGCGGCATCGAGATCGTTGAGCGTGTAGCTCCCGTCGGGCTGGGCCGAGTAGATCGGGTTGGACACATCGTGACACGAAGCGCACATCTGCGATTCCTGATGGAACGGCGACTGCTCCCACTGGTGGTAGAAGAAGTCGGGCCCCTCGTCGTACGGCCCGCGTCGGCGGTCCTCGGGGTCCACGATGAACGCGGCGGAGTGCGTCTGGGCGACCGTGGGCGCGTTCGCGCCGAGGTCCATGATGATCTGGTTGTCAACCGCGGGTGAAACACCTGCTTCATAGACCGGGTCGACCATGCGGTGGCAGAAGTTGCAGCTCACGCCCATCTGGTCGATGTCATTGAGTGCTGAGCCATCGGTCGGCACATGGCGGCCTTCAAGGAAGGCGCTCGGTGCGTGGCATCGGATACACAGGGCACCGGCGAAGTCCGCGTCCTGGTTGGCGATGGTCATCGCTGCCAGGAAGATCGGGTCACGCATGGACTGGCCCATCATCGAGGCGGACCATGTCGAGTAGGGATCATGCTCCGAGTCGTAGAACCCGTGACAACTGGCACAGCTGTCGGCACCCACGATTGGGTGCTTGACATCAAGGCCGCCGGTCTGGGTGCCCGGGAGCGCAAAGTCGTTGAGTGTGGTGGGGACGGGCAGACTCCCGCCTCCGCCAGCCAAGGCGAGCGCGGCGAAAGAGGCACCAACAGTGATGCCACAGATGAGCCCGCTCTTCTTGAGCAGGACGCTTTGACGAATCGGGCTTTGCATGTGGGGCTCCACCAAACAGATACAAATCAGGGGGGTATTGAGCACAGATTTACGCCGTGCAGTTAGATTCTTATCGATCGTCGGCGTTGTTGCAAGGACTTCCCACGAATTCTGGAGATTCGGGTTCAATTTCAGTGATTCAAGCACCAAAACAGGACCATTCTGCACCACCGCTGCCCGTGAGTGCGCAGAAAAACCCCGCCCGGAGGCGGGGTTGTGTTTTGGTTTATGTTCGGCTATTTAGTTCCCGCAGCCCTGACCAAAGACCTGCAGGAAGAGCGAGATATCGAAGAAGTTGAACTGCCCGTCGTTGTTGAGGTCGCCGCGGATGTCCTGGGATGAGAAGTAGCTCAGGAACTGGGACACATCGAAGAAGTCGATCACGCCGTCACCCGAGAGGTCCGCATCGCAGGTGAGGATCACAAAGACACGGTTCGATTCGTAGATCACGCGATAGACCTGCCCGATCGGCGCATCGCCGGTGATCACCTCATCGAAGATGCCTGTTGTGGTGCCGTCGATGACATCCCAGGTATCCCCGAAGGTGGGCGCATAGCCCAGGTCGAGGTTGATTGTCGCCGTGCCATCGAGCGCGATCGTGTGCCCGCCGCGGACAACGAAGCGGTCGAAGTTGGGTGCCGCGTCGCCACCGAGATCGAAGACGATGTGTGATGTATCTGCGAGCGTGATGTCGTCTGTCGTGAACACGCGGCTGAGTCCACCGGGGTCGATGGTGCCCAGGATATTGAACGGGCCGTTGATCTGACCATCACCAGACAGGGTCTGGTTTTCGCCCAGCGTGCCCACGATCTCTGCTCCGTCGGTATCGAGCTGGGCATCGTCCGAGTTGCCCGCGGTTGTCATCACGATATCACCCGTGCCGGAGATCACCATGCCGTCGGTCATGAGCCGCAGGCTTGCGTTGAAGATATTCGCGGTCGAGTTGATATGAACGGTTCCGTCGTTGACGAGCGAATCGGTGAGCCGGAGCCTCACGCCATCGCCCCACACGCCCAGCGTGCCGTTGTTGACGCCGTTCACAAGGTCCGAGTTGCCATTGGTCGCGGCCACCTCCCCCGTGCCTTCGGAGTCGAAGATACCTCCGGCGAGGAACGCACCCGAACCGATCGAGAGCACGCACCCGTCCGCGGCACGATAGGTACCGGTTCCCGCCATCGGTGTACCGATATGGTTGCCCTTGAGCTGAAGACTCATCGCCGGATCATCCGCGAGGATCAGCCCGAGGTTGATGATCCGACCATCCGCCCCACGCCCCTCGATCATGCCGCTGCCCGCGACCGTCTGATCGAACCAGATGGTACCGTCAACGCCAGCAGCTGCGTCGAGCTGCGCATCATCAAGGTTCCCCGCCGTGATCATGCGGATCGTGCCCGCACCATCGAGCACGGCGTTCGCCCCGAACTCCAGCAGCCCATTAAAGACCGTCTGGTTGCTGTTGATTGTCAGTGTGCCCTCGTTGGTCAGGTCGTCCATCAGGAGGATCCTGCCGCCATTGCCGAAGATACGCATGTCGCCCAGGTTGGTCGTGTTGCTCAGCGTCGCGGTCCCGCCGTTGATGACGCCGACGAACCCATCGCCGGAGCTGTCGAAGGTGCCGTTGCTGAGTTCAAGCGTGTTGCCGAGCTGCAGGATCCCGTCGTCGGAGCGGTACACGCCAGCGCCCATGCCGTCGTGATGTCCACGCAGCTCAAGCTCGCGCGCGGGCGTCTTATCGAACGCGGCATCGTCGCCGTTGATGACCCCGAGATTCACGATGCTGCCCACCGGGTCGCCGGTCGTCTCGATCAGCCCGCTTCCACGCACCGTCTGATTGGCACCGATCGTCAGGATCGCGCCGTTCTCCGAGTAGATCCGCGCATCGCCGGTGCTGCCGACCTGCTTCATCACGATGCTGCCCGAGCCGTCGATTGTGGTGCCGAGGAGGCTCCGCATGTTCGCGTTGAAGACCGTGCCCTCCGGGTTCATCGAGATCACGCCGTTGTTCGTGATCGTGCCCTCGATGTCGAGCCGCCCGCCGTTACCCCGGATGATCATGTCACCCATGTTTGTCGAATCAGAGACACTCGCTGCACCGCCGATGTCCAGCTCGACGCGTCCG
This sequence comes from Phycisphaerales bacterium UBA3190, assembly GCA_002364005.1. GTDB lineage: Bacteria > Planctomycetota > Phycisphaerae > Phycisphaerales > UBA1924 > UBA1924. Next base: position 151,978 of record DEXG01000004.1, read on the forward strand.
CCCGCGGAGCTGTCAAAGACCGCGTTGCTCACGCTTGAGCCGTTCCTCAGGTTCAGTTCGCCGCCGTCGGAGCGGTAGACGCCGCCATCGCCGATATGCGTCCCGTCGAGCCCCAGCGCCTGGGCCGGGTCATTCGCGTTGACGGTGCCGCGGTTGATGATGGTGCCCATGGTGGATGCGTCGAGCATGCCGCTGCCCTCAACCGTCTGGTTTGCGCCGATGGTCATCGTCACAACCCCGTTGGTGAGCAGCCTGGCATCGCCGAAGTCGCCGGCCGAGAAAAGGCTGATCGTTCCGTTGCCCTGGATCGTGGCATCGGTATCGAATCGCAGCACACCGTTGAACACATTGAGATCGGGGTTGATCGAGATCGTCCCGTTGTTCTGGAAGGTGCTGTCGATGATCAGCGTGCGCCCGTTGCCGGGGATCACCAGATCGCCCGTCAGGTTGACCCCATCAAGATGATGGTTATTCGTATGGGCGATGATCTGGCCGCCGTTGCTCGTGTACAGCTCGCCACCGATCGTTGTTCCGCTGCTCCCCAGCAGCAGCTTGGCGCCGTTGTCTGCCCCGGCCAACCCGCCACCGCTCTGATCCAGCGTGCCGTCGAGCAGCAGCCCATCAGCGAGCGGATCGTCCGCGACCACGGTCCCGTTGTTGATGAGCGAGCCAAGCAGACGCCCCGCGCCATGGATGGTGTGCCCCGCGCCGTGTGTCACAGTGTTGTCCGCGTCGACGCTCAGGGTTGCGTCATCCGGGCCGGCCGGGCCGTTGAGCTGAATCAAGCCACTGCCGGAGATCAGCGAGTCGGCGTTGAAGAACAATGTCCCGTTGAAGATCGATGCGTTCGTATTCACAAGGATCGTGCCGTTGTTCGTCAGGTCGCCCAGGATCGTGTGCTGGTTCGTCCCGATCGACAGCATCGCGTTCGGGTTGCTGATCGTCAGGTCGTTGATGCTCCAGTTGTTCGTTGTGAACACGGTGTATGGGCCCGACAGCCCGAGCACGACCTCCATCACCGACGAGTTGGGCGACATCCCTGTATCCCACTTCAGGTCCTCATTCCAGTTCCCATCAACCGGGCTGAGCCAGGAAGTGACCTGCGCCCCAGCGGTTGAGCCGCAGACAGCAAGAAGCGAAGCGATAACGAGCGAGCATCGTGTGTGCATGTTGTCCCTCTCCAGGATGATTTGAATCGGCACTCCCTCGGCGCCGGGTCTTCAAGGATATCACACGCCCAGAAGATCGTAGAGAAAAACCCCCGTAGTACGGTGGTTTTTCATGTCAAGATTGCTCGGCAATGGGGTTGTTATCGGCCTGTGCCGGATCAAGGGTTGCAGCCCTGGCCGTAGATCTTCAGGAATGTGGAAATATCAAAGAAGTTGAACATCCCGTCCCCATTGAGGTCACCACGGACATCCTGTGCGCTGTAGAAGCTCAGGAAGAAAGAGACATCAAAGAAGTCGATCCCGCCATCGCCGGTCAGGTCCGCATCGCATGTGAGAATCAGATAGGTCTCATCGGGGTTCGTAAACACACGGAACACCTGCCCGACGGGGGGATCGATGATCACCAGACTCTGGAACTCGCCGGATTGGGTACCGCCGTCAATCAGAGTCCAGCGATCGCCGAAGGACGGGGCGTAGCCATCGTCGAACTCAACCGTAACGGTGCCGTCGATCGTGATCGTGCTGGTCAATGAGATCGCGTCATGTTCGCCGGTGTTGGTTCCGCCGATGTTGAACACCATGCTTGAAGTCGGGCCGCATACAACGGGCGATGTCACCGAAAACTCACGCTGTGACCCGCTCGGATCGATCGTGCCGTTGTTGACAATGGTGCCCTGCCCGCCGATCTGGCCGCTGCCGCGGATGGTCTGATCCGCGCCGATCGTGAGGGTGGTCGCGCTGCCCGGGTAGAGTTGCACATCGTTGAGGCCGCTGCCGTCCTCAACGAAGAGTTCAATGACACCCGTCCCAGAAATCGTCGTGTCCGACTGCGACCAGATGTGCGCGTTGCTGCCCGAGTCACGATCGACAATCCTGATCAGCCCATCGTTGGTCAGGGTGTTGTTGATATACATGATGCGCTGGCTGTTCTCATTGGAGACCTCGAGCGTCCCGATGTTCGTGACATCGGTGAGCGTGGGATTGCTCTCGAACGCACCCACCCGTCCGGTGCCGGAGCTGCCGAAGGTCACGCCGCTGATCATCGCGTTGTAGAGATCAAGCGTGCCGGCGCTCGCTGTGTACATCCCCAGCCCAGCCGCATGGCTTCCTGTAAGCCGCAACAGGCTTGTGTCGCTGCCCGGATCGATGGTCCCGTTGTTGATGATCGTGCCCGGCCCGCCGATCTGGCCGGTCCCGCGCACGGCCTGGCCCGCGCCGATGGTCAGCGTGGTGGCGCTGCCAGGATAGAGCCGCGCATCGTTGAGATTGCTGCCGTCTTCTACGAAGAGCTCAATAGCCCCCGTTCCTCCGATCGTGGTGTCCGACTGCGACCAGAGAAAAGCATCGCTGCTTGAGTCACTGTCGATGAGACGGACCAGTCCATCGTTGGTCAGGGTGTTGTTGATATACATGACGCGCTGGCTGTTCTCGTTGGAGACCTCAAGCGTCCCGATGTTTGTGGCATCGGTGAGCGTCGGGTTGCCCTCGAACGCGCCCACACGCCCGGATCCGGAGCTATCGAATGTCACGCCGGTCATGTTGGAACTGTACAGATCAAGCGTTCCCGCGGACGCTGCGTACACACCCGTTCCCATCGCGTGCATGCCAATCAGCTGCAGGTTGCTCGTGTCGCTGTCCGGATCGATTGTGCCGTTGTTGACGATGGTGCCCGGACCGCCGATCTGGCCGGTGCCGCGCACAACCTGACCCGCACCGATGGTCAGCGTGGTGGCGCTGCCCGGATAGAGCTGCGCATCGTTGAGATTGCTCCCATCTTCCACGAACAGTTCAACGGCTCCCGTTCCCCCGATCGTCGTGTCTGATTGCGACCAGAGATACGCATTGCTGCTTGAGCCATTATCGATGATCCTGATCGAGCCATTGTTGGATATGACATTGTTGATATACGCGATGCGCTGGCTGATCTCGTTCGAGATATCGAGCGTCCCGAGATTCGCAACATCATTCAGCGTCGGGTTGCCCTCGAATGCGCCCACCCGCCCCGAACCAGAGCTATCGAAGCTCACGCCGGTCATGGTGGCGTTATACAGATCAAGGATGCCCGCGGACGACGAGTACACACCCGAACCCATCGCGTGCGCGCCCGTGAGCTGCAAGGTGCTTGTATCGCTGCCCGGGTCGATGGTCCCGTTGTTGACGACGGTGCCCTGCCCGCCGATCTGGCCGGTGCCGCGCACCGTCTGGTCCGCGCCGATCGTGAGCGTGGTCGCGCTACCCGGGTAGAGCTGCACATCACTCAGACTGCTCCCCTCTTCGACGAACAGCTCAACGAATCCCGTTCCCCCGATCGTGGTGTCCGACTGCGTCCAGAAATACGCGTTGCCGCTCGTGCCGTTGTCGATCACGCGGATCAAACCATCATTGATCACACCGCCGTTCATGTACATATAGCGATGCCCGAGCTCGTTTGATACCTCGAGCGTGGCAAACGGATTGGAAATCATCAAACCCCCAACCGTGGCATTGGCATCCGTTATCGTTACTTTGTAAGGTGAGCCCCATCCAATAATCGCCGTCTCAAGCGCGGTGTCAGGCACATTCCCATTCTCCCAGTTGACGGGGTTGCTCCATTCGCCGTCCGCGGGGTTAAGCCAATCAATATCCTGCGATGAAGCAGTGGTCCCACAAAGCGCAAGAATCCCAGCAATACCAATCACGGTGCATATATGCATGATCTCTCTCCGGTGTCACTTCGGACACGCCCCAATGGTGTCCGTGTAAAAAATATCATGCCGACGCCAAGTTCGCACAAAAAAACCCCAGTTCGATGGGGGATTTTGGTCAATTTATTAGATTCCATCAGTGTTTTATAGATCGTAACTACGGACACCCGGCACTGAATGCCCCGAGGAATGACGAGACATCGAAGAAGTCGAACACGCCGTTGCCGTCGAAGTCGGCCGCAGGATCCATCGCGGTGTACGCCCCGAGGAAAGCGGAGATATCGAAGAAGTCCAGGTTCCCATCGCCATTCAGGTCTGCCGGGCACGCGCTGGGTGTGCCAAGGGCATTAATCGTCAGCGCGATGCTCGCGTCGAACGCGATCGACTGTGGCGACAGCGTGAACAGGACCCCAGCGGTTTCCTCGCCGAGCGTTGGAAGCTCAAACGGGATCTCGGGCAGATCAACACCCTCGATCGGGATGGTGTTCGTGATCGGGTCAGGGTTCGCGGCGAGGGTGAGCGACGCGTTGCCGTTGCCGAAGATTTCAAGCTGGCCCGAGATCGGCACGAGCACAGGCAGGTCCTCGATCGGGAACTCGGTCGGCTCGCCTCCGGGAAGGCCGAATGCGACGCTCATGTCCAGTGTCGCAGGGATCACCCCCGAAACTTCAAATGCCTCGGGGAGGTCCGCGGGGGTCAGGACGATGAAGGCATCACCCGATTGGGTGAGCGTGGCGCCGGAGATGCTGCCGACTTCGCCCAGCGGAAGGGTGATAGGGATGCCCCCGAGATACACGAAGCTCGGGTCGAAGGTGCGGAAGGTGTCGAAGCCAACCGTGACGGAAAGGTCGGTTGATGCGGCATAGCCGTTGAGGAGATCGATCATGAACCCGCTGATCTCACCCGATGCGTTGAGCGTATCGAGGGTGATGTTCATGCCGCCGGCGGGCATGGCATCGAGCGATGTGGACGACTCAAGCACCGTGAGGGTATCGATGGCCTGATTGCCCGATCCTCCAAAGAGGCCGGCACGGGTCTGCGTCCCATCGGGGTTGGTTTCCGCGTCGTAATCACCGAGGAGAAAGCCGGAGGCGTCGACGCTCGTCGTCGCGTTGATCGCGGCACTGCTGGTCTTGTTGTCGATCGAGAACTCCAGGTCCTGCGCCAAGGCACTGGGGACACACACGCACATTGCACCAAGAAGGGCGATGGGGAACATATCGCGTTTCATTCTGACTCTCTTTCTCTCTCGCACAGCATGAAAAACACAGGTGATTACGGGCAGCCAGATGTGAACGCGCCAAGGAACGCGCTGACATCGAAGAAGTTGTACACGCCGTTGTTGTCGAAATCGGCTATGGGGTCCATGGAACTAAACGCGCCCAGGAACGCGCTGATATCAAAGAAGTCGAGGTTGCCATCGCCCGTCAGGTCGGGTGGGCACGAGGGGGCAATGCCCGTGGCGACGATCGTCGCGCTGCCCGTGACATGGAGCGTGCCCAGCTCGTTGCCGTCGCCATCAACCAGCGGCGTGGTCGAATCGATCGGAAGCGTGCTGTTGAGTGTTGCGGTCCCGTTGTTGGTGGTCACGGTGCCATCGATCGTGGAGAAGAAGTCGCCCTGATCGGCGAGGTTGATCACTTCGCTGCCCGTGCCGACGAGAAAGATGTCGTAGCTGACGGCCATGGTGCCCTGCATCGCAACCGGGACATCGGGGAGCACATAGAAATCGTTGATGATCGGGACGGGCCCAACGAACGCATCGGTCATGCCCCAGGTCACCGCGCCGCTGGTGAGCGACGCGTCGGCGCTGCCAAAGAACCCGAACGACCAGTTGAAGCTCAGGTCGTTGTCGATGACGATCTGCAAATCGTGCAGACTGATCTGCGTCGGGTTGTCGTAGTCATCGAGCTCAACGCGGAGTATCCCCGAGAGCGAGCTGCTGTCGGTGTCGCTATCGCTTGCCACGCCGACATCGACCTCGATCGTGAGGTCGATCGACGACAGCGCCGGATCGACGATGAAATCGACTGGGCTGCTGCCAAGAGCGGTGCCGGTTGTCGTACAGAGCGCGGCCAGTAAGTACATCCCAGTTTGCATGCGTGATTCCCCATGAAGAGTGAAAAGCCATGCCCGGCGTGTTTCAGCCGGGCACGACGGAGTTCAGATCAATGCCGAATCACGGGCAGCCCGCGTTGAACGCGTTGAGGAACGCGCTGACATCGAAGAAGTCGTAGTTGCCGTCGCCTGTGAAATCAGCAAGGGGCTCCTGCGCGTTGAACGCGTTGAGGAACGCCGAGATGTCGAAAAAATCCAGGTTGCCGTCCTCGTTCAGGTCGGGCAGACACGCCGAGTCACACGAGTCGGGGATGCCGTCGCCGTTGCTGTCGGGGTTGCTGGGGTTGACGATCTTGTAGACCGTGCCGGCGAAGAGGTTGGCAACGAGCAGCTCGCCGCTCTCGGTCTCACCGAACGAGCTGACATTAAAGTTGGAGTCGAACTGGAGCGTGTGGGCAAAGCCGTTGCTCGCATCGAGGGTCCAGATCAGGCCCGAGCAGTAATCGCTGAAGAAGTACAGCCCGGTGTAGTCATCGCCGAGCTCGCAGCCGCGGTACGCGTAGCCGCCGGTGATCGAACAGCCGTTGGCACCGTGGGTGTACTGGTGGATCGGATCGGTGAAGCCCGAGGTCGCGCCACAAGACAGGCCCGTGCTGCTGAAGCCCTCGCGGCAGCGCCAGCCGTAGTGCTGACCGCCCGCGTCACCCGCGGGGGCGAAGTTCACTTCTTCACGCACATTCTGGCCCACATCAGCGATCCAGAGATCGCCGGTCTCACGATCGAAGCTCGTGCGCCACGGGTTGCGCAGGCCGTATGCCCAGATGGATTCCAGGGCGCCCGCAGTCCCGACGAACGGGTTGTCGGCAGGGATCTCGTAGTTCTGGTTGGGGTCTGCGGGGAAATCGTCGCCGCCATCGACATCAACACGGTGGAGCTTGCCGAGGTAGTTCGACAGGTTCCCCGCGCGGTTGCCCGGGTCGTTGGCCGAGCCGCCGTCGCCCGCCGAGATGTACAGGTAGCCGTCGGGACCGAATCCCAACCAGCCACCGTTGTGGTTGCTGAAGGGCTGGTCGTAGAACATGATGATGCGGGCCGTGCCGGTGTCGGCGACATTCGGGTCGCTCGAGGACACCTGGTACTCGGCGATGCGGGTGTCCCCGCCGCTGCCGGTGTAGTTCACATAAAACTTGCCGTTGTTCGCGTAGTCAGGGTGGAACGCGAGGCCGAGCAGGCCCTGCTCGTTGCCGCCGCTGTCGCCGCCCTGCACGGTGCCGTCGATATCCATGAACGGGGTCGGCAGCAGATTGCCGTCGGCATCAACGATGCGAATGGCGCCCTCCTGCTCGATGATGAAGGTCCGCCCTGAGCCATCACCCGCGTGGGTCATGTACACGGGGCGATCGATGCCGGTCACGAAAACTTCGGTGGTCAGCTGGGCCTGGGCGGTAGTGCCCCCGGCTGCCAGCAACAAACATGCGCACGCTGCACGATTCATGTGATTCTCTCCAAGTCTGGTGTGCAGACTCCTCCGGAGCCCGCGGTGTGGATAAGGGCCATGATCTCACTGGCCCTCGATTGGATCGCATACAAAAAACACTGTTTCATCGGGGAGAACTCCCCGCACTCTATTGTTCGGCCGAACATAAACCCAGGTTGCTCCGGGCCTTAAATCAACTCTGAATTCACCTGATTCTGTACTTTTAAATACCATACAAACCACAAATACAGATCAGGGACACCCCTCGCTGAATGCGGTGAGGAATGCGCTGATATCGAAAAAGTCATAGTCCCCGTCGCCGTCGAAGTCCGCCAGCGGGTTGGTCTGCTGGTACGCCGTCAGGAAGGCGCTGACATCGAAGAAGTCGAGGTTGCCATCGCCGTTGATATCCGCCGGGCAGGGATCGACACAGTCGGTCGTGCCAGGGCCAGCCCAGAGGCCGCCAACCAGATCACAGGTCGCCTTGTCGAACTGCAAGCACTCTTGTGTCGAGGGAATGTAGCACGCGCCGAGGCACTGCACATCGGCGCACTCGCTGCCCGGGCCGTTCCAGAACCCACCCATGTCGATCGTCTGCGCTTCGGTCAGCCCCTCCATGCAGCTGCCGTCGGGCAGGCACGCCGCGCCGACCGCATCGCCCCCGCAGTCGATGATGGCCCGGATCACCCAGTCACCCGAGACGCCCAGGGCGCACGCGTCGGCCCAGAAGCTGCCGTTGACCCGGACCGCGTTCTTGTTGGGCTGACAGCCCTGCGCGTCAGAAACAATGCTGGGCAGCGAAGGATTGGTGTTGTTGCCGTTGAAGAACTTGAACGAGACAACAAACTCTTCGTTCGCGCTCACCGGGACCGAGATCGGGATGGTCTGGTTCTCGTCTTCATAGCGAAACTCGTTGAGCCCGCCGTCCTGCATCGCCGGCGCATCGAAGATGTCTTTGATCGGCCCGGGGTTGGGGAAGTTGCCCGATTCGTAGACGATGATCGAGTCTTCCAGCGAGACCTGGGCGCCGCCGCCCAGGGACATCCAGAAGATCTGGATCCCCACAATCTCCCCGTCGCACGGGCTGGTCAGCCAGACCGCGGCTTCCTCGCCAGCGGTAAAGCACGGGCAGATCGCGGCGGTACTCCCACCGGTCAGCGAGTCGTTCTGCACAACGATTTCGTCGCCCATCGCGGTGGAACCGATCGCACAGAGTGCGAGCAGCAAGGGTGATTTGACGCGTGTGATTCGTATTGGACGCATGGTGCGGCTTCTCCTGGAGCGCAACAACTGAACAGACATCGTCCCGATATCTCAAGCCCAGTGTACCACGCCTCGCACGATTCCCAACAGAAAACCCCCGATGACCGGGGGCTTTCATGTATTGAATCGATGTTTATCGGTCTCGCGGCAAAAACGCCCCAAACCCGGTCAGGGACAGCCCGCGGCAAAGGCGTTCACAAAGGCACTCACATCGAAGTAGTTGAACACGCCGTTCCCATCAAAGTCCGCCAGGACATCTTCGTTGTTGTACGCGTCGATGAACACGCTGAGATCGAAGAAATCAAGCACGCCATCGCCAGAGAGATCCGCGATGCACTCGTTGCTGCACGATGCGATCATCGAGCAGAACGGGGTGACCTGGGCGATGCCCGAACGGGCAAACCCGCCTGTCGCGTTGGGATCGGCGATCAGCCACTGCATGTAGAAGGTCTCGCCATCCATGCTCGTGTCGTCGAGCGGGTAGAACATTGTTCCATACCCCTCGCTCGCGCTCATGCCGTTGAGCACGATCGGCCCCAGCAGCGTGTCCTGCGCAACCTTGCCATCGCTGGGCGGGCTGCTGGAGACCGCGACCCACGCCTGCGCTCCGCCAAGCGCGAAGTCGACGCCGATCTTGAACTCGCTATTACCAATGTTCGGAGGCACCACCGCGATGATCTCGGGGACATACCCACCCGTACCCGCGGCTCCACCCGGAAGCACCATCGGGTTCGGCGTTGCCTGCTCGCTGTACAGCTTGGGACGATCGAACGGGTATTCCTCGTTGGCAAGACGCGGGTCGGTCAGGGCACCCACGATGAACTCTTTGACCAACGCCTCGTCTTCGGGGCTGAAGACGATGGGGCTGAAGAGCCGGAAATCAAGATTGTCGAACACGGGCTGCTGCCCGTTGCGGTGCGCGTAGAAATCAAACACATCGTCGAGTGTTTCCAGCCCGCCCGTGTGCATGAACCGATCACGGATCCCCGCGTTGCGAACCGTGCCCATCTTGAACGCGCCGCGTTCAGGGTTGGCACCGGTGATATCCGCACGCCCGCGATCCTCGATGACCGGCCGCACACCATCCACATTGAAATCAAAGTTGGTGAACATGGGGGGCACATGGCAATCCACACAGGTCGACTCGCGATACCGCATGTAACCCGCGAGCTGATCGGGTGTGATCGCGTCGTCGTCGCCCGCGTTCCAGAGATCCCATGGGGACTGGTCGGGCATCAGCGTGCGTTGGTAGTTCGCCATGGCAAAGCCGATGCGACCCGCCGTAATCTCGGGTGTCCCGAACGCCTGCGCAAACAGGTCGGGATAGGTCGGGTACTGCTCGATCGCTTCGAGCATATCCTCAGGGATTTCGCTCGCCAGCGCCAGCGGACGAACGCCCTCAAGCTTCTGGAGCAACTCGGGCCAGCTCCGGTTCTGGTGCGCCATCTCAATGTCGTTCATGAGCGGGTGCAGCGACTGAATCTCGGTCGCGGCAATCCCCGTTGCCGAGAGCTGTTCTCCCGTCACAGGATCGATAAAGAGGCCTTCAGCACGCCCATCCCAGAACAGGTTCGCTGTGAAGGGACCCATGATGTTGGGCATCGACCGACGCGGCGTCGCCTGAGGCAGCAGGTCAAAGAGCACGCTGCGTAGGTACTCGCCATCCTGGTCCTGCAGGATCAGACCCGGCGAGCCGGCGACATCATCTGCCGTATCGAAGATCCCGTCATACGCAGGGTTCACACCCGCACGCGGGTCGGTGCTCGCGTGGCTCGGAATGTGGCATGTGCCGCACGACATCGTGTTGTCGCTCGAAAGCTGCTCGTCCCAGAACAGAATCTTGCCCAGGATCTGACGCTCAGCACTCGGCGGGTTCTGAGGCGGTGAGAACGGGGTGAACATCGGGAAAGTCCGACCATCCTGCGCAGACGCTTCAGGACTGAACGCACCACAACTCAGCAATGCGGCAGCAAAGCAGACAACAGCACAACGGTGCAAACCCTTGGGGTTCGTTCTGATCTTCATAGTTTGGCGATCCTGCGGCTCGGGGTTCCTGCAGTCACAAATACTCAAGAGCACCGACTGGTTCTCTATCTTCACACTATACAGCAGGTTGCGATCACGCACAACCCCGAATACGCGGGTTCGGCCGCAACCCGGGCCCGATCGTGTCAATTTGGGCGAACAGTGACAGCTGGTCTACCGACGCACGGATCAATCAGGGGCATCCCTGTGCATATGCACCGACAAATGCAGACACATCAAAGAAATCGAACGAGCCGTCACCGGTGAAATCAGCCGCCGGATCGCCGGCTTGGAAAGCCGCGACGAAGGCCGAGATATCGAAGAAGTCCACGGCTCCATTGCCGTCAAAGTCAGCAGGGCAACCCCCATCAGGCGTCGCGACAAAGACACCAATCGTCCCGTTTCGCAGGAACGCAGCAAAGGCCACCTGCCCGGCATCATTGATATCCACCACGCCGTTCATCACCTGACGCCCGGTATCGCCACCGAAGTCAAAGCCCAACGCCATCGGGCCCAGGTCCGTCTCGATCATCTGGTCATACTCGACCAGCTTGACCAGGTCCGTCCCGTCGCCAATCCACAGGGCCGTCGAATCGTGCTCGATGTCGGTCGCCCGGAAGGCGACAGTGCCGTTGCTATTGATCACGGGCGGGAAGTTCGCCAGCGACCCATTATCGATGTCCGGGTTGCTCCCGTCGGCAATGTTGATAAAGGACGAGCCGTCCCAGCGGGTGACCTGCCAGATCGAATCGCTCGAGCGACGCGCGCTGAAGGCGGCATCGCCGTTCTGGGCGATCGCCGTCGAGTTGACGAACGAGTTGAACACCGCCCCCGTCTCGGCAACGGTGGTGGGGCTCCCATCGGGCTCGAATCGCACAATGCGTTGGGCGGCTCCGGTCGCGGGGAAGGTCTTCATCAGCACCTGGCGTGCATCGTTGATCTCGGGAGAGATCAGGAAGGTGTAATCGCTGCCGGTATCGGTGATGAGCGTCTGCACCCGCGAATCACCGATGTACTCATCGATGACAACCTTGTCGAGCGTGAACCCGAAGTCGCCCCGGTAGCACAACGCCCCATCGCTGGTCAGCGTGACACCCGAGAAGCCCGAGACACCCTCACTCCCGCCCGCGGCAAAGGTGCGGAGCAGCGTGCCATCGATCGAGTACAGATACGCCCCATCATTGAAACTGCCCTGCTCGATCGCGATCATGCCGTTGCGGAGGTCGAGCGTCGTCGACCAGAACGCATCCCCGCCGCCGTTCCCGGTGACGATGATGCCGCCTTTGCGGTTCTTCCCATAGAAGATGCCTTCTTGCCCATTGCCCATGATGACACGGATCGCGACGCCGCCGTCCTCACCGAGAGAGACATACTGCGACGAGAGCGCGCTGGGGTAAGGCAGGTTGTACCCGGGAAGGGATGCTTCCAAGGTCGACCGTGCCTGAAGTTCGATGGTCCAGTTCTGTGCAACCTGGGCCTGCAGGGTGTTGACGCAGCACAGCGACGCACCAAGAACGAGCATACGGGGGGTACGAATCATGTTGTCTCTCCAAATTTCATGGGCTTGCAGGGGTCACGGATCGTGCAGCGTACAGAATACGCCCGGGAATCTCAAGGATGAAATCCCAACTCCAACCGCTCACCCACCCACAAGCTGCTCATTGGTCTCAAACCGAGACAGCGCCGCCAGCAGCTGCTCCACCTGCTGGGGCGGGGGCATGTTGAGCATGCGTCGACGCAGCGCCGTGATGGTCTGCAGGGCCTTGTCTTCGATGAGCAGGTCTTCCTTACGCGTGCCGCTGGCCGCCAGGTTGATCGCGGGGAACAGACGCTTCTCAGCGATGCGCCGATCAAGGATCAGCTCCATGTTGCCCGTGCCCTTGAACTCCTCGAAGATCACCTGATCGCCCTGGCTGCCCGTGTCCACGAGGCAGGTCGCGATGATCGTCAGCGAGCCGCCCTCCTCGGTGTTGCGTGCCGCGCCGAAGATCTGCTTGGGGACCTCCAGAGCCCGCGAGTCGATGCCGCCGGACATGGTTCGCCCTGAGTTGGCGTGCCTGCCCGATCGGTTGAACGCACGCCCCAGGCGGGTCAGCGAGTCGAGGACGATGAAGACATGCTTGCCGTTCTCGACCATCTGCCGGGCCCGGTCAATAGTCTGTGTCGCCAGCTGGATGTGGCGTTCAAGCTCGTGGTCGTTGCTCGATGCCAGCAGCTCGAGCTGATCTGGTTTCCACGCTTTGTCCCACTCGGCCTCGCCCTTGCGCTGGGCCGGGGTGCCAAGGAAGGTGCGCCGAAAATCGGTGACCTCTTCTGGCCGCTCGTCGATGAGCAGGGCCATCACATGCACCTCGGGGTGGTTGCGCAGCACCGACTCGGTAATGTTCTTGAGCAGGGTCGTCTTGCCCGCCTTGGGCGGCGAGACGATCAGCCCACGCTGTCCAAACCCGATGGGGCAGAACAGGTCAATCAGGCGGCAGGCCGGCGGGCAGCCCGGGTACTCGAGCGTCATGCGGGGCTGCGGATCGATGCTCGTCAGGTCCGCGAAGGTCTTGCGGCTGGCAAAGTCGTCCGGGTCCATCCCCTCGATCTCAATGAAACGCTCAACCACCGGACGCGGCGCGCGGGGCTTGTTGCCCCCTCGCCCTCGTCGGCGACGACGGGGCTTCTTCTCAACCACCTCGACCTCCACGCGCAGCCCATCTCGGAGCGGGAGCTCTTCCCCAAAGTGAACGGGGACGAACGGGTCGTCTGGCGATTCCACGATCTGCTGGGCATCAGACATTTGCCTGATACGACCCTCCGATCGCTTCGGCCATTGCAGAATGCCGGTAAGCGTGGTCGATGACATGATGTATCAAACGCGTATGCACCAACACCAATGTCTTACGCACAGAGATGCGGGTGCCTGAGTGATCTGCCGTCGGGATCTGATCGGTATGAATCAACCGATCGCCGCACGCGGCATGACTGCCAAGTATACGCACCAAGCTGGCTCGACGCCATTGAAGACCACAGAACCACGATTGCGTGGCCCATGCTACCATATCCGGGTCAACTCGGACCAACACACACCCGCACACACGCCCCACCAAGAGGAGACCCGCATTTATGCACAAGATCAGCGGCATCGCGGTCTCCCCCGGCATCATCATCGGGCGTGTCCTCCTCATCGACGACACCCGATCGCTGCGGGTCGCCAGGCGAACCATCGATCAGGCCGATGTCGCCGCCGAACTCGAACGCTTCGAGTTCGCCCGAAAAGCCGCCATCAACGAGCTCGATGAGCTGCACAAGTCCGCCGCCGTCGAAATGGGCAAGGAAGCCGCCAAAATCTTCCTCTTCCATATCGGCGTGCTCAACGACCCATCCGTGCTCACCCCCGTGCGACAGGCCATCGAGCAAGATCATGTCAACGCTGAGTTTGCGATCTCCTCGACCTTCAGAAAACTCGCCGAGAAGTTCGCCGCCCACCCAGACTCCACCTTCCGCTCCAAGGTCGATGACCTGCGTGACCTGGCACACCGGCTCCTTCGAGACCTCGGGCACGGCGGGCAGGAAACCATCGCCGATATGGACGAGGGCACCGTCATCGTCGCACGCGACCTCACGCCCTCCCAAACCGCCAACTTCGACCGCGACAAGATCACCGCCTTCGTCACCGCCCTCGGTGGCCCGACGAGCCACACCGCCATCGTCGCCGGCGCTCTGAGTCTCCCCGCCGTCGTCGGGGCCAAGGGGGTCATGCTCCAGGCCAGGACCGGGCAGAAGATCATCGTCGACGGCGAGCGCGGCTTCGTCGTCCTCGACCCCGACGAATCAACCATCAGCAAATACCGCCACGAACAGATCGAGGCACGAAAGGTCTCCCTCTCCCTCAGCGAGTTCGCCAAACTCCCAGCCATCACCGCCGACGGCGTACGCATCAACATCATGGGCAACATCGAGTTCCCAGATGAGGTCGAACAGGTCGAATCCCGGGGTGGCATGGGCGTCGGGCTCTACCGGACCGAGTTCCTCTACCTGACCGGTGATCGCGAACCCACCGAAGAAGACCACTACCAATCCTACAAACGATGCGCCGAGCTGCTCAATGGCAAGCCCCTGACCATCCGGACCGTCGACCTCGGAGCCGACAAATACACCCAGGCCCAAGAAGAAATACCCGAACGAAACCCGTTCTTGGGGCTGCGGTCGATCCGCTACTCGCTCAAAAACCAGAAGATGTTCAGGACCCAGCTCCGGGCGATCCTGCGTGCCAGCACCCTGGGGCCGATCAAGATCATGTTCCCGCTGATCACCAACATCGCCGAGTTCCGCTCGGGGCAGTACTTCCTGCGTGAGGAGATGGAAGAACTCGACGAGCAGGGCATCGCCTACGACAAGGATATCGAGGTCGGAATGATGGTTGAGGTGCCCGCAGCCGCCCTGATGGCGGGGGCCTTCGCCCGAGAAGTCGACTTTTTTTCCATCGGTACCAATGACTTGGTGCAGTACACCCTCGCCGTGGACCGAACCAATGAACGGGTCGCGTCCATGTACACGCCCATCCACCCAGCGGTGCTCAAGCTGATCCGGGATGTGTCCCGGGCGGGCCGCCGACACGACATCCCGGTGTCGTGCTGCGGGCAATCAGCCGCCGATCCCGCGTTTGCCGCGTTGCTGCTGGGTCTCGGGGTGCGTAGTATCTCCGCGACGGCGTCCTCGCTGCCGATGCTCAAGAAGACCATCCGCAGTCTCACCGTCCCCCAATGCGAACGGATCGTTAAAAAGGCGATCAGTTTCGATTCAGAGGCCGAGGCGAGCAGCTATGTGCTCTCTCGGCTGAGAAAACGAGTCCCCGAGGTGTTCGACGGGCGTCCCGTCGCATGAACACACACCGCAGGCCGCCAGCGCGCCACAAGAGCCGCTGAGCCCGATGTGATCCTCGGCATACAAGCCACGCGCAGCCGCCCATGCATGCAATGAGCACGCACAAGGGCAAGGTCGCCGATCGAACCCGCGCCAAGACCACGCATCCGCGTGTCACCGAAGCGCACCCACCAGCCGCGTGCTCTGCACCCCGCTCGTGGGAACACGGTTCTTTGCTCGGCCGCTGCACATCATCAGCGAGTTCCCGCGTGTACACGCATCGCAACGCAACCACACCCGATCAAGCACACACCCCGTGTGCGCGATCCCGACGATCGCCATTGGTGAGAATCGGGCGGGTGTCGATGTGTCGATCAAACACACCAGCCCGCTGACCAACACAAGGTCAGATTATGACAGACGAACCAAAGACCACCGGCAACGAATCCACCGACCCCGCCGCCGCTGACAACACCAGCAACGAAGAGCAGGCCAGCGAGAAGACCACCAAGAAGACTTCACGCAAGAAAACCACCAAGAAGTCAACAAAGAAGACCACCAAGAAGGCGGCTTCAAAGAAGACGACCAAGAAGAAGACCACCAAGAAAGCCGCAAGCAAGAAGACCACCAAGAAGTCTTCTTCCAAGAGCGAGCCCGCCGACGAAACCGCCGACGAAAACCCGGCCGACACCGAGACCCGCGACGAGCAGGACACCCCAGAAGTGACCGCCGTCGATCAGATCGATGCGGACGAGCCCGAGGACGATTCCGCTCAGGCCCAAGCCGACGACCGTGACGAAGATCGTGACGAAGACGAATCGAGCGAGCCGTCGGGCGAGGCCTCCGAACCAGCCAGGAAGACCACCCGCAAGCGGTCAGCCAAGCGCAGCAGGAAGTCGTCTTCGTCGAGCGAAGACAGCCAGGCCAAGCCGACCAAGCGCGACGAGAAGCAGCCCCGCACCGAGATGATCGTCAACTATGTGCCCGGCGAAGAGTGCCGCATCGCGATGATCGAAGACGGCAAGCTCGAAGAGTTCATGGTCGAGCCCACCGACAAGGTCTCCCGCGTGGGCAACATCTATGTCGGCCGCGTCGCCAACATCGAGCCCGCCATCCAGGCCGCCTTCGTGGACTTCGGGACCGAAGAGAACGGCTTCCTCCACATCTCCGACCTCCACCCCCAGTACTTCGCCAAGGGCGACGACAAGACCGAACGCGTGGGCAAGAAGACCCCGCGCCGCAGCCGACCACCGATCCAGGACTGCCTCAAGAAGGGCCAGGAGATCATCGTCCAGGTCCTCAAGGAGGGCGTGGGCACCAAGGGCCCAACCCTGACCAGCTACCTCTCAATCCCCGGCCGCTTCCTCGTCATGATGCCCGGCATGGACAAGGTCGGCGTCTCCCGCAAGGAAGAAGACGACGACAAACGCAAGGCCGCCAAGCAGATCCTCTCGCAGCTCGAGCTGCCCGAGGGCTTCGGCTTCATCCTGCGAACCGCCGGCTTCGACCGCACCAAGGCCGAACTCAAGCGCGATCTGGCCTACCTCGCCCGTCTCTGGAAAGACATGGAGACACGACGGAAAAAGGGCAAGAAGCCCCGCCTGCTCTACACCGAGAGCGACCTGCTCGTGCGTTCCATCCGCGACCTGCTCTCCAGCGAGGTGGCGCGCGTCGTGATCGATTCGGAGCCCGCCCTCAAGCGCGTCGCCCGATTCATCAAGATCGCCGCGCCCCGGAGCGGTGCCAAGCTCTCGCGCTACACCGGTGACCTGCCCATCTTCCATGCCTTCAGCATCGAGAGCCAGATCAACGAGATTCACGCCCGCGAGGTCATGCTCCCTTCCGGTGGCCGCCTCGTCATCGACCAGACCGAGGCCCTCGTCGCCATCGATGTCAACTCAGGCCGCTCACGCGCCGCACGCGACGCCGAGACCAACGCCTACCAGACCAACCTCGAAGCCGTCGACGCCATCTGCCGACAGCTCCGCCTGCGCGACATGGGCGGCCTTGTGGTCTGCGACATGATCGACATGCGCTTCGCCTCGCACCGCAAGCAGATCGAGCAGCGATTCAACGAACGCCTCAAGCGCGACCGGGCCAAATCCACCACCGCACCGATCTCCCCATTCGGGCTCCTGGAGATGACCCGCCAGCGCATGCGTGGCTCAATGGAGTCCCAGCACTTCGCCGACTGCCCGGTCTGCCACGGACGCGGGCTGGTCAAGAAGCCCGACTCGGTCGCATCGACCGCCATCCGTGACCTGGCCGCACTCCTCACCCATGAGAAGGTGCAACGCGCCGAGCTGGTCGTCAACCCACGCGTCGCCAGCTCGCTGCTCTCGACCAAACGCGCCAGTCTCACCCGCATCGAACTCGTCTCGGGCAAAATGCTCGATGTCCGCGTCAGCGAATCGCTCCCGATCGATCGTGTGTCCTTCTACGCATACGACGGCAACGGCAACGACATCGCCATCGACCGCCTCAAGTCCCCCAACGGGCACAACCCCGAGCCCAGCATCGTCGAGTGGCTCGACAAGACCTCGCCCGACGGCTCATGGGCCATGGACCCGCTCGACGAGGTCGACGAGGCCACCGTCCAGAAGCTCGCCGAGGAAATCGCACGCAAGGCCGAACAGGCCGAGCATGTCGAACTGCCCATCGAGGGCGAACTCGACGAGAACGAGAGCATCGACCAGCCCAAGAAGAAGCGCCGCCGTCGCCGACGCGGCGGTCGTGGTCGCTCCGAGGGCGACAGCGACAACAACAGCAACGACGAGAACGCCAGCGATTCGGACACCAGTCGCAACAGCGACTCGTCCTCCAACGCCGATCGGGACTCCGACAACGACGAGCAGCAAACCGACGACGACGGACAGCCCAGGAAGAAGCGTCGCCGTCGCCGCCGCGGCGGCCGAGGACGCGGCACCGGCGAGAACGCCGAGAACAACGAGAACGGCGAAGCCAACGACGACAATCGTGAAGACTCGGGCCAGCGCAACGACGAGCCCCGCCGTTCACGCTCGGAATCCTCAGACGATTCAGGCCCATCGCGAGATAATGACCAGGACGAGGAATCTCCACGCCCGCGTCGCCGACCACGCCGACGCCCCGTGCAGGGCAAGAAGGGCGAGGGTGAACAGATCACCGAGCCCAAGCCCGCCAGCTCCAAAGCTGCCGGCACCAAAGCCCCCAGCACCAAAGCCTCCAGCACCAAAGCCAAGGATGAGCCCAAGCCCCGATCGAGGCCCAAGCCCAGCGCTCCCAAGGCCGCCGAGAAGCCCCAGAGCGACGAGCCCAAGCCGCGCCGCGGACTCTACTCCAACGCGAGAAGAACCCTCTCCGCCAGTGAGCTGGCCAAACTGGGTATCGAGTAATCGCGTACCCTTGGTCGAAGGAGTAGCCGATCGTGAGTGAGCCGGGACACCACGCACTGCCGTCGTCATACAAGCGCGTCATCGTGCTCGGCAGCACGGGGTCCGTGGGCACACAAACCCTGGAGGTCATCGCGCACCTGAACAGGTTGCACGAGCAGGGGCTGCACGCGACACGCTACGAGATCGTCGGGCTCGCCGCGGGCAAGGATCATCGCGCGATCTTCGAGCAGGCAAAGCAGTGGGGCGTCCGAGACCTGGCCCTCTGCACCGCCGAGGGTGTATCGCCCGAAGAGATCACCCTGCGCACCGGCGACAACGCCGCGGTCCGACTCGTCGATGATGTCGACTGCGATCTGGTCGTCGGCTCAATCGTCGGCATCGCCGGGCTCCGCTCGGTGCTGCGCGCGGTCCAACGCGGGTTCGATGTCGCATTGGCCAACAAGGAATCCCTCGTCGCCGCCGGCGCCATCGTCACCCGCGCCGCATTCGAAACCGGCGCACGACTGCTCCCGCTCGATTCCGAGCACGCGGGCGTCTGGCAGTGCCTGGCCGCGCTCGACCACCACCGCCCCTGCCCACCCATGCACAGCCCCGACTGCGTCCGGCGCGTCGTCCTCACCGCGTCCGGCGGCTCGTTCCGCGACAACACCCGATCCCAGATCGAAAACGCCTCCCTCAACGACGCCCTCAACCACCCCAACTGGGACATGGGCGCCAAGGTCACCATCGACAGCGCCACACTCATGAACAAGGCGCTCGAACTCATCGAGGCCCACTGGCTCTTCGGGCTCCCCGCCGACAAGCTCGGCGCGGTCATCCACCCACAATCGATCGTCCACGCCATGATCGAATGCGCCGACAGCTCCGTCATCGCCCAGCTCGGCGAGCCGGACATGAAAGCCCCCATCCAGTACGCCCTCTGCGACGCACACCGACCCCTCGGCTGCGCCCCGCGCCTCGATGTCACCCAGATGGGATCGCTCGACTTCACCGAGATCGACCCCGAGCGATTCCCCGCCATCGGGCTGGCCATGGACGCCATCAACGCCGGCGGCGACGCGGGCGCGGCCCTCAACGCCGCCAACGAGCACGCCGTCCACGCGTTCATGCACCACAAGCTCCCCTTCGGACAGATCGACCGCTGCGCCCAGCATGTGATGCAACGCTGGGAACCCAGCGAGATCGCGACCCTCGACGATGTGCTCGACGCCGACCGACACGCCCGCCTGCTCGCCGAAGACTTCTGTGCCGTGAAGGGTGCCTGAGCGATGAGCAAACGCCCCGCCAAGCCCAGCGCCCTCTCGCCCGCCCAGCACCAGCAGCTCCGTCAGAAGCTCGGCGCAATCTCCCAGTCCATCCAGGCCGGGCAGCTCAAACAGGCCAACGCCGCCCTCCAGCCCCTGCTGCGCAAGCATCCCAACGCCCACGAGGTCTGCCATGTCGCCTCGGGCCTCAACGCCGCCCAACGCGAACCCGAGCGCGCCTTGTACTACGCCCAGCGTGCCATCGAACTTGCGCCAGACATCCCCGAGTACCACGCCGCCCTTGGCACGCTGCTGCTGCAACAAGACAAAAACCACGAGGCCCTGCCCCACCTGCTCAAGGCCCACCAGCTCAACCCGAGCATGGCACGCCTCATGGTGCCCCTGGGCACCGCCCACATGCAGACCGGCAACATCGATCAGGCCCGCTCCTGCTTCAATCAGGCGCTCTCGGCCAACCCCGCCGATCGTGAAGCAGCCAACAACCTCGCCCTACTCGAGTCCGACACCGCCCACGCGCACCGAGCCGTCGAAATCACCGAGCAGGCCCTCCGCCACATCCCCGAAGACCCGGTCCTGCTCGACTCGCTGTGCATGTTCGCCTGCTACGACGACCAGCTCACCCCCGAACAAGTCCACGCCATCCACGACCGCTTCGGCCAAAGCGTCCAGTCCCGCGTCCGCACACCCGCCCGATACGAGCACACCCCCGACCCCGAACGACGCATCCGCGTGGGCTTCGTCTCGCCCGACCTCCGCACCCACTCAATCGCCTACTTCATCCAGCCGCTGATCGAACACCTCGACCGCGAGCGCTTCGAGGTCTGCTGCTACCACACCAGCCGCCACAGCGACGCGATGTCGCAACGCCTCCAGGCCGCCTCCGATCTCTGGCGCGACTGCCACAGCGGGCTCGCCCAGACCCACAAGCAGATCCACGCCGACCGCGTCGACATCCTCATCGAACTCAACGGCCACTTCGCGGGCAACCTCCTCCCCCTCTTCGCCGCCAAGCCCGCCCCCGTTTCCGTCTCCATGATCGGCTACGCCAACACCACCGGGCTCCCCTCCATCGACGCCCGCATCATCGACGACATCACCGACCCCGCACCCCAGGCAGACGCGTGGGCCAGCGAATCCCTCGTCCGCGTCCCCGGCTGCTTCCTCTGCTACCGACCCCCGACCGACGCACCCGACCCGCGCGAACCCGATGCCGACCGCCCGTTCACCTTCGGCTCATTCAACGACCTGCGCAAGATGTCCCCCAGCACCATCGCCACATGGGCCTCGATCCTCAACGCCTGCCCCGACGCCAAGCTCCTCCTCAAAACCTCACGCCTGGGCGACGAGCCCGTCCGGGATCAGGTCCACGAACAGTTCAAATCGCTGGGCATCGACCCCGACCGCGTCGAGCTGATGGGTCGCACCGAATCCATGCACGCCCACCTCGACCTCTACAACCGCATCGACTGTGCCCTGGACACCTTCCCATACACCGGCACAACCACGACCTGCGAAGCCATGCACATGGGCGTGCCCACCATCACGCTCATGGGCCAGTCACACGCCGGGCGTGTCAGCGCCTCGCTCATGCACGCCGTCGAAATCCCCGAATGGATCGCCGACGACCGCGACGCCTACACCCAGCTGGCCATCAACACACACGCCCAGGGGCCACGCCCGGCCCAGCAACGGGAAACACTGCGAAACCAGCTCGCCGCATCATCGCTGTGCGACGAGCAGGGCTATACACTCAAGGTCGCCGAGGCGTTCGATGCGCTCTGGCGCGCATGGTGCACCAAGGCAGGAGGCGTCTGATGGGATTGGTCTGGCTCGCTTCATACCCAAAGTCAGGAAACACCTGGCTCCGCTTCATGCTCTACGCCTACATCTTCGGCCCGCCCGCCGCGTCCATCGAGGTCGCCCAGCGCATCCCCGACCTCCACCGCACCGTCCCCGGGCAGCTGCCACCCTCCGAGCCCGAGCTGATGAAGACCCACTTCATGCTCAGCGATCGCCACCCACGCCTCCAGGAAACCACCGGCGCGATCCACATCATGCGCAACCCACGCGATGTCGCACTCAGCGCCCTCAACTACCGAAAACTCACCGGCGAGGGCGCCCGCGCCTTCACCGAGTCAGGGTACCTCAAGGGCTTCATCAAAGCCGGGGGCGATATCGACTGGCTCCGCCTGGGCTTCGGCAACTGGGCCCAGCACGCCCGCTCATGGCGCACCACCGACCGCTTCCCCGTCCTCGCGCTCCGCTACGAGGATCTCAAGAACGACCCGGCCGCCGGGCTGCGATCCATGATCGAGTTCCTCAAGCTCGACCTCGACGAAGACAAGCTCGCCCAAGCCGTCAAGGCCAGCAGCTTCGACGCCATGCGCGCCATGGAGATCCGCGAAAAAGCCAAGCCCACCAAGGACGCACACAACAAACGCCTCTTCGTCGGCGACACCAAGGCCGCCCGAAAAGGCGTCTACTTCGTCAACAAGGGCGCATCGGGCCAATCGCTCGCATCAGTCTCGCCCAAGCTCGACGAGGCATTCACCCACGCCTTCGCCGACGCCATGCAAGAGTTCGGCTACGAGCCCTGAACCAACCTACGCCTCGTACCCCAGCAGCTCGCACGCCGACCGGTACTCTTCGTTGGCCCGGAACCGCTCAAGCAGCCCCGCGTCGATCGCCCTCCGAGGCATCTCCACGATCTCACGCTTCGTCGAACCACGCCCCAGCCCGGGCTGCGTATCGCCGGTGATCGTCGTGTACTCGAACCAACGCTGCGCATACCCCGGGTCGAACTCCAGGTCCAACTCTTCGCACATGGCCCGCAGCACCGCGTCCGGATCCCGCGTGAAATCCTCGTAGCGATGGAACCCGTGCTCGCTGGCGTACAGCGCAAACCGCAGACACCCCGTGCAGTACGCATCAAAGTCAAGCGACCGAGCCACAACCGGCAGCCCCAGCAGCGACACATACTGATCAACCGGGTGCCGCGTCGTCACGCTCACGCGCAGGTCATACACCGCGCCCAGCGCCTCGCCGAGCCCGAAGCCGTGCATCGGCTTGACATAGGGCACCCCGATGTAGTCCAGATGCGACCAGTCCCGCAGCACCAGCGTCTTGCCCTGCGCCCGCGCCCGCGTATCACACAGGCCGACGAACTGCAGCACACTCGGCGGGCGGGTCTTCCAGCGTGCGATGTCCTTCTTGTCAATCAGCCCGAACCACTGCTGCGCCTGCATCATCGGGTTGGTCACCCGCAGCTCCGCGGGGTGAATCTCGCTGAGCAGCACCACCGAGTCCATGCTGCCCAGGCACTTGCCCACCAGCGTCCCGCCCGAGCGCGCCATGTTGCGCACGATCCGCATCACGGGCTTTCGTTTTTCGCGCTTCTTCTCACTCACGCCAGCACCAGATCCGCGTGTTCCTGCATCCACGCCCACTGACGCTCAATGCCCTCCTCGATCCCCGTCGACGGCGCGTACCCAAGCTCGGCGCGGCTCCGCGACAGGTCCGCCCATGTGCGTTCCACATCGCCCGCCTGCATCCCCATCTCATTGATCACCGGCTCCTTGCCCACAACACGACCGACCGTCTCGATCAGCTCGTTGAGCGTGATCGGATGATCGCCCCCAAGGTTCCAGATCCGATACCCGTGCGCATCGATCCGCTCATACGCACGCATCACCCCGCCGACGATGTCATCAACAAAGGTGTAGTCCCGGCTCGTGGTGCCATCACCAAACCTGTTGATCGTCTCGCCCTTGGACACCTTGCCCAGGAACAGACTGATCGCCAGGTCCGGTCGCTGCCCCGGGCCGAACACCGTGAAGAAACGCAGCATCGCAACAGGCATCCCCGTCAGGTGGTGGTGCGTGTGGCCGATCAACTCGCACGCACGCTTCGTCGCCGCGTATGGCGAGATCGGTCGCTCGACCGAATCGTCCTCGCTGAACGGCGTCTTCTCGTTGTTCCCATACACGCTGCTGGAAGAAGCGCACACAACCCGCTTGCAATCGCACGCGCTGGCGGCGCTGAGCACGCTCTGCGTCCCAACCACATTGGCCATGGCATACCCGACCGGGTCGGCGATGCTCGGGCGCACACCCGCCTTGGCCGCCAGATGAACCACACCCGTGACGCCCGCATCGCGCATCAGCCCGGTGATCTGCTCCTGCTCAGTGATATCAACCTCATGCGCCTGGAACCGATCGCCGAACGCATCAACAAGCTGCTGATGATTCAATCGCTTCCGACGCGGATCGTAATAATCCGTAACACAGTCAACCCCGACCACGCGTGCCGCGCCCCGGCGCAACAGTTCCGCGCTGACATGCGAGCCAATAAACCCGGCACTGCCCGTGACCAAAACAGTTTCGTTGCTCAGATCAGTCACACGCGGTCTCCCTGCCCTACACCATACATACGGGTCTCGATCCTAAACACCCGATCGGGATTCACCATCAAACCCATAAAAAAAGCAGGGCGCCATGTGTCCAAGGCGCCCCGCTGGAGGAGAGAGAGATCTGAATACAAGGTAAAAAGTTTCGTAAAGACAAGCACGAATATCGTCTTATCACCCGAAAAGTTTCTCTAATTTGACACGAAAGCCATCAGGTTCGTGCTCTATTCGGGTTGTTTTCTGCGCAGGGAATGTGGATACACCCTCTTGGAACCTGCTCATGGTGACGATAAACTAGTTTCCTTGCACCAGTTCGGGCAGCCCGACGCTGCCCCACGCAGACATGAGCACCACGATTCAAACCACCATGGACGAACCCGATCGATCTCCGATGCCTCCTCAGGAGGCCGACGACCAACCCCCCCCGAGTCTCACCAACCGACTCGCATCGTGCACGATCCAACTCGATGTGATCGATGCCACGCGCGCACTCACCAGCAGTGATCTCGATTCCCTCATCGAACTCACCCAACGCGTGCTGGCGCAGATCCCAAACGCTGGCAGCGTGCGCCTCCGAGTTGTCGACGACGCAGAGATGATCCGCGCCCACGACCGATTCAGCGGGCTCGCCACCACCACCGATGTGCTCACCTTCGATCTCGCACACGATCAAACCGACTTCCAAACAAAGACACTCGACACCGACCTCATCGTCTGCCTCGACGAGGCACGCCGACAGTCCGCAACAAGGCCACACACCGCGGTCCACGAGCTGCTGCTCTACACAATCCACGGCGTGCTCCACTGCCTCGGCTACGACGACCACGACGACGACGCGTACGCACGAATGCACACGCGCGAAGACGAACTGCTGACCAACGCCGGGATCGGAGCGCTCTTCAGCGCCACCAACGACCCGAACACGGAGAACGAATCATGATGGCCGGCTGGTGGTTCATCGCCGCACTCGCATGCATGGCGCTCTCGGCGCTCTTCGCCGCGCTCGTGCTCTCATTGCACACCCTCTCCCGTGTCCGCATGGCTTCCGAGCTGCAGGACTGCGACAACGAGCACACAACAGCGCGGGTCCAATCGATCCTGGTCGATGTCCCCGGACACGCCGCGTCCCTCTCAATCCTGCGCACCATCACCCGCCTGGCGGGCGCGGTCTGCCTGATCTACTGGGCCGCGGGCATGCGCCACGAGGACACCCCGGGGCTGATCTCCATCATCGTCGGCCTCGTGGTTGGCGCCGTCCTGATCTGGTTCATCAGCACGCTCATCCCCATGGGCATCGCCACGCACGCCGGCGAGCACACCCTGATCCGCCTCGCCCCGATCGTGCGGGCCGCCTACCTGCTGTTCGTGCCCCTGCTGCCCGTGCGCAAGTTCACCGATGAGGTCGTGCGCCGACTCGTCGGCGCCGAAAAGAACGGGCGAGAGATCAACATCAGCGCCAGCGACCTCCGCGCCATCGTCGAAGACGACGAGGTCGAATCACGGCTCGACGAGACCGAACGCGACATGCTCGAAGCCGTCGTCGAGTTCCGCTCCACCTCGGTCGAGCAGATCATGACCCCACGCACCGAGATCGACGCCCTCCAGTACACCGACGACCTCTCCGAGGTCATGGAGTTCGTCAACGAGCACGGCCACTCACGCATCCCCGTCTACGCCGAGGACCTCGACCACATCGAGGGCGTCCTCTACGCCAAGGACCTGCTCCGCTGGATCACGACCCACGGCAAGGACGGCTCGCCCTTCATCCTCAAGCAGGTCCTCCGAGAACCAACCTTCGTCCCCGAGACCAAAACCGTCCGCGAACTGCTCGCCCAACTCCTGGCCGCGCAGGTCCACATCGCCATCATCCTCGATGAATACGGCGGCAACTCCGGGCTCGTGACCATGGAAGACATCGTCGAGGAAATCTTCGGCGAGATCCAGGACGAGTACGAAGACCCCGAAGACTCCAGCGGGAATGTCGAGCTCGACCTCGACGCCAACGCAGCCCTCATCGACGCACGAACAGAAATCGACGACGCCAACGATGAACTCGAGTCCATCGGCATCGAACTGCCAGAGTCGGACGACTACGACACCGTCGCCGGCTTCATCAACACCACGCTGGGACGAATCCCCGAAACGGGCGAGCAGATCCAGCTCGGCGCCATGCGCGTCGAGATCCTCGAGGCAGAACCCACACGCGTCATGCGCGTACGCGTCGTTCGCGCCGAATCGGAACCCGACGCGATCGATGCCCAGAACAGCCCGAAATGATCACTTGTCCTTGGACGAGTCGTAGCCACCGCTCTCTGGGCGGGCAACCTTGTCCATCCGGATCCGCTTCGAGTCCTCAATCGAGAGGCCCGCGCTCTGCGCGATGACCGTCAGCTCAACCCCGCGTGTGCGTTTGAGTTTGCGGCCAATCGCCTCGCGATGATTCTCGATCGTCTTTACCGACCGGTACAGCGTCGCCGCGATCTCCTTGATCGACATGCCCTGACCCAGCAGCGACAAGATCTCAAGCTCACGAGCCGTCAGCACGCTCAGGCCGCCCAGACAAATCACACCCGAACGCACGACCTCGATCTCGTCGTCCATCAGGTACTCATTCTCATAAGTCGTCGGCACGCGTCGGGTGACGACAATGACCCGGTCTTGGTCCTGCTCATCATCCCCCGGCACAGGGCTCATCCAGCTGAACTGCTGCTTGCCATTCCAGATCGTACGAAGCAGACGACGCTCGCCCGACCGGATGATCTCTTTCATCAGCTCAACACGCTCATCAGCCCATTCCTTGGGAAACCCGATGTCATAGATCGATACACCGACCAGCGACCCCGGCTCACGCGACTCGTTGAAGAAGATGCGGGTCGACTGCTCATTAATGAACAAAATCTCGCCATCAGCCGTCAGAATCGTGATCCCCGTCGTCGGGTCGGTCGTGAATGTGTTCCAAATACCCGCGCTCATCGCGGTCTGTTCGTCATTGGTATTCATGTGGAGAGAAAACCTGTATTGGTAGTGTGGTAGACTGCCGACGGATCAGTCCTGATCCCCCGGTGCACAGCCCTATCATGTCCAGTATGCCATTTCACCTCTACAACACACTGAACAAGCGGCTCGAACCATTCGTGCCGCGAGACCCCCGCGAGATTCGATTTTACACTTGTGGGCCGACTGTCTATGACGACGCCCACATTGGTAACTTCAGATCGTTCCTAGCAGCAGATCTTTTGCGCCGCTGGCTCGAATCTCCACTCTGCACGCTCGAATCCGACCCAATTCAGCACGAAAACTTCGCGAAAGCTGAACAGTCTCGCCGTGTCATCCATGTTATGAATATCACCGATGTAGGTCACATGACCGATGATGACAGCGCAGACGGGGGTGGCGAGGACAAAATGGAAGTCGCCGCCCGCCGAATTGCAGAAGCGAAAAAATCTGGAAAACTCCCCCCAGATGCGGGTGTGGATCCCGACGACCCAGAAGCCATCGCGCGCTTCTACGAGCGCCGCTTCAAAGACGACGCCATCGCACTGGGCATGAAGGTCGCCATCGAGGCCGAGCAAGACCACACGCTCATGCCCCGCGCCACAGACAACATCCCGCAAATGAGACAGGTCATCGAAGACCTCCTCGCCCACGCCTACGCATACCCCGCCGGCACCCCAGGCAGACGCGCCATCTACTTCGATGTCCAACGCTTTCAGTCCTACGGCCAGCTCTCAGGCAACACCATCGACCAGCTCCGAGGCGGCGCCGGCGGACGCGTCGACGACGCCAACACCCAGGAAAAACACCACCCCGCCGACTTCCTCCTCTGGAAAGAAGACGCCACACACAAAATGAAATGGCCCTCACCCAAAGTCCCAGGACAGGACGAATGGGGCGAGGGCTACCCCGGCTGGCATATCGAATGCACCGCCATGGCCCTGGGACGACTCGTCCCCGGCGGCCTCAAAGCCGCACAGGCCAAACACGCCGTCATCGACCTCCACTCCGGCGGCGAAGACAACATCTTCCCACACCACGAATGCGAGATCGCCCAGTCCTGCTGCTTCACCGGCGCCGACCACTTCGCCAACTACTGGTTCCACCCACGCTTCCTCAAAGTCGACGGCCAAAAGATGTCCAAATCCAAGGGCACCATGTACACCCTCCGCGACCTCACCGCCAAAGGCTTCGACCCCGCCGCCGTGCGCCTGGAACTCATCAAAACCCACTACCGCGCCAACGCCGACTTCTCCATCCAAGGCCTCAAGGACAGCACAAGAACAGCACAAAGATGGAAACGATTCATCGAAGCCGGTCAACAGGGCACACCGGGTGAAACTAATATTGCAGTACGCGATGCGGTCGCCGATGCGATGAACGACGACCTCAACTTCGCCGGCGCCATCGGCACCATCAACAAGTGGATCAAAGACACCGATACGCCCACCAATGCCGACGCACAACTCATGACCATGTTCGACGGCTTCCTCGGCGTCTGCTCGCTCCTCAAAGACGCGCCCGAACAGCAAGACACCGGCATCGCCCTCTACCAACCCGGCGTCACCCCCTCCCCCGAGATCGAATCCCTCCTCCAAAGACGCGCCGAAGCCAAAAAAGCCAAAGACTTCGCCGCCGCCGACGCCATCCGCGACCAACTCACCGCCATGGGCCTCTCCATCATGGACAAACCCGCCGGCAAAGTCGAAGTCGCCATCGCCAACTGATCTTCCAATCTCCTCCCCCGTCCTGACGGGG
>DEXG01000004.1:181498-181737 GCA_002364005.1 Phycisphaerales bacterium UBA3190
CGGAGCGACGGAGGGGGTCTTCCTACTCCCCGCATATCAACCCTCTTGGGTGCCCTGCTTTGACCAGGAGGGCAAAGCAGGTTGTCGAGGAGTATCCGTTCCTGCTTTGTCCGTCTGCGACGGATCAAAGCAGGGCACCCAAAATCCAATCTCTTCCCCACCCCCAATCTCCCCCTCTGCGTCCTCCGCGCCCTCTGCCACCTCTGCGTACCCTCTTCTTCGTGCCCTTCGCGATCTTC
>DEXG01000004.1:181971-184611 GCA_002364005.1 Phycisphaerales bacterium UBA3190
CCTTCGCGATCTTCGCGTTCAACCCATCCCTCCCCGCGCTCAGATCCCACCAACTTCCCACGAATCTTCTTGAAACACAGCGCGTTTATACGACAATACAGTGTCGCATACACCAAAACGAGTGGGGATCCCGCGCCATGGCATCAACCGTCTTCTACTTCCAGGTCCACCAGCCACACCGCCTCAAGCCCTACTCCGTCTTCCACACCGACCCCTTCTACTTCAACGAGGACGCCAACGGCCAGATCGCCGAAAAAGTCGCCAACAAGTGCTACCGACCCACAACCAAGCTCATCCTCGACCTCATCAAACGCCATGAGGGCAACTTCCGCGTCTCCTACGCAATCACCGGCACCGTCATCGACCAGTGGAAAAAGTTCACCCCCGATGTCCTCGACCTCTTCGTCCAACTCGCCGAGACCGGATGCTGCGAGTTCGTCGCCGAGACCTACTACCACTCCCTGAGCTTCCTCTACTCCCAGGACGAGTTCCACGAACAAGTCGACATGCACACCGCGCTCATCCAGGAGCACTTCGGACAGACCCCCAATGTCTTCCGAAACACCGAGCTGATCTACGCCAACGAACTCAGCCGCGCACTGGCCAAAATCAAAGACGCCGACGGCAACCCCCGATTCCTCGGCGCCATCTGCGAAGGCGTCGACCGACACCTCGGCTACCGCAGCCCAAACTATGTCTACCGCCCGCCGCTCCTCCCCCGTCCCGACGGGGGAGGTGTCGGCGCAGCCGACGGAGGGGGCATTCCCTGCAACGAGAATGGCGAGATCCTCGGCCCAAACAACCGACCCTTCGGCCTGCTCCTCAAAAACTACAAACTCTCCGACGACATCGCCTTCCGATTCGGAAACAAGGGCTGGGAGGAATACCCGCTCTCCGCAGAGAAGTTCGCCAAGTGGGTCCACCAGATCAACGGCGACGGCTACCTCTGCAACCTCTTCATGGACTACGAAACCTTCGGCGAACACCAATGGGCCGACACCGGAATCTTCCAGTTCCTCGAGCACCTCCCCGCGGCCATCTTCGATGTCGCAAAGAAAGCCGACGGCACAACCGAAAACCACTTCATCACCCCCTCAGAAGCACTCGCCCAGTTCGACCCCGTCGGCGAATACGATGTCCCCGACTACATCTCCTGGGCCGACACCGAACGCGACCTCACCGCATGGCGCGGCAACGCCATGCAGTCCAACGCCCTCGAAGAAACCTACCGCGTCGAAAAAATCCTCAAAGACCGCCTCGTCGAAGCCAAATCAAAGAACGACCCAAAGAAGCTCCAGGACATCCAGTACATCGTCACCGACTGGCGCAAGCTCACAACCAGCGACCACTTCTACTACATGTGCACCAAGTACTGGGCCGACGGCGATGTCCACAAATACTTCTCCCCCTACGACTCCCCATACGACGGCTACATCAACTTCATGAACGTCCTCGACAACGTCAAAACCCGCCTCGCCAAAGTCTGATCCCACTCTCCTCCCCCGTCCTGACGGGGGAGGTGTCACGCGCCGCGAGTCGCAGATCCGCCTCTGGCGGAACGGATGGGGTCTTCTTGTCCCTCCCCGCGCCCCGCGGGGAGGTGCCGATCCGCCAAAGGCGGAGCGGCGGAGGGGTCCCCCTCCGAGCACCACGCGTTGTCCCCCTTTGGCGGACCCCAGGCTGACAACCCGTCCCCTCCAACAAACCTGGGACGACTCAACCCATCCACTCCCATCACAATTACGCCCCATCGACGCTACCAAAGCACACCACTCCCTACCCGCTACGCAGGTAGTACTTCACCTCATGCACCGTCAACGCCGCCCGCATCAGATGCCACCCCCAGTGGTGCTCATATCCAAAGCGCCAGTGCCACTGCGCCTCTGCCCGCGACTCGGCATCACCCAGATCCCACATCTCCACCCCCTCTTTCAGATCCCGATAGATATCCGCAAAGTCATCCCACGCATGCCTTGCCCGGCTCGCATCCTCGGTCTCTTTGTTCTTACCACCAAGCCGAATTAGAGAATCCGCGAGTGCCCAGCACGCCGGACCAATCACCGCATCTATGCGGCTTCCCAACGCCTTCCACGCATCATGACCAATCCGCGGCTTTTCTATTCTTTGATCAGCGCCGCTCCCCATCTCCACCGAGATAATCCCCGACTGCAACGCCGTAAGTTCTCGCTCCAAAGCCGAAAAGATCGATTCAGAATCATGCTGATCAATCACATCAATCAACGCACAATACGAACGAGCAGCCGCAGCAAACACATTGATACTTTCTTCCTGCATCCACTTATCATACCCAGCTTCCTTCATGCAGCCTCCCCCGCACTTGCGGGGGAAGCGGTCCGCCGTAGGCGGAACGGAGGGGGTCCCCCAACAACGCAAGTGCGCACATCTGGGTGCCCGTACTCGCCGCGCAGCGGCGCAGTGCGGCTCTTGTCCCTCCCCGCGCCCCGCGGGGAGGTGCCGATCCGCCAAAGGCGGAGCGGCGGAGGGGTCCCCCTCCGGGCACCACGCGTTGTCCCCCTTTGGCGGACCCCAGGCTGACAACCCGTGCCCCCCAACCAGCCTGGGCGTGCATCGCGCAATCAACCCAACACATTCCATGCTCCTCCCCCGTCCTGACGGGGG
>DEXG01000017.1:0-19201 GCA_002364005.1 Phycisphaerales bacterium UBA3190
CGACACCGACCGTGGAATAGCGGGGACAGGATTTGAACCTGCGACCTCCGGGTTATGAGCCCGACGAGCTACCAGACTGCTCTACCCCGCAATCAGGAAGAGATTATTCGCTGAACCATGACGAAAAGCAACCCGCTGCGCATCAAAACTTGCTGAACATCTGTTCCCGATACGCAAATTTCCTGAGCAGATACACCCAACCACGAAACTCTCAGGCCCGAATTCGGTACAAGTCAATACGCCGAGTGTCGGCGTCTGAGAGTTTCTACAACCGAATCGGAAGACACCACATGAAGAAGACCACGCTGCTGATCAGCGCGGCGGGGATCGCGATGACGGCGACTCCCCTGCTCGCACAGGACGATGACAAGCATTCAGGCATGTTCCGCTACCCGGATGTTGGGAAGAACCACATCCTCTTCGTCTACGCCAACGATATTTGGATCGTCGACAAGGATGGCGGCGAGGCACGCCCCGTCGCCTCGCCGGCCGGGCAGGAACAGCATCCAAAGTTCTCCCCCGACGAAGCACAGATCGCGTTCGTGGGCAACTACGAGGGGGACCGGGACCTCTACACCGTCCCCACTGCCGGGGGGATCCCGATGCGGGTCACGCATCACCCCGCCAATGAACGCCTCCTCGACTGGACGCCCGACGGCGACCTGCTCTTCTCATTCAACGGGCTCAGCGGCAACCCCGCGCATCAGAAGCTCTTCACGGTTGATGCCGATGGGGGCATGCCCGAAGCACTCCCCATCCCCTACGGCGCGACCGGGAGCATCAGCCCAGACGGGGAATGGCTCGCCTACACCCCCAACTCCCGCGATTTCCGCACATGGAAGCGCTACCGCGGCGGGCTGGCAACCGATATCTGGCTGTTCAACCTCAAGACGAATGAGTCCCGCAAAGTCACCGATTGGGAAGGCACCGACACCATTCCCATGTGGCACAAGGACACGCTCTACTACCTCTCGGACAACGGTGAAGAGGGGCGATTGAACATCTGGAGCTACAACCCGAGCAAGGACGAGCACAAGCAGATCACCAAGTTCACCGACGACGATGTGAAGTTCCCATCCATGGGTGTCGCCGATGTCGGTCGAGCGGAGATCGTCTTCCAGCTCGGTTCCCAGATCCACCTGCTCAATGTCAGCAACGGCAAATCGAAGCCGATCGACATCTCCATCCCCGGCGCACGCGAAACACTCCGCCCCAAAGCGGTCGATGCGAGCAACCACCTGATGTCGGGCGACATCTCCTCAACAGGCAAACGCGTCGTTGCAGAGGCACGCGGCGACATCTGGACCGCACCGGTTGAGAACGGTGCCCCGCGCCAGCTCACCAACTCCTCGGGCGCGGCCGATCGTCTCCCATCGTGGAGCCCTGACGGCCGCTGGGTTTCCTACTTCTCCGACGCAGACGGTGAGTACGAACTGTACATCACCCAGTCCGACGGCAAGGGCGAGACCCGTCAGTTGACCGATGGGAATCAAACCTATTTCATGGGATCGTCCTGGTCGCCAGATTCCAAGACGATCTACGCCGTTGACAAGGCCGGCAAGATGTACCTCGTTGATGTCGAATCGGGAGAAACGACTCACTTCGATACCGAACCGCTGGCAAACTCGGTCGAGGTCTCCTGGTCGCACGATTCACGCTGGATCACCTACGCACGCGCGACCGGCGATTCGTTCAGCTCGTGCATCTGGATCTATGACACGGAGACCGGGGACAAGCACCAGGTGACTTCAGGGTTCTTCAATGATTCAAACCCCGCGTTCTCGAGCAAGGGGGACTACCTGTTTTATGCGTCGAACCGCGATTTCACGACACCACAGTACGAAGACATCGGTTCCACCTTTGTGTATGCGAACACAGGGCGTCTTATCGCGGTCCCCCTGAATGACGAGGTCGAAAACGCCCAGCTCCTTGAGTCGGACGACGAGACCTGGGAAGAGGAAACCGAAGAAGCTGAAGAAGCCGAGAACAGCGAAGAAGAGAATGCAGACGAAGGTGATGCGGACGCCGAATCCGACGAGGCGGCATTCCTCGAGGGCTACGACACCGAGCACCCGCTCTGGGGCAAGTGGGAAGGCACCGCTTCCGGCTTTGCGGCTTTGGGTATGCCAACCGATGAGATTTCCTTCTCACTGATGATCATCGTAGATGCAGACGGCAACATCATGGGACAGTCTGAGTCCATGGGCGAGACCGATGATCTCGGTGATGTCGTGAAGTGGGACGAGGACACTAACGAGCTCTACATGGAATCCACAGATTCTGGAATGACAATCATCCAGAAGGCGACCGTCGACGGCGACACCATGTCCGGCACTTGGGAACTCAAGGGCATGGGAATGTCGGGCACCTGGAAGGGCCAACGGACCAGCTCTGACATCTCCGAGGAAGAACTCGGTGAGGTCGTGAAGGAATCGGGCGAAGCCTCAGAGACGGTCGAGATCGACTTCGAGAACTTCGAAGCACGCGCCTACGACCTCGGTGTTGCTTCGGGCAACTTCGGGAACCTGGCGAGCAACGACAAGGGCGAGCTGCTCTACATCCGACAGGGCGGTGGCGGTGCTTCGATCAAGCTCATCGACCCACGCTCGGACGAACCCAGTGAGAAGACCGTGCTGGGCATGGCCTTCGGATTCAGCGTCTCCGGCGATGGCAAGAAGCTCGTCGCGCAGACCCCAGGTGGCTTCGCGGTCGTCGACGCCAAGGCAGGCCAGAGCGCCAAGCCGCTCAACTTCAACCTCCGCACCACCGTCGAACTGCGCGAAGAATGGAAGGAACTCGTAACCGACGCATGGCGTCGATTCCGCGACTTCTTCTATGTTGAGAACATGCACGGCGTGGACTGGGACGCGGCCCTGGCCCACTACCTCCCCATGGTGGACGATGCCGTCTCGCGTGAGGATGTCTCCTACATCATCGGTGAGATGATCTCCGAACTCAATGTCGGGCACGCCTACTACTCGGGTGGTGACGGCGAGCGTCAACCGAGCACCAACATCGGGCTCCTCGGCGCCGAGTACGAAGTCGCCGAGGGTGACGAGCACTCCGGGTTCCGGATCACCAAGATCTACCGGGGTGCCCCGTGGGACACCGATGCACTCGGCCCGCTGTCGCAGCACGGGCTCGGCATCTCCGAGGGCGACATCATCACCGCCGTCAACGGCACCGCGATCGATACAAGCAAGGACATCTGGTCCTCGTTCATCGGGCTCGCGGGCAAGGCCACGACCCTCACGGTCGTCTCAGCCCTCGAAGGCGACGAGGAAACCGTGAACGAGCGTGAGGTCACCCTCAAGCCCATCGGCTCTGAGTTCGGGCTCCGCTACCGCGCTTGGGTTGAATCCAACCGCAAGTATGTCGAAGAGAACTCCGACGGCAAGATCGGGTACATCTATGTCCCCAACACCGGTGTCCAAGGCCAGAACGAGCTCTTCCGTCAGTTCTACGGGCAGATCGGCAAAGAAGCGCTCATGATCGATGAGCGATGGAACGGCGGCGGTCAGATCCCCAACCGATTCATCGAGCTCCTCAACCGTCCACGCACCAACTACTGGTACCGTCGCGACGGCGCTGATTGGCCATGGCCCTACGACTCACACCAGGGACCGAAGGCGATGCTGATCAACGGCAACGCAGGCTCCGGTGGCGACATGTTCCCATGGCTCTTCAAGCACCACGAGCTTGGTAAGCTCATCGGTACCCGCACCTGGGGCGGGCTCGTCGGGATCTCCGGCGTTCCCCAGCTCATCGACGGCGGCAATGTCTCGGTACCCAACTTCGGGTTCTATGAACTCGACGGCACATGGGGCATCGAAGGCCACGGCGTTGACCCGGATATCGAGGTCGATATCGACCCGACCGCCTCGCTCGAAGGGCGTGACCCACAACTCGACGCCGCAATCGAGCACCTGCTCGAAGAGATCAAGACCAGCGGCTACCAGGCACCCAAGCGTCCTGAGCCGCCAGTCCGTACCGGGATCGGTATCACGGATGAGGACAAGTAACTCAAGACAAGTAACCTGAGTTGATCAGTACAAAGAAGAAAGCCCCGCGGCCACAATGCCGCGGGGCTTTTTCGTGCGTGATGCTGAAACGGCTCAGCCGTCGATCCGACCGAGCAACTCCTTCACCGCCGTCTCCAGCTGCGGGTCACGACCCGCCGCCTCATCGGTCGGTGTCTGAGGCACATCGATGTCGGGCTTGGCACCGTTGTTATCCATGTCGGTGCCGTCGGGCAGGTACCAGCCGCGGAACGGACGCCGCACCGTGGTGCCATCGATCAGACTGAACGACCCGGTCGAGATCACGCCACCGAATGTCTGCGTCCCGATCAGCGTACCCCGGCCTGCCGTGCGGATCGAGTGGGCGAAGATCTCGGCGTTCGAGAACGAGTGCTGATTGATCAGCACATTGATCGGACGCGAGTACGCGTAGATCAGGCGTCGGTCACGCGGGTAGTTGTCCTTCTGCACCTTGTCCGGATCCGCACCACGCGGGATCGTGTACGCGTGGTTCGGGGCGGTCAGCGATGCCAGCAGGATGTCGGTCGTCCACCCACCACCGTTGTCGCGCACATCGATAATCAGGCCCTCTTTGCCATGTGCAGCGGCGTAGAGGTCTCGTTCATAATCACGAACCTCCGCCAGCCCCATGCCCCGAATGTGCAGGTAGCCCAGACGCCCATCGGACAGCTCGTCGACCTCAGCACGGCGCTTGGCGACCTCGTCGTCATAGCGCAGCACGGAAGCGGCACCAAAGGTCGTGGGCGTGACCAGGGCGAGCTTGGTGGACCCATCCTCGCTCTGTGCGGGCAGGTACTCCATGAGCACCTCTTCGCGAGCCATGTGGGCCATCGCCTCGTGCAGACTGAAGAGCCCGCTGGCGGTATTGGCCCCCGTGAGTGTTTGCTCACCGATCGCAACAATGACATCCCCCACCGCGGGGCCATTCTTCATGCGATCGATCGGCCCGCCCTTGATGATCTCATCGATGCGGTACCCGTTCTCGGTCGCGGTGAACTCGATGCCCAGGTAGCCGTTATTGGGTGAGCTTGCCGAGTATCCATCGCCGCCGCGCGTCGCGGTATGTGAACCGTTGACCTCGCCCCACATCAGGTCCATGAGACGCAGGAACGACTGCTGTGTCCGCGTCTGCATGACCAGCTGACGGTACCGCTCGCTGACGGCGTCCCAGTCCAGCCCCTTCATGGTTGGGTGGTAGAAGTTCAGCCCAAATAGCCCCGACGCTTCATGGTACTTCTGAGCAAGCTCGGCCTGGCGATCGATCGTGATCGTCGCGTCGATCGGGAGCCCGGTCGTCTTCCCACCGCTGGGACCGGTCGTAGACGCCTGTCCGCCGGAGACAAAGCTCAGCGTCTTGCCATCAAGCGAGATGCGTGGATCCCCGACCCCGCCCGACTTGATCGTCTTGCGATCACGACCGCGGCGGTCAACGCTCACATAGTTGCGATCGCCATCGATCACCGTCGAGAACGCCATACGATCGCCCCCCGGAGTCATCACCAATCCCGACTCCGATTCAGGCGTCGAGGTGATACGCCGGATTCGCAGGTAGGCATCATCCGTATCGAACTCCAGCGGCTCAGCGCCCTGGTCCTCATCCTTGTCCCCCTCATCTTTACCCCCCTCGTCGGCTTCGGTCTCCTCACCAAAGACAACGGGGTCAATCATCTTGAGCTTGCCCGCAGCCGCCGACGCGTCCTTGAAGTACTGATCAAGCTCGTAGCCCGCCATGCCCTCAAGCGACTTGTCGAGGTACACCGCGTACACATCAAACTGCCAGTTCTCATTGTCGCGATCCGACAGGAAGGTCAGCACCTTGCCGTCGTGCGAGAGCTGCGGCGAATGGTCGATGTCCGGGTGGCGAGTCACATTCACCGGCTCCGGGATCGTCCCATCCTCGCCCGCTTGCGTGTCAACAATCCAGACATCGGAGTTGAAGTCCAGATCGGTCGCCGCGATCACAAGATGACGCGAGTCTGACGCCCACTGCACATCCGGCTCGGACCACAGCTCCATGACGACCCGGTCATCCCCGGTCTCAAGGTCACGCAGCATGATGTCGCCGCGCTCACGCAGGTACAGCAGCTTCGTCCCGTCCGGTGACGGCATCGGGCTGTACACCATCTGATCAGCCTCAACCACGGTCTCTATATCAAACCGCAACGCCTCGCTCCAACGCTTGGCGTAATCGACCTTGGGTTCCTTTTCTTCCTTCTCCTCTTCTGCCTTGTCCGCATCGTCGGCTTCAGAATCGGCCGCCTCACTGTCGGCTTCATCAGCAGCATCCGCTTCAACCGGCTCTTCCGCGTCCACCGCTTCCAGCTCCGCTTCTTCAGCTTCTGGTTCCGGCTCAGCGACCTCGGGCTTGGGTTCGATGTCCTCTCGGCTCAGTGAAACCGTCGCCGCGTAAATCTTGCCCAGTGACTTCTCATCATCAGCCGCGAAGTACAACCTCACGCCATCGGGGGACCATGCGATATCCCGCTCCCTGAACGCCGAATCGGTGACACGCACGGTCGGGTGATCTTCGCTCGTACTGCGCACAAACAGCTCACCCCGCGCAGCCTGCGCGATCGCCTTCCCCGAGGGGTGCACCGCCGCCTCGCTGACATTGCGGGAGATATTCTTCCGATAGAGCTGATCACGCGAGAGATCATCACCAAGCTGGACATCGACCGCAACGGGCTTCGATCGCGTGTCTGTCAGATCAAGCGTGTACAGCGTATTCCATACCACAAAGACCGCGGTTGATCCATCATCCGAAACCTGCAGATCACGCACGCCGTGCACGATCGTCTCGGGGTTCTCGGCGTCGGGCTTGAAATGCGTGAGCTGGCGCACAGCCCCAGGGTCCTGATCGGTCTTCCCCGCCTGCAGATGGACAAGGTTGTACTGCCCATCGCGGCTCGAAACATAGACGACCGAATCATCTGGGAGCACACACGCCTGAAAATCGTTGCCGTCAAAGCTCGTCAGCTGCTTGAAGCTGCCGTCGCTCGGTCGATAGCGCCACACATCAAGATTACCCGGCCCCCGGTACGCCACCCGGTGCGGGTAGTAGTACCCGCGATTGAAGTAGACATCCTCGGAGCCAGGCCGGGTCTCCGGGGCGCGACCAAAGGCATCGGTCACCCGCTCGATCGGCCCGCCGTCGAGCGGAGCGCTGTACATACGGGGATGGCGGTAGACCTCTCGGTAAAGGTACGCAGAGAACAACACCCGCTCGCCCGATTCATCGAACCCCCCGAGCATCTGCGCCCGGTCCGAGGTCGTCACGCGCGTGATCGCGCCGGGTGCCAATCGCCCGCCCGACTCGACCAGCTCGACCGTGTACAGGTTCTGTGCCCCGCCCCGGTCTGACTCGAAGACCAGCTTGGATCCATCAGGCGAGAAACGAGACTGCAACTCCATGCCCGGGTGAACCGTGAGACGCTCAGCGATACCACCGTCGCTCGAAACCGACCAGAGGTCACCGGCCGCCGAAAACACGATGTGCGATGCATCAGGTGAGATCGAGGGGTACTGGATCAGCCCCTGGCGTGCCTCTTGGGCAACCGTCGAAGTGGTGCACAGCCCGCAAAGCGTAAGCAACGCACCGATATATGTACGAGTGGACATGAAAGCTCCTCCGTGGGTGAACACAGGCGATGACCAAACAGGGGTCCATTGGGCATGGCCGATGAAAAGAAACAGACCCGGCCAAGCACGGCCGGGTCTGTAAATATACTCGATTCTGCGCCTGTTTGGGTCTCAGACGCACAAAACAGGCATCACTCTTCGATTGGCTTGAGTGACTCCGGATCCCGCGTCGGGATGCGGGTCGCCTTGCCGTCGAAGAACTCATCCATCGTCGCCACCCGGCTCGGGTCGGCCTCCGATTCGGAGTTGCCCTTCTTGATCTCTTCCCAAGGGCCAACGACCAGGATCACCGCGTCCTCAGGATGCAGGTACTCATTGGCGGCTTGCTGAACCATCTCGGGCGTGACCGAGCGAACCTTATCGCGGTAGTTCTGCCAGTACCCTTCAGGACGGTCCGTACGCTCATCGTTCATGAAGATCCCGAGCATCGCCCCCTTGGACTCAAAGTTGCGAGGGAAGGTTTCGATCAGGTTGTTCTGAATCGTCTCCAACTCGTCGGTCGTGACCGGCTCCTTCTGGATGCGATCAAGCTCGTCGAACACAAGCCGCGTCGCCAGCGCCGTCGTCGGGGTCTTCGTGAAGAAGTACGACGCGAACACACCCGGGTAATCCACACGGGTCTGCAGGAACGAGCCGGCGGTGTACGCCAGCCCCTCGCGGGTCCGCACCGAGTTGGTGATACGCGAGGTAAAGCCAGACCCACCAAGGATCTGGTTCATCACATCCGCCTCGATCGCGTTGGGATCGTCGCGGGTCATGCTCCGGTGCCCCACCAGGACCTGGACCTGCGGCTGATCCTTCTCGTAGTAATACACGCCCGGCTCGAACGCCTGTGTCGGCGCCGGCGCATCGGGCGCTTCAGACTTCGCCTCCCACCCACTGAGCTGCTCCTCAAGGAACGCAAGCATCTCCTGCTCCTCGAAGTCGCCCGTGACCGAGATCATCAGATTCCCCGGGTGGAAGATCTGCTCGTGGAACGCACGCAGATCGTCCGTCGTGATGGATTCGAGCGATTCGCGGGTCGGCTGACGCGACTCGTGATGATCCTCGCCCCACATCAGGTAGTTGAACTCACGCAACGCGATCGCAAGACCGTTGTCATCACGCGCCTTGAGCCCTTCGAGCGCCTGGCCACGAAGGGTATCCAGTCGCCCCTGATCGAAACGCGGGTTACGGAGCATGTCCATGAACAGCTCGAAGGTGCGATCAAGGTTGCTCGTGAGCGTGTCAACCCGTGCGCTGGCCGAGGTGGCACCCACCCCAACGCTGACATTGGCGGCGAGAAAATCGAACTCCTCGTCGAGCTCACTGGGCCCCATCATCGCCGAACCGCCCGTGCGGATCATCTGCCCGGTCATCGCCGAGAGCCCCGCCTTGTCCGCCGGCTCAAGGTACCCGCCGCCCTTGAAGCTGAAGCGGATATCCACAAGCGGGAACTCGTCGCTGGGCGCCATGTACACCGGAACACCGTTGGACAGCTCGTAGCGAAACTCGTCGGCATTCGGAGGCACAAACTCGAGCGCATCGAACTGAATCTCCCGCGGGTGCGCAGGAAGATCATCAGCGTAAGACATGGTTGAACCCGCGACCACAAATGCGGCGCAGGTGATGTTGATCAATGTTTTCATTGGTCACCTCCTTCGGTGCCTTCGCCCGATTCGATCTCGTCGATCCGGGCCTGAATCTGCTGCTTGATGAACTTCATCGCCGTCGCGAACTGAGGCGGGACCATCCCCGCCTGCGCGTCCATCTCTTCGATCTGGCCACGCAGTGCCACGACATCGGTTTCCAATGCCAGGTTCGCCAGCTCGGCTTCGATCTGAGGGATCATCATCCCGGCCATCTCTTCCGGGAGCGACGCACGCACATCTTCAATGGTCAGCAACTCAACTTCGCCACCGCCGCGACGGGTGTAGTACGACACCGCCCGCTCGTGGTTCTCGAAGTACTCGTTGGCGACACGCTGGATGTCCTCGGGGGTCACCGCGGCGATCTGCTTGGGATACGCATTGAGATAGTCGTACCCACCGTACGCCTCGGTGATCGCCAGCTGGAAGAACAGCGAGGAGTTGTCCTGCAACCCGCGGAAGTTGTCCGCCGATGCCTGATTCTTCACCTTCTGTAGCTCACGCTCCGACACAAGCTCGTTCTTGAGCTTGTCGAGTTCTTCATACCATGCCGCTTCGAGATCCGAAAGCTCAGCGTCGCCCTTGGGCAATGCCGAGAACGAGAAGCTCCCCGCGTAACGCATCGTCCGATTGCCGGCGCTGGCCTGCGCCGCAATGGCCTTATCCTCGATCAGCGACTTGTACAAACGACCTGTACGCCCGTTGAGCAGGTCCGCGATCACATCGAAGACCGCCTCGTCGGGGTGGCCGTGGGGCACCGAGCGGTACCGAACCTCGACCTGATCCTGACAATCACACTCGCCCGAGAACCGCAGTTCGCCGAGCAGCGGGACCGAATGCGTCACCAGCGGCGCCGCCTTGGGCCGCTTGTTGGTAATTCGCCCGAAGTACGATTCGACGAGATCCTTCGCCTCCTCAACCTCGAAATCACCAACGATCACACCAGTCAGGTTCGCCGGCTGGTAGTAGGTCTCAAAGTATTCCTTGATCTCACCCTCGGTGTACGCCATCAGGTCGCTCATCCAGCCGATGACCGGCCAGTTGTACGGCGAGGCAACCCAGAACATCGAGTCGAACTGCTCGTCGAGCTTGCCCGTCGCCGTCGCTTCAAGACGCTGACGACGCTCCTCGATCACCACGAACCGCTCAGCGTCAAGCTCGCGGTACGACGGGTTCATCAGGCGATCGCTCTCCATCCACGACCAAAGCTCCAGCTTGTTGCTCGGGAGGTTGATGTAGAACACCGTGAAGTCATTGCTGGTGCCCGCGTTCATGCCCGAGGCACCGTTGCCGGTGTAGATCGAGTCGAACTCGTTCTTGATGGTGATCTCGGCCTGCTTGTCCTGCAGGGCCGTCATCTCCGCACGCATGGCACGCAGCTCGTCCGTGTCGTTGGCCGGATCCCAGGGGTTCTCGATCTCGCCCGCGTACATGCGCTTGTACTGCACATCGAGCGTGTAGGCCCGCATCTGCTCGCGGATCTCCGTCAGCTGCTCGCGATACTGCTCGTCAAGCTCGGGGTCGCTCGTGCCGATCGCATCGGTGCCCTTGAAGAGCAGGTGCTCAAGAAGGTGCGACACGCCGGTGATCCCGGGGCGTTCGTTGGCCGAACCGACCGGAGCGATCCAGCCGGCGGTGATGATGTTGGGTTGTTCGTCGCGTGGCATGAGCAGAAACTTCATGCCGTTGTCGAGTGTGTATTCGATGGGCTGCACATTCTGGGCGATCGCGGCTGTCGAAACAATCGACACTACCGTCGTCGCAGCGAATGCTGCCGCTTGCAAAGCTCTCATGGGTGCTCCTCGCTGGGGCTACAAGAAGGCCGTCGGTACGCCCGACGGGGAGCAAGATCATACCGATCGGGATCAGAAAAAGATGCACATATCGGACCCAACACCCCAGAAACGGGCATCAGAAAACGGATATCAGGGGTTCCCAAGCTCCGCAATCATGCAACGCACGCTCCCACCCGCGACATACTC
Organism: Phycisphaerales bacterium UBA3190; assembly: GCA_002364005.1. Taxonomy (GTDB): domain Bacteria; phylum Planctomycetota; class Phycisphaerae; order Phycisphaerales; family UBA1924; genus UBA1924. Next base: position 11,290 of record DEXG01000017.1, read on the forward strand.
GATCGTTGGGATCGGCACCGCCACCACACGCCCGAGCGACTCGAACCGGGCCTGCTGCTCAGGCGTGAAATGCTCCCACGCCGATTTCGACATGGCGAAGACCGATTCACCATCGCTGTTCCGAAGCTGCAGAATATTGCCGCAGAAGTGCGCCACCTGATCGAGCGTGATGGGCATGACCTCTCGCCCGCTCTTCCGCAGCGCTGCCTCGACCACGTCGTACTCATCCGGGTCCGTGATCGACGCCAAACACACCACCGCCAGTTCACTCCCGATACTCATGATCACATTAGTGTGATAGACCGGGTTCCCCTCCGCATCAGCCGCGTAGAACCGAACAACCTCATACCCCGTCTCATCGCTCCAAGCGTCGAGCGCCTGCTCGGTCGTCCGCCCGGAGAGGCACGCATACGCCACCCCATGCACCCGATCGAGCACCAGCGAGCCCGTGCCCTCAAGACACTGGTCTTCATGCTCGAGCTGGCTCAGATCCACATGATCGGGGCTTGTGTCAGTAAACCGCGCGATGGCGTCCAAGATCTCCACCCGGCGCTCACGCCGTCGTGACGCGGCACACATCGGGTAGGTCACGAGCAATGGATGGCCGTCCCCCGATTCGAACTGATGAAAGGTCACCCAGTTGTTCGGGAACACCGAATCGGGAAGCTCCAGATCATCCTCAAAGACCAGCACCGAAACCCCGGCCTCCTTGAGTGCCCCCGCAAGCGCATCAAACTCGCGCCGGGCCTGCTCCTGAACCCGCTCGGCGGTCTCAGTGGACTTCTGCATAAACGAGTTCGTCTGTGCCGCCTCATCATCCCGGGCAAAGGCCGTGGGACGGATCATCAACACCCTCGAAGAAGTCTGGCTGCGTTCGGTGCTCATCGTTCTATCATATCATCGCAACCCCAACCAGACACTTGGACCGCGCCCCATGAGTGAACCCAACCACATCGTCCTCAAGCCCGACGCCCCCCTGAGCCCCGAGCAGATCGAGTCGGTCGCACGCCAAGGCGCTCACATCGAACTGAGCAACCAGGCCCGCGACACCATCACCGCCTGCAGAACCCGGCTCGAATCGGTCCTCGACGACGGCCTCCCCCACTACGGCATCAACACCGGCTTCGGTTCGCTCTCCCGCAAGCAGATCCAGCCCGACGAACTCGAACAGCTCCAGCTCAACCTCATCCGCTCCCACGCCGCCGGCGTCGGCGACCCGCTCCCGGAAGATGTCGTCCGAGCCATGATGCTCGTGCTCGCCGCCTCCCTCTCCCGCGGCTACTCAGGGGTCCGCCCCATGGTCGTCGAACAGATCATCACCCTGCTCAACGCCGGCATCACCCCCCTCGTCCCCGAGTCGGGCTCCGTCGGGGCCTCGGGCGACCTGGCCCCCCTGTCGCACACCGTGCTCGCCATGATCGGCGAGGGCGAAGTCTTCTACCAAGGCCACCGTCGCTCCGCCGCCGAGGTGCTCCGCGAGCAGGGTATCCAGCCCATCACGCTGGTCGCCAAAGAGGGGCTCGCCCTGATCAACGGCACCCACCTGATGACCGCCCGCTTCGCCCTCATCGCCCAGGACCTGCACCGTGTCACCAACGCCGCCCTGATCTCCAACGCCATGTCGATCGACGCCGCGCGGGCATCGCACGGCTATCTCGACCCACGCGTGTACCAGGTCCGGAACCAGCCCGGGGCCGCCCGCGTCGCCAAGACACTCAAAACCCTGCTTTCGGGGAGCAGCATCGTCGAATCCCACGCCGCCGACGATCCACGCGTACAGGACCCCTACTCCTTCCGATGCTCACCCCTGGTGCTCGGTGCCGCCCTCGATTCCTTCCAGTCCTGCTTCGACCGACTGCACAACGAACTCGGCGCCGTCACCGACAACCCCCTCATCTTCGACACGGGCAGCGACGTCCCCGACATCGTCAGTGCCGGCTGTTTCCACGGCATGCCTGTCGCCCTTCCCCTCGACACCCTCGCCATCGGGATCTCCCACCTGGCGGGCATCGCCGAACGCCGGGTCTACCACATGCTCAGCGTCTTCGACCCCCAGAGCGAGCTGACCGCGTTCATGAGCCCCAAGCCGGGCGTGATGTCCGGGTTCATGATCGTGCAGTACGCCGCCGCCGCCATGTGCAACGAACTGATCGGGCTGGCCACACCCGCCAGCGTCGCCAACCTCTCGACCTGCGCCAACATGGAAGACTACAACAGCTTCGGCCCCCGCTCAGCTGCCAAAGCCGCCCGAGGTGTCCAGCTCGCCCGCTCGATCATCGCCACCGAGCTCCTCTGCGCCGCAGAGGGCGTCGAGGCCCATCGCCCCCACCGCTCAGGTGAGCCCGTCGAGCAAGCCATCAAGCTCATCCGCGAGGTCGTCCCGCCACTGAGCGAAGACCGCTCACCCTCACCCGACATCGCAGCCATCGAGAAGCTCATCGAAAAAGACGCGTTCGGCCCATTGCTGAGCTGAACGCGTCTTGGAATCAAAGCTCATCCCCCCCGATTCAGAAATCGGGAAGCTGAAGGTCCTCTCGGGCGCCCTTATTGCGGGGCATATCGAGCAGCTCATCGAGCTGCAAGCTGTCAATCATTTCGACATGTGCATCTGCAAAGCCGACACTGACGGCCCATTCGCCATTGACATACGCCGCCCGGTCGATCGCGACAATGTAAAGCGCATCGAATGACGAAACCGCGTCTTCGGTCAAGCGAACCGTGTAATCAGGCCCACCGTCATACGCGGACGCCATCGGCGAAACGAGTAAGTCCCAACTGATAAGCCCTTGCTCAACCAGCACATCAACCGAAGCGGGTGGTTGATCATTGTTCTCAGATCCATAGACAATCAACGCTTGCACAATCGAACGCAACTGCGTCGAAGATTTGAGTTGATTCGCACGCTCGCGCGCCTTGCCGAGTGCGGGCAATGTCGCACCCGCCACAAACGCCGGCACCATGATCCCCTGCAGATCCGCAACAGTCCCGAGCCCGGAAGCCATCTGCACGAGCATGGAACGATCGCCGAAGTAATGCGTGACAAGATCCTCGCCATCCCACGAACTCACGCCGCCCATCGGCGCGATGCCATCGACAAACGCGCGATAGCTCGGCATCAGCGAGCCCTCAACCCGGTCCGGGTGCTCGGGCGAGCGAGCGGCGTTGGCCAGTGCGCTCGTCAGCAGGTTCGTCATGCCGTAGCCCTTGGCCGCCATGCGTGGCGAGTCGGTGTAATACAACGAGACCGCGCCCTCGCTCGGGATACGAGACAGGACCGAGGTCCTGAACCCCTCATCGTTGACGATACTCAGACCGCGCCGTCCATTGAGCTGCGCCAGCGCCTCACCCAACGCCATCGGCGTGAGGGTGAACACCAGCTTGTCATCACTGATCGACCAAGACGGCTCGATCGGGATCGGGATGCCCGGCGCCGTCATCGAGAACGCCGTTTCTCCTTCGATCTCCCAGGTGTGCACGCGAGCGTACCCGTCGATCTGCGCGGCCGCAAGCTCATTGAGCCGAGCGATGAGCTTCCCGTGCGCCGTCGCCATCGAGTCCGCATCACGCAGGTCGAGCAGGACCACCATCGAGGTGAGCCCGCCGCCGCCAGTCGAGTCGGACTGGTAGTAGATCGCACGATCGCCGATGTTCCCGAGGATATCCTCAACGATATCGACACCGATCTCGCGTTCGATCTCCGCAAGCGGGTTCTCCCCACTCAGTTCCATCGCGGTGTCCAGCGTCTCCAGTGTCCCCGCGATATTGGTCGGCATCGCCCGGAACTGCACGGCATCGACAGGAACACTGTGCAGATCCTGCTTGGTGAAGAGTGTCCTTTCCGTGTTCCCCATCGCTTCCATCGCGGCCTGAGCCCCGATCATGCGTGAGACCATGTGCATCGATTCATCGTCGACACCCACCGCAAACTCAAGCACCGAAGCATCCGGCCCAACGAGCAGCGACATCCCGCTGCCCGCGAGCATCTCGGAGTTGTTCTCGAACTCCGCCGCGATCTCCGGGGCGAACATCTGCAGCATCGCGTTGACATCGACACGCCCCGACATGATCGGCTCGCACCCATCAGGAAGCCCGGCGCCCGAGATCTCCAGCGAAGCCGGCTCTGACTCGCCCATCGCGATCCAAACCCGGTCCTTATCAAACACCAGGTTCATCGGCCCCATCGGGCCCATTGTCTGCGCGACGCCGTTGCCCTGATCCTCGAACTCCATGCCACCCATCATTGCCAGCGAGCTCAGCTGCTGATGGATCGACTCGGTGCTGCCATTGGCCGGCTCAAGCACGAACGAGGCGTCGATACCGTCATCGGTGGGCGCCAGCCGCAACGCCGAGCGGGCCGTCAGCAAATCCCAGCCCATCTTCATCAGCTGCGCCTGCTCAGGATCGAAATCCATCTCGCCCGCGAGATCATCCAACCGATCACGCAGCATCCTGAAGGCATCAGTAACCATCCGATCCTTCTCGTTCGCTGGCCAATCGTACAGGCCCACGCTGTGCAACTCGAGCACCGGTTCGCCCGCCATTGCAGAAGCATTGGTGATCGAAGCCACGCTCAGCGACGCGCACGCCAGCCCGAACGAAAGCTGGTTCATCATTCGTCGTTTCATCCTGTTCCCTCCATGCCGCTCGCAAGCAGCGTTTTCTGGGGCAATCGGGGTCGCCCGTGACATCATTCGATATAGTTAGACTCTATTGAGGATACACACCATGAGCACCACGACCAAGCCCGGCGTTTCCAAGTACATCCCCGAACCCCAGAATCGCGTCATCCGTGCCCCGCATGGCACAGACATGACCTGCAAGACATGGCAGGCCGAGGCCGCCATGCGCATGCTCATGAACAACCTCGACCCAGAGGTCGCCGAGCACCCCGAATCGCTCATTGTCTACGGCGGTCGAGGCCAGGCTGCCCGCTCATGGGCCGCGTACGACACGATCATCGAGACACTCCAACGCCTTGAGCCCGACCAGACCCTGCTCGTGCAGTCCGGCAAACCCGTCGGCGTCGTGCAGACCACCACCGATTCGCCACGCGTCATGATCGCGAACTCCAACCTCGTCCCGCACTGGGCAACCCAAGAGCACTTCGACGAGCTCGCCGCGAAGGGGCTCATGATGTACGGGCAGATGACCGCGGGTTCGTGGATCTACATCGGAACCCAGGGAATCCTTCAGGGCACCTTCGAGACATTTGCCGAGTGCGCCCGCGAGCACTTCGGAGGCACACTCGCCGGGACCCTCTCCGTCACCGCCGGCTGCGGCGGCATGGGCGGCGCCCAACCCCTCTCGATCACACTCAACGGCGGCACCTGCCTGATCGCCGATGTCGACCGCACCCGCCTGAAGCGCCGACTCGACGACAACTACCTCGACGAACTCGTCGATGACATCGACGCCGCGATCGATCGGGCACTGGAACTGAAAGAACAGAAATCCGCAACCTCCGTCGGCTGGCACGGCAACGCCATCGCCCTGCTCGATCGCCTGATCGCACGCAACATCGTCCCCGACACCCTCACCGACCAGACCAGCGCCCACGACCCGCTGCAGGGCTACTGCCCCATCGAGTTCACCAACGAAGAAGCCGCCGAGGCACGCATCGCTGACCCCGAGGACTACCAGAAGCTGTCCCTCGCATCGATGCGCCGCCATGTCGAGGCCATGGTCGAACTCCAGAAACGCGGCGCGGTCACCTTCGACTACGGCAACAACATCCGACAGCGGGCCTTCGACCAGGGCTTCAAAGACGCATTCGCCTTCCCCGGCTTCGTCCCCGCCTACATCCGCCCCCAGTTCTGCCTCGGGCGTGGCCCGTTCCGCTGGGTCGCCCTCTCGGGCAACCCCGTCGACATCTACAAGACCGACTACGCCCTGCTCCAACTCTTCCCAATATCCGGTGGCGGATACAACGAACGCCTCCACCAGTGGATCCTCGGCTGCCACAAGAACCCCGACGCCCTGCTCGCCCAGGACTTCGAGAACTGCGAGCCGCGTTTCGCCTTCCAGGGCCTCCCCTCCCGCATCTGCTGGTTCGGGCTCGGCGAGCGTGACAAGGCGGGGCTGCTCTTCAACGAGATGGTCCAATCAGGCGAGCTGTCAGCCCCAATCGTCATCGGCCGCGACCACCTCGACTGCGGCTCGGTCGCCTCGCCCAACCGCGAGACCGAATCCATGAAGGACGGCACCGACGCGGTCTCCGACTGGCCCCTGCTCAACTTCGCCGTCAATATCGCCTCGGGTGCCAGCTGGGTCAGCTTCCACCACGGCGGCGGCGTCGGCATCGGCTTCTCCCAGCACGCAGGCCAGGTCATCGTCGCGGATGGTACCAACGAGGCCGCCGACCGATTGGCCCGCGTGCTGCGTAACGACCCCATGATGGGCATCTTCCGCCACGCCGACGCGGGCTACGAAGACGCGATCGAGTGCGGCAAGCAGCAACAGGTCGACATCCCCATGCAGAACCACTGATCAGGAAGACAACATGTTCATCGCCCAGCTCATTGCCGTCGTGCTCGCCATACTCCACCCCGCCCCTCTCAAGCCCGACGCACCCACCGAGCTCACCGTGATGAGCTTCAACCTCCGCTACGGCACCGCCAACGACGGCGAGAACAGCTGGCCCAACCGCGACCACCTCGTGATGCGTGTCTTCAAGCAGCGTGACGCCGACATCGTGGGTGTCCAGGAAGCACTCGCGTTTCAGCTCGATGAGATCACCACCGAGTTTCCGCACTACGCCGTCATCGGCGTTGGACGCGATGACGCCAAGACCGCCGGCGAATACAGCGCGATCCTCTACCGCGCCGATCGCTTCATCGTCGACAGCTCGGGCACCTTCTGGCTCTCCGACACCCCCGAGACCGTTGCCTCGACCTCCTGGGGCAACTCGATCCCCCGCATCTGCACATGGGCCCGCCTGATCGATCGCCAATCGGGCGATGCCCTCTACATCTTCAACACCCATTACGACCACCGCTCGCAGCCATCGCGTGAGCAAAGCTCCAAACTCATCGCCCAGCGCATCGCCTCGCGATCCCACAACGACCCAGTCGTGCTCATGGGCGACTTCAACGCTGGAGAACTCAACCCCGCGATCAGTCACCTTCACGCCGACAACCAGGGCCCCAACCTGGTCCACACCTACCGAGCGCAGCACCCCGACGAGATCGCAGTCGGCACCTTCAACGCCTTCCAAGGCAAAGCCGACGGCGACATGATCGACCACATCTTCGTCAGCGGGACATTTCAAATCCTCGACGCCAACATCGATCGTACAAATGACGACGGCCAATACCCGTCCGACCACTTCCCGGTATGGGTCCAAGTCGCGTTCCCCACTGACAACTGATCGACCGATGCCCGCACCGCTGGCCTATTTCCTGACTTGGACCACCTACGCCACCCACCTGCGTGGACACCGGTCGGGCTCGACGGATCACAAACGCAGCGGGCAAGGCAATACGACCATTCCGCCTTCCACTCGATTGCAGCATCGGGAACGAAACCGACTGAACGATCAATCGTTCAGACTCTGCCCAGCGGCGCGATCCGTGGTCTCCGATGCGATCACCGAACACGCCCACTTCAAACGATGGAGGATCCTGGCCCTCGCGGTCCGGTCGAACCATGTCCACCTGCTGATCTCAGCCGATACCCCGCCCGAATCCGTCATGACCAGTTGCAAGCGCTGGGCCACCAGATCCCTCCGTGAAGCGAAGTTCCTCGATCTTAACGCCAAAGCATGGACCCGCCACGGCAGCACCAGATGGATCAATGACCACGAGACCCTCCAGAGGGCGTACCACTACATCACCGAGTTCCAAGAAGGCCCCAAAGCCGCCAAACGCTACCAAAACAAAGACACCCCCCCGTACTAGCCGCGAATGGCAATGAG
>DEXG01000017.1:19448-19846 GCA_002364005.1 Phycisphaerales bacterium UBA3190
AAACCCAGACACCTTCGAACACATTGCCACAAATGAACAAACCACGCAACCGAGGCCGCTCATTCCTATTCGCGGCTAGTCGATTGCCCAAGCCCATACACCTCAACCACCAACGCTTTGAGCTCTTTCCAGACATGCTGGAAACACGCTCCCCTATTTACTAGCCGCGAATGGAAATGAGCGGCCACAACGCCCTCCCAAACACAACGCGGATCCCAAACCCAGACACCTTCGAACACATTGCCACATATGAGCTAACTATGCAACCGTGGCCGCTCATTACCATTCGCGGCTAGTCGATTGCCCAAGCCCCATACACCTCGACCACCAACGCTCCGAGCTTTTTCCAGACATGCTGGAAACACGCTCCCCTATTTACTAGCCGCGAATGGCAATGA
>DEXG01000017.1:20034-29153 GCA_002364005.1 Phycisphaerales bacterium UBA3190
CCAAAACCCAGACACCTTCGAACGCATTGCCACATATGAGCAAAACAAGCAACTGTGGCCGCTCATTGCCATTCGCGGCTAGTCAACAAGACGCTCCGCGCCAAACACCTTGATCCCCGACCCCACCGCATGCACCACGCTCAACGGCTCCGCTTCTGCCATGTGCGACCACGCATCCCCATAAATCGCCCCCCAATCGACATCGATCTCATGCTCATGCACCCGATGACAACCCCAGTGCGGGTGCTGCACCTCGTAACGAAGCGTCCTGCCGCCGCGCGTTGAGCCATACCCCCACTGGTGCTCCTTGAACCAGTGCTCGGTCGAGTCCTCGCCGGGGATCGCGTGCTCCGGCGCAGATACAACACGCATCATGCCACAACCACCGTTCGATGAGAAGCCGTATCGCACCGATCGGGTCTCGCCCTGATCAATCTCGCTCTCGATCTCCGCCCGCACATACGGATCGTTGTACAACCGCCGAGCGATCTGCGCCACGAACCGGCTCCTGACCAACTCGCGCACAAAGACCACGCCCCGCCGACCACTGCCCTGCTCACGCACATAGAAGCGCAGGTTGATCTCCGGGAAGTCGCGATAGCCGGGCCACGCCACACCCAGCACCCGCGTGTCAAGGAACATGAACCCAACTAGGCTGCACACCGCCTGCCCCTGAAACAGATCAAGCTCAAGCCCATCTGGCAGTCGTTGCTCGAGCAAGCCCGGGTCCACGCCATAGCTGGCGATGATGAGATCCCGCCATTGAGCTGAGAGAAAGACTCGGGGCATGCCACAGTCTATCGCCCGCTCCATACACTTGCCCATGCAACCGCCGCACACAACCCCCGCCAGCTGGCCCAGCGATATCCCCGGCTCCAAGCTCGCATCCCAGATCCGCACCGCCCCGGACGGATGCCAGATCGCCCTGCTGGGCATCCCAGACGACACGGGCGTCAAGCTCAACAATGGGCGACCGGGTGCCGCAGAAGGCCCCGCCGCATTCCGCGCCGCCCTGCAACGCTACGGCGTCGCCCAGCCCCACGACTGGGACTGGCCCACCATCTGGGACGCGGGCGATATCCAGATCGTCCCGGGCGATCTGCATGCAACACACGAACGCGTCACCGAGGCAACCAGAGCCATCATCGAACAGGGCGTCTTCCCCATCATGATCGGTGGCGGCCACGATCTGACCTTCCCCTTCGTCCGCGCCGTCGCCGAGTACCACAAACCCATGCACGGCATCTACTTCGACGCACACCTCGATGTCCGCGACGAAACCGGCTCGGGCATGCCCTTCCGACGCCTCATCGAATCCGGAGCCGCCAGCACCCTCCGCGTCCACGGGCTCGATCCCTACGCCAACTCCCGCGAGCACACCGAGTGGTTCCTCGCCCACGGCGGACGCATCGCCGGACGCAACCACGACGACGACTGGCTCGCCCAGCCAACCTTCGTCTCGCTCGATATGGATGTCTTTGACAGCGCCTACGCCCCCGGCGTCAGCGCCCTCAACCCCAACGGCTGGACCCCGGCACTCACTGAGCTATGGATCTACCAGGCAGGGCGTCACAAACAGGTGAAATGCTTCGACATCATGGAACTCTCCCCACCACACGATCAGGACGCACGCACCGCCCGACTCGCCGCACGCATGCTGCTGGCATTCCTCCGCGGCTTCAGTGAAAGACGCTCATGACCCACCCCATCGCCATCACCAACGCACGCCTGCTCACCCTCGCCCACGGCGGTACCCCACGCCGCGGCAAGGCCATGCAGAAGCTCGCACCGATCGAGCAAGCCACCATCATCGTCCGCAACGGCAAGATCGAAGCCCTCGGCAACGCCATTGACATCCCCGACGACACGCAACACATCGATGCCCAGGGGCGTGTCGTCATGCCCGCCTTCGTCGATTGCCACACCCACGCCTGCTGGGCCGGCGAACGCCTCGACGAGTGGGAACAGAAACAAAACGGCGCCACCTACCTCGAGATCCTCGAATCCGGCGGCGGCATCATGTCCACCGTCCGAGCCGTGCGGAAAGCCAGCACCGACCAGCTCACCGAATCGCTACTCGAACGCCTCAACTGGATGCTCGAAGAGGGCACCACCGCCTGCGAAGTCAAATCCGGCTACGGGCTGAGCACCGAAGACGAACTCAAGATGCTCGACGCGATCGTGCTCGCCGACCAGAACTGGATCGGACGCGTCTCCCCCACCGCCTGCATCGGTCACGCCAAAGACAGCGAAGTCCCCGACTTCGTCGATCGCACCATCAACGAGACCCTCCCCGCCGTGCACGAGCGATACCCGGGTGTGACCATCGACGCCTACACCGAACAGGGCGCATGGTCGGTCGACGAAACCGTGCGTCTGTTCCAAGCCGCCAAGGAACTGGAGCACCCGCTGCGCATCCACGCCGACCAGTTCAACGCAATGGGGATGCTCGAAGCCGCCAAGGAACTGGGCGCATTGAGCGTCGATCACCTCGAAGCCACCACGCCCGAATCGCTCAAAGCCCTCGCCCAATCCGAAACCATGGGCGTGATGCTCCCCTGCTCGGGCTTCCATGTCGACGACCGCTATGGCGACGGGCGTGCGTTCATCGACGCCAGCGGGGCGCTGGCCATCGCGACTAATGTCAACCCCGGTTCAGCCCCCTGCCTCTCCATGCCCATGGCCATCGCCCTGGCAACCCGCAAGCTGGGCATCAACGCCGCCGAGGCGATCACCGCCGCGACCATCAACGGCGCACACCTCCTCGGCTTCAGCGACCAGGGCACCCTCGAGGTCGGCCAACGCGCCGACCTGATCATGCTCCGCCACCGCGACGAGCGACAGCTCGGCTACACCTTCGGCGGCTCCCATGTGCAGATCGTCATCTGCAACGGCTCAATCGTTGCCTGACGAGCAACCGACAATCATTTGATCCGCGAGGCGATGTTCTCAACCAGCGCACTAATCCCCGCAAAGACCTGCGCCGGGTTCTTCGCTTCCATGTACGCCGGGGTCGAAACGATGTTCTTTCCATCATCGACCACGATCTGGTCGGCATCCGCCTCGACATGCATCGCACCGGTCTGGCTCACCGCCGCCGCTGTCCCCGCATCGTGCCCAATGGTGACCTTCACGCCCTCACCACCAAAGACCTTGGCACCCAGTGCCGGGGCGATACAGATAAAGCCCAGCGGCTTGCCCGCCGCATGAGCTTCACGGAGCACCCGCTCGACCTGTGGGTCGACTTCACAGTCCGGGCCTTTGGTCGCAAAGGTACACAGGTTCTTGGCCGCCCCGAACCCGCCGGGCAGGAAGAACGCGTCGTAGTCCGCGCCGTTGACATCCTTGATATCCACAATCTCGCCTCGGGCGATGCGGGCCGATTCGGTGAGCACATTGCGAGTCTCGCCGGTGGGCTGCTGCGTGCGATGATCGATGACCTCAAAGTCCCGATCGGGCGCCATGCACTGATACTCGATCCCGTGCTGGGCCAACGCGATCAGCGTCGCCGACGCCTCCTGCACCTCGGCCCCATCGAACACACCACACCCACTGAGAATCACGCCTACCTTGCTCATCGCTGTCTCCTCACCTGAAATCAGTTGCCCCTGAGTGCCCATGCCATTGCCAGTGCCGACGAACCGACACCCTTGGCCAAGCCCGCGGCTCGTTCATCCTTGAGATCCCCATGATCATCAAACGCCTCGTGCGCTACGCCAAGCGCAAACTCCTGAGGCACGACCACCATCTGGAGCTGGGTCAAGATCTGTCGCACATGGCGCAGACCACGCAGCCCACCGATCGCCCCAGGCGACGCAGCGAGCAGACCACATGCCTTGCCCTTGAAGCACGCCAACGCCTCCTCATCAGGACGCGGACGCGAGGCCCAGTCGATCGCGTTCTTCAACGCACCGCTGATCGAACCGTTGTACTCGGGCGACGCGATCAGGATCACATCCGCGGCAATCATCCGCTGCTTCAGCTCCGTTGCCTTCTCGGGAAAACCCGCGGCTTCAAGGTCCTCAGAGAACATGGGCAGATCGAGGTCCGCCAGCGATATCTCATCAACCTCCACGCCTTCGAGTGATCGACCAACATACTGGACGAGCGATGTATTAAATGAGCCCTTGCGGAGCGAGCCCGAGATGAGGGCAACCTTGAGTGTGCGATCTGACATGGGATGGTCCTCTTGGATGTGTCGTGTATCGATTCCGTACTGTATCACCACACGCCCCCCATTGAAAAAGCCGGGCACGCGTGTGTACCCGACTATATACTTGTTGCAACAAATGTCTACCCGGACTCACCAACAACGACGAGATCGTGTGATTGGCCGCATGGGACGCATCGGGCGAACCGGCTGGTAATGCGATCGCGTAATCTTTCGCATCGACAGTCCAAGCTCATCCCAGCCCCGCTTGATCCGCACAGAATAGCCCTCTGCTTGCCAACGAACGCTCGGCTTGCAGTGCCCGTAATCCACATGCACACAGCCGTCCTGGATTCGTGCCCGATACCCGGCCTTCCGGAACGCCTGGGTGATCTGCGCCAGCATCCCCCGATCACTCGTGATCCGGGTCTTCTTCCCATCGATGGTGATAAAGCCAGCCGTGCGAGTGACTTGGCAGCCACACGAATCGGTATGGCGGTGGGTATGGCCTCGCGTATTCCAGCGTGTCCCGCTCGCCTCGGCGGTCCCGATGCCCGTGCCGAGCACCATCAGGGCCGAAATCAGACCCATTCGAACGAGTTGCTTCTGCTTGCGTGTCATGTCTGAGCTCCTTTCAAATCACCCCGCCAGCATGGCCGGGCTCGATGAAAAACCCCTCCAAGTAAGTGATGACTGACTTTTTGAAGCCCCAATTTTCGACAGCACCCCTGTTTTTGACCCATAAACGCCGTTGCACGCAGAAAAAACACGATTCTTCCCAGATCACTGTCAGAAACCACCCTCCAAATCGGTTGAACTAGTAGCAGCCCGCGTGCGAATAGCAGACGGGAGACTGGAGCAGCCATGCAGCAAGAACAGACCCAGAGTCAATCGAACGACCATAAGCCCGGCAAGAGCCCGATCGCGACCACCATCGTGACCGCGTCGCACAACGACGAGCTCTCGCCCATCGAAGCCGCGATCATGGACTGCTGCAACACCCTGCACGAGGCCCGGGATCGCCAGGATCGACGCACCATGCGTGAGATCTCCGCCCAACTCGAAGCGCTCCTCGAACGCTACGACGCGACGGACGGCGAGAACCACCCCAACCCCGCTTGGGCCCGCGCCAACCAGCGCGCACTCGCCCTCTCGGCCATGGGCCAACTCGACCAGGCCATCCGGCTCGAACTGACCGCCCTCAAGTATGCCGACACACCCCGACGCAAGGAGATCTCCTTCGGCAACCTGGCCGACCGATGCCTGCGTCTGGGTGAGCCCGACCGCGCAGTCGAGTACTTCCTCGACGCGATCAACGCCAACCCCGAATCCGTACCCGTCCTGATCACCGGCGCCCACGCCCTCTACGAAGCGGGCTACACCGAGCAGGCCGACACCATCTTCCGCACCCTGCTCGAAAACGAGCAGCTCCTCACACCCAGCTCCGAACTGGGCGCATACCTCGATTGCGACATCCGCACCCGCAACCTCAGCGAGGTGCTCCCATCGCTCTCGGCCCTGTACGACCGCTGGGTCGCCATGAACGCCCGCAGCAGTCAGCGCATGGGGGGTGCATCGTGAAAACCACCGACCACGACCGATTCTGGCAACTCTACAACCAGCAGGCACGCATGCCCATCGAGCGGGCCTGCCGTCATGCCTCGCGGGTCAAGACCGACTCGACCATGGACATCGACGACATGATCGCCTGGGTTGACACCCGCGTGTGGACCATGCTCGAGAAGGACGCCTACCCCACCTTCCACGACGACCCAACACCCGAGCAGGCGATCGAACGCATCGTCAAGCACGCCCCCACGCTGGCGCGCTGGTCCTACTTGGCCCTGTGCCGATCGCACTTCCGTCGCCTGGAGCAACGCAACGGCTTCATGACCGGCATGTCCCGCGCTGAACGCCTCTCCATGGCCAGCGCCGTCGACAGCAAAATCGAGAAGCGAGAAGAACTCGACAACGCCATTAGCTCGCTGCGCAAGTCGCTCAATGCCAATGAGAAGCAGCGATTGGCCGCATCGGTTCAAGAGAAAGAAGACCGCACCCGAGTGGCACTCGTCCTGGGCGCCACCCGCAGGGAAGACGACTTGATGATCCGCAAAGTCAACGCCGAAACGCTCAACACGAACACCGTCCAGCAGATGCGTTCCCGTGCCCGCAAGCGTGCACAGGAAATCCTCGACGCGGCCAGCAAGGCCCCGCTCTGGCTCCTCGCAACGGCCATGATCCTCACGATCTCGCTGGGCTCAAGCGTCGTCGAAGCCGGCGAGCAGTCTGGCGGGCGCAAGGGCAGCATGACCGCACCCACCGCAGCGATCAACCTCGATGCCAGCGGCATCATGCTCCGGGGCGAGCAGAGCGGCGGACGCCGCCCGGGTGGCTGATTCCACGACTTTCGCAGAAACGGGAACCTGCGGGAATATGTTGTGGACCTCATGTGTATACCAACGCATGAACAAAGCAGCACTCTACGCGTCGATCGCCATGCTCCCCGTCTTTGCCTTTGCCCCCCTGACATCGGGAGGGCCAGAATCGCGCCCAGCCGCGAAGCTGACCAAGCTCGCCGAGCCGCCGAAGGTCAATGACACCATCCCCATGTTCACCATCGCGGATGCGTCGGGCGAGGGGGTGCACGACCTGGCCAAGCTCCTCGAGAACGGGCCCGTGGTCGTCACCTTCTTCCGTGGCTCGTGGTGCCCCTACTGCGTGGGCGAGCTCAACGAACTCCAGAAGAACCTGGAAGACATCACCTCCGCCGGCGCCACCGTCCTGGCCATCTCACCCGAGAAGCCCAGTGAGACCGCGGACCTTATCGAGCAAAAAGAACTCGGCTTCCTCTTCGGCACCGACAACGAAAACGAACTGGCCACCAAGCTCGCGATCTCCTTTGAGCTTGACGCAACCACCGTCGAGAAGTACAAGAAGTACGGGATCGATGTGGGCGAGTCCAACGATAGCAATGTCTGGCAACTCCCCGTCCCCGCAACCTACATCATCGACACCGACGGCACCATCACCTGGGCCTTCATCGATGAGAACTACCGGAACCGTGCCGACTACAAGCTGGTCATCAAGAAACTGCAGCAGATGCAGAGCGACGACTGAGCAGGCACACACATCCCCAAAGCCCCCTCTTCGGCGGGTGCAGTACCTTGTGGTCTGCATCCGTCTTCTTTTTAGGCATGGATGATGTGCTCGAGCTGTTCACGCAGACGCTTCTCGCTCACCTGCATCGAGGTGCGCAGGTTCTGGGCAAAGCTCGCCACTCGGAACTCCTCCACCATCCAACGCAGCGTCCAGAAATCGTCGGCCACCTCCGCGGTGTGGGCCCCCTGCGCCATCAGTTCCTGCAGACACTGCGTCCAGGCGTACACCCGATCGGCGACCTTCGCGTCCCGCTCTGGTCCGATCGAACGCAGCTTGTCCAGGCGAACCTCCATCGCCCGCAGGAAGCGGGCATAGCACCACAGCCAACGGGTATCGGCGGTGACCAACGCGTCCTCCGCCAGCAGCAAGGCGAGTTGCCCGCGCATATCCTTGATCGCCTGCGACCAGGCCGGCGGGTGCTTCTCATCGAGTCGCCCTTGGACCTTCATCAGCGAGTCGAAGATCTGCGTCAGATTGGTGATCACCCGGTTTGTTTCATCAACCCCACGATCCCACGACCCAAGCAGCCCCAGCTCAAACTCGTCCTTGTTGCGTGGGATGTCCTGATTGTCCACGCAGATGACCTTGCCCACCCGAGTCCAGACGATCGCTTCCAGATCGCCCGCCATCCCGCTGGCAGACGCGAGCATGTGCAGGCGCGTGTACCCCGGCAGGTTCTTGAGCCGCAGGCGTAGCTCACGCTTGATCGCCAGCCCATAGAGCAACCCGAGCCCGGATCGCGTGTGCAAGTCCGACTCCCACCGGGTCGCCAGCACACGCAGGGAGACCTTCCCATCCTCGACGAGCAACGAGGGGAACCCAACCACTTTGGGGGAGCCGGGACGCGTGAACTCGATCGTTTCGGGTAGCTCGTCAAAGTCCCACCCGATCATCCCGGTTCGCTCGATGCTCGCACCCGCCTGCTGCACGACCTTGGTCGCTTCCTGCGCGAACTTGGCCTGCAACGCGCCCAGATCGCGTGAGGCCTCGATCGTCTTGCCATGCTCATCGATCACCTCGATGCGAGGCGACAGATAGGACTCCAGCTGCTCCCGCCGAAAGTCCTCGGGCCTGATCTTGATCCCGGTGCGCGAGGTCAGCTCACTGGCCAGTTGCGACTCGATCGACCCGTTGTCTTCCTTGACGATCGGGGCCAGCTCCCCAGCGATCTGGTTGGCATCGAACTGGCGACGCAGACTCTTAGGCAGCGACCGCACCAATGCCTCGATCCTCGGCCCGATCAGCCCCGGAACCGCCCAATCGACACGCTGACGCGTCAGCTGATGCAGCGCCGCGACTGAGACCCGGATCGTCGCCCCGTCCTCGTCACGACCGGGCTCGAAGGCATACTTGAGCTTCGAGGTCGCACCGGCAAACTCCACGGCATCGGGGAACGCCTCGGGCGTGACCTCCTTGGGCATGTGCTCGAGCACATCCTCACGGGTCATCTTCAGCACGCTCGGGTTGCCCGCCTCCGCCTTGCGCACCCAGCGCTCGAAGCCCTTGCTTGCGTAGATGTCCTCGGGCAAACGCTGGTCGTAGAAGTTGAACAGCGTCTGGGTGTCCGCGATCAGATCGTTGCGTCGGGCCTTGGCCTGCAGCTCCCCCACCTCGCGGATCAGTCGCCGGTTGTGCTTGAGGGCCTTGGACGAAGAACGCATCTGATCATCGATCAGCGCATGGTGGATAAACAGCTCCCGGCTGAGCTTGGGATCGATCGGGCCATAGTGCACTGTTCTACGAGGAACAATATCGAGCCCAAACAGCGTGACCTTTTCGTCGGCGACGACCCGCCCCGACTGCTCATCCC
>DEXG01000017.1:29341-52569 GCA_002364005.1 Phycisphaerales bacterium UBA3190
CCCGCCCCGACTGCTCATCCCAGTGCGGGTCGCTGTGGGTGGTCTTGATCAGGTGAGCCGCGGCTTCCTCGATCCACTGCGTATCCACCGCCGCGACGGTGCGCGCATAGACCTTGCTTGTGCGCACAATCTCGGCACACATCACCCACTTGGGCTTGGCGCTGAACAACGCTGAGCCGGGCGAGATGGAGAACGATGAGTTGCGCGCCCCCTTGAACTCGTGGGTCTCGCCCTTGGTCCCCATGTTGGCCAGCAGCCCGGTGAGCAGGGCCCGGTGCACCGCGTCGGGGTCGTTGTGCCCCTTCTCGGGGTTGATGCCCATGTCGATACACAGCGATCGCAGCTGGCGATAGACCTCACGCCATTCGTCGATGCGTCGGTTCGACAGGTACAGCTTCTCGCACGCTCGGGCAACCTTGCGCCGCGTCAGCTTGAGGTGCTGCTCGTGGTACCAGTCCCAGATCTTCAGGTACGACAGGAAGTCCGAGCCCTCGACCTTGAACTGCTCATGGGCCTGATCGGCCGCGTCCCGCTTCTCGTGCGGACGCAGGCGTGGGTCCTGCGATGACAGGGCCGCGGCAATGATCAGCACATCGTGGACCGCCTGCTCCTCCTTGGCCGCGAGCACCATGCGCGCGATGCGCGGGTCGACGGGCAACCGGGCCATGGTTTTGCCCATGCTCGTAAGTCGCCCGTCGTCTTCGATCGCGCCCAGCTCACGCAATGTCTCGAACCCGTCGCGCCACTGACGATGCTCGGGTCGATCGAGAAAGGGGAACGACTCGGGCTCGCCCAGCTTCAGGTCCGCCATCTGCAGGATGACCGACGCGAGGTTCGACCGGAGCAGCTCGGGCTGGGTGAACTCATCGCGAGTCTTGTAATCGGTCTCGTCATAGAGACGCACACACACGCCCGGCGCGATTCGACCACACCGACCGGCGCGTTGGTTCGCGCTGGCCTGGGAGATGGGCTCGATGAGCAAGCCGTGGATCTTGGTGCGCGGGTTGTACCGCTTCATGCGGGCGCTGCCCGGGTCCACGACCGATTTGATGTTGGGGACCGTCAGCGAGGTCTCGGCCACATTGGTCGCGATGATGATCCGAGGCCGCCCGCTGGGCTTGAACACCCGCTGCTGCTCCGCCGCCGAGAGGCGGGCGTACAACGGGATAATCTCGGTCCCCTCAGGAAGGTGGTCTCGCTTGCGCAGCTCGTGGGCGGTCTGTCGAATCTCCCGTTCGCCGGGCATGAAGACCAGCACATCGTCGTGTCGCTCGTTCACGAGCTGGGCGGCGGCATAGGACGCCGCCTCATCCATGTTCATGCCCGAAGCGATGTGGTCGGGCTCGTACCGCATCTCCACCGGGTAGGTCCGACCTGAGACTTCGATGACCGGGGCGGGCGTGCCGCGTGTCCCGAAGTGCTCAGCGAACCGCCCGGCATCGATCGTCGCGGAGGTGATGATCAGCTTGAGATCGGGCCTGCTGTGCAGCACCCGATGCAGGTACCCCAGCAGGAAGTCGATATTGAGCGACCGCTCGTGGGCCTCGTCGATGATGATCGCGTCATATTGGCGCAGTTTCGGGTCACTGCGGGTCTCGGCCAGCAGGATGCCGTCGGTCATCACCTTGATGAAGGTATTCTCGCTTGTGCTATCGGAGAAACGGATCTTGGAACCGACCTGCTCGCCGATCTTCACGCCCAGCTCGTCGGCGATGCGCGAGGCCACCGAACGGGCGGCGATGCGGCGTGGCTGGGTGTGCCCGATCATCGCGCCGACACCGAGCCCGAGTTCGAGGCACATCTTGGGCAGCTGCGTGGTCTTGCCGGAACCGGTCTCGCCGCACACGATCACGACCTGGTTGTCCCGGATCGCCTGGATGATCTCTTCGCGCCGCTCCGAGACCGGCAACTCCTCGGCGTAGGTCACCTTGGGAGTGTTTGCCTTGCGGAGTTCATAGCCCGTGATCGCCCGCTGCATGTCCGCGCGGATCGATTGCTCGATCCTGGCCCGGTGCTTGGCATCGGCCTTTCGTTCGAGTCCCTTCAGCCGACCGATGAACCGCCCCTTCGCTGAGGGCGGACACCGCCTGAGCAGCTCTTGCAAGCCGGGTTCACTCTGGGATGGGGACTCACTCACGCGCCGAACACCTCACGCACCAATCGCGTTGACGATCGCCAGAAGGCGTTCGGGATCGACGGGGTTCTTCCAGAAGCCGTCGTGCTTGATGTACGAACCCACGATCAGGGCGTCGGCGTACTCGCTGAGCGACTCGGCATACCCCGGGGTCACGCCCGAACCCACGATTACCGGGAGCTTGGTCGCGTTGCGGACCGCTTTGACATCATCCAGTGCCGCAGCTTTACCCGTCGAGATGCCCGTGACCACAAAGCCGTCGGCTCCGAAGAACTCGGCCGCGTGGGCGGTCTGCGCGAGATCGACATCGCTGGTGATCGCGTGCGAGGCGTGCTTCTTCTTCAGATCGCAGAACACCTTGACATGTTCGGCGCCGATCGACTTGCGATAACGCAGCAGCCCCCCCGCTTCGGCCTCGGGGAGCAGCCCCTCGTCGGCGATGTGGGCGAACACGAAGTTCTCGCAGCGGATGAACGGCAGCCCGTTGGTATACGCCACCGCGATCGCGTGGCGGTTCCCGCCCGAGAGGATCTGGATCCCCACCGGGATGCTGACGGCGTTGCGGACGGCCAAGGTCAGGCGTGACATGGCCGCGACGATCTCGGGGCCAAGCTGGTCGCCGTGGACATAGGGGGCATCGTGCATGTTCTCGACGATGATGGCGTCGAAACCGCTGTCCTCGATCTGCTTGGCCTCGGTGATCGCCTGCTGCTCAAGCTGTTCGACGGATTGGGCTGAAAACGGGGTCCCGGGGAGGGCGCCGGCATGCACCATCCCGATCAGGCGGGCCGAGCGTGCGGGGTCACGCTGGGCAATGATGCTCGACAGGTTGGGGTGGGTGTGCTGGTTCATGCGCTGTTTGATGACCTCGGGGGGTGCTTTGGGGCGTGACAACCCGCTTTTCAGGCCGTGCTCGCTTGTGCAAAGCCGGTTGATCGCATAGGTTGTGTATCCCAGATCGTATGCGGCTGCCCCGCCCGATCGCGTCAAAAGCACAAAGGAACCCCATGGGCGAACGACCATATCTGACCGCGCCGGATCCAAAGCAAACCAAGTTCCCCAGGGGTGTGCCGTTCATCATCGGCAACGAGTTGGCAGAACGCTTCAGCTTCTACGGCATGAAGGGCATCCTGGTCATCTTCATGACCACCTACCTGCTGGGACCCGACGGCGAAGCCCAGAACATGAACCGCGAGGAGGCGATGAGCGTCTACCACCTCTTCACGATGAGCGCCTACTTCTTCCCGATGATCGGGGCCCTGATCGCCGACATCTTCCTCGGCAAGTACCGCACCATCCTCTGGCTCTCGCTGCTCTACTGCGTGGGGCACGGCTCATTGGCTCTGATGGATATCGCCCCGCACACGATGGGGTGGGGTATGAAGCCCTTCCTCTTCGCGGGGCTCTTCCTGATCGCGATGGGCTCGGGCGCCATCAAACCCTGTGTGTCGGCCCATGTCGGTGACCAGTTCGGCACCGGCAACAAGCACATGCTGACCAAGATCTTCAACTGGTTCTACTTCTCGATCAACATCGGGGCGGCCAGTTCAATGATCCTGACCCCCATCTTCCTCGAAGCGTCGTGGGGTGGACCGTGGCTGGCCTTCGGCGTGCCCGGCGTGCTTATGGCACTGGCAACCTTCCTCTTCTGGATGGGACGCCATGTCTTCGTGCATGTCCCCCCCGCGGGGCTCGAGTCGTTCATGGAGGAGACCTTCAGCGAGGACGGCAAGCGGGCGATCTTCAACCTCATCCCGCTCTTCATGATCTTCGTGCCCGTCTTCTGGGCGATCTTCGACCAGACCGGCTCGTCGTGGGTGCTGCAGACCGAGCAGATGAACCGTGACTTCCTCGGCAAGACCTGGCTGCCCTCGCAGGTGCAGGCCGTCAACCCGATCCTGATCCTCATCGGCATCCCGATCTTCACCTATGTGGTCTACCCGCTGGGTGACAAGATCTGGAAACTCACGCCCTTACGCAAGATCGGCATCGGCTTTGTCATCACCGCCGGCGCCTTTGCCCTCTCGGCGATCATTGAATCGTGGATCGTGGGCAGGTCCGAGGCCGTCATCGCCCAGATGTGGGCCGGGCTCGGCGATGCCATCCCCGCCGGCACGGCCATGCCCACCAAGCTTAGCGAGATGCTGAGCATCGCCAAGGAGCAGGGCTGGACGCAGACCGAAATCGCGCCATACCTCGTGGACATGCCCAGCATCGGCTGGCAGTTCCTCGCCTACATCATCATGACCGCCGGCGAGATCCTGGTCTCGATCGTGTGTCTCGAGTTCGCCTACACCCAGAGCCCCAAGAAGATGAAGAGCTTCATCATGGGTGTCTACATGCTGGGGATCTCGCTGGGCAACTTCTATGTCGCGGGTGTCAACATGATCATGGAAGCGACCAAGGACGAGGCGGGCAATACCCCACTCGACGGGCCGACCTACTACTGGTTCTTCTCCGGGCTGATGATCGCCACCACCATCGTCTACATCATCTACACCCAGTTCTACAAGGGCCGGACCTACATCCAGGGCGAGGAAGAAGCCGAGATCATCGAGGCCGAAGCCGAAGCCGAGGGCACCGAAGCTCGATAAGCAGAGCGACACATCTCAAAAAGACAACCGCCTCGGCAATCGCCGGGGCGGTTTTTCTTGGTGGTCATTGGCCCGCTTGGGGTACCCATTCCCGAGAAGTCGTGTCAGGGGAAGAAGTTGCTCGGGGCGTCCATGTTGGGGAAGAAGATCGCCCAGAAGCCCTGCGAGATCACCTCAACGCTGAGCATGCCGATGGCAAAGAGCAGACTGCCTGCAAACATGAAGAGCAGCACGAAGGCCCCCAGCATGACCCAGCGACCGGTGTCGCTCATGATCATGCGCCCGTACGCGGGGACGAGGTTCATCGCGATGCGGCCGCCGTCGAGCGGCGGGATCGGGAGCAGGTTGAACACCATCAGCACGATGTTGAGCATCGCACCCAGTGCCAGGAAGGTTCGCATGTTGGTCGCGAGCGGCTCGGAGATCGTCACCGATGCGATCAGCTGCCCCTGAGTCAGGGGGACCCACAGCACGAGCAGGATCATCGCCAGCATCGCCAGGGCCAGGTTCATCATGGGCCCGGCGACAGCGACGACCGACTCGGCATACTTACCCCGCAGCTTGGCGGGGTTGATGGGCATCAGGCCCCAGGCGATCCCGACAAAGATGAATACGACGAGCGAGAAGCCCCCCATGTGCACCATCGGGTTCCAGGTCATGTGACCCGAGACGATCGGGGTGTCGTCACCGAGCTTGATCGCCGCCCAGCCGTGTGAAAGCTCGTGCAGGCAGATCGAGAGGATCACCCAGACCGCCCATGAAACAACCCACACCTGTCCGTTGATGTCGTCTCTACCGAGTAGGTCTGAGATCCACCAGCCGCCCATGTGTGGGTCCTTTCGGAACTGTGATTTGACTGATCGAGATCAGCTCTTGGCGGGCACGGCGCTGGTGGCCGCGGTTGCCTGCTCGACGAGCTTGTCGAAGAGCTTGGGATCGTCGATGGCGATCTGCGAGAGCATCTTGCGATTCAGGTTCACGCCCGCGAGCTTGAGGCCGTTCATGAACAGCGAGTAGCGTGTGCCACGCATGCGACAGGCGGCAGTGATTCGGGTGATCCAGAGGGCCCGCATCTCACGCTTGAGGGCGCGACGGTCACGCAGGGCGTAGCAGCCAGCGCGACGGACGGCGATCTTGGCCTGGTACTTGTGGCGGCTCTTGCTGCCGAAGTAGCCTCGGGCCTGACGAAGGATCTTCTTGCGTGCCTGTGTACGGGCGGCACCTTTACGAACGCGTGGCATGATTCAATCTCCAAGTTTGTCTGACGGAGCCGGATTCAACCGGTCTTGCAATCCCGGCAGACGGGGATGGGTGACCCGGGCACTCGACGATCAACGACGATGCCCGATGTGGTTGTGGTTTATTCGTTGTTGTTCTTCGCGGCTTCGCGCATTGCCCGCTTCTCTTCGGGCGACGGGTTGCGACGCAGCGAGGTGCGGGGCTGGTTGCGTCCACGCAGGCGGCGGAACAGCAGCTTCTCGAAGCGCTTGGCTTCGGACGCGGTCACATGACGGTCCTTACGCAGCTGACGCAGACGCTTGGCACTCTTTCGTGACGAAAGATGCTTGTGGTACGCACTGCGATGGCGCACTTTGCCGGTCTTGGAGACGCGGACTCGCTTGGACAGACCCTTGTGGCTTTTATTCTTCGGCATCGGAATCACTCCGGGCGCTTGATCGACGGGGTTGCCGTCGGTTCATCGTTCGTATCAATACAGCCCCGAATCGTTCGGGGCAGGAGGGGAGCATAGGCCCCCGATCCTGTCATGGGAAGCGTCTTTGAACCCCAAACGGGGCCCAAAGACCAAATTCTGGTGGTTCTGTGGTGAATCAGGGGCCCACAAAGGCGTCGGTTGGCCCGGCTGGCTGCTCGTTGCCTTCGATCTCGATGCCTCGTTTGACCCGCTCGTTGTGGATCAGGGTCTCGATCGGCCTTGGGAGCCAGATATTGTCGCGTCCTTCGAGCACAGGGCTGCTGGACCACTGGGAGCTGCCGTCGAGCATGAGCATGTGCTGCCCGCTGCTGCTGTGGTTGGGTGTGTTCTGCTCTGGGATGACGGGCTGCTGACGCACCACCCGGAGGATGACGGGTGACCGGTCGGCGAGCAGGACCACCCGCATGGGCTCATTGATTGATGTGGCCCGCATGCCGCCTCGGGGCATGATGCGGTATGAGTAGGAGATCTGTTCCAGCGATTCCCAATCCCAGGCGTCGGGGTCTGGCTCGCCGGTTTTGGCGTTGAGGTTGGTCGGGCAGGCGAGATCATCGAGTCCCGCAAAGCCATTGCGGATCAGGGTATAAAGATTGGATGAGTTTGATCGCTCGGGCGTCGTGCCCACATCGAGCCATGTGGGGCCAAATCCGGCGGTGGCCATCGGGAGCATGTCCCGGTTGGCGCCGGTGTAGAGCCCGAAGGCGTTGGCCGTCTGGTTCATATTGTCGAAACACAGCTGCTGCTGGCTCGACGAACGCATCCCGGAGAGGATGGGCATGACCACGGAGAAGGCCAGGAGGAGCATCGCAGCGATCGAGACCACATCGGCCCATCGGGCGGGGAGTTGGAACCCCCGCTGAGACTCGAACTGCATCGCGGCTTGTTCCGAGTCAATATGGTTCTGGATCGTGCCCAGGGTGGAGATGACGAGGTCTTCACGACCGATGTGCTCGGGCTTTGCCCCATCGGTGAGCATGGCACCGATCTGCTCGAGGCGTTTGGCGTGCTCGCTATGTTGGGCGACGACAGCATCGGCTTGGTAGCCGGCATCGACGAACGCGTCGACCGCGTCCTGCCCCTTGGGGGTGAGGAAGACTTCTGCGTCGCGCGGGTCGCTCTGGCGGCGGGTCATGACATCGATCAGGTCGATACGGCTGGCGCGGTGGGCCTCGTCCTGGACCGGTGTACCCAAGAGACTGAGAAGATCAGAGACGCGCTGCTGGCGCGGATCCGGTGATGCGGGCGTAGCCAGACCGTGCTCAAAGAGCTGGTCGATGGCCTGCTTGTCTGCCTCGCTGAGCTCGGGGGTAATCGTCGGCTGCTCATCGTGATTCATTGAAAGTACCTCACCACGAACCTACTCGTTGGTCCTGCCCTTGGAGACGCTCTGCCATGCCCGGGCGAAGGCCGCGACGGCCGAGTGCATCCGGGATTTGACGGTGCCCAGCGGGATACCCAGGTCTTCTGCGATCTGTGCATAGCTGAGCCGCTGGAAATACGCCAAGAGCAACACCTCCCGAAGGGCCGGTCCGAGCTGGGCGAGTGCTTGCTGCACCAGCTCATCTCGTTCTGCCAGATCCATGTTCTCGTCGGGGGAGGGGACATCCACCTCTAACAAGTCCACGAACGAGGCACCGGATTCTGATTTCTTGATCGGGGCCGAGAGTTCGACCGTTTTTCGTCTGCCCCTCTTACGAAGCGAGTCCCGTGCTTTGTTCGCGGCAATTGTGAAAAGCCATGGTCGAAATCTGCGGGAACTGTCGAAGCTGGCCGCGGAGATGTGAACTTGGAGAAAGGTGTCCTGAAAAATGTCCTCTGCGGCAGCCCGATCGCCCATCATGCGGGTGAGAAAACGCAGCAGATCATCGTGATACCGCTCGATCAGCTCCCGATAAGCTCCTGGGGCCTCGGCCCGGAAGGCCTCGAACACCTGCTCGTCACTCTTGTCGTGCCAATCGCTCAACAGATCCCTTTCCTATCGTGGGCGTACGCCCTTGGGCACCCCTGGTTCGGTGTATCCATGATCTGGGTAAGTTACCAGACGCTCACCGAACTTATCGGCCCAGATCGATGCTGGACCCGTAGTCAAACCGATAGACAAGTATATGAACTTTCACGGTGAAATAGGCAATCTCTGAGCCCGTTCATCGTTCTACAGGCAGGATGGTACCCGCGTTGACTCTTCAATCGAACTCCGCAGAGCGTGATCCCGCCGAACTGGCGTCGATTATCGCTCGCGCTGCTGAGGGAGAAGAGGCGGCTTGGGTCGAACTCATGGGCCTGTACGCAAGGCGGGTCTTCGCGATGGCTCGGAGCCGCCTGCACGACGATGACCTTGCCGAGGAAATCACGCAATCGGTCTTTGTCACCGTTGCCACCAAGCTGGGGCAGAGCAATGGCTCTGGCGGTTCCGGTTATGATGAGCAGGGGCGTTTCGAGCCCTGGCTGTTCCGGATCACCATGAACCGGGTGCGGGATCTGTGCCGCAAAAGAACCAGGCACGCAACACCGACCGCGCCCGAGCACCTGAACGCGTTTGAGGCGCGTCATGAGAACGAGGCGAACGAGCAGGATGAATCGTTCGCACAGAGCACCCGATTGCGTGTTGCGATGGCGCAGCTGAGCGACCGGGATAGAGAGATCATCGAGCTGCGCCATCACGGGCAGCTCAGTTTCAAGCAGATCGCCGAGATCAGCGGCGACCCCATCGGGACCCTGCTCGCCAGGCACCACCGTGCCCTGAAAAAGTTACGAGACCTGATGGACACACAGTCAACCAACCCACCCCAACACGAATCGGGGGAGTCACCATGAACGACCAACACAACGACAACACGAACCACCTGCATCTTGAGGGCGACCCTGAGCTTGAGGGCATCAGTTCGATGCTCGATGCGCTCGGGCAGTCCGACCGTTCGGCGATGAGCGAGCAGTCCGAAGCCCGGTTACTCGAAGCGATCTCGGGCGTGTTCACGCCCGCACCAATCGCGATTGCCCAGGCCCAACAGGCACAGGCGGCATCGGCTCAACGGTCGGGCGTCTGGAAGTTCCGCATCGCTGCGGCATTGCTGCTGGGCGCCTCGGCGACGCTGGGCCTTCTGGCGACCCAGCCCTGGTCCGCATCAGGCCCCTTGCAACCGGTGCAGCAAGCACCGCAGAGCACGCTGTCGCTCACATCATTTGAGCAGGACATCGACGCCTACCTGGCATTGGAAGAGGTTGGCGATGACCATCTCGACGAGGCCGTTGCCGACTGGGAACTCTGGGCCCAGACGATCGACGCCGATGTTGAAGCGAGTTTTCTGGACATGGACCTGTTCGACACCACCAACGACGGAGCCATCTGATGAAGCATTCACGAATCACCACGCTGCTGCTCTGCACGCTGTCGTTGGGGATGCTGGCGCTGAGCCAGCCCGGTGATGCACGCGGAGAGCCGGGCCCTCCCGGGGCGCGTGATGATGCGCCTGAGCGCGACGGCCCTCCCGGCCGATTGGGTCTGGAGCTCAAGATCGACCCCGAAGCCCTGCGTGTTCGCTTGGAACGATCGATCGCCCACAGCGAAGAAATGCTTGAGCGCAACCGGGCTGCCTTGGAGAAGCTTGATGCTGGCGCATCAGCCCCCGAGGTGCTCAACGAGCTTCGTTCCAATACCGCCGATCGTGGCCCGCGCATCAATGGCCGCGGAGGCGATCGCGACTCCGCCCCTCCCGGCGGCACTCGTGAAGACGAGCTGCGTGACCGCGAGGCCATGATGAAGTTTCTGCAGGCCGAGTTCCCCAAGTTCTGGGAGAAGCTCGAGCCCATCTCGAACGAAGACCCCCGCAGCGCGGATCGGCTCCTGGGGCGGATCGCACCCCAGATCATGGAGATCCTGTATCTGGAAAACTCGCAGCCCGTGCTGGCCAAGCTCAAGACCCAGCAGATGCACGCCGGCATGGACTTTATCGAAGCCCAGGGGGCGTACCTGCGCGTGGTGAGTGACCCCGAGAACGGTGAATCACAGCTTGCCGACGCCCGCAACCAGCTTCACAAGTTGGCCGGCCAACGCTTCGATGTCGAGCTGATGGCCAAGCAGTACGAGATCAACCGCCTTGAGTCGCGGCTCAGCGAACTCAAAGCATCGATTGAGCAGGTCGAATCGCAGCGTGATCAGGAGATCGCACAGATGGTCGAGGCCGCGATACGCAATGCCGACCGTCAGCTTCAGATGCTCCAGCGTCGGCGCCAGCAGCCCGACCAGGATTGATCGCGTGTGACGGGCTCAGGAAACGACTGAGCCGGGCTCGATCTCGCTCATCGGGGTCAGCACGACCACGCTGCGATCATCGCTGCCCTTGTCCGCGTTGCTCGCGGCCAGGAGCATGCCCCGTGATTCCTCGCCACGCAGTTTGCGGGGTGCCAGGTTGGCCACGATCACGATCGACCGGCCAACAAGATCCTCGGGGCTGTACTGCTCCCGGATGCCCGCACAGATCTGACGCGGCGTGCCTGAACCATCATCCAGCTGAAGCTTGAGCAACCGATCAGCGTTCGGGTGTGGCTCGGCGCTGAGAATCTTGGCAACGCGAAGATCGATCTTGGCGAAGTCATCGAATGTGATCTCGGGCTTGCCCTTCGGGGCTTGAGCTTCGGGATTGGCCGGGGTCGTGGTTGTTTCGCTGCTCATGCGTCGCTCCTGCGTGTCCTGTCTCTTTGTTCACAACAGTCTAGACCCCACGCCGGATTGAGTCAGCGTTCAGCGTGTCGAAGACCATTGCCCATTGACCAGGTAGGGTCGAGCCGGATCGATCTGGTACAACTCGATGAGCTGTTCGATGCTTGGCGCTTCGAACGGGCGTTGCTGGTGCATGCTCCAGGCACTGGCCCAATCCTCAAGCCCGGTGCTGGATTCAAGACACTCCAACTCGATCGCCAGCAGCATACGCAATGATTCAACATCCCCGGTCGTGGCGATCGGGTGGGTGTGATCATCGCAGAGCACCCGCACGGACTCGCCATCGTGGACCTGCGTAGAGAACACACGCCCCCGACACTCGTCTCGCCCCGTGGTCGTGAGCAGTCCGTCGATCACCCTGGTCACATCCTGCACCGGGAGGCCCAGACGCAAGGCGGCATCTCGGATCGCCTGACGGACCGTAGCACGCTGGTACAACGCGCTGGCATCCCCCACCTCTGCGTTGCGTGCCAAGCGAAGGCACTCAGCGCCGAGTGCTGAGGAATCTGTGGCGTGAGCCATGTTTCGTTGCTGGGCCCAGGCAGCGAGCCGTGATGGATCCAGCATCAACGCCAGATCCCACGCCTGGGAGATCAGCGCGGGATCGTCCTGCCCATCAACAAGGGCGATGCAGCAGCTGGCGGCGATGTCGTCCTGCCCGGTTCGGTGTGCGAGCACGGCCCCCATCGCCAGGATCTGGCGTGCACGCCGGGTCTCCTCACGGCCTTCAGCTTGGGCGAGCAGGAGTTCGCCCTGCTCGAGGTAGCTGTTGGGCTGCCCGGGATCGAGCGTGGCCGCGGGTTGTGTGCTGGAAAACCCGAGCAGCAACACAAGGGTTGTTGCGCCGATCATGTACATGGAACGGCGGATTGCGCTGTTCATGTTGAGCCCCCTCGTTCGAGTTCAATCATCAGGAGCTGGGCGATCGCGTGTTGTGTATGGGCGATCTGCTGGAGGATCGAATCAGCCCCGTCCATGCGGGTGTTGTAGTCGCGAGCGAGATTCTCCAACACCCCCGTGGTCCCTGGGAACACCGCATCGATCTCGGTGCGCCGCAGCTGCATCTCGTACACCAGTTCGGTCAGGTATTGCTGAAGTGTCGACTCGGCGCGAGCACGCATAACGATCGCCTGCGCATCGATCTCGCCCAGCGCACCCTCCATCCGATCGTACCTGGCCCCCTGCGTTTGCAGTGTCATTCGGCGTAGCTGGTTGAGCGTTCCCAGCAACGCTTCGGGGCCTTGCAGGTCCGGGTCCGCATCGAAGCCCAGCGAATGGAGTCGCATCGCCATCAGCGATGCGATTTCGTGCTCTAACTGGTTGAACTGTGGCTGCTGGGAGCGCCCGAGCGAATCGCTCATCCGGACCAGCAGCAGTCGACGGGCTGTAATGAACCATGCGGGGTCACTCCGGTTGGGGAGCGTCGTGCTGAGCACGCTTGTCACGAGATCATCCAGACGCGAGCTGACCCGCTGATCGGTGAGGGCGTGGTCGATCGCCAAGAGAACGCTGATCTGATCGTTCAGGCGTGTGAGCTGTGCGATGGCCAACTCTCTCAACTCGAGTTCCGGCTCGCGAACGGCCAGGTGCACGAGCGCGTGGGCCGAGTTGATGCCGATGCTATCACTCGAGAGCAGGGTATCGAGGTAGGGGCGAAGCTCTGCGGCGCTGTTACAGTTCGCCACCTTCTCAGCCCAAGCCCGATCGTCAGCATCATTCCTGAGCTGCGAGCCAATATCGACGGCATCTGTGCTCTTGAGCGTCGGCGGGTTCTGCAGCAGTTCCTGACTGTGCTGCGTGTTGCCCTGGAGATACAACACCGCGGCGGTCGAGATGGCGGTGAGGCCTAAGGCCTCATGCAAGGCCCGCTCGTCATCGACGCGGGTATCAAAGCGTGTGACGGCGATACGCAGCTGATTCGCCAGATCGCTTTCGCCCTGCCCTTCGCCGGCACCAGTTGCTGTTTGAGCGGGAAACCATGCACCCTCATACGCATCTTCGAGCTGCTGGCGTTGAGAGATGTTGGCGTCCCGTGCGAGGACCATGCGGGCATCGACGCCCTCGGCGGCGCTGGAGGAGACGAGCGCTTCGGTGAGCATTGCCAGACGAGCGGTGCTCACCTGAGCATCACCGAACTGTGCGAGCAACCAGTAGCGTTCATCGCTCCCGCTCTGCCAACCGAGCGCCCGTACGAGCGAGGAAGCGACCTGCAGCCACTGTGCATCCGGGTTGTCCTGATCCTGTAGACGGGCGCTGAGTGCCTCGATCAGGAGCGAATCGCGTTCATGCTGTTCTGTTCCCGACGCGTGATTCACCGCTTGGAGCCAGGACGCCCACCACTCGGGGTCATCGTCCTCGTGTTGGAGTGCCAGGTGGCGGGCGATGGCGATGATCGAAGGACGCACCTGCTGACGCGGGATGGTCTCCGAGCTGCTGATTCGCTCACGGAGCATGCGGAGCGACGCGCGGGTCTCGGTTGAGAGCTGGGGCGAGGCGAGCGTGACATCAATCACACCAGCGACGATCATCTCACGATCGGGTTCCGTGCCAGCGGCCGCCAGGAGCGGCGTGAGTCTTTGGGTCTCGACACCTGCGGCTTCAAGGCGGACGATGAACTCGGCAATATTGACCGTGGCACGCTGCAACGCATCAAGCGGGAAGGCGGTCCACTCGTCAACAAAGAGGGCATAGACCGTCCCGAACCGTTCCATCGCGGCCTGGGGTTCAGTCGAGGCGCGTGCCACGAGCCGATCCAGCTCGTGGGCGATCGCGGTGTAATGCGTCAGCCGATCGCGGTCAACGGTGCTGGGTATCCCGGTGTTCTTGGTTGTGGTGCCCAGATCGGGTTCGGTCATCGCCGTTGCGCCCGGCGAGGCGGGAACGGCCTCATGACCGGGTCTGAGCAACACGGTGACGATGAGACTGCACCCGAGCAGGCCGAGGATCGCGTACGCCCCCAGCCATCCCCCACCACCGCTTGGCCCAAGGGGGAGTTGAGGCAGGGTCCCACCACGGTCATGCCCCGGCTGGCGGGCTGAAGTGCCACGCTGCCCGCCGAGTGCTTTGATGATCTCCAACGCGCCGAGCCGGTTCATGCGAGCGAGATGGGCAAGGCGACGCCGCGCGGTGCTGTTCCAGCCACCGCTTGAGCCGACGATCATGCGTGCCCTGCGCATCAACGAGGGGGTCAGTTTTTGTGTTGCTTTCCGGGTGGCCCATGCCTTGGGCATATCGATGGGTGTGCCCTCGGGCCATCGTCGCATCAGGTGCTCGCGCAGCGACGGATCCCGCAGCTGGGAAGCGGCGCTGTGGATCGCGAGCCGCACCTCGCTGGCATCGGGCGTTCCCCGGTGCGGATGGCAATCGATCTGACGCAGACGCTGCTGTACCGCCCGATTGATCACCGCGTCACTGCTGATCGTGTGGGGCAACCCCAGGAGCGCGAAGGGCCCGCCCCGACCAGCGTCTTGTCCCAGGAATCGCACGACCGGTGTCTGATTGGACTTGCTTTGACTCATGGCGTTGCTCCCCCGGTGCTGTTGACCGAATCGGGGGCAGTTTCGTTGAAGAGCGTCGCGATGCGCTGGTTCCAAGGCGCCGGGCCCAGGGTTGGGTTGAGGACCTTGAACTGCTGGAAAGTCTCGATCGCCCGGGTTGGATCGATCATCATCATGACCCGCAGTGATTCGTAGCGTGCTTCGTACCAGCGCTCGTCGTCTTGGTGATACGAAGCGAGCAGGCGGAGCCACGCTTCGAGCTGCGTATCCCGATCTTTGAGCGATTCGGCAAGCCGGGCGGTTCGTTGCAAACCGGGTTCGCTCGGCGAGCCCCGCTCGATGATCTGCTTTGATAGACGCAGGGCCAGCTGGGTCATACTTGGGTTGTTGCGTGTGCTCCCCAGCAGTTCGGCGGCATCGCTGATCACCTCGGCCAGGCGGGAGGTCTGTATACCGATGTGCTCGGGTGCTTTGGGCGTCATGCGAGCCAGCACCGAGACACCGAAACCCGTAAGGCGTTCTGCATCGAGCGCCAGACGCGAATCGTCCCAGCGTTCGATGACCCGGTTGAGCGTCAGCAGCTCGGCGTACTCGGCTTGTTCCGGATCGATGCCCCTGAGACGATCGATCGTTGCGAGGGCCAGGTCGATCTGGTCTTCGATCAGGGCGATCTGGACGCTGCGGACCAGCAGTTCTGCTTCGAGTTGTGTCATCGAGGGAACGGTGCCGAGGCGCGATTGGGCGACTTCGATCAGCACGCGAGCCCGTTGCGGATCGCTCGGCGTGTCTCGCAGGGCCAGGTCGATCCCGATACGCAAGATGGCCATCTGGGTCTGGGCGGTGCTCTGGTTGCTGTCTGCATCGGTGGGCTGTTGCAAGAGCCAGTCGATCAGTTCGCGGGTGTTCTTGAGCATGGCCTGGTCGGCAAAGCCGGTGCTGCGGAGGGTCTGGTATTGAAGCTGTACGAGCGTGCGGCGCGCGGGGATCGCGATTGGGTCGTCTTGGGCGATGCCAGCAAGCGTCTCGATCGCGAATCGCTCGTCGAGGGTCCCACGCATGGCGTGGCGGAGCACGAGCTTGGTGGTGCGTGGCGCATCCGGGTAGGCCTCGACGAACGCACGCACCGCCTGGTCGAGTTCGGGCGAGGAAGATTTGCCGCTGATGACATTCTGACGATCGAGTGCCGCGAGCTTGAGCCATCTGGCTTCCTGGATTGCTTCGGCTCGGATCGATCGATCGATGATCTGGTCGCACTGTTCAACCGCGTCCTGTGGGCGATCGGCGCGGATCAGCGTGTAGGCGAGCTTGAGACGGCAGTCCTCCCGGTGCTCGGGGTACGCTGAGGCATCTGGTGATTGCAACGCCTTGTTGAACTGCCCGGCGATGTCGAGGTATCTATTCTGTAGCCCGTTCGCTTCAGCCTGCTCCAACTCCGCTATCGCTCGTGCATAGTTGGGGATGAAGCCCGACGCGATCAGCGGCAGTCGCTCATAGCGTTGATACAGGTCGACGACATGCCCGATTTCACCCCGCCCAACGAGGTGCTCGATGCCCAGCGTTGCCACCTTGACCGCCTGCTCCTCGCCCCCCTTGCCCGGGAGACCGGACACGCGTGAGTCGAGCGCCCGCATCGCGACAAAGCGTGCATCGGGCACAGAGAGATACTCACCCGCGTCGGCGTCGCTGATCTCGTATATATAGGTGTGCGCTTTATACCAGTCCCGTGAAGCAGCAAGCACGCGCAGCTTCCGGCTTTCCGCGGCGCTGCGAACCTCATCGCTGACCGCGTTTGAATCGATCAACTCATTCAACCACGCCAGCGCGAGCGATTCGTTTTCTGACTGTGCGTAGCACATCGCCACACCGATGGCGGCCCGGGCGACATGCTCGAACTCGATGGCCGCGTGTCGCAGCTCGGCCTGCTGGGGCATGCTCCCCTCACCACCGAGCAGCCAGGCAAAGGCGATGAAAGTCGTGTCCTCGACATGGCGGTCCTCCAGCACCGCGATGCCGTACCCGCTCCAACCCATGTAGTACGCGGCGAGTGAGTGCAGACGACGCTTGGTCTCGATCTGCGCCGCGATCTCCTGGGCCTCGTCCGTGCCCACGCTCTGCCCCCGACGACGGGTAAGCCGATTGAGTTCGGGCTCGATCGAGCTCATGATGGCTCGCAGCCCACGGGAAATCTCAACGAATGACTGAACCGTTTGGTCCCGCCCTGATTCTTCGAGCAGGCCGAGCTGATACAGCTCAACCGCGTCCTCGCCCAACGCGTAATCGTTGATGAAGAGTTCGATGCGCAAGTCGAATAAGGGCGCGGCGGAAACGCGAGAGAGCAGATCGTGTGCCCGGATCACCAGGACCTGACGGTACGGATCGTCGCTGTCGGTTGCTCGCAGCTGGGTGAGGTAGAGCTGCGCAAGATTCTCCGCGATTTCAGCTCGTTCATCATTGCTCTGGGCCTCATCGAGTCGGGATTCGAGCTGGACCTCAAGCAGCGTATCCATGCCATGACCGCGCAGGTACAGCTCAACCGACTCATCGCCGGGGCTCGCACGCGATATGGGTGCGAGCAGCGCCACGAGCAGCAGCATCGGCGCTCTATTGACCCACTTCGCCCGGCACATAGCTTCTCCTGGTGAACCCCGCGTTGCGGGCGGCTTGTAATGCGGTCGCGATCGACTGGATCGGCACATCGGGCTCGGCCTTAATCGCGACACCCGCGTCTCGGGGGAGCTGCTTGAGCACCCCCTCGAGCGATGCGCGGTCGTTGCACCGGACCTGACCGATCGTGAAGACCGGCTGGTTGTTGAGCAGACTGATCTGGATGATCTGGGGCTGCAGATCGCTCGAGCGAACACCCCCGCCCTCGGTCTGCAGAGCCGAGGGGAGCTTGTGCTCCTGCTTGGCAAAGTCCGCGGTCACGAGAAAGAAGATCAGCAGCAGGAACACGACATCGATCATCGAGGTGAGCGGCAGGGCGCCGAGGCGCGAGCCACGCTGTCGGGATGTGCGTCGCCGGCTCATGATCCCCCCCCGGTATCGATCGTGGCGATCTTCCATCGTTGTACGCCGACACTCGACAATCGCAGCAGGAGGCGATCGAGGTAGACCGCGGGCGCGTTCCGGTCCGGCCTGATCAGGACATCGAATGGGGTGGAGTCGGTCTGATTGGTCACACCGAGCTGCGCGACCTGCTCGATCTCGAGCAGACTGGTTGCTTTGGATTCGAAGAAATAGACCCCCTCACCCGTCAGATCGATGATCATGGCCGCGCTGGCCTGCTGGGCTTCTTCATCACCCTGCTCTCGGGGGAGGTCGATCTCGGTGCGGCGCAGCTCGCCGAACTGGGAGGTGAACATAAAAAAGATGATGAGCTGGAAGACCACATCAATCATCGGCGTCAGGTCGACGCTGATCATGTGCCGAGATGTGGAGCCCCTGCGTTTCACTGGTTGGCTGCCTCACTCCCGCCCGCGGCTTCGAGTGGCGAGATGATCTCCTCGATCTGCTCGTCGATCTCGGTGGTCAGGTGATCGATCCGGTTGCGCAGGAAGGTGTACATCGCGGTACACGGGATGGCAACGATCAGCCCGAGCACGGTGGTGATGAGTGCCTGAGAAATGCTGCCGGCCAGCTCGTCGGGGCGGGCCGGGCCGTCGCTGAGGGTGATGGCGTCGAATGCGCCGACCATACCCACCACGGTGCCCAGCAGCCCGAGCATGGGCGCGACAGAGGCGATAAGCCCGATGCCGTCGGTCAGGCGGTAGAGCCGATCGACCTCCAACTGGCCGATCTCGTCGACCGAAGAACGGAGCTCGAGCATGCCGAAGGCGGAGCGTGAGGCGCGGGTGAGGCCGGTGCCCACGACGCGAGCGAGGTAGCTCGAGCCGGGCTCGTCGCTGCTGCGTTTGATCGCACCGTCGATGTTCCCATCGCCAAGCAGTGAACGCAGATCGGCGAGCAAATCGGGCGGGGCGAGCCGTTCGCGCCGGATCCGGAAGAGCTGGGCACCGATCATCCCGATCGCGACCAGCGAGATCAGGATGATGATCATGCCGATCGGGCCACCCTTGAGGATGTACTGCAGCAGCGATCGGTGCACCTCGCCGGACTCCGCGGCGAGCGTGAGGGATTGGGTGAGTACGGTGTCAGTCATTCGATTGGTACTCCTGGCTCGCGAGCGGGCTGGCGATGTGTCGTTGCGCGTCGTGCAATATCTGGGTTGCCCATTGGGCTCGGCCTGTGGATTCGAGGTGTCCCGCGGCGAGTTCTGCCGCGAGCATGGTGAGGTTCGGGTCAATCGCATGCAATCGGACAATCACATGCAGGAGTTCGACCACCCCCAGGTCTTTCCTGAGCCGGTCCGGCTCATTGAGCAGGGCCGCGCCGATGGCAAGGCGTGCCCAGACCTCGATCCAGGTATCGTGCTGCGTCTGGCATCGACGCCGGAGCGCATCGCGGGCGGCGTTGCGTTTGCTTCGATCGGGATGGGCCTGGGCATACGCCATTTGTTCAAACAGCACAACGCCCGCGTCCCGTGCCGGCATCGAACGCCTGTGTGTTTCGATTTCAGCGACAATGGATTCGCGTGACTCCGCGGGGGCATCGACAAGACGGAAGCAGGCGTAGAGCAGCCGCTCTCGTTCGGTGATCCCGGCCTGCACATCAAGGTCAAGCGGCGCCGTGGGCGCCGAGGATGATCTGATCGGGGGGAGGTCCGTATGAAGCATGGTCTGGGCGTCGACACTCGACACGCCTGATGCATCGACCGAGGCGAGCATGCGCGATGAAACGAACCAGGCAAGGGCGGGCTCGATCGCCTGGGCACGGTCGCCTTGATTGATCAGGCAGCGTTTGAGCCCGATGCTGACATCCATTGATTGCGGGCCGGGCTTCCAGAGGTACTCGTCGCGCATCGATTCGTAGAGCGGCAGCGCCCCCTGATAATCCCCGCGCTGGGCGCGAGCGTGGGCCCGCCATGCTTGGCGTGCGAAGCGGTCGTAACGGGCCAGAGTCCCATTTTCCAGCTCAACCCGCTCGACATCGTACCACGGGATCAGGGTTGCGATCGTGTCGGACTGGAGTCTCAGATGCACACCCTGGGCGTCGGCCTCAACGAACTCCCCCACCACGGGTTCCTGCTCGGCCCAGCGTTTGACTGTGGCGGGTGCCCAGGCGACGAGCACCCCGAGCATCACGGCTGCGACGGCACTCATGGTCGCCCCTCCCGGACATGGGTGAACTTGCCGCCCGAGTTGCGGGCGATGTCGCCCATCATGCTGATCGCCGCGGTTGCTTCGCGTGGGTTGGCGGGTTCACCGAAGAGCACGGTGTGGATCGGGATCAGATCACGCCGATTCATTTGTTTGACCTGCGCCGGGACATCGGTGCTGAACACCCCGTCGGTCATGAAATAGATCGCGTCCGATTCGGGATCGAGTTCAAAGACCATCTCGAACCCCGCGAGCGGCCTGGTCCCTCCGCCGGGATCGAAGCCCAGGAGTGACGCGGCCGCGAGGCGTTTGTTGCCATTTGTGGCTTCGGTCCAGTTGCCCTGGCCGAAGACGGCGATGGAGTTGGAGGAATAGAGCACAACGGAAAACTGGGCCCGGGCATCGAGCGCGTCGATCGACCGGATCAGCTCCGAGCGGGTCAGCTCCCAGCGGGTGAACCGCCCCTCGCCGGTCAGCGTGTTCATCGACCCCGAGAGATCGACGATGTAGGAGAATCGTCGCCCCTGTGCCTCGAGCCCGAAGAAGCTCGCGCCATCGCCCGTGCCAGCCCCGGAACTGCCCGTGCTCGAGTCGATGCTCGTCAGCGCCCCCCCGCCCGGGTCCAGACTGGGTGCGATCGAATCGGCCAGCTCGTCGACCGAGTCCTCGGTATTGTTTTCCGAGAGCAGGTCGATCTGCATGGCCTCGGTCGGGATGGTCGCGACCTCGAAGCTCTCTTCTGTAACTCTGGGCGATTGCATCTCCGCGAGATCGGCGTCGGTGAGCACCGCGAAATCGACCTCGTCGCCCGTATCTCCCCCCGCATCGGCGTAGCCGAAGTCGATGGTGATCACCGCCGCGATGAGCATGATGATCAGATGGATGGCGATCGAGAAGGCCAGCCCCATGATCGTCGCCCGTTCGACAAACTGTCGCCGGGCGGATTTGCCCCCGCCGACTCCATCAGCTGATTCTGTTTCAAGATGCTGGGCGGGTTGGTTCAAATCGTGCACAATCCATTCGCGTGGCCCGTGGGGCTGGTCCTCATGACCGATCCCGATTCGTCTAGACTACCACATCGGTTCGCACGGGTTCTACCATTGAACACGCGAAGTGCTGCACGAAGCCACTCGACGCGAAAGCAACCCCCTTGGGAGCACGCATGACCGACCAATCACCCGACTCATCGAACGCCAGAGCCAAGCTTGGCGCTCCCAAACGCGTGCTCTTGAAGCTCAGCGGCGAGGCCTTCTGCAAGCCCGGCGGCTTCGGGATCGACACCAAGGAACTCGGCCTGATCGCCAACGAGATCAAGGACGCAACCTCCGCCGGGGCCCAGATCGCGGTCGTTGTCGGTGGCGGCAACATTATTCGGGGGGCAGAGCTGGCCAAGACGGGCGATATTCAGCAGGCAACAGCTGATTACATGGGCATGCTGGGCACCGTAATGAACGGGGCGGCCCTCAAAGAAAAGCTCGACAGTCTGGGGATCGACTCCCGGGTCATGTCCGCCCTGGACATCAAGGCCGTCGCCGAGCCCTTCATTCGTCATCGGGCGATCAGGCATCTCAACAAGGGCCGGGTGATCATCCTGGCCGCGGGGACGGGCAGCCCGTTCTTCACAACCGACACCTGTGCCGCGCTGCGGGCCACTGAGCTCGATTGCGACCTGCTGCTGAAGGCCACCAAGGTCGACGGGGTCTACAGCGCCGATCCCAACACCGATCCCACGGCGACCCGGTATTCTGAGCTCTCATTTGCCGAAGCGTTGAGCAAGAAGCTGGCAATTATGGATATGACGGCGCTTGCGATGTGCCAGGAACGCCATATCCCGGTCCTTGTCTTCGACTTCAAGATCCCGGGCAATATCCGGCGGGTCATCGAGGGCGATGAAATCGGGACGCTGCTGAGCACTGGAATCGAAGATTAAGGGGCCCAGGGCCTCATTGAGGGTATGATTCTGCCCCTGAACGACACACCGGAGAACCAAGCATGAGTACCGACCCAGACACGATTCTTCTTGAAGCCGAAGAGCACATGAGCAAGGCCATCGATTACCTCGGCAGCGAGCTCAAGGGCATCCGCGCCGGGCGGGCCTCGCCGGCGATGGTCGAGTATGTCAAGGTCGAATGCTATGGCGGCGAGAGCGACCTCAAGAGCATCGCGGCGGTCTCGGTCCCCGAGCCCACCCAGCTGGTCATCAAGCCCTTCGATCCCTCGCTGCTGGGTGCCATCAAGACCGGCATCGAGCAGGCAAACCTGGGCATCAACCCGCAGGTCGAAGATAAGCAGATCCGCATCAGCATCCCATCGCTGACCACCGATCGACGCAAGCAGCTCATCTCGCAGGCCAAGAAGACCGGCGAGGAGCAGAAGATCGTCCTCCGCAACAGCCGACGCGATGCCAACAAGCACGCCGACGGGCTCGACAAGCAGGAGGGGCAGCACTTCTCCGAAGACGAGATCAAGACCCTCAAGGACGAGATCCAGGAGTTGCTCAAGAAGTACGAGGGCAAAATCGACGAGATGGTCGCCAAGAAGACCGCTGAGATCAGCGACATCTGATCGGACCAGATCGGCACCGCTTCTTTACTCCCATGAAACACAAGAAAAGCCGGCCCATGCGGGTCGGCTTTTTTCTTATAAACACATGGTCTGCATCGCCCGCTTAGCGGAAGTAGATCACCCGCGGGTTCACCAGCAGGACCTTCTCGTCCTGGAGCAGCGAGATCGCGTTGAGCGAATCGACGATCGCATTGTATCGCGACTCCCCGAGCATCGATCGCAGCATCTTTTCGAACGGGTTGAAGTTGACCGCGACCTGAGGTGAGCGGAGGAACTGCCCGAACTGCTCCATGAGCATCTCTTCGAAGCTCGGTGGCTGGGGGTAGTGCACCACATCGAAATCAGAGATACCCACCACGGCCGCAAGCCCGTTGATGGCATCATCGAGACCGCCGATTTCGTCGGCCATCTTGAGCTCGATCGCATCGCTGCCCACGAACAGTCGACCCTCAGCGGTCTTGCTCAGGTCGATGTCCTCCCGCCCGTCGACGACGCGCGAGGTGAAGAGGTCGTAGGTCTTGCGCATCTCGCTGTGCATCATCGCGATCTGGTCGCTGTCCCACGGCGTGGTGCTGGAGAACAGATCGCCCATCGGGCCGCGTGATCGTTCGACGATATTGATCTTGGCCTTGTCGTACAGCTCACCCATGGCGTACTTGCCGCCCACCACACCGATCGAACCGACGATGCTCGATGGGTTGACGAAGACCTTGTCGCCGGCGCTGAGCACATAGTAACCGCCCGATGCGGCCATGCTCCCGACACTGACCCAGACGGGCTTCTCGGATTTG
>DEXG01000017.1:52713-78295 GCA_002364005.1 Phycisphaerales bacterium UBA3190
ACAGACGGGCTTCTCGGATTTGAGCCGTTCGATGCCCTGCCACATCACCTCCGACGCGATCGCCGAACCTCCAGGTGAATCGACACGCACGATGACACCCTTGATCAGGTCCTCGCTCAGGATGGTCTCGATCGCGTTGCGGATGGTTCGTGAACCGACCGAACTCCCGCCGCCGAAGAGCCCGCCGCTGGTTGAGTCGCCGTCGATGATGGTGCCGTAGATATGCAGCACGGCGATGGTTGCGTGATCAATGTGCACCGCCTGCTGGGGCTGGCTGCTGACGCCGCTGAAGATCGCCAGCGGTGAGACGCGGACGCTCGATTCCCCGGTGTCGTACGGATCGCTCACCCAGTTGACCTTGGCCTCATACTCATCCTCAAAGTGCGCACGCAGATCGGGCAGGTCGACCTCGGCGTCGATGACCCCGCTGAGGATCGCCTCTTCTCCCGAGGCAGCCCAGATCACACGCATCGCCTCATCGAGTTCCGTCTCGGATAGATCGCGCCCCTGCATCATCATGGCCCGGATGTTCGCGTACATCCCATCGAGCAGCCCCTCGATATTCTGGCTCCACTGCGGCGAGGGCTCAGATCGCGTCATCTCTTCGTTAGCGCCCTTGAAGTCACCGACTTGCACAAGCTGTGCCTTCACCCCAAGCCACGCGAGCGTATCGGCGAGATACATCTCCTCGGCATGGAGCCCAGGGAACGAAACATAACCGCCCTGCTGCAAGATCGCTTCGTCGGCAAATGAAGCAAGCAGCAAGTCGTTGGTCCCGTAGCCCTCGGCGAAGACATGGACTTTTTTGCCCGCATCCTGAAGTCTCTGGATCGCGGCCCCGATCTCCTCGACCTGCGTGGTCCTGAGTGCCGTGTCTTTCAATCGGATGACCAGCCCGGAGAACTCCCTGTCGTATGCCAGCGTGTCGATGGTGCTGATGATGCCCAGAAGCGAGTCGGTCCCGTCACCCAGCCACGAGTAGCCGACCTCGACCTCTGCGGGCGATCCTTCAAGCTCGATGACCGCGAGACTCACCTCTTGGGCAGCAGCGGATGAGGAGAACAGGCAGAGCAGGCCAGTCGCGATGATCGCAGCTGCTCGGTGAAACGGTGTACCCTTTGAACGCATCATGCGGCTCCCATGTAGACTGTGGCTCTCATCCCAGTGTATTGGTTCGTGAATCGACGGGTCTCAGATCCCGCCTGTCCGCCGCGTTTTCTGCTGGTTGGTCTCGAAAATATCGCCAAGGCCCACGCCAGGGCGGACCAATACGGGATATATACGCACCGTATCGATGCAGATGTTCACCATCCCCACGGTGAAGAGCA
The DNA here is from genome assembly GCA_002364005.1 of Phycisphaerales bacterium UBA3190. GTDB lineage: Bacteria > Planctomycetota > Phycisphaerae > Phycisphaerales > UBA1924 > UBA1924. Next base: position 54,042 of record DEXG01000017.1, read on the forward strand.
CCGATCCCAGAGAAATCACGACCACCGAGACAATCGAGATAATGTCGGCGATCGAAACCGGAGAGAAATGGGTCGCGATCGAGAGGAGATCACCCAGCGCCGCGATGCCCAGCGACGCCAGGACCGCCAGCAGGGACTGGCGATCCACTCGCCCTGTCCGCACGATGACCGATCGCACCGCCAACCCCAACGCCGCGGGGCGGACACCCCAGACAATCCCCGCGACCAGCAAAAACATGAGCACGCGCAGTACGGATCTCCCAAGCGCATCGCCGCCGGGCGCGAAGATCGGCGAGGGCGAGATCACATCGTGCCCGATGTAGATGGCGTGATACACGAACAGGAGCGCGGCATACAGCGAGACGCCGATCGAGCATCGCAAGGCTTCCCGTCGGGTTACGCCGGGATGTGGTCGGATCAGTGTTGCGGCCCCGATCATCGAGATCATGAGCCCGCCCACGCCGGCCCAGGCAAAGCGACTGGGCATCCATGCGCTGACACCGATGTCACGCAGCACTTCAGCACTGCGCATGCACCAGACCATCAGGACTGAAATCATCGCGCCAAAGCTCCACATCAGCAGACCGATGGCGGTCAGTCTCGGATGAGAGAGCGGTGTCAGTTCCTCGGCATGAGGGTCCACGATGCCCAGGATCGTCGCTCTGACGGGCACCCCGCACTCAGGGCAACTGGACCGGATGGAGAGCCCGTGCAGGTTGTACCCGCATGAGATACAGTACAGTGCCCCTGTGAGTTGACGCGCGATCACCGAGTCTGGCTGCTTCTCAACAGCGGGATGCGGATCGTCCTGTCGGGGGGGTTCAGGCATTGAATGAGACCGCGGCCAATGGGTATCAAGCATAACCGATGGAACCGATCGCGTCACGCACCGAATCGCTGCCCAGAGCCAATCGGGTGCGATAGACTGTGCCCAGAGCCACGACGAGGCGAATCAGGGACGAGGCACACAAGATGAAGACCACAAGCAACGAACACCTGCGTGAACGCGTCGAAGCACTCCGCAGTCAGATCGCCAAGGTGTATCTGGGCGAATCCCCTGCGATCGATTGGCTCATCTGTTGCCTGCTCTCGCGCGGGCATGTGCTGCTCGAGGATGTCCCAGGTGTGGGGAAGACCCTGCTGGCGTCCACCCTTGCCAAATCGATAGATTGCCCTTTCGCCCGTGTGCAACTGACACCAGACATGCTCCCGGCGGACTTGCTGGGCGTGTCGATCTTCTCACGCGATGGCGGGGAGCTGACATTCCAGCCCGGCCCCATCTTCACGAGCGTGCTGCTGGCTGACGAGATCAACCGCACCACGCCACGCACGCAATCGGCACTGCTGGAAGCCATGAGCGATGGGCGGGTATCGATCGATGGGACGACCCACGACTTGGGCGAGCCGTTCATCGTTGTGGCCACGCAGAACCCCGCGGAGTTCGAGGGCACCTACCCGCTCCCGGAGAACCAGCTCGACCGGTTCCTGATGCGACTCAGTCTCGGCTACCCCGGAACCGACGCTGAAATCGAGCTGCTCGATCTCCGCCCCGCCACCACCGTCCTCGAGCACATCGAGCCCGTGCTCAGCGGCGATGAGATTATCCAGATGCAGCACCAGATCGATGGCGTGCATCTGAGCGAACCGGTGCGCCGCTACATCGTGGAGATCGCGCACAAATCGCGAGAAGCCGATGAGATCATGGTTGGCCTCTCACCCCGTGGCTCGCTGGCGCTGGCCCAAGCCGCCCGGGCGTGGGCATGGATGCACGACCGTGACTTTGTCGAGCCCGATGATGTGCGTGCCCTGCTCGTGCCGGTGTGTGCCCATCGCATCATGATCGAGGGCGCGGCGACCGGTGCCCACTGGCTGCTGGCCGCCGAGCTCATCGAGGGCATCGCCCGCAGCGTTAACGCCCCGGTCTGATCAGGACTCGACAAGCAAGAGTCTCGCCAGCGCCTCGATGGGGTGCAGGGCGTGACGCGCGGTGCCATCGAGAATCTGATGCCTGCACGAGGTCCCCGGCGCGATCAGCACATCGTGCTCATCGAGTGCACGCACGCTCGGGAAGAGCGTCTGCTCACCGATTTTCATTGAGAGATCAAAGCGATGCTCCGCGTAGCCGAACGACCCGGCCATGCCACAGCACCCGGTCTGCAGCACCCGAACGCGTTGTGGGTACAGGCGCTGGAAGATCGCCGAGCTGGTCCCGTCGCCCCAGAGCGCCTTCTGATGGCAGTGGCCATGCAAGACGATCTGCCCCTCGATCGGGCGCGCCATCGGACGAATCGGGTGGCGATCCCAGAAGCGTTCCACGAAGGTCTCGGGCAGCACCGCCTTAGCGATGAACCGCTCGATCAGCTCAGGCGTGTGGTTGAGCTTGAGATCGGCCCAGTCGTCGCAAACAGCTGAAAGGCACGATGGCTCGGGGATCAGCAGCGCCAGGATCGAATCATCCTCGATCATGGGCTTGAGCTGCTCGAGTGTCGCGTTGGCATCACGCACCGCGTGCCCGAGGTGCCCCACCGAGATGGCGGCTCGCCCGAGATCACTCACGGGCTCGACGCCGACGGCGTAGCCCAGCATGCCCAGTACGCCCAGCGTCGCATGGGCAATCGATGGCTCGTTGTGGGTCGTGAAGGTGTCGCTGAGGAGCACCACGCGCGGGCGATCATCCTGAGGCACGGGGCACCGTTTGATCGCACGACCAAACTCCGGAAGCGATCGCTGCGGATGAACCCCCATCGCGTGGTTGATCACCGAGCGGACGGGCATGAAACGCTGCATCGCGTTGGCGATCCCCGGCGTCAGAGCGCCCAGCTTATTGAGCGTGTGGATCTGACTCATCACCCGTACGCGCAAAGGTACCTTCCCGTTCGACGCGTACCCCTGGGCGAGGTACTCGCTCTTGAGCTTGGCGATATCGACCGAGCTGGGGCATTCGCTCTTGCAGCCCTTGCAGCTCAGACAGAGATCGAGCGTCTCCAGCGTGTCCGGGTCTGACAGCGTCGCCTGCCCTGTCGGCTCGTGTCCGAGATCGGACTGCCCGGTGATGGCCAAACGCAGCGCGTTGCCACGACCGCGGGTGCTGTGGCGTTCATCGAGGGTCGCCTGATACGAGGGGCACATCACCCCGCCCTCTTTGCGTCGGCATACCCCCGCGCCGTTGCACAGCTCCACCGCGTGGGCAAAGCCGTGCTCGGGCTTGTACTGGTAGTAGGTCTCCATCTTGGAGACTTTGGTTTCTTTCGAGCCAGGTCGGATGCGTGTGTGCTGACTGATCGACTCGACCGCCCCCGGCTCGACGATGTTGCCCGGGTTGAGCAGGTTCTGAGGATCGAAGATCGCCTTGATCTCCCGGAATGCCCCAAGCAGCTCTGGCCCGAAAGCTCGCTCGATGAACGGCCCGCGTGCGCGTCCGTCGCCGTGCTCGCCCGAGGGGACGCCACCGAGCTCGATCGCCAGATCCGCGACATTCGAAGCGATGCGGTGCATCGCCTGCTCATCCCCCGCATCACGCAGGTCCAGCAGCGGCCTGACATGCAGCACCCCTACCGACGCGTGGGCGTAGTAGGACGCGATGGTGCCCTCCGACTCCACGATGGCCCGGAACCGGCGGACGAACTCGCCGAGCTTGGCGACCGGCACCGCGTTGTCTTCGACGAAACCCAATGGCTTGCGATCCCCCTCGATCGCGTGCAGGAGCGGCTCGCCGGCTTTTCGCAGCTTCCAGGCCGCGACCATGCTGGAGCTATCGGTGAACCGCGCAAGCGGGATCTGCGGGAGCAGGGCGCTCAGTTCATCGAGCCTGGTATTGATCGTGGCCTTATCGTCGGCGAAGAACTCAACGAAGAGCACTGCCTTGGCGCTGGAGTCGGGCAGGACCTGGACATAGGCCGCGGTTTCCTTGTTGCCGCGTGCCAGATCCATGATCAGGTCATCGAGCAGCTCCACCCCCGCGGGATTCAGCGACAGGATCGGCTCGACGGCGTCGATCGCTTGCTCGATACTCTGGAAGGAGAGCACCGCGAGCCCCTTGTACTTTGGGACTTGCTGGAGCTGCAGCTGGGCGCCGAGGGTGAAGGCCAGCGTTCCCTCTGAGCCACAGAGCAGCGGTGCCAGGTTGACCTGATCGGTGTCCCAGTTGCACGCCTCGAGCTGATCCAGGATCACATCGAGCTGATAGCCACTCGATCGGCGCATGGTCTTCGGGAATCGGTCGCGGATCAGCTGCTGATGGCGACGCACGACATCCACCACCGCCAGTGTAAGCTCGTGCGCAACCCCGTCGTTGTCCTTCGCCGCACCGGGCCCCAGCCGGACGCGGCGCCCGTCAGCGAGGCAGGCATCGATCGCGAGCACGCTCTCGCTTGTTCGTCCGTACAACACCGAGTGCACGCCCGCGGCGTTGTTGCCGATGCAGCCGCCGATATTGGCCTGGCGCGCGGTTGATGGGTCCGGTGCGAAGAACTGACCAGTCGGGCGGAGCCGATCATTCAGATCGTCGATGGTCATGCCCGGCTCGACCTCGCAGGTGCGCGCGGTCGCATCGTGTTCTTGCAGTCCATGACACCGCGACGAAACATCGATCACCAGCGCGGTATTCACGCACTGTCCCGCGAGACTCGTTCCCCCGCCGCGGGGAAGCACCGGAACGCCATGCTTGCTGCACAACCGAAGCAGATCGGGGATCTGAGCGGTCTGCTCGGGCATCACGATGGCGAGCGGTGGCACCTGATAGATCGAGGCGTCCGTGGCGTACAACCCACGCATGTGGTCATCTGCATGAACTTCCAGCCCAAGCGTGACTCGCACATCCTCGACAAAGGCCGCTGGTACTGACTGAAGCGTGAGATTGCTCATCGTTGTCCATACCCTAGCCAATCTTTGTATTCGGGTCTTGGAGGAATGGTCTTGAATAGACCACGCAAAGAACAACCCGCGGCGTTTGCCGCGGGTTGTTTGATTGAAAATCAGATCATCGCGTAATGCGTGGATCAGTCGTAGTACGGGCTGATGGTGGTCTCAGTGCCGACACTGACATCGTAGTACTGACGCAGGAACGCGTTCCGGTTGTTCTCTTCACCGTTGATGGTGACCTCTGAACCGGGATCAGCGTTGGTCAGGGGGACACGATCCTGATCGTCTTCGTTGACGAAGATGTTGTCAGGCTTGGTGCGGTTCTCGTTGGTCATCTGATCGCCGGTGAAGCTCCAGATGATCTGCTCGGGGTCGGGACGGTTGAAGAAGTCGACATGTGCATCGTTGAAGCCGATGTTGCCGGCCCATTCGCTCCGGTTCCCGTTCATCGCGAGGGTGATCGAGTTGATGCCGAGTGCGCTCGACCCGTCGCTCGAACCTGCGTCCTCAAAGAGTTCCCAGACACCTTCTGGGCCACCACCCTGAAGGGTGTAGACCGGACCACGGTTCGAGAGCGAAGGCTCGAGCGCGTCAAAGGTGTTCTGCCATGTTGGGCGACGGAACGCGAAGGGAGGGGTGTGAGCGTAGCTGAAGCCACCGGGGAGATCGATGTAGGTCGCATCCGCGTGACCTTCGGCACCATCGTCGTAACCTGCGTCAAGCGGGGTTGCCTTGAAGTTCGGGTCCCAGAGGGCTTCTGAAACCTGGCCTGAGGCGTTGCCACCGACTGCACCACGAGGGGTGTCGAACTCGTAGTCGTCGTACTCTTCGAAGTTACCAAGCTCGATCGGGCTGTAGCAGATACCGGTTTCGATAATGCCCTGCGAGATCAGAATCGAGAAGATGTTACCAGTGGTGTTCTTCTCCTGAACATCGGTGAGCGCATCGCCGTCGATCGTCTTGTTGTTCTTGTCGACGCGGCTGGGCAGCGGGTAGTAATCGCGGTTGTTGCCCGCGAAGACGACCAGGCCCTGCATCATCGAACGGATCTGGGTAGCGTCCTTCAGCGAGTTTGCACGCTGACGAGCCTTACCCAGAGCGGGCAGGAGGATGCCGATGAGCAGCGCGATGATCGCAATGACCACCAGCAGCTCAATAAGCGTAAACGCATTCTTTCGTACGGTCTTCATGGAGTGACTCCTTAAACCATTGCCGTCTCATGACCAATGAAACAGCGGTTGCCTTTGAATCGTTGTCTCGTCGCAACACTGCGACAAAGGGACAACGACACACACTGCTCACGCTTTGCCCGGTGAGCCCGTAGGCCGAGTTGTCAGTGTGTTTGATTCGGCAGGAATCAATCGGAAACAGGGTTGCCTCAATCGAGGGCCCCAATCAGGACGTATATCTCAGCGTCGCCGAATCTGCACACCAGTGCTTGTTTGCATCACAAGCATATCATCACCCTATTCGTCCAGCAAGCCAGCGAGTTCCATTGACCGCGAAAACTCACGAAAGTCCTCTATTTTCACATTGGAGCCCCCCATGACCGCATCAGGACCCCAAGCAACCCTCAAGGAAATGGGGCTCGCCCTCCCAGACGCTCCCAAGCCCGTCGCCTCGTATGTCCCCACACGACGATCTGGGAATCAGGTTTTTATCTCTGGCCAGATCCCCGTTTCAGATGGCCAGTTGCTCGCCAAGGGCCGTGTACCCACGCAGACCTCCCTCGAAACCGCCATGGCGTGTGCCAAGCAGTGCACACTCAATGCGCTCGCGTGCCTGAACGCCGAAATCGGGGATCTGGGCCGAGTCACACGCGTTGTCAAGGTCGGCGTGTTTGTCGCCAGCGAGCCAGGCTTTGGCGATCAACCCAAGATCGCCAACGGCTGCTCGGACCTCCTCGTCGAAATCTTTGGTCAAGAGATCGGCCAACATGCCCGGGCTGCGGTCGGGGTCAGTGCGCTGCCGCTCGATGTGCCCGTCGAGATCGAGTTCGTCTTCGAAGTCAGCGCATAAAAAAACCACCCAAATGGGTGGGTTGGTGATTCATCCACAATTGTGGGCTTAGCCAAACGCCTTCTGGTAATCGGCGAGGAACTGCTCAAGCCCACGGTCAGTCAGCGGGTGCTGCATCAGCTGCTTGATGACCTTGAGCGGCACGGTTGCCACATCGGCGCCGATGAGCGCACACTCGAGCATGTGCTTGGGGTGACGGATCGAGGCGGCGAGGATCTTGGTTTCAAAGCCGTAGTTGTCGTAGATGGTCCGGATCTGCGAGATCAGCTCGGTGCCGTCCTGCGAGATGTCGTCGAGTCGCCCGATGAAGGGTGAGACGAGGAACGCCCCGGCCTTGGCGACCATCATCGCCTGCATGGCCTGGAAGCAGAGTGTCATGTTGGTCTTGATGCCCTCGTCGCTCAGGGCCTTGCATGCCTTGACGCCGTCGACCGTGGTCGGGAGCTTGACGACGATCTGGGGTGCGATCTTGGCTCGCTCTTTGCCCTCTGAGAGCATCGCCCCGTACTCCGTGGCGATGACTTCTGCCGAGACCGGCCCGGAGACGACGCCACAGATTTCCTCCAGGCGTTTGCCGTAGTCGATGCCCTCTTTGGCGATCAACGAAGGATTGGTGGTCACGCCGTCGAGGATGCCCAGATCGTTTGCTTCTTTGATCTCGTCGAGATTCGCGGTGTCGATGTACAGTTCCACTGTGTCGCTCCATGCCGAGTAATCGTGCGGTTTGCCCAGAGATGGGCTGCAACTCTAGGCCCCGAGGTGCTCGAGTTCGGGCCTGAGCATGCGTCGCATGATCTTTCCGGTCCCGTTTCTTGGCAGCGCTTCGATCAAGACCACCCGGCGTGGGACCTTGTAGCCAGGCAGCTTCTCCCTGCACCAGCGGATCAGTTCGTCGGGGTCCGGTGTTGTATCCTCGGCGGCCTCGACGAACGCGATGGGTACCTCGCCCCGCATGGGGTCCTGCAGCCCGATGACGCCCGAGTCGTGCACGCTTGGGTGCGCGTTGAGGACCTCTTCGATCTCGCGGGGAAAGACATTCTCGCCGCCGACGATCATCATCTCTTTGATGCGTCCGGTGATGGTCAGGAAGCCTTGCTCATCGATCTGGGCCATGTCGCCGGTTCGGAAGAACCCCCGGTCATCGAACGCGTTTGATGATTCCGCTTGCAGACCGAGATACCCTCGCATGATGTTCGGGCCTCGCATGCGAAGCTCGCCGTCGGTGTTTGGGGGGAGGATTTGATTTGTCTCCGGGTCCACCACGATCTGCTCAAGATTCGGGACCGGCCGCCCAACAGTGCCTGCGCGGTTGTCTTCTGGCAGGAGTACATGCGTCACGGGTGATGTCTCGGTCAGCCCGTAGCCCTCGACAATCGGAACCTGGAACCTCGCGCCGAACCTGCTACGCACATCGTCTGGGAGCGGCTCTCCCCCACTGATCGTGAGTCGCAGCGAGGTGAAATCATCTGGAACGGCGGCTTTGACCGTCATCAACGCGTTGTACATCGATGGGATCGCGACATAGATCGAAGGCCGATGCTCGCGGAGCAGCTCGATGATCTTTCTCGGCACAAAGCGTGCGGTGTACACGGCCTTGCATCCGAACAGCATGGGGACGAGCGTGAGTGCTGTAAGGCCGAAGCAGTGGAACTGCGGCAGGACGCCCAGGAACACATCGTTCGGCTGCACGCCCACATGCTCGTGCATCTGAATCGCGTTGCTCAGCAGGTTCTTGTGCGTGAGCATCACCCCCTTGGGCTTGCCCGAAGTCCCCGAGGTGTAGAGCACGACCGCCAGTTCGCTGGGTGAGGTCGCTTTGGGCGTCCGGGGTGTTGGTACCTTGTGGAAGTCCAGATCCTCGAGGTAGATGATCTTCTTGCACTTGGGCACGAACCCGAGATGTTCGGTCAGCTTGCGGGAGGCGATGAGCAGATCGCAGCCGCTGTCTTGCACGACATAGTTGAGTGTGGGCTCATCGAGCAGGTAGTTGAGCGGCACGGCGGCTCGCCCGGCAAGCCAGGTGCCGTAGGCGGCAATCCCCATTGCACCGGAAGTTGGGATGAGCAGACCGATGGTCGGCGAGCTGGAATGCGACTCGATGAGGTCGGCGATGTGCATCCCCGCGACCAGCAGTTCCTTGCCTTGGTATGAGCGCCGATCATCGACCAACAGGACGCGGTTCGGCCGGCGCAGGAAACTCGAAGTCAGGGCGATCGACAGGTTGGAACGCAGCGAAATGAGTAGCGGATTGATCGACATGCACAAGCCCCTCCCGGAGAGCGAGGATAGCGTACACTAATATTCTGCGGATTGCAACCGATCGCGTTCAGTAAGGCCAGATCTCGAGCCCGTGCGGGGCGTTTCGCAGGTCGTTGCTGACTTGGAGCGTCGCGACCATCTCGCCCTTCTGGGCGCTGAAGGCGCTCACCGTGCCTGGCGATGAACCAGCGATCAGCAGCTTGCTGACCCGATCGACACAAAGCCCACGCCCGAACGCCTGACGGGCGTAGTCGCCGGGGATGTCGGCGTGACTCAGTTCCTCCCGCTTGTATCGCGGGTATTCAAACTTTTTGAGCACGCGGGCGCTGCGATCGCCAAGCACCAGCGCGTCCTGCCCGGTCGAGTTCATGACCACGCCCTTGCCCAAGGGCTGGCAGTTGTGCGTCGTTGGGGGCACGATCGCGTAGGGACGGACCTTATCGTCGATGATCGAGGCGAGCATGTTCATCGCCAGCCCTGAGAACATGCACACGCCGTTGGTGTAGCACACATTGTTCAGGTGCAGGTGATCGCCGTGCGGCGGACCGTCGGGTTCGTTGGGATCAAACACCGTTGCACGCAGTTCGACGCCGGATCCGAGCTTCATCGGGCGCATCCACCAGCCACGATCGAATCGTTCTTCGCGGGTGTCGAAGCGGAGCACCGAATCGAAGCTCGTCGAGCTGAGGTAGATGTACCGATGCCCGTCGTAGCAGATCTCGTGGCAGTGATGCAGGTAGTCGCTCTTGTACGACCGGAGGATATCAAACGATTGGTTGAACACGAACAGCTCATCGGACGCGGCGATGAATATCTCGTCACCGACGAAGCAGATACCACGCAGGCCACGCCCCTGCCCGCGACCCTCCCAGCTGATGTCGATGCGGTCCCAGTCGAGCACCTGCTCGTACTCACCGCGTTGCAGATCGATCAGGTACGCGCCGCCGTGCGAATCGCCCTGCTGGGAGCTGCGCACGACATCGGTCATGAGAACCTTGGGAAGCACCATGCCTGCTCAAGCCCCCTCTGCGATGACCGAGGCGATGGCCGTCGGTGCCACATGCGACATCGAGAGGTGCCAGGTGGTGATGCCCATCTCCGCGGCGATCTCCCCGGCCCGGCCTGTGACTTTGAGCGAGGGCTTGCCGGACTCGGCGCGGACGACCTCGATATCGGTCCAGCCGATGCCCTGGGCCCAGCCCGTGCCCAGCGCCTTGAGCGTGGCTTCCTTGGCCGCGAACCGGGCCGCCAAGTGTTCGAGCTGTCGTCGGCTGCTCTTGGAGTCTTCCTGCTCACCGGGCGTGAAGCAGCGTTCCAGGAATCGCTCAGGGTGATCGCCCAGCATCTGCTTGATGCGTGCGGTTTCGACGATGTCCACCCCGTGCCCGATGATCATGACTTGCTCGCGTTCTTGGGTTTGGAATCGGACTTGGTTTTCTTCGTCCCGCTGTCCGCTTTGGTCTCGGTCTTCTTTGCGGGCTTCTTGTCATCACCCGATTTGGTCGTCTTGGCATCGTCGGACTTGCCCGACTCGCTCGCGGCCTTGGTCTCGGCTTCTTTGGCCTTGCTGTAGTCCTTGGAGCGGTAATCGGTCTCGTAGAAGCCCGAGCCCTTGAAGATCAGCGCCGCACCGGTGCCGATGAGGCGTTCGAGCTTGAGCTTGCCGCACTCGGGGCACTTCTTCTTGACACCCTCGCTCATGGACTGGAACAGCTCGAACTCGTGCCCGCATGCGTTGCATTGGTAGTCATAGGTCGGCATGATCAGCCCTCCTCGTCCAATGCCTGCCCGTCCTCAGGCTGGGGCACCACCCCCACCTTGGCGGGGCGGACCACGCGGTCGCCGAGCTTGAAACCGATGCCCATCACCAGCGAGATGTGACCGGGCTCGATGCCCTCGGCGGGCTGCTGCATCATGGCCGCGTGCTCAACCGGGTTGAACTCATCGCCCACGCTCGGGCTGATCGGCGTCACGCCGTAGTTGCCCAGCAGGCGCATGAACTCGTCGCGGAGCATCCGGACCCCGTCGAGCACGGTCTGGGCGCTGACCTTTTCGGGGTCCTGCGTCATGGCCATCTCGAAGGTGTCCAGCAGCGGGATCAGCGACTGCACGACGCCCTGCGTGGCGCTGGTGCGTGCCTCACGCTCGTTGCCCGAGGCGCGACGCTGGAAGTTCTGATGATCCGCGGCTGCGCGAAGCAGGCGGTCCTGCATCTCGTCGCGCAGTCGGATCGTGTCGACCAGCGCTTCGATGATCTCCGCGTTCTCGGGCGAGGTCTCCAGCTCACCGTTCAGCGCCAGATGCCGGATGGACTCCATGCGTGCCGCGTGCTCCTCGGCTTCCCTCTGCGCCTGAGCAAGCTGCTCCTGCTGCTCCTGCTGTTCCTGGGTCGGCTCGGTGTCCGCGTTCTGATCTTCGGTATGTTCGTGTGTCTCGTTCATCTTCAACACTCACTTATATGTTCAGTCAGCCGCCGATGAAATCGGTGATCTTCTTCCAGAAGCCGTGGGACTCGGGGTTGACATGCTTGTCTTCGGTCTTGGCGAACTCACGCAGCAGGTCTTCCTGCTTGCTCGTGAGCTTCTTGGGGGTCTCGATCTTGGCAACCACGATCAGGTCACCCTTGCGCCCGTTGCGCAGGTTGGGCAGCCCCGCGTCGTGGATCCGGAACAGATCGCCGTACTGCGTGCCCTTCTTGATGTTGAGCGTCTCCTTGCCCTCAACCGTCGGCACCTCAACCTCGGCACCCAGCGTCGCCTGCGTGAACGAGATCGGCATCTCCATAAGCAGGTGGTCGCCGTCGCGTTCGAAGAACTCGTGCGGCTTGACACGCACCACGACATGCAGGTCGCCCCGCATGCCCTGCCCGTTGGGCGACGCCTCGACATTCGGCGGCTCGCCCTCGCCGGGCACCCGTACCGCCTGCCCGTCGTGGATCCCCGCGGGGATCTTGACGCTCAGTGATCGCTTCTTGCCCACGCGTCCCTTGCCGTGGCACTTGTCGCACTTGTCCTTGATGACTTTGCCGCGTCCTCGGCAGGTCGGGCAGGCCGTGACCATGCGGAACATGCCGCCCATGCCCGCCTGCTGCACCTTGCCCTGTCCACCACAGGTCGAGCAGGTCTCGGGCTCGGTGCCGGGCTTGGCACCGCTGCCGGTGCAGGTATCGCAGATGTCCATGCGGGTGAACTCGACATCCTTACTCACGCCCGAGGCGACCTCTTTGAGATCGAGGACGACCTCGGTCTCCAGGTCGTAGCCGCGTGCGGGGCCGCGTCGCTGACCGCGCTGGCCGCCGAAGCCCCCACCACCACCGCCGCCGAAGATGTCGTTGAACATCGAGAAGATGTCGTCGACATTCATGCGGTTGAAGTCGTGCCCTGCCGCGCCGTGACCGCGCAGTCCCTCGTGGCCGTACTGGTCGTAGATCTTGCGCTTCTGTTCGTCGCTGAGCACCTCGTAGGCCTCGGCGCACTCCTTGAACTTCACCTCTGCTTCGGTGTCATCGGGGTTGCGGTCGGGATGGTACTTCATCGCCAGACGCCGGTAGGCGCGTTTGATCTCTTCGCCGTCGGCGGTGCGTTCGACGCTGAGCACTTCGTAGTAGTCGCGGGTGGTGGGCATACTTATTCGTCGTCCTTGTCTTCAAGTGCTCTAGCGATATTCGTCAACTGATTTTCTATCCGCACAACAGAGTCTTTGACCGGCCTTATGCGAGAATCAATCTCACGCCAAATACTCGGCCCGCTAATCAACTGGCCATCTTTCCAAGAAGGAGTGATATCAAATACCTCTGAGTACTTTGGCCTTTTTCCATACTTCTTGGCGTATCTCACTTCGACGATCAGTTTCGCCCCTGAGTTTCGTTCGGCCCACACTTTGTCTCGGTCAAGACTGAAAGAAACTGACTTCTCAGGAGCAATCATCGGCCATGTATGCGAGAAAGCTTTTTTTATGTCGTTGAGTACTCCAACATCATTCACCGGGCGGAATTGCGAACTAACAGTGGCTTGAGCCGTAAAAGCTGGGCTCGCGCCAATATTTCTCAAAACAACTCCGAAGAACACTGATCCATCTTGAATCTGCTCAATCGTTACCAGTAGCCGCGGGTCGGTCTGCCTTCTAGTAAGATCCCAAACAAGAAAGGCAGTGATGGCGCTAGCCAGTGCTGCCAGTGAACTGACCAAATGAGGAATATATTCGAGCCAACCGCTTTCCATCAAACCACCCCCCACCGTTTCCGATGAGGGAGTGAATCTACTTGTCCTCGTGGGACGGGCTTCCAGCCCGTCGCTCCATGCCTCCTCTCCCAACCGACAAAGGAGACAAGGAGTGACAGGCAGGATGCCTGTCCCACTAGCTTGTGAAGGAAATCAGCTCACCGCGCCAACAACCGGCTCGGTGTCTTCCTTCAGATCAGTCAGCATCACATCGGTCGTGAGCATGAGCCCCGAGACCGACGCGGCGTTGACGATGGCGCTCTTGGCGACCAGGGCCGGGTCGATGATGCCCGCCTTGACCAGGTCGGTGTAATCACCGGTCGCGGCGTTGAGCCCGAAGTTGCCCGATTCGCTCATCACGGTGTCGACGGCGAGGTCGCCGTCGTAGCCCGCGTTGGTGGCGATCTGGTAGGCCGGGGCGGTCATGGCACGGGCGAGAATCTCGAAGCCGAACTTCTCGTCGCCCTTGACCTTCTTGGCACCGGCCTTGACCGACTCGATCGCACGCAGGAACGCGACGCCGCCGCCGGCGACATAGCCTTCCTTCGCGGCCGCACGGGTTGCGTGCAGCGCGTCGTCGACGAGGTCCTTGGTGGCCTTCATCTCGGTCTCGGACGAGCCGCCGACGCTGATGATGGCGACGCCGCCGGTGAGCTTGGCGTGACGCTCCATGAGCTTCTCGCGGTCGTACTCGCTGGTGGACTTCTCGTACTGGGCCATAATCTGGTTGGCGCGGGCGGTGATGTCCGCCTTCTTGCCGCCGCCCTGAACGATGGTCGTGTTGTCCTTGCTGATGGCGATCCGCTTGGCGGTGCCCAGCTCGCTCAGCTCGATGCTCTCGAGCGAACGCCCGAGGTCCTCGGAGAAGTAGGTCCCCTTGGTCAGCACGGCCAGGTCCTGGAGCATCGCCTTGCGGCGATCGCCGAAGCCCGGTGCCTTGACAGCCGCGATGTTGAGCATGCCACGCAGACGGTTGACGACCAGTGCCGCCAGCGCCTCGTTCTCAACATCCTCGGCGATGATCAGCAGGGGCTTGCTGGCGCTGGCGACCTTGTTGAGCAGCGGGAGCAGGTCCGCGAGGTTGCTGATCTTCTTCTCGTGGATGAGGATCAGCGCGTCCTCGAGCACGCACTCGCCGGTCTTGGGATCGGTCATGAAGTACGGCGACAGGTAGCCCTTGTCGAACTGCATGCCCTCGACATAGTCGAGCTGGGTCTCGGCGCTCTTGCCGTCCTCGACCTCGACCACGCCCTCGGCGCCGACCTTGCTGATGGCTTCCGCGATCAGCTCGCCGACGGCGGCGTTGTGGTTCGACGATACGGTCGCGACCTTCTTGTAGTCGTTCTTGCCCTTACAGGGAACCGCGATGCCATCGATCGCATCAGCGGCGACATGGGCCGCCTTATTGATGCCACGCTGAACATGCACGGGGTTGGCACCGGCGGCCACAACCTTGAGGCCCTCGTTGAAGATGGCCTGGGCGAGCACGGTCGCGGTGGTTGTCCCGTCGCCCGCCTTGTCGCCGGTCTTCTTGGCGACCTGGTAGAGCATCTTGGCCCCCATGGACTCGAACTGCTCTGGGAGTTCGATCTCCTTGGCCACCGAGACGCCGTCCTTGGTCACATGAGGACCGCCGTAGGACTTCTCGATCACAACATGACGCCCCGCGGGCCCCATCGTGCACTTGACGGCATCGGCGATCTTGTCGACACCTTTTTTCATTTCGAGAAGTGCTTTGTCCTCGAACATGATCTGTTTGCTGCTCATATCTCGACTCCTTTGGAGTTTAGTTCTTCGGTTCTTCCCGACCTACCCCTCCTAGTGGGATGGGCTTCCAGCCCGTCTCTACTCCGCCTCCTCTGCCAGTTGGGCAAGGAGGCAAGGAGTGACAGGCAAGATGCCTGTCCCACTAGGACAAGGAGCCCTGCTTACTGCATGACACCGAGGAGATCGGACTCACGCATGACAAGGTGGCTCTCGCCGTCCACCTCAACCTCGGTCCCCGCGTAGGACGCGTAGACCACAGTGTCGCCGGTGTGGACGCTCATGGTGGCGCGGTTGCCGTTGTCGAGGCGCTTGCCCGGGCCGACGGCGACGACGGTGCCGTGGATCGGCTTCTCTTTGCTCGACTCGGGCAGGTAAAGCCCCGACGAGGTGACGCTTGCTTGTTCAACTGGCTTAACCAGTACGCGATCTTCAAGTGGTTTGACTGCCATTGTTCTTATCTCCAAGCTGCTATCGCAGATGATTTGGTGTGTGTTGATGACTCGTGGGACAGGTACTTAGAACCCCATCCCGCCCATGCCAGGCATGCCGCCCATGCCACCCATTCCAGGCATGCCGCCCATACCACCCATGCCACCCATTCCGCCCATGCCACCCATCGGGTCGGCGCCGGCACCGGCTGCTGCGGGCTCGGCCTTCTCGGGCTTGTCGGTGACGATGCAGTCTGCTGCAAGCAGCATGGTTGCGACCGAGCCGGCGTTGGTCAGGGCGCTGCGGTCGACCTTGGCGGGGGTGATGACACCCGCCTTGATGAGGTCTTCGTAGGTATCAGTCAACGCGTTGTAGCCGTTGCTGCCTTCCTGCTCGGCGACCTTGGCCACCACGACCGAGCCCTTGGCACCCGCGTTCTCCGCGATGGTGCGAAGCGGGACCGAGAGGGCCTTGTAGACCACATTGACGCCCGCGGCGAAGTCGAACTTCACCTGACCGATGTCGTCGCTGGTGACTTCCTTGGCCTTGCCGTAGACCGACTTCCACTCGCGGTTGGACTCGATCGCGTTCTGGGCACGGATGAACGAGACGCCGCCGCCGGGGACGATGCCCTCGGCCAGTGCGGCGCGGGTGGCGTGCAGCGCGTCTTCGACGCGGGCCTTCTTCTCTTTGAGTTCGGCTTCGGATGCCGCACCGACATTGATCTGGGCGACGCCGCCTGCGAGCTTGGCGAGGCGCTCCTGGAGCTTCTCGCGGTCGTAATCGCTGGTCGAGTTGGCGATCTCCAGGCGGATCTGCTCGATGCGGGCCTTGATGTCCTTGGTCTCGCCGGCACCCTCGATGATGACGGTGTTGTCGCTGCTGATCTCGACCTTCTTGGCCAGGCCCAGCTGCGAGAGCTCGATCTTGTCCAGGTCGGTCGCCAGATCCTTCATGAACGCCTCGCCGCCGGTGAGGACCGCGATGTCCTGGAGCATCTGCTTGCGGCGGTCGCCATAGCCGGGTGCCTTGACCGCACAGACCTGCAGGGTGCCACGCAGCTTGTTGATGACCAGGGTGCTCAGTGCCTCGCCGGTGATGTCCTCGGCGATGATGAGCAGGGGCTTCTTGGCCTGCATGACCTTCTCGAGCAGGGGCACGAGCTTGGTCAGGTTGTCGATCTTGTCTTCGTGGACCAGCACGAGGGCCTTGTCGAACTCGACCTTCATCTCTTCGGGGTCGGTGACGAAGTTGGGCGAGAGGAAGCCGCGGTCGAACTGCATGCCCTCGACGACATTGACCTCGGTCTCGAAGCCCTTGCCCTCTTCGACGGTGATCACGCCGTCCTTGCCGACCTTCTCGAATGCGTCGGCCATGATCTTGCCGGTCTCGGGGTCGTTGTTGGCGCTGATGGTGGCGACATTCTGGATGTCCTTCTTGCCGTTGACGGGGATGGCCAGATCGTCGATCGCCTTGGTGGAGATCTCGATGCCCTTCTTCATGCCACGCACGAGGGCGTTGGCATCAACGCCCGAGGCGATGTAGCGGAGGCCTTCTTTGAAGAGGGCCTCGGCGAGGACGGTCGCGGTCGTGGTGCCGTCGCCCGCGTCATCGCTGGTCTTGGACGAGGCCTCTTTCACGAGCATCGCGCCCATGTTCTCGGCCTTGTTGCTCAGCTCGACCTCTTCGGCGACCGAGACGCCGTCCTTGGTGACGGTCGGGCCGCCCCATGACTTATCGATGACGGCGTTGCGGCCGCGTGGGCCGAGGGTGACCTTGACCGCCGAGGCGAGTTTCTCAACCCCTGCGAGCAGGGCCTGACGGGCTTCGATGTCGAATGTGAGTTCTTTAGATGCCATTGATTGCTTCTCCCTTTGGGGATCTCAAACGCCGGGGATCGCCGATCGACCCGGCCTGGTGTACACATTTCTGACTGTTCTGCGGCACGCGTGCGCACCGTCTGCCCCACACAGTGGGCAATCGCTGTGCCAATCGATCAGCGAAGATCGTCGCCGGGGGTGTCGAAACCGCATCGCTGCGCCCACAATCCCCTGACAAGCGGCGCGAGCCGCCCGGGCCGGATGCCAATCTGGCAGTCCGCCCCCCCCACGAACGAGCGTCCGCTGCGCCCCCACGACCGCTGTGCGGGTGCTATCATTTCCACTCGATCGCCAGGGAAGGCGACTCATCACCGTTCTCAGGGCAGCACCCGGGGTCTGGACACATGCACACACTCGCGGCAAACAACGAAATTGGGGCGTACCTCCCGATCTTCCTGATGATCCTGGCAGCGATCGGCTTCGGGGTCATCAACCTCGTCGGCACCTTTCTGCTCGGGCCGCGTCGCGCGGGCGAGCGGAAGGGCGAGACCTACGAATCAGGCATGACCCCCGTGGGAACCGCCCGCAAGCGGTTCAACATCCGGTTCTACCTGATCGCGATGGTCTTCCTGGTCTTCGATGTGGAAGTGATCTTCCTCTACCCCTGGGCCCAGACCTTCACCAACCTCGACCCGATGAGCGACGCCTCGGCCATCTGGCTGCTGCGTATCCTCTTCTTCCTGCTGACGACCGTCGTCGCGTACCTCTATGGGTACCGTAAGGGCGTATTCAAGTTCGATTGAACCCCGATCGGGCACTCGAACAGGGATCAGGCAGGCCCACCGGGGCGTATACCCATATGCACATGAGCGCACCTGCCGAGCAAACACCACCCGCGAATCCCCCACGCGTCATCGAACGCACCGCGCCGCTGCGCGCCTCGGGCTGGTCGCGTGTGTTCTCCGCGTGCATCGCCATCGCCTGCCTGAGCGTGCTCAGCATGGGCGCTTGGCTCAATCCCAGCAACGAGGGCCACGGCACCCACACCCAGCTCGGGCTCCAGCCCTGCATGTGGGCCGCGACGCTCGACAAGCCGTGCATGACCTGCGGCATGACGACCTCGTTCGCCCACGCCGGCGAGGGCGACTGGCTCGGATCTTTCCTCACCCAACCGATGGGCTCATTGCTCGTCGTGCTCACGAGCGTTGTCTTCTGGGGTGCTGCGGTGCAGACCATCTCCGGCGCTCGGGTTGGGACGATGATCCAGCCCGCATTGCGCCCACGGATGTTCATCGCACTGGGCGTGCTGCTGCTGCTCGCCTGGGGCTATAAAGTCATTACCTGGTAAACTGATCTCGCAGGGGACACCATGACCTGGACCAAACAAATCAAACCCGCTGCGACACTGATCGCCCTCACGCTGACACTCTCGCAGATGAGCGGCTGCATTGTCGGTGCCGCCATTGGTGGTATGGCCGAGTCGTACAAGCGGACCGGCACCAGCGAGATCGAAGCCGAGTACACCGGGATCGAGGGGCACTCGTTTACCGTGGTCGTCACCGCCGATCGCCTGATCGAGGGCAACAACCCGGGGACCGCGGCCCGGATCACCCAACGCGTGAACGACCGCCTGATCCAGAACGCCAAGCCCACCTTCGCGATCCCCAGCACCGACCTGCTCACGGTGCTCTACAACACCCCGCAGTGGACCGCCATGCCCCGCGGCGAGGTCGCCGAGATGCTGGGCGTTGAACGCCTCATCGTCGTCGAGATCGTCGAGTACCGCCTCAATGAGCCGGGCAACAAGTACATCTGGGACGGCTCGGCCTCGTGCGTGGTGACCGTCTACGAAAGCGACTCCGCATTCCCCGACGACCCGGTCTACGAGAAGGCCCTGCGTGTCACATTCCCCGATATGAGCGGGCTGATGCGGAGCGAGATCCCCGAAGCCGCGGTCAACAGTGAGCTCTCGAACCGATTGACCAACCGCATCTCCTGGCTCTTCTACACGCACGAAGAGTCGAATGTCATCCCGTATTGATCGAAAGCAGCAACGACGCATGCGACGCATACTCCCGATACACACCGTTCTCATGATCTGCTTCGCGGCGCTGGCGCTCCTGCCCAGCCCGGGGTGCAATGTGATCACCCCCGTCGCCTACGCGATCCATGGCCCGGGCAAGGTCGAACCCCAGTTCACCCTCGACGAGACCCTCCGCACCGTTGTCTTTGTCGATGACCCATCGAGCAAAATCACCCAGCGCCGACTCCGCTACACCATCGCGGAGAAAGCGACCGAAGAGCTGCTCGCCAAGCGCATCCTCGTCGACATGGTCGACCCGCGCGGGATCCTGACCGCGGCGAGCAACGAGCAGTACGGCAAGCAGATGAGCATCTCCGAGCTGGGACGCTCGGTCGACGCTGACATCGTGATCTACGCGGTGGTCACCGACTTCTCCTTGTCGCCCGAGGTCGGCGCCTACCTCCCACGCGCCACCATGCGTGTGAAGATCATCGACACCCGCAGCGGCGAACGCATCTGGCCCCCAGACGAGCGTGGGCACATGACCAATGTGCAGTTGCCCCAGCGCCCCGGGACCGGCCCGGCGACAACAGGCGATCGGGTCGAGGTCGAGCAGACGCTCGCTGACCGGACCGGGCTCGGACTCGCTCAGCTTTTCTACAAGCATGAGATCACCGAGACGGTATTATTTGGTCGGTGATCGCCAGTGCCCCCCAACCCGGTGTGCTTCATCTCGTCAGCGCCCCCTCGGCGATGCGGGGCCATCGTGCGTCCACCGGACGCCTGCTCCCAACCTACCTCTGTGCCCGAGCGATCGAGCAGGGACTGACCCCTCCCGGACAGGTCCTGCTCATTGGTGACCCTGAGAGCGAGGCCTACGCCCGCTCGGTTGGACTGCGGGTGGACCAACGCCTTGCGCCACCGCTCGGGCGTGTCTCGATGCTCACGCGACAGGTCCGGAACATGTCCCGTCAGTTCACCCGTGTGATCTGCTGGAACGACGAGCTCGCACCGCTGCTGCGCCGCCTGCACTGCCGGGGTGACCTGATCTCGACCCGCCCCGATCTGGCCCAGCCACGGGTCACCGGCAAAATCGATGTGCGGGTCTTTGAACGCAGCGATCGCGTCGCCTGGGAAGCCAGGAACCATCAGGCAGAGATCGACACGGTGCTCTCGCCCATCATCCGAAATCCGCACATGCCCGCGGGTGGCCCCAGCAGGGAATCGCTCGAGATCGAACGCGACAGTCTGTGCATCGGGGTGATCGCCGACCGCCCGAGCGATATCGACGCCCGGGCGATTGGCTTCCTCATGGGATTACTGCAGGTCTCCGGGTTCAAGCTGACCGCGGTCATCCCCCAGGGAGCCAGCCATCTGATGTCGGCCAGACGCCACCATCACGGGCTCGGGAGCCCGTTCCGCTTGCTCCTCGCCCAATCCCCGATCATCACCATGCTCCCGCTCTTCGATGTGCTGGTCCACCCGTGCTACGACGGCTCCGGCGCGGCACAGCTCATCGAACGCCTGTGCGAGAACAACGATACGCCCGTCCTCCGCCTGCGAAACAGCGACCGCGACGGGCTCTCCCGCGCCCCGAGCGTCGCCGGCCCCATCATCGAGGCCCTCGACGACATCCTTGCCCAGCGTTCCCTCAGCCCGCTGCGTCGCGAGGTGCACGAGCATGTCTGATCGCAGCGAACCAACGAGTATCTTGTTCATCTGCCTGGGCAACATCTGCCGCTCCCCGCTGGCAGAGGGCATCTTCACGCACCTCGTCGAGCAGCGCGGGCTGAGCGATCGCTTCCACATCGATTCCTGCGGCACCGGCGGCTGGCACGCGGGCAACGCGCCCGACCCACGCTCGGTACTCATCGCGGCGAAGAACGGGCTCGATATCACCCACCTGCGCGCCCGCAAGTTCGACGCCGACCACGACCCCCACCAATTCGACTGGCACATCGTGATGGACCGAAACAACCATGACGATGTGCTTGGAATGGGCACGCCCGCGAACAAAGTACGGCTCATGCGCAGCTTCGATCCAACACTGAAATCACCCAGCGATGTTCCCGACCCGTACTACGGCGGCGACGATGGGTTTGACAAGGTGTATGAGATGCTGACTCGCGCGTGCGACGGGATGCTCACGCATCTGGGTCATTGACTCGGCTGGATTTCAAGACATAACGCAACACCGAACCGAGCCCTGCGAACTTGAACTCTGGA
The DNA here is from genome assembly GCA_002364005.1 of Phycisphaerales bacterium UBA3190. Taxonomy (GTDB): domain Bacteria; phylum Planctomycetota; class Phycisphaerae; order Phycisphaerales; family UBA1924; genus UBA1924. Next base: position 75,665 of record DEXG01000017.1, read on the forward strand.
TCGATGTACCTCTCTATGACATAGAAACAGAAGTAGTACGCTCGTGCCGATGCCCAGATGAGGAGCAGGACGAGCAACGCGGTCTCGATCTTCATAGAGCGTAAGACCAACCCCGCCGCGCATAAGAAAGCGATCAGGACAAACCCAATCGCTTTGAGATACATCCACTTTGGGTTGACGAGATCGGGCCCCATGGGAACCGATACGCACTGAAGATCATCACAGATCCAGCATCAATCGTGCCGGATCCTCGATCGCGTCCTTGATCGACACCAAGAACTGCACTGCCTCGGCACCGTCGACGATGCGATGGTCGTAGCTCACAGCAAGATACATCATCGGACGCAGGGCAATCTGACCCGAGCCCGCCGGGTACTCGATCGCACGCTTCTTGATCCCGTGCATGCCCAGAATGGCACTCTGCGGCGGGTTGAGGATCGGGGTGGACATCAGCGAGCCGAAGATGCCGCCGTTGGTGATCGTGAAGGTGCCACCCTGCATCTCTTCGAGGGTGATCTTCCCGTCGCGGGCACGCAGGGCCATGTCCTTGATGTTCTTTTCGATCTCAGCGAAGGTCATCTGCTCAGCGTTACGCAGCACGGGCACCACCAGCCCCTTGGGACCTGAGACCGCGATGGCGACATCGTTGTAGTTGTGGTGCTCGATCGCCGGCTTGCCGTTGTCGCCCTGGGTGATGTAGGCGTTGATCAGCGGGAACTTCTGCAGGGCCTGGGTGGTCGCCTTGACGAAGAAGGACATGAACCCGAGGTTCACGCCGTGCTTCTCGCCGAACTTTTCCTTGTGCTGCTTGCGCAGGTCCATAACTGCGCCCATGTCGACCTCGTTGAAGGTCGTGAGCATCGCCGCGGTCTGCTGGGCCTCGACGAGTCGCGACGCGATCGCCTGACGCATGGGGCTCATGCGTTCCTGCTTGGCCTCACGCACCACGCCAGCGGACGCCGGAGCGGCTGTGGCACCTGCGGCACCGTTCTGATGGGTCTGAATCCAGGCGAGCACATCCTGCTCGCGGATGCGACCCGCGGCTCCTGTGCCGGAGATCTGCTTGAGATCGACGCCCTGATCGTCAGCGAGCTTGCGTGCCAGCGGGGTCGCCTTCGCTTCTGAGTTGCTCGCGGGCGCTGCGGGCGCGGTGGCGACGGCAGCAGCGGGTGCTGGCGCTGATGCCGCGGCAGGGGCTGGGGCCGGCGTTGCTTCGGCCTTGGGCGCAGGGGCGGATGCCTCGGGTTCGGGCGTGGCATCCCCATCACCGCCACCGGCGGGTTTCTCAGCGCTCTCGTCGATCTCTCCGACTGTTGCGCCGACATCGACCTCGTCACCCTCGCTGGCACCATGCTTCACGATGCCCGACGCGGGTGCGGGGACTTCCATGGTGACCTTGTCGGTCTCGAGTTCGAGCACCGTCTCGTCACGCTCGACATAGGCACCGTCCTCAACAGTCCATGTTGAGATGATGCCGCTGGTGACTGATTCGCCGACATTGGGGATGACGATCTGTGTTGCCATGTCTGAAATCCGATCCTGGTGAGTCGGGGATGGTCTCGGGGTCACGCGCGGGCCGCGGCGACCTTCTTATTCTTCTTGGGATCGCTCTCGGGCTTAGGCCCGATCGCCTTGGTAAGAATCTGTTCCTGCTCGATCTTGTGCTGAGACTTGGAACCCGTCGCCGGTGTGCTCGAACGCTGACGCCCGATGTACTGCCAGCGCTGCCAGCCCAGCTTCGTCTCGATCATGTCGACCAGGAACTGGTACGCGCCGGCGTTGTAGGTCTCTTCCTGCACAAACACGCGCTCGGCCTTCTCAGGGTATCGCTCGTCGAGTTCCTTGAGCAGCTCGGTGTGCAGCGGGTACATCTGCTCGACGCGCAGGATCGCCGTGTCACGCTGATCGCGTGCAACGCGGCGCTCATCCAGCTCGTGGTACACCTTGCCCACGCAGTAGATCACCCGCTTGACCTTGCTCCGATCCCAGCCGTCCTGTTCGAAGCGTGGGTCGTCAAGGATCTCATGGAAACGCCCATCGACCAGCTCGCTGAGCGGGCTCGTCGGGATACGCAGGTAGCTCTTGGGCGTCATCACGACCAGCGGCTTGCGGTACTGGGCCTTGACCTGACGCCGGAGCATGTGGAAGGTCTGCGACGCGGTTGACGGGTAGACAACGAACATGTTGTCATTGCCGCAGAGCTGCAGGAACCGTTCCAGACGCGCCGAGCTGTGCTCGGGGCCTGCACCCTCGTAGCCGTGCGGGAGGAGCATGGTGAGCCCGCTCCAGCGGTCCCACTTGATCTCTGCAGAGGCGATGAACTGGTCCACGATCGCCTGAGCGCCGTTGTAGAAGTCGCCGAACTGGGCTTCCCAGATGATCAGCATGCCCGGGTCGCCGAGTGAGTAGCCGTACTCAAAGCCGAGGACGCCCTCCTCAGACAGCGGCGAGTCGTACACGCAGAACTTGGCCTGGCGTGGCTTGCCGTCGCTGCCCTCGCTGCCGGGCGGGGTTGCGGTGCCCTCGGTCCCAACCTCGCGGATCGAGTTGAGCGGTGTGTATGGCTCGCCCGACTCGAAATCACGGATCACGGCATGGCGATGCGAGAAGGTCCCGCGTCGACAATCCTGG
>DEXG01000017.1:78502-108086 GCA_002364005.1 Phycisphaerales bacterium UBA3190
CATCGGCGTAGGAGATCAGGTCCGCACTGGGCAGGTTGCCACGCTCTTCGAGCAGCTTCTTGAGCTTCGGGTTCAGGTTGAACCCCTCGGGGACACTGCCGATCGCCTTGGCGACCTCTTCGATCTGTTCCTTGGAAACACTCGTGTCGACCGGGCTGTAGCTGAACTTGTGCGTCAGCCCATCCCAGCGGGCGCTGCCCGGATCGATCGTCGGGTCGTTGGGTGTTTCCTGGGCCGCCTGCTGCGCCTTTTCCAGCGCCTCGCTCAAGCGGCTCACGATCGACTGACGATCGGCCTCGTTGATCACCTGCTCTGCGAGCAGCTTCTCTGTGTAGATCTTCAGGATCGAGGGCTTCTTCTTGATCTTGTCCGCCATGATCGGCTGGGTGAAGCTCGTTTCGTCCTGCTCGTTATGACCGTACCGGCGGTAGCACAGCAGATCGATGAACACATCGCGCTTGAACTTCTGTCGGTACTCCGCGGCCAGCTGCGCCACGGTCACGACCGCCTCGGGGTCTTCGCCATTGACATGGAAGATCGGTGCGTCGATCAGCTTGCCGATGTCGGTGCAGTACCGGCTCGACCGCCCATCCTCGGGCAGCGTGGTGAAGCCGATCTGGTTGTTCACAACGACATGGACCGTGCCGCCGGTCGTATAGCCCTCAAGCTGCGAGAAGTTGAGGACTTCCTGCACGACGCCCTGGCCGATGATCGCCGCGTCGCCGTGGATCAGCACGGGCGTCACACGCTCACGGTTGGCATCGCCCCGCAGCCGCTGCTTGGCACGGCATCGCCCCTCGACGACGCCGTTGACCGCTTCGAGGTGGCTCGGGTTGCTCGCCAGGGCCAGGTGGACCATGCGCCCGTTGTTGAGTCGACGCGTGCCCGAGTAGCCACGGTGGTATTTCACATCGCCGCCGCCATCGGCAAAGCCCTCGGACCAGTTCTCCTCGAACTCGGTGAAGATCTGCTCGAGCGTCTTGCCGATGGTATTGTGCAGCACATTGAGTCGACCGCGATGGGCCATGCCCAGCACGACCTCTTCGACGCCCAGGTTCGAGAACGACTCGATCATGTGATCGAGCAATGGGATCAGCGACTCAGCCCCTTCGAGACTGAACCGCTTCTCGCCGGGGTAACGGCGACCCAAGAACTTCTCGAACGACTCTGAGCGCGTGAGCTGCTCGAGGATGCTTGTCTTTTGCTGCTTCTCAAGCGAGAGCTTGCCGCCAATGGTTTCGAAGCGTTCGAGCAACCACGCACGCTGCTCGGTGTCAGCGACATGCATGAACTCGACACCAATCGCGGAGCAGTACATCTGCTCGAGGTAGTCGATCACCTTGCCCAAGGGCACCTGCGATGGAAGGCCCATGCTTGAGCCGTCGACCATGCGTTGTAGATCGGCTTCGGTGAGTCCGTGATACGCGAGCGACAGCGATGCCGGGCGTTCACGCTCGCGGCCGAACGGATCGATCTTGGCACAAAGGTGCCCCTGATCCCGGTAGGCCCCGATAAAATCATCGACGATCGCCTCGAAGTGCGAGGCCTTGCCGGCGGGTCGCCCGATCGTCGGCGTCACCTTGGTCGGGCCAATCGGCGCTGACGCCTGACTCACGGGTGCCGACTGCGACGATCCAAACAGGCGAAGATCACTGGCCTGAGCCAGATCAAATCCCTGAAAGAATGCGAGTGTCGCGGCATCGAGCTGCTCGGGATGGTCTTTGTAGACCCGATACTGCTGCTCAAGATACTCGGCGTTCCACTGATTCACAGACGGCACAATAGGTTGGGGTGCAGAGCTCATGACTCTCCTTCGTCAGCCCGCGGATGCTGCCGATTCCTTACCGGTCTGGGGTCAAAAACCGGTTGCTCGGGTGTTCTGAACACCCAAAGCATGATCGTAGTCCCATATATCGGTATTTACAGAGCACGATCCACGAATTCACGACGCTTCTGTAGAAAGCGCGTACTTTCCGTAGACCGACCTGTCTAGAGCCATCAGCGAAGGGGCTCGACTCAACCGAATCGGCCAGAGACATAATGCTCTGTCTCGATCAGTTTCGGCTTCTGGAAGAGCTTCTCGGTCGGCCCATACTCGACGAGTCGCCCGAGGTACATGAACGCGGTGTAATCAGATACACGCGCCGCCTGCTGCATGTTGTGGGTCACGATGAGCACGGTGTAGCGCTCACTGATCTCAGTGATCAGTTCCTCAATCTTGAGGGTCGCGACCGGATCGAGCGCCGAACAGGGCTCATCAAGCAGCAGTACCTCAGGATCAGCGACCACGGCCCGAGCGATGCACAGACGCTGCTGCTGCCCGCCTGAGAGCCCCAGGGCTGAGTCCTTGAGCCGGTCCTTGACCTCGTCCCAGATCGCCGCGGCTTGCAGGCTCTTCTCGCACGCCTCCTCGAGCACCGACTTGCGGCGTTCGCCGTCGATGCGGAGCGGATAAACCACATTCTCGAAGATTGACATCGGGAACGGGTTGGGCTTCTGGAAGACCATGCCCAGGCGCTTACGCAGTTCGATGACATCAACCGAGGGGGCGTAGATAGGCGACTTGTTGAGCGTGATCTCACCCTCGACACGAACCCCGTCAATGAGGTCGTTCATGCGATTGATCGAACGCAGCAGGGTCGACTTACCACAGCCCGAGGGTCCGATCAGCGCGGTGACGGCACCGCGGGGCACCTTCATGCACACATCATGAATCGCCTGCGAGTTCATGTCGTACCAGAGCTTGAAGTTCTGTACATCGATGACCGCGTCGGGTGCCTGCACCTCGTCATGAATCGAGGGTGCCGGGACTTCGCCGCGTCGGATCGCATCGATGATCTTGTACTCGTGCGTCTGGGGAGTCCCCTTACGCTCGAACGCTACCGATCGAACCGAGCCCGTGCCGCCGTTGGAAGATTGTGAGATATTCGAATCCATGACTGTCATACCGTAGGCCCTGCCATCCTTGAACGAACTTTTGCCCGAAGAACAATCGCGACCAGGTTCAACGCGAACACGATCGTTAAGAACAAAAGGGTTGTGGTCCAGACCAGCGGGCGGGCCGCCTGCGAGTCGGGGCTCTGGAACCCGAGATCATAAATATGGAAGCCCAGGTGCATAAAACTGCGATCTGCGTGCAGGAACGGGGCTGTCGAGTCCACCGGGAGGTCCTGATTGAGCTTCACCGCCCCGACAAGCATCAGCGGGGCCACCTCGCCGGCACCGCGGGCCATCGCCAAGATCGCCCCCGTCAGAATCCCGGGAAGTGCGCCGGGGAGCACGATGCGACGCAGGGTCTGCCACTTCGATGCCCCACAGCCGTAGCTGCCCTCACGCATCGAGTTCGGGACCGCGGCGATCGCCTCTTCTGTCGCAACGATCACCACAGGCAGGGTCAGCAGGGCCAGCGTGAGCGAGGCCCACAGCAGCCCGCGGGCACCGAAGGTCGGGGTGCCCTCGCTCGAGCGGGCCTCAAAGAGGCCATTGAAGTAAGGCGTTCCCGAGACCAACAGCACCAGCCCGAGCACGCTGATCCCCCAGACGAGCCAAGAGACCCGCTGCAGGGCGATATTCATAGAAGTCGGGACTTTGCCCGGATCGGGCTTGCTCCACAGACGCACCGCGATCGCGGCAACGATCATGAACCCTGTAAGCAGCAAGGTGAGCCACCAGCCGCTGACACTCATCCGAGTGGTCGCGGACGGGCCAACATCGACATAGGAGCCGACGGTATAGCAGAAGAAGCCCAGACCGAACACGCCGTAGACGATACTTGGCACACCCGCGAGGTTGTTGACCGCGATGCGGATCATGCTCGTCACGAACCCCTGCTTGGCATACTCACGCAGGTACAGGGCCGCGATGACGCCCATCGGGGTCACCACGATGGTGAGCAGCAGCGTCAGCAGCACCGTACCAATGATCACGGGGTAGACGCCGCCCTCGGTGTTCGCCTCGCGTGGGAAGGTCGAGAGGAACTCCCACCAGCGTGAGAAGTAAACCCCCGCCTTCTCCTGCAGCCCCATGGTGTTGGGACGCACCTGACGCACGATCTGGCTCATGTGCAAGCGCTGATCCGCGAGTGTCTGAGAGGTCGGGGCGAACTGCCCGTTGGTTTCTTCGACGACCGTGACCCGCAACTGGCTGTCCGCCTCCTCGATCGCGTGGATCTCCTCGAGGATGGCGTCGTACTCGAGTTGCAGCTCTTGTTCTCGCAGCTCCAGATCAGCCCGCATCGAAGCGAGGTCGGCATCGGTGATCTGGGAGTTCGCCCAGGGCGCCCCGACCCACATCGAAATCAGGGTCATCACGATGGCAACGACCGATCCGGCACGCAGGAGCTTGCCCTGGCGGGCGACGCTCGATCCCATCTCGGTGCCATAGTGACGCACCTTGTAGAACACGCCCGAGAAACCGACCAGCAGGAGCGCGAGCACACCCCAGCCCACCCAACCAAACCGGAAGAGCTTGCTCTGATCCCGGTCCGCTTCGATCTGGGCCTGCTGAATTTCCATGCGCTCACGATCGAGGCGAGCGTTGATCTGACCGAGATCCTGCTTCTTCATCCGATCGATCACACGCTTGTCAGCGCGGGCGGACTCGTGCAGTTCATCAAACGAAGCGAAGTATGCTTCAGCATCGTCTGCGATGACTTCCGTCTCCGTCCCGTCTTCGCTCACACGCACGATCTGCTCGGGGATACCGAACCAGACGCCCCACGCCTCGCGTTCGAGCATGACCGCGTCATCGGGCTGTGTCCGATCGGCAACCGCACTGTCGTTGATCCATCGGAACGATGCCTGACCAATGTCCCGGTTGCCCGTGCGATACAGGGTGCGTGCCTCGGTCTCACGCGTTGCTTCTTCGTGAGCGGTCGCGATCCCGAGCACAACCTCGCCCGACTCAAGCTCGAGGCGATCGATCGGGCTTGGCCAGAAGGTCTTGCTGCCATTGATGATCACCATGGTGAACAGCATCGCGATCATGGCCAGACAGACCGTCAGCGCCCCGCCCGTGAGCCAGACCATGGGTTCGCCGATGGCGCTGGGCAAGGTGCGGCGGCGCTTATGCTGCTGCACGACTGGCACCTGGGACTGGGGCTCAGGCGCCGGAGCCGACTGAGGGGGTTCAAGCGTTGATTGCGTCATAGACCCGCGTTCCTCGCTCGTACAACACGCCGCACCACTTCGGCCAGCGTGTTGATCACAAAGGTCATCACAAACAGCACCAGCCCGCACAAGAACAGCACGCGGTAGTGCGTCTCATCTTTGGGTGCCTCGGGCAGTTCGACGGCGATGTTCGCCGCGAGTGTTCTGAAGCCCGAGAAGATGTTCCATTCCATTTCGGGGGTGTTCCCCGTCGCCATCAGCACGATCATGGTCTCACCGACCGCACGACCGAAGCCGATCATGCAAGCCGAGAAAATCCCCGAAGCGGCCACCGGGAGGACGACGCGTGTGGCGGTCTGCCAGGGCGTCGCGCCCGAACCGAGCGAAGCGGTCCGCAGCGTCATCGGGACCGCCTGCAACGCGTCTTCTGAGATCGTGAAGATGATCGGGATCACCGCGAAGCCCATGATGATCGCGACGACCAGCGTGTTTCGCGGGCTGAACGAGCCGAACACCGAATCACGCGGATCGAAGCCCAACGCCTGAGCCACCGTCGCGGCGATGTAGGCGAGCAGTAATCCGAGGCACGAAAGCACCACAAACTTGGCGAGCACAATCACGCTGGCAAAGTGGGCTTCCTTCTGAGCGATCCAGAGATCGATCTTTCGTCGAACGAAGAACGCCTGACCGACCCACGCCAAGATACAGCCAACCGGGAAGAAGGCCACAATCCAGCCCGACTTCGCCTGCCCGTACTCGTCGTTGAGCCAGCGACGCAGGTCACCCTGCACCAGGCCGAGCTGCTCCAAGGCCTCGGTGTGCGGCTCGTCGTCGCTGGGGCGATAGATCGTCCCGTCGATAAACACCATCTGCTCGTTCCGCAAACGCCGCTGCGTGCGTGTGTTGTACGCGGCATCATCCGACCACCCCGGGAGTTCCGCCTCAGGCACCGGCTCGACAGCCCCGGCCATCAGGGCCGCGTCGAACTGATCGGGCTTGAACCAGCCCTTGACCAGCGCGGGGCCAATCTGCGTGCTGACCAGCACACCGATCACCGCCACCCCGGCCACCAGCATCATGTGCTGCCCCGTGCGGGTACGCAATCGGATCGAGAGCGGGATCATCTGCCAGATATGGGCACCGAGCAGGATCGCAAACGGGATCACGACCAGCCCCATCACAAAGGTATCGAGGTGCTTGGCCATATACGGGGCGACCACCATCGCCGCGATGAAGCCCAGCACCACCGATGGCAGCGAGGCCATCAGCTCAACCGTCGGCTTCACCTTGCGGCGCACGCGCTTGGATACGAACTCGCTCGAATAAATCGCGGCTAGCACGCCGATCGGGATCGCGAAGATCATCGCAAAGACGGTCGCTTTGAGTGTGCCGAAGACCAGCGGCATCAGGCTCAGCTTGATCTCCGAGGCATCATCACCCGACGAGGATTGGTAGACATACTCGGGCGCTTCGCCGCCCTCGTAGTGCACCTTGCCGAAGAGGGCCTTGACGCTGAACTCGGGGTAGCCCGGCTCAATCTCGTGCAGCTCATACGACCCGCTGGCACCGAGCATCATCAGGCCGTCGTTCTTGGGGGAGATGGTAATCGCCGCGGGTTTTTCGACCGCGACTTCCAGTCGCGCCACCAGCTTCTCACTGGTCATGTGACGCAGTTCGGCGACACCGTTCTCGTGCAGGATCGCGACGGTGCGGTCGCGTGTGCTGGGTGTCATCGCCACGATGGGGCTCGACTCGCCCTTGATCAGATGGGCCTGCATCATGATCCGGTCGTCTTCGTAGGTCTGACGCACATCGTCAGCGACATGGTGCACCGTCATGCTGCCGTCGGTGCGTCCCACCAGCAGCGACTGGCTTCCCAGCAGCATGTTGGTAGCGCTGATCGTCACGGGGCTCTCGCACAGCGACTGCGACTCGCAGAGCGAGAACTCCTTGTTCGCCAAGCGCCCGTACCGATCGACATGGCCGTCAGCCCAGACGAACAGCACATTGTCGCTGTCAGCGGTGATGAACATCCAGTCCGGCGTGCCGCGCGAAGCGCTCTGGTCGAGCATGAAGGTCTTCGTGCTCAGCTTCGTCCGGACCGCCCCGCCACCGAGTGGGCGAATGGTCCGGACGGTATTGACCAACACGGTGCCGTCCTCTCTTAGCACCGCGAGGATTTTCTTGCCTGTGGGGTCACGCCGGTAATCAACCCGGATCGCCCCCCCAGTGCCCTCGGACAGCTCGATCGGGTCGCCGAGCTCACCACCGAGCGCCACCAGACGCCCCCGATCGCCCTCGAGCACCTCGAGGTACCCGTTCTCCTCCGGGATCACATCGCCCAGAACGCTCCCCTCGGGCGGGGTGCGGAGCGTGTTGCGAAAACTCATCGAACCCAGGCGAACACGCCCGTCGTCATACCCAACCGCGACGAACTCGCCATCGCGGGCGAAGCTGCTGGAGATGGGCTGGCCGAGATCCTCAGCGATCACGAAATGACCCGAGGATGCACCGTCATGCAGCATGATGACCTGCGCGTGCAGGGTGGAGTCGACCAGCGCGGCGCTGTGCTGGTACGGATCAACCATCAGCCACGACGGGTCGGCCAGCACGCTCGCCTGCGCGACTTCGGAGTCCCCGACCGTGCCACGCTCGAAGAGCGGGAGCACGACCCAGAGCAGGTAAAAACAAATTCCAAGAACCGCGGTCAGCACCAAGAACCCACCGGTGGTGACGACCATCTCCGCGGCCGTATCCATCGCGTGTAGTCGTCTTGATGCGGCACTACGGGATGTCGATTTGGTATTCTTCATGCTCGCTCGGTTTGGAGAAAGAAGGGAGCGAGTCTTCACCCGCTCCCATCATTATTCACATGCCATCCGGCTGAGCCGGGGCATCTCGATTAAAAGCCGGGTTCGATGCGGCAGTTCTCGAGATCTTCACGCGCAACTGCAACGGGGACAGGGAAGTAGCCATCTTTGGCGACAACTTCCTGGCCCTGCTTGGAGAAGATGAGTCGGATGAACTCACGACGCAGTGCGTCCTGCACGCCCGACTGCGGGTCCACATTGACATAGAGATACAGGAAGCGAGCGATGGGGTACTCACCCGAAAGGGCGTGCTCGGCGTCTGCGGGGTACGCATCGCCACCATCAACCGAAACCTTGAGGGCCTTGACGCCCGCGGTCTTGTAACCGAGGCCCGAGTAACCCATACCGAAACGGTCGGTGGTCACACCCTGAACCACGGCCGATGAACCGGGCTGCTCGCGGACGCTTGCCTTGTAGTCGTTGCCCTGCAGGCCGACCTTCTTGAAGTAGCCGTAGGTACCCGAGGCCGAGTTACGCCCATAGAGGTTGACCTTGCGGGTGCGGTATGCGGGGTCGGTGACGCCCAGGTCGCCCCAGGTCATCTCAGGACCAGCAACCGAGAATGCGTTGGTGATATCTTCGATGCTGATTTCTTCCAGCGGGCAGTCCTTGTGGACATACACGGCAAGGGCATCGATGCCGGTACGCAGCGCGGTGGGCTTGTAGCCGAACTGCGCTTCGAACTTGTCGACTTCCGAAGACTTCATGGCACGGCTCATGGGGCCGAAGTTCGACTGACCCTCGATCAGCGCGGGTGGCGCGGTCGACGAGCCCTTACCCTCGACCGAGATCTTGGCCGATGGGTAGAACTTGGTGTACTCCTCGCCCCAGAGGGTCATGAGGTTGTTCATGGTGTCAGAGCCGATGCTGGTGATCGTTCCCGATACACCGCTGGTGGCCTTGTAGACGGGAAGTTCGTCCTTGGTGGCACCCATGGCGACCATGGGGATGACGGCCAAAGCCGCAACAGCGCTCAACAGTTTCTTTGCTCGCATGTGTGATTCTCCTGAGTAATACGGCACTTTGCCGACAAGACATTCTTGTCTTCAGGAAACATCATTCACCTTCGCCTTAACAAATCACGCTTGAGAAAGCGAAGGTTGTGTTAAGACCTCGCCAACGCGACGCAGTAAACGCTAATCCGCTTGCTGAAAAAGACTTACAAACCACCCCCGCAAGGTGGCGATCTGACAAGGTTTTATGAATCTGAGTCGATCAGGCCCTCGATCGCCTCGACCAGCTCTTTATTATCGGGCACAGTGCGTGGGCCGAATCGTGCGACGACTTCGCCCTCGCGGTTCACAAGAAACTTGTCAAAGTTCCAAGTCGGCTCCCCCCCCACCGGTTCGGGCTGAGCGGCGAGCTGCTGATAGAGCGGGTGGGCGTCTTTGCCCTTGACGCTGATCTTGGCCATCATCGGGAATGTCACATCGTATGTCCCCGTGCAGAACTCCAGAATCTCCTTGTTCGTGCCCGGCTCCTGCCCCATGAAGTTGTTCGCGGGGAACCCGATGATCACGAACCCCTCGTCCTTGTGGGCGAGATAGAGCTTCTCCAGTCCCTCGTACTGCGGAGTCAGCCCGCACTTGCTCGCGGTATTCACCATGAGGATGACCTTGCCCTTGAACGATTCGAGCTTCACGGGATCGCCATCGATCGAATCCATCTGGTAATCGAGCACATACTTGGACACGGGCTTCTTCTCCTTGCCGGGCTCGGTCGTCGCGACCGGGTCGCCCGTGTTCGTGTTGGTATTGGACGCCCAGGCCGGGACGAACAGCAGGAGCATCGCCACAGCGGCGCAGTTTTTGAGGAAACAGATGCGGTTCATGATCAATCCCTTGTTCTTGTGATGCGGGCGTACACTTGAGTATACACCATGCCCCAGATCCCCCTGCCCATCGAACTGAGCCGTACCACGAGGATTTCGATCAATCCCGATGGCTCGATGCAGGGCGAGAACAGCTTCGCCGCCAAACCGTCCCCAAGCGGGCTGGCGCGTCACTACGAGATCACTCTGGGCGTGCGTGGCATCCCCGACCCCGTCACCGGCTACCTGATCGGGATCCAGGACCTCGACGCGATCGTGCGGGGTCCGCTCTACCAGATCATCGCCAAGCAATGCCAGCTCGACCCCACCGTCGAGCCCGGGACCATGCTCCCCCAGCTCTGGTCGAGTGCCCAATCGAGCGTCAAGCACGAGATGGCCCTGCTGCGTTGGACGCTCTCGCCGTACTATTGCATTGAGATGAACGCAGCAAGCCACAACCAGAACGCCGTGCAGATCCGGCAGCGCTTCGAGTTCGCCGCCGCCCACCGACTCCACGCACCGGAACTGAGCGATGAGGAAAACGCCCGGTTCTTCGGCAAGTGCAACAACCCCAGCGGGCACGGGCACAACTACCGCATCGAACCATGCGTCCAAATCGACTGCGATGGGCTCAAACAAGTCAACGCCCAGTTGGCGATCCAGGACGCGGTCAATCGCGTGCTGCTCGACCAGCTCGACCACAAGTTCCTCAACACCGATTGCGATTGGTTCAACCAGAGCAAGGGCGGGCTGATCCCTTCGGTCGAGAACATCGCCCGCGTCTGCTACGAGCAGCTGGCCCCCGCGATCGAACAGATCGGGCACAGCGCCCACCTGGTCAGTCTCACCGCTTGGGAGACTGAAAAAACCTCGGCGATCTACCCCGCCTGAGCCGACATCGCACACTCCGCACCCAACAATCGGGTGTGAGTGATCCCCAACGCATCCTGCTGATCCGACCCAGCGCCCTTGGCGATGTCTGCAGAAGCGTCTGCGTGCTCGCAGCGATCCGCAAACGCTACCCGAACGCTCAGATCGATTGGCTCGTGCAGAACTCCTTCACCCAGGCCATCGAGCACCACCCGGCGCTCAACCGGGCCATCCCCTTTGATCGCAAGACCTTCGGCACCCAGTGCAAGAAGTTCCGCTTCGGCCCGGTGCTCAAATGGCTCAAGGCACTCAAGAAATCCAAGTACGACCTCGTCATCGACGCCCAGGGCTTGGCCCGCTCCGGCTTCTTCGCCTGGTCAACCCGCGCACCGATCCGGGCGGGCTACCGGGATGCCCAGGAGCTGGCCTGGCTCTTCCTGACCGATCGGGTTGAGGCACCACGCGAGCTGCACACCGTCGATCGCATGCTCAAGCTCGCTGACTCAATCGGGGCCCCGATCGACCCGCCGGACATGCGCCTCTACGCCGGACAGGACGAGCTCTCTCAGGTCATCATGGAATACCCCGATCGCTACGCGGTCGTGGCCCCCACTTCACGCTGGGCGGGCAAGTGCTGGCCCATCGAGCGGTTCACCGAGCTGGCCCAACGACTCGCCCAGCACCAATCGCTCGACCGCGTCATCATCGTGGGCGGCCCTGGCGAACGCCTCCAGTGCGCCCCGCTGCTGGAGATGGCCGAGGACCACCCAAAGATCACCGACCGGGTGGGCTCGACGAGCATCGCCCAGCTGATGGCCATCATCTCCAGAGCCAAGCTCGTCGTCGCCAACGATTCGGCGGCCCTGCACATGGGCGTTGGGTTCAACCGACCGATGGTCGCCCTGCTGGGCCCGACCGAACCGTCGCTCGTCGGCCCCTACAAGCGCGACGCCGATGTGATCCGCCACGCCCAGCCCGATGATGACTTCGACTTCAAGAAGCCCGAAAGCGTCGAGATGATGGAACGCATCACCATCGACGAGGTGTACGAGGCCTGCGATGCACGCCTGCAGGCCCCCACCGTCACGATCCACAAAAAAAACCGGCCAGACGGCCGGTTGAGTGTTTGAGCTTTGAGATCGGTCAGGCGGTCGCGCCCGCGTGCTCGTGGGCGAACGCCTTCATGAACTCGACCAGCGCCACGCAACCCTCACGCGGGAACGCGTTGTAGATCGATGCACGCATGCCACCGATCGAGCGATGACCCGCGAGCGTGGTCAACCCCTTGGCTTCCGCCTGCTGGATGAACAATGCATCAAGCTCCTCGTTGGGGCACTTGAAGGTGATGTTCATGTCCGAACGGTCTTCCTTGGCCGCGTGAGGCGTGAAGAAGTCCTGGCTGTCGATGAAGTCGTAGATCAGCGCCGCCTTCTCACGGTTGTACTCGGCCATCGCCGTCAGCCCGCCCTGGGCCTTGATCCAATCGAAGACCTGACCCATGAGGTACACGCCGAAGGTGTTGGGCGTGTTGTACCGCCCTTCTTTCTTCGCCATGAGATCGAACTGCATCATCTTCGGCAGCTCGCGCACCGGGTTCTCGATGATGCTCTTCTTGGCGATGAGCAGTGTCGTGCCCGATGGGCCCAGATTCTTCTGGGCACCGGCGTACACGAGCCCGAACTTTGAAAAGTCCATCGGACGCGAGTAGATGTTGCTGCTCATGTCCGCGACCAGGAACGCATCACCCGGTGTTGCGGGCTCATCTTTGAACTCGGTGCCCATGATGGTGTTGTTGCTGGTGAACTGCACATACACCGGGTTGTCCGAGTACTGGACCTGGTCGCCCTTGGGGATGTAGCTGTAGTTCTTGTCTTTCGACGAGCCGCAGATATGCACCGTGCCGTAGTGATGCACCTCGTTGATCGAGTCGTTGGCCCACTTGCCGGTCTGGAAGTAGTCCGCCGTGCGATCGCTAGGCAGGAAGTTGGCAGGCACCATGTAGCACTGGCTGGTCGCCCCGCCCTGCATCCAGAAGATCGCCATGTCATCGGGGATGTTGCCAACCTCGCGGCAGCTCGCCTCGGTCTGTTCGGTGACCTTGTCGAAATACTTGTTCCGGTGCGAGTGCTCCAGGATCCCGATGCCCGAGTCCATGTGGTTCCACAGGTCCTTCTGGGCTTGCTTGATCACCGACTCGGGCAGGCACGCCGGCCCGGCGGAGAAGTTGTACACGCGTTCACTCATGCTGTGCTCCTCATCCCCTGCATGGGGTGGTATGTGACAATCAATCAATCTTACTCGCGCATGCTCACTGGCGCGTGGGCCTTAGGCGGTCTGAGGGACCGAGCCGTTGAGATCCTTGGCGTTGACGATGTGCAAGGCCTCGCCCGATTCCATGAACTGGCCCACGATGCGAACGGTCTCCTCGCCCACCGCCAGCTGGGCCTGCTCGGTCGAGGCACCGACATGATGCGTCAGCGACACACCGGGGATCGTCGCGATCTCGGGCTGCCAGTCGGTGTCCTTGCTGCTGGGCTGGTCCTGATAGACATCGAGCCCGGCGCGGATGCCCTTGGTCTTGATCGCCTTGATCAGTTCCTTCTCGTCGACAATCTCACCACGCGAGGTGTTGACGAAGTAGGCCCCGTCCTTCATCGCCGCGAAGAAGCCCGGGCCGCAGAGTTCCTTGGTGTCGGGGGTCGCGGCGACATGCACCGACACGATGTCCGCTTCGCCCAGCTCGGCGCTGAGGGCCTCGCGGGTGTAAGGGATGAGCTTGATGCCCAGTGCCCGTGCGGTGTCCGCACGCAGCGAACGCGACTGGGCCGAGACCTTCATCCCGAAGGCCTGGGCCCGCTTGCACACCTCGGTGCCGATCGAGCCCATGCCCACGACGAGCAGTTTGCGTCCCTTGAGCCCCTTGGCCTTGGAGAACTCCTTCTTGTTCCAGTGTCCACCCGACAGTTCGGTGGTCTGCTGGGCGATCCGCCGGTCCAGGTTCAGGATGTGCCCGAACGCCAGCTCGGCCACCGCCACCGCGTTCATGCCCGGGCAGTTGCACACAGGCACGCCCTTGGCACCCGCGGCTGCGGTATCGATGTTGTCGTACCCCGCCCCGCCCCGGATGATCAGCTTGAGCGAATCGACCCCGTTGATGACCTCGGCGGGCACCTTGGTCGAACGGACACACAGGACATGGGCCTCGGTCGCCTTGATCGCCGCGACCAGCGTGTCGGGCCCGAGATCGGCATCGACATGCACCTTGCAGCCAAGCGCTTCCAGCCCGGAGATGCACTCGGGATCGAACTTGTCGGCGACCAGAACATTGAGGATTTGATCAGCACTCATGGGTGAACTCCTGCGTTGGGAGGGTCAATCTTCGATTCAATACCGAATCCTATCCCCCAAGCCGCGAAACCCAAACCGAGACACGGCGCAGAACACCAGAAACCCCACGAAAGCGGGTTCATTGACGCACCATTCATGAGATCCAATCAGGGGCGGGGCTGACCGGTGCTGATCTCGCTGCCACCGAAGTCGATGCCACGCAGGCCGCCCCGGGTCCAGCGGTAGTAACCGGGGTAACCCTCACTCGATGAAGAAGGCTTGACCAATGATGGCTCAGCATTCGTTGGATCACGCGGACGGAACCCCGGATTCGATTCGTCCGCGTCTCGAACGCTGACCGAGCCGTCAAAGAACAGGATCGGCTGACGGGCGTTGGGCTCGTTGTAGATCGTGTCGGCCAGCTCGGCATAATGACGATCGTAGGTATCGAACATGTACGCCTTGCCCGAGGTGAAACGCACCTCGGTGAACTTCCTGCTCTTGAGAAACAGCGGGTTCCGATCAAACTGCAGGTACGGGTTGTTATGCTGATCGAGCGGCTGCAACGAACCCACGGCCTGGTCAACCGAGTAAGTCACAACACTCGTCTCATACGAGCTCTCAAACTTGCGATACAACTGGTTCGTCGCATACCCGCTGATTGGTGTCTCCGCACGCTCGACCTGCTCCTCATCTTCAGGGCACGCGGCCACCGGTTCTTCCAGATTCCCCGAGAGGTAGTCGAAAAAGACCATGTGCGAGAACCAGAGATTTGCATACCAGTTCCGGCTTCCGCTATCTCTCGGTATGTAAGGGTTTCCAGAGTAATCGCGAATGATGCTGACTGCTTGAAACTGAACCGACCGGCGTTCGTCCGTACCCGGGTCACGCAGATCGTTGTACTGTGTCTCGTAGTTCCCTGGCTTCCAGCTGTATGCCGGGATGGTGTCCCGGTAATCGCCGCCGTAGTTCATCGCGGCAGCGCCCATCGAACGCATGTTCACCTGGCACTTGAGCGTGCGGGCCGAACTCATCGCCCCGCCCAGCGCGGGCAGCAGGATCCCGATCAGCAGCGCAATGATCGCGATGACCACCAGCAGTTCGATGAGGGTGAACCCATCGCGCCAGCGTCGTCCCCGCGTGTTGTTGAGGTGCTTGGTCATGGTAAAAAGATGCCGTTCGACAGAAGAACAACACTGAATATACCAGACTATTCGCTCGCGACGGCGGGTGTCGATGCAGTTTCCGGGCTGTTTTCTGCCCCGCTCGCCCAATAGGCGTACGCCAGCGCCGCGATCGCGATGCACGAGGCGATGATCATCACCGCCCAGGCGTGCTGGCGGTCGTTGTTTGCTCGGTTCCGCCATTGACGCACGAGGCGATTGGCATCATCGAGCATGCGCCGGGAGTCATCATCCATCGCCCCGCTCTTGGCTGACGCGGACCCGTTCCCGCTGTGCATGGGCTCGGGGCTGGCGATGGCCGTCGATGCGATGTGCTGGTCGTGCTTCACACTCGCCGGCTCGGCGTGCAATGCAAGGACCTCGGGAAGCCCCTGCCCGGGCAGCGGTCGGGCTGGACCGAGCCCAAGGTGCTGGCGATCGCGTTCGACCTCAAACGAGGCCTCGCAGCTGGGGCATGAGAACGCGTCGGGTTTGACCTGGGCCTGGCAGTTGTGGCAAACGCCCAGCTTGTGCGCCACCCCGGGCGTGTGCTTGGCGAGCATCCAGAACTGACGGGTGCTGGGGCCACGCAGGACCGCGTCGCCCGTGAGCACGCCCTGCTCGATCAATCGAGTGAGCGTCGCGTAGCTGCAACCGGGGCGAAAGGGCACGCGCTGGTCCCGAATCTCCCATGGTCCCATCTGGTTCTGGGTCGCCTGTCGGCTCAGCGGGTCGAATCGCCCGCCGCAATGCCCGCATCGCCCGGAATCGGGCGTCACCGACCCGCAATAGGGGCACACGATCGATCGGAGCTGGGGCGTGGGTGGCTCGCCGGCGATGGCTTGGGCCTGGGCCATGACCTGGGCTCGCACATCGTCCTGTTGGGTTTGTTCGGCTGGGGGCATCGTCATCTCAGTCTGATACGCATCTTTCGGGGTTCTGGTTGACCCGTTGGCTTGCATCGGCTCGAATGCACCATGCTCCGCACCCTCATCACCATTCCGATCCTGCTCACACCCTACCTGATACTCGCCAGCTGCGCCGCCCAGCCGGCCCGCGAAACGACCGTTTCGCAGCCCCCCCGCCCCGATCCCGTCGCCATCATCGATGGGCGGGCCATCACGATCGACCCACTGGTCGATGCCATGAGCGAGTTGGCAGGCGACGAGGCGTTGACCGAGCAGGTGCTCGACCTGGCACTGGCCCAGCGGTGCGAGCGTGAGGGGATCGTGATCGACGCCGATCTGATCGAACGCGAACGCGTGCTGCTCGCCCAGACGCTCACGGGCATCGACGAGCAGGCCAACTCACCAAGAGTCATCGAGACGCTGCGTATTCGGCGCGGGCTTGGGCCGGACCGATTCGAGCGACTGCTCCGGCGCAACGCGATGCTGCGGGCACTCGTCGGCCCGAGTGGCATGCCCGACGCAACCACAATCGAACGCGCGATGCAGCAGGCATTCGGGCAGCGGTACCGCGTGCGTCTGTTTGTCAGTGAGCAGCCCGAGCCGGCGAGTGGGTTGCGGGCCCGGCTCGCCCAAAGCGATGCACAGGCCAGACGCTGGATCTTCGCCGACGCCTGTGTGGACCAATCGCTGCACCCGTCTGCTGAACGCGGCGGGCTCATCCCCGGGCTCAGTGCCACCAGCCCCGGCTACCCACAATCGGTGCTTGACGCGATGCGTGCACTGGCCCCGGGCGAATACTCGCGTGTGATCAGCACCGAAGCGGGCTATGCGCTGGTCTATCTCGAGCGGATCACCCCCGCCGTCACGCCCAGCGTACCGCAGCGGCGTGAGCTGACCGAGCGGGTCCGACGCGATGCCCAGCGCTTGGCGATGCAGCGGCTGGCTCAACAGCTCCTTGGAGAGCATGAGATCATCGTGCTCGACAAGTCACTCAACTGGGCCTGGTCCAACCGCCCGTGAGCGAGACCACCCAGCCCATCCCGCTGCTGGCTCGCCTGAGCCACCTGGCCCTCTGGCCCGCGTGCTACACGCTGGGTGTCTACCTGCTGGGCGTGATCTCGCTGCAACTGCCCGCCCCCGACTGGCAGACGGTGCTCTACCTGTTGCTGGTGGCCCACGCCTGCTACCTGCTCGACCGGGTGAAGCTCAGCGACGATCGCCAGGACCCCGCCGACGCGATCGCGCTGCCGGACCGGGCCCTGCTGTTTGCCGAGCATTCGAAGACGATCCGGATCCTCCTGATGCTGGAGCTTCTCTTGGCGATGGTGTCCGGCTTCCTGATCTCGCCGCTTCTGGCGCTGATCCCACTCGGTGCCCTGCTGGGCGTGCAGCTCTATGCCGGGCGGGCGGCCTGCCCCGGCAAGCCCCGCTTCAAGGACCTGCCCGCGCTCAAGTCGTTCTTTATCAGCAGCGCCCACATTGCCCTGGTCGTGGCCGTGCTCTGGAGCAATGACCACAACCTCATCGAGCATCCCAGAGCGGTCGTGCTGCTGAGCATCGCCGGGCTCTGGTTCATCGTCTCGGGTGACGCGATCCTGTGCGATCTCGATGATCACGACAGCGACGCGATGTACGGCACACGCTCGCTCCCGGTCCTGCTGGGCAACAAACGGGCCTGGCTCGTCGCACAAGCGATGCTGGCGCTGGGCGGACTGATGCTGTTGGCCAACAGCAAACCCGACCGCTTGCTCGTGTTCTGTGCCGCAGCAATCTGGATGAGCGGCTACCCAACACTGTTCATAAAAAACAGACGCGATCTGATCGATGCGCGTCTGCTTCCGATTGCACTGATTGCCTTGTTGCTGCGTTAGCGGGCGATCTCGATCGCTCGGGTCTCGCGGAGGACGGTGACCCGGATCTCGCCCGGGAAGGTCATCTCGTTGGACACCCGCTTGGCGATCTCGTGGGCGATGAGGTACGACTCGTCGTCGCTGATCCGGTCGGCATCGATCATGACCCGCACCTCACGCCCCGCTTGGACCGCGTAGGCCTCGCTCACGCCCGGGATCGCCAGGGCGATGTCCTGCAGGTCGTTGAGGCGCTGGATGTAGCGTTCCATCGATTCGCGTCGGGCACCAGGGCGGGCAGCGCTGACCGCGTCGGCGGCCATGACGATCGGGGTGTACCAGGTCGTCGAGGGCATGTCGGCGTGGTGGGCACCGATGGCGTTGAGGACGGCTTCTTCTTTTTCGCCGTACTGTCGGGCGAAGTCCATCCCGATTTTGGGGTGCCCGCCCTCCATCTCGTGGTCCATCGCCTTGCCGATGTCGTGGAGGAACCCGCAGCGTTTGGCGAGCTTGCCGTCGAGCCCGAGCTGGTCGGCGATGATCTGACAGAGGTACGCGACCTCCATGGAGTGCTTGAGGACATTCTGCCCGTAGCTGGTTCGGTAGGTCAGGCGCCCCATCGCCTCGATGATCTTGGGGTGGAGCCCCTTGAGCCCGAGTTCGACGGCCGCGTCCTTGCCCGCCTTGATGATCTTCTCGCCAACCTCGCCGGTGACCTTCTCGACGACCTCCTCGATGCGGGTTGGGTGCATGCGCCCGTCGGCGATGAGGCGCTCGAGCGATTCGACCGCGATGGCCTGGCGAACCTTATCGAAGCATGAGACCACGATGACCCCAGGGGTATCGTCGACGATGATGTCGGCCCCGGTCGCCTTCTCGATGGCGCGGATGTTGCGTCCCTCACGCCCGATGATGCGGCCCTTCATGTCGTCTGAGGGGATCGCGACGGTGCGGACGGTGGTCTCGGAGGAGTGCTCATTGGCGTATCGCTGGATCGCGTTGATCAGGATTTCCTTGGCCTCGTCCTTTGCCCCCTCCTCGGCTTCCTCGATGATCTCACGGGTCACGCGCCCCATCTCCGAGCGGGTCTGCTCCGCGACGCGTTCCAGCAACTGCTCCTTGGCCTGGGTGCGGTCGAGCTGGGCGACGCGTTCGAGCTCGCGTTGCTGCTTGTCCTTCAGGTCTGTCAGTTCGGCTTCCCGAGCCCGCAGACGCTCACGCTCGGCCTCGACCCGCTCGCTTTGCTCGCTGAGGTTGCTTTCCTTGTGGGACAGTGTTTCTTCTTTGCGGTCGAGAATGTCTTCCCGTTTGGCAAGACGGCGCTCGAACTCGCGTTGCTCGTTGCGGGCCGCCTCGAGTTCCTTGTCGACGGCTTCTTTTCGGGCCAGGGCGTTGCGATCTGCTTCGATCAGGATCTTGTCAGCCGCGTTCTTGGCGTCTTCTTTGGCCCGGCTGGCGATCACCTCGGCCTCGGCTTTGAGTCCCTCGAGTTTTTTGCTCCCGATGAAGCCCGCCAGAACATACCCAAGCCCAAGCCCGGCGATGAGCGCGATGAAACCGATAAGTACGGTGAGCGTGACATGCGAGTTGCCCGCAGCCCCACCTTGCGTAAGCGCTGGCATGACAGACGCTTGTGTCAAAGTATCATGAATCAAAGACGAACCCCTAGGACCAGCCGCGGCATGGGATGCGCGGGCGTGTCCATAAAATGCACCCGTGGGATCGGCTCGCGATCTCGCACGACGGGTCTAATTCGGTTTGATCACACGGCTCAGATGCGACAGGTTGTCCCCACTTGCTCAGCAGAACTGGACAAATCTAGATAGAAAGGAATGCAAGCGGACCTGCTCATGAACCGATAAAACCGATAGACACCCGCGTTTGGGGCGAGCAAAGCTCGCTTGACGGGTGGAAATGCGTATTGTTTCCGAGCTCCCGGCCCCCCGAGGGCTCGACGAAGCACTATCTTAGCATCTGTCACCCCACGATACGAGAACACCGGCCCGTCCAATTCGTACCAAAGATCAACTGGGAGCCTGAACGGGCTCCGATTTCAGCCGAGACGGTTCAGCAGAGGAATAGACAACATGGCTCAGACCAGACTCATGATCATGCTCGCCACCCTCGTTATTCTGACGGCTGGGCTTCTGCCCGGCTGCACCCGAATGGGGGGGTTGAGGGCCCGAATGGCCGCCAACGAGATCGCACACACCGTCCCGATCGACGGCGACCCGGTCATCATCGGACGCCTCAACGCGGTGGTCATCGACAACCCCTATGGCAAGGTCAAGGTCTATGCCAAGCCCGCTCATGAGCAGGCCCACATCACCTTCAAGGTCCAGCAAGAGACCCGCCTGCGCTGGCGTGCGGCTCGCCAGGGCTTCGAGTTTGACCCGGTCGGCGAGTACTTCACCGCCGCCCACACCCACAACGGGGAACTCTCGACCCTGACCGTTTCCCCGACCAATCTCTCAGTCGAGGGCTACCGCCCACCGATCGACCTGACAGTCAATATCCCGCAGTGTGACGGCATCGTGGTCCGCAACGCGGGCGGCAAGGTCATCATCGTGGGTGTCGAGGGTGCGATCCATGTTGAATCGGGCGACAGCGTCGTGGCCGGCGGACCGATCGAGATCCGGACCGACAAGGAACAACTCGAAGAGATCTACGCGGCCTCCAATGGCGGGCATGTCACGCTCGTGACCGGTCCTGAGTCTGCGGGAACCGTCGAGCTGGTCGCACCGCGGGGCAAGACCTCATTCAGCTCCCGCTACGGGATCATCGATAACTCGATGCCCAGCAAGGGACACTGGACCGGGATCTGGAACAACGGCACCAACTCGATCTACCTTGAATCACAGGACGGCGATGCCTCGGTCGTCGTCGTTTCCAACCCGGTCATGTACACCTCGGGCAAGACCTGGTGATATGAACCGGTAATTGGAATCTGAACTGATGAAAAGAATGCCCGCTCTATGAGCGGGCTTTTTTCGTCGTGTTGTGGTGCCACCGGTCAGGCGGCCTTGCGTCTCGGCTGGAGCGAGCCGATGTAGCGTGCCATCTGCTTGAGGACGAAGTCCTTGTGCTGGTTGTTGACGCCAAACTCGAAGGCCATGCCCGCGTAGGTATTCTGCTGCGAGTCGATGTGCGAATGAACACACTTGGCCGTCAGCACGATCGGGGCGGGGATGGTTGGGCGGAGATCCATGCGGAGCCAGAAGACCTTGCTTGAGTCGATGCCCGCCCGGTGTTCGCGCGGGACGACGAGACCGACACCGCCGCCGCCGAGGTTGGCCAGTTCGGCCTCGAACTTCGGTCCGACGCTTGGCAGTGCCATCTGATCGTCGCAGCCCGATGCCGTGCCACCCTCACGGATGAGCTGCTCGATCTGCACCCTGTTGGCGACCTCGACCGGGACCGCGCTGAACGGGTCCAAGAGCTTCCAGCATTCGACGCGTGGAAGCTGCAGGTTGGTCACCGGGGTCCGGTCGGTGTTGCGGCGCATGCAGCGTGTCACCTTGTCGGGCATGGCGATGCGTAACGCGGGGAAGGCCCCGCTGCGGGTTTCGTTGATTGTTTTGCCCACGACCTGGGTATCGAACATCCATCGGTTCTGGCCGACCGACATGATGCCGACGAGCCCGATGCCCTCATCGATTCTGAAGGACTGGCCCATGGCCCCGGGCTGTTCGATCAGGATCTCGTCGTCGCTGAGCCCGAGGATGCGGACGCGCCACACGAGGTCCTTGATCCCGTCCTGGCTGTCGTGCTTGATCGCAAACTCGAGCCCGCCGCCGCGCTCGTAGATGTTGTGTAGGCTGTCTCGCCACCGGTCGGTTCTTGAACGATTCGCAGGCACGATCGATCCTTTCTCTAAGAGTGAGCTCCCCTAACTCCTGATCGGACCGACCATTCTCCCAGTTCATTTCGTCATCGAGTTTGACTGCGACTTGTGACGGCTTCGCGTGACTGGCGATTTCTCGGACCGTCGAATCGCCTCGATCACCCCCCGCATCTGGGCATCGTCTGGGTCGGATGCCCCAGAGAACCGGCGCTGATAAAGCCATTCGGACGCTCGCCTCAGGGCCTCTTGCAGATCGGGCAGCTCGCTGAGCTGCTGGCTGCTCTCACGCAGGTGCGTTTTGAGTGGCTGCCACATTGGGCGGGGTGCGCCCACCTTGGTGAGTGCCAGCTGTATCTCCCGCTCGACCCGTTGCGATTCCTGATCGCTGAGCGGTCCGATGCGGAGTGACGCGCTGAGCCGGGCGATCAGGCGGTGCCACAGTTGTTTGAGCAAGACAAACACACGCTGATAGCGCATCACCACGATCCCAAGGAAGAGGGTCACGACGAAGACAATCATCGCCACGATCGTGGCGCGCGAGATCAGCTTCGCACGCCCGGCGGCGAGACGGTCGAGCAGGTTATCCGCCAGTCGGGAAATCCCCAAATCCCCGATGCCGTTGCCCATGATGCGTTCTCTGGTATCAGAGTCATACCCGACGACACCCCGGATCCAGAGGTACTCGATCGACTCGTACATTCGACTGATCGAGCGCATCAGCCCGGGGTCCGGGACATGGATATCGTGAAAATCACTCGGGGGCGTTCCATCGAATGTGCGCCAGTATCCCGGAGCCACCTCGGCCTCCACCCAGGCGTGCGCGTTGCTCTCCCGAACGACATACTGGCCCGTCACCGGGTTGAAATCCGACGCGATATAGCCCGTCACGACCCGCGCGGGGATGCCGACGGATCGGGCCATCAGCGTGAGGGCCGATGCGTAGTACTCACAATGCCCCATGCGTCGCTCGAAGAGGAACCAACGGGTCGCGTCTTCTCCACGGGGAACTGGCTGGGCATCAAGCGTGTATTGGTATTGTGTGCGCAGGTGGGTCTCGAGCAGTCGGATCGCGCTGGAGTCGTCGCGCACAGATCGGGCCTCGGGATCTGGGTCGATGCCCCCCTGCTCGATCACCTCCCTGGCAAGCTGAGCAATCTCGGGTTCGATCTGGGTTGGGGTCACCGCCCTGCGCTGGGCGTCGCCTGAAATGGTCACGCTCCGGAACTCATCATTGACCGATCGCACGGTGTAGGTGATGGTCCCACCGATCCCGTCCTTGAGGAACAGCCCGGGTTCGAAGTCGAACCCGATACGCATCGGGCGATCACCAATACGGAACTCAACTGTCCTCCAGGGCGCGAAGAGGTAGACCGGGCCGTCGTTCACGCTCCGCATCGTTAGCTCGCACTGCTGATCCCAGGTCGAGTTGTCGAATGAGTTGCGTGGTTTGAGTGTGGAGTTGGGCGGGTAGAGCTGCGTGCGCTCCGCCATGGGCATGTCCATGGCTGAGCCGCGACGCCATTTCCCCTGCTGGTATTGCTCGAGCACCGCCCCGCGGAGGTAGATCGGCGTAGTGTTCTCGGCCCCGATGTTCATCCCGTTGCGGTCGGTCAGGGTCAGATCGAGTACCGGCTTGGTCGACATGGAGATCATGCCGGGCCGACCCAGATCGACCGAATCGCTGAACCCGGAGACTGATCTGGAGCCCCCCCATTGATCGAACCCTGGGCCACCGATATTGCGTGGGAGTACCACGAAAATAATGCCACCGATCAGGATGCACGCGAAGCCCGTCGCGACGAGCATCGAACGCATATCGACACGGACAGGTTTGGTGATGCGGGCGCGACGCGGAGCGCCCATGCTCACGACATTATGCAGCTGGAACAGCACGAACGCCCGCAGCAGCAGGACACTCTCGACGAGCATGAGCAGGCCCGTGATGAAGTTGTTGCTCGTGAGCACCGCCGCGACCAGCACGGAGAGGCAGAGAACGAGCACCTGGGCGTCGTCGCGTGCAGTACGAAGATCGAGCAGTTTCACGCTCAAGAGCAACGCGGTGAACACGGCGAAGGCGCTGACGCCGACCCCGACACGCAGGATCTCAACCGCGGCGATCGCGATGACCAGCAGCAGCACCGTATTGATGGCGATGCGCGGCGCAGGGCGCGCAGGACGGACCGAGCCGAACCAGCAGCCGAGCACGCTGATGAGCGTGAGCAGCATGTAGACCGGGTTTGCGTCGGCGACGGAGAAAGAGACAACTGCGCCGATGATGGCCCAGAACATGGCTCGCCTGAACGCGCCAACGACGGTTTGTCGGCTTGCCTTGGATCGTCGGCTCATGGCTTCCCTCCCAGTGCCTCGGGGAGTGAACTGGGGTCCGCCAGCCATGATTCGGGCTTGGTCATGTCCAGCACACGGGCATCGGGTGTGCCGTTGGGTGTCGCTCCGCCTGCTCTGAACACGATCACGCGATCCCGTTCTCTGGTCGGCGGCGGTGTGAGCGGCGATTCCTCAAGATCCAGATCGACCATCGCCAGGGCACGCTGAACGCGTCCCGCGTGCGAACGCCCGCTCATGGGCTCGATGCGCAACCCACGCTGAGGGAACCAGAGCCCGATCGGGATGGATCGTGAGGCCCCCTGCTCGATCAGCGAAGCAGCGGCGGCGATCGCTCGCTCGGTTAGCTGGGCACGCTGGCCGGTGTCCGCATCGGGCTCGATGATCCAAATCCAGATCCGCGAGGAGATGGTTTGGGTGTGCTCGACAACGACGAGCTCGGATCGCCTGGCGCTGTGCTTCCATGAGATGCGTCGGCGCGGATCGCCGGGGACATACTCGCGGAGTCCCCATAACTCGTCGCTGCGGCCGCCTCGGGCCGAGCGTCGGCGGGCCTGTTCCCCTTGTGCGTGTGTGTGCCTGAGCAGGCCGGGGTGAAGCTGCAGCTTGTGGGGAAGCACGAGCAGGGTCCTTGGCTGCTCGAAAATGAGCGATTTCTGCAGCAGGCCGAAGGGGAATCGCGTTGAGAGTCGGATGCGTTTGAGGGTCACGCGTCCGCGCCGGGTGGGCTTGAGGATGCCGACGAATGAGCCGCTCTGGCCGGGCCCGATGTGGATCACGCTGGCGGGCAGGAATGTGCCGATCGCGTTGCGCTGGTCCTGGATCTCGCTGATCAATGCGGCGAAGAGGGGGAAGAACCTCGAACGATTTTTGACGGTGTAGTGCAGACGCAGTGTTTGGCCCGCGCTGACTTCTTTGAATGCCCGCGATCGCAGGCGGGTCTTCATCAGTGCGTTGCCCGAGAATATCCCGGACACGATGAGCGTGGCGATGGCGACGCCGAAGAGCCAGAAGAGCAGGTTGTTCTGTGAGTTGATCGCACCGACCGCGAGGAAGAGCGTCACGGCGATATAGACGATGCCCCCGAAGGTGAGTCGTGATTCGCGCCGGACGGCCCTGCTCGGGCGTTTGGGTGCTGGGGTGCCGGTGTCATCGATCGGCGCCGGGGCGCTGATGGATCTTCGATACCCGCGTTTGATGCTAAAACTGGTCACTCAGAGTTCGATACTCATTCTTTGGGGTCGCGGTTCGGCTCCGGGGGCACATATCCGGGTCGGGGGATCACGACACAGAGCAGCTGGTTCCCCTCGGTGGGCATGAAAGTGGTTGAACGGGCGGTGTAGACGCCGTCGCCGGCGACATGAATCTCGACCACATCACGAGGGAAGCTCCCGCCCGGGAAGGGCAGCTCGAAATCGCCGAGCTCGTCTGAGACCGCTTCGGCGAACACCCCACGCCCCCGGGCCACGCTCCCGCCCTTGGCGAGGATCGACACCGTGAGCCCGGGCATACCAACTTCATCGAAGCGTTCATCACCCGGGGCGGCAACCACGGCTTGGCCCACCGAACCCGCGATGATTCGCCCACGAACGAAGGTGGTCGACTTTCCGCAGCCCACGACGCCGGAGAGTGCGATTGCGAGGGCAACCAGCAGCAAAGGGGTAGCGATGCGTCGAGCGATGAAAGGTTGAAACATGCGAAATCTCCCGAATCTGGATGCTCAGTCAGCGGGTCAAACCCCGCTCTGATTCAGTTGATCGGCAAAGTCCTCGGGTTTAGGCAGATCTTTCACGCTCGCAAGCCCGAAAGTGTCAAGAAACTGGCGTGTGGTGCCGTAGAGCATGGGGCGCCCAAGCTCCTCGGCCCGGCCGGTGATCTTGACCAAGCGGCGTTCCATGAGCGTCCGGACGACCTCGCCGCAGGCGACGCCCCGGATGGCTTCCAGTTCGGCGCGGGTGACGGGCTGGCGATAGGCGATGATGGCGAGGGTCTCGAGGGCGGGCTTGGAGAGCCGGGTTGTGGCCCGTGATCGGTGCATCGCGGCGATGACCGGCGCGTGCTCGGGGAGGGTCATCATGCGATAGCCGCCTGAGACCTCTTCGATCGTGAATGCTCGCCCCTGCTGGCTGTATTGGGTGTTTAGGGTGGCGATCGCCTCGGCGACCTGCGCGCTGGGTATTGGCTGATCGAGAAAAACCCCCATGGCATCGGTGATCGCGGCCACTTTCAGCGGGCGATCGCTGCTGACGAGCATCGCCTCGATCGGGGCGAGAACGCGTGTCAGATCAACCGGATCGTGCTCTGGCTGCGGGATTGACTCTGGATCCGGCTGTGGATTCGCTGATGGCGATTCCTTGCTCATCGGGGCGGTTTCGGTGGACTGGGCGTCTTGGGAAGTTGCTTCAACACTCATACGGACACTGTATCAGGGCTGGGCCTGCGATGCCGGTCCCCGGGTCGTGATATGCTCTGAACCATGCATGACCAACACCTGGACGAACCGCTGCCGATGCAGCAGCACCGATACGAGGGGCTCGAGGAACTGCCCACGCTGATCGTTCACCGCAGACGCGAGGGGCTGTTTTTGTTGCTGGCGGGGCTCTTCCTGGGCACGCTGGCGATGCTCAATATTCTGGGCATAACGCGTTTCATCAAGCTCTTTTCGATCAATGACGCATCGGGCGACGCGGTTCTGGTCGGGGGGGTGCCATTGGTCTTTGCGGTCGCCGTGGGCGTTTTGCCTTATCCACTGACTTTCCTGTGCACAGACTTCATCAGCGAGTTGTATGGGCGACGCCGGGCCAATCTGGTGGTCTGGATCGGGCTGATCCTGAACCTCTGGGTCGTCTTTGTGCTTTGGATCGGCGGGGCACTGCCGGGCTTCGAGCCGACGGCCAATGGACAGATCCTGACCGATGAGGCGGGGCGACTCCCTGTGTTTTATGAGGTACGAGCCCTCGCCTTTGGTGCCGTGACGGCCTCAATGATCGCGTACCTCATCGCCCAGTTGGTCGATGTCCAGGTCTTCCACTTCTGGAAGCGTCTGACGCGGGGCAAGCACCTGTGGATCCGTAACAATGGATCGACGCTGGTGAGCCAGCTGGTCGACACGACCGCGGTGATTCTCATCACCCACTACTACGCGCACGCATTGCCGATCAGCGAGGACCACCCGGTTATCGGACAGTTGCTGGTCTTCATCGCGACCGGGTACGCGTTTAAGCTCGTGATGGCCTTACTCGACACGCTCCCGTTCATGTACGGCTCGAGATTCTTGGCCCGATATCTCCGCCTCCCGCCCCCCGGGGGTGTGGAGGATAGAGAAAGCGATTGCGATCGCTGAATCGGTCCAACTCAATCGAAGTGAAACAGGGATTCCGCCGATCATACATGCGTTCTGATACGCACGATACCGGTCGGAGAACCCCATGAGTCCACCCCTGATTTTGCTCGCTGACGACGAGCCGCACATCACGCACATCATCTCGCTGAAGCTCACGAGGGCCGGTTTCGAGGTGATCGTGGTTGAGGATGGCGAGCTGGCGCTCAAGGCGGCGATCGAGCGTCGCCCCGACGCGATCGTGACCGACCTGCAGATGCCGTACCTTTCGGGTATCGAGCTTGCACAGCAGCTGTCTACGAACGAGCACTGCAGGGATATCCCGATCATCCTGCTGACCGCGCGGGGATACGCGGTTGAGGAGGAGCTCAAGAACCTGCCGTCGATCAAGAAGATGCTGTCCAAGCCCTTCAGCGCAAAGGATCTGCTCAAGGATATCAACGCCCTGCTCAGCAATGACGGCGAGGAGCGTGCGGCATGAATATCAGGCGGAGCGCGAAACAGGTTGATCTCTTCCCCACCGAGTTTGTGAACCGTTGCAGCGAGATCGGTCTCGTCAGCTGGCGTCTGGATCTCAACGGGATGCCGATGAATGACCCGGAAGCACCGAGCATGCTCGCGATGTGGCTGAGTTCTCGACCGCTCCGCATGCTGATGACCGAAGCGGCGATGATCTGGTCTGCCCAGGAGGAGATTGTCGCGCAGGAGCTGCACCCGGGCCTCTGGGCCTTCCCGTTCGTCGAGGAACACCGTGATCGGCGCACCGGGATCTTTGTCGCGATCGGATTCAGCCCCGAGATTCTAGAGAGCGATTTGATTGATCAGGGTTGCAAGGGCAACCAGCTCCAGCGCTCAGCGCTCCTCCACATCCTGCGTGACCGGGCGAAGTTCCAGGGGAACTGCGCCAATCGCATCATGAGCACGCTCACCTGGATGCTCAACGATCTCCGGTCGCTGAGGAAGGACCAGGAGACCATTGAACTCTTCAGTGATCAGCTCGGGGACTCGTACGAAGTCGTGACTACGCTGCAGGACCTGGGGAGCTCGATGGGCACGCTCAATGAGCCCGACAGCATCATCAACGATGGCATCACGGAGATCGCGGCCACACTCGATTACAGCTGGGTTGCGTGCTGCATCCGTGACGACAGCGATGTATCAGCGGTCCTCAAGTCGACCTTGCACCAGGCGGGCATGTCGGTCATGAGCCGCGAGCAGGCCGCGCAGATTATTGAGCACACCCGCCATTGCGAAGAACTCGGGCAGGCCGATCGGGTGAAGATTTATCCGGTGCCTGAGGGCATGGACCAGCTCGAGCCACAGCTTCTAGTCCACCCGATCGAGCGGGACGGCGAGGAACTGGGATTCCTGATTGCCGGCGGCAAGCAGGGTGATGACCCGCAGGTCTCGAGCCATGAGACCAAGCTTATGGAATCGATCTCAGGCATGCTGGGGGCTGCCCTTGAGAACGCCGAGTTGTATCACCGTCAGAAGCTGACCTTCCTGGGCACGATCAAGGCACTCTCGGCCGCGATCGATGCCAAGGACCAGTACACACGCGGTCACTCAGAGCGTGTCGCGATGCTTTCGGCGATGCTCGCCGAGCGGGTCGGGTACAGCAGCGAAGAGGCCGAGCGTATCCGGATCTCGGGGCTGGTGCATGATGTTGGCAAGATCGGTGTACCTGAGGTTGTGCTTTGTAAACCATCACGGCTGACCGACGACGAGTTCGAGATGATCAAGCGCCATCCCACGATCGGCTTTGAGATCATCAAGGACATCCCGGACCTGCAGGACATCCTCCCCGGCGTGCTCCATCACCACGAACGCTGGGACGGCAAGGGCTATCCCGCGCAGCTTTCGGGCGAGGGCATCCCGCACATGGCTCGCATCATGGCGCTGGCCGACACCTTCGACGCGATGAGCTCCAACCGTGCGTACCGCTCGGGCATGCCGCGTGACAAGGTGTTTGCCGAGTTCCGCAAGTGCGCGGGGTCGCAGTTCGACCCGGACCTGGTTGAGCCGTTCCTGGCGCTTGACTTCAGCATCTTCGATGAGATGGTGGCACACCACAAGGCCCAGAGCCCGGCGACGCAACTGCCCGACGCGGCCTGAACTGCGATGAAAACTGATCACTCGAAGACGCGGACCCAG
>DEXG01000017.1:108337-130100 GCA_002364005.1 Phycisphaerales bacterium UBA3190
CCTCGAACCCAACCTGAGCGGTACTGAGAAGCCCGATTTCGTATCCTGCCCCGATCAGCAGTGGTTGCTCTCCGCCGCTGTATGATGAGGTACTGATCCCGTGGGTGTTGTACTTGTTGCTGTTGAGCAGGGCGCCATCGAGGAAAATTTTGAACCCATCGCTGTGATGCCAAGTGATAATAACGTTGTGCCACTCGTTGACGGTAAACGAACCACCGCTCGTAAAAATGAAGTTGTTGATGTTGTACGCCCCATCGTCTCTGATGTAGGTCAGGAGTGAGTTGTTGAGCACGGAAAGACTCAGTGTCGGTGCGTAACCGCTCCGATCACGGTAGAGCAGCCCGAGCAAACCGTAGGACTTCAGCGCGTTTGAGCCTGTGGACTTTACCCACAGGCTCATCGATGCCTCGCTTTGCTTGAAAATACCGTCCCATGGGACTTCGATATGATCCGCCGCGTTGTTGAACACCGGAACATAACCACCCTCGTCGTTCATGTCTGCCGCGGCGACACTGGGGTCGAGGAACTTCCCATCCTCGCCGCCCTTGAGATCGAATGCCGTGGATGGGTTGTCTGTTTCGTTGAGCGGCCAGTATGCCTGCAGGTCGTAATCGTCGAGAAAATCGAAGTAGTCGACCTTGATTCGCGAGTAGACAAACTTGACCGATTCGCTCGCGATCCCGGTGCTTGAGGTGACGGTGACCTCGTAGCGGTCTGTTGATTGATCTACTGCCGCAAGGGTGTCGGCATCGAGAACCTTGCTCGTGTAATCCTGACCCGCGAGCGTGAACTCTGAGAACACCACGCCCTTCTGTGCTGTCTCGTTCCACTCGTCATCCGCGTTGATCTTGCCGATCGCGTACTCGGTCGCGTTGAGGATGCCTGCGCTGTTGTTGTTCATCTGCTCAACGATCGATGCCTGGGCACTGTCGCCGGTGCGGACCGCAACGCCGATGAGAATCATCGAACCGACGGCCGCAACGGTGAACAGCGTCAGCACATAGATCGAACCATGACGGCGGGCTTTATGTGTGCTCATGGCTTAGGGCTCCTGGAGGACAAAGCCGATCTGATCGGCCGCGTGGGTGTGCAGCGTGGTCATCTCTGCCAGCTGCACCCCATCCTTACTTACAATGACCGTGACCCGTTTGCCGCCCGAGTAGCCTCGGCTGTTGGAACTCGGATCAATCAGACTCATGTGCTCGACTTTCACTGTGCGGGTCCAACCCACGAGATTGGTGAGCTTCGTGCCGTCTGAGAGCTGGGGCGGGGAGTTCGAGAGACCGTTGTAGTCATCGATATCGTTGTATGTCGAGCGGGTCTCTCCCACGCCCGGTGCGAGTGCTTCGAGGTCAGAGTTGCCTGGGGCCGTGAAGTACTTGGTCGCGATCTCCTCGCTGAGTTCCCGCGCAAGATTCGTGGCGATGGCCTTGTCGGCCATCACGCTGCCGGATCTCACCACGGGCCCGACGATCTGGATGGTGCCGACCAAAACCAAGCCGACGAGCAGCGTTGAGATAATGGTCTCGGCCATCGTGATGCCGCGTCTCGATGTGTGCTGTGTCGTGCTCATTTGAGCTCCGGCCGGTATGGCGTGTTGACAAAGGTCTCAAACCGCTGCTGGATGGTCCCTTCGACCACCAGCTCCAGCTTCATGAATCGCAGCAGCGCTGATTCGGATGTGAAGCTCAGCCTGTAATCGGTCATGCTCGTGCACAGGATCTCGTAGTTCTCAGCATCCACGCGTCGGCGAATCATCTTCGCATCGCCGATGAACTCGTAGCGTACTTCGCTATACGCACCCTCAACATCTGGTTTCACAACCTTGATGATGAGGCGTGTACTGTTGCCCGAGACCTGCTCGTCGATTTCGTATGCGCCAAGCAGGTCTGCACGCAGCATATTGCACAGGTCGTGCACCGCCCGATCTTCAGCGCCCAGCTCACTCTCGCTGGGGATGGCGCGTGCTCCGAGCATCACCGAGCTGCTCAGCCCGACCGTGAGCACCGAGATGATCGACAGGCTCACAACCGCTTCGATGAGCGTGATACCCGGCCTCGTCGCTCGCATGTTCATCGACTTCTTCATGCCTGGACCCTTCAGATCGTGGTGATCGTGCATCTGAGCACCCGCTATTTCCCGATGAGCTTCCCGTACAGATCAGCGACCAGCTCAGCCGTCTTGATTTCCTCAGCCGTCTCCGTTCTGCTCACCGCTGGGCGGCTGAACCCGCTGCCTGAGAAGCTCACGGCCTTCTCGATCCCTTCTCTGAGAATCCCGATTTGGAAATCGTTTTCTATATCACCCATCACGCTGATCACGATGTCCTCATCATCACCGATGTTTGTGCGAGAGAGTTCGACACCCAGGGGCTCGTCGGTGAGGTCGCGGATCAGCACGACCGCGTCGCTCACGGTTTCGGTTCCCTCGAAGGCGATGTACAGCTCCTTGCTCGGGTAGAACGCGATGATGTGCGGCTTCCCGGTTGCGCGTGCTCGGAGCTGGATCGTCTCGATGTCTTTCTCAATCACCCGCTGGGCCGCCGAGAGTCGTCGACCGGTGCCGGCGTCTGCGAAACGGGGGGCGGCGATGGCGGCGATGATGCCCACGATCACGATGACGAGTGTCATCTCGAGCATCGAGAATCCCCTGGATGTGCTCGTGGCGGTTTTCATGGGTCACCTCTCGTGAACCAGAACGCCCCGCCCTGCATGAGCAAGACGGGGCGAAGGACAATCAGAAGTTGATGGCTTCAATACGCGTTGTACTGCACGCCACGAACATCGACTTCGGCGTCGGGCAGGTTGGCGGTGACTGCACCGGTGGTTGCGTTGTACACCCAGCCGGCGACTGCGCCACCTTGTGTGGCGACGAAACCATCCTTGCCTTTGTTTGTACCGACCTTCAGCTTGGGAACCTCACGCAGGTATGGGCCAAGGTAGTAGACGGTTGTCTTGCTGGCGTTGGCCGTGCCGGCGTCGTTGGTGTATGTGGTCAGCTGATCTTCGATGTCATCGAAGGTGGGCAGCAGACCGCCGTGCTCGGCCTTGTACAGGTCGATCGCGCTGCGCATCACGGCCAGGTCAGCGACCAGGCCCGAGTCAGCGGCACCCGAAGCGCCACGGCTCATACGCGGGATGGCGATTGCGCCGATAATGCCGATGATGACGACAACGATCACCAGCTCGATCAGGCTGAACGCGCTGCGGCTGGATTTGGTCTTGGGGTAAGTCATTGTAGTGTGCATGGTGTGGTTCTCCTTTGTTGAAGATCAACTTCTGATCTGTCCGGGGGAGTCATCGGCTGCACACCGGTTTGTGTCCAGCATGCGATTCCGCTTTTGGAAAAGGACTGCGAACCTGTCCCCTACAACCGTCAAGGTCCGGTCTGCGTCGACATCTCCAGCGTGTACAAGTGACCATTGCGTTTGAGAACAACGCCTCGCTCTCGGACCTTCCACAGTGTAAAACCATTTGGGTCGACTTGCCCGACTCGTATCAGTTTTCCGCCAAGAACCGCCCCGCCGCCAGTCGGCGCAGGCATGACCGCTGTCAGACTGGGCAAATCAGGCGCACTGGGCTGAATCTTGGGCAGCGACGGCTCGCTCTGAGCCGCGTCCGACACCGTGAAGGCGTCTTCGCTGTTGTTGAGCACGGGCTCGATCAGCTGCTCAAGTGAGAAACCGGTCCCGAGCGTAATCTGCTCGTTGGTTTCAGACCGCTCTCGCTTGGTGAGCCGGTCCATGAGCACTTTGGCCGCGGTCAGCCCCGACGACGCGGTCGCCTGGCTGGCCACGGGCGCTTCGCCCTCGGCCGTGACCGGAGCGGCCATGGCATCGCCGGCTGAGGCGCTCGACGGTGCGAGAATCCCCTGATCGATCACCAGCGCAGCGCCGGCGAGTGAGAGGATGGCAATAAAGATTTTTCGTTCCTTGGTTAGTCCCATGCGTGCAAGTAACCAATACGCAGAGATGTCGTGCAAACAAACCGATGAGAAAACTTCAGGATTGCTCGACAGGATCAACAAACCAATACATCAGCATGCGTACTCGGACCTGCTGACTGCCAAAGACCTCGCTCGACAGCTCGATCGACTGGATATGTGTATCGGGCATGTTGGCTTCCAGCTGCGCAAGCATGTCCGATACCTCGTCGGCATCGGCGCGACCGATCAGCTCGAGCGGCTGCACCGGCACGCGCGCGTCGGTGATCATGTCCAGCGGCTGCAGCGAGTCGACACTCAGGCCGGCGTTCTCCGCGAGTTCCACGATATCGGCCGATCGGGCGTTGATCTGCTTCACCGAGACAAGATCCAGCTCCTGGCTGGTGATGCGTTCGAGTCGCTGCACCATCGTGGCCAGCCCTGAGCGAGTTGAGACGGTCTCGTTGAGCTGATTCTTCGTCGTGGTCAGCTCGTGGCGAGCGCTGAGGAAGAGCCCACGCCGCTTGGCGACCGAGTGGGTTGCGAACCAAACGGAACCGCCCGCGACAAGAAGGCAGGCGATCGCCCCCACCGCGTGGATTCTCAGAAGCCCATGATCCCGGTTCTTGTTGCTCATGGCGTCACCTCTGGCTCGACTGGGTCTTCCCCGACTCGGACGAAGATCTGAAACTCGATCACTTCCTGCCCGTCGAGGTCCCGCCGGGCCGTCCGGGCAAGTTCGATCTGATCGAAGAGCTGGAGCGATTCGATCGCGACGACAAACGAGCGGGCGTCAGTCTGCGTCGGGGCAATTCCCTGGATCTGAATATTGATCGGCTGGTCGCCCTCGACCCCGCCGCCGGTGGCGCTGAGGGAGGTGAATCGCACCCGATCGTTGCTGACATCGACAAACTGGCCGAAGACTTCTCGCCAGTCGATGCGGTTCTTGACCAGTTCGAGCACCTGCTGCTTCTCCTGCAGCTGCCCGAGGCGCTGACGCAGCTCAGGGATCGCGGACTCGTTTACGCTCAGTTGGCTGCTCACATGCTCGATCTGCGCGTCGATCGCCGGGTCGCTGAGCGCCGCATTGCCGCCGATGTACGCGCCGGGGACACCCACGAACACGCAGGTCGCGGCAAAGGCGCCGCCCCATCGAGCCACGCAGCGTCGACGGGCACGCGCCTGCTGGGCCTCGCTGGGAACCAGATTCACCAATGCGATTGAGTTGCTGGTCATGAGTCAAACCTCGCGGCAAGCCCGTAGGCATAGGTCAGTCGTGCGGGGAGCGCCGCGTCGTGCTGCCCGGCCATCGCTTCGGTGAGTGCCTGTGGCGCACTGGCGACGACTGGGATCCCGAGCACCGAATCCAGACGGGACAGGAGGGTCTGGTTCATCGCGCCATACCCGCCCATCACAACCTTGCCCAACGGGGCCATGCGGAACGAGTGCGACACATAGGCGATCGCGACATCCAGCTCCGATGCCAGGTCCTTGCTCAGCGCGGCCCAGCAGGCAGAGCAGACCCTCTCGATCTGCTCGGCGTGCTCGCCGCTGTAATCTTGGTTGAAGACCGCCCGGGCGCTGCTCTCGCTGAGCCCGAATCGGTTTGTGGCGTGCTCCCAGACCCGGCGAGCCCCGTGGGCAATGCGACGGACATACACGATGCGATGACCGAGCGTCACGATCGCCAATGAGCTGAACCAGTTCACGAGCAGCACCGCGTCGATCTCGGGGTCGGGCGTCGCGATCCCGACAGAGGGTGTGTCGAGCACGCCCCGCATGATCGCCAGCTCGGGTATATCAATCCCCGCCACCGACATTCCCCCCGCTTCGTACGCCTGCATCATGCCCTTGATCGCGTCGCTGGCGCACGCGACCGCCATGCTCTCATTGCTGCGTCCACGCTGGGGCAGATCCCAGAACCCGAACTCGAATGCGTTCGGATCACACTTGCGGGCCCGAGCGACCTCGATGCGTGCGAGCTGCTCCAGCGGCGCGCCGCTCTCAGGTGGAGGAAGCTCGAACACATGCTGGCCACAATCCCGGGTTTGCGGTGCCGACGAGACCGCGGTCCCCTTGAAGCCGCGTCGGCCAAGGATGGACATCGCCCATTGCATCTCGCTCTCGCACGGGTGCCCGTAGGGCGAGTCCTGGGCGATGTGCTCGTTGCTCAGGCGAGGAAAGACGGCCCACGCGTGTACCCGCTTGGTGTCACCCTCACGCACCAGCTGCACGGCCCTGAACTCATGCTGGTCGAGTTCGATGCCAATTGCGGAACGCTGTGCTTTGATACCCGTCAAACTCATCATGCCCCTCCACCCGCTGTTGCGGTCAGATCAAACAGTGGCAGGAACATACTGATCGCCACAAAGCCGACCAGAATCCCCAAACCGATCATGATGACCGGTTCGATCAGCGATGAGACCGACTTGATGACCGTCTCGTTGTCTTCATCGAGGTAATCCGAGATGTGCACCAGCACCTCTGCGAGGCGTCCGGTCTGTTCACCGTTGCGTATGGCTTCGCATGCCGACGACGTCATCAAGCCGTCGCGTGCGAAGGCGCTGCTGATTGGCTCACCCTTGGTGACCGCATCCTCAGCGCTGTTGAGCAGGGCGACATACTTCGGGTTGCGTACCGACTCACGGGTCAGCTCGATGGAATCCAGCATGGGCACCTTCGCCTCCAGCAGCACGCCCATCAAGCGCGTGATGCGGGCGGTCATGAACGAACGCTGGATCTCGCCAAGCTTGGGCACACTCAACGAAAGGACGCTCAGCGTGTCGCTCCCCTTGTCGCTCCGTACCCAGCGAACCGCGAAAACGACGCTCAGGATGATGCCCGGGATCACACCGAACCAGTATGCCCTGACAAAGTCTGAGATCATCATCAGGAACGCGGTCGTTGCGGGCAGGGGTGTGTCGAGCGTCTCGAACATGCCCGCGAACCGGGGCAGCACAACGCCAATCAGGAGCCCGATCACAATGACCGCGACCCCCAGCAGCAGGATGGGGTACATCATCGCCCCCATGAGATTCGACTTGATCTGCGCCTGCTTCCGGGTCAGGTTCGCGATGCGTTGCAGCATGGTATCGAGGTGTCCCGACGACTCGCCCGCGGCGACCAGTGACCTGAACACCGCGTCAAACACCTCACTGCGATCATCCATCGCGGCGGTCAGCGAGTCGCCCTCTTCCAGACGCATGCGGACATCCTTGAGCACGCTGGTCCAGTTCTCATTGGTGCTCTGTCGTTCGATCGATGAGATCGCGTCAACCAGCGGCGTGCCGGTCGCGATCAGCACCGAAAGCTCACGGGCGAACTCGGCAACCATGCGCGGGTTCACCTTCGAAGAACGAGTCCGGCGCTTCTTCGGGCCTGCCCCGCCCTTGATGGCGTCGCCCTCTGCGATGCTGCTCACGAACAGCCCCTTCTTACGCAACTGTTCGGTCGCCTCGTCTTTGTTCGACGCCTCGATTGTTCCCGATTTCTGCGCTCCCGCCTTGTCATACGCCTGATAGCTGAACTTCATGCCGCGACCCCCTTGGCGTTCGGGGCGTTCGCCTCATCGCCCTCGTTATCGTCGACCTGCGTCACGCGGATGACTTCCTCGAGGCATGTGTGCTGTTCGATCGCCAGACGCACACCCTCCTCACGCAGTGAGAGCTGCCCCTGCTGATGCAGCAAGCCACGCAGCTGATGCGTCGGTGCATTGCGATAGATCAGACGCCGCAGCTCGGGCGTGACTTCCATGAACTCGTAGATACCCATCCGCCCCTGGAAACCGGTGTCGTGACAGCTCGTGCAACCGGCACCCTTCCGGAACGCCTTGCCCGTCATCTGCGGCACGCCCGCGTCCTGGAGCACCTGCTCGCTGGGGAAATACTTCATCGAACACGCCGGGCAGATGGTGCGTGCAAGCCGCTGAGCGACGACGCCATTGAGGGCGCTGCTGAGCAGGTACGCCTCAACATTCATATCGCACAGGCGTGCGACGGCGCCTGGGGCGTCGTTGGTGTGCAGCGTGGCCAGCACGCCGTGCCCCGTCAGGGCGGCCTGAACCGCGACATGCGCGGTTTCCTGGTCACGGATCTCGCCGATCATGATGATGTCCGGGTCCTGACGAAGGATCGACCGCAGCGTGCGTGCGAAGTTCAGCCCGATGGCGTCGTGCACCTGGATCTGATTGATCAGATCGAGCTGGTACTCGACCGGATCCTCGACCGTCACAATGTTGAGCTCGGGGCTGCGGAGCAGGTCCAACGCCGAGTAGAGTGTTGTGGTCTTACCCGAGCCCGTGGGCCCGGTGACCAGCACCATGCCGTGCGAGAGACGCAGGGTCCGCTGGAATGCTTCCAACGCCTCAGGGCGGAACCCGAGGTCCTCCATGCGCACGCGCAGGTTCGCCTTGTCGAGGATACGGATCACGAGCTTCTCGCCCAGCAGGGTCGGGATGCTCGACACACGAAGGTCGATCTCGCGCCCCTCTGCAACGATGCGGACACGCCCCTCCTGAGGCATGCGCTTCTCGGCGATGTCCATCTTCCCGATGATCTTGACACGAGACACGATCGCGGCGTGCATCCCGGGCGGCGGCTTCATCAGGTCGCGCAGGGTGCCGTCGATTCGGTAGCGGATCCGTGACCCGTTCTTGCTGGGCTCGATGTGGATATCCGACGCCTTGTCCTTGACCGCCGTCAGCAGCGCGACATTGACCAGGTTGACGATCGGCGACCCCTCGACCATGTGGTCCAGGTCGGTGGTCGGGCCCTCGTCCACCTGCTCGCGTTCGATGACTTCGACATCGGATTCGGCGAGACTGGTGAGGAACGCGTCGACATCGACATCGCCCTCGGCATACTTGTGGATGAACTCGAGGATGTTCTCCTCGAGCGCCAGCACCGGCTTGATCTCTTTCCCCGTCAGCTCACGCAGGCGATCGATCGCCGGGAGACTCTGCGGCTCGGACATCGCGACCGTGAGCGTGTCGTGGACGCGGAACAGCGGGATCGCGCAGAGACGCTCGGCTTCTTCCGTCCCGATGAGCGGCAGCAGACTCGGATCGATCAGGCCGTGTCGGAGTTGCACCCCGGGCACACCGAGGCATTTGGCCAGCGACTGGACCAGCGTCCCACCCGAGATGGTGCCCTGATCGACGAGGACCTCGCCCAGCATCCGCCCGGCAGATTTCTGTTCCGCCAGCGCCTTGGAGAGGTCTTCCTCGGTGATGTGCCCATCGCTGACGAGTACTTCACCGACGAGGCGTGGACGCTGCGCACGGCGCATCATCCCGGTTATCTGCGGGTTCTTGGGGCTATCTGGATGGACCTGGTCCGCATCGCTCACAGGAAACTCCGAACCGCTGACTGCACATCTTCAAACTGCTGAAACTTGCTGGTGATCCCCGTCAGGGACATGATCTCACGCAGGGTATCGCTGATCCCGCAGAGCCGCAGCTGCTGCCCGCCGGCCCCCACCTCTTCGGTGATCTCAACGAGGGCCTCAAGGCCGTTGGACTCCACGAAGGTCATCTTGCTCGCATCGATGATGAATCGCCCGAGCGTGTTGCCCAGCACCTGGAAGGATTCGTTCTTGAGCAGCGCCGCGTCGTTCTCATTGATCACAGGCCCGTCTGGGCGCACGACCGTGACCGCGCCGTGTCTTGTGGTTTCAACCTGCATCGCCCACCTCCTGGCTTACGCCGCCTGCTTCGACTCAGTCGTCCCGGGCACGAAGAGCGTGAAGGTGCTGCCCTGATCGATCTCGGATTCGAGCGTGATGTCACCACCGTGCAGGCGTGCGATCTGGCGAGCCAGCGCGAGCCCGAGCCCTGAGCCCGTCACCTGTGAGATGCGTCGATCGTCTGCTCGTGTGAATCGCTCAAAGATGCGTTCCTGCTGCGACTCGTCGATCCCGATCCCCGTGTCGGTGATGCTCACCGACATGGCGTCGTGCTCGTCGAAGCTCGCGGTGACACTCACCGTGCCACCGGAGGGCGTGTACTTGATCGCGTTGCCCATAAGGTTGTGCAACGCCTGGCCGAGCCGATCCCGGTCGGCCTGGATGGTCGGGAACTTGGGAGGCAGATCGAAGTCGAGCGTGATGGACTTATCCTTCGCCTGGGCCTGGTAGTCTTCCTCAAGCTCGGTGAAGAGCTGTTCGGTCCGCATCGACTCGCGGCGGATATTCAGCGAGCCCGCTTCGATCTCGGAGACGCACAGCATGTCGCCCACGATACGCTCCAGACGACGGGTCTCGGACGAGATCACATTCAGGGCCTTCTCACGCACCTGCTCGTCGGCCCCCTCGGCCTCGATCGCCTCTTCGCAGTACAGACGGATGGTCGTCAGTGGCGTACGAAGCTCGTGGGTTGCCTGCGCGATAAACGCGTTCTGTGATTGGTTGGACAAGCGCTGCTGGGTGATGTCCTCGATGAAGACGATCGCCCGAACGACCCCCTCCTCTTCGACACGCGCGACGCTCGCTTTGAGCACCGAACCATTGGCTTCCAGGTTCTCGACATCGCCCAGTTCGACGACACGGCGACCAGATCCCTCGGTAGTAAGAATGCCACGGACCTGCTCGATGAGTGGCTCAAAGCCCTCGATCTGCGTCAGGTCCGCACCGATCATCTGATCACGCATCGAGCGTAGGAAGACCGCTGCTGCGCCGTTGATGTACAGCACGCTCATATCCTGATCGACGAGCATCATGCCCTGGGTCAGCACATTGCACGCAGCGGGCAGCCCGAACGAGTCGCCCCCACCGTTCGTGCTCACCGCCACGATGTCCTGCTCGCTGATCGCTCTGTCAAATGCATCGCGCTCTGCGAGCAGCGTGTTCCAAGCGGTTGCTTCGGTGCCCAGTGAATCACCGATGCGTAGGCACTCGGTGCGGCGCTCGCCCTGCTCGATCTGACGCAGCGACTCCCCGATGGCCGCCAGAGCGCCAAGACGGAACCGGAACCGGCGGTACACCAGGAGGGTGAGCACCAACCCGACAGCAGCCACGCCGACCGAAGAGGCCCTGATCATTTCAGAGCCCGCGATTGCTTGATTCTGATCGATCTCCAGTTCGAGCACAGCACCTGATTTTCCAAAGATCTGCAGCGGCTCGGTGATACGCGTGACACTCAAGCGGGGGTCCGTGACCAAGCTCGAGGGCATCTCGACACTCGATTCATTCAACTGTGGTATTTCATTGAGCGTGATCTCGTTGGGCTCGGTTGAAGCGATGATCCCGCCATCGGAAAAGCTGACCCGACCGGTGGTGATCATGGCTGAAGCCGCCGAGTCCAGAAGCAATCGTCTCAATCCCGTCACATCGCCGTCGCTGAGGCGTATTTCCGCCTGCGATACAAGCAGTTCTGAAGTCTGGGTCACCCGTTGCTCTGCCTGGTTGGTGGCAGATTCATCGATCGTGCGTGCTGAGATCCA
This sequence comes from Phycisphaerales bacterium UBA3190, assembly GCA_002364005.1. Taxonomy (GTDB): domain Bacteria; phylum Planctomycetota; class Phycisphaerae; order Phycisphaerales; family UBA1924; genus UBA1924. The sequence continues at coordinate 119,695 of DEXG01000017.1, forward strand.
GATCACGCCACCGACAACGAACGAGAGAATGGCAACAAACGCCATCCCGGTGGTCGCAACGAGGGACTCGCCGCGATCAAAGTAGCGGCGGAGGTTCATTCGTGATTTGGTCGCACTGGTGGTCATGAGGTGGCCTTTCGCCCGCTATCGCTGGGCACTGACCGTTATCGACCGTTTTGATTTCCACTTCAACCCAATCTTGGGGACACGGCCCGATCCGCATTCTCGGACGCTCCCCCGGTTTGGGTGGCCAGAACGCCCAACCGAAGCACAAGGCCACGGAGCCAGCACCACCCCCGAAACCGGGTGGAATTGCTGGCACGAAAAAACCGCCACTGTGATTGACAGTCGCGGTTGAGCATCAGTTGGGTTGGAATGGGCGCGGGAGGATTCGAACCTCCGAAGGCGATGCCAGCAGATTTACAGTCTGCCCCCTTTGGCCACTTGGGTACACGCCCGAGTAATCAGTTGTCGGCTCAGAACTGAGCCAGGGGGTTAATGGGCGCGGGTGGATTCGAACCACCGAACACTAACGTGAGAGGATTTACAATCCCCGTCCTTTGGCCGCTTGGATACACGCCCCATTTTTGTCGACGGGCCGTCCCGTCCAAAGCCACCTCTCGGACTCAAACCGAGGACCTGCAGATTACAAATCAGCTGCTCTATCAACTGAGCTAAGGTGGCGTGATCTGTCGTCTCCTCAGGGCCCCGTGAACCGGAGCCGCTTGGTGACTCAAAGAGCAGAGCCCCGCATCGCGAGGCCCTGATCGAAATGGGCTATACAGGACTCGAACCTGTGACCCCCAGTGTGTCATACTGGTGCGCTAGCCAACTGCGCCAATAGCCCAAAGCGGCAGGATTGTACCCGCCAACCTTGAAAATGCAAATCCCAAGGGCTTGCAGATGCGGAAATCCGCAGCCCCGCGTCCGTTGGCGGTTATTGCGACAGGATCACGATCTCGACGCGACGGGAGGCCTGCTTGCTGCCCTTGGGCTTGGATGGACCAAATGCCGCTGAATAAATGCGATCATTGTCCACACCCTTGGCTACGAGGTACTCCTCGACGGCCAGGGCCCGCATGGCGCTGAGGCGTTCGTTGGTCTTCCACTTGTCCTTGGTTTTGACCAGTTTATCGGTATCGGTGTAACCCTCAACCCGGATCTCGTTCCCCGAGTAGGTGCTGCGGATCACCCCGACGACCTCATCGAGCGTCTGCTTGGCGTTGGTTCGCAAATCTGCCGAACCGGAGTTGAACAGCACCTCGCTGGCGACCCCGACGACGATCGCGCCGTTGCGTGCGCTGAGATCGACACCGTTGATGCCCTCAAAGCCCGTGCGGGGCTGAGACTGGGCCGAGTTCAGATCGCTCTGGAGCCGAGCGATCTCGGATCGGAGCTGTTCGTTCTGGCTCTGGTATGCGTTGTTGCTCTCGCTGCTCTGACGCATGTTCTCTTGGAGCCCTGAGATCCGCTCACGCAGCTGTGTGTTTTCGTCGATCGCTGCGTCGTAGTCTCGCTGTGAGACTGACTTGCAGCCGATTAGCATCATGCTCATGGCGCCCAAAGCGACCAGAACGAGCTTTGAAGTGTTCATCCGTGCACCTCCCGTTGGCAATGTCGAAGTTCTGTGATGTGCCGATCACCGTCGGCATCAGATGAGTGTATCCGGTTTGGGTGCGCGCGTGGGTCGAGCATGGCGACCAATCGCCTACTCCGCACTGATTTCATACAAGAAATGTCAGGGCAGATTCAGCGGCCCAGCGAGTCCGAAGATGCGTCCGAGCACGATCTCCACGATCGGTTTGCCCAGAACGACCATCATCGTTGCGATCGCCAAGAACGGCCCATACGGCATCGCGCGACTCAGCTTACCCCTAAACACTTGCGCCACAATCGCATACGCAACACCAACGAACGCGGCAAGGAAAAATGCGATGGTCGGATCGATCCAACCCAGGCACGCACCGACCGCCGCCATCATGTGGACATCGCCCAGCCCCATCGCTTCTTTCCCGAACGCGAGTGAGCCACCGATGCGCACGGCCCAGACGACCCCGCCGGCGATCAGGTAGCCCATCAGCACCCCGCCCAGCACCACGAGCCAGATCGGCGCGTTGACCGGGGGCAGCATCTGCCCGGTTCCGGGGACCTCGGTCCAGGCCCCGTAGCGCTGAGACACAAAGAGCGTCATCGCCCACGAGCCAACAAAGGCAAGCAGCACCGGTGGGCAGAGGAACGCGAGTTCCTTGATCATCTCACGCCGGGCGTGCGGGTACATGAGCCAGTCCTGCATCCCCGATTCGTCTGCCTGATCCGGTTCGCCGATCGCTGGTACGGGTGTGGCTGCTTGGTTTTCATCGGCTGGGTCCAACGATTCAGCTTCTGCCGGGGGCTCGCTCCCGGACGCGGGTGTCTGCTTGGCCTGATGCTCGTCGTACCACGCATCGAAATCAGCGAAGCTGCGGGTGATGAGCTTGAACTTGAGCAGCAGGTTTGAGAGCCCGAGCCCGACGATGCCGCCGATACCCATGCCGATGAACTTCCAGCCCGCGAGCCCGCCGGTGGCGAGTGTCCAGACCTCGCCAGGTGCGGTGAGCCATTTCATGCGCGGGGCATTGGGGATGACCCACGCCCCGTCAAGCCCGGGCATCATGATCGGGTTGCCGTACTTGTTGTAGAACCAGACAGCGTTACCAGTGTGCAAGAGCAACGCGACCAGCGCGGGGACCCAGGTGAGCACGAGCGGGATGGTCGAAGTCCGGGCATCGATGATGGTCATGGCAACGAGGCAGCCCGTGAGCACGAGCAGCACGACCGTCGCGGGCCAGGTGAGCCCCGGACCATTGGCCGCCCATTCTGGGGCGATGCGTCCAAGCCCGAGGATGGCATCATCGGGCACGATGTACCACAGGGCCCAGATGCCGCCGAAGAGCAGGGCGACGATGGACTCGACGATGGGATACTCGGGGGAGATTTTCGCCTTGCAAAAACGGCACTTGCCACGCAGCAGGATCCAACCCAATATGGGGATGTTCTCGCGCCAGGTGAGCTTGTGGTCGCACTTAGGGCAGCGAGAGGTCGGCACGACCACATCGAGCCCGCGGGGCATGCGATAGACGAGCACATTGATCAGCGACCCGATGCACGCCCCCACCGCGATCACAAAGAGGAGAATCGTCAACCAGGGCAGCATGTAGATCAACCAGTTGGGCATCGCAGATTCATCGGCCGATTCGAGGAAATCGCTCGAATGAGCGCCTCAATCACTCGCCATTCTCATTGAGGGACTCGGCGTTGAGTTCGGTAATGCGCTGTTCCGCTCGGTCCAGGATCGCCCGTGCCCGCTTGACCAGCTCGATACCCTGCTCGTAGCCCTTGATCGATTCTTCGAGTCCGAGCTCGCCGCCTTCGATCTGATCGACCACGCCCTCGAGCTGTTCGATGAGCTGCTCGTAGGGGGCATCCGGCGTTGATTCGTTCTGATTGCTGGTCACGAGGTAGTCTAGCTCACTCAAAGAGACTGGGGGATTGATCATCGTCTCGATTGCCCGAACGCTTCGTGCGCCTGGGCACCGGTTTCGGGGCCCTCAGGCGAGGGTCGTTGTCCCCGGAATCCGATTCGACCCGGGATTGAATGCGACCATCACGGAGCACGGTCTCGATCTGCGTGCCCGGCGAGGCCTGCTCGACCGACCGCAGCGCCTTGCCATCGGGCCCCAGGGTGAGCGTGAAGCCGCGTGAGAGGACCTGTGCGGGCCCGATCGCGTGCAGCTGGCGAGCGGTGTGCTCCAGATCTTCTCGGCGCTGGGCGATGGCACGCTTCATGACCCGTTCGAGGCGTGCGGCGAGCTGATCAATCCGCTCCTGTCGTCGAGCGTGGACCGCCGCGGGCTGGACCCGCGTGAGCCGGATCGCGAGTCGATCAAGCGAGGATCGCTCGCGAGCGATGTGGTGGCGCAGCCCGGAGAAGGCCCGGTCGTGTATAGCCCGCATACGCTGGCGATGGACCGCGATCACTTCCCGTGGATCGCGCATCGAGCGTGACGATTGGATCTGATGCAGGCGCTGCTGCTCGTAGCGGACCCGGTGCGCCACGGCTCGCCTGAGCCGGTTGTGCAACGAGGTGAGCTGCTCGATCAGGGCGGCCCGGTCGGGGGAGAGTCGCATCGCGGCTTGTGTCGGGGTGGCCGCCCGCTCGTCGGCGACCAGCTCCGCGATGGTTGTGTCGGTCTCGTGCCCGATCGCGGCGACGATCGGCAGCGTCGAGTCATGGATCGCCTGGGCCACCTCGGGCTCGTTGAAGGCCCAGAGGTCCTCGAGCGATCCCCCGCCTCGGGTGACGATGATCGCGTCGAGCCCGAGCTGCTCACGATTAGCATTGAGCGAACGGATCGCCCGGCTGACCTGCCCCTTGGCCTGCTCGCCCTGCACGCGGGCATCGACCACGAGCAGTTCGATCGATGGGCATCGTCGGGCGAATGTGTCGATGACATCCTGGACCGCGGCCCCGTCCTTGCTCGTGACGATCGCCACCTTGCGCGGGAAGCTGGGCAGGGGACGCTTTGATTCAGGGTCGAACCAGCCGCGTGCCCGCAGCTGCTCGACGAGTTGCTTGTAGCGTTGTTCGAGTACACCCTCACCGACCGGGCGGAGCGATGTGACGATGAGACTCACCCGCCCAGAGGGGGCGTAGAACTCGACGCGCCCCTTGGCGATCACCCGCTGCCCGTGCTCGGGCTTGGTATTCGACCTGGCCGCGGCCGATGCAAAGAAGACGGCCCCGACGACTGCGTGTTCGTCCTTGAGCGAGAAGTAGTAGTGCGTCCGATGCGAGAGCGAGCTGATCTCACCCTCGACGAGCACCGTAGATGGAAGCCCCGAGCGGATCGCCCGATCGATGCCCGAGGCCAGCTGGGAGACCGTCATGGGATTGGGCTTGCCAGAGTCACGCAAAACCGACGAAGGGGGCGTATCGCCCCCATCGCCGACTCTCTGATCGGTCTTCGCGCCCTTCATTTTTTTGGGATCAAACGGTAATCGCCCTGTCATAGTGAGAGCATACCGAGATTCCCATGGGCGATCACTCGTTGACTGCGACTTCTTCGCTCTTGGAGCCGTTTCGCTGGATCACGCCCGCGGTGCGCTGCGTCTGCATGTGCGCCGGGAGGGAGATGCGAACGGTCTCGTCGTCGCTGTTCATGAGGTAGGCAACCGAGCCCATGCCGTGGGTGTTGGCATTGACCTGCTCGCGCGATTTGCCGCGGGGCACATCGACGGGCTTGCGGAAGGTTGCTGAGGGCTCTGGGAGCTTGGCTTCCTTGCCCGAGGGCTTGACCGTTTCGCCGCGGGTGAAGGTGCGGGCGTTGTAGTAGCCGTTGTCACGCAGCCAGGTGACCCGGGCCTGCTCGAGCTTGCGGAAGAGTTCCCGCGTGCGATCGATCTGCTGGCGCCCGTGCTGGGTGCGATCGGTTTCAAGGGAGGTGCCCCTGAAGAGCATGGCGGCGGTGGTATCGTCGGCCGCGGGGATGGGCTGGAAGGGATCGATGGCGAATGTGCCGTCGAAAATGCGAACATAGATCTTGGCCGGCCCGTCCTGCCCACGCAGCGCTTCGCGGTCGGACTTGGCCCACTCGGCCTGCCCGTCCTGACGGAGCACGCCGATGACCTTGCCCTGTGTTTCGTTGGAGAATCGTACCTGTCGGCGGTTGACCCCAGTGGGCTCAACCATCGCAGCGTTGATATCGATCACACGCGGGGTACTGATCTGACTGTTTGAGGATTGAATCGCGTTGCATGGTCCCAGCGCGAGTGTTGCTGCACCGATGATTGCTGTAAACACCATCTTTGTGCCTCCGATCTTCGGTTGTGCTCTCCCGCCCCGCGTGTACACACAACGCCGGGGTACGGGCATGAGTCAAGTATGCGCCAGAACCGCAGAATCACCAAGATCTTGACACCTCTGCCGGTCGAATCGGGGAGGATCGTCGGCTATCGGGCGCTTGGAGGTCCGATAGGACTCAGGACGGGTCCGGGTTTGCCTCAGCGGCAAGGAGACTCTCGTACGCGTCGTTGAGCGATTCGATGTGCAAAGCCGCGCGTCGGTGCTTCTTGATATAAGCCCGTCCCTGGTCCGCGCTGACTTTGGCCTGATCGGGCGACTCGATGACCGCTCGGACCTGCTCGGCCCAGACCTCACGGGTCGATCGCTCAATAATCATCGCCCCGGATTCCTCGTGCAAGGGTGCGATCTTGGGATCGTCTCCCGCGATCACGGCCATGCCGGCACCCATCGCGTCGAGCAGCAGGGTCCGCTCCTCGTGCAGCGTGTCGGGGTAGATGAGCAGATCGCAACGCAGCAGCAGATCGCGCCGGTCTTCAGAGCGGTCGATGATGGTGAACCGACCGGTCAGCTTGCGTTGCTTGACGCGATCCCAGATGCCCGTGCGTTTGACGACTTCGAGGTTCGCGAAGACCATCACATCTTCTCGCTCGGCGATGGCGTCGGCGATGCCATCGAACGCGGCGAGGCTCTGCTCGGACTGCCTGCCCGTGCTCATGAGCACGATGGAGATCAGCTTTTCGTCACGGAAGATCGGCACGGGCTCGTCGGGAACCTGGGCCCCCCACGGCACGCACCGGATCATGGCGTCTGGCAGCGCTTGGCGCAACTGCGGCTCGAATGCCCGTTCGGGCACGAGGAACATGGCCCGGTCCTGCTCAGCGTCGAGATGCAAGCCGCGTGCCTGATCGGAGAGCCCCGATCGCCAGATCTCGAGCACAAGCCCCGCGCCCAATATCCGTGCCAGCTCACGCCCCATCCCCCAGGCGGCCCCGCCCATGACATGCACGATGTCGACGATCCCGGTCTGGTCTTCGTTGTCATCGGCGACCTGGCGGGCGATCTGTGCTGCCCGGATCTTCTGTGTCAACGCCAGCCCGCGGCTTGCGTAGAACAGCGGCTCTCCGAGCACCCCGACTCTGTACCCGACCAGCTCGCGTTCATTGGGGAGTACCAGCTGCGCCTCGATACCCTCGACCGTCAAGCCCACGATCACGCGTTCGATCAGCGCACGCTCGTGCGTCGCAAACTGTGCGTCCGCCAAGATCAGCACTCGCATCGCGGGCTCGCAATCCCGGGCGTGTTCAGCCCGGCTCAATGAGGTCAGTCGTTCTTCTGATCACTCACACGGAATGTCAGATCAGGCGGCGACGAATCGTCGTTCTTGATCGCTTCGGTCCGCCAGCAGCCGACCCAGTGGTCTTTGGAGACCTTGCGGAGCACATAGTCACCCGCGGGCTCGTTGCGCTTGGCCAGGTCCTTGGGTGGCTCGTTCCAGGGCCACCACGGGACGATACCCTGATCGGCGCCGGGGAGCTTCTTGAACTCGTCGGGGTTGTTGACAATCTCGGTGATCGTTGTCAGGCGATCGAGCTTCTTGTGCACAATCGGGATGCTCGCCAGCAGTCCGCGTGTGTAGGGGTGCATTGGCTTGTCGTAGAGCTCGTAGACATTGGCAAACTCGACCACACGACCGGCGTACATCACGCACACCACATCCGCGTTCTCCGCCACAACACCCAAGTCGTGGGTGATGAGCATGACCGCCATGTCGCGTTCTTCTTTGAGCTGCTTGAGCAACTCCAGGATCTGGGCCTGGATCGTCACATCGAGCGCGGTGGTCGGTTCGTCGGCCAGCAGCAGGCGTGGCTGGCAGGCCAGGGCCATGGCGATCATGACGCGCTGGCGCATGCCGCCCGAGAACTGGTGCGGGTAGGCCTTGATGCGCCCCTGCGGGTCGGGGATGCCCACTGCGTCCATCGCGTCGATAGCGATCTGCATCGCCTCTTTCGCGGTGACATCCTGATGCAGGGTGATGGCTTCGATGATCTGATCGCCCACGGTGTAGACCGGGTTGAGCGAGGTCATGGGCTCCTGGAAGATCATCGCGATCTCGTTGCCGCGGATCTGGCGCATGTCGGCTTCGGACTGCTCGAGCAGGTTGATGACCTTGCCGTTGGCCATGCGGTACATGATCTTGCCGCGGTCGAATCGTCCGGGCGGGCGTGGGACCAGCTGCATGGAGCTCATCGAGGTCACGGACTTGCCGCAGCCCGATTCACCCACGACAGCGAGTGTCTGGCGTGGGTAGACGGTCATGCGCACGCCGTCGACCGCCTGGATGCGTGGCCCTGAGCCGTTGTCGAATGAGACGGCGAGGTCCTGGACCTGCATGAGGGGCTGCTCTGCGACGGTGCCCTGATTGGTCTGTGTGCTTGGTTGATTGATCGTGGCTTCGCTCATCATCACTCCTGGCGTCGTTCGACTGGATTATTCACGATCAGACGCGTGCTTTCTTGAGTTTCGGGTCGATCGCGTCGCGCAGGGCTTCGCCGATCAGGTTGTACGCGAGCGTGGTGAGGAAGATCGCCGCGCCCGGGAAGATGGCGAGCCACCAGAGGAATCCGCCCGCCTCGCCCGATGCGTTGCGGAGCAGACTGCCCCAGCTCGCCTGCCCGGTGGGTCCGAGCCCGAGGAAGCTCAGGGTTGCCTCGATCAGGATCGCGGCGGCGATCAGGAATGAGGACTCGACGAGCACGGGCGTCACGCCGTTGGGGAGCATGTGCTTGAAGAGGATGGACCACAGCGGGAGTCCCATGGCCTGGGCGGCCTGGACATAGTCGGTGTGGCGCAGCTTCATGAACTCGGCCCGGATGAATCGCGCGGCCCCGGTCCAGGTGAAGCACCCGATGATGGCCATCATCACATAGGTATTGCGGGGCAGCAAACCGGCGGCAACGATGAGCAGGAACAGAACCGGGATGGCCATGAACACTTCGACCAAGCGGTAGAGCAGCAGGTCGACCCAGCCACCAAAGTAGCCCATGAGCGACCCGATCGTCACACCGATGACCACGGCGATGCCGGTGGAAACGAACCCGATGGAGATCGCCAGGCGGCAGGCGTGCATCATCTGCGAGAGCACATCCTGCCCGAGCGTGTCGGTCCCGATGACATGCACCGGTGCCTTGTGTTCCAGGATCGCATCACGCATCTGGGCGAAGTTCGTGATCTGCCCCTCATCGACCCTCGTATCGAGTTCGTCGACAAAATCTGATACGGGGTAGGAGACGAGCCCATCGACCGAGCGGCCGATGGCTTGCAGCTCAGTCATGGTCTCGTCGTCGATGCCAAGCTCTGCGAGTTCGGCATCGTTGTACTTGGCGCTCCGGCCCTCTGTGCGACGCTTCCACGATTCGAGTCGTGACCAGACCGCGTCCATCGGGGTGGCCCCGGGCGGGCGGTTGAACATCGCGGGCATGGAGTGTGAGTGCGAGAAGGGGACAACGGTATAGGTTGCCTCAACGAGACCACGCGATTCGCGGTCGCGGTAATCGAAGTTGTTGAGCGTTGGAGTCCACTTCCAGCCAACGATCAGTCCCGCGACAATCGCGACACCGAGCACGAAGATCGACCGAGAGCCGCTGCGGTACACGAATATCGAGATCAGCAGGAACGGGATCATCACTACGGCGCAGAGCAGCGTGACCGAAACGGGCACGAAGAGATCCGACCGCCCCCAATCGGCGACGAAGCCGACCGCGTCGCGGTGTGTGAAGTAACTCTCGATCGAGCGTGCGAGGACGACGACGATCCCGATCTGTGCCGAAGCGGCGATGATCAGTCGAAGCTTTGTACCGAATCCCATCGTCCCGATCTTCATGAAGAGGAAGAACGGTGCGATCGTCCCGATGACGAGCAAGGCCACATCGGGTGCGCTGAGCGAGTCCATCAGGGGCGAGCTTGTGCCCTCGTCGGAGCGGAGGATGAGCGGGTGGCTCGAGGCGATCAGCGGCGCGTAGATCGCGAAGAAGCTCACGACCGCGATCCAGGCGATACTTGCAACGGCCGCGGGTCTTTTGAAGACCTGCGCCCACGCCTCGGCCCAGAAGCTCTGCGCGGGCTGGTGCCCGATACCTTGTGCGAGCTGGACACCCGTGACGGCGGCCGGCAGCTCCTGCTGTGTTGGATCTGCGTTGACACTCATTTGTACGAAATCCTCGGATCAGCAAGCGCGTACAGGATGTCGGCAAGCAACAGGGCGATCAGGTTGACGCCCGCGATCATCAGCGTGTTGGCGAGCAGCAGCTCGCGGTCACGCAGGTTGATCGATTCGAGCGTGAGCCGCCCCATGCCCGGGACTGTGAAGATCTGTTCGATCACGACCGAGCCCGCGAGCATCGCGGGGAAGATCGAGACGAACATGGTGATCAGCGGCAACAGCGAGTTACGGAACACATGGCGCATGACGATGGTGTTGCTCGCAACGCCCTTGGCCTTGGCGGTGCGGACATAGTCCATATTGAAGTTGTCGAGCATCGCGGCTCGGGTCTGCTTGGAGAGGATT
>DEXG01000017.1:130264-161851 GCA_002364005.1 Phycisphaerales bacterium UBA3190
GGTCTGCTTGGAGAGGATGGCGAACCCGCCATAGACGAGGCAGAGCACCGGCAGGCAGACATGCCAGATCAGGTCGAGCAGGTAGCCCGGTTCCCAGCTGCCCTGCGCGTTGGTGCTGGGGAGGTAGGTGTACCCCTCCGATGCGGTCGAATGCAGACCCGAGACGGGGAACCAGCCGAGGTAGTCGTTGTTGGCGAGGTACCCGATTGCCAGAACACCCGCCAGCGGGATGGGGAATGACCACAGGGCGATGAAGAAGGCACCGCTGAGGCGGTCGAACATCGATCCGGCCTTGACCGCGGCGAGCATGCCGCAGGGGATCGCGATGAAGTAGATGATCGGGGTCGCGATCAGGTTGAGCAGGATGGTGATCGGGATGGCGTCAGAGATCAGATCGACGACGGGGCGTGATTTGGTGAACGAGCGTCCGAAGTCGGGGCTGGAGATGCTCACAATCGAGCCGCCGAACCCCGCTTCGGGGAAGGGCTTGGCGTCGAAGATGCCTTTGAGGAGGCCCCACTGCTGCCATGCCTCGGCGTAGGCGTCGACGAGCACATGCCCCTGGGCCTGCACTTCTTCCCAGCGGGGATCGTTCTCGAAGACTTCTTTGTTGTTTTCCACAACGCTGTAGCGGATCTTGCCGCTGCCGTCGCGGATGCCACGCAGTTTGTTCTCATCGGCGATGCGCCCGATCATCTCGTCGAGCATCGCCTTATTGGCGATCATCGCGGCACGCGCCTGCGAGTACGCCTGGCTCTGGCGCCTGTAGGTGCGGGCCTTGATCTGATCGGCCTCGGCCTCATCGGTCGCCTCGCTCAGGTCGAACTCATGGGGGATCGGCCCGACCGATTCTGGGAGTTCTTCGACGAAGAACGCCCACAGCGGTGGCTCTTTGGGCTTCTTCGGCGACCGGATGAACTCGCCCGTCGGGTCGATCTGATCGCGAGTCCCGAACTTGACGGGTGAGATGCGTCCCAGCCAGCGCACATACTGCACCGGCGCGGGGGCATCGAGCCCGTAGCGGTCTTCGAGGTACGCTTCACGGATCGCGCGGGTATTCGCTTCCATCTCGCCGCCGGCGACACGGAGCGATGCCCCGATACCGCCTGGAGCCAGCGCGATGATCATGAACACGACAAAGGTAATCCCGATGAGAGTCGGGATCATCAATAGCAAGCGTCTGAGAATATATACGCCCATGCGTGGCCTCGTCCCTTCGCGTGATCAGTTCGCTTGCATCGGCGCTGCGTAGAACTCACGCTGCTCCAGGCCCTTGGGGTAGGGATGGACATTCGCGAAATCCTTGCTGATGAACCGCTTCCAGGGGACGACTCGGATGAATGTGTACGGCTGTTCCTCGTGCACGAGCGAATGGAACTGGTGGAAGATCTTCATCCGCTTGTCGAAGTCCAGCTCGGCCTTGAGGCCATCGATGTACTGGTCCTGACCACCATCCCACTGGATGAAGTTGTGGCCCTGGTTCTGGATGGAATCGGTGTGCCAGATCTGCTTGGGATCGGACTCGGGTGCCGATGCCGACCAGCCCAGCGTGATCGCGTCGAAGTCGCGGTTCTTGAGGATCTGGTCGTAAAGGGCCCAGTCCACAATCTTGGGGGTACAGCGGATCCCGATCGCGGCACAGCGGTCAACGATGTACTTCTGCATCCGCTCGGCGGTCTGCCCGCCCGAGGCGCGGGTGAACTCGAACTCGAACTCGGTGCCATCCTCGTTCTCGAGGATGCCGTTGCCGTCGCGGTCCTGCCAGCCGGCCTCGGCCAGCAGCTCAAGGGCCCGCTCGGGGTCGTAGGGCCATGGATCGATGTCGGGGTTGGCCGCGGGTGATGGCGGGTTGTTGGGGCCGACGGCGACATAGTCGAGACCGGCCCAGATATCGCGGATCATCTGCTCACGATCAAGGTTGAGCGTCATGGCCTGACGCACGCGTTTGTCGTGGAACGGGGTCAGCTTGCCGTCGCGGGGGCCGCACTGCCAGCCGATGAAGAGGTAGCCCGAACGCATGTTGAGCCACTTGAGCGAGTGGGCCTTTTCTTCCCAGTCCGCACGCTCGGTCATCTCGAGGTACTGCGGGGCGGAGGGGTTGATCATGTCCGTCTCGCCGTTGGTGAATGCGGTGAGCTTGGGCACATCTTCCTGGATGACATTGAATCGCATCTCAGAGATCGCGGGCTTGACGCCCCAGTACTGTTCGTTGCGAACAAGCACGACGGTCTCGCCGGGTGTCCACTGATTATCCGGGTTCAGATTCGCGAACTTGAACGGGCCCGAACCCATGGTCAGCGCGGTCGCCTGATTGATCTGTGTCGGTGTGAACTGCTCGTAGAAGTGCTTGGGCAGAATGTAGAACCCGAGAGCGGACTGCAGGTTGTACGCGTCGGGCTTGTTGAACTGGATCTCGACGACCTTGTCGGAGATGACTTCGACCTTCTCGATCTGGGTCAGGATCGAACGCAGCGATTCGGTCTCAAGTTCCGGGTTGTTGATGTAGTCGTGGAAGCTCCATCGGACATCTTCCGCGGTCACGGGCTCACCATCGGAGAAGCGAGCGATATCGCGGATCTTGACGCGGACCCAATAGCCGTTCGGGTCATACTGCCACGCTTCGGCGAGCCAGCCCCTGAGCTCGAGGGTTACGGGGTCGTAATCCGCCAGCGTCTCGCAGACCTGATCCTGCACACGACGCCCGTAGACATCTTCGCCGAGAACCGGGGTGAGCTTTGCCGGCTGGGCTTCGAAGGTCTCCTGGAAGGTCCCGCCGACGCGGTAGTCGTCGTTCTGGCGCGGATCGGAAGCGAACCCGGGCATGTCGAACCAGACGACCTCAACATTCGGGTCGCGGACCCACGACTCGTCGCGTTCGGCGCCCGAACTCGAACCGTTGGAACCAGCGCTGTTCGAGACGATGATCCCGGACTCGAGCTTGCCCTCCAGTCTGGCAAGCTGCTGCTCGATCGAGTCGATCTTTGCCACGAGCGTTTCGTTCTGCTCCCAGCGTCGGTCGTCCTGTCGCATCGCGAGCACGGAAAACACCATCACGATGATGACGAGCACCAGAAGTACGAAATCCTTCAACCCGAACTTGTTCTGCATAGATATCTCTCGTTCGTCTGTACGAAACCGGTCACAACCCCGATTGGGGAGTATCAGTGTATCATCTCGATCGCTTCGGATCGAATGCCTCACGCAGTCCCTCGCCGACAAAGTTCATTGAGAGCAGCGTGACCCCGAGCAACAAGCACGGGAAGAAGAGCAGCCACCAGTGGCTGCGGTAGGTGTTGAGCTCGCCAAGCCCCTCCGCGGCAAGGTTTCCCCAGCTGGGCAATGGCGGTTTGACACCGATGCCCAGAAAACTCAGAAAACTTTCCTGCAGGATCGCCTGAGGCACCGTCAGCGTCGCGTAGACGATGATCGGGCCGAGCAGGTTGGGCAGCAGGTGACGCACAAAGATGCGCACCGGTGAACTCCCCACCGCCCGGGCGGCCTCGACAAATGGCTGGTTCTTGAGCGTGAGCACCTGCCCGCGGATCACGCGTGCCATGGTGAGCCAGCTCACGCCCCCGATGGCGATCAGCAGCGTCGCCACATCGAGCATGGTGCGTGTGCCCACCGAGAGGTCCCGTGCGGGGTATTTGACACTCGCCAGCCCCAGCAGCTGCTCACGCAATGCCGGCTCGTGTGCGAGCACCTCGGTCGCGTCTGAGCGAGAGAGCGTCTCACCCTCTGCGGCGTGCTGCTCGATGACCTGGGTGCGCATCCAATCCTCTTTGACCTTGGCGCGGGTGACCCATTCATCGACCATGGCGTTGCTGGCGACCGCCAGAAGCACCACCAGCAGGATGTAGGGCAGCCCATAGAGCACATCGACGACCCGCATCATCAGCGAATCGACCTTGCCCCCGATGTAGGCCGCCAGGGCGCCGTAGATCGTCCCGATGGTGACGCTCAGCAGGGCGGCGGCGATGCCGATGGTCAGGGAAATCCCGCCCCCCGCCAGCAGGCGGGTCATGAGCGAACGCCCCAGCAGGTCGGAGCCCAGCATATACCGGGGCCAGAGTGGCTTGATCAGTTCGAGCATCTCGCCGTCGCGGGCTTCCAGCAGGGCGTCGACGCTCACACCGTGCTCGGCCGCGACGAGCGCGAGCTGCTCACGATCGACGGCGTTGTTCGCCCGTTCGATGTCGTGGTCGTCGTAGGGCATGATGCTGGGCGGGAGGCGTCCCTCGATCGGTGCTCCGGCATCGTACCGGGGCACGCCAAGCGACTGCCCGTCCGGGCCTACTGCGCTGCTGAGCGTCCAGGGCAGCGTGCCAAGGCAGGCGATGAACATCATCAGCAGCACGCCCATCCCGATCATCCCGGGGACCGAGCGGGTGAGTGGGTTGTCTCGCTTGCGGGCGGGCGCTCGCATCGCCATGACCGATTGTTCATCGGCCGCGGCTTCGACGGCGATCTGCCCCTCGTTCTGCATGCTCACACCTTATCCAATCACGCGATGTGGTGTGGACCGCACAACCGACTATTCACTGACGAGGAATCGGATGCTCGGCAAATAAAATGTGCACCCTCGGTCGGGTGCACATTCGTGAAACAGATTGAATCAGGGAGACAGGATTTGAACCTGCGACCTTCTGGTCCCAAACCAGACGCTCTACCAAGCTGAGCTACACCCTGCGGCGAGACAACTGTAGCCCCCTGAACCGCCCCCGGCTCGGGGAGTGGCTCAGAGTGGAACCTCTTTCAGCAGGACAATATTGGGCTGATCCCCCGCTTCGATCACATTCGAGCGGTCGATCACCATGATGTATCGCTTGTAGAGCGACGGGATCAGCGGGTCCTCGGGGCGGAGGTTCGCCACATCGGACTCACGGTAGCCCTGCACCACAAACCAGACGGCGTAGTAGTCCGAACGCACGCTGAGCATGTTCAGGACGCCGTTGGCGATCGCCAGCTTCTCGGCGTAGTCGTCGACGGTGCTGCCGACCCGTTCATCGCTGAAGACCTCAGGGAGCATGGTAATGGCACTTGAACCATCAACATGCGGATCGATGCCCTGGCTCCGCTCGTCGTAGCCGAGCTGGTCGATCGAGAGGTGACGCCATGTGCCCCACTGGGCGGTCGGGGTCCCGCCCGGGTTCGTGTTGTAATCGGGGTCGGCTCGCACGGCGAAGAGTTCACCGAGGGACCCGAAACCCGGGGTGGAGCGCAGGCCGTTGATCCCGGTCATGGTGCTGCGATCACGCGGGGTGTTGCCTGTGCCGGGGAGCGTGGTCGGGGGGAGTTCCCCGATCATGTTCTGCCCGACGGTGTCCAGGTTCGTCGTGATATCAACGCTCAGGTAGAACGGCGCGTTGGCCAGACTCCCCTCCCCGCCCGGCTCAGGTCGAGCCGCGGTGTTGGGCATGCCGTAGGTCCGATCGCGGTACGCGACGATCGCAGCGGCAATATCGGGGCTCTCGCGCAGCTCGTCGTAGTCGAGCGCGGGGCTCGACGCGACCAGGTTGGGCACGCGGAGGTTCGGGTAGTTGGCCGTATCTGCTCCCCACCACTCGGGTTCGGGTGCTGAGGTTGAGACGGAGTTGATGTACTGGCTGCGGCTGGGTGAGAGCCCGGGCAGCAGACGCAGCACCTCGACTGGCGCGGTGTTGATGTTGATCGTGCCGAAGATCGGACGGGTCAGATCAAGTGTCGCTGAGTTGGAAACGAGGTGGTCGGTCGAACGCTCCTGACGCGCGATCGAACGCGCACGGTCGACCACACCCGCGGCGAGCGGGACACCCGCCCCACGCAGGATATCGTCGGCCGCGTCGAACTCGTTGGGGTTCTCGGTCGGATCGATATTCACGAAGGGCACGAACCGGTCGAGGGCCAGTCGTCCGTCATCGAACAGTCGCTGGTCGCGATCGGTGCTGACGCGCCATGTGTCCGCCCAGACGGCGTCGGTATCGTTATTCGATGCCGATGCGGTCGGCTGCTCGTATCCCAGGGCGATCGCGAGGGCCTCGGGGAAGGTGATCCAGTCCTCGGCGTGGTATTCCGCCAGCGGGCTCGGTGACGAGATGTCACGCGAGTAGGTCGGACTGATCCCCATGGAGAGCAGCAGATCAGCCAATCGGGGATGATCGGTATCAACACCACTTGCGGCGGCGAGCTGTGGACGCATGTTGTCGGGCGCGTAATCGAGCTCGAGCATCGTCAGGCCGACCGTGTCGCCCGCGTGCAGCGTCGTCGCGCCGTCGGGATGAACAAGCAAGCCCCCGGTGCTGTCGTCGAACTTGGCTTCGGATTGATCATCACCGTTGCCGGGGAACCGGTTGTCGAGGTCATCCTTGCGATACGGCGGCTGGCTGGCGGTGACGACCACGGGCGGGCCCTGGAACATCGTGATCAGGTAGCGCCACACCTCGTAATCGGTCTTTGAAGCGCTGTTGTACCCGACGCTGAAGTTGACCGCCGGGTCCGAGGCCAAGGAGACTTCTCGGAAGTCTTCGATGGTCGGGGTCGGGCTGTAGTCATCGGAGACACCGATGACCGACAACTCCGGATCGAGACGGGATGAAAGCATCCACTCGCGGATCTGCCCGATCTCTTCGGTGTCAATATCGAAGTTATTGCCATCATAAGCGGGGTCACCCGATTTGCGTCGGCGGGTACTCGCCCAGCGCATGATGGTGTAGCCGGTGTTGTCGTTACGCACCTGCGCATCGATCTCCTGCTGCGTATCGGGATAATCTTCTGGGAACGAAGTGGTCCCCTCGATTTCCTGCTCACCGGCGAGCAGGGGTTCAGCGATGCCGGTGCCCCATGAGCCCGAGATGCCCATGCGATCGACGAGCATGTCGTTGTGCAGCAGGTTCTCGGTAATGCGGTTGGTGTAAGCCGGGTCGTTTTCTTCCTCGCCCGGGGTGGTGATTTTGAGCCAGAGCCGGACCTCATCAGGGTCCTGTCGGGTTGGGCTGCCGCTGATCTGATTGAAGCTGCTGATGTCGCCGGGTGTGGTCAGGAAGTCGTAGACCACCGCATCGGAGAGGTACTCGCCGGTCTGCGGGTCCATGGGATGAATCAGCACCGGGGCGTTGCCCGGTGAGAGCTGATCGGTGACGAACTCCTGAGCTGGACCGGTCCAGCCCTTGCCGTCCTTGCCGTCGGCCAGGCCGTCCTCATCAAGATCAAAGTCGGGGATCAGGTCGCCATCGTCATCGGTGGTCACATCGTTCCAAGGACGCGCATCGAAGTCATAAGCATCGTTGCCTTCGAGCACAGCGAGCCAGCGCTGGTCGATCAGCAGGTTGTTCGTCGCGACATCGTAGCGATGATCACCCACAGCATAGAACACGCGGGTCTCGCCCGGCTGGAGCACCACATTGCGTGCGACGAAATCCGGGTAGGTGGCGGGATCAAGGTAGCCCCCATCGATTGGAAAATCATCCGCGGGGTTGTTGAAAGTGCCTCCTGAGCCGGTGATGACGCTGTCGTTGCCGCGGTGGTTGTTGAGACTCGAGTCGCTTGCGTAGTAGCGCTCGAACTCGGCGAGCTTGAAGAAGTGGCCGTTGTACTCGATGTAGTAGCCGTACTGGTACTGATCGGTGCTGGCATCAACGATCGTCTGATCGTCATGCTCACGCATGCGGGTCAGCGGGTCGCCCGTGGTCATGCCGCTGCCGCCGAGCGAGATCGGCTCGTCGAACGGGTTGTAGAGTTGGAAGGCGATGCACTGCATCAGGTAGTCGGGGTTGGCGTCGTAGTCCAGATCGCCGTTGATGGTGATACGCTTCAGTTGATCGGCCTGGGGGATCGGGCCGACCACCCCGTTGCTCAGGCGGCTCGGGCGCATGTTCAGAAAATCAGGAGCGGAGGAGCCGGCGACCAGTTCGGGCGCGTCGGTATAGACAAAGAAGGTCGAGACTTCGGTGATGATCGGCATCGCCTCCATGCCGTAGACATTGACGGCCTGACGGCGTGGTACGGCGTTGAACTCGCCGTCAGCGAGCACCGTGTCCGCGGCCGATTCGTCCTCGGGTGCCGGATCGAAGAGCAACCCTGCTGCACGGCCGGGGAAGTCGCGGTACCAGGGGTCGCTCGGGTCTGAATCGTTGAGATCGTCCGCGAAGTTCGGGTTTGTCCCCAGCTTGAGGTCGGGGCGGAGGTCGTTGTCGATCAGCAGCGTCGCGACCGTTGGGGTCTGATCGCTATCCATGAGGTCTTTGGTGTTGACCGCATTGTGTGCGGCGATGCGCAGGGCCAGCTCCGGGCCGCGGTGGCCGTAGAACAGGGTCGAGTAGAGCTGGTTGTCGCGTTCACCCAGATCAACAACCTGAGACCACGACTGCCCGCGCATGTCTTCGAGGTTGGCCGCGAGCGACTTGGAGTAGATGTCGAACAACGCGGAGGCATCGGTGATGACCTCGCTGAGCGCGGGGAGCGCATCGGTCGTATCGATCGACATGGGCAGCGACGCGTCGTACACATCGTTGGCGGCAAGGTTGTACCGCTTGTCGGGTGAGAAGGGGACATGCCCGCTGACCGTGGTCAGGAGCTTTCGCGGGGTCAGGGCCATGAGGGCCATCGCGTTGTGCGAAATCTCGCCGATGCGTGACAGATCGGTCGCGTTGTCACCGATCGCCGGCGCCCGACGCATGTCCGCGTTCTGCTCGGCCAGGATGCGCCCGTGGCTATAACGATCGAGCGTGAGGTCGCGGTTGCTCAGCAGCGGGCTCATGCGCCGTGTGAGCAACGGGTCATCGCTCGAGACATCGGTGGTCTCACTCTTGTAACGCCCGGTGACCACCCGTTCGAGTCGGCTGGTGTAATCGGGATCGTTGAGACCGTGATAGGTGAGCAGTTCGCCCAGATCGTCGAGCCCGTAGAGCTGCCCGCTGGCGCTGGCGAGTCCGGGGTTCACCGAAAACTCACGCCCGACCGACATGTATTCTTGGTACCGCTGCTCAGCGGTCAGACGCCCGGGGACATCGGTCGGGTCGCTGACCGATGTCGGGTACTGCACGAGGTCGGTCGGCCCGTCGGCGACGCCGCCCACCTGCAGGTTGACCCCCCAGTACTGGTCGTTGAGCGTACCGCCCAGGGCCTTGGCCCGGCGGAGCGCGTCGTAGGCGTATCGCCCGATCAGGACCGCGGGTGAGTTGGATTCGAGTTCACGGAGATCGCCGTTGACACTCGGATCGGTCGTCATCTGGTAGTAGTTGTAATCCTGGACATTGCGTGCGACATTGTTGAGATCGCCCGAGTCCTTCCAGCTTCGAGGCCAGCCGTAGTTCGGGTTCTCTGCCTGCGGGCGGGGTGCGGCCTGCATCGAGAGGGGCACGGTGCCTGCCGAGGTGTAATCTGATGCGGGGTCCTGCATCGTCAGCAGGCGGCGCAGGTCAACCTCCGCCGGGGTCAGACCGAGCGGGTATTCGATGGTGGGTGTCACCAGCGAATCGGTCGCGGTGTTCACATTGACCATCGAGCTCAGGTCGACGGCTCGGGCGGCGATGAAGAACCGCATGTCGTCCTGCTCGAAGAGCTGCTGGATGTCTTCGCGAGGGGTATTGAGCCCGCCCTGCGTCGCATCCCGCGCGGCGCGGAGCTCGAACCAGCGTGAGTCGGCAAAGCCGTCGCCGTCAGCATCGGCGTACTGGTAGGCGGGGAAGTCGGGGTCGGCCCAGGTCGATTCGTTGCCCAGGCGGTTCTTGATCACGAACTGCTGGTTGAGGGGCATGAACATGAACCGCTGGTACATCGTCCACACCGCGGGGGTGTTGTAGAGATCGTCGGTGCCTGCGAATGTCGACAGCACCTGCGGGTCGTTGTAGCCGGGCACCCAGACGCCGTCGACGGCCGGGTCGAACGCCTTGAGCAGTGAGTTGGCATCGCCCTTGGTTTCGACATTGAGCAACGAAAGGAAGTTGCTCATTCGTCGAATATCACGCCCATCGGCGCGTCGCGAGGTGCCGAACCCGGGCTCGGCATCAAAGCCGCCGACATCGCTCAGGCCGTAGGCGCCGTTTGGCACATTCGGACGCAGGTTGTACAGGTTGACCGGACGCCCGTCGGGTGCGAAGTTCGAGATCTGCAGCCAATCACGCTGCTCGAGGAAGTTCTTCTCGTTGGGGTAGTTCGAGTCGAACTCCTCGTAGATCGAGAACTGGCGTTCGTCAGGCCCCAGCAGCGGGTCCCCCGGGAAGCCGAGGTAGGTGGGCTTGGTCGAGGAGAGCCACGGGTCGTTGGCAACGCGATAATCTTCGCTCGGCAGGAGACTGCCGATCTCAAACGGGCGACCGGTGGGCGTGAAGAGCTTGAACTCATCTCCGTTGACGGCCTCGCTGCGGCGGGTCCAGTCGGTGTACGGCGCATCGGTGGCCTCGCGCAAGGCGAAGGGGTTGCCATTGAAATCGTACTGCACGAAGGCGTCGAGGCGGTCGTCTCCGATGACGCCCGCGAGGTATTCGCCGATCTGGTTGGAGGTGTCCTGCTGCTCGATGCGAGTCTTGAGCGCGTTGGCGGCGCGCCGATCGGTGCGACCGATCGAGACATAGACCGCCGCGAAGACCGCAACGAGGGCCAGGGTGCCGATGACGATGAGCAGGGCCGAGCCGCGTCGCTCGGGCGCGCAGCCCGCCTGCATGCGCAGCTGGAGTGCGCTGATGGGTCCGCGTTGTTTGTTCGTCTTCATGGCTTCTACTCCTCGCCCGGTTCTGGGCGGTGCGCGCCGGCTTGTATCATGCCCGGCATCGCTTCATGCGTGGCGCTCGTGTCATCCCCATGCCGAGCGTCCCCGATTGATTTGTGTCCCCTCGTCTGGTCCAGACGCCGATTACTCGGGCGCCGGGACCTCAAAGATGACCTGGTAGGTCTCTTCAACATCACGATCGATGGGATCACCCAGTGTCATCGTGATCCTGATCAGTTTGGGCCAGGGCCAGTAGGTCCCCTCCACAACCCCGCCGGCCGATGCGGCACCGGGCTGCGTCGAGAAACCGAAGCACGCCGATTCAACATCAGAGAATGTGCCGGTGATCGCAGAGTTACCCGTGATGAGCAGGCGGCTCGGGCCAAGGGGACGAGCGACATTGTCCGGGTCAGATCCCGCTGCGGTCGGGTCGCGCTGCTGGTACCGCTGTGCCGCGATCTCATCGGCCCCGTCGAGAATCCCGTCCATGTTTGAATCGACGCGACGCTCAAGCCCGTACCACTCGAGTCGCTTGAAGCGTGGGTCGAGCGGATCGCTGTTCACCGCGGCCGTGTTGTTCACAAAGCCAAAGGACCACTCGACGATGAACTCGGTGCAGCGTGGCACAAAGACCGATGCGCCGAGCATCTCCTGATTCGCTTCGGCGTACGCACGCTCCAGTGCGCCGCGATCATCATCGTCGAACTCGTCTTCGTTGTAGAGGATGCGGGTCGGGATCTCCTCGTAACGCACGCCGCCGAAGAAATCACCGGCCGTGACCACCGGGCTCCCCGGGTTGGTTCTCCACGCGCTGGGAAGGGCATCGATCATCCACTGGCGTATCTGGCGCGTATGGTCGGCTTGCCCTGCGATCCAGTCGCCGGTATTGCTGTCGTAACGCCCCAGATCGAGGTTCATCGCGCTGACCGGGCTCGGCAAGTCGGTTGGTGTGCGATAGAAATCTTCCTCGAATGTATCACGCGTGGTAAAGCCGCTCTGGAGCCCCGCGTTTGCGGGGGCCTCGAAGACCGCCGAATAATCAAAGTAATCGGAGGGCGAATCGAGCGTGGACAATGCCATCAGCTCGGTGCGGATCGCTGCCAGGTCCTGCGTGACGATATCGACCAACCCGCTCGTGCGGAGGTTCAGCGGGTAGTAGCTTGCTGACTGGGTCTGCCCCTGCAGCACGATGTCGTAGAGCGAGCGGTTGATGAGATCGTTGGTGTTCGGGTCACGCCGGAGACTGCCCGTGAGCGACTTAAAGATGCTCCGCGATGCCGGCTGCAGCGCGATCTGGCGTGGCGAATCGAGCAGCAGCTGGCGCTGCACCGTGTTGTCGCTATCGAAGCCAAAGAGTTCCCCGGGGACCTGTTGCCCAACGCCCGAGGGGTTGGCCAGCAGGGTCACATGACGGATCAGCGACCAGTCGCGGGCGAACTCGTTGGGATTCACGAAGCCGATGTTCTCGACGCCAAGGCGCGTATCGAGTGACAGATCGTAGTTATTGTCCCATGGCTGGGGGTTGAAGAAGTAGTTGCTGTCCTGCGTGAAGTTCGCCAGATCGGGCGCACGCTTCTGGCCGTGGCCATAGTAGATCGCGGCCTCGTTGGAGCTGGCTCGCATGTTGGCGGCGATGGCGCGGCGCTGGGTCTCGAACACACCGCGTGCAAAGAACATGATCTCGTCGCTGCGACGCGGACGCCCCTCGACCCCGTTCCCGTCGTGATCGGTCTCTTCACCGCGGTACAGGAGCACATCCTCGCCTTCGGCGGCGTTCTTGTTGATAATCACCAAGAACCCCTCGCGGGTCATGTTCTCGAAGTCCTGGCGCATGACCCGTTCGATGCGGGCGGCGAACTGGTTGAGCTCGGAGAGCTTGCGTCCACGGGCGACGGTCTCGCCGACGCTGCCGAAGATCGTCGCGACCCCCACCGCCACGACGACGAGGATCCCGATGACGACGAGCATCTCAACGATGGTGAACGCGGCACGGTGCTGATTGTGTGTTTTTCGCTGGGTCATGAGTTGTCTCCCAGCGTGATGACACGCACGGCAACCGGTGTACGCGGGGTGAAGATCACCTGTCGCACCCAGCTGGCTCGTTTGGCTCGTTCGTTGAGCAAGGTACTCGGGAAAGTCGTGTTGCTGTCAGGACGCACCTGATCGGTAGCCGATCCGCCCGCATTCTCGGGGAGGAAGGGTGGGTCGACCTGTACGATGCGGGCATTCCCGGTGTACTCTGCCGCGACCGCGTCTTGACCAACGGCCGGCGTGCCAACGACTGTCCGGACCACGCCGGTGTTATCCACGAGCTTCTGCCCGACCTTGGTGGCCAGATCGATCGATGAATCGGCGTTCCCGGAACCGATCGGCTGATCGGTCGGGAGGATGAGCCAGTCGAGGCGTCGATCATCAACCTGAACCTCGAGCATCTGGATCGCCGCGTAGATCTCACCATTAGTCCCGGTGTCCGCCGCGGGCTGACCCGTCGGGCTCAGCGCGACAGGGAGACGCACGAGATTCTGATTGATCCCCCCGCCGCCGGTCAGGACGCTGTCGAGCGTGTAATCCTTTGGAATGCGAATACGAGCGTCGATGCGACGCACGAAGATCGCGGCCTGCAATCGGTTCCCGCTCAGTTCCCGACGCAACGCGACATCCCAGACGAACCGCGGGGACTTGCCTGAGAACGGCTGGGGGTACAGGCGTGCACGGACCGGCAACTCGGTTGCCTCTGGGTATGTATTGGCATCACCCGCGGCCCGGTTGGCGTTGAAGCTCCAAGTGCCGGACTGGGAACCTGCAAACTCCTGCGACTGGCGTGTGCCATCGTCGACATAGTACCCGGGCACCGAGGTGCTCCAGCCGTAGAAATCCGAACCGCCTTGCGGGACGATCCAGTCCGAGATGTAGAGCTCGTTGTCCGCGTTCGTTCGCTTGCCGAAGGTCGAATCGATGAGTCGAAAATCAACCATCTCACGATTGGTCAGCAAGGCCGCCGCAGCCGCGGCCGCGTTCTCGCCCTCGACGACCTCGAACGAGTCACGCTGCTCGGCGATGATCGCGGGGAACACCGCGCCCAGCCCGAGCATCCCGATCGCGAGCACCAGCACCGCGATCAGCACCTCAATGAGCGAGAAGCCGTGATCGGCTTTAGACATTGGAATCTTCGATGCGTTCATCGCAGCACCTCCTTGAGTTCACCCGTGTATGACTGAACGAGATAGAGGCGAGAGAGTGGTTCGTCTTCAAAGTCAATGACCAGGTCGTTGTCGGTCGTGTAAGTCGTGTTGCCGTTGATCCACTGATCGATGCGTCGCACAATCTCCGCCTCATTCGAAGTGTCGAAGAGCGATGTATCGAACTGGATATTAACATTGCGGTCGTTCTGATCGTGCGGCAGGTAGATCGATTGGGTCTCCGTGTTGAGCCCCCGGGCACCGATACCCAGCACCAGATCACGCTCGTCGTACAACGCGACGCGTGAGACCGGCTTGACCAGGATCGTGTCGTTGCTCGCGGTGCCGATGAGCTGCTCACGCAGTTGCTCATCGTCATTGCCATAGGCAAGCCCGTCGCCGTTGACATCAGGCGAACTGAGCACACGCGTTGCCCAGACCTCGAGACTCTCTGCAAGGTCGACCCGCAGCGTCTGCTGGTTGGAGTTGGGCTGATCGCCGTAGATCCGTTCGCGGCTGTTGCGCGGATCGATGAACAACGCGGAGCGTGTGTCCCGGCTCACGGCACCGGTGCGTGCATCGAAGCGGATCATGAATGACTGGCGAGCCGTGGGCAGGTCCCGGTTCACCGTCGAGAGACTGCCGTCGAGGTTGCCGCCGTTGACCTGCGCGTTGCGCGGGAAGAACCCGGTCTCGGGGAAAACCCAGTGCGCCTCACGTTTGAGGTCGATGTTGACATTGTCATCGCCGTACATCGAAGAGTTGAACCAGGTCGCTGCTTCTTCACCACGCGAATCGATATCGAGGAGCATGCCCGGAGCCGCGTAGCCACGCACCATCCAGTAGTCCGGGATGCTCAGGACCTGCCCGACGGGGGCGGGCACGAACACATCGCGGTCGAAGTACGGCAGATCGCCGAAGCCCGAAGCGAACCCGCCGCCGGGGCCGCTGGGTGCGGTCGAGGTTTCACGGAGCGTCCCGACCTTGATCGCCGGGATGATGTTGACGCGCTGGACCTCGGGGTCATAGACGAAGACAACCGCCCCGTCCTTGCCCGTGTTCAGGGCCGCGTCGCGGGCCATGATCGATGATGCCTCAAGAGCATTCACGGCCAGCGAGCGGTTCGATGAGTAGATCGTGGACTGGAAGGCCGGCACCGCGATGGTCAGCAGCAGGACCGCGATCACGATGACCACGAGCAGTTCAACCACCGTGAACGCCGAGCGGGAATGAGTCGTGTTGTTCGGGGTGTTCATCTTCATCAGTTGCCCACCTCGTATGCGTTGTCGGCCCAGACCTTCTGACGAAGCTCTGCCTGTTCCTCAATGGAAGTAGGCACCTCTTCACCGAGGTAGTTGGCGATCGTTTCGATATGCTCGGTGCCGAAGAAACCATCGGGCCCGGCGCTGACGATCGCGTAGCGTGCGTTGCGGAGGCGTGAATCTTCACCGATGAAATCGACGCCGTTGTTATCGAGGTTCATCGGGTCGTTCTGCACCTTGGCGTACTCGACGGGATCGATGAGCACGGGCGGGATGTTGAGGTCTGTTTCCTCCTCAACGATGTATCGCCCGTTCACATACCGGCCCTGCTCCCAGCGGTAGTAGCGGAACGCGTTGCCGAAGCCATCGACAAAGGCGAAGAGCGCCGGACGCTGGTAGTCCTCGTATGAGTCGAGCACGGATTCGTACGAATCCAGATCAACCGGATCCGCGCCGCTGTCGTGCTCGGGGATCTCTTTGGGCTCGACATAATCACCCACGATGCGAGCGCCGCGGCGTTCGACATCCATAAAGGGCTCGTACTTATCGCGAACGCTGCCCACCGGGTAACCGACACCCAGGAAGGTGCCATCGATGATGGGCCGGGCCATGCCTGGTCCGCTGACACCATCGGTGTCTTTGTTCAGCACACCGGTCAGGTAGTACGCGAGGGCGTACTTGGAGTAGCGTCGGTCGTCCCAGGCGCTGTTGGCCGTCCAGCCCGCGTCGTAGGGCCCCGGGCGGCCTGTCAGGAACTCAAAATCGAGCCCCTCGTTCCACACGATGATGGTCTTGTAGTTGTACGACACATTCGGATCGTCGGCCTGAAAGACGGGGCCATCGTTGAGCGAGCCACCGCTCCTGAAATCTGCCGGGCGGTACTGATCATCACCGCCGCTGATGGTGATGCCATCATGCACGAGGGGGGGCAGGAATCCGAACTCCTTCTTGAACTGATCGACCGCCTGCGCCAACGCGGCAGCTGAACGCTGACTCGCCGTACGGCGTGCGGTCTTCGAGGCACGATTCAGCCCCGAGAGCACGAGTGTCATCAGGACGGCGATGAGCGCGATGACGACCAGCAGCTCGATGAGCGTAAAGGCGCCTGTGCGTCGCGTGCCTGCGGGATGTCTGTGATGGTGAACCATCTTGACCGCTCCTTCGTTCGCCCCGGTGTGAAATGCCTACATCTAGGCGTCGGTATGCCTTAGCCGCTGAGCGACTCGAGCATCTTGATCATGGGCAGGAACATCGCCACAACGATGGTGCCGACCATGACGCCCAGCACGACGACCATGATGGGTTCGAGCAGTGAGACCAGCGCCGCGACCGCAACATCGACCTCTTCGTCGTAGTTGTCTGCGATCTTCAGCAGCATCGAGTCCATCTCGCCCGTCTCTTCGCCCACATCGATCATGTTCACCACGATCGGGTCGCAGGTCTTGCTCTCACGCAGCGGCACGGCGAAACTCTCGCCTTCACGGATCGAGTCGTGGACATTCATCAATGCCTTCTCGAACACATAGTTGCCGGAGGTCTGCGAGGTAATCGTGACCGCTTCGAGGATCGGCACGCCAGCGCTGATCAGCGTGCCCATAGTTCGTGTGAATCGTGCGATGATCGTTTTCCGAACGAGCTTGCCGACCACGGGGGTCAGCAGCACGAGATAGTCCAGCACCGCCTTGCCGGGAGGCGTGCGACGCAGGACCTTGAAGCTGATGATCAGCACGGGAAGACCGAAGACCAGGAACGCCCAGCCCGGGATCTCCTGGCCGGGGTTTGAACCGGCGACCCAGCGGCTGGTGGTGATCAGGCCCTGGGTCAGTCCTGGAAGCTCGATCTCGAAGTCGGTGAAGATCTCTTCGAACTTCGGGATGATCAGCAGCATGATGCCCGTGAGGATCGCGATCGCGACGACCACAACCACGATCGGGTACACCATCGCACCCTTGATCTTGGCCTTGAGCTTCTCGCTCTTCTCCATGAACTCGCTGAGTCGCTGGAGGATGACATCGAGCACACCACCGATTTCACCGGCGTTGACCATCTTCACATACAGATGATTGAAGGCCTTGGGGAACTTGCCCATCGCCTCACTGAGCGAGCTACCGCCCTCGACCTCTTCACAGACGCCCAGGAGCACATTCTTCATCAGACCCGGCTTCTGCTGACTCTCAAGAATCTGCAGCGAGCGGAGCAAGGGAAGACCCGCGTCCTGAAGCGTGGAGAGCTGGCGTGTGAAGAGCGTCAGGTGCTTGGGCTTGACGCGACCGATCGCGATGCCACCACCCTTCTTCTTTTTCTTCTTGGTCTCGGTCTCGCCCTTGGCACCCTTTTCCTTGGCGCCCTTCTTGTCCTTCTGGGCCTGCACCGATGTTGGGTAGTAACCCTGAGACTTGATCCGCTGGATCGCCTCTTCCGAGCTCGACGCCTCCACGGTACCCTTCTGGGTCTTTCCCGAGGCGTTGAGTGCTTGATAGGTGTATGTCGCCATGACGCGGTCCTTCCGAACGGCCGGGCAAGGTGCCCGGGCGTTGAATCAACTTATTCTTCTTCGATCGTTTCGCGCACGACCTCGTCGATCGTGGTCAGCCCCTCGTAGATGGCCATCAGCCCGCTCTCACGCAGACTCCGCATGCCCTTCTTCTTCGCAGCTGTACGCAGCACCGCGGTGCTCGCTTCGTTCATCACCAGCTCGCGCATCTCATCGTCCATGGTCATGATCTCAAAGAGCGCCATTCGTCCCTTGTAACCACCACCAACATTCGCGGCGGCACCCGGGCGATAGAACTGACGCCCCTGAACATCCCCAGGACGGAGCGAAAGCTCCATCAGTTCCTGCTCGGTCGGCACGAACGCTTCCTTCGAGCTTGGATCGAGGGTTCGCACCAGACGCTGGGCCACGATGCCCTCGATCGTCGCCGTCAAGAGGAACGGCTCCACCCCGAGGTCAACCAGTCGAATGATCGAGCTGGGCGCGTCGTTGGTGTGCAGCGTGCTGAGCACAAGGTGACCGGTCAGCGACGCCTGTACCGCGATCTGGGCGGTCTCAAGGTCACGGATCTCACCCACCAGGATCACATCGGGGTCCTGACGCAAGAAGCTTCGCAGCGCCTTGGCGAAGGTCAGCCCCACCTCGGTGTTCACCTGCACCTGGCACAGACCGTCGATGTCGTATTCGACCGGGTCTTCAGCGGTCAGGATCTTGGTCTCGATATCGTTGAGTTCCGCCAGCGCCGCGTAAAGCGTGGTCGTCTTACCCGAACCGGTCGGGCCCGTCACGATCACGATGCCGTTGGGCTTCTTGATCAAGCCGCGGAAGTTCTCAAGATCATCCGGGCGGAAGCCCACGCGATCGAGCGACAGCTCCACATTGCCACGGTCGAGCACACGCATCACGCACGACTCGCCGTAGATCGTCGGCAGGATCGCCACACGCAGGTCGACCGGGTTGCCCCCCACCGTCAACTCGATACGCCCGTCCTGAGGCAGACGACGCTCAGCGATGTCCAGGTTCGCCATGACCTTCACACGCGAGGTGATCGCCGTGCCAAGATGCTTGGGTGGCGGAACCATTTCATACAGCACGCCGTCGATGCGGTAGCGCATCTTGAACTCATGCTCGAAGGGCTCGAAATGGATGTCCGATGCGCGATCACGGATCGCCTGGAGCAATACGAGGTTCAGCAGCTTGATGACCTGATTGTCACCTGCCGCGTCCATGACCGTGTCGAGGTCGATCGACTGGTCCGAGTGCTTCCCAAGCTCCGCGAGCTTGTCGTTGCCCGCGATCGAACTCATCGCATCGCTCAGCGAGGTGTCCTTGGAGAAATGCTTATCGAGCAAGGCATCGATTGAATCGGGCGAAGCCACCACCGCCTCGACCTGGGCACCCATCAGCAGACGCAGGTCGTCGACGGCCTGGAAGTTCTGCGGGCTCTTGAGTGCCACCTTGAGGTTGCGGGACTTCGGGTCGTACTCGATCGGGACGCACTGGTACGCCTTGGCATTCTCTGCGGGAATCGAACCAATCGTTTCTTCATCCAGCTCGATGCCGCTGAGGTCCACATATTCCATACCCGCCTGACCCGCCAGGGCCCGGTCGATGTCAATCTGGGAGCAATAGCCCAACTCCTTCAAGATCTCCCCGATCTTGACCTTATTGGTCCGTCCCTTCTGAATCGCCAGTGCCTCGTGAACCTGTTCGCGCGTAACCACCTTGAGTTTGGTGAGTACGCGACCGAGCTTGCGACCTTTGAGTTCAGATGGGTCCATTTGACTTACTCCATGCGGCATGGCCGCGCGATGGCCTCTGTCGAGACCACACTTCTAGCTTCGCAGACAATACGCCTACAGTTGTCGGAATCGAACGCAATTCACGACAATTAAGCGTTGCGACATGTGGATATTTGGCATCAATTGGCGTTTCAGCCTCGTCCTGCTCACTCAACTTCTTTGTTCGCTTCAGGATCATCCAGTTCAGGACGCCCGATTACGCCCCCGGCCTGGTGTACTTTATCACGCAGCGTTGACTGGTTCTTGCACTTATCAACCATCTCTTCTGCGGAGATCATGCCCTTGGAGTAGAGCGACCAGAGGTGGTCGTCGAGCAGCTGCATGCCGTACTTCTTACCGGTCTGAATCGCCGAGTCGATGCGGTAACTCTTGTTATCACGAATGAGGTTCGCGATCGCGGGGGTCACCACCAGGAACTCGTACGCCGCGACCATCCCCTTGGTATCCACACGCCCCAGGAGCACCTGGGAGAGCACGCAAATCAGGGCGGTCGAGAGCTGGACGCGGATCTGGTTCTGCTGGGTCACCGGGAAAGCGTCGACCATACGGTCGATCGTCTTGGCCGCACCCGTGGTATGGAGGGTACCGAACACAAGGTGACCGGTTTCTGCGGCTCGCACCGCCGCCTCGATGGTCTCAAGGTCACGCATTTCACCCACGAGGATCACATCGGGGTCCTGACGCAGGGCTCGACGAAGGGCTTCAGCGAAGCTGGGAACATCGTTGCCCACCTCTCGCTGGTTCACGATCGATTTCTTGTGCGTGTGGTAGTACTCGATCGGGTCTTCCATGGTGACGATGTGTCGATCCATGAACTGGTTGACATAGTCGATCATGGTTGCCAGCGAGGTGGTCTTACCTGAACCGGTGGGCCCGGTCACGAGGAACAGACCACGCGGACGCCGGATCAGATCCTTACACATATCGGGGAGCCCGATCTGATCGAAGGTCAGCAGGCGATTGGGGATCTGGCGGAGGACAATCGCGATATCGCCACGCTGGCGGAACACCGAAACACGGAAGCGGGCCGCGTCGCCATAAGCAAAGCCGAAGTCGGTGCCGCCCTCTTCCTGCAGCTCCTGCTGGTTGCGTTCGGGGGTGATCGACTTCATCAGTGACACCATGTCGTCTGAATCGAGCACCTTGGTCTGCAGGTTCCGCAGCCCGCCGTGCAGGCGAATAGTTGGCTGACGCCCCGTCGTCAAGTGGAGGTCCGAGCCGCCGGTCTTCACGACGGTATCGAGCAATCGGTCAATCTGAACAGTGGACATGTCTCACGCTCCTGATGAACGGGCGAAGGATCGCCCGGGTCGTTTCGTCTTAATCTGCCTGGCTCACGCGTGCAATCTCTTCGGGCGTGGTGGTGCCATTGAGCACCTTGAGCCGCCCGTCCTCAACAAGTTCCTTCATACCCGCGGCGATGGCGGCCTTGCGGATCCTCGAAGAGGGCGCTCTCTTGAACGCCAGATCTCGGATCTCAGCGTTCATGATCATCATCTCGAAGACGGCCTTTCGTCCCTTGTACCCGCTCGGGGCCTCGTCACAGGGAACGGCCTTGTACACCTTCCCGATCGCGTCCTCAACTTTGAGTCGGATCAGGTTGAGGTACTTGTGATCGAGCTCATCCTCACTGGCGATCTGCTTGCTGTCGTGCAGCACACGAATCAGCCGCTGAGCCATCACCGCCTGGATCGACGACGCGACAAGGAACGGCTTGATGCCCATGTCGATCAATCGGGTCATCGCGCTGGGCGCGTCGTTGGTATGCAGTGTCGAGAACACAAGGTGACCGGTGAGTGCCGCCTGAATCGCGATCTCACCGACTTCCTTGTCTCGAATTTCACCGACCAGAATGACATTGGGTGCCTGTCGCAACATCGATCGGAGAATCGCCGGGAAGGTCAGCCCGATGCCTTCTCGCACCTGACACTGGTTGATCCCCTCGAAGTTGTATTCGACCGGGTCTTCTGCGGTGATGATCTTCTTGTCAGGGCGGTTCAGCACATCGAGCGCCGAGTACAGCGTGGTGGTCTTACCTGAACCGGTTGGCCCGGTCACCAGGAAGATGCCGTTGGGGCGTCGGATGATCTTGTTGAATGTCTCGAGGTTCTCGCTTTCGAAGCCGAGGTTCTCCAGACCAATCCGCACCGCGTCAGGGCGCAGAATACGCAGCACGACGGACTCGCCGTGGTACGCTGGACAGGCCGAGACACGGAAGTCGATCCCCACATCATCAACATGGATCTTGATTCGCCCGTCCTGAGGCACGCGTTTCTCAGCGATGTTCATCCCCGCCATCAGTTTGAGGCGAGAGAGCACCGCGTTCTGCATGCGCTTGGGGAGGTTGTCACGCTCGGCACAGACGCCGTCAATTCGGTACCTGAGCCGCACACGGTCTTCCATGGGCTCGATGTGAATATCGCTCGTCCGGTTTCGGACGGCTTCGTCGAGGATTCGATTCACCAGCTTGACGACCGGGGAATCCTCGCTGCTCACATCAATCGAGCGGTCCATTGAGCGGTCGAGCGAGCGGTCGATTGACCGGTCGATCGAGTCGGTGACCAGCGATGCCTGCTGATCTGTGGGCTGTGCCGGCTCGGTGAGACTGCCACCAGCAGCAATCCCGCCGCCCGCGGCTTCCCCTTCGAGGTAACCCTTGATCTGCGACTTGGTCGCGAGCATGGGCTCGATGTCCATATTGAGCCGGAAACGCAGGTTGTCGAGCATCTCAAGATCCATGGGATCATGGATCGCCATGCGCATCTTCCCGCCGGACTTGCCCAGCGGGATGACGAGATTCTTCTTCATCACCGACTTGTCGAGGGCACTGTCGTCGATGAGCTTTCGAATCTTCTCGTTGCTCAGGTCGACATATTTCATGCCGTACTGGGCCGCGAGGGCCTTGACGACTTGCATCTCGTCGATGACCCCGAGATCGATCAGGGCTTCACCTACGCGTTTCCCGGTCTGCTGGGCGTGTTTGATACCCTGGTCTGCCTGCTCGGCATTGATCGCGCCTTGCGCGACCAGGATTTGACCCAGCTTCTTGCGACTTCTAGCCATATGTGCGCTCTATCCTCTTCAAAGACGGGGAGCATTTCGGTACAGGGCTTACACTATAGGGGCGCGAACGGCACCCATGTGCGTCAGAATGATCTCTCAACCGCATGAGAGCGGATTTTCAGCACATCATCGTGTTGGAGACTCTACGATCATGCCTGTGTTCCTGTTCCGCTGAACAAAAATGTCCAAGAGGTTGAAGTGTGACGAGAGATGACAGTATGCCAAGACTCCTGATCAGCGCCGGGCCCACTTATGAGCCCATCGATGCGGTCCGCTTCATAGGAAATCGCTCATCTGGACGCCTGGGAAGCTCGCTGGCAGACCATGCCGCGGCCATGGGCTGGCGCGTCACCCTCCTGCTCGGGCCCAATGCGGTCCTGCCTCAAGACGACCGGGTCGAGGTGGTCCGCTTCAACTCCTGCCAGGACTTGCAGGATCTGCTCGACGCACACCTCCCCCACTGCGATACGCTCATCATGGCCGCCGCGGTTGCCGACTATCGACCCATCGCCGACGAGGTGGATACCAGCGGCAAAAGGCGTCGGGAGGGTGGCGAACTCTCCATTCGGCTCGAATCGACCCCCGACCTGCTCGCGGGATGCTCGGCCAAGGCTCGTGAAGACCAGTTGCTCGTCGGGTTTGCCCTCGAGCCACGCGATCGGCTCATGGAATCGGCCAATCGCAAGCTCAAACGCAAAGACATCGACCTCATCGTTGCCAACCCCCTTGAAACGATGGACGCCGACTCGATCGAAGCGATCCTGATCGGCAATGGCGAACGGGGCTTTGACCAAGAAATGCGCACCGATGGCGCGATCCCCAAAGTGCAGTTCGCACAATGGCTTATCGAAAAGCTCACCCCCCTGACCCAGCAACGCGCCGGGCTGCTTTCAGGAAACACGACTCATGGCTGATCAGCATCGCCAACCACCTTCTGGAAACCGATCAGGCGGGAACAACCCCGGTGGCGGCTACTTCGGGAGCGGCAATCGCTCACAACGCCCGGGCGGGGGCTACTCGAGTGGCGGCCCAGGCGGAGGCAGGCCGGGCGGCGGTCGCCCCGGAGGGGGCAGACCCGGCGGAGGATTCCCCGGCGGTGGTCGACCCGGTGGCGGGAGGCCTGGAGGCGGCAGACCCGGTGGCGGTCGTCCGGGCGGAGGGCGTCCCATGGGCCCGCGTGATTCTCGCCCCCCACGCCGTGACGGCCCTGGCTTTCAGGACGGCCCACGCCAACCGCGCCCACCCAAGCCCGACATCGTCCATAAGGATGATCATGTACTGATTGTCAACAAACCCGCGGGCATCCCCGTCCTGCGTGGCGCATCGCCCACACTCTGCGAGATGGTTGACTCACTCACCGGTGCTCGGCGCCGGCGCATGCGGGTTGCCAACTTCATCGATGACGAGTGCTCCGGTGCGGTACTCTTTGTTGCTACACGGGATACCGAAGACTCGCCGCGGGACCAGACACACCCCGAGACCTCCTATGTCGCGCTCGTCGAGGGCGTGTTCGATGAATCGGTCACCAAGTCGGGCGAGACCATCTCTGCCCCGGTCGCAAGCTCAACGGGTCAGGGCGCCACGCCCAGCACGCATATGCGTGTACTCGATTCGGGCAACGGGCTCACCCTGCTCCAGCTCCGTGCACGCCCTGACCTGCAGGGCCAGATCCGGGAACACCTGGCGCTGATCAAGCACCCGGTGGTTGGCGATCAACGCCACGGCTGTACACGCGACGACCTGCACCGAGTCGCGATACACGCCCAGCAGATCCGGATCACCCACCCCGAGGACGACTCGGCGCAACGATACAAATGCCAGGCCCCCGCATCGTTCTGGACTGCGCTCGGGAAAGAGCCCCCGCCCGATGCGCTCCCCGACCGCGAGGCACAGAACGAAAAAGAACAGGGCTGGGACCATGTCGCGGGTTGGTACGACAGTCTGATCCAAGACCGTGGATCGGACCATCACCAGCGCATCATCCTGCCCGGCGTCATGCGGCTGCTCGACCCACAAGATGGCGAGAAGGTGCTCGATGTCGCGTGTGGCCAGGGCATCGTGAGCGAGTACATCGTGCATCACGCGAATGTCGATCGGGTGCTTGGCGTTGATGTTTCAGACCGACTCATCGAAGCCGCCCGCACGCGATCTACAGAGCGCACCGAGTACGCGGTGCATGATGCGCAGTCGCTCGATTCGCTCGAAACCGAGCACGCACCGTTCGACGCGGCGGTTTGTGTGATGGCGCTGATGAACATCGAAGATCTCGATTCGGTGATGAAGGGCGTGACCACCCAGTTGAAGCCGGGCGGCCGATTCGTGTGCGTGATCTCGCACCCTGCATTCAGAATCATGGGCGCCAGCGCCTGGGGTTGGACCTTCGATGAGCGAACAACACAGCCCGTGCAGTTCCGGCGCATCGACCGGTACATGAGCACTGGCAGCTCACCCATCGTGATGAACCCGGGCGAGGTCGCACGCGGTGCGCCTGCGGTGACAACCGTGACGCATCATCGTCCGATGAGCGCGTACATCACAGCAGGGGCTCAGGCGGGGCTCACGCTGACTGGCTGTGAAGAATGGGTCTCTGATCGTGAAAGCGAACCCGGTCCAAGAGCCCGGGCTGAGAACCATGCGCGCCACGAGATCCCGTTGTTCATGGCGTTGCGATTCAATAAGCCGCTCGCCGATTCATGATCGGCAAGCGGCTGTAGAGAGAATCTCAGCTTCGGTCGGGCCGCGTTGCGTTAGCCGTTCAGCGTACGCATGAACGCAACGACATTGCGCAGATCATCGTCGGTCAGGGTCGGGTCGCCCCCCTTGGGCGGCATGGCGGCCTCGCCGGCGCTCATTGGGTCGTCGATCGTGCGCCCGACTTTCAGGAACTCAACAAGCTCATCGTCGCTGCTGTTGGCGATGAAATCGCTGGTCGTCCAATCCTTGCCGAGCCCCTCGATGCCCTCACCATTCTCGCCGTGGCATGCGACACAGGTCTTCTTGAAAATGGCCTTGCCCTTGGCCCGTGCGAGCATGGCGTTATCCACTTGCGGAGTACTCGCCGCTGGTGTCGAAGCTGTTTCTGACTCCCCACCACAGCCGGCGAAGAGTGCGAGTGAAGCGGCGATTGTGACTGCAGCAATGGTGGTCTTCATGATTATCCTCCTGCAGGAACTATTCCCGCTTTGCAGTATATTATGCCGATTTCCCAGAATCAACACGATTCGTTGATTTGACCGGGCTGAGTTGCCAGCGTGTGCGATCGCACTATACTGAACGCAACGCGGGAGTAGCTCAATGGTAGAGCGTCAGCCTTCCAAGCTGAATGTTGCGAGTTCGAGTCTCGTCTCCCGCTTTATGACGCCGGCAACGGCGTTTTTCATGCGCTAGCCCAAGAGTGAGTGCAGTCGCTCGGGCACCTCCGCGATATGATCATCCCCCAGATCGAGGTGCGTCACGAAGCGCAGCGTTGTGCGGCTTTCTGCATAACAACGCACCCCAACGCTCTCAACACGGTCCTGCCATGCAAAGGCATCGCCGTGGGCGTCCATCGCCTTGGTGCTGAGGGTTGCGTAGACCAGGTTGGTCTCGATCTGCTCGGGATCGAAATCGAACATGGGCATTGCCGCGAGTTGGCGCCCAAGTTTGGCTGCCCGCCGATGATCATCTGCGAGCCGATCGATGTGGTGATCGATCGCGTGGAGTGCCGCGGCCGCGAGGATCCCTGCCTGCCGCATCCCCCCGCCGAGCATTTTTCGCTTATGGCGAGCGATGTCGATGGTGCCCTGATCTGCGACCAGGAGCGACCCGACCGGGCACCCGAGCCCCTTGCTCAGGCAGACACTGATCGAATCACACCCGTCAGCGAGTTGGTCCAATGCGACGCCCGATGCGACCGATGCGTTCCAGAGGCGTGCCCCATCCATGTGAACGCGAAGCCCGGCTTGGTGGGCGCGGTCACAAAGGGCTCGGCGTGTGGCCTCGGGCCAGACCAGCCCTCCTGCCCGGTTGTGGGTGTTCTCGATGGTCAGGAGCGTGGAATGGGGATAGTGCAGATCGCGTCCTCGCATCGCCCGGTCGAGGGCATCGGGGGTCATCGTGCCCTTCTTGGGTGCATCTGCGTCATCGACGAACCGGACGCTGCAGCCGGCGAGCGCTGCGTACCCTCCGCCCTCGTAGTAGTAGATGTGACTCTCGTCGTGCGTAAGGATTTCATCGCCCGGGCGGGTCTGTGCCAAGATCGCCAGCAGGTTGCCCATGGTGCCCGAGGGCACGAAGAGGGCCGCGTCTTTGCCGAAGAGTGTGGCGGCACGAGCTTCGAGTGCGTTGACGGTCGGGTCATCGCCGGCGACATCGTCCCCAACTTGTGCCGAGGCCATGGCCTGGCGCATGGCTTGGGTGGGGCGTGTAACGGTGTCTGAACGCAGATCGATGGCATTGTCCATGGTGTTATCCTCTGAGATTCTGCATGGTAAGTCCGATATAGAGATATGATTCGGAATTGGCTCTGAATTGAATCCTCGTATTCCAGGAGCACAAGGATCGCTGCGTGAGCGTGGCCTGAAGTTTGACCGTCCGCGTTGGAAACGCGTTGTACTGCCGGCCCGATTGGGTCGATTATTGAGATATATGACTATGCCTCGGCTTGCAGAACAACCTTGGTGGCTGGACCCCTTTGACCCGACGCTCTCGCTGGGCGATCGGGTGATGCACGCGGGCGTTCGTTATGCCGGGCGGCGTGCCATCCAACTCGCCGATGGGTCATGGCTCACCCATGGGGACCTTCATGCCAAGGCGGCACCGGTCCGCCAGGCGATCGCCCGGTCAATCACTGAGCGGGGCGGAGCGCTTGGCTGTCTGACGATGACCAATGAAACACTGACAATCGCGCTCATCGCCACGACGACCAGTGCTGATAGCATCTGCTTTCTGGACCCAACGGTCCCGGCTGCACGCAACCGTCAGTCGCTGAACGCCATCGGCGCTCGGACGCTGCTGGCAGATCATTCAACCGCTGCGTATGTCCGTTCTGTCAGCCAGCCCGGTGACAAGATCATCATGGTTGATGAACCCGAACCCGCGTTGTCGATCGACCAGGTACCCGTGCCTCAGGAGGGCGTGCTCACGATCTTCACCTCCGGCTCGACCGGTCAGGCCAAGGGCGTGCTTCGCCCCTACTTGGCGATGGCGCACACCGCATACAACCTGTCCTGGCGATACGAATCGACGCCTGATGATGTCATGATGTATACGGGCTCGCCGGGGCATGTCGGCACGCTCAACGATGTCTTGCTCAGCATCTTGAATGGCTTTGCAGCGGTCCCAGTTCAGACCGCGTTGGTTGATTTGAAGACCATGTACCGGAAGATCAATCAGCTCGGGATCACCAAAATCGCCATGCCCCCATCGCTGATGCGACTGCTCCTGCTTCACGCCTCTGTCAACAACGGGTTTCAGCGAGAGATCCTCATCGGTTCAAGCGGCGAAGCATTGCTTCGCAGTGATGTCCGTCTCTTCTTCGATGTTGTTGGCCCGAACGGAACACTCTGGCAGAGCTACGGCTCGACTGAAGCAGGTCACATGATCGCTGGACGCTACGGGCCCGAGCATGGAGAGGGGAACGGCCCCTTGCCGCTCAACAGCCCATCAAGGGGTGTCGAGATCGAGATCCTCGATGAGGATGGCCAGCAAGTTGAGACCGGACAATCAGGGCTGATCCGGGTGCGAACCCCGGCGCTGGCTCTTGGATACAGGCCACCGGCCAACGAGCAGCCCAACGGGTTTGGAGAGGACGCACGCGGGCGGTACTTCATGACAGGAGACCGGGCCAAGCTGATTGAGCCAGGGGTCTTTGTCATCGATGGGCGTGCCGATCGTCAGATCAACCTCAACGGGCAACGCGTGGAGCTGGGCGAGATCGAGTCGGCCATACTCGGCACACCGGGCTGGGGCGAAGCCTGCGCCGCATTGGTGAGCGATCCGTCAGGACGAAAAGTGCTGATGGCGATGGTCAGCCCGAGTACGAGTTCGACACAAGATGTCGAATCACTGCGTGAGCAGTTGCGCGAGCATCTTCCCTCGTTCGCGATCCCCGCACGGCTTGTTTCCACCCCGAGTCTCCCACGCACAACAACCGGAAAGACCGACCTGACCTCGGTGCAGGCCTCCCTTGAGCACGCCCTGAGAAGCACGATGACCGGAGCGGGCGCTCCGCCGCGCGGGTCGACTGAGAACTGGGTCGCGGATGCATGGCAAACCGTGCTGGGGGTCGAAGATCGCCCCAGCCGCGATGTGGCATTCGACCAGTACGGGGGTGACTCGCTCAATGCGGTCGAGTTGTGCCTGCGCTTCGGCGAGAAGTTCGGGGTTGAGTTGTGCATGGACTTTGTCACGGCCAATCGAACCATCGCCGCGCAGGCCGAGGCGTTGCAGCGCGTCGCGGATGGCGGGGTACAGAGCCAGCGCCTCGTCCCGCTCAGGTCCGATGGCCAGGGCCCGATCTGCATTCTGGTTCCGGGGTCCGGCGGACACGCGTGGGTGTACCTGAATATCGCCAATAGCGTGGAGTGCGAGTGTGATCTGTACGCGTTGAATCTGAACTTCACCAGCCAGGACGAGCTGCGGGAAGAGCGATTGACGCAGAGCATCCTCGACACCATTGACGCGACCGATCCGTCACGCCCGGTCATCTTTGTGGGCTACTCGCGCGGAACGCTGATCGCGAGCACGCTGGCCGGTTCGTGCAAGCAACAGGGGCTGAATGTAGAGGGTGTGGCGCTGATCGACCCGAGCCCGCTCACCCCCGCCTCGGCGAAAAGATTATTGAAGGAAGCGGTTCGCTCTGTTGTTCAAAGCGTGCGTCAGCGGAAGACAGAAGCCGAAGCCTCGCGCGTGCTCGATGAGCAGATCGATGCCACCCGACGGGAGATCGCACGACTTTACCGCCCCGACCGAACCAGATTGCCCGATCTCCCCTGCTCGGTTCTCTGCACAAGCCAGACCTACGAAATGCTCGGATCGCTCAAGGCGATCTTCGGGCGCCCGCTGTCGGAGATTGACCTCGTTTGCATCGAGGACCACAGCCACCTGGATCTCATGCGAAGGCGTGGTGCGCCGCTCGTGGCGAACTGGCTGACAGAGCTCCTGCAGCAGCATTGACCGGACTCGGATCGAGCAAAGCGGGCGTTAGGCCTTCACGATACGGGCGTTGGGATTCTCGATGTGCGCCATCGCGTTGCGTGTGTCGATCACCAGTTTCGCATGATCGGCGATCGCTTGCCAGTCGGTGACCGCGTGATCGGTCACGATAACGACACAATCGGCGCCCCCGAGTGTTCCAGCATCAAGCGGGACCGAGTGCATGTCAAACTTGTAGTTGCGCATGTTTGGAAAACTCGGCACATGCGGATCGTGGTAGCTGACCTTGGCACCACGCTGGGCGAGCAGCTCGATGATCTCGGCTGCGGGCGTCTCGCGGGTGTCGTCGACATTGGGCTTATACGCCAGCCCCACCACGATGATGTTGCTGCCCTTGACCGACTTCTCGTCGTCGTTGAGCGCCTCGGCGGTCTTCTCGACGACATACTCGGGCATCTGGCGGTTGATCTCACCGGCCAGCTCGATGAACCGGGTCACGCAGCCGTGCTCGCGGGCCTTCCAGGTCAGGTAGAACGGGTCGATCGGGATGCAGTGCCCGCCGAGCCCTGGCCCGGGGTAGAAGGGCATGAATCCGAAGGGCTTGGTTGAGGCGGCCTCGATGACCTCCCAGACATCGATGCCCATGGTGTCGAAGACCGTCTTGAGCTCGTTCACCAGCGCAATGTTCACCGCGCGGAAGACATTCTCCAGGATCTTGGCTGCTTCGGCGACCTCGGCCGAACGCACCGGCACAACTTCTGTGACACCATGCTTGTACGCATCGCACGCCAGCTGCGTCGAGACCGGGTCGGTGCCGCCAACGAGCTTGGGGATGGTGGTCGTCGTGTGGCTCTTGCGTCCGGGGTCTTCACGCTCGGGCGAGAAGGCGACGAAGAGATTCTCGCCGAGCTTGAACTCGCCACGATTGTGCTGCTTGGCGGCTTGAAGCATCGCGGGGATGAAGTCGCCGGTCGTGGTACCTGGGTAGGTTGTGGATTCGAGCACCACGAGTTGAGCGGGGCGGAGGCGTGCCCCGATCGCTTCGGCGGTCTTGATCACATAGGTCAGATCCGGCTCAAGGTGCGTCCCGACCGGTGTGGGTACACACACCAAGATGACATCGGGCTCATCGAGGCGTTGGAAGTCCGTGGTCGCCTCAAACCGATCCGAGGCACTCAGACGCTCGGTCATGTCGGCACCGAGGTGCTTGAGGTAGTTGACGCCCTGCTCGAGGTTGGTGATCTTGGCGGGGTCAACATCGAAACCCAGAACGCGCAAGCCGCCGGCGTGAAGGGCGTCGGCGAGCGGGAGCCCGACATAGCCTAAACCGACGATGCCAATCACGGCCGTCTTGTTCTTGATCTTGTCGCCGAGTTCAATTGCGTGGTTGGTCATGGTTGTGCTCATCGGGACATCCCTCAATCTAATCACTGCGGCACGGGTGCCAGGTGCGTCGCCAAACTTGTTCATACGAGCTGTCAAAAACCCAGCTCTGATTGGTTTATCGAGTTTTTTTCATCCGTGCTTTGGTGGAATGGGCCATCAGCCGAAGCCCCCACGGGATTCCCTGAATCACATATCGTCGAAATAATCGCTTGGGCTCTTGGATCAGCCGGTGTAGCCATTCGATACCGGCTTTCTGGACCCATTCGGGAGCTCGGACGACATCGCCGGTGATAAAGCTCAGACTGATCCCCACCCCAATCCAGCAGGCTTTCGGGCACACGGATCGCATTTCGTGGATCAGTTTTTCCTGTTTGGGAGATCCGAGTGCCACGAGCACGATATCCGGCGATGTTGAGGCCAACCCATCACGGATCACATCAATCTGCTCTTTGCTCTTCTCGAAGCCAAATGGGGGGCAGTGATACCCCGCAACCTGAATCTTCGGGTATCGTTCCCTGAGGACTCCAGCGGCTCGTTCAGCGACGCCCTCATCCCCGCCGAGTAGGTAAATGCTCAATCCACG
>DEXG01000017.1:161959-185380 GCA_002364005.1 Phycisphaerales bacterium UBA3190
AAATGCTCAATCCACGACTCGCTGCAATCTCGCACAGACTGATCGTCATCGACGAACCCGCGACCCGCTCAGGGAGCAACGGTGCCCCTTGTATCTTGGAGGCCCAAATTAGCGGCATCCCATCGGCAACGACGAGATTTGCATCCTCAACGATTGCTCGATAACTCGGATCGACACAGCACCGACGGAGATGATCAAGATTTGCAGTAACGATGAATGCCCCATGGGCGGATTCAGCCCGATCGCAGATCCAATCAACGCTCTGAGACTCCGTGATGCACGCGAACCGCACGCCAAACAACGACACAGTGTCATACTTCTCGGCATACGACGTGTCAAGAACCATTTCATGCATCTCTGCGAACATGGCGTTCCTCAAGGCGTTTGTGGAACTTTTCCATCGTGCGGCGCTTGCCGAATATCAATGAACTCATCTCGTACCGGTGTAAATGTTTCAGGTAGTCACGATTACCGTAGCGTTCGTGCTCGCCTTTCCATGCCTGTAGATACCCAACAAGGATCCCAACCCCACCCTTGACGAATGGGCGTTCGAGCATGCGGTAGCATGAAACCGCAACGACATAGGGCAATGATGACCCCATGAAATACTTACCTCGCCCCCATCGCT
This sequence comes from Phycisphaerales bacterium UBA3190, assembly GCA_002364005.1. Lineage (GTDB taxonomy): Bacteria > Planctomycetota > Phycisphaerae > Phycisphaerales > UBA1924 > UBA1924. The sequence goes on from DEXG01000017.1 coordinate 162,588, forward strand.
TGCGTCCCACCCAGATACTATGCTGGCTGCTTCCTTGCGGGCGGTAGTGCTGCATCCGCAGTTCAGGACGATCAAGCGACATCGCTTTCCATCCCGTCATGCGGCACATGTGCCCATCTATCCCGTCCCAGCACGCCTGCGCGACGAAACCATTGATGTCTTTGAAGCACGCTACCCGATAAAACTTAGATGCCCCGATCGCGTTCTCATCCCCCATCCGTTCGGAGACCCATTTCCCGGAGCTCGTTGGTATATAGGTTTTACCTGAGAAGTTGCCGAGGAGAGGATCGGAGTCCATCTCTTTGATCAGTGACTCGAAGTAGTTCTCCGTAAGCCCCAGGTCAGCATCAAGCTTGCAGATATAGTCGTAATCATCAAGATTGATCTGATCGAGCCCCTCGTTGAAGGCCTGCACTACCCCACCACCCACGGCCCGTTCACCTCGGTCCTTGCGTCGATGCAACTGAATCCAGGGATGCTTTGCAGCGGCCTCTTCAACTATCTGAGGGGTTGAATCCGTGGAGCCATCATCCACGACCAACCAAAGTTCAGGAAGGATCGTCTGTTTGACCATCGTCTCGATCGTAATCGGGAGAAAGTCCTCTTCGTTCCGGCATGGAGTAATCACAACATACCGGCGACCATCCTGCGTGATGGTCGCTGGAGCATTCATGTTCGTGATGGGTTCCTGAGTGCTGCCCATACTTATGTCGACTCCTTTGCATTGAGTTTCGACTTGATTCGCCTGGCATTCAGCATCAGATCGAACTCCTCTTCGATCCGTGCCCGTGCGTTTCTGCCCAGTTCATCGACCCGATCCCGGTCTTTCGCCAGTTCAATCAGCACCTCGGTCAGGCGTGCCTGATCTCCAGGCGGGATCATAATGCCCGATATGTCGTGCTCAACCAGTTCCCGAATCGTCTCCAGATCACCCGAGATCACGCACCGACCCCGTGCCATGGCCTCCATGAGCACTACGGGGATGCCGTCGCGATCCCCTGATTTGGCGACCCGGCAGGGCAGGGCGAAGACATCGGCCTGGGACATCAGCTGCATGACTGTGTCGTTATCGGTATCACCCAGCAGTTCGACCTCGGCCGTAGGCGGCAGCATCTCCACGATTTCCTGTAGCTCATCGAGTTGGGGGCCGCCGCCGGCGATACGGACCCGGAGCTGTGCCCCCCCCGCTTTGGCGATCTCGCCGGCACTTTTGATGAGCACATCCATGCCTTTCTTCTCTACAAGTCGGCCGACGCTGAGGACCTCGAGCCGATCTTGGCGCGGGGCGGGCGTTGCCTCGTAGGTGTTGGTGTCCACGCCACACCGCACGATGGGGTATTCCTCGTCGGGGCGGGACACGATGGATTGGTAGAATGCGAGGTGCCACTGGCTGATGCAGTTCACCCACAACGCCCGCTGTAGTTTCTCACGGAGCAGCGTGCGGTTGGGGAAGAGGTCGTTGGCGTGACCGGTGAAGCTGAACGGGATTCCGAGTTGCTTGGCCGCGTACATCGCGATGGTGGTTGGAACATGCGCCATGTGCGCATGAATGTGGGTGATCCCGAGCCGCCGCACTCGCCTGGCCAATGCCAAGGCCGCGATCCCCTGCCAGATCACCTTGGGCTTCCGCGCCAACGGGACCTCGTCGGAGAAGAACGCATCAAGTTTGCAACGGGTCATGGTCCGGATCGACCGGATCGGGTGTGTTAGGACTTCCAACGCTGCATCCTTCAGGAGGGATGGCGTGCCCTTGGAGTAGATCTGGATGGTGTCGTCGGCCATCTGGTCGAGCACACCGCCGTTATCTAAGCCGCGGGTCGGAGCGTGCACGGAAGCGGTATGGATATCGATCCCGAGCTTGCGCAGCGCCAAGATCTCGCGGTAGACAAAGGTCTCGGAGCGCACGGGCAGCGTGCCCGACATGTACAGCACCCTTGTCGTCGGCTCAGCCATGCGTCGCCCCTCCCTGAGCGGCGCCCTTGTACTCGATGAGGGTCGCCTGCTTCCCGGTGAGTCTACGCCAATGGAAGAGCAGCACGCCCTGGGCCTGTGCAAACTTGGCGATCATGATGTACCGCGCCAGCAGCGACGCATCGCGGGGCGTCCGGCCGCGGCGCAGCTCATTCCGCCTGATACGCCATGCCTGCAGCAGCACGAGCATCAAGTACGCCAGCAGCGAGAGCCCGTAAGTAAAAAACGCCAGCAGCAATGCGCCCAATGGGAGCAGCAGCCCCCAGACGATCGCCGATCGTGTCTGCTTCACATTGTGTCGTTCTGGGGGCTTGCCGTGCATATGGGCCCCCTGGGCGTACGCGTGCCCGGCCCGCTTGGCCCGTTTCCAGTACTGGGCCAGGGTTGTCATCGCGGCATCGTGCCAGGTCATCTCATGATCGATGCGGTGCACCTCGAAACCCTCGCCACGGAGCCGGACACACAGCTCGGGCTCCTCGCCAGCGATGACACTCGGGTTGTAGCCGCCGACCTGATCGAAGGAAGTCAAGCGGAACAGGGCATCGCCCCCGCACGACCGGGCCTTGCCGATCGGGGTTTCCCATTCGAGGTCGCACAGGTGGTTGTAGATCGTCTGCTCAGGATGGCGTTCGCGGCGGCGCCCGCAGACGACCGCGGCCTGCGGGTTGGACTCAAGAAAGGCATATGCAAACTGGACCCATCCATCACGGATCTCGCAGTCTCCATCGAGGACCTGGACATAGGCGAGCCCATCCCATTTCTGCGTCAATCGTTTGATGCCTGCGTTTCGTGCCCGCGCGGCAGTAAAGGGAATCGAGGTATCGAGATCAACAACCTCGACACCGATCGACTCGGCGAACTCGACTGAATCATCGGTGCTTCCGGAATCAACATAGACCACGCGATCGGTGCACGCGACCGCCGAGGTCAGGCAGCGTTTGAGCCGCTCACCTTCGTTGCGCCCGATGGCGACGACGCCGACATCCGTCATACGCTGGCTCATGAATCCCCCTCTCGGTCCCATTCGGGGGCATCCCCATGCTTCACCGATTCAGCGAAACACGCGCAGCTAAGCGGGCGACCGAGCCATTCTCCGAGGCGTGCGATGTCCGGATCAAGCTGCTCGTGAAGCCATTGGACCGATTCCTGATCAAGCCTGGGCCGCTCCTTCATAGCCCAGTGTGAGCGAACTCTGGCCCGAACGGAATCGGGGATGATCGCGCGGCGAAGGGCTTGGAACGCCGGGACACTGAGCAAGGCGCTGAGGGTGGGCGATCGTCTCAGGCGCGTCGAGGAAATATTTCGAGCGACATCGTCTTGCCAACGGACCGAGGACTGGATCCCAAGAAAACGAGCCAAACGCTCGAACTCAGGCTGCGGCTGGTGAATCAGACGCTCGTAGAAAACGGGCAGGATGGCGTTAGTCCCGTACCGTTCAATATACGGCTCGAGCTGCTGGGCATACCTCGAGTATTCCACCAGAACTGGGTATCGCGTGATCGCGTCATCAATCGAGCACCCCTTTGGTATGACTCGCTGTGACCATTCGTGAATGTACTGGGACACGATGCGGTCGACCGGGTCGCGCATCACATAGATCAGCTTGGCCTCCGGCAGGTGCTCATGCAGGCGCTGGGCACACGCAGGATATGTGGGCAGCTTGGTGTAGTGGGTCGAGGACTCACCCTTGAGATCAGACGGGGGCATCGACGCGAAGAGCGATTGGTACCACCCCATGCCCTTAGCCCAGTTCGATTCGTCGGAAAAGAAGTTGGGCTCCTTGGGATCGCTCATCGAGACACCCGGGACCTGCACGAGCTGATCGTGCAGGGTACTCGTGGCGCATTTCATCGCACCGATGATGATGAAATCGGGCATCATGCTTGATCCCCCATCGAATGCCTCGGCGAGACCCAGATGTCGCGCCACTCTTTCTGGACCGCGCCAGAGCGACCACGAAGTGATCCGATCAGGTATCCGATCATCCAGAACAAGTTCGCAACGATGTGCCCGGGGAGTCCATAAAACGAGCGAAAGTAGTGTGACCTGGCATTTGAGAAGTACAACGGTCGTCGTTTCTTCTGACGCGTTGCTTCTTTCACCGGCGACGATCCCCCGCGCAGGTGTACCACATGGGCTTCGGGCTGGTACGCGATCGTGAATCCTGAGCCTGTTGCCTTTCGGCAGTACGCCATGTCCTCGAAGTACATGAAGTACCCCTCGTCGAGCAGGCCGATCTTTTCGATCACCTCCCGCCGGATGGCGATGCAGGCAAAGCTCACCCAGTCGATGCCGACCGTCCATTCGTGCAACTCTCTGGCCACAACATGCCTTGGAAACAGCCTTGCAAGGAGCCCGAGGGAGGAAGCGTAGAGGAGCTCGGTGATCGGCGTTCGATACCGGAAGGTCGATATCTGATGCTTCCCGTCCATCCACTCAAGCTGCGGCCCAAGCATGTGGACCTCGGGATGCTGATCGAGTGTCTGGATGATGGTTTCAATCGCGCCCTTACGAACGATGGTGTCGGAGTTGAGCAGTAGATAAACCCCCGCATCGATGGACCTGATGCCCACATTGTTCCCGGCGGCAAACCCCCCGTTCACCGGCGACCGCTCGACGCGTGCCCAATCGCCCCACCCCCGCCGTCCGATCTCCGCTTCGATCCGGTCGGCGGAATCATCACCGGAGTGGTTATCCACCACAACAACCCGCTGCTCCGGCGGCGTGATCTGCCCCTCCAGGGATTCCAGACAATCGACGACCATGGCGGGCGTGCGATAGTTAAGCACGATGACCGCGAGCTTGATCGGTTCCTTCCAGGATGACGGCGATTCACTCATACTGTGGTATTCGAAGAGTCCAGAATCTGATGCAATGCCGCTTCCATCTGGTCACCGATGACCGACCACGAGTGACGCTCCGCCTCTTCCCGAGCTGCTCGGGACATCGCACGCCAATCCGCATCTGGCTGCAACATCACACGCTCTACGGCATCGGCCAAGTGATTTGGGTCATCAGATTCGACCAACACCCCCCCGCCTGACTCAAGCAGCTCTGGCGCTGCACCGGCTGGTGTTGCAACGACAGGCGTGCCGCAAGCCATAGACTCCAGCAAGGGAAGGCCATAGCCCTCCTTATCACTGGTAAATAGCCAGCAGTCACAGGATCCGTATATTTCCGCGATTCGGCTTTGCTCAGGTGAGACTTCGAACCGCGAACCATCAGGCAAGTGATCGTGTTCTATCACATTCCCGAACCCTATAAACCGGATGTCATGCCCTCGTGACTGAAGCACCTTTACTGTTTCTACGGCAAGCCAGAACCGTTTAAAGCTCGTTCGTTGTAAACCGCTGGCCATCGCGCCAATCACCCATTGCCTGCTCAGCCCACGCTCAACAGAGCGAAAATGATCTGCATCCACCCCGTTGGGCACAAGGATCGCTCCGTGGTCGCCATACTCATGACGCGCAATCTCTTGCAACCAGCGACTAACGACAATTTTTTGAATCGGGAGCCGCCACACAGCACGAACTCTTTCCACGGGCAGCCATGGGTGAACCTCGTGGTGCTGCAGGAAGTTTACCTTGATACCCTTGCAGTCAGGGAACTCGGCCATCCATTCCGTCGTCTGCCACCAGCTGGAAAGTATGACATCCGCATCCGGGACATCATTGGCTGTGATCGGCCTCGAGCGATCTAACTGAACAACAGGATATGGCATATTGTCAAGATGCGAAGCCTGCTGCCTAGCCCCACGCCCCAACTGACCACGGGCCATCTTCTTCAACCTTGCCTTCAACGATGGTTTGCCGCGCCGACCACAGACGACGGTGACATCGTGCCCCCTCTCATAGAGGAGCCGGGCATGCTCGGCGATGATTCGACAGCCGCCGGAGAGGTTTGCAACAGGAGCTATGAAGGTAACACGCATTCCGTTCCTCTCATGCCCACACGAACTGTGTTTCGCAACCAGGTCGCGACAATTGCGTTAACAGTGAACAAAACAGCGTTTTGTGCGCCCAATGCCAGAACAACACACAAAATCCGCTGCCCAATGATAAATACATATCAACATCTTCCATTCGTTGATCAGAGCCCAACCGCCATCACAGCCATGCAGAGCGCAGCATAAAAAAGCATGGCAGAGATGTCAAAGAACGGCATCCACTGACCCACACGCTTTAATCGCCACGCCTCGAGTGGGTAGAGAAGCAACTGTACAAGCACAGTGGCGATCAGCATTCCCTCAACACCTCCAACGCGAAACCCTACGAATGTACCGATCACGAGCAGCACCGCTGATGCGGTCATGACGATCGAGTGTCCCAAGGAGTCCCCAAACGACAAGAGCACCATCCCGAACGGTGTTCGAATGGACATAATTGCTGCCCCCGTTGCCATGATCGTCAGATACCCCCCAGCAGCCACATACCGCTCGTCGTAGAGGAACTCGATGATCGGATGGGCAAATACAATGAGCACTAAAAAGACCGGCAGCGTCACCCAGAACAGCTTGCTCCTGGATTCAGCCAGCCGCGAACGGAGTTTCTCCGGATTCTTCCGTACAAGATCAGCAAAGGCCGGGAACAAGACAGAGTTACCAATTTTTACGATCAGTCCTCGCATCGCCAGTGCCATCGTGCCAGCGATTGAGATGACACCGAGCACATCCATTGGCACCAAAGCGCCCTGAATGAGACGCAGCCCCTGCCCCCCAAAGTAGGTCATTGCCGTGGCAAGGAAAATCCATTTTCCGAAATGGAAAATGTGATGTGCCGCGTCCCGATCAAAGTGGAACCGATTCCCTGGCGACCTGAAGATGCGATGCCCCAATACAACCCGCACTGCGGAAGACACAACCCCGCCGCCAACCAGCGCCCAAATCGTAGGATGTAGCCATGCCCAGACGATCATGATGGTGATACCGACCAGTTGCGAAATGAGGTCTAGGGCCGTCAGCCGCCCGAGAAGCAGCTTTCTGCTCGCAGTGGCGAGACCAATACTCTGAAACCCTGTCAGAATAGCGGTCGATCCGATCAACAGAAGTATCGGAAAGAGCAGCGGCTCATTGTACATGAGTGACGCCGGATATGCCAAGATACACATACAGGCAAAGAGAACAAAGCCACGAATGACCTGCATGGTCCATGCCGTCGATAGAAATGCCGGGTCATCACCCCGCTCATTCTGCACAATCGAAGGCCCAACCCCGATGTCGCTGAGCATGACCAAGCCCTGCATGAACACTTGCGCCAAGGACATCAACCCAAAGGCCTCTGGAAAGAGTAAACGCGTAAGGATCAGATTTGACGCGAGCCGGATGATCTGCTGAGACCCGAAGCCCACGATCGTCCAACTTGACCCTCGCATCGCCCTCGCACGCAGACCATCTCCGCGCATCACCCCGACCGCGTTCGTGACTCGGCCGCGTACCTTGGCCGCTTTGCCGGCAGGCCGCGGTGCTTGATCCTGTAGTTGATCCATCGAACCTGCCATCCTCGATGAACTCCATGGGGCATCGGCCCTGCAACAGACACCGACCCAATCGCACATCCCGAGTACGATGACCGCGCTGGCACGGTTCCTATTTAGGCCGATCCCGTCTTCCAACGAAACTCTATGCGATATCGACCTGATACCGAGCCGGAGTTCATCTAGATTGCCAGATCGACACCATGCAGCCCCGCCGAATGCCCGCCCCCCCCTTGGAGCCGCACGGAAAGATCGAAACAAGACAATCCCCGAGCGGCTGCTGGCCGATACAGTGAGACAGGCCGCCCTCAGAGGCTGCCACAGTTATCAGACCCGGGACTCAACACGCGAATGGACCAGCCCATGAAGATCTCTGCCCCGCCAACCAGCTCGCTGCCACTGGACAAGGCCTTCGAGACCGCACTTGACACCCGCACTCCTCAGTTTGTCCCGACCACCCATTTCACCGATGACCGCGGGTGGTCGCTGATGAACCAGATGCAGGGCGTGCTCAATGCACAGGGACAGATTAACTTCTCCATGCAGTACCCTGGCGTCGTAAAGGCCTGGCATCGCCACACACTTCAGACCGATTTCTGGATGTGTCTCGTCGGGCATCTCAAGGTCGGGGTCTATGACCAAGAGAAGGATCAGGCCTGGTCGATCGTCATCGGCGAGAAACGCCCTGGCACGGTCATCATCCCCCCACCGTTATGGCACGGCGCCGCGACCGTCGGCCCAACGCCCGCGGGGCTGCTGTACTTCGTCACCCATCATTACAACCCCGCAAAGCCCGATGAAGAGCGAGCCGCGTACGACGCGTTCCCGGGCTTCCCTTGGCAGGTCGAGCACAAATGACCGGCGATGACCTCCAATCGGTCGGTCCGAGCCGCCGCCCTCCCGGGCGTGTGCTCGTTCTGGGCAGCACCGGCATGCTCGGGCGATCTTGGGTCCGGCTCTTGGAGGACAAAGGGATTGAGCACCGCGACCTGAGCCGACCGGAGTTCAACCTTAGCGAGCCCCAGTCCATCGAGCGGGCCTTTGACCGCCCGTACGACCTCGTGATCAACGCCGCAGCTTGGACTGATGTTGATGGGGCCGAAGACGACGAGGCGGGCGCGACACAGGCCAACGCCTACGCCGTCGAACAGATCGCGAAACGATGCCGCGAACTTGGTGCCATGCTGATCACGTACTCGACCGACTACGTCTTCGATGGACGAGCGACCGAGCCGTACCCGATCGATGCGCCGATCGACCCGGTGAACGCCTACGGCCGGTCCAAGGCCCTCGGCGAGACCCAACTGCGCCAAACCACCCCCGATCACCTGCTCATCCGCACCAGCTGGGTGTACGCGCCCTGGGGCAAGAACTTCGTACTTACCATGATGAAGCTGATATGCGACCGTGAGCAGCTCAGTGTGGTCAACGACCAGCGGGGTCGACCGACGAGCGCCACACACCTCGCCGCGGGCTCACTGGCGATGTACCTTGCCGGCGCAACCGGCACTTGGCACCTGACGGATTCGGGGGAGTGCACCTGGTTCGAGTTCGCCCAAGAGATCAAGGCGGTGATCGGTGCCCGCTGTGAAATCGAACCCTGCGGCAGCGACGCCTTCCCGCGTCCGGCCAAGCGCCCGTCATACAGCACCCTAGACCTAAAGCCGACACAGCAGCTGCTTGGCGAGATCGGGGGGTGGTCTAAGCGACTCCGGGAATCGATCCACGCCGCCCGCCAGCAATAAAAAGAGCAGTCCCGATGGGACTGCTCTTGGAGTGTTCAAATGCTCGGAGCAATCAGCTGCGGCGCATCCGCTTGATACCCGCGATGCCGCCAAGGGTCAGCAGGCCCGCGAGCGACGCGGTCGGCAGCGGCACGATGAAGAGCTGATCCTGCGTCGATGCATTAATCATCGCGCTCAGCCCAGCAACAGTTGCGCTGGGGTTCGCGTTGACCTGGGTTTCCAGTGTCCCCATCGCAGTGGCGACGGAACCATTGCCCGTGACGACGGCCTCATCGAGGACCACCTTCCAGATCATGCCCTGGATCGCAGCCAAACGGGTATTGGTCGCACCGGCACCAGCTGTCAGATCGCTGTTGATCCAGCCGAGGCTGATCGCAGCTGCGACAACCGCGTTTACCTCTGCCTCGTCGGCGAGATCATACTGCGGGCCACCATTCCCAGGAGCTGGGTTAGGTGCATTCCGGATATCAGTCACATCGTATGTGTATGACCCGGTGAGTGTATTCTGAAGCTCCACACAGAATGTCGAGAAGCTCCCGCCCGAGAACTGACCACCGCCACGCTGCCCACCGACATCGGTATAGGCGAAGTGGTTATGACCAGCGTCGAAATCCATATTGACAAATCCACCAAAGCCGGTGTTATCGATATGGACACCATTGCTGATACCGGTCATGCCGGTGCTCATCGCATCAAAAGCAGAAAACGCGCTGCCGCACGAAGCGGCAAGCGCGATCATTGAAATAGTAACTCGATTCTTCATCTTTCACCTCCCGGGGGCACAAATAGCCCAGGTAAACAAATAGGTGCACAAATAGACGGCTTGTCGATTTGGTTTACTTGCGATTCAGTCGCTTGTACCCACCGAGACCAGCCAGTGTCAGCATGCCTGCAAAGGCAGCGGTCGGCAGAGGCACGATGAAGAGCTGGTCTTGCGAATCAGCGCTCACCATGGCTTGGAGATTAAAAATCTCTGGGTTATCAACATGGCCGATTTGTGCTGACAATGTTGACATCGCAGTCCCCACGCCAGAATGGTTAGCTGTGACGACAGCCCCATCGAGGACGGCATCCCAGATCAATCCCTGGATCGCGGCAAGACGAGCGTTGGTCACATTTGATCCCGCGGAGAGATCGCTATTGATCCATTCAAGCGCGACTGCGGCCGAAATAACTGCGGCGACCTCTGCTTCATCGACAGCGTCGTAGTCAGGCACTGCACCTGGTGTTGGATTTGGTGCATTACGAATCTGATCAATTTCGTACATTGCATCACGAGCCGTCTGCAACTCGATGCAGAAAGTCGAGAATGTGCCACCACTAAACTGGCCAAGCCCACGATCGCCACCAACATCATCGTACTGGAAGTTGAAGTGGCCAGCAGCATAAAGCGCGTTGATGCCACCATTCGCGGTGTTGTCGATGCGAATCGCATTTCCCACACCAGTTATATCGATGTAGTCCGCCTGAAAGCCTGCGTAAGCAGACCCCGAAGCCAAGACGACTGCCATTGCAGCAAGACTGTTCTTCATTTTGGTTCCCTCATCCATTCTTTAGTATTATGCTGCTCAACACGTTGATTAAGCAGACTGAACCTCTCCGTGTAGCCGATACTCCGATAGTCGGCTCATCTCCTGTGTGCACACATGATATGCGCACCCCTCATGCCCTGTGGCGCAACCTGCGCCACGTTGGACACACAGAGGGTATCACGCAACAGGGTCAAATCGAAGTAAATCCCTGGTTTTCTACTCGTTTTCTTGTGAAGATGACACGCCGACCCAAACTCATGCCGTACATATGGGCCGGCCATGGATTATGGGGCCTGAAACCTCACCATGCCAGAGACTTACGGACAGTTCAGTGACGTCGATTAGAGCTCAACACCATGGCGCTTGAGCATCTGCACGAGCTCATCGTCGAGCGGCGACTGTGCAGCCAGTTCTCGAACTCGCTCGATCGCACCGTTCAGATCGGCCGCCCGTGAATCCCCCAACTTGTGGTACACGATCGCTAGCCCGACCCAGCCCTCCGCACTTGAGCGATTCAGCTTCGTGCAGGTCGTGAATGCCTGTTCGGCAACACGCAGATCATTGGCTTCAAGCTCGACCCATCCCCGTGTGCCCCAATAGGGAGCCGCCTCAGGCATAATCGTTGTCGCTTCGCTCGCGTACTCCTGCACAGTGCTGGCATCCGCTGGATCCAGACCTGCTCTCAGCCACGACATCGCCAGGTTATTCAGCACCATTGCCTTCAATGGGATTGCTGGTAGATTGAAGTCAACGATCTGCTGATAAATCGACTTGGACTGATCGTACAGACCTGCTTCAGATGCGAACAAAGCAGCGTCCAGAAGAGGTGCGAGATTTGATGGATCTGACTTGCTTGCCCTCAGCATCTCAGAAACAGCCGTGCCGTAGTGATCGCTCGAGATGCCCGGATCTTCGCTCGAACGAGCGAGGACAACATGAGCGCGTGCGATACTCATCAGCAGAGCTGGCTCTTCATTACCGCTGAGGAGCGGCTCAAGATTCCGCAAAGCATTCTCAGCGTATTCACTCACCCATGCCTGGTGGTTGTAAGCAAGGCTGACCCAGGCAGACCCAAGAGCCCTTCGATCATCTTCATCTGATACAGCTTCCGCATCACGGATCCACTGAGCGCCGACCTGGTGATCCTCAATGGCATTCACGGCCAAGCCGAGCCAGACTCGTGTCCTGATATCGCGGTGCCCGGAAATGAGCCCCTCGAGCCGCGCGTGGGTCTGCTCGGGCGCCTCTCCCAACAACAACCTGGCGGTACAGAAGGCATTGAGCACCTCCACGCTCGCTGGAATCTCGGCCGTCTGCATGGCTTCATCCACAAAGGGGCTCAGCAATGACTCCGCCTCGCCGTATGCCTCCAACTGGATATGCGCCCTCGCCATGAGCAGCGCAGCCATCAGTGTCGAATCGAGTGCATTGGCCTGCCAGAGTCGGATGACCCGCAGCGCGTGTTCCGGCTGCGAGGCACGAAGATACGCATCGCCCGTGATGGCCATGACAGCGGGATCACTAGGCACATTCTTGAGTGCTGTTTCTCCTAAGCGAGCAAGCGTCAACGGGTTCAGTTGCAGGGTGCTCAACTCACGGACAGCGTAGGTCTGCACGGGCCCAATCGTAGGGAACTGATCGATCAGCTCCTCGAGCATCTGCGCACGCTGATCATCACTCACATCCGGGTCGATCGTGTCGTACGCATCGACCATTTCGACCGCCCTTCGAAGCCGAGGGCTGTCGCCCATACCGGGCAAACTCAATAAGTCGATGGCACTCCCGGGCGTCCCCTGCGCGAGTACCCCCAGACGAGCAAGCTCATCGTCGGACTCGATCATTCCAGCAGCCCGCTTATATGTGGCGAGTGCTTCCTCTCGCCGATCAAGTTCGATTAGGCGACGGATAAGCATTTTCCAAGCAGGGGCGTAACCGGGCTCTACCTCAACTGCTTGGCGAAGCGCGGCGATCTGATCATCCGGCGTGAGGTACGAGCGAGCGTAACGGGCATACACCACGCGGGATTCGCTCGCACTGAGACCGTAACGCTCACCGCTGTTGGCGATGTCCATCGCTTCCGGCTTGCTGCCGGAACGAGCCATCAACGAAGCCAGACGCAGGAGACTCTCCTGGTCCAATGTCTCCGCCTTCGCGGTCTGAATCAACAACTCTTTCCCGCGGCTGGCCTGCCCATCTTTCAGCAAGATGTCCGCCAATGACAATGCAGCCTGCGGATTGCCGGTGCTGCTGAGGATACGGCGATAGATCGAAATCGCATCTTTCGATTCACCAAGATTCTCGAAGCGTTGGGCAACCTGTGACAGAGCGATCAGGTCGTCCTTGAATCGCGTTGTAAACTCCCGGAGCAGCGATAATGCCTGATCGTTGTCACCGAGTTTGAACGCGAGATCTGATGCCTGGAGCAGGTAACGCTGGGCACTGAGATTATTCAGCTGGCGTGAAATCGTGACATACTCATCGATCGCACCCTGTAGATCCGGCTCGTATCGCTCTGTTTCTGGCAGCCCAGGATCCGGCTGAAGCGCCAGCAGATTTCCCAGCATGGTGCGTGCCTGAACATTCCCAGGCTCGCTTGCAACGACCGACCGCACAATGTCCATTGCACGCTTCCTGTTCGTGCTGGTATGCTTGCCTATGCCGGTCACGGTCGCCCCAGCGCGAGCCAGCCGCAATCGTGCAGGCAGGGTCTTCCCTGCTGTTTCCGTCAGATCCACGATTTGCTGAATGATTTCGTTGACGCGATCGAGATCATCGCCGAACGCCTTCGACTCCGCCGCCAGATAGAGCAGTTTCACATCATCAGCATTGGCTTCCAAGAGCGCTTCCCACGCATCCTCGGCACGCGGGTCATCGCGGATATCAAGGAACTGGGCTCGCGTTTGTTCCCAAGCGAATCTCGATTCATCATCAGCGCCTGCGAGACCTGATTCGATGATCCTCAGACCGGCATCTGTTGAGCCCTGCTCAATCGCCTCTTGCATCGCAATCCCGAGCGCCCCCGCCGGTGTGCGTGCGCCGATCGTTTCGAACGCGATACCCGATTCTTTCGAGATCCCATACTGATAACGCAGATCAACATTGATCAACTCGACCATCACCGGATCGGTAGGATCCGCATGCGTGAACGCCTCTACGAGCAATGCACGGGCATCTTCACGCTCCCCCATTGCTGTCAGAATCGTCGCTACAAGCGGGGCAAACCTCGAGCGTTCTTCGACCGGGATCCCCTCGCTGCGCAGATTCCAGTTCTCAACAAAGCGCTGACCGGAATCAGACGGCAGCTCATTGCGACGAGCCAGATCGGCTTTGGACTGAAGGACCACGATCGCACCATCTGGACCGAGGCGCTCAAGTTCATCAATATACTCGAGTGCCTCAACAAGCCGCCCCTGCTCGGCATACGCACGCACGACCTGAATCAGAGGCGCGGACCATCCCATCGTATCAAAGCGGTACTTACGACCGATCTCATTATTCGCGAGCCGGTTCGCGAGCAACCACTGCTCAACTGCTTCGTTGAACCGCCCTTGAAGCTCCTGCACATCTCCCATACGCAGACGAAATGTGGGCTCGCCCGGGTACCCATCGAGCGCACGCTGCATGGCGAGCCTTGCGTCAACCATGCGATTCTTCCGGAGCGCCTCTTCTGCTTCGAGGAATGCTGACCAAGCAGGGCCGCGGCGATCCAGTACCACGCCGGCCAACTGCTCCTTGAGTTCAGCCTCACGAGCCTCATCACCGGTGCGAACTGCCGCGAGTATTTGATACCCGATCAGATCTGGATCCGGCTCGCCAGAGTCGGTCTTGAATGACAGAGACAACAGTGTCTCATCATCCTGTGCCCAATACAGACGCCTGGATGACCACACGATGCTGGCAAAGTCACCGTTGTTCATTGCTGAACGCAGTTGCACAGCAGTCGAGTGCTTCGGACGAAGCAGCTCATTGAAAATTCGGCTGCATTGCCACGCGGTGCTTGCATTGATCTCTGGCGCATCCGGAAGCCATTCAACGGCGACGGGGTCCAGACCGATCAATCGACACAACTCATTGAGCACATCCTCGTTGCTCATACCCTCGCTGGAGCGTTGAAATGCGAGTAGCTGCTCATCCGTTCTCCCCGGGAACCGGTCGAGACGCTCCTCAAGGAGCGCGTCTACCTCGCCAGCACGCCCGTGCTGAATCAGATAACTGTAGTACACATCGGCATCGTTGAAGTTGCTCTGAGCATGTTCATATGCTGAACGAAGAACGGGCTCGAGTTCAGCGTCACGGACTTTGAGCGAAGCCAGGGCGTACCTGAGTTCGCGATACACTTCTATATCGTGTTCGTTATGCTTGTTGATCAGATCTTCAGCCAGCGACCTTGCCTCGACGAACATCTGCCACGTGTTCAAGAGCGGAAGCAGCTCACGCATCACTTCAACATCACCGGGAACGCGCCTGAGATACTCGCGATACGAGTTGATCGCTGCCAGTATGTGCCCACCATCACCAACCTGCACCTTTAACCGGGCCCGCGCGTGCATCAACAGGGACTCGGGATCCACATCCTCGGCATTACGGTTATACCGACCAAGCTGAGTGACCGCTTCGATATAGTCCCCATTCTCATACGCTGCGATACCATCAGTCCGCATGGCCTCGAGATTTCGAGCGCTACGCCAGGGACGGAAGACAAAAAAGCCGAAGAGGACGAGCAGAACAATCGTCCCCAGAGAACCGAGCAAGACCACGCGCCGGAATGTTCTTGGCTTCATTGGCATGAATAACTCACCTTTCAGAGGCATTTTTTGTATGCACAGTCATCGGCGTGAGAGCGCCGAGAAGATCAATGTGATGGTGTTCCAAATAATATACAGATCCAAGAACAAGTTTGCTCGCTCGACATACTCGATGTCGTAGCGGATCCATTCCTGAAAATCCGCACCGTCGGCCCGGGTACGGCGGATCTGCCACAACCCGGTCACACCAGGCCGAACGCTGAGCCGCGCCTCCCGCCACCCTGGACATAGCTGATTCTCAGAAAACGGGCTTGGGCGCGGCCCAACCACAGACATATGGCCCACAAGCACATTGAAGAACTGGGGCAGCTCATCAAGCTGTAGCTTTCTGAGCACCGCACCGACCCTCGTAATGCGTGGATCCTTCTCCATGAAGAACTGCGGGCCATCAGCCATGTTCTGGGCCTGCAACTGCTCCTTCATCTCCTCCGCGTTCCGATACATCGTGCGGAACTTCAGGCAACCAAACTCGTTGCCCTTGATCGATTCACGCTGGTGTGCAAAGAAAATCGGGGAGCGGTCCTCGATCCAGATGGCCGCGATAATGAACGGGTACAGGGGGAGCGTGATCGTCAACGCGATCAGGGCAAAGACGATGTCGAAGAGGCGTTTGAAAGCACTCGATGTGTATGTCGCCGCTTCCTCAATACGCCGCTCGGGACGAGTCTGCATCGCTTCAATATCACGCCATTCGACCTCATCGGACTCGGGCCGCATATTCGGATCATCCCAGAGCACCGCAGGGCCTACGCCGGATTTGCCAGCGGGAATGCAGCGTCCGGCTCCAATCCAAACGGGACCGGTCAGCGCGCCTGGATCAGTTTCACCCGCATCCTGATCGGCCCACCCCTCATCACCGACGCGGTTCACGCGCCCGATCGTTGATTGTGGGTGCGCCCAGACACGCGACAGATCTCGGACAAACTGAGCACGCTCAATATCTGAATCCCCACGGTAGATCTGCCCCTCGTTGCGTAACGAGGCCCGCAGGTCATGGGGGACAATGCGACGCAGTTTGGCCCATGCGCGTGGCTCATCGTCCATACTTGCCCAGTCAAGCGCAATATCCGCGTTCGTGGTGAGCGCTACGCGTGCCTGGCGGCGATGGCGAGCAGACTCGTATTCTCGCCTGAACCGTAGGAACTGACCGTCTGCCCGAGCTTCAACCACCTCTCGGTACTCAGACTGTTCACGCTCGCCGAGGCGGATCATGAGCAGGTCGGGGTTGAGCCAACACATCAGATCGAGTGATTCCTGCAACTGCATAATCACCAGATGAGACCGGCTCACAAGCAGGTATAGCTCCGCGTGCTTGTCAATCTCTAGCCCGGGTGAGCCCGAAGGCACAACCTGAATCCCGCGTGATTTCCAGAACCGGCCGTGCAACTGCTCCGGTGTCAATCCCCAGATCGTGTGTACCGGATCGTTCTCCGTCTCCGGAATCTGCTCAGGAATAGGTGGCGCAATCATGATTGTGCATCCTGCACTCTCGGTGCATCAGACTTCGCTCTCTTGCCGTTGAACAGCGTGCCCGCGAGCGGACCGACGCTATGTGACGAAGCACCACCACCCATCTGCTGGCGAGAGAACTGACGAGAGAAGTGGACCGACATGCTGCTGGTGCTGTGACGAACCTCATACGCCGAAGCACGATTAAAAATCGTTGCAGCAATGGTGCCATCCACGGCATGAATCTGGTCGATCGCCTTCTTGATCAACGGCTTGAACTGGCCACGACCGACAACCAGGATAACCCCATCAGCTTCAGGTGATACGAACGCAGCCTCAACGCTGCCCAAGATCGGCCCCGTGTCAATAAGAATAGTGTCATACCGCGATCGCAAGATAGATAGCAAGCTGCGGATGCTGTTGGGTGACAATCGGCTGACGCGAAGATCATCGCCGTAGCCCGCGGGCAGGATCGAAAGACCCGGGAACTCTGTATCCTGAATCAATGCTTCGACCCGTTCTTCGTTCCCGATCTCCTCGGCAAGACTCGGTGACCGGGGATGACCAAAGTGAATGCTCAAGCCACGCCCGATGAAGTCGAGGTCTACCAGCAAGGTGCGGCTCCCGCTCTCAGCGAATGAAAGCCCCATTGCGATGATCAAGCTGGTTTTGCCATCGCCCGGCGCCGGGCTCGTTACGCCATACACACGAGTATCACTCTGTGTGTTCTTAATCTGTAACTGTGACCGAATCTGATGCACCGCAAAGGCCGAGGCGGATGCCAGCTCCTGATCCTCCAGCGAGTTACCCAAGTCTGGCAGCATCCCAATTACCCCCGCGTTGGCACCGGAGAGCACATCGTCATCCGAATAGTTCACGCGGTGGCTGAAGTAGCCAAGCATCAGGAACGCAATAACGGGTAACGACCCACTGGCCACGAAGCCCGCGGCCGCCATCTTGATGCGTGGGTCTGATGTTGGCTCTCTCGCCTCCGTCGGGCGGGCAGCAATACTGATCTTCCCGGTGACCTCCTGCATGTCATCAAGCATGGACTCGGTTTCGATCATCTCGAGCCGGTTATCGACCTGCGTCAGCGAATCATCGAGACGGGTCTGCGTCTTGCGGAGTTGCTCAAGCCGTAGCGATGCGCTGAATAGGTCTTCAGCGTTTCTCTCGGTTTCTGCAAGCCTAACTTCTAGGCGTTCTCGCCGATTCCTGAGTTGTTCGGCACTCGGAAGCGGATTACCCTCCTCGTCATACAGCACCGGCTCTTCTTCCGATGTCAACTCGAGCATGCGTTCATCGATGCTCTTGTCAAGATTCTCGATCATTTGTGTGACGCGGCGCACATCCCGATGCTCTTCTCGCAGCCCCTCAGCAACCATCATCTCCGTGCGGTTCTCGATGAGGGTGTCACGCTGCAAAATCAATGAAGCGATTCGGCTGTCGTTCAGCGCGGCCTCTTCGGGTGTCTCGGGAATATCACGCGAGACCGTGTTCTCATCGTCCTCTTGAGTGAAGATCTCAAGATAGCTATTAACCTGTCCAAGTTCGGATTTGATCGCTCGGATTTCGAGCGTCACTTCTTCGATCAACGGCTCAAAGTTTTCCGTCTTGTAGTCGCTGACAAGATCGCGGATCTGTTGATTGACCCGGTCTTTCTCAAGTCGTACATCACGCTCACGATCGGTCAGCGCATTAATAATCCCAGGGTTCTTGATGCTACCCTCTTTGCCGTACTTCGTGATGTAGGCGTTCAAGATCGATTCAACGATTGTCTGTGACACCCTCGGATCAGTGTGCGAGAAAGAAACACGAATGATTTCCTGCGCGCGTCCGTCAGGCCTGACACTCAGCCCCGATGTCACATCTTCGAGACTCATGTACCGATACTCAGGCGGCATGGCTCGCCAGTCATCGCTTTCCATCGCAGACTGGACGACATCCACATTGCTGATCAACTGAGCATGCGAGTTCACGAAGCTTGTGAACATCCGTGGGGCCATGCTCTGCTCACTCTCGAAGAGCACCTTTGGCAACGATGGTTGAATTCGAACGACGCCCGTACTGCGATATTCTGGGTGCCTTGACAGGTACCCTGCCGTGCCCCCGATGATCCCAAAGATGAGCGCGAGTGCAACTGTGATCGGATACCGGCCACGCAAGCTGCGATGAATGAGTACCAGCGGATTGGTCTGCGAATGCTCTTCACCGGCATCCCAGTTAACTTGATTTCCGTTCATGATCCGCTCCCATCGTGCTTCCCTGCATCGATACCTGAGTTCTGCACACCCTCGATCGCAGGCGCCACAATCGCATGCATGTCGCGCAAGATCCATTCATGCAAGTCCGGATCGATATCACCGTCGATGACGATCTGGATCTGTGCTGAGCCGTACAAACGATACTCGTAATCCGAACTCAGACGACGCACATCGGTCATTGAGACCGTCGTGCTACCCGTCGGCATCGCGAACATGTTGTACACCGTGATATCACGCTCGTTCTTCCCCGCCACCCGGTGGAACGGGTAACGACGCATCTGTACCCCATCAACTTCCACAAGCGGAGTCCCGGATTCTTCGGGTATGAGCCAGCCGTTGCCTGGATAGCAAGCAGGCGGGAAATGCCCCGCCATATCACGCGCATCACGACAATGTACGATCATGAGCGTCACGCTCACGCCTCGTTCTTCATGAACATATTGGCGAGCGACCAAGGCATTGGGTCGAAGCAGATTCGTGGCGGCCTGGGGCAGCGCGACCTCGTGGCCGACCCAACCCTCCCAGTCGATAGGAATGGCCTCGATCAGTGTGGCAACCTGCTCGTGGTACGCATCCACATGCTCAGCGTCCTGCGGGCTGGCACGCACGAAACCGATCACGACCAGCGTGACGAGTGCAATCGGAATAGCAAGCTTGTTCAGCATGTGTGCCCTCTCAACTCGATTGCGTTGCCAGTGTAAACCGATAGGTGGGGATCATCGCCCAACGCAGAGCCCGCGTGATTCCGAGCAGCAACAGGAACGCGATCGGAAGCATCAGCCAACCCGCGATATCATGAAACCCGTCAGCAAACTCACGCGGCACACGATTATCGCCGTAAAGAATCACCGTCGGAGTCAGACGAAACACATTGCAGATGATGGCCGCGACCGGGCTTAACAGCAGCACCATGAGCCGCACCGAGTTCCGCAGCGGGACTGAAAATGCGAACGCGTACGAGACCAGCACCAGGGCAAAAACCATGCGCATCCCATTGCATGCCTCAGCAACCGCGACCGGCATGTCGTTGATGTTGACCAGGTTCCCCGATCGCTCAACATAAAACCCCATCATCTCCAGCGTGCCGGTCGTGACACGCGCAGTCGCATTCTGCAGAGGCCCGGCAATCGCCAGACGCAGATTCCCCGGAATCGGGACCAGCAGAACCAGAATCGCGACCGCGGGGAAAAAGTTGGCGGCAACCTGAGCCCCGACAACCGTGATAATCGCACCGACAACCATAAGCACCGCGCCGCCGTGCCAGCCCGCTTGGAACTGGAACTCGCTTTGATAGCTGACCCATGAGAGCATCGCACCGGCGAATACCAGAATCACACCAAGCCAGCTCGCATGCGGCGGGCAGCGTCTGAACCGCACACGCCGAATCCACACAAGCCAAACCGCGATCGGAATGACGAGGAAGATATGGCTCGCTTCTTCGTCCTTGCTGGCGATCATCAGGATATCACGCCATTGTTCGAGCCCGGCGTAGACCGCGGCAGCGACTAGCAGCATGATCAGGGCCGCATGCTTGCTCCCCCACCCGTATCGAGAATCAAGCAAAGTCATGATGAACGCCCCCGCTTGACCCGTCCTTGGACAACCTGTTCGATCACACGAGCACCGGGCGCGATATTCGCCCCTGGGCAGAGCACCGAACGAACAACCACCGCGTCTTTGCCGACGACACTGCCGGCGAGGGCAATCGAGTCGTGCAGAATTGCGCCTGACGCAACTTCCGAGCCCGGCTCAGCGATACTGAATGTGCTCTCCCAGTCTTCGCGATACGGGTCTTCATCGATCGTCGCACCCACGCCGTACCCCATCACACGCGAACGGACCGCGTCGAGATATTCGCTCCGTGAACGAGCGGGCTGAACATACGCCCGGGACCGCTCGACCACACGAACGACATGGTCATGCCTCCATGACTCGAGCGATTGTTCCTTCAGGTCCACATAGCCGACCGGCTTAACCGATCGCAAAACACCCACCCGCATCAGCCAGACCCCAACAGGGGACCCGTCCCTTGACGAGACGAGGGTCACATCGGCCCGTTGTTTGGCCATCGCGTGGACCAAGTCATCGAGGCGCTCAAGATAGACCTGTGCGCCTGAGGTAACAATGATGTAGTCGTTCTCATCCATTTCCTGCGTCGCGTCGCTCAGGACCCCCGCCACACCCCGAATCGGCGAAGCGTCCTGCTGGATGACGCAGGACATGCCCTCATGACGGGCATCGGGCAATGAGACCGGGGCAGTGCTCTCGGTATCGACGAGCACGCGCATCTCAAAGCCCTCGAGCCCGAATCGACGAGCACAGGACTTGGCGTTCTCGAGTTGATGTGTCAGGATTGTGCCCTGATTCAGGGGCAAATCAAGCAGACAGCGGTCCGCGCGACGGGCCAGTGGCGTCGAACGCACAGAACCATACAAAACCAGCATCGACCTGATCGATTCAAGGATGCCAGCCGGGCTGAGTTGGTGTTGGGTCAATGTCATTTGCTGACTCAAGCAGCTCCCTCTCGAGTACCGTACTGCTGCGGTCAAACAACAACCGCACCGTCCCTCTCGGGTACGCCTGTGACCTATCGGCAGATCGACCAGCCCGCTTTGGGGCCGTCGGGCGATCAGTCTAGGGTCACCCAGATTCTGCTGTCGCGCAGAGAATGCGCGTCGGTACGATCTGTTCAACCCCACCCGGGGCAGCAGGGCCAAATGAACTGCGCGGCACCCCAGCCCCGCCTACGAACGCACAGCCCCAATGGATCGCGCCATCATGCCAACAAAGCACCGAGTTTCGGCACATGCCCGCAATAGCTCACAGACACCCCCGCCACACCCCCTGTTTAGGGGTCGCAGGCCGTTTTCGACTCTTCATCGTGCTCAGCGAGGTGGATCGCCCCAAATGCCAGATAGAGCCATGAAAACACCCAGACCGGTCGGCCTGGGTGTTTTTGTGACAGAGATCCAATCCAACTGCAGGACTGAGGCCTGCGTGGGTGGGTCAGCGAACCCGTACGGTCCAACTATGCGCTGAACGGAGAGGATTGTCCGGACTCGCCGATCGCGAGAGCATGTTTAGCTCAACCACCGTATCGCTTCCGAACTCAATCACGATCTCGCTGTTGCTGGCTGATGCCGAAGTCAGGCTCCCGGTGAGAGCGGAGCTCACTCGGCTCTCATCCATGATTACCGAATCACCGGTAACGGGTGTTCCAACAATCACTTCGAACGGTTGATCGCTCGTAATCAGCTCGACACCAGTGAAATAGACCCGGTTGCCGATGACGGTAGCGAACATTGACTCGTTTGGATACTTGACGCTCTGACCGCCGGTTGCGTTGCCCTCGACATCGTAACTGGGTTCACCGATGGTGGGCACACTGCTGTTCTGGCTGTTGGAGTTCGAGCTGGTTGTGCCGCTCGACGAGCCGTCCGATTGGACGCTGGACGGGGTGCCTGATGAACCTTCCGATGAGTTGAGCATCCCAGCGGTTTCTTCAGAGGCAGCGCCGGCGCTCCCACTGTCAGCGGGCCCGAAGGAGAAGACCCC
>DEXG01000017.1:185599-185729 GCA_002364005.1 Phycisphaerales bacterium UBA3190
GAAGGAGAAGACCCCGCCACTGTTTGATTTCTGGGCCTTGGTCGCAAGATCCCCAGCCCCCTCGACCGAGTCGGCTGCCGAAGCCCCTCCGCCGCCGCCACCTCCACCGCCACCACGGGAGATTGTCGCC
>DEXG01000017.1:186006-263498 GCA_002364005.1 Phycisphaerales bacterium UBA3190
CCGCCGCCACCGCCGCCGCCACCACGGAACGAACCGGCACCGGAGTTACTCCCACCGCTGACGCCGCGCGAACCGACACTGATCCGAGAACCATCTGATAAGCGTCGGCTCGTGCTCACGGGTTTGCTCGATCGATTCGAATAACGAGCACTCATGTTCCGCCTTGGTTCCAAACGCACGAAAGTCCGCCCATCGGGGAGACTAATACGAACCTCGACCATATCGCCGCTTGGGCGTTCGCTGCCCTTTGCCTGCTCCTCGGCCTGGTCCTTGGCCTGCTCCTCACCCTTCGTTTCCGCCGGTTCTGGCTGCGACTGCTTGACCTCACCGGACTCTGGTTCGTCGGCGATCGCCATTGGCGTCGCAAAGCCGGCGCTGAAAAGAAGCGCCCCGACGAGGGTGTACATGGTGTTGCTGTTTCGTTGCATGGTCAAAGTCCTCCAGATCCAGATGGATCTCATGCATACTCTGCAAACCGTGCGCGTGTGAAACGAGGCAATACGGGAGAGATCCCACACCCCAGACCGCACGACCCGAACCCAGGTCCCAGAACCGAGTCCGAGCGCATACCTTTCTATAGTCATGCATGACGACCCAACCCATACTCATCAATGATCAATGGTCTGTTCGCCCGGCTGAAGACTCATTTGGGCCCGAAAACCCGTCCACGGGCGAACCGCTCGGGGAGACCTACCCCGTCAGCGGCCTGAGCACACTCCTGGCCATGGCTGAACATGCTCGCCAAGCCGCAGAGGACCTGAACCATTGCCCACCCGATCAGATCGGGGCGTTTCTAGAGACCCACGCGGACCTGATCGACAAGCGCCGTGATGAGATCGCCCAAATGGCGCACCTGGAGACCGGGCTGCCATTCCAGCCACGGCTTCGGGAAGTCGAAATGGACCGAACCATCGACCAGCTCCGACAGGCCGCCGAATGTGTCCGATCACGCGATTGGATGTCCGCCCGCATCGATACCAAGCTGGACCTGCGGTCAATGTACGAGCCGCTGGGCGGGGCGGTGCTGACCATTGGGCCCAATAACTTCCCGCTGGCGTACAACGGGATTGCCGGCGGCGACTTCGCGGCCGCGATCGCAGCACGCAACCCCATTATCGCCAAAGCCCACCCACTGCACCCGGGAACCACCCGACTCTTGGCACAGTGTGCCCATGATGCCGCAGCCCACGCTGACCTGCCTTCTGGGAGTGTGCAGATGTTTTATCACTGCAAGCCAGACGATGGGTTGGAACTGATCAAATCACAGCATGTCGGTGCCGTAGGATTCACAGGCAGCCAGCTTGTCGGGTTGGAACTCAAACGGGCAGCAGATGAGACCGGGACGCCGATCTACCTGGAACTCTCATCGATCAACCCGATGTTCCTGCTCCCCGGCGCGTTGGATGCACGCTGCGACGAGATGGCCGAGATGATCAGCGAATCCCTGCTCGCCGCCAGCGGGCAGCAGTGCACCTGCCCAGGACTGATCGTGGTGCCGGAGAGACCAGCGGGCGTGCGGTTCATCCAGCAACTCGCAGAGCGTCTCGGCGATGCCGAGCCCCAGGTCATGCTCAGCGCCGGAGGCGTCAAGGGCTTACACGAATCGGTCCAGCATGTGATCAAACACGGCGCCGAACTGCTGATCGGTGGTCGCCCGGTGAGCGACACCCACGCCCGCTATGAGCACACCCTCCTCCATGTCGATGCCGCACGATTCCTCGAGCAACCCGAGTCGCTTCAGCACGAGATGTTCGGGGTGGCAGCACTCGTGGTCGTGTGTGAGGAGCAGGAGCAGATGGTTCAGATCGCCCGATCGCTCAGCGGGAACCTCACCGGCACGATCCACAGCGACCAGAATGCCCCGGAAGATCGGCAGCTTGCCGATCGGATCACAGGCGTGCTTCGCCCACGCGTCGGTCGACTCATCCACGACGCGGTGCCCACGGGTGTGTCGGTCAATGCATCGACAGTACACGGCGGGCCGTTCCCGGCGACGGGGCACCCCGGGTTTACGGCGGTGGGTCTGCCAACTTCGATCCACCGCTTTGCCGCGCTGCGATGCTACGACCGTGTTCCCGAGCGGTCGCTGCCGCCAGAGCTGCGCAACACGAACCCAACGGGCACAATGATGCGATTCATCAATGGCACATGGACCAACAAGGACGCACAAGACAGCTGAGCCAGTTCGGAGGCTCGGCGCTTGGTGGCCGGCTGAATATGGACATGAAAAAGGGACCGGCTTGCGTCGGTCCCCTGTGGTTGCATATGTCGGATTGGCCCGCTCGATTAGCGGAGGGTGAGTAGTTCCTGGTAGCTGGGGAGTGGCCAGATGGCCGATTCGACATGGACTTCCAGGGCGTCGCCGAGTGCGCGGAGTTCGTCCATCGCGACGATCACGCTTTCCCGGCAGTAAGTACACTGCTCGAGCGGCGGCTGATCGGGAAGCGTGAGGGCGGCCTCGAGCTTCTCGATCTGGGACTGGAATCGCATGGTCAGATCGGCGAACGCATCAAGCGATTCACGGAGCTGTCCGCATTCCACGCCCGCCTGCTCACTGGCATTGATGGTCTCAGCGTTATTGCGCTGATGCTTGAGTGCCGCGGGAAGCAGCATGGTGCGAGCAATAGAGACCATCTGCTCGGCCTCGATGCACACCTCGGTGATGTACTTCTCGGCGAAGATCTCGACACGCGATTCGAGCTCGCTGCCCGAGAGCACCTTGTGCTTCTTGAAAAGCTTCTTGGCAACACTCCGCTCAAGGGCCGGCAGGGCTTCCGCGGTCGAGCGGAGGTTGGGGAGTCCGCGTTGTGCGGCTTCCTCCTGCCACTCGTCGCTATAGTTGTCGCCGTTGAAGATGATCGCCTTGTGCTCCTTGACCACGCCTTGGAGGACTTTGAGCACAACCTGATCGCGTTTGGCGTCGGTGGCTTTGTCGCCCAGCTGCTTCTCGATCTCGCCTGCGATGTACGAGAGACTGTCGGCGACGATGGTGTTGATCACCGTGTTGGGCCAAGCGACCGAGGCGGTGGAGCCGACGGCTCGCAGCTCGAACTTGTTGCCGGTGAAGGCGAACGGGCTGGTTCGGTTGCGGTCGCCCGAATCACGCTGCAGATCAGGGAGCGAGCGGGCACCGAGGTCGAGAGAGCCGCCCTTGAGTGTGCGGCTTGTGCTGCCCTTCTCGATCTGCTCGATCAGGTCCGTCAGCATATCACCCAAGAAGATCGAGATGATCGCGGGTGGCGCCTCGTTGGCACCCAGGCGGTGATCGTTGCTGGCGCTGGCGATCGCCGCACGGATCAGATCACCGTGCAGGTGCACCGCCCGGATGACCGCGCACAGGTAGGTCATGAACTGGCGTGTGGTGTGCGTCTCGTCCTGCGGGTCCAGCAGGTTCACGCCCGTGTCGGTCGACATGGACCAGTTGTTGTGCTTACCCGAGCCGTTCATGCCCGCAAAGGGCTTCTCGTGCAGCAGAGCCACAAAGCCGAACCGGCCCGCGACACGCTTGAGGGTGTCCATCAGGATCGCCTGATGATCACAGGCGATGTTGGTCGACTCGAACAACGGCGCGATCTCGTACTGCCCAGGGGCGACCTCGTTGTGGCGTGTCTGGACAGGCACACCCAAGCGGAAGAGTTCTTCCTCGAAGTCTGCCATGAACGCGTTGACGCGGGTCGGGATCGAGCCGAAGTAGTGGTCGTCGAGCTGCTGGTGCTTGGGCGGGGTTGCGCCAAAGAGCGTGCGCCCGCAGCTGACCAGGTCCGGCCGTGCAAAGTACAGGTTGCGGTCGACGAGGAAGTACTCCTGCTCGGATCCGAGGGTCGAGCCCACCGAGTGCACACCATCGTCGGTGCCGAAGATCTTCAGGATCCGCATCGCCTGCTTGTTGAGCGCGTCGATGGACCGGAGCAGCGGCGTCTTCTTGTCGAGCGCCTCGCCGTTCCAGCTGACGAACGCGGTCGGGATGCAGAGCGTCGCGTAGTTCGTACCACGCACGATGAACGCCGGTGAAGTCGGGTCCCAAGCGGTGTAGCCGCGTGCCTCGAATGTGGCGCGGAGCCCACCAGATGGGAAGCTCGACGCGTCGGGCTCGCCTTGGACAAGACTGCTCCCCGAGAGCCGGTAGACGATGCTTCCCTGCCCGTCGGGTGTGATGAGTGCGTCATGCTTCTCAGCGGTCAGCCCGGTCATGGGCTGGAACCAGTGGGTGTAGTGCGTTGCACCGCGCTCAATGGCCCAGTCCTTCATCGCGGTGGCGATGACCTCGGCGTCATCCATCGAGATGCGCCCCTTGGACTCGATGGTGTTGAGCACATTGTTGTAGATATGCTTGGGCAGACGCTCGCGCATCTTGCGCTGATCGAACACATCACATGCGTAGATCTCGTCGATGTTGCTGCTCTTGGCAGACATGCCCTGACTGGTTGACTGCCATTTGAATGAAGCTGCGACGGCTTCGCCATGGGGATCGTGCGGGTTCATGCGTCCTCCGATGTTCGGAAAGTTCTTTCGCTGAGTGGGTACGAAACGCCTTGGACAACCGATTCTTGCGGGCCAGCGTTCAATTGCAAACGAGATAACCGCGATTACGCCAAAATATCGCCGATTGACGCTAGTATTCACCGTGATACGACGCACAGCACAACGCGATGCCATCCGATCGCTCTTTCAGCCCGACACGGATCCCATGAGCCCCCAGGAGATCCTGGAACACGCATCCAAGGTCGTCCCAACCGTCGGCATCGCAACGGTTTATCGCACGGTCCGAGCGCTGGTGGAACAGGGCGAGATCGTGGCTGTCGAACTCCCTGGCGAACCACCCCGATATGAACGGGCGGGCAAAGACCACCACCACCACTTCATGTGCGAATCCTGCGGCCGGGCCTTCGACATCGACGCCTGCCCGGGCGACCTCGCACACATGACCCCTAAGGGCTACACACTCCGCAGACACGAAATCACCCTCTACGGGCTCTGTGATGCGTGCGTCGACGACTCGTGATCTGCCTTGGAAAATCGCTTCGGAGCAGCGGGCTGCTGGAAGCTCCAAAGAATCAGGCACTGGAACCCCAAACGAGCACCGGGGCTGCGGGATATTGCAGCCCCGGTGTGATGTAGATTACCCGCAACTTGTCACGGGCAGTAGAGGGTGTTGAATCAGCCCATGGCCGGCGATGCAGCACTGCTGGACTTGGCGGAGAAAAGCCCGACAAGCTGTACCAATGCCGAGGCACCGACGAGGATGTAGACGACTTTGCTCAGGAGTGTGGTGCTCCCGCCGAAGATCGCAGCGACGAGGTCGAACTCGAAGAGGCCCCAGAGCCCCCAGTTGAGGCCCCCGACGATCAGCAGGACGAGGGTCAGCAGTTGTAGTGACTTCATTTGTGTGCTCCTTTTCGGGTGTGCGCAACCATGCCCCCACTCCGGAGATGTGGCTCCCGCACGCTTCATTCATTCGTGGTCAACAGAACGACACCGATTTCGAGGGCACCATCTCACCCGATGCACACATCTGCAAATATTTCCAGACGCACCCGCAGACCCCGAAACGCTACAATGCCATCCCCGGGCCTGTGGCGGAATTGGCAGACGCAGCGGACTTAAAATCCGCCGGGGTAAAACCCATGTGGGTTCGAGTCCCACCAGGCCCATTCGACCCGAATCGCAACAAGTCCGGCGAAGATGCAGGGACCGGCAAGATGCCAGGTCCCTGCTGTGTTTCGATCAGATTGTGTCTTTGCCCTTCATCCTGCCAGTTGCGGCTGCGCCGCCACACGACGGGATGGATCTCGTCCCGGGATGGTCGTAATCGCCCAATCAGCCACCAGCCCGAGTACGCCACTGGGTCTCGATCTCGGGAAGTCCCAGGTCGTGATAGAGATCCGCAACCTGAGATGCAATCGCCTGCGCGCGAAAGTGCTCAG
The DNA here is from genome assembly GCA_002364005.1 of Phycisphaerales bacterium UBA3190. Classification (GTDB taxonomy): domain Bacteria; phylum Planctomycetota; class Phycisphaerae; order Phycisphaerales; family UBA1924; genus UBA1924. The sequence continues at coordinate 191,931 of DEXG01000017.1, forward strand.
GCCCAAGCATGGAGGCGGCGTTGTCATACTCGCCCAGGAGCACAGACTTGGCATCATCAAGCCGCCCCATACGCCGAAAACAATCCCCACGATTCGCACGGAATATGACAGACATAATGTGATCCGCCCCGACGGTGGACTCCGCAGCGAGGACCGCCCGATCGTATTGCGTCAGCGCCCGCTCCAAATCACCCGTCTCCATGTACGCGCGACCCAGGTTACCCAGGCTCGCGCAGGTCGCGGGATGATCGGCACCGATGCTCGCGAGCCTGATATCAATCGCATCCTCGAGCATCGGGATCGCCTGCTCCGACTTCCCCATGTGGATGTACACCAACGCAAGGTTGTTCATCGTGACTGCCATCTCGGGGTGACGCGGATCGAGTCGCTCACGCCTGATATCCAGTGCTCGCTGATGGGCTTGCAGCGCTTCCTCATAGCGTTCAGCAGCGTCGAGCGTGTTGCCGTAGTCGTTGTACACCTCAGCAATCTCGGTGTGATCAGGGCCGTAGAAAGCAATCTGTGCGTCGACGCCCTGGCGGTGATACTCAAGGGCTTGCTCAAGCTTCCCCTGATGCTCGAGCACCGAACCCAGTGAGCTGAGCGTGTGCCCGACGCGTGCATCGGTCGCGGGATCGACATCCCCAAGCTTCTCGATCGCATCACGGAAGTACCGCTCACTCTCGTCAATGCGGCCTGTCCAGTAATAGACATGCCCAAGACTCCCGTCAGCGTTGAGGATGACCGTGGAGTGACCGAGCCGTTCGAGGAGCGCCGATGCTTCGAGAAAATGCGCCTCGGCGCTCTCATATTCGCCGGCAAGGGTTTCGATCTGGGCGAGCTGCTCGATGGCATGGGCGACCTGTATATCACGCTCGCCGTGAAGCATTGTGAGTATCGCCACCGCCTGCTGGGTCTGGGCAATCGCCTGCTCATACTGGCCGAGCGATAAATACACCTGGGCAATGACCAGACGCAGGCGGGCGTTGGTCTCCGGCTGGTCGCCCAACTCACCACCCTCAAGGCGCTCGGTTGCGTTGTCGAGTACCTCGCGAACGGTGACCTCTTCACCCAGCGCGGTGTTGGGCTCGATGCTCCGCAGCATATCCACGAGGAATCCACTGACCGCGGCGGAGGTTTGCGATTCGGCAACGGCGCGCCCGCGCTCCTGGCCAACCCAGAAAAAGCCGACGATCACCAGCAGCGTGATCAGGGCAAAGCTCACGGAGACCACCGTGTTGCGCTGAACGAATCGAGCCACAAGGTACGGCACGCTGGGCGGTCGAGCGACGATCGGCTGATGGGCAAGAATACGACGCAGATCCGCGGCGAACGCTTCCATCGTCTGGTATCGCCGATCCGGTGATCGGCTCATGGCCTTGGCGATCACGATCTCAATATCGCCTTGGAGCGAACGATTGTGTGCGCTCAGCGGCTTCGGGTCCTGCTCGCTGAGCGTGCGCGCCGCGATCGCCAGCGTGGCATCGGTCATGTCGTACGGCTCGGTCCCTGCGAGGATCGTGTAGGCGACAGCGCCAAGCGAGTAGATATCCGAACGGGCATCGACAGCCAAATGATCCGCCCCGAACTGCTCCGGGCTCATGTACTGAAGCGTGCCGATCGGGCCACTCCCGGGGCTGGTCATGGTCTGGAGGGTCAGGTCCTTGCTCCGAAGACGGGCGATCCCAAAGTCGAGCACCTTGGGCTGGCCCGGCCCATTCCGCTCCGCGATGGCCTTGATGTTGCCGGGCTTGAGATCACGGTGGATGATTCCTCGGCTGTGGGCCGTCTGCAACGCATCGGCAACCCGAGCGATCAGGCGGATGCGTTCATCAATACCCAGCCCATGAGAAGTAACCCACCGGTCGATCTGCTCGCCTTCTACCAGCTCCATCGCGATATAAGGTGTTCGTGAGCCAAAGACTTCGGCAGTGCCGGACTCGTAAATCCGTGCCACGCCCGGATCTTCGATCATCGCCAGGGCCTGGGCTTCCTGTGTCAGGCGTCGGCGCTGTTCCCCTGAACCGAGCCCCGGCACAACCTTGATCGCGACCCGCCGCTTGGGATGGGCCTGCTCCGCCTCATAGACCACACCCATACCGCCCCGCCCGAGCTCACGAATGACCTTGTACGGCCCGATGGTCTCGGGGAGCTGGTGCTGATCGAGCGCTTCGATCATGGCCGAGTCAATGAGAGAGCGGAAGGAGCCAGTGGAATCGTCCGCTGTCTGATCTTGATCATGCTCCAGCATGCGGAGCAGCTCGGTTCGAAGCGCCCCGTCCTCAGCGCACTGCTCATCGATGAACGCTCGTTGCTTCGGCTTCGGAAGCTCGACGCAGCATTCAAAGATTTGCATCATGCGTCCAAAGCGATCAGGATCCATCCTCGCCCTCCTGCGCCAAGCGGCTAGAGAGCCAGGCCCGAGCGCTCCGCCAGTCGGTGCGTACCGTGCGGTCGGTCACATCGAGCACGCGGGCGATCTCCTCGTCCTGCATCCCCGCGAAGTAACGCATCTCGACGACGCGGGCCTTGCGTTGATCGAGCTGCTCAAGTTCGCCAATCGCCTCGTCGAGTGCGAGGATCATGGCCGGGTCGAGATGCCCGTTGCTCTCGATGCCGGTGAGCGTGACGGACGAGCGTTTGCCGCTGCCTCGCTTGAGGCTGTTCTTGGAACGAACATGCTCGATCAGCGCGTGGCGCATGGCCTTGGCCGCGACTGCCCGGAAGTGCTCCTGGTTCTTCGTGGGCGTGTCGCTCTTGGCGATCTTCATGTACGCCTCGTGAACCAACGCGGTGGGCTGGAGCGTCTGCCCCGGGACCTGGTCCCGCCACCACGATTGAGCGAGCCGACGCAGCTCGTCATAGACGACTGCGAAGAGCACCTCGGTCCCTTGTTGTGGCTGTTCCGGATCGCTCATATCGCGAGCATACCCGCTTTTTTGACACTCAGGGAAGGCACTTTGGCCCCTCGCAAGATTTTTTGGGTTGCTGCTTCCGCGCCGGAGCTTCGTTCGCGTGGTCAGGGGCGAGGGAACCACTGCACCGTAATTATCAAAGGAGATCACCATGCTGGGGCTGCGTAAAAAGAACATCACACGAACCGGGCTGATCGCCATGAGCCTCACCCTGCTCAGCGGGACGGCCTTGGCCAACCCCACGCTCGGGGTCGAGAATGACGCAGAGTATGCATCGATGATCGAAGCGATGCGGGCCGCGGAGTATGTCCGGACAGACATGATCCTCGCGGTTGACGAGCGCCCGCGTCTCTACGCTGGGCTCGCAGGATTGATCGCCTTTTCCGAGCGGAACCCGGACGCGAGCGACGAGCAACTCTCCGCATTCTTGGATGCATGGGATGCGGCGCTGTCCGGATTCGATGCAAGAGACCCTGATCTGGATCGAGCTGAAAACTTTCATGCCGCAGTCCGGTTTGCTCGCGTCGAAGATACAGCATTAGACGGCATGGATGTCAATATCGGGAAGCGTGCGCTCGAGCTGCTTGGCGCAACGGTCCCGGACCCGGATGGCTTTGAGTCGATCCAGCTCCGCATGGTGCGTTTCGAGACCGCACTCGCCCGAGGCCTGCATCACCGCCCCGCGATTTACGAGATGCTCGTCTCGGGGTTCTACGGGCAGGACTCGGCGGGGAACGAGCGTGCGAGTCTTCCCATGATCCTCAACGCATACTTCCTCGCCAACGGCGTCGATCCCGCACTCGGCATGGTGCGTGGAGACCTGCCCGAGATCGAGGCCGGGCTGGCATCGATGCCCGCCGACTACACAGCATACCAGGCCGCGATCGCCGCCGGTGCGGCGAATGATCAGCTCCGCACGCAGGTCGAGGCGGAGTTTACTTTCCTGCGCGATCGGCTCGACAGCATCGTCGATGGTCTCGCGACCAGCGACACCACGCCCAGCCTGATCGATGGACTCGATGTCACGCCGCAGGAAATGCAGGACATCGTCGACGACCTGCAGGATCGACTCATGGAGACCGCCGAGTCGCGTGCGTTCACGGCGGGAGCGGCGTACCTGATGCTCCAGAGCCAGTTCGACGACATCACCGCGTATGGCACCAACGCTCAGGACTTCAGCGCCATCACACTGGAGACCAACAACACATTCGCGTACATCGAATCGAGCCTGAGCATCTCATCGAATCTGACCCAGGCCTACTTCAACTACGGGGACAGCGACTACGCATCGATGGCGGACAACCTATTCGGCACGGCCTCCGATGTGCTCGGGTTGGTTGGCCTCAGCTTCGGTGGACCGGGCGTGGACGAACAGATCTTCGACCAGGTCGTCGAGCTCCGACAGCAGGTCGAAGACATGCGAATCGAGATGCACGAGCGCTTCGACCGCATCGATCAGCAGCTCGACATCATGTACGACACCATCGTGCTCGGATTCGATCAGATCGGCGACCAGATCGGCGACCTGCAGGACGATGTCGACTCGATCGTGCTTGAGATCGCATCCGCACGCTCGCAGCTTCGCCGCCTCGAAGCCGCCCTCTACGGCGTCGCCGAGGACATCCTCCTCACGGACCTCACCAATGAGGCCAATATCGTGCTCGACTACCGCAACGAGAACGGCGTCGATTTGCCGTACCTCGGCGGGAGCCCTGACTTCATCACCGCCTCGGAGAGCTTCTTCACCTACGCCACGGTGACATCGCAGAGCGAAGCGTTCGCCGGCTCACGGGCGAATCCCACGGTCAACCTCACAAACGCGGACGAGTATGTCGGCGATGGACCGGTCGCGCGATACCTCAACGACCTCGCCGTGTTGCCCACCACACTCGGGTTGCCCGCGTTGTCCAACACACCGCTGGCCGGCATCGAGCCCTGGACACAGTCCGCGGCGGCCTACGCGCAGCTCGCACGGGAGAGCCCGTGGTATTTCAACTTCCGCTACGGGCAGCAGCTCGACGATTACAACGCGGACCCAATGAACGAGTCACTCCCTGAGCTCGACAGGATCATGCTCTCCGGCCAACGCCTCGAAGCCCTCGTAGAGAGCATCCGCGAGATCGATGACGATGGCCAGTCGGCGCTCTTTGACGCGCTCACCGACAACTACCGCGATGCGGCAGACGAGGTCCAGACCGAGATCGACGCGATCATCGCCGAGAATACGCCGGCGATGTTCAGCAACGGCTCGGTGACGATCAACTACTGGATGCAGGAGCCACAGAATGTGGCCGCGTTGCTCCCCGATCTGAACAACATCAGCTCGGCTGATCTCTCGTATTCACTGCCCATCCCCGGCACCTCGGGTGACAATGGCTACGACACATTCTGCCTCGCAGACAGCATCCCTGAGGCACGCCGGACCCAACTCTGGCACCTGCTCCGCCGTCAGGAGCGCGTCGCGGCTGGGGGATCGGCCGACGACATCCGGGCACGGGTCGGTTTTTCTATGAATGGCAGCGAGGGCGTCGCGGAGCTGTGGATCGGAGACTCAACCGCGAGTTCCGCGGACGCTCGACGAATCATCCGCTACGACTCCGAACAATGGACCCCAGTGCTCGATTTCTGGATCCCCGCTCCGCTGAGCTCAGGTATCGCTGCAGACGCGTTCGGTGAGGTCTGGCTGCAAGAAGGGCTCCTCGGTTCAACATCATTCGATAACGAGGTCACATCGGACCGGCAGACGCCTTCGATCGGAAGCACCTACTCCGAAGCCTCAATCTTCTACGGGTCGCTGCGCTACCGCATCACGATCCGAAGCACCTTCTCAAGCCCCGTGGGGCTGGGCCAGATCTACCCACGCCTCCACGACTACCGCGTGTCGATCTACTCGGACATTCTCTCTGACCTCGCGGACCCCGCTTCGCCGCTGTTCACGGCAGCCCAGAAGCTCGATCATGCCGAATCGCTGATCGACGCCTATGTCACACTCGGCATGCCACTGGAAATGCAGGAAAGCGAGGTCCTCCGTGCCGCCCTGCGTGGAACGCCGGACCTGGTCACCCCCCGGGAACTGGGCATCCGGTCTGGAGATGTGTTCGGACTCGTCGCGGACATGTTCACCAACGACACAACTTCCGACTGGGCCGATCCGGGCTCGGATGCGAGCCAGATCGGCACCCTGCTGCGTGATCGTATCGACATCATTGAAAAAGAGATCGAGCGTGGACTCCAGCGTCCGTCCGCGACCCCCGGCTATGTCGGCTGGATGCTCGCTGAACTCAGCCACCTGCGTGGAACCGCATCCGAGCTCGCTACGGACGATACCTACTCAGCAGGTATCAACGGCTCGATCGAGGTGTCCCCGACCGATGGCCTGCTGAGCAACGATGTGATGCAGGAATACAGCTCCGTCCTGGTCGATTTGTCGTACGAGACCGATCCTGAGTATGTCGCCCCAAAGCACGGCCAGGTCACGGTCAACGCCGACGGGTCATTCAGCTACCAGGCCGACCCCGGATTCGTGGGCAGCGACTCGTTCACCTACCGGTCGACAACTACGGTCAACGGGACCGCCAACACCGTCTACAGTGCCCCGGCAACGGTGATGATCAAGGTATCCAACCCTGCGTGCAACAGCGCAGACCTCGAAGAGCCCTACGGGGAACTCAACTTCTTCGATGTCTCCGCGTTCCTGATCGCGTTCAACGCGAGCGACCCGATCGCCGATCTCAACGGGGACGGTCAGTTCAACTTCTTCGATGTCTCCGAGTTCCTGACCACCTTCGGCAGCGGCTGTCCATAACCAGCCCGGACACACACAGGACAAGATGTGCCTGCTCAACATCCATGAGCGGGCACTTTTTCTTTCAACTGTGTATCACAACTCACGCCCGTGCCGCGTGCGCCCCAGCCCGCGCCTGCTCAGCTTCGACCCCACGCGGGAACAGGATGTTGTTCTCCTTGTGGATGTGAATATGCGTGTCGCGTTCGAGCGATTCCAGCAGCGACATGCACGAGCGGTAGGTGCCGCACCCGTCTTCGGGAACCGCGTAGTCACCAGTGATCGCTCGCATGCGCTGGAGCATCTCGCCGACGCTGTCGTGGTCGTGAATCATGCAGTCGATCGGGCGCTTCACACTCCAAGGCGGCCCGCCCTGGATCTCACTCGGGCGTTCCAGGCGTCGCAGCCAGGGGAATAGCACCCGCTCCTCACGCACCATGTGGTCCTCCATGTCGTCGCAGAGCGCATCGACGCATTCACGCAGTTCGGTCAGCTCCGGGTGCGCCTGGGCGTGGGCTTGGATGAGTTTGGGCAGCTGCGTCTGCAACCGAGCGAAAGACTCGCGTGTGAAGGCGTGATGGGCCGACTCGATGTGGTCTGCAAGCTCGGTCATCGTCATACCCGCGGGATCGGGCATGTCCGCTTCATGCACACCGCGTTCAGCATTGAGGATCGACTCGAGCACAGACTCAGGATCGAGCCCCCGCTGCAGACACGCGTCCGCGAGCGAGACCTCCCCGTGACAGCAGTAGTCCAAACGGTACTCTTCGAGCAACGGGATCGCTTGTGGGCAAACGGTGACAACCTCACCCATCGGGGTGGAAAGCGTAATCGGCAGGTTCGACATCTTGTGCTCCTTGGGTATTTCCCTTTCGTGTATCACCCCAAAGACCTGTTCCCTGACCCACAGAATGGATCAGCCCGTTGATGTGTCGTTTGGCAGCCCCAGCTGAACCCGCGCTTGATTTTCACACAGCGGCGTGATGTCGCTCTGCGTCTCAAGAATGTCCTTGATCGTCGTGCTCGCAAACACGCGTTCGGCGTTGGCCACCTGCTGATCAATCAGCTTGTGCAGCGGGCACAAATGCGTGTGCCCCTTGATCCCGAGCGGGCAGGTCTCGATCCGCTGCGGGGATGAGTCGAAAGCCGCGAGCACTTCCAGCACCGTGATCTGCTCGCTGGGCTTGGCCAGACTGAACCCCCCACCCATGCCACGCCGGGCATGGAGCATCCCGTGCCGGGTCAGCGCACGGAGCACCTTCTGCAAATAGGGAATGGGTACCTTGGTGCGCTGCGAGATGTCACTGGCCGACACATGCTCATTGGCAGGCAGCGTCGCAAGGTGCACGATGGCCCGCAGGGCGTATTCAGCAGATTGATTGAGCATCCTGACTCCTATACCCGTTCAGATCACCATGCTGAGCCGCCCCCGGCGACGAAACGGGCAGTTGCAAGCCCAGCCAGCAGATGGTACCCAAGAAAATCACGAAGTGGAGTTGACTGTCCACTTATGCATGATATCGTCTTGGTCGATATACGGATACACTAATCCACAAATAAAGCGAGGATGCCATGGGCAACAACTCCAAAACCACGCTGAACCCCACCAAAGGCACGAAATCCGACGATCCGAACCGCGGCATGTGCATTGGTTTTTCGCTGCTGATCGGGCTGACCATGCCGATCATCCTCGGCTTGGTCAGCATGGCACAGCCCCGCCAGCACACCCACATCACCCCGGTCGCTGCCGGGGATGTCAATCCCGTCGACGCTTCACCCACCCCCCTGGCCCTCGCCCAGCAAATGGCCTCCGGGCGTGAAGTGTTTGCCAATGCCTGCTCAGTGTGTCACGGCCCCAATGCCGAGGGCGTCTCACGCCTGGGCAAGCCGCTGCGAAACAGCGCCTTTGTTCAATCAACCGATGACGACGCGATGTTCACGCTCCTCGCCGAGGGCCGGGCGATCGATCACCCGCTGAATACCACCGGCGCCCTGATGCCCCCCCGCGGCGCGGTCGGGCTCAACGATGAGCAGATCCACGATGTCATGGCCTACCTGCGGGACATGCAGGACCCGAGCCAGCCGGTCGCCTCCGTCGAGGCATGGGACTTGGTCGGCGAAGAGGGTGGCGGGCAGCTCGCCATCCAGCTCGACACCCACCCGGGCTACCAGCTCTACATCTCCTCGTGTGCCGCCTGCCACGGCGAGGGCGCCGAGGGCGTCGAACAGCTCGGGCTCCCGCTGACCACCAGCGGGTTCGTGCGCGGCGAATCGGACGAGGGCCTGGTCAAGTTCATCAAGTCGGGCCGCCCCATGTGGGACGCCAACAACACCACCGGCATCGACATGCCCCCCAAAGGCGGCAACCCCGCCATCACCGACGAACAACTCCAGCAGATCGTGGAGTATCTGCGAGCCCTGCAGGAGCAGGCCCTCGCATCAAACTGAGTCAACACACACGCCGGTTCACCTCGGGAATGGCTCCCGAACCCGAACGCGGCGATGAGAACATGAGGTGAATCGATGAGACACACAACACACAGAGCAACACCACTGCTGCTCGCGGCCCTCACAGCAATCGCCGCCCCCGCGACCACGATCAATGCTCAGTCCATGAGCGAGGTGCAGCAGGTTGCCAAGGAACGCGGGCTGAGCACCGCGGACTTGATCGCGGCCGCTAAAACCTATGTCCCCTCAGGCGACAAGGACGAGTATGTCATGTTCGCCTCCAGCGGGCACGCCGGACAGGTCTTTGCGATCGGTCTCCCCAGCATGCGCCTGCTCCGCTCCATCGCCGTCTTCACCCCCGAGTCCTGGCAGGGCTGGGGTTTCGGCGTCGGCAACGAAATCCTCGAATCCGGCTTCCCCAAGGGCAAGTCCAACCTCTGGGGCGACACCCACCACCCGGCCCTCTCGGAAACCAACGGGGACTATGACGGGCAGTGGCTCTTCATCAACGACAAGATCAACGCTCGCGTCGGTGTCATCGATCTGCGCGACTGGGAAACCAAGCAGATCATCAAGAACCCGCTCACGCTCAGCGACCACGGCGGCACATTCGTCACACCCAACACCGAGTACATCATCGAGGGCGGCCAGTACGCCGTTCCGTGGGGCAGCGACTACGCGCCCATCAGTGAGTACAAAGAGAAATACAAGGGCTCGGTGACCCTCTGGAAGTTCGACCGCAACCGCGGACGCATCGACACCACCAAGTCGTTTGCCATCGAGCTCCCCCCCTACTGGCAGGACCTCTCCGACTCGGGCAAGCTCGCAAGCGACGGCTACTTCTTCATGAACTCGATCAATACCGAGCAGGCGACCGGTGGCATCCAGGACAAGAAGCCCCCCTTCGAAGCGGGCGCAAGCATGAACGCCACGGACTTCCTGCACATCATCGACTGGCACAAAGCCGAGAAGGTCTACCAGGCCGGCAAGGTCGAGATGATCAAGGACTTCCCCGTCATCACCCTCAAGACCGCCCTGGCAGAAGGACTGCTGCATGTAACCCCCGAACCCCGCAGCCCGCACGGCGTCGATGTCGCGCCCAAGGGTGACTTCATCGTCGTCTCCGGCAAGCTCGACCCGCATGTCACCATCTACTCGATGTCCAAGATCAAGCAAGCTATTGCCTCAAAGAACTACGCGGGCAAGGACGAGTACGGCGTGCCCATCCTCGACTTCGACTCAGTCGTTGAGGCACAGGTCGAAGTTGGGCTCGGCCCGCTGCACACCCAGTTCGGGCCTGACGGCTACGCGTACACCTCGCTCTACCTCGACTCGGCCGTCGCACGCTGGACACTCGGCGGCAGCTACGGCTCGCTGAGCCCCGAGCCAGACTGGACACTCGTTCACAAAACACCCGTCCATTACAATGTCGGCCACATCGCGCTGGCAGAGGGCGACACCGTCTCACCCGACGGCAAGTACCTCGTGTCACTCAACAAATGGTCGGTCGATCGCTTCATCACCACCGGACCGCTGCTCCCGCAGAACCTTCAACTCGTGGATATCAGCGAGAGCGGCACCGAGATGCCCGTGATCTACGACATGGCTATGGGCGTCGGTGAGCCCCACTATGCGCAGATCATCAAAGCCGACAAGCTCAACTCCTGGGAGACCTACCCGGGCGTGGGCTGGGACCCGCATGTCCAGAACCTCAAGCCCATGGCCCCCAAAAAAGGCATGGAACGGGTCCAGCGAAATGACGACGGCACGGTCGATATCTACATGACCGCGATCCGATCGCACTTCAACCCCGAGCACATTACCCTCAAGCAGGGCGACAAAGTGCGCTGGCACATCACCAACACGGAGCGTGCCTTCGACGCGACACACGGCTTTGCCGTCCCCGTCTACAACATCACCGCCTCGCTCGAGCCAGGCGAAACCGTCACCATCGAGTTTGACGCCGATACACCAGGCACCTTCCCCTTCTACTGCTCCGAGTTCTGCTCGGCACTCCATCTCGAAATGATGGGCTACCTCATGGTCGAGCCCAGCGAAGACTGATCACCCCAATCGTCCGGGGCGCGAAAGCGCCCTTGGGCGATTTCCACCGGGCACCGCCCGCCGAAACACACGGAGAACACCATGCCACGCTTCATCGAACGGATCATCGGGCCACGCGTCGACCAGGCCGAACTCAGGCGTCACGGGCTCAAGTACGGGCTCCCGGGCGGTCTCCTGCTCGTCGCACGCATCATGCTGCTGGTCTCCCTCTTCCTCCCCTACTGGCAGATGGACCTCGTCGCGCCCCAGTACCCCAACAACCTGCACCTGACCGCCTTCGTGAACCAGCTCACCGGCGATGTCGAGGAGATCGACGGGCTCAACCACTACATCGGCATGCGACCCCTCAACGAGGCGGCACAGATCGAACGAAGCATCGGTGTCTACGCCATGATCGCCTTCGTCGTGCTGCTCGAACTGGCCAGCTTCATCCACAGCCGATGGGCCGTCCTGCTCGTCATCCCGGTCATGTTCTTCCCCTTCGTCTTCCTGATCGACCTGCACCTCTGGATGAGCCACTTCGGCCAGAACCTCGACCCAAACGCGCCGCTCTCCAACGCGGTCGAACCTTTCGTCCCCCCCGTCCTGGGGACAGGCATGGTCGGGCAGTTCAAGACCGTCGCATGGCCCGGCGTTGGGCTGATCCTCTCAGCCATCGCCTCGCTCGTCATGCTGCTCGCCCTGTTCTTCCACCGCCGCGCGTACCTCCCGCTCGTCAAAGCATCGAAGAAGGCATGACATGCGATTGCCCGTGATCTCCATCCTGGCCACACTCATGCTCACAGTGCCCTGCGCGGCAGGCGCTCCCGCATCCGAGATCCAGCGTCTTATCGATGAAGCCACTCCGGGCAGCGTGATCGAACCATCGCCCGGCATCTATGAGGGCTCGTTACGGATCACTAAATCCATCACACTCGACGGGCAAGGCAAGGTGACCATCGATGCCGGAGGCGAGGGCAGTGTCATCGAGATCGCCGCCGAACATGTCACACTGCGTGGCCTGATCATCACCGGCTCGGACAAGTCCGTCAGCGGCGAGTCGGCCGGGATCAAGGCCAATACCGGACCGGTCACGATCGAGAACAACCGGATCACCGATGTCTACTTCGGCATTGATCTCAAGCAGTCGCCCGGCTCGATCATCCGCAACAACACCATCATCGGCAAAGAGCTCGAACTCGGCCGACGCGGCGACGGCATCCGTCTCTGGTGGAGCCACGCCTGCATCATCGAGCACAACACCATTCTCAACAGCCGCGACATGGTCTTCTGGTACTCCGAGGACCTCATGATCCAGAACAACGCGGTCCGAGAGAGCCGATACGGGCTGCACTTCATGTACAGCCACAATACCACCGTCCGCGAGAACCACCTCACGGGCAACTCGGTGGGCATCTACCTCATGTACTCCAACTCCATCCACCTGCTCGAAAACCAGATCGACAACAACCGGGGGACGAGCGGCTACGGGATCGGCCTCAAAGACTGCGACGACATCAAAGTCGTATCGAACCTGCTGGCCGCCAACCGCGTGGGGATCTACATCGACAACAGCCCGTCCTCCGCTGACTCCACCGGGCTGATTCACGCGAACAAGATCGCCTTCAACGAGGTCGGGCTGCTCGCGACACCCAACACGCACGACAACACCATCTACGACAACGGATTCATCGAGAACGAGGAGCAGGTCAGCGTGCACGGCGGCGGGCAGCTCTTCCTCAATCAGTTCGCCGGCCCCGACCGGGGCAACTTCTGGTCCGACTACAACGGCTTCGACCGCGATCATGACGGCCTGGGCGAGTTCGCCTACGAACCACGCAGTCTCTTTCGCACCATGCTCGCGCGGGAACCCAACCTGCGTCTGTTCGTGCACAGCCCCGCCCAGCAGGCCATCGAACTGACCGCACGGGCATTCCCCGAACTCGACCCCGACCCCATGCTGTCAGACCCCAAGCCGCTCGTCCTCCCCCCGCGCTTCGAGTTGGACACAATCGAAGCGGGGCCGGGCGGTTTCCGCATGGGGATCCTCTCAATCGGCCTGATCCTATCCAGTCTCTTTGTGATGATCCGGCTCACGGTCGAACGCGAAATCTCAGCACATCCGGGAGCACCACGCCATGATTGAAGCGAGACATGTCACCAAGAAGTTCAAGCGGGTCCGGGCCGTCGACGATCTCAGCTTTGACCTGCAAGCCGGTGGCTCGCTGGCCCTCTGGGGCAGCAACGGTGCCGGCAAGACCACACTGATCCGATGCCTGCTCGGTGTCTTCCCAGCGAAGGGTACGATCCGGCTCAACGGGATCGATGTGTCAAAGAAGGGGAAGCACGCACGGGCCATGATCGGCTATGTCCCGCAGGAACTCGCGTTCCACGACGACGCCAAGCTCGGATCGGCGATCCGGTTCTTCGCCAAGCTCCGCAGGGTTGATGTCCGACAAGCAGCACAATCCCTCGCACTCGTCGGGCTCAGCGGGCACGAATCCAAACGCGTCCGCGATCTCTCCGGCGGCATGAAACAACGCCTGGCCCTGGCCATCGCCCTCATCGCCGACCCACCCATCATCGTCCTCGACGAGCCGACCTCCAACCTCGACTCTTCAGGTCGTGGCGAAGTCGTCGACACCCTGCTCCGTCTGCGAAAACAGGGCAAGACCATGATCTTCGCTTCGCACCGCCCCGACGAGGTCATCACCCTCGCCGACCAGGTCCTCGTCATGGAACAGGGACGCCTGGTCCAACAAACAACCCCCGAGGTGCTCTGGCCCAGCCGATCATCGATCCGCTCGCTCCGACTGTTCATCGAACAAGGCGACGAGCATCACGCGGCTGAGATCCTCCGCGAAGGCGGCTTCGCGGTGAATCACGCCAACATCGGGCTCACGGTGGCGATCGAACAGCACCGCAAGGCCGAGCCGATGAATCACCTCGCCGCACGCGGCATCATCGTGCGCGATTTCGAGTTGCTGCGCGATGTCCAGCAGGACGACGAACCCGAACACCCAGTCCGCACAGAACCCATGAGCGAGGTCCTGCGATGAGCACCATCAATCTCAACGGCACCGCACACCACCCGCGCAACCAAAGCACCGCGACCGTCGCGTACCTCTCGTTTGCACGCTCGATCATGCTCATCGCACGGCGCGAGTTCCGCGATGCCCTCTCGAGCAAGTGGTTCCTGCTCTACACCATCGCCTTCACGACGCTGGCGATAGGCGTGTCGTTTATGTCACTTGCCGGATCAGGTGAGCATGGGTTTGCGGGATTTGGGAAGACGGCCGCGGGTTTGCTGAACCTGATCATGCTCGTCGTGCCCCTCATGGCCCTGACGGCGGGCGCGGGGACCATCGCGGGCGAGCGTGAGCGCGGGACGCTCCTGTACCTCTTGGCCCAGCCACTCTCACGCACAGAACTCCTGCTTGGCAAGTATGTCGGGCTGGCGATCGCCCTGATCTGCTCGCTGTGTATTGGATTCGGGCTCAGCGCTGGGCTCCTTGCTTGGCGGGCCGGCGGGGTCGGTGCCGGTTCATTCCTGATGCTCGTGGTCTTCACGAGCGTGCTGGCCCTCTCCATGCTCGCCCTTGGAGTCCTGATCTCGGTGCAATCACGCCGCGCCGGCGTCGCGACGGGGATCGCACTCTTCGTCTGGCTCGGGCTGGTGTTCCTCAGCGACCTCGGGCTCATGGCCGGGACCCTCCTCTTCAAGCTCCGGGTCCAGGAGGTCTTTGCCCTCGCGATCATCAACCCGCTCCAGGCATTCAAAATGAATGTGATCATCAACCTCAACGCCTCGCTGGATGTGCTCGGCCCGGTTGGGATGTATGCTTCACAGGAATACGGCGCAACCCTCCCGTGGCTCTTGACCGGCGTCATCGTCCTCTGGTGCGTGCTCCCGCTGTCCATCGCAACCCTGATCTTCCGCAAACGAGGAGGCATCTGATGAACAAGCTCACACTGTTGCTGCTCACCACCTTCCTCACCTTCCTGTGCGGGTGCGGCGAAACCGACCCGGACACGCCGCCTCAGATCCTACTCGGCGACTCAACCTGCATCGAATGCGGCATGATCGTCAGCGACGAACGATTCGGCACCGCGACGATTGTCGAAGGCGAGCGTGGCTCCCAGGCGCTGATCTTCGACGACTTCAACTGCCAGAAGAACTTCGAACGCAAACACCCTGAACTGCAGGTCATCACCCGCTGGTCCCGCGATTACGAAACGCTTGCGTGGTTCCATACCGACGAGGGATGGTTCGCCCAATCCCCCCAGATCCGGTCCCCAATGGCTTCCCACATCGCAGGCTTTGCTTCAAGCGACAGCGCCGAAGCATTCGCCAACTCCTTGCAGGGGCAGGTGATCCAGTTCAGTTCGTTCGACACCGCGACCGAGCCGTGATCGATTCGAATGATGTATTTTGATCTTCACGATCAGGTGCACATCGCGACTCGGTACCATCAGACATGAATCCAACCCCAACGCACCAAGCTCGCACGCGTACCTCCCCCCGCATCATCTTTCTGCTGGCGCTTGCCTGCGGGCTTGTCGCTTGCGACCATACCGGTGTGCAGGAGGAGCAGATCGCCAAGGGCATCGAGGACATCCCACCGGCCACGCACGCGAACGAATCCACGCCGCCCCCCCCAAACGAGGTGGTACCCCCCGAATCGAACGATTCACGATTCCCCTGGGCTGTTCCCGAGGGCTGGGTCCACGACGAAACACCACGCCAAATGCGGATCGCGACCTATCAGGCAACCATCGGTGAACGCGTGCAGGAAATCGCGGTCACCCGATTCCCTGGCCGAGTCGGTGGCGAACTGGCAAACATCAACCGCTGGCGCGGGCAACTTGGGCTTGAGCCGATCGGCGAGTCGGCACTGGACAGCAGCATCGAACGGTTCGCCGTCGATGGTTACGACGGGTATCAGATCCGCATCGAGTCCCCTCAGGGTGCCATGCTCGCCGCGGCGGTATTCGACGAATCGATCAACCAGACCTGGTTCGTCCGTGCCACCCTACCCGATGCCGCCACGGCCGACCAACTCGAAGACGCCGTGTTCGGGATGGCCCGATCCATCGCACGCTAAAGTGGAACCCCCATGCTCAAACGCCTGATCTCGCCGCTCGCATCGCTCAAGCTCACCGTGCTCCTGCTGGCTTTGGCGATGGTGCTTATATTCGTCGGCACCCTTGCCCAGACCCGGCTCGGTGTCTGGCAAGCGGTCGACACCTATTTCAGAGCGTGGGTCGCGTTCATCGACCTCGGGCATATCTCCGGCTCCGAACCACGCGGCATCGGCATCCCCTTCCCGGGCGGGCTGAGCATCGCCGGCCTG
This sequence comes from Phycisphaerales bacterium UBA3190, assembly GCA_002364005.1. Classification (GTDB taxonomy): domain Bacteria; phylum Planctomycetota; class Phycisphaerae; order Phycisphaerales; family UBA1924; genus UBA1924. Next base: position 208,475 of record DEXG01000017.1, read on the forward strand.
ATGATCGTCAATCTCCTCGCGGCACACATCACCCGCTTCAAGGCCACACGCAAACGCGCCGGGATCATCACGCTGCACGCTGGGCTCATCCTGCTGCTTTTGGGTGAGTTCGTGACGGGGTTCTTTGCCGACGAGGGGCTCATGTCGATCGACGAGGGCCAGCGCAGCTCATTCCTCGAAGACATCCGAGAAGTTGAGATCGCGGTCATCGACCCGAACCACCCGGATCATGACCGCGTTCTCTCGGTCCCGATGCACATGGTCATCGACGCGTCACGATCGGGCGAACCGATCCGCGATGAGCACCTGCCGTTTGCCATCCGCATCGATCAATGGATGCCCAACGCGCAGCTTTTCAAACTCCAGCAGCCCCACATCGCAACAAACGGCGTCGGGCTCGAAGCCAGAGCCGAGGGCGTACCCCAGGTTTCGGGGGTTGACGGCGGCAAGACCGACACGCCAGCGTGCTATGTCACGCTCCTGCATGACAACGAACCAGTTGGGACCTGGCTGCTCTCCTCGGTGCTGACCGATCTGCAACGCGTTGAACTCGGCGATGAGACATACGGCATCTCGCTGCGCTTCACCCGCACCTACCTGCCTTACGAACTCCACCTGATCGACTTCAGCCACGACACCTTCACAGGCACCTCCATCGCGAAGAACTTCTCCAGCGATGTGCGCATCGTCGACCCAGCGAGGGGAACGGACCGCCAAGTCCGCATCTGGATGAACAACCCCCTGCGATACGCAGGGCGGACCTTCTACCAGGCCTCGTACAAGCCCGATGGCAGCGGCACGGTGCTCCAGGTCGTGCGCAACCCGGGATGGCTCATGCCCTACCTCGCCTGCATGCTGGTGAGTCTGGGCATGATCTGGCACTTCCTGCAATCAATCACGGCGTTCCTCCGCCGCCGATTGCGAGAAGGCCCGATCGCGTTCGATGGAAAGTCCGCCCGCCAGCCGAGTATCAGCCGAGCAATCCTGGCTGTTGTTGGCACCGTGGGCTTGCTGATCGCGCTCAGCGGGCTGCTCAGGCCACTGCCCAAGAGTGACCTCGATACCCGGGGTTTTGCGCAGCTTCCCGTGTCTTCCGGCGGGCGGATCAAACCGATGGACACCGCCGCGCGTTCGATGCTGATGGTCGCCGGGGGCAAGCAGACCGTTGAATCGGATGACGGCACCATCAGCGCCGTGCGATTTATGATCGACCTGATCGCCAAACCGGAAAACATCACGGGCGTTCCGCTTGTGCGTGTCGACCATCCCGATGTGCTCGCGCTGATCGGGAAAGCCCCAACCGACAGCGGGCGCATCCCGCTCGGGGATATCGAGCCGCACTGGCAACAGATCGCCCAGCAGGCGAGCCGATCCCTGTCGATCGAACCCAAGGCACGCGACGGGTTCCAACGAGCCGTGATTCAACTCCACGACCGAGTAAACCGGGTCCTTGAGTACGCACAAATGCGTCAACCTTTCACAATCCCCCCACTCTCCCCCGACGGTCATTGGCAACCCTTCCATGACGCGTTCCTGGACGATCAAGGATCGGACACACCCCACCCCAGCGTGGCGTACCTGACCACAATCATGAACGCCGCCAATCAGGATGACCCACAAGGATTCGAAGAGGCCGTCGATTCCTACACCCAGCTCCTTGAAGAGTCGATGCCGCAGGTCATGCGCAAGATGCGGCTCGAAGTCTGGTTCAACCGGGCCTCTCTGTTCACAGGCACCACCGCCGTCTACATCGCCGCATTCCTCTGCGTCTGCGGGTCGTTCATGGCCCGGGGGAGCTTGAGCAACCCGAGACTCTCAGAGCAGCTCCGGTCGAGTGCCTGGGTGCTGTTGGTGGTGGCCGTCGTCATCCACACGCTGGCCATCGGGATGCGGATCTACCTGCAGGATCGACCGCCGGTCACAAACCTCTACTCGTCGGCCATCTTTGTCGGCTGGGCAGCGGCGCTCGCGGGCATCTTCATCGAACGCCTGTTCCGTTTGGGCATCGCGGTGCTCGGGGCGGCCACTATCGGCGGGGCGACACTGATCATTGCCCACAACCTCGGCAACGACGGCGACACCATGCAGATGATGCAGGCCGTACTCGACAGCAACTTCTGGCTCGCCACGCATGTCATCGCGATCACCCTTGGATACTCCGCGACCTTCCTCGCGGGCACCATCGCGGCGGTCTACCTCTTGGCCCGAGTCCTCACCACCGCGGTCACGCCCGAACGCGAGCGCGCGATGATCCGCATGGTCTACGGGGTCGCGTGCTTCGCGCTACTCCTGAGCTTCGTGGGAACCGTGCTCGGCGGGATCTGGGCCGACCAGTCCTGGGGCCGGTTCTGGGGATGGGACCCCAAGGAGAACGGCGCCGCACTTGTGGTGCTGATGAACGCGAACATCCTGCACGCCCGTTGGGGGGGGATGATCCGGGCGAAAGGGATTGCCGTCCTCGCCGTCGCAGGAAACATTGTGACCGTCTGGAGTTGGTTCGGCACCAACATGCTCGGCGTGGGGCTGCACGCGTACGGCTTCATGGATTCCGCATCAATGTGGCTCGCAATCTTTATTGCGACTCAGTCGCTGTTGATGGCTTCTGCGTTGATCCACAAGCGGCACACACCCACGCGCAGTGACCGTGTCGATTTGCAAGTTTGAGTCTCCGCTGTTACGGTGTTGGCACAGATGTGGAACACAGAACAAGTTCAAACCGAAAGCAACGGAGTCGTCCATGGGCGGGGCCGAGCCATCTCCCTGCTCGCACTCTTATGCGCCGTTGCCTTTGGCATCCTCGGCGGCCTGGGCGCTTTCACCTTCGGCTACGGCGAAGGCACGGCCTATCTGAAGAACGACCCCGCCTCGTGCGCGAACTGCCATGTGATGCAAACCCATTACGACACATGGACCAAGTCCAGCCATCACGGCGTGGCAACATGCAACGACTGCCACCTCCCCCACGACTTCGGCGGCAAGTGGCTGACGAAAGCGGACAACGGCTTCTTCCACTCGCTCGCCTTCACAACGGGTGATTTTCACGAACCGATCCAGATCAAAGACCGCAACCGACGCGTGACCCAGCACGCATGCCTGTACTGTCACGACGACTTCGTTGATCACATGCTCCCCGCAGAACCCAACGGCGAGATGCAGTACTGCGTCCATTGCCATGGCGATGTCGGGCATGCCGGGCGAGAATCCGGCTTTGGCGAAAGAGACTGAACATGCCTTCCATCCCCCAAGAGGACCCACGCATGATTGCTGAGAAACAGAACACGACACGAAAGAAACGGCTTCCCAAGTCTCGCTCCGGGCGGGCGCTGCTGCTTGTGCTCGTGTTCATCGTTGCGGTCATCGCCACGCTGACGGTCACATGGGTACTCATCACCATGTTCGGCCACAAGCAGGAAGCACGCACGCCCTTCGTCCGCGTGACGGAAGTCAGCGAAATCAGCACCGACCCCGAGCCCTGGGGACAGAACTGGCCACACCAGTACGACGGGTGGAAAGCCACCGCGGGCGACAAGTTCTACGGCGGCTCCAGCGCCCTACCCCAGAGCAAGCTCGAAACCTACCCCTGGCTCAAGCGGCTCTACGCCGGCTACGCCTTCAGCATCGACTACCGCGAGGCACGCGGGCACGCCTACATGCTCTATGACCAGGGCGTCACCGAGCGGGTGACCAAGAAGTCCCAGGCCGGCGCGTGCATCCACTGCCACGCGTCCAACTCAGTGATGTACCGACGCATCGGGATGGAAGCAATGGGCCAGGAGGTCACCGATGAAACCCTCGCCGCCGACTTCAACATGCCCGCGGTCATCCGTGGCTTCCAGGAGGTCAGCCAGCTGCCGTACGACGAGGTGCTCGCGCTGGTCATGCAATCCCCCGACGGCACGCCCGGCGAGAACGACCCAACCGTCCCCCCAGCACCCGTCGGCGGGTTTACCGGTGAGTTCAGCGGCCAGGAGGTCCCCGACGACCATCCCATGCTCGCCGGTGGCGAGGCACACCCCGTGTCGTGCATCGACTGCCACAACCCCGAAACGATGTCCATCCGCGTGACACGCCCCGGCTTCGTGCTGGGCATCGCGGCGCTCGCCGAGAGCGACGAACCCACGCCACACCTCCCGAGTATCGAAACATGGCGCCGCGGCGATCGCGCCGAGCCATACGACCCCAATAAAGACGGCACACGCCAGGAGATGCGTTCGTTCGTCTGCGGGCAGTGCCATGTCGAGTACTACTGTGCCAACAAGGACACGCTCGAGTTCCCATGGGCCAACGGGCTCAAGGTCGAGCAGCTCGAGGCCCACTGGGACGAAAAGAAGTTCCCCGACGGTTCGGATTTCTACGACTACACCCACGGCGAGACGGGGGCCAAGGTCCTCAAGGCCCAGCACCCCGAGTTTGAACTCTGGAGCCAGGGCATCCACGCCCGAAGCGGTGTCAGCTGTGCCGACTGCCACATGCCCTACCAGCGCGAGGGCGCGATGAAGGTCTCGAGCCACAATGTCCAGAGCCCGCTGACCAACATCAACAACGCCTGCCAGCAGTGCCACAATGACGACGAGGTCACGCTGCGAGAGAAAGTTGAGACGATCCAGGGACGCACCCTGGCGCACATGGACCGAGCCGCGGCCGCGATGACCGACATGCTCGACGCGATCCTCGAGGCCAAGGCCGCCGGGGCGTCCGAGCAGGACCTCAAGCCGATCTATGAGCTCCAACGCAAAGCGATGTGGCGTCTGGACTACATCTCCAGCGAGAACTCCCGTGGCTTCCACGCCGACCAGGAGGCGATGCGCATCCTCGGCGAGTCGATCGACTACAGCCGACAGGCCCAGGCCCTCGCGGTCCGCTTGCGAGCACCAGAAGCGCCAAGCACCGAGGGCATCCAGATCGAGCCCGTCCAAGGCGTGACGCCCACAGAGAAAGCACCCGCAGACGGCTAACCGTTCGTACCCATTCAGATCGCGCCGACTCGACGCAGCGCTCGCTCAAACTGCGCCCAGCGGTCTTCCAGCGTCCCGGTATAGCCCAGACTCACCCGCACCAGCCCGGGCTTGATGCCCGCCTCGGCGAGTTCCTCGTCGGTCAGCTCCGATGAGGTCGAGCTGGCCGAGCAGGACATGAGCGTGTCAAAATAGCCCAGACTCACCGCCAAGAAGCCAAAGCCCTCGGTCTGCTGCAGGTCGTTCATGAACGCGAAGGCGCGGTCCTTGTCCCCCAGATCGATCGCGAACAATCCGCCATGCCCGAACCCCGCGTTGAGCATCTTGCCCAGCATCGCGTGCTGCGGGTGCGACTCCAGACCGGGGTACGAAACATCCAGCCCCAGCGACTCGAGCTTCTCGGCGAAGAACTGGGCACGGCGCGAGTGCTCACGCATCCGCAGCCCCAGGTGCGGCAGCCGCAACGAAAGATCGAACGCCACCCGCGGGTCCATCGTCGGGCCCAGCAGCATGATCGAACCCATGTGCAGGTCCATCAGCTGTGAGATGAACTCCTTGCTCGCGCAGACGGCACCAGCGATGATGTCCGAGCACCCGCCGATGAACTTCGTCAGCGAATGCACCACGATGTCCGCGCCCTGCTGGGCCGGCGAGAGCAGCATGGGGCTGAAGGTGTTGTCGACCACCAGCTGGGCGCCCGCGTCGTGAGCCATGTCCGCGAGCTTGGGCAGATCCGCCACGACCATTGTCGGGTTGGAGATCGACTCGGTATACACGACCTTGGTCTTCTCGCTGATCGCGCCCTTGACCTCATCAAGATTACTGATGTCCACGAAACGGACATTGATCCCGGTCTTGGCGGGCAGGTATTCCTTGAGCAGCGCGAAGGTCCCGCCGTAGATCGCGTTGGAGGCGACGATCTCATCACCCGGGCCGCAGAGCTGCATGAGCGTGCACGCGATGGCGCTGATGCCCGAACTCGTGGCGTATCCCGCCTCGGTGCCCTCGATCGCCGCCAGATAGCGACCGAGCACATAGACCGTCGGGTTGAAGTGACGCCCATACAGATAGCACCCGCCCGTGTCGGGCCCCATGCGCCCGCCGAAGATCTCCGGCATGATCCCCGCGTCCATCACGGTATAGGTCGTCGATGCCTCGATCGACATGTTGACGCCGCCGTGCTCGCCGAACTCGTGCTGCACGCGTGAGAGTGATTGAACCGGATCGAATGCCATGCGATATCTCCTGTGTGCGACGCATCGTCGTCACAGGTATCGTATCGGCCTGGAGTCCAAATGGATCGAGCTGGATCGAGGATGTGCTCAATCAAACAACGACGCGCAGGGCTCGTGCCTGGCACCCTGCCCGTCAGCGACCGCGTACCTGGCCCCGGGGAACATCGCCGCCGAGCCGTGCTCGCCGTCTTTTCGCAGGGCGTACACAATCACATTGAAGTTCGGACGCTTGGCGTCCCGCATGAGCCGCTTCTGACGCTTGCTGTTTTTCACGATCTGGCCCAGCACATGCAAACACGCCTCGGTCGGGCTCATGCCCGTCCCCATCGCCTGCACGATCGCGAACGACCCGCACGACTGGATGACCGCCTCACCACGACCGGTGGCGCCCGCTGAGCCGATCTCGTTGTCGACATACATGCCCGCACCAACAATCGGCGAGTCGCCGACCCGCCCCGGGATCTTGTAACTCAGCCCGCTGGTGGTCGTGCACGCCGAGACATCGCCGCTGGTATTCACCGCGGCACAGTGAATCGTCCCGTAGGTGAACGGGATCGGTTCCTCCATCCCCGCATCGCCTACCGACAGCCCCACTTTCTCACCAGCCGGATCCCAGTCCCGCTGGTCTGGATCGAGCCAGTCGTCCCGGTCGGACTGCTTGTACTTCCAGCGCAGCCACGCCTCGCGAGCCCGCTCGGTCAGCAACTCCTCATGCGGGAACCCGTGGGCCCGGGCGAACTCGTACGCCCCCTTACCCACGATCATCACATGATCGGTGGTCTGCAGCACCTTCAGCGCCACCGCCGCCGGGTGCATGATGTTCTCAATGCACGCAACCGAGCCTGCCTTGTGGGTCGGGCCGTGCATTACCGATGAATCGAGCTGCACCACCCCGCGTTCATTTGGGAGCCCACCATAACCCACCGTCATGTCGTTCGGATCCGCTTCAACGATCCCCACGCCCTCAACAATGCCAAGCACCGGATCGCTGCCGTCCCTGATGCGTTTCACCGCCCGGTCCACGGCTTGCAGCCCATTCCCCGAAGCGATGCTGACCGCTGCATCTGGGCTCCCAACGACTCCGGATGCCGAGCGTTGCGCCGAGGCGGTACTCAACCCACCGGCCACGCCAATCGCCCCAATGCCCGCGATCGAACCCGTTCTGAGAAAATCACGCCGCGTCTGTGTGTCATTCATGCCCTGAATATACCGGCATCCGTCATCGCCTGACCCACGAACCACCGCGCAGAATACCCTAGATTCACATGCCACACCCGGGCAACACCCAATCTCGCGCTCGCAGGATTGGCCCTACGAATGATGAGCAAGCCAACCTGCTCAGCGTCGTCGAACGGGTATCAACAATTTGTGGACAACCCTTTCCTCAGGACTTACTCCTGTGCAATCGGAATGATGCATGACTCGATGAACAGGAGGTGTTGACCCTATCCCCAACCACCTTCCGCCAGCTTGTGTTTTCCTCGATATCAACCGCCTCTCCCTACGACTACGAACACCCCCAACTCACTTTTCAACAGCGACTTACACGACACCATGCCAATCCTGATACATCGTCATCTGTTTGTGCGAATATCTCTGCGAACATGCCAGTCGTGCACCGTCATATTCAACCTTGCACTCAGACATTTCCCAGACCCAAACGCCCCCTTGAATAAGGGGATTACAGGCCATTGGCAAATCACACCCTTCGGCTACATTTGTATTTCATAACGCTCGAAGAGGGGCACTAGCCAACAGGGGAACGGCACAACATGCCCGAGATGATTCTCTCGTCTCTCACCATCTATTTTGCTTTGGGAGTGATCTTTGCGGTCCTGTTCCAGGCCTTTGGTCTGCGCCGCATCGATCCCAGCACAAGCGACGCGACGATCGGTTTTCGTGTCCTCAGCTTCCCAGGCTGCGCCATGCTGTGGCCGGTCCTCTTGATGAAGTGGGTGAAAAGTTGAGACGCCCACATCGTGCCATTCACCTGCTGCTGGCGGTCCTGCTCATGCTCTGCATCATGGCCCTGCTCACCAGCGCCTGGCTCATGCACGGGTTTCAATCATGACCAACTCATACCAAGCCGTGCAATGGAATCACCATAAGCGTCTCTATGACCTGTGCATTGTCGCGTTCGTGGTGTTCTTCGTAACAGGCTTCGTCGTGCTCGGGCGGGTGTTCTTCCCGCCTCCCGGGGACATCTCTTTGCCCGTTCTGCTGATCCGTGCCCTCGGGATCTGTGCCGTGCTGATGCTGCACATCATCCTCATCATCGGACCACTCGCCCGCATCTCCCCCCGATTCAGCCCACTGCTCTACAACCGACGCCACCTGGGCGTCAGTTTCTTCATTGTGGCTCTCATGCACGCCGTGCTGGTCATCGGGTTCTACGGCGGCTTCGGCACCCGCAACCCGATCACCGCGGTGCTGCTGCACGAAAGCGACACCGTCCCCTTCGAGCTGCTCGGCTTCCTGGCGCTGGTCATCTTCGCGCTCATGGCCGCCACAAGCCACGACTTCTGGCTCGCCAATCTCGGGCCCTCGTTCTGGAAGTTCGTGCACATGGGCGTCTATGTCGCGTACACGCTCGTCATCGCCCATGTCGTATTCGGCTCGCTCCAAAGCGAGAACAACAGCATCCCGCTCATGCTCATCAGTCTTGGTGCCCTGATCGTGGGATCGCTTCATATCTTCACCGGTTGGCGCGAGGTCCAGTTCGACCACGGCGTACAGCACCACGCACTCGTGCGCGACGATGCAGCGACCTGGGTTGATGTCTGCAGCGTCGATGACATCAAACCCGAACGGGCACACATCACCCAGATCAGCAGTTCCGAACGCATCGCGGTCTTCCGCAATGGGAACACCGTATCGGCGATGACCAATGTCTGTCCCCACCAGGGCGGGCCGCTCGGTGAGGGGAAGATTGTCGATGGCTGCGTGACCTGCCCGTGGCATGGCTACCAGTTCAAACCCGATGATGGCCAATCTCCACCGCCATTCACCGAGAAGATCGCAACATACGACATCCGGGTCGAAGGCCGACGGGTGCTGATCAACCCGAAGCCGAATGAAGCGGGTACCCGCGTGCCGCCCGCATCATTTGAGCCATGGAGAGAGGGCAGCGTATGACCGACCAGCCCCACCCCCATGATCACCAAACGGGCGGCAGCGATACCGACCCCTTTTATGTCGGGTATCTCCCTGCCCCCGCAGAGCATCAGCGGACCGTACGCCTCTTCATCGCCCTCATGATCATCTGGCTCAGCGCCACCGCCATCATCCTCGTGCTCACGCAGCGTGCGCCTGGAATCGCGACCTGGGATAACAGCAACGAGCAAACCTGGACCGGCTTGTTCATCGAAAAGCCCTACCCCATGCTGATCTCCGATGATCCCGAGGCACCGTACCCCCTGCTCATCGTATCGATGGGCAAGAAGGGGGCACACGATCGCCTGCGCGATGCCCACTGCCACCGCATCTCCATCCGCGGCTACGAACTTCAGCGTGAGGGGCGGCACCTCATCGAACTCTCAGATGCTCCCGAGGCGATCGAGATCGGCGAAGCAGTCGATCCCAAGCTCTGCCCCACCATGTCCATACTCAGCGAAAAGCCCGTCGTGCTGACCGGCGAGATCACCGACGGGAAGTGCTACCTCGGTGCCATGAAGCCCGGCGACGGACTCGGGCACCGTTCGTGCGCCATGCTCTGCCTCCGCGGCGGGCTCCCACCAATGTTCGTCGCTGAATCGGACCTCGGCGACATCCTCTACCCGCTCCTCATCGTCGATGGCTCAACCCAACTCGACGAAGCGTGCATGCCAAAGGTTGCCTGCCGTGTACACATCCATGGACGCATCGGCGTCATCGCGGGCATGCCGGTGTTTGATACCACCTCGGACCAGATCACGCTGGCCTCGGACGGCTTTGACTCACCAATCGGTCTGCCCGCCAATCCCTAAGCACGGCGTGGGTCGCACTATGATCTGTTCATGAACGCCCACCTCGTCCAACTCGATATCGCCTGGGAAGACAAACAGACCAACCATCAGCGGGTGCGGTCACTCATCGATGAAACCCAGCCCAAACGGGGCGATCTCATCGTGCTCCCGGAGCTGTTCGATGTCGGGTTCACGCTCAACACCCGCGCCGCGATCGACCACGACAACGCAACGTTGCGGTTTCTCCAATCGCTCGCCGATGAGACCGCGTGCGTCATTCATGGCTCTCGCGCCGTGCCCGCCCCGGAGAGTGAACTCGCGCTGAACTGCGCCACGATCTGCACCCCCAACGCCACCCCCTCACCGGCCTGTGAGTATCACAAGATCCACCCCTTCTCCTTCGGGCGCGAGACCGAGTCGTACACCGGCGGGAACACGCTCAAGCACTACCGCTGGGGCGAGTTGCAAGTGTGCCCCGCCGTCTGCTATGACCTGCGCTTCCCCGAGCTGTTCCGCTTGGGCGTCAAGGCCGGCGCTCAGGCGTTCGTGCTGGGCGCCAACTGGCCCAGCCCGAGACAGCAGCACTGGCGCACGCTGAGCATCGCACGCGCCATCGAGAACCTTTCGTTCGTCCTCGCCGTCAACCGCTGCGGCAGCGACCCGTTCCTCCCCTACTCGGGTGGCAGCATCGCCATCGATCCCAAGGGGAACATCCTGGGCGAGCTGGGTGACGAGGAGGGCGTGCTGAGCGTCGAGATCGACCCGAGCGTGCTGCACGACTGGCGGAAGACCTTCCCTGCGCTGCAGGACATCAAACTGATCTGACCACATCATCGATCCACACCCAGAAAAACTGCACCCATAAAAAAGCCCCGCGATTCGCGGGGCTTGATGATTCGATTCGGATCGTGCTTACTTCTGCACGGTTTCCTGGCCTTCGACATGCTTCATGCCGCGGCGGCGATCACGAAGACGACGCGACTTACCAACGCGGTCACGCAGGTAGTAGAGCTTGGCACGGCGGGCATCGCCACGACGCACGACCTCGAACTTCGAGATCAGCGGCGAGTTGATGGGCCAGGTCTTCTCAACACCGATGTCACCAACCATGCGACGCACGGTGATGTTCTCGTCGATGCCGCGACCCTTGCGGGAGATCAGGATGCCCTGATAGACCTGGATGCGTTCCTTGTCGCCCTCGACGATACGCAGGTGCACATTGACCGTGTCACCAATGTCAAAGCGGGGTACATCAGTCTTCAGTTGCTCGGCGTTGATCGATTCGATGATCTGCTGGGTGCCCATGGCAAGTATCCTTCATTTGGCCCGTACGCGATCTCCGCGCCGGGACGGCAACGATAGGCCCCGCCGCCGGGCTTGTCGAGGGGCACAAAGCGGTGAAATCACGCTTCTGCGTTCAGCAGCCCGGTCTACACTCCCAGCATGAAAGCAATCGTCGTCACCAAGCAAGGCAACCCGGTCGCACCAAACATCGCCCTGCAAAGCAGCTGGCCAGACCCGCTCATGGCTCGCCCGGGCGAAGTCATCGTGAAAACACTCTGCTCCGCCTTCAATCATATGGATCTCTGGGTGGGCAAGGGTGTCCCCGGGCTCGAACTCGATTACCCGCGTGTCTCAGGATGCGACGCCTGCGGCGAGGTCCTCGCCGTCGGTGAGGGCGTCGATGAGTCCTGGATCGGCAAACGCGTGATCTACAACGCCGCGGTCGTGGTCCCCGATCGGGCCCGCCCCACGGACCCGCCCGCCAGCACCATGTGCCCCAACTACGAACTCATCGGCGAGCACCACAACGGGGCTCACGCGGAGATGTTCGCCTGCCCCGCCGATAACCTCGCCGCTGTCAGCGACGACGCCGACCCCGCCGAGGCCGCTGCCTTCGGGCTCTGCGCCCTGACCGCCTACTCCATGATGCTCACCAAGGGCGACCTCCGCCCGGGTCAGTCGGTCCTCATCACCGGCATCGGAGGCGGGGTCGCCACCAGCGCCCTGGCCATCGCCAAGCACATTGGCTGCCCGGTCTGCGTCACCTCACGCCACCAGCACAAGCTCGACGCGGCCATCAAGCTCGGCGCCGACCACGCCGTCCTCGACGAGGGGAAGGACTGGTCCCGCGATGTCCGGGCCTGGACCAACAAGCGGGGTGTCGACATGGCCGTCGACTCGGTCGGCAAGGCCACCCACCTCTCGAGCATCAAGTCGCTCGCCCGAGGCGGTGCCTATGTCACCCCGGGCTGCACCACCGGCCCCGACGCCACGACCGACCTCGCCCGCATCTTCTGGAACCAGCTGCGAATCCTCGGCTCGACCATGGGCAGCAACGACGAGTTCAAGGAAGTCGTGGCCCTCTTCAACGCCGGTGCCGTCAAGCCCGTCGTCGACAAGGTCTTCAAGCCCGAAGAATGTACCCAGGCCTATGAGCGGCTCGAAGCGAGCGAGCAGTTCGGCAAGGTCGTCATCGACTGGCGCTGAGCGACCTGCTCAGATCAAACCCACATAAAAAAACACCCTGCAGATGCAGGGTGTTTTCATTGAATCTGTTTTGGCAAGTGCCTTACTCAGCAGCGGCCTCTTCGCCGGCTTCTTCAGCGGCTTCGGGCTCGGGCTCAGGTGCGGGCTTGGCCGCGTCGGCCTTGGCCTTGGCGTCCTGTGCCTCGGAGAGTGCCTTGGCAGCAACATCCGACTTGGCGTTGGCAACCGTGTTCTTGGCGTTGTTGAGTGCACGCTTGGCGGCGTTCCCGAACGGGGTCAGGTCCGCTTCGCTGTCCTCGGCCATCTTGTCGATCTCAGCGATGATGCCCTCGATGGACTTGATCGCCTTCTTGCACTCGCCACGCTTCATGTTGATCTCGCGACGCTTGACCCACTGGGCCTTCATGTCGCCGTCGAGGATGTCGGCGTGACCGAGCATGTCCATGACGGTCTCGCTGGGCTGTGCACCCTTCTCGAGCCAGGCCTTGATCTCTTCGGTCTTGAGGACGATCTGCTTGTCTTCGTCCTTCTCCATCGGGTTGTAGAACCCGAGGTTCTCGAGCACACGACCGTTACGCCGGGTGCGCTGGTCGATCGCGTTGATACGGTAGAACGGGCGGTGGCTGCGGCCGAAGCGCTGCATACGAATACGAACCATGGGAAGTCTCCTTCGTTTCTGCCCGCTCTGTGCGGGAGTTCTGACCGGCGCGACCGGACTCGATGTGAGCCGGTTTGATCCCTCGACTGTCCCAACCATTGGGACTGTCTGCGTTCACCGGGTCTCAATGATTCACCGCCATCCGCCCCGAATCCACTCAGCAGGGACCCAAAGTGCGGTTTTCGCCCGATTCCCCACTATCATCACTCATGCGCATCGATGTGCTCACCACCTTCCCAGAGCTCTTCAGCACCCAATCACCCGGGGTGCTGGGTGTCTCGATCCCCAAGCGGGTCATCGACGCGGGGCTGCTCAGCGTTCACGCAACCGATATACGGGACCACACCACCAACAAGCACCTCAAGACCGATGACCGCCCATTCGGGGGCGGTCCGGGCATGGTCATGATGTGCCAGCCCGTCTGGGACGCGGTGACCGCCGTCGAATCGCAGGACCCCACCCCCGCCCGACGCATCCTGCTGACCCCGCAGGGCGTGCCCCTGACCCAGGCGCTAGTCGAGGAACTGGCCCAGCAGCCCCGCCTGCTGATGATCGCCGGGCACTACGAGGGCATCGACGAACGCGTGATCGAGAAACTCGACCCGCTCGAGATCTCGCTGGGCGACTATGTACTCTCCGGCGGCGAGCTGGGTGCGCTGGTGCTGATCGACGCCATCGCCCGCATGCAGCCCGGTGCCCTGGGGCACGCGGACTCGGCGGCAGAGGACTCGTTCTCTCAGGCCCAGACCACCAACAGCGAGGGGCAGCCCATCGCCAAGAAGATCCTCCAATCGCTCAACATCCCCAAAGGGGCCAAGCTGCTCGACTGCCCCCACTACACCCGGCCGCAGGTCTGGGAGGGCATCGAGATCCCCAAGGTCCTCGTCAGCGGCGATCACGACGCGGTCGCCAAATGGCGTCTCGAACAGCGATTGCAACGCACTCGGCAGCGACGCCCGGATTTGCTCAAAAACAGCGATTCGAATACGCTTTCTTAATGGTTCTTGGGAATAATCCCCCAAACGGTCCGCATTGTCGGATACTGTTTGACCGCCGTCCTTTCGACGGCAACCAAGTAAAACTACCTGGAAACTGGAGCTGAAAACAAATGAAGAAGATTGCACTTATCGGTATCGCCGCAGCAGCGGCTCTCCTTGTCGGCTGTTCGAGCACCCAGTGCCGCGACGGCAAATGTGATAGCAAGATCGCCTGCAGCGGCGAGTGTGACGGCAACTGCGAAGGCCAAGCATGCGCCACCGAGTGCAACCACGCCAACAGCACCTTCGAGTGCCCCAACTGCGAAGCCGGCAAGCCCTGCTGTGCTGACTGCGCCAAGAAGATGGCCGAGATGTGCCCCGACTGTGCAGCCAAAGAATCCGCTCACGCGTGTCCCAACTGCAAAGACGGCGAGCCCTGTGCCAACTGTGCCGCCTGATCGATCAGCGACACAAGCCAGATATGAGCCCGCTCGCACGAGCGGGTTTTTTCATGAACACACGCTGCCCCGATCGCCCCTACGATGCTCGCATGGACGACCTGCTCACCGCCCTCGCCGACTGGAAACCCTTCAACGCCATCGTCGTGGGCGATTTCATGCTCGACCAGCTGCTCCGGGGGGCCGCCACACGGCTCTCGCCCGATGCGCCCGTCCCGGTCCTGCGGGTCGATGAGCAACAGAGCCAGCCCGGCGGTGCAGCGAACCTCGCGCTGGACCTCATCGCCCTGCACGGGCATGTCACCGCTTTCGGGGT
Source organism: Phycisphaerales bacterium UBA3190 (assembly GCA_002364005.1). Lineage (GTDB taxonomy): Bacteria > Planctomycetota > Phycisphaerae > Phycisphaerales > UBA1924 > UBA1924. Next base: position 223,508 of record DEXG01000017.1, read on the forward strand.
CACCGGGAGCGATCCCGAGGCCGACCTGCTCTCGGGCACCCTCCGCGAAGCGGGGGTCGATGACGCCGGCCTGGTACGCGATCCAACCCGCCCCACGACGGTCAAACGCAACCTGATCGGGCTCGCCCAAGGGCGCCACGCCCAGAAGATGTTCCGGGTTGATTTCGAGTCCAACGAGCCCATCGACGCAGCCGTGACCACCAAGCTGCTCGACGCGTTCGACGCGGCCTTGGGCCAAGCCGATGTGGTCTGCATCGAAGACTACAACAAGGGCGTGTGCACCCCCGAACTCTGCGCCGCGATCATCGAGCGTGCTCGCAAGGCCGGCGTGCCGGTGCTTGTGGATCCCGCACCGATCAAGGACTACAGCAAATACCGCGGTGCCACAGCCATCACGCCCAACCGCACCGAGGCCGAGCTGGCCACCGGGATCAATGCCCCCGAGGACGCACGAGAGGCCCATCGCGAGCAGCTCGCTCGGACCCTGATCGACTCGTTCGAACTCGATACGCTTGTGCTCACGCTCGATAAGCAAGGGGCGCTGCTGGCCCACCGGGATGACCCGCAAGCCGTGCATGTGCCGACGACCGCGCGCGAGGTGTACGATGTGACGGGCGCGGGCGACATGATGCTGGCGGCACTCGCTGCCGCCCGGGCCAACGGGCTCGACTGGGTCAACAGCGTGCGGTTCGCCAACGCGGCAGCCGGGCTTGAGGTCGAGATCTTCGGCGTCGCCCCGATCCCCGTCGAGAAGATCCACGACGAGCTGCTCACCCAGCACACCGCCCAGCTCGGGCGACCACGAACGCTCGAAGAAACCCTCGTGCAGGTCCGCGCCGCTCGCCATTCGGGCAGCAAGGTGGTCTTCACCAACGGGTGCTTCGATATCCTCCACGCCGGGCATGTCTCGCTGCTGCAGCGGTGCGCCGCTCTGGGCGACATGCTCATCGTCGGGCTCAACGACGACCACAGCGTGCATGCCCTCAAGGGTGACGGACGCCCCGTCAACAACCAGAACCACCGGGCCTACCTGCTCAGCGCGCTCCAATGCGTCGATTCGGTCGTGCTCTTCAACGAGGACACCCCGATCAGACTCATCGAGGCGATCAAACCGGATGTGCTCGTCAAGGGGGGCGATTACACGCCTGACACGGTTGTTGGGGCCGAGATCGTCGAACAGCACGGCGGGCGGGTCGTCATTCTGGACCTCATCGACGGGCTCTCGACGACCGGTACGATCGCAAAGATGCGCGATCACTGAGTTTCTTGGCCAATGAACCGCGTTTTTCGGTGCCCGAGCCCCTGAGAGCAAAGCCTTTTGGGTGTTCGTCCGATAGATGAATCATGGCCGACACCCACCTGATGATCGTACAACCCCAGTCCGCTTCCCTGATCATGACCGGTCAGAAGCTCGTCGAGGCCCGTCTGGGCACCGACCGGTGCGCACCGTTCGATCGAGTAGAGCCTGGAGATACGGTCTACATCATGGCACCGGGGCAGCAGCCCATCGGCAAGGCGATCGTCGAGCGGGTCGACCAGTTCGAGGGGCTCGGGCCCACTGACATCGATCGCCTGCACGACATCTACAACGACATGGTCCTGGACGACGACGCCAGCTGGGCATCGAACCACGACGCGAAGTTTGCGACCTTCATCACCCTGGGCCGGGTGCGTATGGTGCATGACACCTCACTCGTCCCAACGGCCTTGACCGAATCGGGCCATGGCGACTGGCGCGTTCTCTCCGACGCACATACACAGCGTCGGGCGGCATAAGCGCCTCGCACCCGCCATCGATCCAAAATCAATCCAAAAGAAGATCAGTCCACGAAGAACTGGGCCACACGATCGAGCGTCCGCGTCATGGGGATGCCCACGATCGATGTCTCGTCGCCCTGAAAATCGATCGGCCAGCCCGCGGCCAGGCGTTCGGTGATGTTGTACGCCCCCGCCTTGCCCCGCCACTGCTCGCTGTCGAGGTACAGGTTGATCTCGTGCTCGGGGATCACCCCCACCCGGACGAGTGAACGGTCGATGAACAGCTCCCGTCGCCCCGTCAGCGGGTCCACGATCGCGATCCCGGTCAGCACCTCATGCTCAGCGTCGCTCATCGCGATGATCATCGCGTGTGCCTCGCTGCGGTCTCCGGGCTGGCCCAGGATCTTCCCGCCGTGCACGCAAACCGTGTCAGCACCGATCACGACCGTATCAAGCTTGTGCTCGATCTTCGGGTCGTTGACAAAGAGCTGCGCCGACGATGCGGCTTTCAGGTATGCCAGTGCCGCGACCCATTCGGATGGGTCAACCGCCCCAGGGGTGAGATCGCCGTCGTCGATACTGGCCGGGAGCACGGCATGGCGTACCCCGAGCTGCTCGAACATGGAACGCCGGCGTGGTGAGGAGCTGGCCAGCACCATGAAAGGCAGTGCGTGGGGATCGTCGATTTGGGGCAGTATCGGGTTCATGGGCTCTCAGTGTTACCAGCGTACCGCATTGGTTGTTTCGCCGTACTTGTTCTTTGACAAAGGATTCATCGATTTCAGACGCGCCCAGACATGAATACCGGCATGAAAAAAGGGCGTCCCATGAAATGGGACGCCCTCGGGTGTGATTCAGATCACTCGGCTTACGCCGATTGGAAGATCACTCGTACAGGTTGGTGGCCTCGGTCTCGTTGACCGGGCTCTTGAGGTTGTCTGAGGTCATCTCAACACCGAAGCGTGAGTCAGCAACCGATTCTGCACGAACGGTGACGCGCCAGCTGATCGCCGCACCGGGTGCGAGCGAGCTCGAAGGAGCGAAGGTGATGGTCTTACCGTTGGCGGTGGCGTTGGTCGCACCCGAAGCCGAGACGAACGACTGCTCAGCGGGAAGCTTGGCCACGATACGGATGTTGTTGTCAGCAGCCGAACCCTGGTTGGTCACGGTGATGACATAGGTGGTCTGCTGACCGACCTCGACCGGGTCAGTGACATCGACCACTTCGAGGAGGATCGCGGGGATACCCTTGACCTCGGTGGTGCAGGATTCGCTGACGGAATCAGCACACGAGGCGTTGCCGGTCACCGCGGAGGTGTAGCGGCCGATGCTCGAAGCCGAAACGGTCATCGAGAAGTTCTTGCTGGCGCCAGCGTTCATGGTGCCGAAGTCCCAGACTACATTGTTGCCTACGACGCGACCGCCGTCGCTCATGCGAACGACCGAGGCACCCTGAGGGATGGTGGCCGAAGCGGTCGCGGTGTTGGCCACGCCGTTGCCGGTGTTCTCGATGCTGTAGTTGTAAGTCAGGTTGCGGCCGAGGAACTGGGTGTTGCTGCACTCAACGGCAACGGCCAGCTCGGGCTCGGTGATGACGGTGTTGGTTGCGCCGGCCTTGGCTTCAAGCCCGCCGTCGCCCGATGCCATCGCACCGCTTGAGAACTCGCCGGTGCTCGAAGCGTTGGCGGTGACCTCGTAGGCCTTGCTCTCGCCAGCGGCGAGGGTGCCCACGGGGATGTTGACCGTGCGTGAGCCGTTTGCCATCGCCAGGCCCTCGGGGAGGGTGTCCTTGATGACGACATTGCTCGCTGCACCCGAACCGGTGTTCTCGACCAGGTAGCGGATGACGATGGTGTCACAGGTGAGTGCCTGTGCGGTCGCGGTCTTGGACAGTGCGAGCGCTGGCTCGACGACCTTGACGGTGGCGCAGAGGAAGTTGTTGTAGGAAACGGTGATGCAGTCGCCTGCCATGCCGACCTTCTGGGCGGCACCGGTCAGCTTGATGACCTTGGTTTCACCGGGGCCCATGTTGCCCAGGGCCCACGACATGCCGTCGCCGCTGGTGCTGCCCTCGGGGGTCGATGCCGAGACATCGAGATTGTTGCTCGAGTCGAGCATGAGCAGCACATTCTGCAGCTCTGAGTTGGTCAGGTTGGTGACATGGTACGAGAAACCGAAGTCCTGGCCACGGGCAACCTCGTTGGGCATGACCTGGTGCACGAGCAGTGCACTGGTGTTCACATCACCGGTGGGGAATGCCATGCTGGTGGCCGACTCGTTGGCACCGAGACGCGGCGAGTAGTGCGACCAGTCGCGAACGTCGTGTACGACGACGGTGTCATCCTTCACCTCGGGTGTGGATGCTGCTGAGTCGTCACGCGTGGTCTGGGTTTGCGTACAGCCGACGAGCATGGTGCTCAGCAGCATGGCAACGCCAAGCGTTCTGGTCGTGTTCTTCGTCTTGAAATTCATGTGTTCTCCGGTTTCAGTCGATAGTTATCGTCACTGACTCTGACAGAGTCAGAGACAGATCCACGATCTGGGTCTTGGCCCAAAATGTTGTCTTGAGTGACCCCTCGTCATCTCGGTGACCTGATCGAGGTTTTCAATCGCCCGTGGAATCCCCCCCACGGTAAAGGGCGCGAGAGCAAGTCAATACTAGATGTCCCCAATCACTCGGGCAAGAAAAAGCTTGCCCTGAGATGATCGCCCCATCTGCTTAAAACAGGGTGTACAACTGGTCTAGGACGAGTTGCTCACCGTCTTCTTCAGCCCCCAAATCAATCGATAAATTGGGAAGAACCACCCGAGAGCCGCGTTCCCACTGGTCATGATCGCGTGTTTTCACCCAATCTTTTCGCGTCATGAAGATCGGTGAGATTCTGCCCTGATTTTGAGAATTTCCAAGCTTCGCAACCGCCGAATCGGGCAAAGTTGCATGATCTCGCAATCGGATCACTTCTTTTTGACGCAACCCAACCGCCTCGTACATACGCAGAAACGCGTCTGCGTTTCCGATGCCGCAGACGACCCGGAACACCTCATCCCGTAACTCGTCGATCCCAACATCCTCTTCAACCCAGCCTGAATCCTGTCGGGTGTGCTGCACGAACCCCGACCACGCGTGACGCGCGACCAGCACCGAGGCATCGGGATTCTGCCGGGCAACCAACGCTCGCAGCCGGGTGATCTCCCTCTCTTCGACACGCTCGGCATGCGTCAGCACGATCATCCCCGCACGCGTGAGCGATTCGATGGGCTCGCGCAGGTGTCCCTTGGGGAGAAGGGCATCGCGATCTGGAGGGCGCGAGGCATCGATCAGCACCACATCGAGATCGCGCGCGATTTTGCGATGCTGGAATCCATCATCGAGCACGACACAGTCGATGGCCGCCCCCTCTGACGACGCGAGCAAGGACCGCAGCCCAGCAAGACGATCCGGCTGGGCGACGATGGGCACACCGGGCAGCGCCATCTCGTGCTCCTGCTGCTCATCGCCCTTTTCGCCCGCCTTGGCACCGTAGCCGCGCATCGCGATCACGGGGTGGTGCCCCATGTCCTGCAAAATGCGCACAAACCGGTGCACCATCGGGGTCTTGCCCGTGCCCCCGGTGCTCAGGTTCCCAATCGAGACCACAGGCAGGTCGAGCTTCGTCACACCCCTGCCCGCATCAAAGCCACGGTTGCGGTGTCCGATCCCGATGCGGTACAGCCATGACATGGGGCTCGTAACCAGCCCGGGCAGCTTTGTTGGCGGGGGCACCCGCCCAGCTTGATGAGCATCGGGACTCAAGACCCACCCCGATCACGATGCTCGTTGATCTCCTGCAGGTCTCGCCTGAGGTTCTCGCGGAGTTCTCGGTGCACCTTGTTGCCGGCTTTGCGGTGCAGCCGCATGGTGTTGAGCGCATCGAGCACCGCGAGCATGACGATCGCGGCGATGAGCCCGATGACCATCATCCACACCACAGTGAAAGTCCCGGCCTCGCTGGGGCGGGCGATCCCGAAGCCGTAGGCCGACAGGGGGATGGCGAACATGCTCAGCCAGCCCGTAGCGACCCGGATGCGTCGCCGGCTCGGAGGCATGCGATCCGACCCGAGCTCCCGGATCGCGATCAGGTACCCCGCCTGCAGCACCAGCGCGATCAAAGCCAGCGGCAGCACGAACCAAGTTGGCGCAATCGGCCCGGTATCCATGCCTGTATGGTACTGCACGAAACGGGCAGGGGCGATCATGCACGACCGAGGCCCCGCTACCTACACTCCACGACCATGATCGATCTCAAGGCATTGCGTGAAAACCCACAACGATTCATCGACGGCGCGGCCAAGAAAAACTACGCGCCCGATATCGACACCCTCCTCAAGCTCGACGAGCAGCGGCGCTCGCTGATGAGCGAGCAGGAGACGCTCAAGGCGGCCCAGAACAAGCTCTCCAAGGAGACGGGCCCCAAGATCGGGCAGCTCATGGGCAAGCTCAAGAGCGCCAACGACGATGAGAAAGCCGCGATCCAGGGCGAGGTTGATGCCATCAAAGCCGCCCCGGCGAAGATGAAGGAGCAGATCACCGCGTTGGACGCGCAGATCGCCCAGCTCGAGCCCAAGCTCAACGAGATCCTGCTCTCGATCCCGCTCCCACCAGACGACGATGTCCCGGTCGGCAAGGGCAGCGAGGACAATGTCGAGATCAGCAAATGGGCCCCCGAGGGCTGGGACTGGGGCAAGAGCTTCGAGCAAAACAAGGGCTTCAAGCCCCGGACGCACATCGAGCTCTGCGCCATGCACAACCTCGTGGACTTCCCACGCGGGGTCAAGATCGCCGGCTCACGCTCCTATGTCCTCACGGGCGATGGCATGCGCCTGCACCAGGCGATCCTCCGCTACGCGATCGACACCATGACCAATGAGAACGGCTTCACGCCCATGAGCGTCCCCGTGCTCGTGCGTGAAGAAGCCATGGTCGGCACCGGGTTCTTCCCGGGCGGACGCGATCAGGCCTATCACATCAACGAGTCCGAGCGTGGCGGCGGCTACGACATGTTCCTCACCGGCACCGGCGAGGTCGGGCTCATGGGGCTGCATCAGGACGAGATCCTCGATGAGGCCCAGCTGCCGCTCAAGTATGTCACCGTCTCGACCTGCTTCCGGCGCGAGGCGGGCGCGGCGGGCAAGGACACGGCCGGGCTCTACCGCATCCACCAGTTCGACAAGGTCGAGCAGGTGATCATCGATGTGGCCGACGAGCAGAAGTCACGCCAGCACCACAAGGACATGATGGGCTTTGTGGAAAACCTGCTCAAATCCCTCGGGCTCCCCCACCGCCTGCTCCAGTGCTGCACCGGTGACCTGGGCGTCAAGAACGCCGACATGATCGACATCGAATGCTGGATGCCCGGGCGTGGCGAAGAGGCCCCCGACGGCACCCCGATGGGTGAGTTCGGCGAGACGCACTCGGCATCGCGCCTCTACGACTACCAGTGCCGACGCCTGAACATGCGTTACCGCCCCGGCGGCGAGAACGGCAAGGGCCCCACCACCTTCTGCCACTCGCTCAACAACACCGTCGCCGCCTCTCCCCGGATCCTGATCCCGCTGCTCGAGATGTACCAAAACGAGGACGGGTCGGTCACGATCCCCGAGAAGCTGGTGCCGTACATGAACGGGCAGACGAAGATCGGCTGATTCTACGGCCGAGGCACTTCGAACTCCTCCAGCACAGATCTAGGGATCCATTTTGTGAAACCCCATGGATCTATGGGCTCATCCATCCAACTCTGATCCGGCAACGGCTGCTTGAGTACATGATGTGTCTGTAGCAACTGAGGCATGCATTCAACAGAGGTCGTCCCTTTTCTAGTCACCCACTTCACTGCTTTTTCACGCTCAACCGCCGCAACAATTTTGTTTGTGATCTCAACATCACCAACAACATAACTGATCACACTCTCGTAATCACCGTCACGCCAACGCACAGGCGCATCCTCACCGAGCATCAATTTCTCCTGCTCAATGCCCATTGCCTGGCCAACTTTCGCCAATCCAACTGGGAACCCTCTGGCCCAAAAGAACTGAAGCATTGGATCATATGCACGAAGCGCAACTCGCCCAGCTGTTTCGTAATCGTCTGCAACATACCCAATCCATTGCAGGTCGAACTGGGTTCCGTTCCATGCACACACTCGAACCCCGTCATTCTGTTGAGCATCCAAGTAAGCCAGAAGTTTGGAAGCGGTGTGCCGAGTCATAACTGGGGCTGGCCTCCCGCTTTCATCGGTGCTGTACCAAGTGCAAGACTCGCCTTCACTGAACCCCGTTGCGGCTACGGTGATGTCAAATGGCTCATATTTCTCGAAGCTCTCCCCGGGCTTAAGTTCAAAAATATTTGCCGTTTCAATATCGAAGCTTAATAGTGGGCTTTGTGTCATAACTCATATTATACCAAGTTACAGATTTTCTGTACAGCCGAGATAGGCGATTCCGTCTAACGTATTTTCGCGGAACCGGCGAGCACAACGCTCTCCGGGCGGGTATTGTTTGGGTATGACACTCCTGGCAACAACGATCGATACCCCGCTCTGCCCGATGCGTGCCGCCACGACGGATCGGGGGATCTGTTTGCTGGAGATGGGCTCGCCCGAGCGGCGATCGCGAGAGACAAGCGAGCTCGAAGCCGCGTACGGGTGCACGGTGCAGACCGGCGATCACCCGCTGCTCGATCAGCTCGCCGGCGAACTGCAGGCATACTTCAATGGCGACCTGCAACAGTTCACCGTCCCGCTGGACACACCCGGCACCGACTGGCAGCAGCGCGTCTGGAGCGAGCTGGTCAAGATCCCCTTTGGCCAGACCACGAGCTACGGCGAGCTGGCCACGCGACTGGGCAACCCGGGCGGGTCACGGGCCGTCGGGCTGGCCAATGGCAGGAACCGGGTCTCGATCGTGATCCCCTGCCATCGCGTGATCGCGTCCGACGGCACCCTCCACGGATATGGCGGAGGCATCGAACGCAAGCGCTGGCTGCTGGATCACGAGCAGACGCACAGCAGCTCGGGGCTGTTCGCGGGCGCATAAGAACACCCGCGCCGGGCGCGGGTGTGTCGAGATTCAACCTGTGAGCCGAGTCAGCTTCGACGCCGACGCGTGGCTGCCAGACCACCGAGTCCGAGCAGCGCCATGCTGCTTGGTGCGGGGACAGCGCGGATGCTGCCGAGCACGAAGTCGAGCGAATGCACATGATCGAAGTTGATACTGATGCGAAGATCGACGACCTCAGCGAGATCCATGTCGGCAAAGTCGGAATCGTTGAGGATGTCCCACTCAACGGTCTGCGGCCCGCCGGCACCGACTTGGAGCTGATTGATCACAGCCTTCCCGCCATCGCCCCCGATCATCACGATACGGATCGTGAAGTCCTGGTCCACCGCGAGGAAGTCAAAGGCCATCACGCCGTTGTCGGACAGATCGACCGGCCCTGAGTTGAAGCCGTAGTTCAGCCATGCGGTTTGCACCGCGCCAATGCCCGAGTTCATAATCAACGCACCGGCATCATCACCGTAGCTGAACACGGTATCGATGGTGGTGTCCCCGCCCTGAAGAAACGGGTCATCGGAGATGGAACTGCCGAAATCGCGTGCGCCGAACAAATCGTCGTTCGGGTCGGCGTCGAAGTCGTCGAGCATGACCGGGCCCGCGATCGCGGTGCCACCGATGAGCGACATAAGGAAAAAGGCATGAAGTTGTTTACACATGGTGTACTCCTACATCGTGTACAGAAAAGGTGCACAACGGGCCCAGCAGGAGTGTCGCCTAATCGTTGACGAGAATCATAAATCTCCGTGGCGCTGGTCCCAACCCGATGTGCGTCATCGTAAATAGACACCAAGTTTTTCAATCTGACAAGCTCACCCGCATAATTTGAAAAAGCACCCAGCTTTACTGAGTGCTCAATACGGTTTTGGCTTAAAACTGTATGCTCAGGCCCGTCGTCGGCTGACGATCAGCAGGCCACCGATTCCCATGATCGCGACCGCACCCGGGGTCGGCACGATCACGCCGCGGAACTCGCTGGCGATGAAGTCGAGCGATGCTGTCGCGCCGTCTTCTGGATTGAAGCTCAGCGTGATACTGTCCACATCAGCCGGGTCGAAGTTCGGCGAGTAGATGAAGTCGCCCCAGGAGAATGATGCCGTCTGGCCAATACCAGCGGGCACGAACATCTCGAGCGTCGCGATACCAGCCAGGCCGCTTGGACCGTCGCCGTTGTTGCCCAGCTCGATGCTCATGGTGAAACCCTGATCGACGCTCAGGAAATCGAGCTCGAAACCAGTGAGCCCCATGGCGCCCGGGTTCAGGCTCAGCCCCGCACCGGCGTTGTCGTAAACGATCGAAGCACCCTGCTCGACCCCGATGCCCGAGTTGAAGATCAACGCGCCGACATCGCTGCCGCTGTTGAGCATCGTATCGAGTGAGAAATCCGAGCCCTGGTTGAATGGGTTGTTGAAGATGACCGTCGAATAGACCCCGGGGCCGCCCGCGTCGTCGTTCGGGTCGCTGTCGAAGTCATCGAGGATCAGCGCTGAGGCGATGCCCGCCTGGGCCGCGCCGGTGATCGCGACGAGCGCGAGCACACCGATGGCGTTTCGTTTCTGAAGCATGTCCATGTCGTGTATCCCTCCAGTGTTTCAAGCACGCTGTGCGCACCTGCGTGTATGTCTGAAAGAGACCACAGAAACTCAAACTTGCCAGCCAACCCGCTCAGTTCTGGCTGATGCGCTGCAGGATTAAATAGTCCTTGACACACCAAACGCCTGAACCGGCTCCCAACCCCCTCAATCAAGGGCCAGCCGCTCCATCGGGACCGTGCCTTCAACGAATACCGGGGTGGGGTTCCCGCGGGCCCGCAGGAAGTCGATGCACGCCCGGACCTCGTCGCGCAGCGGGGCCACGAACACCATGGGCTCTTCGCTGATCGGATGGTTGAAACCGAGCAATGCCGCGTGCAAGGCCTGGCGTTCGATCAGCGTCTGACCCTCCAAGTCGAGCAGCGGCTTGCCCTTGTACATGTCATCACCCACAATCGAGTGCCCGAGGTGTGAGAGATGCACCCGGATCTGGTGGGTCCGCCCGGTGAGCAGTTCCAACTCAACCAATGAGTAGCGTCGTGAAACACTCTTGTTGCGCGCGGGCGGCAGCTCGTAGCGTTCCCGCACCCGACAGATCGTCTGGCTGGCCTTGCCCAGATCATCGAACCGCACCACCCGCTTTTCACGCGAGCCACGCACCCGTGACGGGTGCGGGCCCAGCGGCAGGTCGATGAGCTGTTCGTCCTTGGTGACCCAGTCGTGCACCAGCGCCAGGTAGCGTTTATCGACCTGGCGTTGCTCGAACTTGCTGCCCATCTTCCAATGGGCCAGGTCACTCTTGGCGAAGACGATGCAACCAGAAGTATGCCGATCAAGCCGATGGACGACGCCTGGGCGGGCGAACTCCTCGCCGACCGAGGAAAGTTCACCCGATTGGTGGGTTTGAAAATAGTGCACCAGCGCGTTGAGCATCGTACCCCGGTTTTCCGCGCGGGCCGGGTGGACGATGATGTCGGGCTGTTTGTTGAGCACCAGGATGTACTCGTCCTCGTGGAGCACCCGGAGCGGGATATCGTCGGGCTCGATCTCGCCGCTCGGGGGCGCGGGGATCACCATCTCGATCACATCACCCACGCGGAGCTTGGTGGACGACTTGGCAACCGAGCCGTTGACCGTCGCGCCGCCCTGATCGATCATCTCCTGCAGCTTGCTGCGGCTCATGAACTTGATGCGGGTGGTGAGGTACTTGTCGAGCCGGTCCCGGATATCCCGCGCCAGCGTGAAGCGGACCTTGGCGACGAACTCGTCGTTGCCCTCTTCGCGCGCGTTGAGATATGAGCGGCGGACCGCCACGGGGTCAACCTTGCCGCCGGGGAGGAGAAAATCGCCGCCCAACGATTCGTCGAGCGATTCGCTCTGCGTCCCGTCGGGCGTCGCGTTTCCCGAGCCCGTATTGGGCCCGGTGTCTGTCATGGGGTATCGCTGCTGGCGGGCTCGTCGGTCGATGCCTCGTCTGCCGGGGCAGCATCCTCTTCTGCCGCCTCAGGCACCTCTTCGGACGCCTCTTCAGCTGCCGAGTTGGCGGCCTCTTCGAACTGGGCCTGGATCGCATCGATCTGCTCCTGGCTGAGCGTGGGCGACTCGCCGGGAAGCAGCGGCACCTGATCGTTGGTCGGCAGTGCATCGACTGACTTGAGCGAATCGAGGTTGGCGATGCGTGCATCAGCAAAGACGACGATGCTCGGGTACTGCTCGCTCTCGCTCAGTGCCTTGAGGCGTTCGTAGTAGCCCTTAGCGCCATCGAAGTCATCGCGACACTCTTTGATCACGGCCAGGCGGGTCAACGCCTGCATCGCAAACATGGCCTTGCCGGGCTTGTTCTCCGACGATGCGAGCACTTCATTGGCGGTCGATTCGGCGAGATCGAGACGCTGATTGAGCTTCTCCTCGCTGAGGATGTCTGTGGGGTTGTAGGTCCCGGTCGCCTGATCGATCTGCGCGCCGGGCTCGACGCCGGTGGTGAACGCGCGCAGATAGATATCCACGGCTGTCAGCTTGGCCAGTTCGGGGACGCTGCGCACGCCCGCGTAGTCATCTGCAATGGCGTTCAATGAAGTCGGCGAGGGGGTGGTACCAAGGGTCGCCGCTTCAAGCTCGCTGAAGGCCTGATCGATCTTGGTGTTCTGCATCTGCTCGAGCTTCTGCAGCCCTGCCCAGACGAGCGCCGCAACAGCGAGCACGATGAGCACGGGCGAGCTCCACTTGTTCAGGAAGTCGAGGAACTCCTGGTTGACGCGTGAATCTTCGAGCCCTGCGCCCTCGCGGATTTTGGTTTGCCGGTCGTCCATATCCACCTCTGTGGGCCCGGTTCATGCCGGGCGATGCGTGCACAACACCCGCCTGCGCAGACACTTCGCCGCGTGCGGGGTTCAATGATGAGTGGCAATGGTAGCGTGGTCGATCGCTTCGATCATGGCTCTGATCGCAGCGAGCCCCAGAAACACCACGGGCGCGGGTCATCAAGCACCGTTTCGGGGACCAGCTGGTCACGCAGCATCGACACCAGCCCCGGGATCCCGGCCCCATGCTCGCCGAGCTGCACCCGCACATCGACCCGGCACGCGTGGTCCCCCAGATCGGTCCGAGTCCCGACACGCACGACCGGGATGCCCGGCTCGATCGAATCATGGAGACGCGCATCGAGCACGCCCGGATCATTGATGGCATCGATGCAGTGCACCACCAGATCGGCCTGTGCCAGCACCGACTGGGCGATCGCCAGCTCATCCGAGTCACCGATGCGTTCATCCACCCCGGGCGTATCGATCCAACGCACCACCAGCCCGCCCAGGTCCACCGGCACACCCACATGGTCGCGCGTCGTGCCCGCGACATCTGCGACCAGGGCCACCTGCTGACCGACCAGCGCATTGATCAGCGAAGACTTGCCGACATTGGCCCGCCCCACCGCCACGACGCTGGGCGGGTGCAGCAGCCGATCCAACGCGCCCGGACCGATCGCGTCGATGGCGTCCGCCTGCTGGATCGTTTCGATCCCCGAAACGCTCCATCGCTGGCTGTGCTTCAACAGCACATCAACCGCCATCGGGCTGGGTGCGATCGACAACGCGTGCAGGCACCATGCCTCGATTTCGCTCTGTGCTTCTGGGTAGATCCGCAACGGGTCGGGCTGCGTATTCAATGGGATGCCCAGATCACTCAGGCGTTCACTGATCGCACGGACGATTGCGATCCCGCCATGGGGCATCAACATCCGGGTGTGATCGTCGATCCCCAGCACCACCCCCTCGTCGATGCCCAGCAGATCGCTCAAGACCAACCGACCGGGCGCGGCCCGCCTGATGCCGACTGATTCGGGATCATCATGGTGCAGCATCACCATCGCGATCGCGCCGGCGCGTTGGGACGGGGTCAGGATCGAATGCCAGCGTTCGCTCACGATTCAAGATCGTCTTCATCGTCTTCGGCATCGACCAGCATCGCGCACGCGGCACGGATCCCGTGCAACTGCAGGTCGGGCACGAATGCTTCGATGAGCTCATCGTCTTCGAGCGCCCCCATGTCGCCGCCGGTCACGATGATTTGTGGGTATCCCTCGTAATACACGGCGTACCGCTCGGCGAGCCACCGGATCGCCCCGTGCACGCAGGCGTTGACCCCGAGCTGCATCGACAGGTCGGTCTGCTTGGCTGGGCTGAGGTCTTCCATGTCCGGCTTTGCATATTTGAGCAAGGGCAGATGCGCAGTCTGCTCGTGCAGGGCTTTGAACATCATCCCGATGCCGGGCATGATTGCCCCGCCCTGGAACACGCCCTCGCCGTCGACAAAGTCGACCGTGATGGCGGTGCCCAGATCGACGACGATGCACGCCTGCTTGACGACCTGAAAGGCGCCGATGGCGCAGAGGAGCCGGTCCTGGCCGACGGTCTTCTCCCCCGATTCGGTGAGGGTGTGCCGGATCGGGATGGGCAGGTCACGCCCAAAGCGGTAGAGCGTGGTGTGCCCGTGCTTGCGCAGCGAAGATTCGATATCGCTGGCCATATCGCCCGAGACATGAGAGATCACGATCACGGGGTCTGGCTCCCCGTCGCCGTACTCACCCCAGAGTGAAGCCACCTGGCTGCTGATCTCGTCGGGCTGGTCGCTGTGGACCGACTGGGCCTTGAGGCATTCTCGCCCCGCCAGGATGCCCACGCGTGTGCGTGAGTTGCCCACGGCAACCGCGATCATGGGGCGGGTGGTCCCGGGCAGATCACCTGCAACGCCGGGTACGGATTCGTTGTGTTCGTTGCTCATAGACGAAGATCATACGCACCAACTCAGGCGCCTCATCTCTTCAGAGAGTGGCACCTTGATCAGGGCGAGCTTGCTATCCTTTCTGTGCACCTGTCTGTGCGACGACGAGGGGATGCTCGTCTGGTCTTTCAAGGGAAAAACATGCCGACCTGTCTGATCGACCCCAATATCGAACGCAAAGTCATGAGCGGCTTCAAGTTCCCGCTCGGGGTCTACCCCGTCGAGGCGATGACGCCCCGGATCGGGTACACCGCGGAGTTCGAGCCCGAGGATGTTGCTGAGGACATGGGCGACTGGGAGGCCTGGCCCGATCAGTATGTTTTCGACATCGTGGTCCCCGCCGACCGGGTCGAACCGCTCTGGCAGCAGCTCTTTGCCATGATGCCCGGGCGGGTGTTCCCGATCATCGACTACATCGGGCATGATGCCTATCGCGAGATCGATCCATATATGGCTTACGAGCCGATCGGCAAGGAGAAGGTCACCAACGCCCTGCGTCAGTACCGCCCGTTCTTCTTTGAAGACGGCATGGTCGGCTTCGGGGCGGTCAGCGAAGAGCCCTTCTTCTATATATTCGTCGATGAGCACAAGATCACGACCGTTCGCGTCGAGCCGGAGTACCGGGCTCGGGTTGAACGCCTGCTCGAGGCCTTCGAGATCCCAGAGATCCAGGAGCCCGCCGGAGCCGATGCCGCGGCCCACGAGCACCGATCGATCCTGATCACCTCAACCGATCGGCCCGATCTGATCAGCGGCGACGAGATTCTCGAACGCATGCGTGACTCGTGGCGACTGGTGCTCAATGTCGACCCGGACACGAATGTGGACGACGAAGCCCAGCCATTGGGAATCACACCCTGGCAGTGCCTGGCCCGGTTCAGCACCGATCAAATCCCGCACGAGCAATACGCCCATGTCGTTCTGACCGCCGACTGCTTGCGCCGTGCAGAGGAACTGACACAAGATACGGTGATCAAGCGTGCCAACCCAGACGGGGACTGGTTCGATGTGATGGTGATCAGTGCCAATCGCATGACCAATGACCAGGCCAACGATCTGCTGACCAACACACTGAAGTCTAAACCCATACCCAAGAACGCCTTAGAAGAAGAGACGGTGCTCAAGTTCCGTGTCTCTGACCCCGTATCGGGTTCGGATTGACAGCGGTCCAAGCTGATCTTGTGCATCGCTATGCTCCATGCACATGGATCGGTTGTGGAGTTTCTGCATGTTCTCGTGTGAGATGGGAACCATCGGGCACCACGGTCGAATAGCCGTAGCACAGGGACGAAAGAACATGGCCCCGCTTCCATGTTCGTAGTGACGCTTACCGAACCGAACCGTACTGGTCTAGAAAACAGATCATCGAAACGACACGCTTTCGGTTCATCAGGATACACTGCATGCCATCGGGATTTGCGTCCATCGCCAATCCCCGGTATCGTCCCACTCCCCGCCACGACACGCCTCACAGCGTTCAACGCGGGATCGTGCCCGTTATTGCAAACGGGTGCATCGACCGCGAGTCTTTCACGGTCAAATCGGATTCTGCGAACGATCGCAGAACAACAACTCATACACGCGGGATACGGGTGCGTTGCAGCACATCCCGCACGACCTCAGCCCCGAGCTGGCCCCATCCCAGCTCTCGAGCCAAGAGCAATTGGAGTGATCCGGATGTCACCCGCACCTTACCGATCTGTTCGTTCCCTCCTCCTCGCCGCCGTTGCTTTTTCGGGTCTGCCTGGCACAACCGTGCTTGCCAGCGTCGAACTTGAGCAGCAGGTTCAGAGCGACTCGTCTCAGGAAGTCATCAACCGAGCCGGCACGCTCCTCGGTGAAGGCCAGCTGATCCGGGCCCGCGCCATGCTGCTGGCCCTGCAGGATTCGCCCTCCGGTGCGACGCTCAGCGACGAACAGGGCCAGGCCCTCTGGGCCATGCTTGCCAAGGCCGAGCGACAGATTCAACGGGCCGATCGTGTGGAGATCAGTCTGCAGAAAGCCCAGTTCTCGCTGAGCACCGACAATCTTGTCGAAGCCAAGCGCCAGGCCCAGTTCGTGATCGATGCCAGCCGTGCAAGCAACGAGCAGCTCGACGCAGCCCACGCGGTCATGCATCTCTGCTCGACACGCCAGAACGAAGCCATGAGCAAGGTCGACGATGTGATCGATCGCATCAGCGCCGCGTTCAGCAGCAGCGACTACCCCACCGCCAAGCTCCTGCTCACCCGTCTGGGTCAGCTCGGACTGGAACTGAATACCACCCAGCAGAACACCCTCGACACCTACCGCGACCAGCTCGCGTCGATCGAGAAGGACACCGGCACCAGCTTCGGGGCCTACAACCCCGCCATGGGCATGCTCGCTCCTGAGAGCGGCCTGACCAGCGACTGGCTCACCGGCAGCACCCAGGACGGCGCCCGCACCGGCTCGTACCTCGGCAATCAGCCAGAAGAGATTCAGCCCGAGGCGATCGATGTCGAACTCGTTCAGGAAGACCCGCAGGTCGATGTGCTCGATGCCGCGAGGCGTTTCGAAGCACAGAGTCTGATGGGACAGGCGAACCTCGCATTCGAAGAGCGCCGCTTCAACGAAGCACTCACGCTCTACACCAATGTCATCAGCAACTTCGGGTCGTACATCTCGCAAGAGGACATGGCCCTGGCACGCGAGCGTCGCGCCGAAACCCAGATCCAGCTCGGTGTTCAGGGCGGGCCTGAGAACAACATCCTCGATCAGACGCTGGTTCAGGACGGGCTGGCACTGCAGCGTGCCCAGGCCGCATTCGAGAACTACTACGAGCAATCGCAGCAGGCCCTGAGCGAGGGTGACACCAGCACCGCACGCAATCTGGCGGCTCAGGCGGACCTGACCATCAAGCGTGCTCGCAACGCGATGCCCGAATCCTCGTTCGAGAACTACCAGGACCGCGTCGCGGACCTGATCTCCCAGATCCAGACGACCGAAGAGCAGCAGCGGATCGCCGAAGCAGAAGCAGAGCGACAACGCCTTGCAGAGCAGACCGCGCAGCTCGCCACCGAGCGCCGCATGGAACGCGACGAGAAAATCCTCGCCAACCTTGCCCGCGTGCAGGCACTGCAGCAGGAACTCAAGTACGAGGAAGCACTCGAGGTCGTCGATTCGATCCTGTTTATCGACCCGACGAACCCCTCGGGGCTCCTGCTCCGCGACATCATCCAGGACATCCTGATCTACCGCGAGAACCTTGGCTACCAGCGTGATAAAGGCATCAGCTACGCCCGCCAGTCGCTCAACAACCAGGAAGCCTTGATCGCTCCGGACTCCATCATCGCCTACCCCGATGACTGGCCCTCGATCAGCTTCCGACGCGGGGACATCCTCGAGTTTGCAGAGTCCTCAGCCAACCGCTCGGTCCTCTCCAAGCTGCGTGAGACACGCATGCCCGTCGAGTTCAACGACAACGCGTTCGAAGATGTCGTCGCGTTCATCGGCTCGACCACCGACATCGATATCGATGTTGACTGGGAGTCGCTTGCTGATATCGGTGTCGACCCCGATACACCGGTTGACCTCACACTCAAGAATGTCCAGATCGATGTGCTCCTCGATCGCGTGCTCAGCAAGGTCTCTGACCCCACGCTCCCCGCGGGCTGGGCGATTCAGGACGGCATCCTGACCATCGCCTCCGACGAGGTGCTGCGTCTGAACACGGTTCTCGAGACCTACGACATCCGCGACCTTATCTTCGTGGTCCCCGACTTTGACAACGCACCCGAGTTTAACCTCCAGAGTGCGGTGCGGGCCGCTGGCGGCGGCGGTGGCGGTGGCGGCGGTGGCCGGAGCCCCTTCTCGGGTGGCGGTCAGGACGCGCAGAATGTCGCGACCCGCGAAGACCGCGTCACCGCGATCATCGACCTGATCCAGGCCAATGTCGACCCCGATGGCTGGACCGCCTTGGGTGGCGACACCAGCTCGGTGACCGAGCTCAACGGCAACTTCATCATCACCACGACCCCCAAGAACCATCGCGCCATCATCGGCCTGCTCAACAAGCTGCGTCAGCAGCGTGCGGTGCAGATCAATGTCGAGACCCGGTTCCTCTCGGTTGACCAGAACTTCTTCGAGCAGATCGGCTTCGACCTCGATGTCTACTTCAACGCCAACAACACCGAGTACCAGCTCGCTCGCCAGATTGACCCGTCGTTGCTCCCCTCGGACTACTTCGGTTCGGACGGCTCACTGCTCGACAATGTCTCCGGCCTCGGCGAGTTCCCTATTGATACCGACGGCGACGGGATTGCTGACGATATCGGCCCCATCACCCAGCCCGTGCTCGGCCCGGGCTTCAACGGCGGCATTGTCGACGGCGTGGTCTACGGCGACGACAGCTTCTCCGTGATCCGTGCCGCTCAGAACTCGTTCAACCTGACCAACGAGCTGGCCAACATCAACTCCTTCGCGGGCCAGATCCTGGGCCTCAACCCTGCACTGGGAATCTCCGGCCGGTTCCTCGACGACATCCAGGTCGACTTCCTCGTTGAAGCGACCCAGGCCGATCAGCGCAGCGTTGTGCTGACGGCCCCGCGTCTGACCTTCACCAACGGGCAGCGGTCCTACATCGCGGTCTCGACGACCACGACCTTCGTGTCCGACCTGACCCCGGTCGCCGGCTCAAGTGCCGCGGCGTTCGACCCGACCGTTTCGACCATCCCCACCGGTGTGGTCATCGATGTTCAGGGTGTTGCTTCGGCCGACCGTCGCTATGTGACCCTCACGGTCCGGACCACCCAGTCGCGTCTCTCGTTCGCTCAGGACCGCACCGTTGAGGGTGCTGCCGGCGGCGGTGGCACAGCGGGCGGCGATGCCGCGATCTTCGAGGGTACCATCCAGGTGCCGATCGTTGACGCGACCGAGCTGCGGACCACCGTCACCATCCCCGACCAGGGCACCGTTCTGCTCGGCGGCCAGCGTGTGGTCGAAGAGGTCGAGGTTGAGACCGGCGTTCCCGTTCTGAGCAAGATCCCGATTCTCAGCCGCTTCTTCTCGAACCGAGTGGACGCCAAGACGGACAAGACCCTGCTGATCCTGCTCAAGCCCACGATTCTGATTCAGAACGAAGAGGAAGAACTCAACTTCCCGGGCCTGCTTGACCAGCTCGGCAGCTGATCCGCAAATCACCAGAGCACATACACACGGACGCGTCGCAAGACGCGTCCGTTTTTCTTTGCTTGTCTCTGACCGATTCGTTGGATCCGCAAACGCGCCCGAACGCGTGGGACGCTCTATAGTATGACCCGGTATCGACGCCGGGGAATGCATTGCGAGGGCCCACATCGATGAGCGAATCCAGACTCAGGTTGAGTGAGAACGAAGGGGTGACCCTGGTCGAGTTTGTTGACCGCAACATCCTGGACGAAGCCAATATCCAGGCGATCAACGAAGAAATCACCGGCGAAATCGAGAAGAGCGATACGCCGCGCCTGCTCATCAGCTTCTCCAATGTCGATCACCTGTCATCCGCGGCGCTGGGCGCCCTGATCACGATCAACAACAAGATCAAAGAAAAGGCCGGTGAACTCCACCTTGCCAACATCGACCCGCAGATCTACGAGGTCTTTGTCATCACACGCCTCAATAAGCTCTTCAACATTCACGACACGACTGATGAAGCGCGTGAAGCATTTGCGAACTGAGCCGGACTCATCGTTTTCTTTCTGACCAGTCTGATCCGCCACCATGCCTGACGCCAATACCCACATCGAGGGTGCTCATGTCGTCGATCTCGCACACGATCGGGACGCGATCACTGCGCTGATCGAGCAGATCCTCGGGGTGGCCGAGCAGAACGGTTTCGGAGGCAGCGCCGCCTTCGCGATCAGACTCGCGATCGAGGAAGCAATCACCAACGCGTTTGAGCATGGGCACAAGGGCCTGAGCGATGACCTGACCATCCGGGTCGAGCATCGCATCGAACCCGGTGTCTTCGAGTTCGCTGTAGAAGACCAAGGCCCCGGCTTCCAGCCCAGTGCCCTGCCCGACCCCACGCTGCTCGAGAACCTCTCCAAGCCATCTGGACGCGGGGTGATGCTCATGAAGGCCTACATGAGCGAGGTGAGCTTCAACGCCCAGGGCAACCGCGTGAAAATGCGGTACATCGCGCCAAGTGCATGACCCGCTCCCAGATTCCCGGTTCTCGTGCACAACCCGAATGCGACGCCGAACCCTTGCTTCGTGCCACCCGTATATCTACAATACATTTGGAATGATTCTAAGTATCAGGACCACAAGGTCCGGAATCACCCACGCATGACCCCATCACGCTGTGAGGAGCCTTCATCATGAGCGTTCAGTTGCCCTTCTACCTCGATTATGCCGCGACAACCCCATGCGACCCGCGTGTGGTTGAGGCGATGATGCCCTACTTCACCGACATGTTCGGGAACCCGGGCTCACGAAATCACTCATTCGGTTGGGATGCCGAGCACGCGGTTGATACCGCCCGCGAGCAGGTTGCCTCGCTGCTCGGTGCCGATTCCAAAGAAATCATCTTCACCTCGGGCTCAACCGAGAGCAACAACCTGGCCATCAAGGGCGCGGCGAACATGTACGCCAAGAAGCCCGCCGGCGAGAAGAACCGCGGCCACATCATCACCGCGATCCATGAGCACAAGGCCGTACTCGACCCGTGCAAGCGACTCGAAAAGGACGGCTTCGATGTCACCTGGCTCGAACCCGGTGCCGACGGCATCATCACCCGCGAGATGATCGAGAACGCCCTGCGTGAAGACACGATCCTGGTCACCATCATGTGGGCCAACAACGAGATCGGTACGATCAACGAGATCCCCCAGATCGGGGATCTGTGCCACGACAAGGGCATCATCCTCCACACCGATGCCACCCAGTGGGTCGGGAAGATGCCAACCAATGTCAAGACCGACAATGTCGATCTCCTCTCCATGTCGGGTCACAAGCTCTACGGCCCCAAGGGCGTGGGCGCACTCTATGTGCGTCGCCGTCGCCCCCGTGTGCGTCTGACAGCCCTGCAGGAGGGCGGCGGCCAGGAGCGGGGCTTCCGCTCTGGCACGCTCAATGTCACCGGTATCGTCGGCCTGGGCAAGGCCTGTGCCCTCTGTGCCGCAGACATGGACAGCGAGCGTGAACGCCTGCTCGCCCTGCGCAACCATCTCGAAGAGAAGCTTCACGCGGCGATGGATGTCGTCCAAGTCAACGGGCACAAGGACAAGCGTCTGGCGAACATCACCAACATCTCCTTCGGCTTTGTCGAGGGCGAGAGTCTGATGATGGCGCTCAAAGAGATCGCGATGAGTTCGGGTTCGGCCTGCACCAGCGCGTCGCTTGAGCCCAGCTATGTGCTCAAGGCCCTCGGGGTCGGCGACGACCTGGCCCACTCATCGCTGCGAATCAGCATGGGGCGTTGGACCACACAGGAACAGATCGATTACGCCGCCGACAAGATCATCGAGGCGGTCACCAAGTTGCGGGCGCTTTCGCCGCTGTTCGACATGCACAACGAGGGCATCGACATCAGCAAGATCGAATGGGCCGCGCACTAAATCAACAGACTCCCACCAAACGAGGTGAACCATGGCATATTCAGAAAAAGTGATTGAACACTACGAGAAGCCCCGCAATGTGGGCACCTTCGGCACCCAGAAGGAAATCAAGGAACGACGCGATATCGGCGTCGGCCTGGTCGGCGCCCCCGAGTGCGGCGATGTGATGCAGCTGCAGATCAAGGTCGATGACACGACCGGCAAGATCGAAGACGCCAAGTTCAAGTGCTTTGGCTGCGGCTCGGCGATCGCCAGCTCATCGCTGGCGACCGAGTGGCTCAAGGGCAAGAGTCTCGAAGAGGGACTCGAGATCAAGAACACCGAGATCGTTGAAGAACTCTCGCTGCCGCCCGTGAAGATCCACTGCTCGGTGCTCGCCGAGGACGCGATCAAGGCCGCGATCGCCGATTATCAGGGCAAGAACACCAACTAAGCGATCCACATCAGCCGATGAAGCGTATAGAATCGTGACCCGAATATGGGCAGGATCGAAGTGTGAAGGCAAGGAGCGACCCATGAGCACCGAAACAAGCCAGGAACAGTCCGTCATTCTCAGCGAGACCGCGGCTCGCGAGATCAAGTCGATCATCGAAGCCCAGGAACTCGATGCTGAGAGCGTGCGTCTGCGCGTGGGTGTCAAGGGCGGCGGCTGCTCCGGATTCAGCTACCTGCTCGACCTGACCGAGACCCAGAAGGAGACCGATGAGGTCTTCGAGCAGCACGGCATCAAGATCATCATCGATCCCAAATCCCTGCTGTACCTGGGCGGCGTCACCGTCGACTTCAAGGACGAACTGATGGGACGCGGCTTTGTGTTCAACAACCCGAACGCCACCAGCAGTTGCGGCTGCGGTTCGAGCTTCGCGGTTTAACCTGACTCATCTGAATGACCGTCAATCGCCCCGACTCAATCGGGGCGTTTTCGTGTTTCAGGGTTGCAGAACCGGGCCTGATACTGTTGAATAGACTTCTGTCCTGTTCCATGATGCGACCAGCCCACACGCCGAGGAAACCCGATCTATGACAGAAACACCTGTCCCGCTCGATACGACTCAGGGGTATTGCCCGCCGACGGCAGTGCAGTTCAGTGTGTTTCTCTCCAACAAGGTCGGCAAGATGCTGGACCTCACGGAACACCTCGACGACGCGATTATCGAACTCTGTGCCCTCTCGGTACACGAAGCATCCGATCACGCCGTCGTGCGGATTATCACCAACAATGCCGCCGAAACGCGACGCATGCTCAAAGAGACCGGATTCCCGTTCGCTGAGCGTGAGGTTCTGCTGGTTGAACTGAGCGAGGGCCACTCGCTTTCGAAGCTCTGTCTGTTCCTCCTTGGTGCGGAGATCAACATCGCCTTTGCCTACCCGCTCATGCACCGAAGAGGCGACAACCCCAGCATCGCGATCGCGGTTGATGACCCCACCCTCGCGGGTCAGATCCTCTCCCGCAAGGGCTTCGATATGCTGGGCGAGTGCGATCTGCACTGCTGAAACCCCTCGAAAAACACACTTCTAGGCCCTTGTTTGGGCGTTTTCTCAGCTTCAGGTCAACCTTGACCCCGCTGGCGCGGTACTGTCAAGTGAAGAGACACATGCCCATAAGGAGCAATCACACATGAAATGCACGATCCCCGCAATCGCCGGCCTCTGCGCTGGACTGACGCTGCTCGCCTCGCCCGCTCTCGCCGGCCCCGAGCACAAAGAACACAAGCAGGCCGACATGGCCGCTGAGCCCAAGCTCGAAGACTTCGCCGAACCGGTCCAGATCCCCGAGCTGTTCATCGGTTCCAAGGCACCCGAACTCCAGATCGCCAAGTTCGTCAAGGGCGACTCGGTCCAGAGCTTCGAGCCGGGCCAGGTCTATGTCGTCGAGTTCTGGGCAACCTGGTGTGGCCCGTGCATCGCGGCCTTCCCCCACCTCTCGGAACTTCAGGAAGAATACAAGGGCAAGGCCCAGTTCATCGGCGTCAACATCTGGGAAGGTGTTGATGACCAGGCCGAGCGCATCGAGAAGGTCGAGGGCTTTGTCGCCGACCAGGGCGAGCGTATGAGCTACACCGTTGCCGTCGAAAACGGCAGCGCCATGGCCGACACCTGGATGAAGCCCGCAGCCCAGAACGGCATCCCCGCCGCGTTCATCGTCGACGGCACCGGCACCATCGCCTGGGTCGGACACCCGATGAACATCGACAAGTCGCTCGAGCAGGCCGTCAGCGGCGAGCTCGACACCGCCAAGGCCGTCGAGAACTACAAGCGTGACGCGATGGTCATGTCCGCCGCCAACCGGTTCGCTCAGGGCATCCAGAGCGGCAGTCTCGAAGAGCCGACCGTGATCGCCAACCTGCTGATCGACAAGTACATCAACGAAGACCAGCGCATGCTCAACGCGGTCTCGTGGATGCTCATCAACGCCGACGGTGCTGGCGAGGCACAGTACAAGGCTGGCTACAAGGCCATCAAGCAGGCCTGCGAGCTGACCGAGTGGAAGGACTGGTCGATCCTCGACACCTACGCCATGGCCGCCCACAAGCTCGGCAAGAACGCCGATGCCGTCAAGTGGCAGACCAAGGCCGTCGAACTCGTCCCAGCGGACAACACCGAGGCCAAGGCCGAACTTCAGACCCGCCTCGACGAGTACACCGCCGCTGCAGCGGGCTGAACTCGTTCTTTCTCATCGCATATGAAAACACCCCGCAATCGCGGGGTGTTTTTTCGTTTGATCTGGTCGTCCGATCAGTGCAGCCCACGCTCACCGAGCCAGTGCTCGGCGTCGATCGCTGCCTGACAGCCCATGCCCGCGGCGGTGATCGCCTGGCGGTACTTGGCATCGGCGACATCGCCCGCGGCGAAGACGCCCTCGAAGTTGGTCTTGCTCGACCTGGTCTTGAGATCGATGTAGCCCGCGTCGTCGAACTCAAGCCCGGACTCGCGGAGGAACTTGGTCGCGGGGGTATGCCCGATCGCGACGAACATGCCCTTGGCTTCGAGCACGGACTCTTCGCCCGTGACGGTGTCCTTGAGCTTGACGCCCGTGAGCTTCTCGTTGCCCATCGCATCGGGTGCGCTGAGACAGTCGATCACGGTCTTGTTCCACAGCACCTCGGCGTTGGGCTTGCTCAGGAATCGCTCCTGCATCACCTTCGACGCACGCAGCGTGTCGCGTCGGTGGATCACATAGACCTTGGAAGCGAATGTGGTGAGGTAGGTCGCCTCTTCCATCGCGGTATCGCCACCACCGATGACCACCAGCGGCTGATCGCGGAAGATGGGGAGGGCACCGTCGCAGACGGCACAGGCGCTGACGCCCCCGCCGCTGGTTGCCAGCTTCATCTCGCTCTCAAGCCCCAGCCAGTTGGCTGTGGCGCCTGTCGAGATGATCACCGCGTTGGCCTGGATCTCGTTGCCGCCGGATGTGTGCAGGGTGTGTGGCGAGCCGTCGCTGCTGAACTCGCAGCGGACGATGTCCTCTCCGACGACCTCGGTTCCGAAGCGGCGTGCCTGCTGCTCGAACTTCATCATCATCTCAGGGCCCGCGACACCCTCTGGGAAGCCGGGGTAGTTCTCGACATCGGTCGTCAGCATGAGCTGCCCACCGGGGAGGATGGGACCGGGGTCCTGCTTGGCCACCCCGACATAGACGACCGGGCTCAGGTTCGCACGGGCCGCATAGATCGCGGCTGTCCAGCCCGAAGGGCCCGAGCCGATGATGACCACCTTGTGCACACTATTCTCGCTGTCTGACAAGACTCGCTCCTCTGCCTGCGTACCTGCTCACGCGTACGGGTCTGAGAGAACCCATGCGGACTGAGCGTTATTCCCACACATCTTCGTGACTTGGGTGGGGATCGTAGCGCCGCAGGATGCTGGAAAAAACCGAGCACGCCCCTGGGGCATGCTCGGTTGGCTGTTCTGTATCAAGATCGTGCAAAGCTGGTTCGGTCAGCCGGCCTTGATGCCGTGCTGGTCGCCTGCACCCTCGCGGAAGCTCGGCGGGCGCTGGTCACGCTCACCCAGATCCTCGAACGCCGGCTCGTCGCGTCGGAAGAAGCGGCTGGGCTTGGCGTCGCTCAGACGCTCGTTGAGGCGATCAAGCGACTCCTCGATGATCTGACGCACACGCTCACGCGAGATGCCGACTTCCGCGGCGATCTCCTTGAGTGTCAGCGGCTCAGACCCATCGAGCCCGAAACGCAGACGCAGGATCTCGGCTTCGCGATCGTCGATCGTCTCCATGAGACGACGCAGGATCCCAAGCTCTTCGCTCCGCAACGATTCGCTGTCCGGGGTCCCGCTGCGGTAATCTTCGACGATGCCCTCGAGCCCGACGGCCTCGCCATCGATATCACGCGGGGCCTGGTTTGGAGCGTTGAATGCCTTGACCGCACGCTTGATGATCTGCACTTTTTTGACGGGCAGATCCATCGCCTCGGCCAGCTGTTCCATGCTCGGCTCATGACCGAGTTCGGACTGGAGCATGCGGGAGTGCATCTTCCATTTGGCGATCAGTTCAACCATGTATGCGGGGATGTGGATGGGCTGGTTGGCATTCATGAGGGCACGCTTGATGCCCTGCTTGATCCACCAGCTGCCGTAGGTGCTGAACCGGGCGCCCTGCGCCGGATCGAAGCCCTCGACGGCTCGCATCAGACCGATATTGCCCTCTTCGATCAGATCGGTGATCGGGAGCCCACGGTTGGTGTATTTCTTCGCGATTGCGACCACGAGGCGGAGGTTGCTCTTGATCATCCGATCGCGTGCCTGCGGGCACTGCTCGTTGATGATCTTCCAGCCAAGCTCACGCTCTTCTTCAGCGGTCAGCAATGTATAACGGTTTATCTCCTGCAGATAGGTCTGCAATGAAGACTTGACGCTAGACGACGCCCCGCGTGACCGGGACACAGACGAACCAATAGATGTACTCAATTTCCTACCCTACCCTTTCCGCGACGAGCGTCGCCGGAAAAAAAACAGATGGTTGGGGGGACATAGATCCCTCCCCTACTCCGTTCGTCAGTGTAACCGAATGGTTCCATCGACGGAAGCTCAAAAGCCCTGAAGCATGGGGAATTTCTTGGGATCATCACATGCAGATACCTGCACGATTGGGCCGGTTAGGGTGATCAATCGACTTTTTTGAGAATATGATCGGTCCATCCCAAACTTTATTGGCATCATTTCAAATCCCGCGCACACTGCGGCCCGAACGACCGATATGGGGAAAAGCATGGATCGCGACCTCACTGAACTACTGGAAGAATGGCCCTTCGAAGCGGGGAAAATCTCCGTCCGAGTGATTGAAGGGAAGGATGGCGAACCCCGAATCCAGGTGCGCCTGGACCTGGGGATCCTGCAGATGCATGTCGCCGGCCGCCCCGACGGCAAGCACCCCGAGGGCTTCGACTCGCTGCTTGAGTACCAGGAGTCGCAGATCGATCAGATGCAGATGGACGAGATCAGCGAGCAAGACGCCCAAGAAACCGGGGCAGAGACGACATTCAGCGAGAGCGACGAGGAAGAAGAAGACGCCCGCCCCAATCGCTTCCTCACACCCGAGGAATGCAAAGCCCTCCGTGAAGAAGCCCAGCAGTACTACCACCGCTACATCGCGCTGCTCGTGCTCGAAGACTATGAAGCCGTGGTCCGTGACACCTCCCGCAACCTGCGCGTGCTCGATCTGTTCCGGGACTACGCGATCGAAGAAGAAGACCGCAACGCGATGGAATCGCACCGCCCGTACATCATGATGATGCGGGCACGGGCGCTGGCCAGCCAGGCGATGCAGGTCGAGGAGAACAAGGCCGCCATCTTCGCGATCGATGAGGGGCTCGAATCGCTCAAGACCTACTACGAGTCGATCTCCCGCCCAGAGCTTTTCGAAGAATCGGGCGAGGTTCAGATGCTCCGGGATATGCGCGACGCGCTGGTGCCCAAGCTCCCGGTGAGCCAGAAGGCCGAACTGCGTCAGCGGCTCGATGCGGCCATCGCTTCGGAAAACTTCGAGCTGGCCGCCATCCTCCGCGACGAGATCCGCATGCTCGGCGGCGACGCGAGCTGATCATCCCGCGTTGGCACGCGATGCTCGCTCACGCTTCACCAGCACACTCAGCAGCGTGATGTCCGCCGGGGTCACCCCCTCCAGCCGCGAGGCCTGCCCGAAAGTGGTTGGTTTGAACTTCGACAGCGCGTTCTTGGCTTCGGTACGCATCGACACCAGCCCCTGGTAATCCATCCAATCGGGAAGCGGACGGTGCTCGAGGTCGGCGCTCCGCGCAATCTCTCGGCGTTGGCGTTCCACATAGGGCTCATATCGTGCATCAGAGTGCAGCGTGAGCCAGATCGCCAGCGGCTGCGCCCCCAGCACGGGCTCAAGCGCTTCGCGAAGATCGTCAATCGTGTACCCCGGCTCGAGCGTGCGCTGTTCCAGCGTCTTCTCGCCGTCGCGGGTGGTCTTCATCAGCTCACGCCCGCGCTCAAGCGTCGACTTGCGGGCCTGGAACTGTGCCCAGCGTTGCATCCCGAGCTGCCCGTGATCGAGCAATCCCAGCTCATGCGCGATGGGCGTTAGGCGATCGGGCGCATTGTCCGCCCGGAGGAGCAGGCGATGCTCGGCCCGGCTGGTGAACATGCGATAGGGCTCTCTGGGAGTCTTCGTGACCAGATCGTCCATCAGCACCCCGATATAGGCCTGCTCACGCCCCAGCGTGAACGCCTTGTATTCAGCCCCATCCCGGGCGAGCAAGGCCGCGTTGATGCCCGCCACGAGCCCCTGGGCCGCGGCTTCTTCGTAGCCGCTGGTCCCGTTGATCTGACCGGCCAGGAACAGTCGCTCCACCGACCGCGTCTGCCCCGTCGTCAGGATCTGATGCGGGCGGACCATGTCGTACTCGACCGCATACCCGTACTGCAGGATCTCGGCGTCCTCGCAGCCGGGCATGTCCTTGACGATGACATCCTGAATATCGCTGGGGAGACTCGTCGCGATTCCGTTGCAGTAGATCCAATCGCTCTCCAGCGACTCCGGTTCGAGATAGATCCCGTGCGATTCACGCTCGGCGAATCGCACGACCTTGTCCTCGATGCTCGGGCAGTAGCGTGGCCCCTGGGCCAGGTTCCCCGAGTACATCGGGGCCCGGTGCAGGTTCGCTCGGATCAGCTCGTGGGACTCCTGCCCGGTATGTGTGCGCCAGCAGCCCACCTGCTCGATGAGCGGGAAGCGATCGCAGCACACCGCCCCCACTTCCCAACCATGCGCTGTCAGTTCTGAAAACGCGACCGGCTCCTGATCACCGAACTCAAGATCGAGCAAATCGGTCTTGATGCTGTCACGGCGCAACCGAGGCGGGGTCCCCGTGCGCAGACGCCCCAACTCGAAACCAAGCTCGTTGAGCGACTTGGAGATCCCATTGGCGGCCGCCTCGCCGCGTCGACCGCCCGGGACCTTCTCCTCACCCGTGTGCATCAGGCCGCGCATGAAGGTGCCTGTGGTCACCACCAGGGATGGGGCGTGGAGCTCGAACTCTTCATCGCCGGCTTTGATCAGCACCCCGGTCGCACGCGGTGTCTGTTCGCCCTCGGTCAGGATCGCCTCGACCGTGCCTTCGATGATGTCGATCTCGGGGCGAGCATCGAGCATCTCCTGGGCGGTGCGGGCGTAGGCGTGCTTGTCAGACTGGCAGCGCGGGCCGTGTACCGCTGAGCCCTTGGAGGTGTTGAGCACCTTGAACTGGATCCCGGTGGCGTCGGCAATGAGCCCCATGAGCCCGCCCATCGCGTCGATCTCGCGGACCAGTTGCCCCTTTGCGAGCCCGCCGATCGCCGGGTTGCAGCTCATGACCCCGATCTTGGCCCGATCGATGCTGATGAGGGCCACGGTGCCCTGCCCGCCCAGCAGATTGGCAGCCGCCCACGCGGCTTCGATTCCCGCGTGCCCACCCCCAACCACGATGACCCTGTACTGCTTTGGCATCACAGATTTTACGCAAGAATCAGAGAAATCAAGCGTTCTTACCCCGTTCGTATCTTGGCAGGCATCAATCGTTCTGGTATGCTGCCAAAGCCAGTTCTGGTTTGTTTTCGCATCCCCGAAGGAACATGATGATGTCTATCAATCGTACACGCCGTACCTGTATCAACCTGATCGCGATCGCCGGCGCCCTCCTGGCCACGGCTTCAATGTCGTTGGGCGACGAGGTCATTCTCCGTGATGGCACCATCCACACCGGGAAGGTCGTCTCACAGAATCGACGCACCGTGATTATCGACACCGAACTCCACGGCATCAGCACGCGACTGAACCTTGACCGCCGAACCGTCAAGTCGATCGTGATCAGCGACGACCCGCTGCCGACCGCCCCGAGCGCCACACCCAGCAGCTCGCCCTCTCTCCCCTCCATCCCCTCTATCACTGCTGCCGAGGAAGAAGACGAATCGAGGGTGCTCAAGCGCGACGGGTACAACCTGGTGCTTGAGGTCCCCCTCAAGGGCACCTTCGGGCAGGATATCTACCCGCTGGGTATCGCCAAATCACTGGAATACGCCAAGGAAGTCGGCGTCACCGATGTGGTCTTCCGCATCAACTCCGGCGGCGGCGAGGTCTGGTGTGCCACCGACATGGTCGAGATCATGAACGAGTACCGGGGCGAGTTCAAGATGCACATGCTCATCGAATCCGCGATCAGCGCTTCGATCTGGCCGAGCTTCACATGCGACACCATCACCATGGTTCCCGGCTCTGATTTCGGCGGTGCGGTTGTCTATCGCATGAGCACGGGCAACCTCGAAGTCGACAAGAAGATGAACTCGATCTACGCCAACAAACTCTCGTCAGCCGCGGAAGCGAACGGCCACGAGGGAATCCTTGTCCCGGCGATGATCGTCTCCGACAACGCCGTGTACGCCTACAAGGACGAGAACGGCGAGTGGGCCTTCACGGACAACGCTGAGGGACTCACCGGCGGCTACGAGGTCATCGATGGCCCCGACACCATCCTCACGCTCAAGCACAGCCAGGCCAAGAAATACGGCCTCGCCTACACGCTCGAGGAAGGCCGATCGCTCGAGGAGTTCTGTGAAGTCCACGGCATCGAGAAGTGGGACAACGCGGGTGACTACGGCCATGAAGCGGTTGATGAAGCAGTCGAGGACTGCAAGCGCATCCGCGATCGCCTCGAAGCCACGATCGCGGGCTTCCGCACCGGCCAAGTCGACTTCAACAACGCGCAGTACATCCGATACGCCGGCTCGGCGCTCAACGACATGAACAAGTATCTCGGGCAGTACAAACGACTGCTCAAGGATGCCGAGGAGATGCACATGCCCTCGATCGTTGACAGCTTCGGTGAGGCGATTGATGTCACCTACTGGCAGAACTGGATCCAGGACACGAAGCGTGACCTGCGCAACCGCTTCCGCCCCTAAACAACCCGATTCGACACGACCACGGCAATCGCTGCGAGAATGAGTCTCTGCCCATAAAAAAGCCCCGTCCGAAGACAGGGCCCATGGATGGAGTCATTTCACAGGCATCACGCTGATGCCCTGTTTTATCGTGTGCATGGGGGGTTCTGAGCGAGACCGTGCTGTGCACGCCCGATGTCTTTGCCGCCGAAGTCGATCCCCCGAAGCCCGCGTCGAGTCCAGCGATAGCGTTGGCAATACTCGGTTGTCTCGCCCAGCCCGCTCTTGGGGCTTGGGAAGGTGTCGATCGGGACATACCGCTGCAGCCAGTTCTGGGATGGGAACGCCGGGTTCCAGCCCGGGTTGGCATCGCCGGTCTGTTCATTGCGCACCGAGCCGTCGAAGAACGCGAGGTTGCACTTGGCTTCTGGATACGCAAAGTACAACCCGTTCTTACCGTTGAACCGATCGAACTCCTCGAACATCATGACCTTGCCCGAGGGATGGGCGACATGGCTGAACTTCCGCTTGCCCAGAGGCACCTGCGGGTCGTTCGCATCCGTGCCCGTGGGGATAAACAGGTGCGGGGTTTCAGCGACCGGGGCGAAGGTCGGCTGGCCGGCAACTCCGTCCGTATTCCAAGCGGCTGGGACCATCTGATAGCTGCTGGCGAAGGGCCAACGCTGACGCACCGCGGCCTGTGTCCAGTTGGGATCGTCGTCATAGCCCTCGGGGATGCCGTCGGCGTAGGGCACACCCGATCCGGGCCCGTACTCAAGCGGGTTCTCCTGCCACAGGATCTGGTTGCGATCCAACGGGCTGGCCGCAATGGGTTCGGGCTGCACATTGGTCAAGAAGTCCAGGAGCACCAGGTGCGAGTAACGGCGGTGCGGCAGGCGGTCGCGGTAGTTGCGGATCTTGGTCAGCCCTGTGACGCGACCGGTGACCCGCATGAGGATCTCCTGGTTCTGATCCGCTGCGGCGTCCTGATCCGTTGTCGGCCTGCGCACCTGCCCCGAAGGCAGGGTGTAGGTCTCACCGGCCCGCCAGGTGTAGCTGAAGATCCGACCCTGATTGTCAGAGGCATAGTTTGCAGCCCCAGCGTTGAGTTGACGCAGATTCGCCTGCGATACAACATTCTTGGCCGACAGGGTCGCCTGCGAGAGCGCAGGCAGCAGGATCCCCACCAGCAGGGCGATGATCGCGATCACGACAAGCAGTTCGATCAGTGTAAATGCACGATGTGCGTCACGATGGATGCGAGCAGTCATGAAGACCTCCATTCGTTCGATGCATGCAATACAGCACCCGCAACGAAGCAGATGCGCATACATGCAGAGTTCACAATGTCGTTTGTACGGGTGCCCCTGCTGGGATAGGCGGCACCTCACAGGGGAGGCCCGCACAACCCGTTGATCATCGGACGCGAACGCAAGCGTTCGACTGACTCCGATTTGCAGCATCCCATGCATAGCTTATAAGCAATGCACGGCTGCACATTACTATACTACCCTGGATCGAAAGTGGTTCCGTGTTGTGATCAAGCTTTCTTGATGCACCCGATTGATCGACGCATGACAGAAAAAAAGCCCCCGAATATTCGGGGGCTTGAAAAAGTCAATCCAGATGACGAACGGCAATGCTTACTGCGTGCAGTCCGGCTCATCGGGCAGATCGTACTGCCTGCGGCCCACATCATTACCGCCGAAGTCGATGCCCTGAAGGCCGTGGCGGGTCCAGCGGTAACGCTGGCAGTAGGTCGTCGTGTTGCTGCTCAGGCCGTCCTTCGGCTCAGGGAATGTATCGAGTGGCTTGTAGATCTGCAGCCAATCGGTAGCTGGTTCAGCAGGGTTCCAGCCAGCGTTGGAATCGGCGGTCTGTTCGTTGCGAACCGAGCCGTCGAAGAACGCGAGGTTACACTTGGCTTCAGGGTAGGCAAAGTAGAGCCCATCCTTATCGCTGAAGCGGTCGAACTCTTCGAACATCATGACTTTACCCGAGGGGTGAGCCACTTGCGTGAACTTACGACGACCGAGCGACGGGGTTTCACCTGCTCTGCTGGATGTCATCAGGTGAGGAGTGTTTGAAACGGGGATGTAGGTCAATGCGTTAGCAATACCATCGGTATTCCATGCCGCGGGGACCATCTGGTAGGTCGAAGCGAACGGCCAACGCTGAATCACGGCCGGATCGGTCCAGTTGGGGTCATCGTCGTAGCCCTCGGGGACACCATCAGCATATGGCACACCTGAACCAGCACCGTATTCCAATGGGTTCTCTTGCCACTGGATGAGGTTCCGGTCGAAGGGGCTTGCCGCAGTCGGCTCGGGCTGGACATCGGTGAGGAAGTCGAGCAGCACGAGGTGCGAGTAACGACGGTGAGGCAGACGCGCTGAGAAGTTGCGAATCTTGGTTGTGCCAGTGATACGACCAGTCACACGCATCAGAATCTCTTGGTTCTGGTCTGCGGCTGCGTTCTGGTCAGAGCCGGGAACACGAACCTGGCCCGAGGGGAGTGTGTAGACCTCACCCTTACGCCATGTGTAGCTGAAGATACGGTCTGAGTTGTCTGAAGCGTAGTTGGCGGCACCGGTGTTGAGTGACCGGGCGTTCGACTGCGACAGCACATTTTTCGCGGAACGCTGCGCCTGACCGAGAGCGGGCAGCAGAATCCCGATGAGCAACGCGATGATCGCGATGACCACCAGCAGCTCAATGAGTGTAAAAGCGTTCTTTCGTCTTTCCACGACGACCTCCATCCGTCATGTCTTGGAACTCATTATCGCCATCCGGGCGATCGTTCGCTCTAAGACACAGACTTGTGTTCAATGCGGGCACCGTGCTCCCCAGTTTGGGTGTGTTGTGCAGCGGTGGTCCTAGCTTCTATACGCACGCATTCGTGCGTGGTTCCAGTGTGTCCCCGGTCACTTTGAAACGATCTTCACGGGTTTTAACGCCGCTGAATCGAACCGGCACCATCAGAATGCATCATCACAATGCGGTTCTGACGAATCCGACACACCTTTATACGACTTTGACGCCGATTTCGCAACCCCGGGAGCGTGTACTCAAACAAAATTCAGAGCAATCCCGACAGAAAACCCCAGTTCGGGGCTTGTTCTGCTACATCGCGTTTGGGTGCACAAAGCCACGCACAATCGTCATCATGAGGATCCTTACATCGAACCAGATCGACCAGTTGCGGATGTAGAAGAGATCATACTGCAAGCGTTTTCGCAGGCTTGAATCGCCGCGGAGCCCGTTCACCTGCGCCCACCCAGTCATGCCCGCTTTGACCTGCTGACGCAGCATGTAGCCACGCCAATCTTCACGAAAACGGTCAATCAGCTCGGGACGCTCAGGACGAGGCCCCACGAGGGCCATATCGCCGCGGAGCACATTAAACAGCTGTGGCAGCTCATCGAGACTCATACGACGCAAAAACGCCCCGATGCGGGTGATGCGAGGATCATCGCGCGTGGTCCACGCCGCTTGTGAAGCGGCCTGCTCGTCTTGCAAGGCTCGCATCGTCCGAAACTTCCAGATCCAGAAAATATCCCCGCCCAGACTCACCCGCTGCTGCTTGAACAGCACCGGACCAGGGCTGCTGAATCGAATCAGACAGGCGATCAGCAGCATCAACGGCGAGAACACAAGAATCCCCATCAACGCCCCGACGATATCGAGCATGCGCTTGAAGACGCCCCCCAAACCGGCCATCGGGCTCTCTCGATAGCTGAGGATCGGCATGCCCTCAAGCTCTGAGACCACCATGTTCTGTGGCAGGTATCGGGGGTGGACATCGGGCACGATGCGAACATCAACCGCGTATCGCTCGAGTCGCTTGAGCATCATGGGAAGCTGCGCCGACATGGCGCTGGGGATCGCGAGGTAAACCGCATCGACCCGGTTGTGCTCGAGAATCTTCTCCAGTTCCCGCACCCCGCCGTGCACCGGCAGGTTCAGGCACCGATCACGCATGGTCTGCTCATGATGCGAGATGAAATACTCCACCCGGAGCCCGGTCCATGAGTTGCGAGAGAGCGTACGGGCGGTGATCTGTCCCAGGCGGCCAACCCCGACGATCGCCACATGGCGCATGTTCCAGCCCCGTTTACGCATAAATCGCAGGGCCAGACGCATCGCGACGCGTTGCCCCCCCATCAGCACCGGGAGCAGGACCGTGAACATCGCAAGCTGAAAACGCAGCGGATCGGTCGCCAGTCGCCAGCCCGGGTATTGCTGCTGGGGCGGCCCCACAGGGTTCAGCTGACTCGACCCCAGTGCCCAGAGCGAAACGATGATCAGCATCGAAGAAACAAAGGCCACTTTGATGATCTGCCCCAACTCACCTACCAACGCACGATCTCGGCGTGGCTTGTAGAGCTTGAACACGATCAGGTTGAAGAGCACGATCGGGACCGCATAGAGCACGAGTGAGCCCTTGAAGTACTGCTCCCACTGCGCCGGCCACGAATGGTTGAAGCGATGCACTCGCAAAGCCCACGAGCCGAACGAAGCGGCAGCGATCGCCCCAACATCCAGCAACGCAAACAGCGTGACAAATAAGTTGTGCTTCTGCTTAAGCACGATTCCCCCGGTTCAGATCGTCCTTCATTGAGTGTACGCCATGACCTGAATCTTCGCACTTCCTACGCTGCTATTCGCCCACCGGTTCTCTGGTGTTGAGCTTCTCAAGCTCGGCACGCAAGGATTCTGTGATCTCAGCCCCCGAGGGTGGCACGATCCGAACCTTGGCGTAGAGATCCCCCCGCTCGCCGTGTGCACCGGCCAAGCCGTGCCCGCCGATGCGAAAACGGGACTCGGAGACCGTTGAGGGCGGGATCGTCAGCGTGACGACCTTGCCATCGATGGTTGGCACATCGACCTTCGCCCCGAGTGTCGCCTCCGCGATACTCAACGCGAGGTCGGCAACCAGGTCCAGCCCGTCATCAACCCGCTGGAATCGTGGATCACGCTCGACCTGCATCGAGACGAACAAGTCCCCCGCACGCCCGCCCTGCATCGGGCTCGGGAGCCCCTGCCCCTGGAGGCGGAGCTTGGCACCCGACTTCACCCCACGGGGCACCTTCACCTCGATCGAACGGTACCCATCCCCCCGGGGCACGCTGATCGTCTTGGTCGCGCCAACATGAACATCGTGCAATGACACACGCAGCCCAAGATGCAGATCCTTCCCCTTGGGGGCTGGCCGCCGATGATGGGTGCGTGGGCCGGCAGCTTGCCCGCCAAAGCCACCGAAGCCGCCCCCACCGCCGCCTCCAAACATCGCGTCGATGATCGAACCCAGGTCACCGAAATCGACATCCTGAGCACGGACATGCTGCTCGGGCATGCCCGAGACATACCGATCGTGCCCCAAGCGGTCATATTTGGACCGCTTCTCAGGGTCAGAGAGCACCTCGTAGGCCTCATTGAGTTCAGAGAACTTCTTCCCCGCGTCGGGGTCTTTGGACACATCGGGGTGAAGCTTCCTCGCCTTGGCGCGGAACGCCTTCTTGATCGCGTCTTCGTCGGCGTTCTGTTCAACACCGAGCACCCGGTAGTAATCGATTGCGCTCATGAAGTCATGACTCCCTGTTTCTCATTCTGCGGCAGAGCGCCGTCATGCTCATCATAGAAAACGGGCCGCACAGTGTGCAGCCCGTTCGAGAAGAAACAAGTCGATCAGCGATACCGATCAGTCGTGATCCGGTCCATCGTGGACGGTGCCGTCGTCATGGGTGTGGGTCTGACCCGAGGTGGCGCTCGCCGCGACCTCCTCGATGTGGGCCATCCAGACATTGAAGACCAGCGTCGCGTTGCCCGGGATGTTCGCACGGGGGTTACCCATGTCGCCGTAGCCCATGTAGCCCGGGATGATCAGCTTGCGGTGGCTGTCCTTGTCGAACCCCTCCATGCCGATACCCCAGCCCGTGATCGCACGCGTCCCGGGTGGGTACTGGAATACGAACGGAAGATCGCGGCTGTAGCTCGAATCGAAGCGGGTGCCGTCGAGCAAGTAGCCGTCATAATGCACATGCAGCTCGTAGCCGTCCTGCGGCTCGACCTCGTTCTCCGGGCCGTAATCAACAATGATCATGCCGTCGGGTCGACGATCAACCGCTGCGTACGCATCGGCACGCTTGAACTCGACCGCACTGTCGGCCTCAGCACCCCAAACGATGCTCCCGTCAGCGCCGTAACCGCGGTCAGCAACACTCAGCGTGTCGCCGTCGAGGGTCATGCTGCTGGTCATCTCAACCGCGCCGCCGATACCGGTCGGGTATGGATACGGGGTCGAACCAACAAACCCGTTGGCGGTGGTTTCCAGCTCAACATCGAGCGTCGCGATCAGGTCGTCAGCGGTAATCTCAGGGAAGTACTCTGTCGCGGCCCACATCCCGTCGAAGAGACCAGCCGAAACCGCCCCAACAGCGAACTCGTAGGTCCGCAGACGGATCTCGCCCTTGTAGCGGTAGAGCTGGAACATGGCCCGTCGGTACGGGGCCCAAGGGGTATCAGCGCGAACGCTCTCGACAAAGAGCGTGTCGCTCATGCCTTCGACCGGTGCGGGGGCGACGGCCATCATGAGCTGGCTTCCGCCAACATTGCCGCTCGAAGCCCAGGTGCCCGTGAGCTGCTGGGCGACCTGTGCGATGCCCTCGTCCGTCCAATCGGCGGCATAGAGCGAAGGTGCCTCAAACGCCGGCTGAGTGGTTTCTTCGGACTGTGCGCCCGCGATCCCAGTCATCATTCCGGCACACATCACGGTGCTGAGCAAACAAACTCTGAGCATGCTGTAATCTCCTCAAGTTGCGTTGATATCGGTTTGGGCATTCTAGACACCCAAGCAAGCGGCTCCAGCCCCCAAGATGAGGCATTATCGAACCCGTCCAATCGTTCCAACGCAGAGAAGAGCAGGAAATTGCACGCTTCCTCGCATCAGAATCGCGCATTTGGCCGTATTCTGGGTAGGGATCGCCGTACATGGCCGATTATGAAGAGAGGGCGAATGATGAAGAATCACCCAGGGAAACCGAATCAGGCGATGAACGACGAAACCCATGCAATGGATACCAGCGCCTTCTTGGGCAAACCTGCCCCGGCCCCTGACGAGCCCGCTGAGTCACTTTTCGAGCATTACGAACGCCGATCGCTGGGAACCATCATTCGGCAGCAGCAGATCTACCGCGAGTCCCAAGCCGCAATCGCAGCAAAGGTGATCCTCGACGGCGCTGAAATCCCCGAGATCCAGGATCTCGAAGACCAGTTTGTTGAATATCCCGAGTTCAACGGCGAAAGCGATCGACAGCCCCAGTTGCATCGGATCCGGGTTCAACGCACGCGCAGCGTGGGACGCCTGGCCAGCCCCGGTGCTCAGATCATCTATGTCCTGCTCACCATCGCGGCACTGGGAGGCACCCTGGGCCTCGCGTACAGCTCCGATTCACCTCAGCTGCTGCTCTTGGCCGGCATCGCGACACCGATGCTGCTGCCGATCTGTGTCTGGCGATGGTTCTGCTGGCTCGACTCGGCCCCCTACTACTACCGCCTGCTGACCACGCTTGGCGAGGACGCACGCAACCTGCTCGAGTACCGACTGCTTTGGAAGAAAAGCAGCCGCGGCTGAGCACGACCCGCCGGGCACAACATTGCGACACGATGCAATACGGGCAAAACGCCCGCGTTGTTTCATAACAAATCAGCCGAACAAGTTGGTCGGCGATTGTGCATTTTGCATAGGCCCGGCAAGAAACGCCGCTCGTTTGAACCAGCTGCCGTTCTGCAAAATGGGGGTGTTCGATGGGGAAAGACACGCACAGCAAGCG
Source organism: Phycisphaerales bacterium UBA3190 (assembly GCA_002364005.1). Taxonomy (GTDB): domain Bacteria; phylum Planctomycetota; class Phycisphaerae; order Phycisphaerales; family UBA1924; genus UBA1924. Next base: position 262,955 of record DEXG01000017.1, read on the forward strand.
ACAGGAACTCCTGCCCACAATCGACCCATCCTGGGTTGAGCAGGTCATCAATCGTCCGGAAGAGAAAGAACCGGAGTTTGATCCCGACGATCCGAACTCTGTTTGGATCCTGGGCAACGACCCCGAAGCCAAACTCGGGAGCGTCGCAGATCGACGCAACCTTGTGCGGAAACAAATGTTCAGCGCCGGCGGCCAGTTTGTCATCGGCCTGGCCATGATGTTCCTCGCCCTGGGACTGGCGATCATGGCGATCACCAATCCCACGCTGGACTACATCATCCCCGCCGCGGTCTTCGCCCCGATCGCGTTCTGGTATATGTACCGCCGCTGGCGACGCTGGCTGGGCTCCGCGCCGTACTTCTATCGCCTGCTCACCTCGCTCGGGGAAGATGCAGAGAATGTTCTCGTCGATCATGAAGCGAAACAGCGACGCAAGTATGTCAACAAAATCGGTGATCTCTACGCGGTGAACACCAAGCCAAAGAAGAAAAAGCGTAAGCGTCGCTAACTCGTATACATAAAAAACACCCGCCTCATCGGCGGG
>DEXG01000017.1:263682-270593 GCA_002364005.1 Phycisphaerales bacterium UBA3190
TAAAAAACCCCCGCCTCATCGGCGGGTGTCCTTAAGAATCAAACTGATCACAATCAGGCGAGTTCCGGGAAGCGCTCCGTGACAACCTTCACGAGATCTTCAACATGCGATGCCGACTCGTCAAAGAGCTTCTGCTCTTCATCGGTGAGCTTGAACTCGACGATCTTCTCGACGCCGTCCTTGCCAAGCAGGGCCGGGACACCCACGAACAAGCCCTTGTGACCGAACTGGCCGTCGAGGTACGCGGCGCTGGGGATGATGCGCTTCTTGTCCTTGATGATGGCCTCGGCCATCTGGATCGTGCCCAGGGCGGGCGCGTAGAACGCGCTGGTGCCCATGAGCTTGACGATCTCGCCGCCGCCAACCTTGGCACGCTGGACGCACGCGTCGATCTTCTCCTGCGAGAGCATGTCACTGACCGGGATGCCGTGCACCGAGGTGAGACGGGGGAATGGAACCATGTCGTCGCCGTGCCCGCCGAGCAGCATCGCCTGCACATCCTCAACGCTGACACCCAGTTCCCAGGCGATGAACGCGCGGTAACGGGCACAGTCGAGGGCACCGGCCTGACCCATGATGCGGTTGCTTGGGAAACCCGTCGCCTTCCACGCGGTGTACACCATCGCGTCCAGCGGGTTGGACACCAGGATCACGATCGAATCCGGTGCGTGCTGCTTGATGTTCTCGCTGACCGACTTGACGATCTTGACATTGGTCTCGATCAGATCATCGCGGCTCATACCCGGCTTACGCGGGATGCCCGCGGTCACGATCACGACATCGCTGCCCGCAATGTCCTTGTAATCGAAGGTACCCGTGAGGGTCGAGTCGAACCCCTCAATTGGGGCACAGCAGCCAAGGTCAATCATTTTGCCCTTGGGCATGTGCTGGTCGGGCGCGTCTGGGCGCGGGATATCCAGCAGCACGATGTCGCCGAGTTCTTTTTGAGCGGCCCAATGGGCACAAGTTGCGCCGACATTGCCGGCTCCGATGATCGAGATCTTGGCTCGCTTTGGCATCTGATTCGTCCTTTCCCATCCAGTGGGGTCGTATGAAATCCTCGCAGATCCGTCGGCACTTCCCCGACGGGAGGGGATGAATCCTAGTCAGTGCAAACCGATTTCACGACTCAAAAATCCGGCATCAGAGAGAATCCGACGGGGATTCCTCACCTTCTTCTGCTAGCCACTCGACCCGCACCAAATCCAGCGGCTTGCTCGCCCGCTGAGGCAGCGGAACCGCGCAGCTCGCCCCACCGCTGACCACCGGGATCAACAACGGCTGCCCCGATTGCAAATCACCCGTGACCGGCGCCACCACATCCTTCTGCGCCCCGCCGGCAAGAAAATCAAACTGGCGATACACCTGACACACCGGACGGATGATCTGCGGGTGATCGACCTCGCCATCGCACGCGTGAAGGTACGCGTCGATCATGCGCGTGATGTCAGGCCCCGGCTCGCCACCGAAGTTCTCCCGGCAGGTCGCCACCGGTGCCCCCTTGAACATCTCGATACCGGGTGTCGCGATCAGCACCTCGCCGATGAACCCAGCGTCCAGCAGCATCTCAATAAGCTCACCGGGATGGAAGGACTTGAACCGCTCGGACTTGACGATCCAGACCACACCCTCGTGCAACGCCGCTTCCCACGCATCCTTCGCGTCCTGGATCAGCTCGCCGATCGACTCGGGCATGGGCTCGCCCCGCCAGATCTGGTTGAGTGCTCCCGCGTGCTCCTTGATGCTCAGCTCGGACTTGTCCATCGCCAGCGCCCGCTCGTCGGGCGCGACCTTCTCGATCTCACCCAACGCCATCGCGTGCGCGTGCAGCGCGATGGTCGGCGCAACCGAATCCTTCCAACGCTGCCCCTCTGCGGTGTCCGGGAGTGCCACAGCGCTCTGGGCATAATGCACCCAACCGGCAAGCAGGGTCGCCCAGGTGGTCGTGTCATGGGTCGATGGTGGTGTACTCATGCCCAATCGTAGCGCCGGGGCGCTGGCCAAAGACCCGCAGCCCGACCACGCACAAGACGACCAACCCGACCGAAGCGAACCGCGCACCGGTCGCACCCCAGTTGCCCAGCGGGGTTTGGGTGAGGTCGAACATATCCCACCACAGGTTCATGCCCGCATGCAGCGTGATAACCAGCCAGAGGTTCCAGCCCGATTCCCAGTACAACCACGCGTACATAAACCCGCCCAGCGCAATCATCGCGATCCAGGGCCCGAGTTGGCCCACAATCGTCTGGCCCTCATCAGGCGTGAGATCCACATGGGCCAGCCCGAACACGATGCCCGTGATGACCGCCGTCGCCCACATCGGGCAGCGCCCCACCTGCACCAACAACCCGAACATGAACGCGCGGAAGAAGATCTCTTCGGTCAGGCCCGGCGAGAGATCGGCATACAGGATCTCGTAATGCGAGGGCGTGTACGAACTGCTCATCAGCCCCACCAGCAGCATCGGCAGGGTGCACACCAGCCCGACCCCGATCCCTTTGCACGCCAGCCCCCACCCGGTCATGAGCCCCATGCTCGCCGACGCCCCCACCGGCTTCAGCCGCAACACCAGCAGCCAACCCACGAACACAAGCACCATCTGCAGAACCGGGTGAATCAGGAACTGCACATCAATCGGCAACGACCCCACCATGCTCGCATAGCCCGTGTTCATCCACAGCAACTTGGGGCCCAGAATACCGACGAGCGCAATGGCCGCAATCAGTCCGACCACCCCCCACCGAATCTCTCGTGTTTCGTTGTCTGCCAGTTCTGTGCCCATCACCCCTCCAGGCTCATGCCCTGATTCTGAATCGGGCATCATGCATTTCACTGTACACAACCCACCGCGCACAAAAATCCCCCGGGCCGTGGTGGGCGTGCCCGGGGGTGGGAGGCGTAAGACCGGGGTTGAGGTGGCAGGGATGATGCCCCCCGATCTTCGCGTTTGGGATCGTGCGATCCGCTCGGTTCACACATCAACAAGCGGCCAACAGCGCCTGATTGGGCAGGTTGCCGTGATGCCTCGGTCGCCCTGTTGCCCATCACTCCTTGGCGCAGAACGCCGTGGATGAGCAGTGCAGAGCCGGTGAACAGCCGGGATCATTCCGTGACCCCGGTACCGCGGCGGGCCATCCGTCAGCCCGCCGACCGTTCGAGACACTCGCGTGCACCAGCCGAGTCGAGGGCTGCCTGCCGCGTGCCTGTCTGATGTGCGTCCAGTCCTCCTTTGTGAACCAAATCATCCGCTCATGTTCAGTGCTGTCAGCTGCAACCCAGCGAGTTGCCGCAGTTGAGGCACTTGTAGCAGGTGCCGCTGCGAACCGTGATCGTCCCGCACACATCGCACGGCGGTGCATCGCCCGACGACTCGAGCGCCTTGCTCAGGGTCGCGCTGGCCGAGGTCTGGGTGTGTGTCTCGGTCACGGTGACACGGGTGTTCTTGCCCGTCTCGATCGCGGTCTCGGACACATGGGCCTCGGTGTGACGCTCGTCGCGGAGTGTCACGCGTTCGACCTTGGCCTCCTCACGGGGGGCGGGCTTGGCTTCAACCTCGCCACCGGTGATGCGACGCGTGACGACATTGGCACTGCTCGGGGTCTCGCTGCTCTCAGGCCGCTTGGGCGCGTTGGCATCGCGGTACCCCTCGATGAACTCCATGCCCAGCCACCTGAAGATGTAATCCACCAGCGACTTGGCGAACGGGATATCCCGGTTCGTCGTCATACCCGAGGGCTCGAAACGCTGGTGGGTGAACTTCTTCACCAGACTCTCGAGCGGCACGCCGTACTGCAACGCCACCGAGGTCGAGGTCCCCAGCGAGTCCATGAGCCCGCCGATGGTCGACCCTTCCTTGGCCATGGTGATGAACAGCTCACCGGGCATCCCGTCGTCGTAGATCCCACAGGTGAGGTAGCCCTCGTGCCCCGCGACATTGAACTTGTGCGTGATCGAGCGACGCGTATCGGCCAGGCGGCGACGCATCGGGCGATGCACGATCTCCACTTCCTTCTTGATCACGACGCGGACATTCTCGTCAGCAACCGCATCCGCCAGCTCCGCGACATCCGAGGTGATCTCCTCGATCATCGATTCCGCTTCCAGCTCGTCGCTGGGCTCCCCCGCGTCTGCGAGTTCATCCTCCTCGGTGTCACTCTTCGAGTTCAGCGGCTGGCTGAGCTTGCACCCGTCGCGGTACAACGCGTTCGCCTTCAGCCCCAGCTCCCAGCTCAACCGGTACGCGTCCTTGATGTCCTCAACCGACGCGTCGTGCGGCAGGTTGATCGTCTTGGAGATCGCACCGGAGATGAACGGCTGGGCCGCGGCCATCATGCGAATATGACCACCGGCTTCAATGAACCGCTTGCCGGTCTTGCCGCAGGTATTGGCACAATCAAAGACGGGCAGGTGCTCGTCCTTCATGTGCGGCGCGCCCTCGATCGTCTGGCTCCCGCACACCAACGCGTTGAGCGTTTCGATCTGTGCATTCGTCAGGCCGAGATGCTTGAGGGCATTGAACGACGGGTCCGCCTTGGCCGCTTCCGGGTCAACCCCGATGCGAGCAAGCGTCTCGTCACCGAGCGTCCACGCGCTGAACGCGAAACCGAGTTCGAACATGCCCGGCAGCGAATCGGTGATCTTCTTGAGATCATCGCTGTTCATCCCGTGCTCTTCGAGCCAGCCGGACAGCGAGAGGCCCTCGCTGTTGAGCACGCCCTCGGGCATCGGCACATGCAGGTTGAGCGTGCCCAGGATGAACTGCACGATCTCGCGACGCTGATCGTCGTCATACCCGAGCGCCTTGAGCGCGGGGTTCACCGACGCGTTCACGATCTTGAAGTACCCGCCGCCGGCGAGCTTCTTGAACTTCACCAACGCAAAGTCCGGCTCGACACCGGTCGTATCGCAGTCCATCAGCAGCCCGATCGTGCCGGTCGGCGCGATAACGGTCGTCTGGGCGTTGCGGTAGCCGTGCTGCTCACCAAACTCGAGCGCCTCATCCCACGCCTTGGTGGCACGGACAAGCAGCTCCATCGAGTTCTCGATCGGAACGCGGTGATCGCGGATCAGCCCATGATCGATCGGGACCGGGGTGATGCGCAGATCTTCGTACTCGCCGCTATCACGCGAGACGCCCATCGCCGCCCGGCGGTGGTTGCGGATCACACGCAGCATGTGCTCCTTCTCGGGCTCGTAGCCCGGGAACGCACCGTGCTCCTTGGCCATGAGGGCACTCATGCGGTAGCTTCGCCCGGTCAGGATCGCCGTCAGGCAACCACACACCGCCGTCGCCTCTTCCGAGTCGTAGGGGATCCCTGCCTGCATGAGCATCGCGCCCAGGTTGGCATAGCCCAGACCCAGCGTGCGGTACTTGTAGCTCAGCTCGGCGATCTCCTTGCTGGGGAACGCCGCCATCAGCACCGAGATCTCCAGCACCATCGTCCACAGATCGATCCCGTGCTCGTACCGCTCGTAATCAAACTCGCGGGTTTCCGCGTCGTAGAACTTGAGCACATTGAACGAAGCGAGGTTGCACGCCGTGTTGTCCAGGAACATGTACTCGCTGCACGGGTTGCTGGCATTGATCCGACCGGCGCCGGGGCAGGTGTGCCACGCGTTGATCGTGCTGTCATACTGCACGCCCGGGTCCGCACAACGCCACGCGGCGTACGCGATATCGTCCCAGAGCTTGCCCGCATCAAAGGTTTTGGCCATCTCGCCCGTTGTGCGGTAGGTGGTCTGCCACGCATCGCCCGCATCAACCGCGTCGAAGAACGCATCTGGGATACGCACCGAGTTGTTCGAGTTCTGACCCGCGACGGTGCCATAGGCCTCGCCGTTGAAGTCGTAATCGAGCTTGAGGCCCAATCGCTCGGCGGTCTCCCCCACCGTCTCGGTATCGAGCTCGGAGGTCTTCTCGCCCGCGATCGCCTTCATACCCTCAACGAGGGCCGCCACCTTGATCTCCTCGCGGACCTTCCAGTTCACGAAGTTGTGGATGTCCGGGTGATCCATATCCAGGCAGACCATCTTGGCCGCCCGACGCGTTGTGCCGCCGCTCTTGATCGCCCCGGCCGCCCGGTCGCCGATCTTCAGCCACGACATCAGCCCCGAGGACTTGCCGCCGCCCGAGAGCATCTCGTTCTCGGCCCGCAGGTTCGAGAAGTTCGTGCCCGTGCCCGAGCCATACTTGAATAGACGCGCCTCACGCATCCACAGGTCCATGATCCCGCCCTCGTTCACGAGCGAGTCATCGATCGACTGAATAAAGCAGGCATGCGGCTGCGGGTGCGTGTACGCATCGTCCGCCAGCTCGGGCACGCCCTTGGCCGGGTCAACAATCCAGTGACCCTGCGCCGGGCCGCTGATCCCGTAGGCCCAGTTGAGCCCCGTGTTGAACCACTGCGGCGAGTTGGGCGCACACACCTGATGCACAAGCATGTACACGATCTCGTCGTAGAACGCCTTCGCGTCCTCGGCGGTATCAAAGTAATCGTGCGTCTCGCCCCAGTGACGCCAGCACCCAGCGAGGCGATGGATCACCTGACGCGCCGAACGCTCCGGACCGGTCTTCACCGAGCCGTCATCATTCTTGAGCGTCTCGCTCTGCCCGGGCAGCGCGAACTTCTCCTCAAACTGCGGCACCCCCGCCTTGCGGAAGTACTTCGACACCATGATGTCGGTCGCCAGCTGCGAGAACCCAACCGGGACCTCCGCATCGGGCATCTCAAAGACGACCGAGCCGTCAGGATTCGTGATTCGACTCGAACGCGTGGTCCACTGCGTGGATGCGAACGGGTCAGTACCTTCCGTGGTGAACTTGCGGGTGATCTTCATGATTCTGCAGTCCTTGGTGAATTTCAAACAAATAAGTGCAGCGAGGCAATAGGCAATGGGCAATAGGCAATGGG
>DEXG01000017.1:270750-271023 GCA_002364005.1 Phycisphaerales bacterium UBA3190
GCAATGGGCAATAGGCAATGGGCCTACTGATCAATCACTCACTGCATTCGCGATGGATTTGATGTCTCAATGCTCCGGATCAGACCCCAGAGCGGTCGTGCGACCTTGTTGATTTGCGCTTGTATGCCTTGTCGTGCCTCGTCATTGATGTACCCGAGATCATGGGCAAGCAGCATTTGCGTTTCGAGTTCAAAGAGCGATCCGCGTGCGATGCGCAGGAAACGAGAATAATCGTTGCGTGACCCTCGCCCGTAACCCTCAGCAATGTTGCTC
>DEXG01000038.1:0-19730 GCA_002364005.1 Phycisphaerales bacterium UBA3190
TCCCCCGTCCCGACGGGGGAGGTCCCTCGCACAGCGAGGGGGAGGGGGTCTCCCAATCACCATCCACACCCACTCACCTCCCCCGCCGAGCAACGCCGGTGGCTTTTTCTCCTCCCCAATCTGCACAGATCCACCAACGGCCAAGCGGAACCCAGGCCCCGCTCCCCCTCCCCGCACCATCCCCCAAAAAACCAGCGGCCCCAACACACACAACCAGCCGCCCACCACCCACACACCCCCGCGAGCCACACCCGCCCAGCCGCGCCAACACCGCCCCCGGCCACGCCCCGAGGACAACAAGCACCTCCAACAACCCACCACCCCAACCAAACAAACCAACCCCACAAGCCACCACGCCCCAAAAGAGGGTCCGGCGGGGAACCCTCCCCGCCACAGCAGCAGAAGTCTCGATCACAGTCAATCGAAGAGCAACCGCAGCCTCCCCAATCCCAAAATCAGACCACCCGAGCAAACCACCCAATCACACCCAGCCACCCAACACCGACCACACGCCCCGCCGCCCGCACGCCCACCATCCCCGCGGCCCACCCCCGAACCCCAAACCGCACCAAAAGAGGGGTTGCAGGGGAAACCTCCCCTGCACAGCCGATCGCCCTGAGCACGCCCGTGTTCGTCGCCGCCGCAGCTCACGCGCCATCCGCTACCACCGCCAGCGGCCCCCTGAACTCACCACAACCCAGCCCGCGCCCCAGCCCCTCACTCCAGCCGCAAGTACCGAGCCTACAGCGATTTCAAAGTCCAACAACTCACCAGACTTCCGATCCTGAACATGGACGACAGAGGCGCACTTTGGCTTCGGGCCCATCAACCAAATAGACCAAAAGTCGAGAAGCCCTGAAGCGACAAGACACGCATACAAAGAACACATCCCCAAAGAGGGGCCGGCGGGGAACCCTCCCCGCCACAGGGGAGTGGCAAACTCATCAGCGTGCCTCGAAGAATCAGTGCGTTCTAGTCAGTTCAAAAAGGAAAGGTGGCTGATCGGCGTGGTGCACGCTGATTACGGACGAATCGCAATAGGAAGGATCCAGGGTTTCAGGATGCATTAAAGGAGATATTTTAGCATCAGAACCAATGTTCATCTCGGGGCTTGTCGGTATTCCCGAAGCGTCCAAGGAGGGAACGAGAAGCAACTCTACTGAAACCCACGCCATCAGTGTGATTATTATTATTGTAGTTGCAATCCATGTTTCAGGCCAATAATACGCTGTGCGCAAAGTTGGGGGATGACGCATGCCAGGCTCTCCAAGGCGGGCTACCAGCAGGCTTTCTTCTTTTCTGTAATGCCACCAAGATTTGACATTAGAAGCAAGGGTTAAGAGAAGCAAAAGATTGATCAGTGTGAACAATGCGATAATTGAGCGAATTGAAAACAAAGCTATCGTTCTCTGTAAGCCAATGTGAGATTGGCCTGCATACACTGTCACTGCAGCAATTCCGAACCCAGACGTGTACGCCTGAAAGAGTGACAGTAGTTTGTAGCTAAATTCATTAGATGAAGAAATATTTCTACACACTTGATCAAGTCTGAATTTGGTGTAATCAAATTTATCCATAGCCTGTGCCTGTACGCCTTAGTCAATTATCATGTTTTTCGAATCGATTTCCATTTATTCTTAGACCATGCTTCTCTATCCCATGGCGGGACAAGTGTTTCTAGTCCCTTTATGTCAATTAGGGGTAATAAGTCGCTCATGCTGTCGATGACGAGTTCTCCATTGGGCGAAACAAGGCCGGCTTCTTTATGCCGCTTGAGGCGATTCACTTCGCTTCGATGGAGCTCTGTCTCATCGTCATTTGCCCAGCCGTCGGATTCTACATCGCCATATCCATTAGTGTTTGTGTCCGAGTCAATGTATTCCAGTGTCATATTTTCCTCATCGTCAGGATGCGCCTCGTCGGTACGGCGGAGTCGTCGTGTCCTTCTGCGCTCGAAATCTTGCTGCATGCGCTCAATTTCATTGTAAACAACATCTTGCACGCTGCGAATCGTTCTCACTGACAAGTTGTTGGTGCCTAAATCTGATTTCCAGGAAGTCAGCTTAGAAAACACATCGCTCAGAGTATAAAGCAGTAAATTTTCTATGGAAATACCCTTGGGGAGATTCATTGAAAGCCCCTCAAGGTCTTCAAATGATATCCATTCCCATAGTCCGGAAATTGGGCTGCGAATGGCAACCCAGTTGTCGGATACTCGGAACATGGATAAAGAGTCAATAGGGACGCTGCCCTTCTCCCAAGAGGAGGTAAATCTGACTCCCCCATTTATGAACTTAGTAATATAAGGATACTTGTCAAGTATTATCTTTCGAGTAGCCTGAATTGAAATTGAAGACAGTGGCTCTGTTGAGCTTGAGCCGCCAACTCGGCTCCAATATATGAAATTGTCGTCGTCAATGTCGTTGACTTCTGGTAGTGTATAGTATATGGCGGGTGGCACGCCGGGCATTATCATGGTAGGTGTAGTGCTTTCGCTAGCTGCCATGGGTAAGAAGTTGCTGTGGCTGTCAATGATTCTCAAAGAGTGATAAAATTTTTCAAAATTATATGAAAAATCGGTGTGCCCTTTGGGTCCCAAGATGAAGTGTCGTTTGCCTTTAGATTGTTCAAATGCGAGCTGCGAAAATGACGAGAATAAGTCTCTGGCTCCACGTTGGTGAAGAGCGTGGTTGGCAATGGCTCGCCATACTTGAGGTACAATCCTGCTCCAAAGGCTGCTTGCTCCGCCTTCGGTTAAATTTCTGGATAGGTCTAGTCGTTCTCGATCGCTTTTTCTGAGGTCAACACGAATGCGACTTAATCTTAGTAAGGATTGCTCGGGGGTGTCGAGCAATGGGGGGGGGACGTCGGGTATGCAGAGCCCATCTTGGGATAAAGATGGAAGGGGGTCTTCTGACAAGGATCGCCTTCGGCCTTCAATTTGGCAAAGAGATCCGGACTCTCTGATTGGTATATTGATCAGTGTAGTATTGTTTAGGGACGGGAGCTTCGATGATGAGGTCGTGTCGCGGTCAATTGGGGCCAGTCTGGTTGTCTTAGAGAGGGTGCTGATCTCTATGGGAAACTCAAGGAACGGACACCAGTATTCGATTCGTTCTTCCAGGTGTTCCTGGAGATAAGTCGCAACATCGCGTCTAAGTCGAAGCCTGACTGTGGTCCCGGGCTTTTGTCTGTCTAGGGGTTCGGTAGCCAAAAAACCGGACCAGTTGTATACAGTTGCTCGAATTCCTGCTTCATTAGGAAGACATGATTGTGTATCAATCACAGTTTTGTCGCTGAGCATGAAAGTGCTCATGAAGCCGATTCCAAACTCGCCAATAGTACTGATATGTAGTGATCTGATTATGGGGTCGGTCTTCCATCTGGAGCGTCCAACTTGCAGGAAGAATTGCTCCAAAGTGTCCCGGGCCATACCGACCCCATTGTCTTCAATTGCAAGCCAAGTCTCTCTCTCTCCGCTAAGCGGGTCAATTTCTACCGATAGCTTCACGGTGATTGGATAAGATAAATGCTCGTTTTTGTAATACTCATTGTACAGTGATTCTAAGTCATCTGCGCATTTGTCGTCACAGTTGGCTGGGTGGTCATTCTTGCATTCAACGGCAAGGCGCACGCGGGTGGCGTCCACAGCATTTTGCATAAGCTCCCGCAGTGCTGTATCCTCTCTGCCATATAGTCGGTTGCCCATCAGGTGGCGGAAGACTAGGTCGTTATCGAGATTGAACCGATAGTCATGGAATTCATATGCTGGAAGACCATTTTTCAATTTCTTAGGCTGGACTTTATATTCAAGTGGACCAATCGCGAGGCGATATCGCTGGGGGTGTGTGTTGAGGGCAACGGTTGCTTGTTCTATTTCTTCTTTGAGCCAGCGGACCCATTCGCGCAAGGTTCTTTCAGCTCGTTGGGTGGGGCATGTTCCAGATATGCAAATAGCTTTTTCGTGCCCAAATGCATGTCTTTCTATGTCTGTATATTGATTCCAGTGATCAAGCGAAAGCTGAGAAAGTGGTTCGGATAGCCGTTGCATAAAAGGCTCGGCGCGAGGCGTACCGATATCAAGCAGGTCTCCTATTCGCAGTAGGAAGCAGATAAAGCGAATGTTTACTTCGTCGCTATCAACGAATACTCCAGTTGGAAAATCCGCGTCATCCAAAAGATCCGCAAAGTCCAGACAGTGTCCAATAGCAATGCGTCCAATCCATTTTTTTATTGATTGGTTTGATCCTGTTAGTATGTCTAGTGCGTCCCAATCATCGTTCAGCATGTATGAGCATCGTCTGCCGTGGTGTCTGCGAACTAATTCGGAGACAATGTGTCTGTCAACGCCCCCGGCAATGTCTGCATGTTTTTCAAATTCAAACCTCTTGCGTATACGTTCGATCTCAAGTTTGTTCTCTGGGTCATTAAGGATATTGCGGGCTTCATCTTCGGTTATGACTAGTCCTATGTCATGTGCAAGTGCTGCGCCTATAGTGAGATATATTTCGTGATTAGAAAGAGAAGCGATTTGGTAGTCAGAAAGAAGTCTTCCAATTGAATCGACTATGCGCACGGAATGGCTAATCGTGTGGTCGGTGAAGTAGAAAAAGAATCTTCTTGTTTCAGAAAGCATGGATTCTATTTGATTTAACGATGCGTCTATCCTGCCACGCAGGGTCCTAGCGATAGAATCTTGCTCGGCGCGTTTGCTCAATTCGGCGTACAATGTTGTGGAGTACAATTGGCTCATTGTTGCTGCTGGTTTCCTGGCGAGGTTCGTTTAATTGTCATGGGCGGCAAGTGTTTTGCAAAACCGCCCCGATACATTTCACTATATACAAGGCATGGAATTTACTGGATTTCCACGTTGAGGGTGCTCACTGATCGATAAAATTTTCTCATCACCCCATCTGTGCGCAATTTCCGGCCACAGCCAATCAAAACCCAAAAACATCCTTGCCACACCCTCAATCCCCGCGTACATTTACCCCATCATGTCACGCACACAGCTCACACCAGACCTCTTCTTCGACCTCATCGACCGACGACTCACCGCCATCGACATCTGCTCACGCCACGACCTCACCTTCGACCAGCTCGAGGCCATCGTCCAATCACAGGCATTCCAGGCCAACATCGCACGCCTCCAATCCGTCGAGCACACCCGAAGCTCCGCAACAGACACCCTCCGGCGCACGGCCGCCCTCCGCACGCTCGAAGACATCGCCGCACAACAACCCACAAGCCCAACACACACCGAGACCATCCGCCTCGCCGCCGCTCAGATCCTCCGCGTCACCAACGCCGACCCACACGCGGCCCTCGATCCCAGCACCGAACCAGACCCCACAGACCCATCCCACACACCACCACATCAACACAACCCACACACCGACCGGCACCAAGCCGGTGACGATTTCGCGGCCCCATACCCGCCGCCAAACCCGGACACGCCCCGCCTCAACACACACACGCGTCCCAAACCGACGCCTCAAGACCAACACCGTCGCCAACCCCCGTGCAATCCGCCCCAGGATGTCCAGCTTGGAACCAACCCAGGCCCAAACACCATCACCCCGCCTGCGCCAACCCAACAGCCGAGAACCCAACCAATCCAATCGCCAGCCCCCAAGCCAGCTCCCAAGCCAGCTCCCAAGCCAGCCCCCAAGCCAAACCCGACCCAGCCCACAACCCCGAGAACAGACTCGACAACAGCCCAGAGCACGGCCGCAGTGCCGCACCATGCCAACAACTGCAATCCCGCGGCCCACCCCCTGATCACCCGTGCCGGGAGCACACAACCAATCCCGAGCAGCCCCCTCCAAACCCACTTCCCCCAAACGGCCCACCAACGCTCGCCCCCTCCCCAGCACGCGGCCTGATCCCACCCCAAAACACGCCTCAGGCCCCCTGAGCCCCGATTCGGCCCAGGCGGACCAACAACGCCAGCAAGAAAATACGAAAGTTTTGGCGGACAAGACTTGATCAAGAAATGAAAACCTTTACATTGGGGGGGGAGGCCACTTTCTAGGCCCTGAGGAGATCCCCAATGCACATCAACAAAGCAACACGATCAGGAACCGCGATCGTCGCCATGATGCTCATGAGCGCCGCCGCGACCGCAAACGACGATGCCAACCTACTCACGAACCCTGGGTTTGAGGATCCAAACCCTGCCAGTTCAGGCATGCCACTCGGGTGGAACACATTCAACCTCTCATCGAGCGACTATGTCGATATCGATGATCCCGGCGCCTTCGTCCGCAGCGGCGAGCGTTCGGTCCGAATCCGCCCAGCAACCGGCGAGTCCACACGCTTCCAGGCGTTGACCACCAACCTCTTCCGCCCCGACGGCTCGGACCTGTACGATCCCGACTACGAATACCTCGGCGGCGATGTCACCATCTCTGGGTATTACCTCGTCCCCGATGGCGAAGTCCTGATGGACACAGTCGTCGGCGTAAAGCTCGAGTTCCGCCGCGAACCGCCAAACTTCTCCATCTGGAGCGCGTTCGAGTTCTCGCTCCCCCAGACCGAGACCGACGGGATGTGGATCCCCTTCGCATTCACCGTCACCGACCAGATGATCGCCGATGTAGGCGACTTCCCACCGGAGCCCACAAGCGTCTCGATCCTGCCGTTCCGCTTCTTTGGCGGCGAGTTCGGTGCAGGCACCTCGCCGACCGGAACCGTCTACTTCGATGACCTCTGCCTCGTACAGGGCGCGTCGGTCGGCCCATGCAACGACGCAGACTTCGTAGAGCCCTACGGCGAGCTGTCATTCTTCGATGTCTCCGCCTTCCTCACGGCATACAACGCCCTGGACGCATCCGCAGACCTCAACGGCGACGGCGAGTTCAACTTCTTCGATGTCTCCGCCTTCCTCACCGCATACAGCGCCGGCTGCCCGTGATCACGACGCGTATAGAGGTATCAATCTGACCCTCCATCACCGCCCCGTGCATGCGTCGCGGGGCGGTTTTTCAATCCTTCACCCTGAACATGCGAGATGCACGGGGACACCATGGCGCAAGGATACGAGTCGGCAGAGCCGCAACATCACACGACCGCCGCACGCGACCGGATCCCATGGATCCAGCTCATCGCCTACGGCATGGGCGGCTTCGTGCCCATCGCACTCTTCAACTCGGTCGGTCAACTCTCAGGCCTCATCCTCAATGTCGGCCTGGGCATCAGCGCCATCCTCGTCGGCGTATCCCAGATGGTCCCACGCTTCTGGGATGCCATCACCGACCCGATCATGGGTCACATCTCCGACAACACCCGAGGACGGTGGGGGCGCCGGCGCCCCTACATCTTCATCGGTGGCCTCGCGGTGTCCGTGTCGTTCGTGATGATGTGGTCCGTGCCGCGCGATTGGGAAGCGATGGACCAGTTCTGGTACTTCCTTTGCATGTCACTGGTGTTCTACACCGCGGTGACCGTGTTCGAGATCCCGCACGGCGCGCTGGGGATGGAGATGACCGACGACTACCACGAACGCACACGCCTCTTCAGCGCCAAGAGCTTCATCGGCAATGTCGGCGCCATCGCCACCCCCTGGTTCTACGCCATGGCGAACTGGGACATCTTTATGGGTGAGGGCGGCGATGAGGTCGATGGCATGCGTCGTGTTGCCTATGTCGCGGCGGTGATGGTGCTCATCCCCGCATTCGCGTGCGCGTTCTTGTGTAAAGAAAGGCATCAGGAACAGGTGCTTCGTCAGGACCGCGAATCGCTCCTGACGAGTCTCAAGCATACCGGGTCGAATCGCACTTTCCTCATCTTGGTGGGGATCGTCTTCTCGACCGTGATGGGGTTCAATGTCGTCAACGGCTTTGCGAACTATATCGCGGTGTTCTATCTCTTCCAGGGCGATGGGAAGGTTGCTTCTTCGCTGCTTGGGCTCAACGGCACGCTGTGGGGGTTGACCTCTGTGGTTGCGGTCTTCCCGCTGGTGTACATCAGCAAGCGGTTCGGCAAGAGCAAGACGATGACAACCGCGATCGTGTTTATGGCCAGCGCTCAGCTGCTCAAGATCGTGTGCTACAACCCCAGCTATCCATACCTGACGCTTGTCCCGACCGTGCTGCTCTCAGCGGGGATGTTGATGTTCTTTACGCTTGCCAGCGCGATGGTGGCGGATGTGTGTGATGAGGACGAGCTGAACAGCGGCACACGCAGCGAGGGCTCGTACTACGCGGTGTTCTGGTGGTTCATGAAGATGGGGATGGCGGTTGCCTACCTCGTCGCGGGTCTGTTGCTTGAGTTCACGGGCTTCGACCAGAACATCGAGGTGCAGACCGAACGCACGCTCCTGCTCATGCGTGTGTTTGAGATCGGGCTGCCCATTGGGCTCTGCGTGTTCTCGTTGATGCTCGTACGAAAATACCCGCTCAACGAAGCGCGGGCGTATGAGATCAAGTCGAAGCTTGATGAGCGCCGGGCAGCCCGGAATGCGGGCATGGCGGACGCTGAGGGGTAAGCGGGGCCGGGTGAGCGGCGTGCGATCAGCCGTCGGAACCGCTGCCGTCGGCACCGTAGTGCGCCTTCATGGCGTTGATGCGTTCGACGGTTTCTTCCCAGTCGTTTTTATCGACGAGGACGCCGACGGGTTTGCCGTCGGAGAACTTGCTGGGGATGCCGCCGTTGGGGTCGATCTGTCCCTGCTGCGTGAGCAGCAGGCGTTCGAACCGCCCGCGGTTCATTTCCCACTCGTCGCCGGTAAGGGTGTCACGGATGGTGACCATCTGTGAGCGGCGTTCAAGACTGTCTGGCGCTTTGTTCGATCCCGCTCGGAAGGCGAAGTAGATCGCAGCGGCGATTGCAAGAAAAGCGATTGTTCGGCCAATCATCGGCTTCTCATTGAGTGTCTCGCGGATACCCATGTATGAACCTCAGTTGTCGGGGTAGAAGTGGCCCCAGTTGAAAAACTCGGGGGCGGAGTTGAACTTGTCGGTTTCGAGCACATACTCCGCTTCGCTCTTTTGCTGGACGCGCAGGTCGCCACGGAGCATGTTGCTTGCTCCAGAGGAGGACACGCCGAATGCATCAGTGTCTGATTTGTCAAAGTTGCGATGGCGGGGAATGTAATCGACGGCATCCATCGAGTACGTCAGCTCGGCTGGGTTTTTGATCCATCGGATCTTTTGGCCCGACACGCCGTGATCGGTTCTGTTTTCTGGATCAACATATGAATCATTAAACCAGTATTCGCTGTATTCCTCTACGCCGTCGAGGTCATAGTCGAGCACCTGTATTCGCCCGCCTTCTTCCATCTCGCGTCGGGTCTGCTCATCAAGTACCGAGGCGGCACCACGCGCTGAGGGGCAGATAAAGGCGTCCTGTACCTGACCACCGAGGTATGGTTCCAGCAGTCGCATCGCGTTCCAGCGATGGGCACGAAAATCGTGATTGCCGGTCACTGGATTGACTTCGAGTGTTCCATCGTTTTGGCGCTCAGTGGTATTCAGAAACGGCCAGAGATCCAGGAATGCGGGATCACGCTGGTCGTCGAGGTACATCTGGATCCCGACCCCGATCTGACGCAGGTTATTCTGGCACAGTACATTCTGCGCGGTTTCCTTGGCGCGCCCGAGCGATGGGAGCAGGATGCCGATCAGCAGCGAGATGATGGAGATCACCACGAGCAGTTCGATCAGGGTAAAGGCGTGTGCGCTGTGGCGAAAACGATTCGCAGGGAAACATCTGTTATGGATCATGCCTGGCTCCTTTCGCGTTTACGAACATGGACGGTTGCGGTTGATTCACCCGCGGGTTTCCAGTTTACCTGAATATCAGTGTTTCCTCCGGCCTCAAGGTCCTCCTCGCGGATGAGGTTGTCCTGGAGGACGCTGCCGTTGACGGTCAGGACGCACTCGTGTTCAGGGTTGTAGGCCCGCGAATCGAAGTGGATGCGGATCTCGCGTCCGCGCCATTGGCGGACCGCGCTGACCTTGCCCATCTCCGGGAATGGGCACGGGTCGATCCGCAGTCCGTCCCAGTCGGCCCGGGCACCGATGAGGTGCTCGATGCTCACCCGGTTGAGCCATGCCGCGGACCCGGTGTACCAGGTCCAGCCCGCGCGCCCTGGGCAGGCCGAGAGCGGCCCGTCCACATTGCCCGGCAGGCAGTATGGCTCGGCTGCGTACGAGTCGGCATCCTCACAACGAAGTGGGGGCGAGATTGATCGCCAGATTGATCCCACGGCGTCGGTATCGCCCCGATGCGTGGCGGCCATCAAGCCCCAGGTCGCGGCGTGCATGTAGACGCCGCCGTTTTCGCGTGAGCCCGGTGCGTATCGCGAGAGGTATCCGATCTCTGGATCCGGCACGGTGTATGCGGGGGCGAGCAGGAGCGGGCCGTAGGGCGTGAGCAGTTGATCTCGGACCGCGTTCCACGCCGACTCCTGCTGCTCGTCGCTGCCCGCGTTGGCGAACAGGGCCCATGTTTGGGCGTTGAGGAAGATCTTGCCCTCGAGCGAGTCCTTCGAGCCCAGCCAGCGGCCGTTCGTATCGGTTGCACGCCTGAACCACTCGCCGTCCCATGCGTGCTCGCAGATCGCCTTGTGCAGCGCCTCGCGTGCTTTCTTGTACTGCTTTGGTGTTTCGGTATCGCCGCTCCGCTCCAGTGCCTGGCCGAACTCATCGAGGATGATCATGAGGAAGAAGCCGACCCAGACCGACTCGCCGCCGCCGAGCGATGAGAGCCCGTCGTTCCAGTCGTTGTCGCCGATGTACGGCAGCCCACGATCGCTGATTCGGGAGAGCGCCCGGGCGATTGAACGCTTCGCGTGCTCACGCAGCGTGTGTGGTGTGTCCTCATCGACAAAGGGAGCGGTCTCGTCGAGGATCCCAAGGTCGCCCGTTTCCCGCAGGTAGGAGCAGGTGATGAAGGGCAGCCAGAGGTAGTCGTCGCTGCACTCATCGTGGAGCCCGGTTTCCGTGATCGGGTTCCACCAGTGGTAGACGCTGCCATCCTTGAACTGGTGACCCGCGTGGAGCATGATCTGTTGCTTACACCGCTCGGGCTCACGCAGGAGCCACACCTGCGAATCCTGCAGCTGATCACGGAAGCCGTAGGCGCCTGATTGCTGGTAGTACCCGCTGCGCGCCCAGAGCCGGGCGCTGATGGCCTGGTAGGGGAGCCATGTGTTGTTGAGCAGGTCGAAGTCCTCAGACTCTGTTTTTACCGTGGTCTTTGACAGCAGCTGAGCCCAGTTGCCCGTGGTCTGATCCAGGGCCGCTTCGACGGCTTCGTGTGTCGAGAACTTGTCGAGCGTGGACTCGAGCGCTTCCTGGGTCTCGGCGATCGACAGGACGAATGTCCGTGTGATGGATTCGCCTGGTGCCAGTTTTACACGGGCCCCGAGCGCACCGCAGGGGTCCGCGAAGCGCCCGAAGGATGGTGTGCAGTCGGTGGTGAGAGCCGCGGGGCGGCGTTGATCGCCCTCGCGGCCAAAGAACGCCTCCGTGTCGGCGGTCGCCCAGTGCTCATCCCCATCGTGTGTGGGCATCGTGAACCCTGCGACATACGGCCACGAGCGGTTCCAATGGTCCTCGGGGGTGCCGAAGGGGGCGTTCCAGACATTCTTTGTTGCGTAGATCGCGTTCCGCTCTGCGTCGTGCTTGGTTGTGAAGAACAGGCGGTGGAACTCGCGGGTGCTGTCTGGCGCTGCATCGCAGCACCACTGGAAGAAGGCCCCGATGCCGATCGATCTCGGACGATCGGAGCGGTTGGTGATCGTGAGCGTCCAGAGTTCTGCGTTGTCGTCGGGGGCCACGCCGAGTGTCCACTCGGTGTCGATTTCCTTGTAGGAAGTCTCGAAGGTCGTGCTCCCCATGCGATGGACGCAGCGGTAGGAGTCGAACTTTGTGTGGCAGGGGTGGGGCGTGGCAGACCAGACACAATCCTCATCGAGATCCGAGAGGTAGATGAACTTGCCGCGATCGTCACGGATGTGATCCATGCTCCATCTGGTAAGAACATTGAGCTGGCAGTGATCGAGCCAGGAGAACCCGGCCCCGTTCTGACTGACAACGAACCCGTACCGCCCATTGCTGACCACATTGGTCCATGGGCGCGGGGTGCGATGATCGGTGATCTCGTACGCGTTATCGTTCTCGATGAAGCGTCCGTACTGGTGTTGGAGCGTCATGCTCGTTCCTCATCAAACAAAGGGTGGTGGGTCTCAGTTGGAATCGGGATGGACGCCTTTGAGCATCCATCCCGGTTGTGGTGTTTCAAAGTCTGCGCTGCTCATTGAGCTTTGATTCAGCGACGACGGCGTGTAGCACCGAGCCCGGCGAGGCCGAGGAGCCCGAGGGTTGCCGGCGTGGGGACGCTCGCGGTGATGTTGCTGTAGCTGATATCAACCATGGCATCGGACGCGGGTGAGTTGATCTGTGCACCGACGCCGGTGAACATGTCGAATGAGCTGGGGATGCCACCCTCGGTGGTGGTGAAGTCGATCGCGCCGCTGCTGACCCAGCCGCTGGCGGTGGTGAGGTTGTTGTACATGTACTCCATGGTCGACGGTGCGCCCATGCCCTCGCCGTCGCCGGGGGTGTGGACCATGCGGAGCATCAGTTCGTCACCGATGTTGTAGAGCCCGGTGCCGAACGAGTGGAATGGGAGCACGGAGCCGAACGCGGCGATCTCGCCGTTGGCGGAAAGAACCCCGAAGAGCCCGAGCCCGAAGAGGTCGGCCTGGAAGCCGGCCTCGACATTGCCGACATTGCTCGCCTCGTTGATCTGCATGGTCATCTGCATGTCAAAGCCGTCGCCGTAGTCAAAGTCGACATTGCTGCCGCCCATATCCCCGAACCACGAGACATGACGGTTGGCGAACCCGCCAGTGCCGTAGTTGTTCTCCTGGAGGATCACGCTGCTGCCCATGGCGTCGTAGTTGGAGTTGAAGACGAGGTTGCTGCCTGAGAAGTCGTTAAACAGGCGTGGTGAATCGACCATGCTGGCGATGTCGCTGACGCTCGCGCTTGCGGCGGTGCTGATGCATGCCACCATGGCGGTGCTGATCAAAGTTTTGAGTTTCATGTGTATCTCTCCTCGTCGTAGATCTCTCGTGTGTGTGTCGATCGTCCCCCACGCGGGGGATAAGAGACCGACGCCTTGAAAACGGTTACATTTTCGTGCATACGCCGCCTCGCTGCAAGCAGGAAATGCGATAATTTCGATCAAATCACGCGAAAAATGATCCAGGAACGGCATTGGAAGCCGCTCCGATTACTTGAGGCCAAGCCGCGTAAAGCCATTGCGTATAGAAGGATGCGACATGAAAAGCTCCCAAATCAGGCCGGACCTTGCGTTCTCGATTGCCAGAATCAGCGGCCCCTGACTAATCGCAACATAATCCTCCGCGACCCAATCAACCTGCTGGTGCTGATTCATGCGAAAAGCGTCACGGAATCCCCAGGACTCCGTCCAGACGCCCCCGTTTTGATCGTCTCCCACGGCGTGGCGAGAAGCCCGCAACGACTCCATCGCGAGCGCTGGCTCAAACATGATCGACGAGCCCGGCGCGTATGGGGCGATGACGCCACCGCCCCAGTTTTCCATGGGGTCGTAGGTCGAGAAATCTCGATCCGGCTGGGCGCCGCTCATCTCGACCCGAGCGGGGAACTGGCCTGAAACAAGGTAGCCATCGGGTCCGTCGCTCGCGGAGAAGCCCCAGAAGTCTTCGCCCAGTGAGGGGAGCTTGTTGGGGTTTTGAATCGCGCGGTCCCGGTGCAGATTGACGACTCGTCTTGAGTTTTCCCACCAGTCCACACGAGCGCGTTGAGGCATCCCGTGGGCCATGGGGTTGTCGGTGCCGAGTGAGCCATAATCCACGAACAGGTGTGCAAAGAACGAGGTGAAGAGTGCGCCGGAGTAGGGGAACCAGACGATCTCGCCCTGTCCTTCATGCCAGCCGAGCTGGCGACGCAGGGCCCAGTAGACTTCCTCCGGGGCCCGGTTCTCCGGTTTGGGTGCACACACGCCGAGTAGGGTTGTGAGGCGGTGCTCATCGCCGCTATCGATCCAGTAATAGGGGAGCAACTCACCATCCCCTGTTGGTACGGCGTCGTCTTTGGGCTTCCAGCCAAGGCTCAGATAGGGTGTATCGGGCATTCCAGAGCCGGGCGTGTCGAGGAAGAAGGACCAGTCCGCATCGCGGAGCAGCTGATCGACACTGGTCTTGATATCCCCCTGAAAGTACTCGCCTGCGACAATCATCCCAGAGAAGAGCAGGGCCGAATCAACCGTGCTCACTACGAGTTCGCGCCCCACGCGCCGGGCTGACGCGTCGTGCGGGTTGATGAAGTGGTAGAAGAGGCCTGCCTTGCGGTTGCTGGGCTCGTTCATCAGTGTATCGAGGATGAGCTGCGCATGACGCTCTGCTTCATCGCGGGAGATCCAGCCCCGTTCGACACCGATTGGGAACGCGGCGAGTTGGAAGCCGACGCCCGCGATGCTTACGACATCGCTGCTGGTCCGGTCGTAGACCATGCCCGTTTCTGGGCTGACTGCCTCGATGAAATATCGGAAGGTGGCTCGCTGGATCTCATCGAGCAGTTGCTCGTCTTGCTCAGAAAACGCGAAGGGGGGGCGTTCGGTGTTGGCAGCGGGCTCGATGACCACCTGTTCCGCATCAAGCCGCTGTGGTGCGAGGGGTGCTGCGTGCGGGTTTGAGGTGCAGCCAGCGTGTGCGACGAGTGAAACGAACGCGATGAAGCTGGGGAAAAGTGTTTGTGTAAGCGTTTTCATATGCTACCATCATCCCACATGAAACGGCAGGAAGCAAGTGAGAATGGTCGCACGGGTGCGGTTTCGATCCGGAGCGTCGCAGAGCGCGCCGGGGTTTCGATCGCAACGGTCAGTCGGGTCCTTAATACCCCAGATAAGGTATCTCAGGCGACTGCTGAGCGTGTCCGTGAGGCGATTGAGGATCTGGAGTACCGGCCGAACCTGTTCGCGAAGGGGTTGCTCACGAAGCGCAGCCGTGTGATCGGGGTCTCTCTGCCGGACATCCATGGCGAGTTCTACTCGGAGCTGATGTGCGCGCTTGATGATCGGGCCTGTGCCCTTGGGTACCACTTGCTCGTGAGTTCCAATGCCCATCGCGTGGAGCGTGGGCCTGGGAATGGCTTTGCTTTGGATCTTGTTGATGGCATGATCGTGATGCTCACGGAGCGTACCGGTGTGGATATCGAGGGCATCAGTAAGCTCTCGCACCCAGCGGTGGTCATCGGGTTCGACGAGCCGGGCCTGGAGGTGGAAACGATTGTTGTGGACAACCAGACCGGTGCACGCAAGGCGATCGAGCACTTGCTGAGCGGGAATACCCCGGATCGCTGCTATTTCGTTGGGGCCCATCGCGGCAACATCGACTCTGACGAGCGTCTCAATGCCTTCTGTGCCGCGCTGCGGGAACGAGGTCATGAGCCGCGGAGTGATCAGATTGCGCGGCGTGAGTTCTCATTTGATTGGGGATGGGAATGGGCAGAGGGCATGATTGATGAGGGTTTGCTCGAAGATGTGGCGGTCTTCGCGGCGAATGATGAGATTGCGATTGGCATCGCCAATGCCGCGCGGGACCGTGGGGTTGATATCCCTGGCTCGCTCCGCGTGGTTGGGTTTGACGACTCAAGGTTGTGCAGTCTTCTGCGTCCGAAGCTGTCCTCGGTGCGGATGCCCGTGCGAGAGATCGGGCATGCCGCGATTGAGGCGATCATCCGGCGCATTGAGGAACCCGACAGCGCCCCGCGTCACGCGCGCTTGGCGACGACCTTCGTTCAGCGTGAATCGAGCGGTCTGTCCTGAGTTTTGTGATTGGAATGTGTTGCTGTGCGTACTCCCAGACTCTTCATCCTGACGATTGGTGCCTGTTGTGCAGTGGCGCAGGGCGGGCCGGTCTTTGAGCCATGGGAGACCGGGCACAGCGAGCCGGTCGATGCGGTGGCTGCCGCGGAACTGAGCGGGTGGTACGCGACCGGTGATACAGGGCAGGACGCGGTCGAGATCCGTGATATTCGCCAGCAGCTGATGCGTCGTATCACGCGCACGGAGCTGCAGGTGCTGCTCCCATGGATGACGCTCGATCAAGGAAATGATGGTCCCCGGGCGCTCGCGTGGACCGACTCTGGGCGCGGTCTCTTTCTTGTGGTGTGTGACGATGCGGCAAGTCCTGACGGGCTGGGTTCGGACGCGGTCGTTCGGTACGACACGACCACGGATCAGCTGAGCGTCTTTGCGCGTGGGGAGATCGGGGACGCAAGCGGGCCGGCGCCGGCGGTTATGCACTACGCGGGTCGGTTGTGGCTCTCGACCGATGCCGGCGATGTGCGTGTGTATGAAGCCACCCGGAACACCACGAGCGGGGTGTTGTTGTCGAGCTGGGCGATGCCCAGCGGCGAACTCGCGCGTGGCTTCGGGCTTGCGCGGGAGCTGGGTTTGGGATTCGCTGTCAGCGAGACGGGCCTCTATCGGTTTGATCTGTTGCAGGGGAGCCAGGTGCCCGAGCTTGTTGGGCCATTGAGCGGTGCCAGGGGCATCGCGTACAGCGATCACTTCGGCAATGATTTTCAGGAAGGCGCATACATCCTGACGGGCACGGGCATCACCCATGTGCCCAAGTTTCAGGCGACAGGCCTGCTCGCGTTTAATCCCATTCTCTATGCCAGTCTTGACACACCGGCACACGATCTTGATCGCACGCCCTGCGGGCGGTTGCTCATTGGTGGTGACGGTGGGGCTCAGATCCTGCGTGACGATCAGGACTCGCGGCTCGACTTTGAGTCTTGGGTCTTGGACGAGTTTGAGCAAGTCACAGCGTTCGCTGAGGGGCTTGTCGCGCCCGATGGCGAGCCCGCTGGTTGGGTGATCGATGCGGATACCGCCTCGGGTGCCTCCCGGTTCCACCCACCGAGCCCGGACGCGGCTGCGTGGGTCATCATGCTCGAGATTGCCAAGGACCATCTCGCGGGCAATCAGGCCTCGATCGGCACCGTGCGTGATATTCTGCGTCGATACGCGGGCCATATGCCCGACGGGATCTCGCCAAGTATGAGCGCCGATGGGATCATGCATCACTGGTACAGCCCCTGGTCGGGCGATGCTGCTCCGGGCTGGAGCGATGAGTACGCGACGCTGAGCACCATGCTCATCGTGATGGCCGCCGATCGGGCACGCCGGTTTTACCCGGGCGATTCTGATCTCGTTGGGGCAGCGGACACCATCATCAATCGGGTGAGGAACTGGGATCATTACATCCAGCCAGGTACCAATGCGATGTACTTCAGGGCCATCGGTTCGGGCGGCCCCGATTTTGGCACGGCAAGCTCGCCGTATAACGAGGGCGTGATCTTCATCGAGCAGGCGGCAGCCTACGGCGAGGCCACATCGGCGTTGACCTTCTGGCTCGACCGTGCTTCTTTGCCCGAGGCAGAGTACGTGAGTGGTCTTTCGGTCACGACCAACTGGCCAAACAACCATCTGCCGGCGTTCGTCTCGCTCTACCCCTACATCGCCCAGCACGCAACCCGGGACAGTGTCGTCTGGAATCGGCACATTGAGAACTCGCTCGCGTCTCACGGCGCGTGGGTGGATGACAATGCGCCCCGCTTCATGACCGTATTCAGCGCGGGCACAACCAAGCCCGAGTGGGGGGGGTACCACGCTGATTCGCTCTCGGATCACCCCGGGGATGTCGCCGCGTTTACATCGCTGATGGCGTTCTCTTCCTCAGGACAGACTGCGCCCAGCGTCGGCGCGTACCACGCGTACCGACACGGTGCCCGCCAGTCATTCGCGACCGGCGCGTCGATGCTTTACCGGCGTTCGAACATCGACCCGGCGTACACGCCCGGAGACGCGGGTTTGCCTGATGTCGTGATTGGTGCGTTGGGGCTTGCCGAACTGATCAAGCCGGGCACCGGTGATGCGGTGCTCGCGATCCCGTACCGCCCCGAATGCCCGGCGGACCTGTCGCCTCCACTGGGAGAGCTGAACTTTTTCGATGTATCGATCTTCCTCGGCGCGTTCAACGCAGAGAACCCCGCCGCGGACCTTGCCCGCCCATTCGGAGCGTTCAACTTCTTCGATATCTCCGCGTATCTCAACGCGTTTGGCGCGGGCTGCCCCTGACGATCAGGAGAAACAATGTCCAAGATTCTGATGTGTGGACGCTGGCTGCTGCCAGCGGTTTTTCTCGGATGGTTTGCCACCATGGCGACCGCGCAGCCCCAAACAGTCGATGGCTTCGACCGGCTGGGCGACTGGGAGCTCATCCTCGCGGACGGCGTGCATGGCGAACTCACGCAGGAAGACGGCTCGATCCGGCTCGACTACGACTTCAGCGCCGGCGCGGGCTACATTGTGCTCCGCAAGCATGTCGGCATGGACATCGACCGGAACTACCGCTTCGGGCTCAGGTACCGAGGCGAGGGGCCACCCAATACGCTTGAGTTCAAGCTCATCGATCCGAGTCTTGAGAATGTCTGGTGGAGTGTCGAGCGTGATTATCGCTTTCCATCAGCGTGGGCGACCAAGTCGATCCGCCGCCGTCATGTCTCCTTTGCCTGGGGGCCTGATGGCGAGGGCGGACTTGACACACTGGGGGCCATTGAGATCGCCGTGACCGCGACGAGCGGCGGCAAGGGGCGGGTCTGGTTTGATGAGCTCAGCTATGAGCCGCTCCCAGAGATCGAGCCGCAGCCGGACGAGCCAACCCTGATTGATGAAGATGGCACAAGGACGCCCGTGAACGCGCATGGGTTCGTGGAATGGCGGGGCGAACCAGGTGATTCTGTCGTCTTCGAGTTCGATGTGCCTGTCGAGTTCAGCGCCATGCGTGTTGACTGGGCAAGCGGAACAGGCGGCCAGTTCAGCGTGCTGACATCAGTCGACGGGGGGCGGTTCACGCGTGTCGCGGATGAGCGTATTCATGGGGACGGGGCGCAGGTGCTCTTTCTCCCGGAGACTGAGGCAAAGCAGGTTCGGATCGATGTTCAGGGCCGCCCGGCCGTTCTGGACTCGATCACATTTGCGCCGGTCGAGCGGTTTCCTGATGCGAACGCATTCTTTGCGGACCGTGCTGTGACGGAGCGAGTTGGTGCGTACCCGAAGTATTTCCAGAAGCTCACGCCGTGGACTGTGATCGGGATGCCCGAGCACGATGCCGAGGCCCTGATGTCCGAGACCGGGCGCATCGAGCCACGCAAGAGCGGCTATGGCCTTGAGCCATTCATCATGCGTGATGGGCAGGTGCTGAGCTGGGCGGATGTGTCGGTCGCTCAGTCGCTCTACGACAACGCACTCCCGATCCCCTCTGTGCACTGGTCACTCGATGGTCTGCAGCTGCAGATCACCGCGGTCGCGTCCGATCTCGGTGGGGCGGACCAGCTCCATGCCCGATACCGCGTTTCCAATACGAGTCAGGAGACGCAATCGTTCTCGCTGGTGCTCGCCGCCCGCCCGTTCCAGGTGCTCCCCGCGGCTCAGTTCCTCAATACGGTCGGCGGTGCAGTCGAAGCCGGATCCGTTGAGATCGCCCCTCACGCCATTCGGGTTGATGATCAGCCCTTTCTGCATGCGGTGGCTCCTGCTGATGACCTGCTGATCCACGCCGCATCGCGCGGTCCGCTGACACGCACAATCGCAAAGGAAGGGGCGTGGTCCGCTGCAGCCCAGGCGGAGGCGGGGCAGTTCCCCTCTGGTGCGATCCGATATCG
>DEXG01000038.1:19885-37743 GCA_002364005.1 Phycisphaerales bacterium UBA3190
CTGGTGCGATCCGATATCGGATCGATCTCCAGCCCGGTGCATCGCGCGTGTTCGATGTTGCGATGCCGATGGGCAATGCGAGGGGAGGGGTTCGCACCGCGAACTTCGATGAAGCCCTTGGTCTTGAGGCCGCGCGATGGGAGGGGCTGCTTGGGCGGTTCGAGCTGCTCGTCCCGGAATCCGCGAATGACCTGCGTGACACGATCCGGGCCAATCTGGCCTACATCCTGATCAACGCGGATGGTCCGGGCATCCGCCCCGGATCACGCTCGTACGAGCGTTCGTGGATCCGTGACGGCGCGATGACTTCCGCGGCGCTGATCGCGCTGGGGAACCAGCGTGAGGCCCGTGATTTCATTGATTGGTACAGCGCGTTCCAATACGCAGACGGGAAGATCCCGTGTGTCGTGGATGCACGCGGACCGGACCCGGTCGATGAGAACGACGCGCCGGGGCAGTACATCTTTGCGATCCGCAACAGTGCCGAGGCCGGCGGGGCATTCGATGAGGAGTTCGCCCGCGCGATGTACCCGAGCGTGCTCAGGACCATCGAGTACATCGATCAGATGCGCTCCTCACGCCTGACACCAGCGTATGTCGAGGCAACGGACCCGATCACCCGCGCCTGTGCCGGGCTCATGCCCGAATCGATCAGCCACGAGGGATATTCGGAAAAGCCCATGCACTCATACTGGGACGATTTCTGGGTGTACCGGGGCCTATGCGACGCGGAGGAGATCGCGATCAGGCTCGGAGAATCAGCGGACGCGGCACGGATCCGGCAGCTGGGAGACGAGTTTGGGTACGCCATCGCACGATCCATCGACCTCGTCACCCAAGCGCACGACATCCCCTTTGTTCCAGGGTGCGTTGAGCTTGGCGACTTCGATGCGACATCGACCTCCATCGCGTACTACCCAACCGGGGCCGCGGAGTTGATCGATCCAGCACTGCTCGAGCAGACCTTCGAGCGGGCTTGGGACGCAACGCAGGCCCGCATCGACGGCTCAGATCGCTGGGACGGGATGACGCCCTACGAGGTGCGCACCGTGGGGACATTCGTCCGCCTTGGTTGGATCGATCGGGCGCACCAGTACATGGATTGGCTCATGACCCTCCAGGACCCCTCGGGCTGGAGGCAGTGGGGGGAGATCGCATACCGAGAAGATGCTCCCTGCCGTTTCGTCGGCGACATGCCACACACATGGGTCGGGTCTGGCGCCATCCTTTCGATCCTTTCCCTGTTCAGCTACGAGGATGATGACCAGATCGTGCTCGCAGCGGGGATCCCCGCTGAGTGGTTGGACGACGGGCAGACGGTTGGGATCCGTGGCCTCGTCACCCGGTTCGGAAACCTGAGCTACAAAGCACAGCGTGTGGATGGAACGATCCGAATCAACATCGAATCCGGCTGCACACCACCAGGGGGCTATCGCCTCAGCTTGTCGAGGTTCATCGGCACCGGGCATGGCGCGGTTCGTGTTGATGGACAACCCGCGGGCATCGATCAGGATGGGTTCGTACGGATCAGTCCAGACGCGCGGGAAGTGGTGATCGATACTGATTGATCGCCCCAATCAGAATCCCCCGTGTGGCTCTACGCCGATCGTACTCCCGAGCGGCGTTGCTGGTGGGGGATCAAGTTTTCGTCCAAACCATTGAGTCTTGCGACTCCATCCGGGCAAGTTGCTGCTGTGAAGGGCAGGGTGCGGGCCGGCTTGGGCTGCGGGCATGTCTATACGGTACCCGAACACGATGCAAGGATCGTGTGAAGAAACGGTGCTTCCCATGGTGCCTGCTGCCAGGCGGGCTATGTTTGTGGCACACGCCGAGCCGTCCCGTTACGCGATGAAGTTGTGCTGATTGGTACCGGGGTGAGTGCTTTCTGTCCTGCGGCATGCCGCGTATTTTCATATGAGCAATGGAGTCTGGTGATGAATCATCTGACACGACGATGCTTTCTCTCGAGCTCCGCGTTTGCTGCGGGGGCTCTTGCCCTTTCGCAAGTCAAGCCGGCGCGAGCATCGCATCCCGGGATACCTGTTGGATCGACGCCGGGTTTGCCTGAGTCGATCGATGATCAGTTCGGGCGTGTTCGACGCGTGATCTTCGCGGTCTCGGACGGCATGAGCATGGGGACCATGACGCTTGCGGATCTGTACTGCAAGGAGGTGCTCGCGCAAGATTCCTACTGGCCGCAGCTCATGCGGCGTCCCGATGTCCGCAGCGGGCTCTGCACCACACACAGCGCCGATTCGCTCGTCACCGATTCGGCGGCGGCGTCGACGGCCTGGTCGTCGGGCCAGAAGACCTATAACACATCGATCGGCTACAGCATGGATCGCGAGGCGATGACCCCGATCCTGCAGCGGGTCAACGGTGCCGGGTACCGCACGGGGCTTGTCACAACCGCGAAGGTCACCGATGCCACGCCCGCCGGGTTCATCGCGAATGTTCCGGATCGGACTATGGAGCAGGAGATTGCCAAGCAGATTCTTGATCGGGCACCGAATGTCGTCCTCGGTGGCGGCGCGAGGTACTTCGGTGACCATGCACGCTCGGGCTATGCGGGCCGGTACATCACCAACCCGCGTGCGATCGGCGATGGGCGCCAGAGCCGTTCGCTCGTCGGCATCTTCTCGAATGATCACATCCCCTACACACTCGACCGTGACGATGATGACGCGGACCTGCTGGGCATGACGCGTGAGGCGATCGAGCAGCTCGATTACCTTCAGGGTGGTTTTATGCTCCAAGTGGAAGCGGCCCGTGTCGATCACGCGGCACACAATAACGATGCGATCTCGATGATTCTGGAGCAGATCGAGTTCGACCGCACGCTGCGGTACCTTGCGAACTATGCCTCCGATCGGGATGACACGCTGTTGCTGATTACGACCGACCACGGCAATGGCAATCCCGGGCTGAATGTGTACACCGATTCAGCCCGACGCGGATTGCTGAGTCTGGCGAATGCGAAGCGTTCCTTCGATTGGATTTTCAATGAGTTGCGTGAGCGGGATCCGCGGCTTCTCAATCTGGGGATCCAGCGTGAGGTGATTCAGTTTGCCACCGGGGTGCCGCTGAAGAACAGTGATCTCGCGTATCTCAACCCCAAGCTCGAGGGTCGTGCCAATCTCTTTTACGAGGCGGACTCGGTGAGTTCCCGTTTGAGCTCGCTGCTGGCGAACCGGAGCGGGGTGGCTTTTTCCAGCAAGAACCATACATCTGATATGGTGTTGTTCAGTGCGGTTGGTGTCGGGGCGGATCTGTTCCCGCCGGTGATCGACAATACCGACTTGATGCCGCGTCTGATGCACCTGATGGGTGTGGAGCGTATGGCGACGGGTGCGGATGCGATGGTGCACGCGTAGCGGTTGGGTTGTCCATGGGACAGCCGTAGCGACTGAGTGAAGGAGAAGCCGATGCGGGTTGTCTTTGTACTGTTCTTTCTCTTGGCCGGTAGTGAGGCTGCCGCGGCGGTTCAGCCCGAGTCGGAGCATGTGGGTCACACTCGCCATCATCACCCGCACAATCCCAAGCATGAGACGACGCTCGATCCCACGAGGATTTACACCGATCGTGACTCGCCCGTTGAGATGCCGCTGCCCAATGAGGATGGTGCGTTCTCATTCGTTGTGTTCGGCGACCGGACCGGGGGGCCGGATGATGGGGTGTCGGTTCTCGCCGATGCGGTGCGTGACACGAATCTGCTTGAGCCCGACATGGTGATGACCGTGGGCGATCTGGTGCAAGGGTACAACGAGTCGGCGGCATGGAAGGCGCAGGTGCGGGAGTACCGTGCGGTCATGGACAACCTGCTCTGCCCGTGGTTTCCGGTTGCGGGGAACCATGATGTGTACTGGCGGTACAAGGGGACGGAGGAGAAGCCGGCGAATGAGATGGAGGATCTCTACGAGCTGCACTTTGGGCCGTTGTGGTACTCCTTCTCTCATAAGAACAACTACTTCATCGTGCTGTATACGGACGAGGGCAATCCAGAGACGGGTGAGCGCACTTTCAACAAGCCCGATTCACAGCGTATGAGCCCTGAGCAGAAGGCGTTTCTGGCTGAAGCGCTTGAGCGGGGGAAAGAGGCCGATCATACCTTTGTGTTCCTGCACCACCCGCGCTGGCTCAAGGGTGGATACGGGGATGACTGGGACCATGTGCATCAGATGCTGGTTGAGGCGGGGAATGTGGCAGCGGTGTTTGCCGGGCATATTCATTACATGCGCCACGACGGCAAGCAGGATGGCATCGAGTACATCTCCCTGGCGACGACGGGCGGGCATCAGGGCGGGAGCGTGCCCGAGGCGGGGTACCTGCATCATTACCATGTTGTGACGGTACGACGGGAGCAGATCGCCATCGCGTCGATCCCGGTTGGCGAGATCATGGATGTCCGCGACATCACGGGTGATCTGGCGATCCAGTCCAGACAGCTGGCGGGGCTGGAGCCGAAGATTGATTCTGAGCTTCGATTTGAGCCAGATGGCTCGGTGAGCGCCTACATCGAAGCGGTCATCGCGAACCCGACAGACTATCGGGTTGATTACATGTTGCAGGCCCGATCGTGGGATAGCCGGTGGGCCTTTCCTTCCGATCACCACCACGGCCGCCTCGCACCCGGTGAGGAGAAGACGCTCGGGTTTCGTGTGCTGCGTGAAGCGGGGGAAATTGATGCCACCTTCCGGGTGCCTGAGCTGGTGCTGGAACGCGAGCTGCTGACGAAGAGTTTTCGGTACACCATCCCGTCGCGTGAGTTCGTGATTCCGCTTGATCCCGGGCAGTTGCCGCGCCCTGTTCAGGCGATGCACGAGAGCGCATTGGAGCTCCCTCAGCGGTCGGGCGATGATGTTGTGGTTGTGCCCAGTGATTCGTTTACACTGCCGCAGGGATCATTTACACTCGAGTGCTGGTTCCGTGCGGATCGGTTCGA
The DNA here is from genome assembly GCA_002364005.1 of Phycisphaerales bacterium UBA3190. Lineage (GTDB taxonomy): Bacteria > Planctomycetota > Phycisphaerae > Phycisphaerales > UBA1924 > UBA1924. The sequence goes on from DEXG01000038.1 coordinate 24,828, forward strand.
GAGTCGAACCGGGCTGGTCGCCAAGACCGAGAGCAGCGACTATGGGTTCTTTGTCAGCAATGGGCAGCCGTCGTTCTCGGTTCTGCTTGGGGATGGGTACACCACGGCCCAAGCGCCGGGCGCGATGCTTGAGACCGATCGCTGGTACCATATCGCCGGTGTGTATGACGGCTCCGAGGTGCGTCTGTACATCGATGGTCGTCTTGTCGCGCGGGCGGAGGGATCGGGCAAGCGGAGGGTCAACAGGTTTCCGCTCATGATCGGTGCGGATGTGAACGGGAGCGGGCAGCCGACCAGTATGTTCTCTGGGCTGATCGATGAGGTTCGGCTCTCAAGCTCCGCTCGATACAGCGGGGAATCGTTCACGCCCGCCCGTTGGAATGAAGCCGATGGGCACACGCTGCTGTTGTACCACATGGACGGGATGCTCGGTCCATGGATCTTCGATGACTCGGCCAGCCAGGCCCATGGTTGGGTTCGGGGTGGGGCTGCGACGGTACCGGTCCGGTGATGCTGGGCGTGTGCCTAAGCGTGTTATCTGTGGTGTGCGAGACTCGCTGCTGATTTCGTTCAACTCATTGCGTTGTACAGGTTGATTGCCAGCCGCCGCCGTTTCTGTCAGGCGGCGGTTCTTTGTGATGCGCACAAGATAAATGCACTTTCATCTACGCTTTATCCTGGCTCCATAGTGCGACGCCAATATGTGTACAACGACCCAAGGGAATCAGCCCGAGGGCAAAACCTGAAAAGGGGTACACACCATGAAGACAGAAAAAAACAAGCACAACGCCCGCGCCATCACCGGCATCTGCGCACTCGTACTCGCGGGCTGCACCATGATGCTCGGCGCCTGCAACACCGTCGAGGGTGCTGGCAATGACATCGAAGCGGCTGGCGACGCGATCTCGGACACCGCCAGTGACGCGAAGGACTGATCCGCGTGGATCAGGTGAACTTCAAAATGAACTGAAGTTCACACAGCAATCATCGGCGTGTCACACACGCACACGAATATATACATGAACAACACGGGGCAGGACGAAGGCGTGCTGCCCAGAAACACTCAGCGGAAACCCGCACAGAAAGGACATAGTCATGCTTGGTTGGGCAGTCACATTCTTCATCGTCGCCATCATCGCCGCAATCTTCGGTTTCGGTGGCATCGCCGCCGGTGCGGCATCGATCGCCAAGATCCTCTTCTTCGTCTTTATCGTTCTGTTCCTGCTCTCGCTCATCGCGGGCCTGGTCCGGGGCAATGGTCCGAAGGTACGGGTCTGAGCGGCCTGAGGCACGCATCGGATAACGCACAGTACAACTCTGAAACTTCGCTTGAAAGGAACACCATATGAAACGCCCATCTCCAAAGCACGCGCTCGCCGTGCTCGGCACCCTCGCTTTCGCCACGACCCCAGCATTCCTGATGGTCGGCTGTGACAGCAACGACGGCGTCGTTGAAGAGGCCGGCGAGTCGGTCGATGACGCCTTCGACAACACCGGCGATGCCATCGACGATGCCGCCGACGAGGTCGAGGATGCCGTCGACGGCTAAGCGATCGCAGATTCAACATTCACATTACACAGACAGCACCATTTCAAGGAGCACATCATGGAAAGCGTCAGCACACTCAATAACGAAACCATCAGTGGCATTCAGAACCTGATCGAGATCAACATCGATAGCTCGGAGGGGTTCCGGACCGCGGCCGATAAGGTTGAGAACACCGATATCGCCAACATGTTCCGCCAGTGCGCCAACGAGCGTGAGCAGAACGCGGCACAGCTGCGATCGATCATCCAGGTCAACGGGGAGACCCCCGAGGACAGCGGCACGATCAAGGGCACCGTCCATCGCTGGTGGCTCGGGTTGCGCGGCACCGTGCAGCAGGGCGACGAGCATGCGGTCCTCGCTGAGGCCGAGCGTGGCGAGGATGCGATCAAGCATCGCTATGAGGACACGCTCAAGGAGACCGCGGGCAGCGCGGTCAATGATGTGCTGCAGAGTCAGTACACCAATGTGAAGTCGCGCCACGACCAGATCCGTGACATGCGAGATGCACGGGCATAAGCATGACGAGATCCACATCCAATCGTCCCCTGATGACGGAGAATGCCAATGTTGGCGCTCCGTCATCTTTTTCATGTCTGCATCCTCACCCGTCAGCCGTATGATGCGGCTCCCCCTTTGGAGGCCAGTGGAGGCCAGCCCGCCATGCAGCAGTTCCTGATCATTCTGTGGTTGATTCTCGTGGGCTGCGTCAGCGTGGTCACGCTGTTGTCGCTTATCCCCGGGCGGAGCTGGGTCCTGCGGGTCTGTGATTTCCCGCGGGCGCAGATGTTCACCCTGGGACTCGTGCTGCTGGGGGTCGGGCTGCTTGTTTATATCACCGGGGTGGAATGGTCTGGCGGTGGGGCTGGCGATGGCTGGGGCAGTGTCGTGTGGGTGTCCGGGGTGATCCTGCTCGCGAGCGCCGTGGTCCAAGCATACTGGGCCGGCAAGTTCACTGCGTTGACCAAGCCCGAGGTTCCGAGTTCCACGCTTGCTTCGGGCAATGGGGATCGCCGAGATCCCAAGCTTCCCGTTGATGGGAGCATCCGGCTGATCACGGCCAATGTGGATTACACCAATGCCGATCGGGCCGGTGCGATTGATCGGTTGATGGAGATGCAGCCGCATATTCTGGCGATGGTCGAGACCGATGAGCAGTGGGACGAGGATATCGAGCGGTACCGAGAGCGGTATCCCTACATGGTCAAGGCGTTGCGGAAACTCGGACGCGGGATGGTGCTGCTGTCGCGCTTCCCGATCGAGCAGGGCGAGGTGCGCTACCTGGTGGACGATGATCGTCCTTCGATCTGGGCCGAGTTGTGTCTGCCCGATGGGGGCTGCTTGCGTCTGGTGGTGACCCATCCGCCGCCGCCGGGCTTGCCAAAGCGGCGTGGCTCTGGGCGTCACTCGAGCAAGAAACGGGACATCGAGCTGGACATCATCGCAAGTCGTGTCCGATCGCAGCCCGGGCACCAGTGGATCCTGAGCGGCGATTTCAATGATGTCGGTTGGTCCGGAACCACCATGCGTGCCAAGCGGGTCAGCGGCTTGCGTGACCCGAGGGTGGGGCGGGGGATGTTCAGCACCTTCCCCGCGTCGCTGCCCCTGCTCCGCTACCCCATCGATCATGTGCTGGTGTCGAACGCGTTCCGCCTTGTTGGGCTGCAACGACTGGAAGACATCGGTTCGGATCACCTGCCGCTGCTTGCGGATCTTGAGCTTCCTGCGAAGCGTCGTCCGAACTCGGGCCCGAGCGAAGATTGATCGGCGGGATGCATGCGTGATACCCGGTCGATGGGGAGCGTGCATTGAAAAAGCGGGCGTGGTGCCCGCTTGAGGTGCGATTGATGTCGGGAGACGCTTAGCTGGCAACGCCGTTGGTTTGCGGGGTCGATCGTCCGCCGGTCTGCCTTGATGCGGTGGGCTGGGGTTTTTCCGGCGGCTGATTATCCTTGTCGTCTGCGTCTGCTGAGAATGCCTCAACGGCGCTGCGGACCAGACTCGCGGTTGCCACGCCCCGGCTGATCATGCGGAGCGAGCGACCGGGGCCGACGACTGAGAGGGCGAGCAGTGCGACGCCGCCGATGATCTCGGGGTTGCGCATGGCCAGGTCGATGGCCTCGTCCTTGATCCCAGAGATGGGGTCTGATTCAGATTCGGGCTTCTCTGGTTTCTGCTCGTGCACGGCCTGGGCCATGCGTTCTTTCGCTTGGGCGGCTTCGGCCTCGGGCGGGACGGGTGCCTCTGCGATTGAACCGGTGGCTGCCTGGTGGGCTGCCCCGTTCGATGAGAAGGCATACACCGCCCAGCCCAGTGCGGTCATCCCGATGACGGTTGCCCCGACCGCGAGGAGCGCGCCGCCCCATCCCAGCGGTGGTGCCAGGAGGATGACGGTGCCGATGAGCACGGTGAGCAGGCCCGTGAACGCGAGCAGTGCCAGCAGGAGGGCGATGAAGGAGCCGACAAGTGCGCGTCTGAGACGCGCACCTGCCAGCTCGGCTTCGGCTTTGAGCAGTTCACCGCCGCCTTCGAGGATCTCTTTGGCTTTCCAGAAGAGCATATTTATCGCCTCGTTGCTGCCAGGACACGGCCGATCATCACGCCGGCACCGAGTGCGAGCAGCACCGATGCGGTCGGGCGTGCCTTGACCTGTTCGGTCATGGTCCCGTGGTACTGCTTGAGCTTCTCACCGCTGCTCACGGCGACCTCGCTGGCTGATTTGGCACCAACCTTCACGGCTTCGACGGCCTGGCTGGTCGCGTGGGCGGCGAGCTGTGCGGTGTCCTCCTTGAGGACTTCGAGGTCTTCCCTGACGGCGTGGGCGTCTTTCTTGACATCGGTCATGCCTGATCGCAGCCCACCCTTCTCGTTGGTATCGAGCTTTGTGTTCTTTGATTCGTTGCTGGTCATGGTTGCCATGTCTGTTTCCTTTCAATGGATGCGTATCGAGTTCGATCGGTCTTTGCTGATGCGGGGCGCCGATCGTTGGCCCTGTGATTCGATGCTGAGCATGGGCTCAGTCTTCGGTGTGTTCCCGTTCCTTGGCACGCTGGGTTGTGGCCCAGATCTCGGGGTTGCCCACGAAGAGGAGCCCCGTGCCGAAGACCAGGACCAGTGCGCCCGGTGCAAATCCCCAGAAGGCCCCGACGACGATGGCCGCGATGATCACGACGAAGAGGACCGAGATCATGAGGAGGACGAGCGCCTTGGGTTTGAGCTGCGGGTGGGCCGGGTGGCTCTCGGGCGAGTTTTTCGGGACCTCACCGTCGATTGCGTCGTGTTCACCAACGGACCGGTTGGTATGACTCTGGTCTGTCGAGTGGTCGGCCCTGTAGCGGATACCGATCGGTTCGGCTGTTTTGGAATCGAGCACGATGGTTGTGTTGTGGCTTTGGTGATGCATGTGAAGTCCTTTCGTATGAAGTCCCGCGTCGTGCGAAGCCCCAGCCCGGGCTTTCGCCCGGGCTCGGGGGAGATGAAACGGGTTTAGTTGGACCAGATCGGGTGGTCGTCATTCCAGAATGACCACTGGTTCTCGCCATCGTCGATGTCGATGACGCTCAGCCATTCGCGCCCGTCGATCGTGGCTCGCTTGGCCGTGATCGTGAGCGTGTCGCCGTTCTCGAAGTCGAGTTTCTGACGATCGCTGAACCATGCGGGAGCGACGATCAGTCGCTGCGTGCCCGAGCCGGTGGTCACGAGGAGGACGCGGGCTTCGGGTGCGCCCTGGACGATGGTCTCCGTGGCCATGCCCTTGTACTTGCCTTCGATCTCGACAGTCTCGCCGTCGCGCATCGCGTTGATGAGCTTCGAATCTTTCGACCAGGCATCGCCGTGGTGCTTGGCGTCGCGGTCACGGTCGCCATACTGATTGGCGGCGGTGTTGTCGCGGGCCTTGAACTTGGGCATGTCGAGCCCGAAGACGGTGTAGGCGTGGTTCACCGATGACGGTGTGCGCAGGGTGCTCACATCGCTGGGCATCTTGAATGCACGCTCAAGCTTGGCATCGTTGCCATCGATGATGACCGTTTCGTTGACCGACATCGATGTTGCCGCCCAAGGGATCAGGGAGAGCTCGTCGCCCAGGCCGAAGAGGTTCTCGTTTGGATCCAGTGCCAGCATGGCGACCTGCCCCGAACCGCCCTCGATGAGTGCGGTCTGGATCTCACCGACGGTTGAGCCGACCATCTCGGCACGCATGCCGGTGATTTCCGAGAGGAGCACATAGCGGCTGGGCTTGTCGGTGCTCTGGGTATCCCAGGCGCCCTTGCCCTCATTATCCCGGAATGTGACGCTCTTGCGGTTGACCTGGCCATCGGCCACGATGGCGTAGGTGTCGTACTCGACGACTGAGAACTCGACCTTGTCATCACGCTGGATGTTGTCTTCCATGCCCATCACATACCAGGAGGGGCCAAGGATCAGCGTATGCTGTTCGTTGTTCTCGTCTTCGACGACGACGAAGACCTGCTGGTCACCCTTGTAGGACTTGCGGAGGACCCTGGTGATGCGGCCGCTGATTTCCTCACGATCGCCCTTGGCGACGGCTTCCTGGATTGAATCCTCGGTGTGGTCGACATCGTCACCCGAGAACCAGTCGGAGGCGGTCTGCATCCAGCTGGTGTCGTCGAGTTCTTCCCAGTTCTCGGGGATGAACTCGGTGCGGCGTTGGAGCTGTTCTTCGCTCAGGTTGGTCTGGAAGCCGGTGGTGGTGGGGTGGTAGCGGAGCTCGTTGTACGGCAGTGCGAACGATTCGCCACCGATGCCGAGGAAATCGCCGCTCTTGACGACGGCGAACTCGATCTTCCCGGAGCCGCGGTCGATGATGAAATCGCTGACGGTGCCGATCGAGTCTGATGCGTTGTTCATCAGGTCGCTGCCGATGAGCGTGTCGGCGCGGGCGAAGTGGAGCAGGCGTGCGTCATTGTTGACAGTAGAGGAAGTGGTGGAGCGCTTTGTTTGCTCCGGCCCGCTCAGGGCTGTGGCGCTGCCGGCGGCGAGTGCCAAGGCGAGGACCGAGCTGGCGATCAGTGCTGGGCGTGTCTGCTTGGTGCTTTGAATCATGCGGTTCATGTTGTTGCCTTTCAATGGGCCGATCTGTGTTCGATCGTGCGAGTTGGCGGCCCGTCCCTCACACGCTTGTATATTGGCGTGGAGTTCTGAACCCCCAGTTACAGCAACATGAATCTCAAATCATCTTTGTTTTAACTGTGTCCGCGTTGCGGCGTCTCACTCGTTGCTTTGTTCGCAAGCGCTTCGCTGATCATCTTTCTCCTGCTGCTCTTCCTTTGATATGGATGAGACGAGCGAGTCCGATGCGGCGCGTTTGATGAGTGATAAGAGGAAGACGAGCGTGAGCAGGAGGGCCAGGATGAAGAGGCCGTCGAGCCAGAGTTCGTGTGTTCTTGAGGTCATCGACCAGAATAACGCCAGTCCGCTCATCAGGGCGACCATGAAACATACGGCGATCAGGGCGTAAATTCGCATAAAACACATTCCTCCACTCTGACCTTTGGCATCGAAGGTGAGCGGTGGTTAAAGCGCAGATGAAATCATTTTCATCTTGCGATCTTCCCGAATGGCCAAGGAAAATCAGGGCTGTGTTTGTTCTGGGGTGGTTTCGGGTGCTGCCGTCGGCAGCGTGATGCAGAACTCACACCCGGGTTCGGTGTTGCGGGCCACGATGGTGCCCCTGTGGAGTTCGGCGATGCCTTTGGCGATGCTGAGCCCGAGCCCGTGGCCGCGTCCTCGTCTTCGCCCCTTCTCGGATTGTGAGAAGCGGTCAAAGATGTGATCGACCCGGTCCTCGGGGATCCCGGGGCCTTCGTCCTGCACGCTGATGTAGACCTTGCCCTCGTCGTATCTGGCGGTGACGCTGACTACCCCGTCCTCGCCGGAGAAGCGGATGGCGTTGCGGATGAGGTTGTTGAGCATCGTCACGAGCAGTTCGGGTTCGCCCTGGACCGCCGTGTCGAACTCGTGCTCTTCAGCGAGCAGCTGGGGGCGGAGACGCACCCGCTGCTGTCCTGCCATGGTGGAGCAGTGCTCGATCGAGTCCATGATGAACTCGTTGACGCTGACACGCAGTCCCCTGGATCGGTCGTGGCCGTCCTGGAGTCGGGTGAGTGTCAGGAAGCTCTCGACCAGCCCGCCGAGGCGTTTCATTTCGTCGGTCACGGAGTGCGTGAACCGTACGACTTCCTCGGGCATTCCTTCGAGGTCGAGCGTCTGTGATTCGATCATCATGACGGCGATGGGGGTTTTGATTTCGTGGGACACATTGGCCAGGAAGCGCTCCTGGGCCTCGAAGGCGGCTTGGATTCGTTCGCGGGCGGCGTCGACTTCAAGCGAGAGCTCGTCGACCTCGCTGCCGTCACTTTCGTTGGTGGTCTCCAGCTCGCCGCGTTCGGTATTGAAGTCGACGGGGTTGAGCTGCTGGATCAGCTCCTGGGCGCGGTAGATCGGGGCGACGGCGATTCCTGAGATGAACCAGCCCGAGATCAGCCCAAGCAGGGGGGAGACCAGGGCGACGGTTCGCAGGAGATCGGACACCAGCTGGACCTGGCTGTTGCCGAATCGGTTTGATGATGCGAAGAGGAGGAAGTAGGTGTGCCCGTCTTGTCCGAGCATGGGGACCAGCATGACCTGGTGCATGTCTTCGAGTTGTTCGATCTCGTTGAGGCGTGTCAGGATCTCGTCATCCGCGATGACAGTTGGCTCGCTCGAGGCGGCCGCGGTGCTGAGCGGGAGCATCTCGGCGGGGATGACCGCTTCGGAGTTCTCCAGGGCGTGCCGCCCGTCGATGGTGTAGACATCGAGGATGACGGATTCGAACTTGACGGAACTGAGGGCGATGTCCTCGAACTCGATGAGGGTTTCGCGGGTGATGCCGGGGAGCATCTCTTCGAGTTGTGCGGCGATCTGTGCTGAGAGTTGCTGCTGTGTGCGTACATAGACATCATTGACCGACTCACGCATGTAGAGCCAGAAGATGAGCGATGTCGCCCAGAGCACGATTGTCACGATGAGCATCATCCAAAGCGTGAGGCGTGCACGCATGGAGAAGCGTTGGCTTCGCGAGTTCTGTGTGAAGATGCGATAGGGCATGATCAGTCGAGGATGCCGAATCGGTAGCCCGCGCCCTTGATGGTGTGGATCAGCTCACGCTCGTAGCCCCGGTCGACTTTCTTTCGGAGCGAGGAGATGTAGACATCGATCACATTGCTGCCGGGTTCGTAGTTCATGTCCCAGACCTTTTCGGTGATCTGGGTGCGTGAGAGCACGCGGTTGGGGTTGCGCATGAGGTATTCGAGCAGGCCGAACTCCTTGTTTGAGAGCTCGAACTCGTTGTCGCCCCGCTTGGCCATGCGTGTATACAGGTCGAGCGTCAGGTCGTCGCATTCGAGGTTGCGTCCCTCGGTGGCCTCGCCGCGGCGGAGCAGGGCGCGGACCCGGGCGAGCAGTTCCTCGAACTCGAAGGGCTTGGTCAGGTAATCGTCGGCTCCGGCGTCCAGGCCCGCGACTTTGTCGTCTGTGCCTGAGAGGGCCGTGAGCATGAGGACGGGGGTATCGACGCACCTGCGACGCAGGTTGCGGCAGACATCCACGCCGTCGCGGTCGGGGAGCATGAGGTCGAGGATCACCAGGTCGTATGGCTCGATGACGGCCATGTCCTCGCCGTCGTGTCCGCTGTGGGAGACATCGACCGCGTAGCCGTTGGATTTCAAACCGTTCTGAATCGCGCCGGCCATCTTCGGGTTGTCTTCGATCACGAGTATTCGCATGGGCTAGATTATGCTCGATCGTGAATCGAGGGGAGCAGGGGAATCTCTGGCGGCTGCTAAAAATTTTTTTATGTCGCGTTTAGGGCCTGTTGGTTCACTGTGATGGTTGCTGGGGGGCGGGTCTGGCCGGGTCTGGCGATGGCTCAGGTTTCGAGGATTGATCGCGGATGAATGCGTGGTATGGCTGTTTGGGGATTGAGAATGCGGTTCTTGCGGACATGGATATCGGTTATACTGCGATCATCGCCGCACGAACACGAAAGGGGACCCGATGCTCCGAGGTGCGCTCAACATCAAGAAACTGCTGGGCTCAATGGCCCGGCTGGATGCTTCCGATCTTCACATCAAGGTTGGGATCCCGCCCACCTACCGCATCGGGGGCGAGCTTCGCCCGATCGAGGCGGATGCGGTGACTGAGGACGAGGCCGACCATCTGCTGGACCCGCTTTTGAGCGAGGTCCAGAAACGCAAATACGAAGAGTCGGGCGACCTCGACTTCGCCTGGCACATCGAAGACCCCAAAGGCGGCCCCGGCGATCGGTTCAGGATCAACATGCTGCGTTCGGGGAACCACACCCACGCGGCGATCCGGCGTGTGAAAGCGGAGATCCCCAGTTACGAAGATCTGCACCTGCCCAAGGTGTATTCGGACATCGTCCACCGTGAGCGTGATGGATTGGTGCTCGTGGTCGGGGTGACGGGGTCGGGGAAGTCTTCGACGCTCGCGGCCATGATCAACGAGATCAACGCGAAGCGTGCGGTGAACATCATCACGATCGAAGACCCGGTCGAGTACCGGTTCACGCCGAAGCAGTCGATCATCTCGCAGCGTGAGATCGGGATCGATGTGACGGACTTCCACGAGGCCCTGCGTCATGTCGTGCGTCAGGACCCGGATGTCATTTTCATTGGTGAGATGCGTGACCAGGAGACGGTGCTCAGCGCGATCCAGGCCGCCGAAACAGGGCACCTGGTCTTTGCGACGCTGCACACCTCGGACACGATGGGTGCGTTCGGTCGGATGCTCGAGTTCTTCCCGCAGGACGAGCGGAGCTTCGTCCGCAACTCGCTGGCGGGCACGCTCAAGGCGATCTGTGCCCAGCGTCTGGTGCCGGCCAATGAGGGGCAGATCGGGACCAAGGTGGTCCCGGCGGTGGAGGTGCTGCTGACTTCTCCTACGGTGCGGGAGCTGATCCGCGACGAGCGTGATTCGGATCTGCCCTCGGTGATCGCCAGCAGCCGCGAGGACGGGATGGTCCTGTTCACGCACTACTTTGCCGAGCTGGTGAACAAGGAATGGATCACGATGCAGACCGCCAAGGAGTATGCGCCCAACAAGGACATGCTCAGCTCGATCCTCAAGGGTGTCGAGGTCAAGGCGGGGAATCTCGTTGGACGAATCAAGGGCTGACTTATGCGCAACATGATCCTTCGAATGAACTGGCATCTGCTGCTTGCGGCGATGCTTGGTCTGGTTTCAGCACACGCACCGGGGCAGGTGTATTCAACGCTGTGGGGCGAGCAAGGGGAGTTGTACGATCCGCACGGTCGGCTGCCGAACTTTGCCTACGCCGGGTACCGATTTGGTGCACAGCCGCCGCAGGTGCGGGAAACGGTCGCGTCGGTCGCGGACTTTGGTGCCAAGCCCCACGATGGGGTTGATGACACCGAGGCGTTCAAGCGTGCGATCGCGGAGACCGATTCGGGTGTGATTGAGATCCCGGCTGGGCTCTACGAGATCAGCGATATCATCTGGATCCAGAAGCCCAACCTCGTGCTCCGTGGTGCTGGGTCCGGGGCCACGATCGTGCATGTCACCGCGACGCTCGAAGGTGTTCGCCCGAATATGGGGGCGACGACATCGGGGAGCCCGACCTCGAACTACTCGTGGTCGGGCGGGTTCTTCTGGGTGAAGGGGGGCTACGCATCCACGCCTCGGGTTGCGATCACCGCCCCGAACCGGCGTGGCGATCGGACGGTCATCGTCGATGATCCCAATACATTCATCGCTGGCCAGCGTGTGCTCATCGAGCAGACCGACAACGATGAACGCACGCTGATGGGGCACCTCTACGCCGACGATCCGGGCGATACGCGCAAGCTGACAGGTGACCTCAAGCCCATGCTTGTGGCGCAGGTGGTGTCGATCGATGGGAAGACGATCACGCTGAACCGCCCGCTTCGGTGGGATGTGCGTCCGGAGTGGTCGCCAACGGTTCGCGCCTTTGAGCCACGGGTGCACGATGTGGGCATCGAGGGGATGACGATCTCGTTCGAGAGCGTCCCGTATGAGGGGCACTTCAGCGAGCTGGGGCGCAACGCCATCGCGTTCAATGGCACAAGCGATTGCTGGGTGCGGGATGTGAAGATCAAGGACTGCGACAGCGCCATCTTCTTCACCGGTGTGCAGGGGACGATCGACGGGCTTACCGTGCTCTCATCACGCAAGCCCAACAGGGGCACACAGGGGCATCATGGCGTGACGATGGGGCTGGACAACCTGCTCATGAACTTCGCCTTCAAGACGCACTTTATCCATGACATCACCATGACCCGGCTGAGCGCTGGCAATGTGATCAAGAACGGCTCGGGGGTGAACCTCTCGCTCGATCATCACAAGCGGGCCAACCACGCGAACCTGTACTGCAACATCGACGCGGGCGATGGGAGCGATCTGTGGCGTTGTGGCGGCGGGGCCTCGCTGGGCAAGCACGCCGGGGCGTGGACGACCTTCTGGGGCATCAGCGCCGACAAGGCGGTGTCGTGGCCCCGGGACAGCTTTGGGCCGGGCATAATGAATCTGGTGGGGCTGCACACCGAGCAGGACCCGGTGCTCGATCAGAAGGGGAAGTGGCTTGAGGTGATTGACCCCGAGCAGCTAGAGCCGCGTGATCTGCATAAGGCCCAGCGTAATCGCGCATATGGGCGAAGAAACTGATCCTTCAGCCTGCCTGCGCGTGATCTTCGGGGTCGATGCCCAGCTGCTTCATCTTTTTATACAGCGTGGTGCGGTTGATCCCGAGCACCTCGGCGGTCTGCTGTCGGTTCCACTCATTGGCTTCCAGCGCCCTGACGATGATGTCCCGCTCGGGGCGCATCATCGCGTCGCTGAGCGTCATTGGGACCCATTCGTCCTGCGTTGAAACGGAGGGCGAGATTGACAGCGGGGAGTCCTCGTTGCTCAGGACATGCGACGGCAGGTCGACGAGCTCGATCGTCTGGTTCTTGGAAAGCACGGCTGCGCGTTCGACGATGTTGCTCAGCTCGCGGACATTGCCCGGGTAGTCGTAGCGGCGCAGGGCATCGAGTGCCTCGGGCGTGAAGCCCGAGAACTGGCGGCCAAGCTCATCACCCTGCTGGAGCAGGAAGTGCTCGGCGAGCATCGCGATGTCACCCACGCGCTCGCGGAGCGGGGGCATCTCGATCTTCACGACATTGATGCGGTAGTAGAGGTCCTGGCGGAACGACCCGTCGGCGACGAGTTTTTCAAGGTCCTGATTGCTCGCGAGGATGACCCGCACATCGACCTCGATGGTCTCGTTGGAACCAACGGGCTCGAACTTGCGTTCCTGCAGCACCCGAAGCA
>DEXG01000038.1:37953-38253 GCA_002364005.1 Phycisphaerales bacterium UBA3190
GGGCGAGGCGCTGTTGATTTCGTCGAGGAAGAGCGTGCCCCCGTCGGCGGCCAGGAACTTGCCGGCCTTGTCGGCGTGGGCCCCGGTGAAGGCACCCTTGACATGGCCGAAGAGCTCGCTCTCGAGCAGCGTCTCGGGGATCGAGCCGCAGGCGAGCTCGACATAGGGCTTGGCGCCGCGGTTGGATTCCTGATGGATCGCCTTGGCGATCATGCTTTTGCCGACGCCCGATTCGCCGGTCATGAGCACGGTGGTGCGTGAGCTGGCGACGGCATGGACCGTCTCGTAGATCTTTTCCAT
>DEXG01000038.1:38410-40956 GCA_002364005.1 Phycisphaerales bacterium UBA3190
CCGTCTCGTAGATCTTTTCCATGCGATGGTCGCTGCCGACCATGTTGGCCAGCCCGAAGCTGTGCTCCAGGCGTGACTTCATCGTCGTGTTCTCGCGCTTGAGTTCGTACTGGCGCAGGGCGCGTTCCAGCGAGATGCGGAGTTCTTCATCGACGATGGGCTTGGTGAGGAAGTCGACGGCTCCGAGTCGCAGGGCCTGCACGGCGGTTTCGATCGTGCCGTAGCCCGTGAGCATGATGACCGCGGCCTGCGTGTGCTGGCGGACGATCTCGCGCAGCAGGTCCAGCCCGCCCATTTCGGGGAGGTTGATGTCGCACAGGACGACCTGATAGCCCAGCCCCGCGTCGTCGGCCCGCTTGAGTTCGTTCAACGCGCCGCTAGGTGAATAGACCGCGTGCGCGTTGGCCCCGCCGCTCTGAAAGAACTCGGCGAGCGAATCGGCCACGATCGCGTCGTCGTCGATGACCAGAATACGGGTGCGATCTGCCATGCTCAGCCGATCTCCAGATCCGAGATGTCATCGCGTTGGATCGGAACACACACGCGGAGCACCGCGCCAGGGCGCGTGGCGCTCTGGCGGTCTTCACGCTGGGTGAGGGTGATGATGCCCTCAAGCTGCTCGACGATCTGATGGGACATGGAGAGCCCGATGCCCGTGTGATCGCTCTTTGTGCTCACGCCGTGCTTGAAGGCCTGGTTGTTGCGGACGCAGCGGTCGAGCCCGACGCCGTCGTCGAGGATCTCGATGACGGCTTCTTCGCGTTTGGGATCGACGCGTGCGACGACCTCGATCTGTCCGCCGGGGTTCAGGGCATCGGCGGAGATGGCCGATCCGATCGATTGCACCGCGTTGAAGAGTCCGTTGAGCACCACGGTATAGAGCGGGCCCGCGGGCAGGCGTCCGGCGCGGGGGTCGATGCGGACGGTGATGCTCGCGCCGGCGGCGCTGGCCATCGGTCGGACGACATCGACCGCGTGGTCGATCGCGATGGCGATGTTCACCGCTTCGGAGACGCCCAGGATGGGCGAGCCGATGGGGACCGAGCGTGAACGCATAGCCGCATTGACCATGCCGCTCATGCGTTCGAGCGTGGAGAGCACCGTGCCGATCTGCTCGCGTGCCTTGGTGAGGTCGTCGCTGGTGTGGTTCCGCTGGCCCTCGGGCATGGCGGCCGCGGCGAGCGAGAGCCATCGCATGGACCCGTCGAGCATGTTGCTCAGGTCGTGGGCCAGCACGGTGAGCTGGTCGGCGGCCGCGGGGCTTGCTGATGGATCACGGACATCGTGTACGCCCGGGGGGCGGACGCGACGCTGCTCAGGTGCCGGGCTCGAACGGGGCTTATCGCCGTGCGGGTTGTTTGTCGGGTTGTCTGGGTTGGTGCTCATCAACACCATGATCGACCCTGTTTGGCTCTTTGGGGCGCAGAAAAACGCCGGGAGTGCGAGTTGCGCACCCCCGGCGTGTTGCGTTTGATCAACACGGCATAACCCGACGGGCTGCCGGGGTTATCAGACCCCCAGGGCCGCGGCGTCGCGGTCGCTGAGCATGCCGCCGTCGCTGCGCTGCTTGACCGTCCCGTCGCGTTTCCATGAGCGTTGGCACCGGGGCTCGTCGCTCAGGTCGGTGACTTCGATCTCGCCCGAGGCCTTGAGTGTCACGCGGGAGACGCCGCAGTAGTCGGCCAGATCGACCGCTTCAAACTTGGCGAGCACGCCCTCGGGGTCGGGCAGCAGCAGCCCCGCGTCGAGCGGGTTATCGATGCCCTTGTCGGCGCGGGCATGTTCCAGCGCCCGCATCGCATCGTCGAGCACCTTGAGCGCGTCGGACCACGCCGCATCGGGCTGCACATCGAGCGTATCGGGGAATCCGGTCAGGTGCACGCAGTTGTCGGTGTCCTTGGGGTCGATGGCGTGCAATACGCGATAGGCCTCGTCGGCCGTGTGGCACATGACCGGGGCCAGCAGCTTGCAGATGCCGTCGCACATCATGAACATCGCCTGCTGGGCGCGGCGGCGACGCTCGGAATCGATCGCGTCGCAGTACAGGCGGTCCTTGACGGCTGAGAGGTACTCGCCCGAGAGGGTGGTGTTGCAGAAGTTGTAGAGCAGCTTGTGCACCTCGTGGAAGGCGTAGCTGTTGTACGCGTCGACGACTTTGGCACGCGTCTGCTCGAACTCGCCCAGCACCCATGCCTCGAGCGAGGTGGGGGGGAAGCTGATCGAGTCGTCGGGTGTGTAGTCGCTCAGGTTGCTCAGCAGGAATCGCATGGTGTTGCGGATCTTGCGGTAGTTGTCCCCGGCGAGCTTGAAGAACTCTTCGTCCACCTTCACATCGTTCTCATAGGCGAGCGAGCAGACCCACCAGCGGAGGACATCGGCGCCGTAGCGATCGAAGAGGTCCTTGAGGGCGGCGCCCTTGGACTTGGAGAGCTTCTTGCCGTCCTTGTCGACCATGAACCCGTGGGTGAGCAGGGTACGGAAGGCGGGCTCGCCCATCACACCCAATGAGGGGAGCAGCGAGAGCTGGAACCAGCCGCGGTGCTGGT
>DEXG01000038.1:41145-41946 GCA_002364005.1 Phycisphaerales bacterium UBA3190
CAGCCGCGGTGCTGGTCGGAGCCCTCGAGGTACAGATCGATCGGGAAGTCCTCGCCGTCGGACCGGTCGCGCATGACCGCGTTCCACGACGAGCCCGATTCGAACCAGACATCGAGGATGTCCTGGCCCTTGCGGAGTTGGCTGATCGTGACGGAGCCGTCCTTGAGGGCGGCGGGGGCTTCGGGGTCGGCGCTGGCGTCGTAGTCGGCGAGGAGTTCCTCGGGCGACATGGTGAACCAGGCATCGGAGCCCTTGGCGCGGACGAGGTCCGCGACGCACTGGGCGGACATCTCGGTCATGAACGCGCTGTCGTCGGGCATGGTGAAGGCCGGGATGGGCAGGCCCCACGCACGCTGACGGCTGATGCACCAGTCGGGGCGGGAGTCGAGCATGCCCCGCATGCGATTGCGGCCCCAGGCGGGCACGAAGTTGACCGTGCCGCCGTCCTGCGTCGCGGCCAGGGCCATCTCACGCAGGCCCTTGCCGTCGCGCTTGGTGGGCTTGTTGACATCGACGAACCACTGCTCGGTGCAGCGGAAGATCACCGGTGTCTTGCTGCGCCAGTCGTGGGGGTAGGAGTGCATGAACTTGTGGGCGTAGAACATGTGCCCCGAATCGGTCAGGTGCTTGGCGACCTCGTCGTTGGCCTTCCAGATTGACTTGCCGGCGAGCCATTCGGGGACGGTCTCGTCGTAGGTGCCATCGCCCTTGACCGGGCAGTAGACGGGGAGCCCGACGCGCAGGCCGGTCTGGTAGTCGTCCGCACCGTGACCGGGCGCGGTGTGGACCAGGCCGGTGCCG
>DEXG01000038.1:42142-42772 GCA_002364005.1 Phycisphaerales bacterium UBA3190
GTCGGGTTCGTTGATCGGGGTGGGGGCCTCGTCGCGGAACGGGTGCTTGTAGCGCAGCCCGACGAACTTGTCACCCGTCGTGGTTGCAAGCGTCTGCACATCCTCGGCCTTGGCCGCCTTGCATACCTTCTCGACCAGCTCGACCGCCATGACGGTGATGTTGCCATCGACCCGCACCAGGGCGTACTCGAACTTTTCGTGGACCGCGATGGCCAGGTTCGCAGGGAGCGTCCACGGGGTGGTCGTCCAGATCATGAAGCTCGGGGTTGCGCCGGGGCGGTCATCCTCGCTGAGCCCAAACGCGTCGTAGACTGCGCCGGCATCGGCGGCTTCAAAGTCGACATAGACCGACAGGTCCTCGCGGTCCTGGTATTCCAGTTCCGCATCGGCCAGCGCCGTCTCGTTGGCCACCGACCAGTGCACGGGCTTGAGCGCCTTATACACGAGCCCCTGCTTGCAGAGCCCTGCGAGCACATCGAGCACGGCTCCCTCGTATCGGGGGACCATGGTCAGGTACGGGTTCTCGTAGTCGGCGACGGTCAGCAGGCGCTGCATCTGACCGGTCTGGAGCTTGACCTGCTTGCTCGCGTAGGTCTTGCACTCCTTGCGGACCGCCATGCGCCGGGTGTC
>DEXG01000038.1:42976-43185 GCA_002364005.1 Phycisphaerales bacterium UBA3190
TCATCGAGCGTGTCGAGCTTGGCGGCTTTGCCGGACTCGACGAGGTCGGTCATGACCTTGTGCTCGATGGGCAGCCCGTGACAGTCCCAGCCCGGGACGAAGCCGGTGTTGTAGCCGCCCATGAACTTGGAGCGCACGACGAAGTCCTTGAGGCACTTGTTCATCAGGTGCCCGAGGTGGATCGACCCGTTGGCGTAGGGCGGGCCGTC
>DEXG01000038.1:43265-56602 GCA_002364005.1 Phycisphaerales bacterium UBA3190
GGCAGGCCGTGGCAATCCCAGCCGGGCACGTAGTTGGCGTTTTTGCCCATCATCTGCTGGGCGCGCACGATCACGTCCTTGAGGATCTTGTTGAGCGCGTGGCCGATGTGCAGGTTGCCGTTGGCGTAGGGCGGGCCGTCGTGGAAGACGAACTTCTTGTCGAAGCCCTGTGCTTTGTTGCGCATGGCCTTGTAGAGCCCGGCCTTGTCGTCGAGCTTGTCCCAGCGTTTGAGCGACGCGGGCTCGTTCTGGATCAGGTTGGCCTTCATCGGGAACCCGGTTTTGGGGAGGTTCACCGTCTTCTTGTAGTTTGGGCCTGATTCGGATTTGGTCTCGGTCGTGGTGTCAGACATCGTCTGGTTGCTCCTGGTCGGGGCGGGTCGTCAACGACACCGCCGCCATGTGATCGTCAGGGATCGTATTCAATCGATTGAAGTGGGGATGAACGCGTATCGCACCGAGCATCAGTCGCTCGATTTCGCCCCGCGAGGTCGGCAAGGGTGATCAGATCACCCGCCCCTCAGCGGGGCAGCATAATTCGGCGGCTCTGGATCTCCTCCAGGCCCGCGCCAGACTGCCGATATGTGCATAAATCGTTCATCGCAAGGAGCATAGCCCGTCCATCGGCCATCCCCAAGCGATGCCCCAGCACAGGCACAAAAAAACCCGGCAGAACCGGGTCCAGAGAGGGGTACGGTGTTTGGTTCAGAGATGCTCAAAGAGCGACTGGGTGCGGAGCACCAGCCCCTCGCGGGCGATGAGGTGGTAGCTCTGGACATGGACTTCCTTGGCGTATCGCTGATGCGCCAGGATGCTCATGCACGGGCCGATCTCGTCGTCCCAGCGATGTACCATCGAGCTGTCCTCGCGGGCGAACTCGTCGAGCTCATCGAAGGTTGAGAGGTACAGGTTGCTGGTGAGCTGCTCGGTTTGGACGCTGGTCATGTAGTTGAGCTCGGATCGGGCGAAGCGGTGCTCGAACTCGCGTTCGCCGGCACAGAGGATCGATTCAACGATGCCCGTGTCGGGCAGGCCGCTGGTCGATTCGCTGACGCATTCGCAAGCGCAGGCGCCGCTGATCTCGAAGCGGCACATGTGGCGCCCCTCCATCAGCCACGACTCGAACTGATATGGTCCAAAGGTCACGCTGCGACGATCAATAACACCAAACAGCTCTGGGTGAAGCGGACGGGAATACAAAACGGTTTGGTAAGACTGCAGGCATGTGCCGGGCAGGTGTGCGGGTTTGATTTGGGTCATGGATTCCTTCCCATGCCGGGATGTTCAGTGTGGAGATGCGGAGGCGACGGATCGCCCCGCGAGACCCGATTTTTCGTGTGGAAGACGAAAAATCGACGAAAGAGGAAGCTTATGGGACGAACACCTTTTCCCCAAGCTCAATTTACGAAACTGTCTCATGATGGAACAGTTTCTCAAACTGACACACAACATATCAGATTTCTCCACACACAATCCACAACCTGTTGGGAAAGTCGATACAATTGAGCCAAATATCCCATGGGCCGAACATCATCCGAACATGAGCTTGCCTGTCAAACACATCTCGTCGCCGCTGGAGCATGCCGCCAAGCTGCGTACGCGTGATCGCATCGTGGCGCTCGGCGAAGCGTTGCCCAGCGCCAGCGCTGACCAGCGGGATTCCATGGCGCTCATGCTCATCGAGTTGGCCAGTCGCGAGCAGCACACGCCCGCCGAGCAAGCGCGGGAACAGCAGGCAGCTGGGCCCGTTGAGCTGCTCACCCGCCTGCCGGGTCGGTGGCGTTCGCGTCATGCAGACGAGGCGCTGATGGCCCTGGCCCACGCATGGTCCAACCTCTCGCCCAGCGTACGCCCGCTTGCTGTTGCCCTCGGGCGCGATCGCTGGCTGGGCGCGGTGCGTGAGCTTGCACGCCACCCCCGCTTGGAAGCACGCCTGACCGCGGTTGCCATCGCCTACGACACCGCCGACCCTGGCCTGAGCAATGTGGTCGCGTCGCTCCTGAGCGACGAGGAGCAGCGTGTGCGACGCGCGTGCGACGAGACACTGCTCCGCATGGCGTTGAAACTGCTCGATCATCTCCGGCCGGAGCTGCTGGGCGATGAGTACGCAAAGATCGCACGAACGCCTCACCTGGGTTTGCCCACTGATCCCGCGGTCCTTGCGCTCGAGCGCTGCACGCTGTACAGCGCGATCGCCGATGCGGCGTGGTCGTTCGCGAGCCACCGGTGCCGATCGCCGCTGATTGCCGCGTTGTTGCTGATGGACCGTGCGGTGGCGACACCGCTCGAGCGTGAGGTGGGTTCGCGCATGCGTCGGTTGCTCAGTCAGCGCAATCACCCGAGCCATGCGCCGCTGCGCAGTGTGCTCAAGCGGACCGACTGCCCGCTGCTGCGTGAGCGTGCGCTGCGATGGCTGACCATCTCATCCATCAGCACCGCGGCGCTGGATCGCCTAAGTGTCGCCGAGTCACGCACCGAGCACGAGATCGTGCTGGTCCGGGCGCATCTGGCGATGCGTCCATCAAGAGCGTCGAAGCTCAGCGGCCTCGGTCGGGTCCGGTCGAACGCGCATGGGTCGATGCTCCCTGCACCGTCGCAGTGGGATACGCTGAGCGAGCCGGCACGCCTTGGTCTGATGGCGTGGAGCGCTCTCATCGGCGAGAGCGACGCCAGCCAGCGTGTCCGCCTTGAGCCCGCGTTGGCTGATGATTCGCCCAGCGTGCGATTCGCAGGTGCCGCCCTGTGTCCGATGCTCGATCTCCAGGATTACCTCTTCGACACCGACGCGCGTATCGCTCGTCATGCCGCCCTCCGGTGGTCCACCACCGGGGCCGATGCACCACGCCCGCATTCGCCCTCGGGTGGTGCCCGGCTCAAACTCAGTGTGCAGAACACACGCTCGCCGCATGCCTATGTGCGTCGCGTGGCCTCGGAAGAGCGTGCACGCCTGACGATCGACGACCCGCACCAGCCGGCATCGCGTCTGCAGGCGCGTCGGCTGATGCAGGCCGATCCGGCGGGGTTCGCTCGCATGGTGCGTGACCGGCTCTCGAACCCGAACACACGCAACGACATGATCACGCTGATCCGGGTGCTCGGGGTCGAGCAACGCTTTGAACTCGATCTGATCGGGATCGTGCAGGATGCACGGGGCGACGCGCGAGCCCGGGCCAGCGCGGTCGCGGCGTTGGGGCGTGTTGATTCCAACGCAGCCCGGTACACGCTGAGTGAAGCCCTCAGCGACATCGACCCGCGAACGCGTTCCAATGCGGTTGAGACCGTCCCGCTCAGCAGCGATCGGCTCTTGGAGCTCAAAGACGACCACCATCATCGGGTACGGGCCAGCGCGGTGTATCGCGCGATCAGGCAATCGGTCACGCAGCCGGGCGGCGAGCACGCACGCGCCGCCTGCGCTGCGCTGATCGACATGCTGGGCGACGAACGCCCCCCGCATCGACTCGCCGGCACATGGGCCGCACAGCGATCGCTCTCATCGAGGACCCGCACGGTGATGGGGCACAGCTGGAGCCCGATCGTTTCTCGCCTGGAAGAGTTGGCGGCCAACGATGATGACCCACGCCTTCGCGAACGCGCGACATCCTGCATTGACCGCTTGACACGGGAGCTGCGTCTTCGGTCGCAGCTGGACGCCTCCCGCGCCGAGCAGGGGCGATGGGAGTGAGCCCCATGAACGCGACCGGGCCGACCATGCTGCACAAACCCGTGGCACAAGAGGCACACCAGCTGTCGAGCGCTGCGCCGCTCGGTTGGTTGCTGGTCACGGTCCCGATCGTTGGGGTGGGGGTCTGGTTTGGCTTGCGTCGCCAGCGCCATGCCCGCACGCATCCCCAGGAGCACGCGTTCAGGGCCCTGGGACGGCGCATGAAGCTGCGCCAGCGTGACATGCAGGCGGTGCGTGTGTATGCCCGTTCGGCGGGGATCGACAGCCCGATCGCGGTGCTGATGGATCCGAACCGGTTGCAAGAGGCGATCAAATGAGCGTTCTGGGCCCGCTGATGCTCAACCGCCGCTGAGTTCGATCTTGATACCTGAGCAGCTCACGCCCAGCCGTTGGGAGAGCTCGTCGAGCAGTTCGGTGGGCACCGCGTCGATGAGGCGCTGCGAGAGATCGAGGGGGACATCGAGGATCCGCCCGTCTTTGAGGACCATGTGCACATGCTCACCCGTGTCGGCATCGTATCGGCAGGCGCCGCCGCTGACGGTCGATGGGATCCGGTTGGCGAGGCCACATTCGACGAGCGTGTCGAGGGTGTTGTAGACGGTTGCCTGGCTGACCTCGGGGTCGATCTGGTGGACCAGCGCCAGCAGTTGCTCGGCGGTGGGGTGCTCGCCGCAGGCGCAGAGGGCGCGGTAGACCGATTCACGCTGACGCGTGGTGCGCAGCCCGTGCTGGGCGAAGATCTGCCGAAGCTGCTCGGCATCAATCTGGTGCTCGGAATGTGACTGCGGCTCGGTCATGACGCTGAATTATGCCCGATGCGAGGGGCTTGTGCGATCGAAACCGGCAAAAACACCAGATTCAGGGTGGGTTCTTGCTGATTTTGTGGGCTTCTCACTCGGTTTCGGCGGGCTTCGGGGCGGCGATGAACATTTTCTTGTGTTCGATCCCCGCTTCGAGAAAGACCTTGTCATCGCTCGACCAGCCGAGCCGCCCATAGAAGGGCATCGCTTCGAGCTGAGCATGGCAGTAGAGACTCGAGAGGGCCAGTTCGCCGAAGCCGCGTGCTTCGATGGCGATCATGAGCTTCCGCCCGATGCCCTCGCCTTGTCGCTGCGGGTCCACACAGACCTGCTGCACTTTGCCGATCTTCTCGCCATTGTCGTCGTCGCTGATGAAGAGGGTGGCGGTCCCGACGACGCGTTCGCCGCTGGGGTGGTCGATGACGGCGACGAAGTGCTCGCACTGCTCTTCCCTGCCCGGCGCCAGCTTGAGGTAGTCCTCGAATGTGTATCCGATGGGCGTGAGCAGGACCGCGGTGCGCAGCGCCACCTCCTGCTCGTAGAGTGGGTCGTCTCTCGTGATGTGCCTGATTCTGACCAAGTGCTGACTCCTGCGCGTGCGTGCATGAATCTAGCAGAACCCGCCCGGATTGTCACGCCGGGCGGGTCAGAATCTGTCAGTGATGAGGGCCGATGGGGCTTACTTGGTCGTGGGTGCGTTGTCGCAGTGGATGATCTCAACCGGCTCGGGGTTGCGGTCGCTGCTCTCGTTGAGGCGGTTCCAGTTGATGTTGGACCAGTCGTCGTTGTCCTTGAGCACTTCGCAGACGCCGTCATCGCAGCCGTCGCTGACGCCGCAGGGGTTGGCGAGAACATCAAAGCAGTTGAGGTTCGCGGGGTAGTTGAAGACATCGAGGATGCCGTTGCCGTTGAAATCGACCGCGGTCCCGCCGAGGCCGTTGATCTCGTTCACATCGTTTTCGTCAATATCGCTGTTGAAGCCGATGGAGTAGTCGAGCACACCATCGCCGAAGCTGTCGCCGTCGACATCGATGCCGGGGAACTGGAAGCGGTAGTTCATGACCGAGTTGTAGTTGGGCTTCCAGTTGGTGTTCTCGAACCCGCCGTGGCGCAGCCCGAGGTTGTGCCCGATCTCGTGGACGAATGTCTGCGACATGTTGTAGTCGCTGCTGAATCCATTGAGCGTGACCATGAAGTCGTCGCCGTCGATCTCAGCGATGCCCGAGGACCCGTTCTCTGCAGAGCTGTGACGGTTCGCATGGATCGCGTAGTGGAAATAGCCCTTGCGGTTGGAATCGAAGAAGAAGGTCTTGACGACATTGAAGTCGCCGTCGAAGGTCATGAACACGGGCGGGTCGCCGGGGAGCTGCTGCCCGCCGGTGAATGGGCCACCCTGGCCGTAGTCGATATGGATGTCGATGCCGGGTTCCCCGCCATAGGGGTTTTCGACAGGTGCGTTGGCGTAGGCGTCGATGATGCGTTGGATACCGTTCTCGGTGGGCCGGAAATCCCTGAACTCACCCTCAACGGTGCCAGTGTACCAGTCGATCTCGACGAAGATGTCGTGGCGGAGCGGGTTGGCACCCATCGCGGGGAGGTCGAGGCCGTCGTCGGTGCCGAAGATCTCGTCGCCGTCGTTGATGCCATCGCCGTCGGTGTCGGGGTTCAGCGGGTCGGTGCCCGTGGCGTTTTCGTTGAGGAAGATGCCGTCGTTGGTCTCGGCGAAGTCGGGGATGCCGTCCTCATCGGTATCGACCGACGCGCAGTCGCTGGCGAAGGAGGTCAGGAAGATCGAGACATCGAAGAAGTTGTACTGCCCGTCCCCGCTGAGGTCGCTGACCGGTTCCTGGCTGTTGAACCCGATGAGGAACTCGGACACATCGAAGAAGTCCAGTTCACCATCACCATTGAAATCTGCTACGCAGCCGTTATCGCCGGCAAGCACAGTCGAGCTCATGGCACACATTACAAATAGAGTTCGAGCAAGTTTCATCAATCAGGTCTCCGGTTTCCGGTTTGGGTCTATTCAGCGATCATGTCGCATACGAGCGTATCCCGTGCGCATGCAAGTACTGAATATATAGCGGCTTGCGGGGGAATCCAAGCGGAATGGCTCAGATTCGAACCGAAGATGAGCCCCAAATGATTTCTTATCGGGTCTCAGTGGCCTTCAATGGTCAGCGGGGTGTGTCCCATGCGCTGGGCGGCCATCTTCTCCCAGCCGCTGCCAAGCTCGCCTTCGGGGTCCGGGGGCACGATATCGACCTTCTTCTCACCCAGCTTGGCCTCGCCACTGCGGACCCGCTCTTGGAAGTCCTTGCACTCGGCCAGCAGGCGATCGAGGATCTCGTCCTCGCCCACGGTCGCGACCTTCTGGCCCTGGACATAGATAATGCCCTTGCGATCGCCCGCGAACACCGCGACATCGGCGCCCTCGGCCTCGCCGGGCCCGTTGACGACGCAGCCCATCACCGCGACCTTCATCGGCACAAGGATCTCGGCTTCGAGTTTCTCGTTGACCTCCTGCACGAGCGAGAAGAGATCGACCTGGATGCGGCCGCAGGTCGGGCAGGCGATCAGCTCGGCCCCGATGCGCTCACGCAGCCCCAGCGAGTAGAGCAGTTCCAGCCCGTCCTCGACCTCGTAGATCGGGTCGTTGGCGTAGGAAATGCGGATGGTGTCGCCGATGCCGTTGGCCATCAGGGTGCCCAGCGCGACGACCGAGCGGATGCAGCCGGTTTCTTTTGGGCCCGCGTGGGTGACGCCCAGATGCAGCGGGTGGGCGAAGCGCTTGGAGATCTCGGTGTAGGCGTCGATGACGACGGTGGCGTCCATGGACTTGGCGCTGATGGCGATGTCGTAGAAGTCGCGTTCGTAGAAGATGTCGAGGTATTCCTCGAGCTTGGCGATCATGATCGAGAGCATGTAGCCGTGCTTCTGGTCGGAGAACACGGCACCGAGTTCCTTGGCGCGTGCCTGCTTGTCCTTGCGCTCGATGATCGAGCCCTCGTTCACGCCCACGCGGATCGGGATGCCTCGTTCTTTGCACGCGTCGATGACCTGCTCGACCTGGGCCCGGTCGGTGATGTTGCCCGGGTTGAGGCGGATCTTGTGCACGCCAGCCTCGACGGCTTCCAGCGCCCGCTTGAAGTGGAAGTGCACATCGGCGACGATCGGAACGGTGGTCTGGGCGAGGATCTCGGGCAGCGCCTCGGTGTCCTTGCGTTCGGGCACGGCCACGCGGACGATGTCGGCCCCGGCGGCGGTGAGCTTGTGGATCTCGGCGACGCACTTGTCGATGTCGTGGGTGTAGCCCGCGGTCATGGTCTGCACGCTGACGGGGGCGGCGGTGGTGGGGCCAATCCCGTGTGCAAGGGGGTGGTCGGGTGCGATTCCACCACCGATCTGGACGATCCCGGTGCGTTGGTCGCCGACGAAGATAGGACGGGTTGGGTTTCTGGGGTTCATCGGGAGATTCTAGGTCGTACGGGTGGATTTGGTGGTTGGTTCGTGCTGTGTTTCGATTCTGAGATCCGGGTGCCACTACTCGACGCGAAGCGGCGCAGTAGTGCTCTTTGAGGGTTCGGAAGACACTACTGCGCGTCTTCGACGCGAGTAGTGGCACCCTGCGATGGGGATTCCGGACGCATGCGGTTGGCGTACTTGAGCCGACGGAGGCCGAGGTAAGCGAAGGTCTCGAAGAAGAGGAAGCCGAGAATACTCAGCAGAAAGAAGAACACGGTCAGATTGTCGTAGTAGTTTGAGAGTGTATATCCGGTCACATAGGGACGCTCACTCCATGGGAGCTTCGGGTATTTATTCATTTCAATGCCATGTATGACTGATTGTCCAAGGCAGTACAGGCTCGATGCCAGCAACGAACCGCACCAAACCCATCCCACGCTCCCATGGCTCACGATTTGATATGCGATCGGTTCGGTCACTCTGAAGCCGCGAGATTTGCTGATAATCCTGAGCCCAGAGAGTTCGATTTCCGTGAAGATGACAAAAACCGTAATCAGAATAATCACACCCACTGCGCCCAGAATCGCAATTCCAATCACGCTCAGTGAGGAATACGGATTGATAAGTTCAATGAGGAGGAGCACCAAGTACATACAGCTGCTTGAAATCAGCAGTGTCCTTGCGGTGAGACCACTGGTTGTGCGTTCCTTCAAGTGCATCACATCCAGCGTCCGCAGCGGATGCCGCAGCGTCATCCACCATGTCGCCAGCAGTGATTTCACGCCCGGCGACTGCTGCCAGGGTGTGCCGACACGCCGCTCGGGCAGGCTCTCGGCGATGGGCTTGCCACACTCGGGGCAGTTGCCGGATTGATCGAGGCCTTCGATCACATACCCGCACTTCTCGCAGAGGAGGGTGTATTCATCTGTCCAGGGGCGGTCGGGCATGGGGGGATGGTATGGCGAGGTGAAGGAAGGGGGTCTCCCCATGGCGGGGGGAGGCGAGTTTGGAAGTATGGGTGCCACGGCTTGCTCCGCCCCCCGGGCGGACAAGCCGTGCGCTGAGGACCGACTTGGGGCGATTCTCTTTATAAGTCCACGACAAAGGCGATGCACGGGTTGTCCGCCTATCGGCGGAGCAACCCGTGGCACCCTGTTGGATAATCATCCTCATACGAACTTCTCAGAAGACACCCCTCCGATCCGCCTTCGGCGGACCACCTCCCTCGTCCGCCAGAGGCGGATCGCGGGGAGGCACACTTTGTCAACACCGTCAACCCCGTAGGGGGTTGGGTGGTGGGGGGAGATGAGGTGTAGATCGACTCGGTGGGGGGCTTACCAGCCCGACTGCACCTTGCCGCGGTGGAGCATGTTGTAGGCGGCTTCGAGGAGTGCGGGGCAGCCGATGCCGGTGGCGCCGCTGATCGGGTAGATCTCGGTTGCCGCGTCGAGTTGCAGCTCGGTGCGCATGGTGTCCATGGCTTCCTGCTGGTCTTCGTCGGTCATGAGGTCGAGCTTGTTGAGCGCGATCATCTCGGGCTTCTCGGCCAGTTCGGACGAGTAGCCCATCAGCTCCTCGCGGATCGCCCGGTAGTTCTCTGCCGGGGTCAGCCCGTTGTCGGGTGCGACATCGAGCACATGGATGATGATGCGGGTGCGTTCGATATGACGCAGGAACGAGTGCCCGAGACCCGCACCGCCCGAGGCACCCTCGATCAGACCCGGGATGTCGGCGATCACGAGTCGGCGGGACTGGTCGAGCGAGGCGATGCCCAGCTGCGGCGAGAGCGTCGTGAACGGGTAGTCTGCGATCTTGGGATCGGCGCGGGAGACCGATTTGAGGAAAGTGCTCTTGCCGGCGTTGGGCAGGCCAACCAGCCCGACCTCGGCGATGACCTTGAGTTCGAGCTTCAGCGCCAACTCTTCGCCGGGCTCGCCCGGGGTGGCCTTGCGGGGTGTCTGGTTGACGGCACTCTTGAAGTGCTCGTTGCCGAACCCGCCCTTGCCGCCGTGGGCGATGATGATCTCGTCGCCGGGGCCGAGGTCGACGATCTCTTCGCCGGTTTCCTCGTTGTAAACGACGGTGCCCGCTGGGACGCGAACGACGAGGTCGTTGCCTGCGCCGCCGGTGCACTGCTTCTTGCCGCCGCCCTCGCCGGGCTCGGCTTTCCATTCGTAGATGCCTCGGAAGTCGACGAGGGTGTTGAGGCCCTCATCGACGCGGAGGATGACATCGCCGCCCTTCCCGCCGTCGCCGCCGTTTGGTCCGCCCTTGGGCATGCCTTTGGCGCGTTTGAAGGAGACTTTGCCGTCGCCGCCCTTGCCGGCGAAGACCATGATGCGTGCACGATCGATGAACATGGACGATGGTAGGTCGTTGCGACTGCGGATATTGCGCCCCGTGGGTGGTTGGGACTGAAGTCGCAGAGAAGACAGGCCGATAAGGCATGGGTCTACGCCACCCCAGGAGCCCTGATATGCCCAGCCAGCCGCGTGTGAACCGTCGAATCCATGAACGCTTTCTGCTCCAGCCGGGCTACACCGCCGCTTCGGTGCGTCTGCACCCCAAGGAGCGTGCGTTCACCCGTGAGGGGCATGTGTACGACATCTCGGAGGGTGGGATCCGCTTCGAGCTGGATCACCCGATCGAGCTGGGTTCGACCATCACGATGCGGATCGAACTGCCCAGCAACTGCGACGACGCGGGCCTTGACCACTGCGTGTTCGTCACGGGCAATGTGATCTGGTGCGATCTCGACGAGCCCGGCCCGAGCAAGATGGCGATGGCCATCACCCGCTACGACCGCCAGGGCGACAAGGCACGGATGCTCAGGTCGCTGACGAGCAAGCGGTATCTGCGGGCGGCGTAAAAACCCGTTCACCCCAAACATCAAGCCAAGGCACGCTCCCCGCTTCGGGTAGCGTGCCTTGTTTCGTTTTCTGCATGTCCCTCGCCTCCCCCTCCGCCAAACCAACGGGGACAGAACAACTGGGTGCCACGGCTTGCTCCGCCACAGGCGGACAAGCCGTGCGCCAAGGACCGACCTGGGTGTGCCTCTTTCCAAAGCCCCCGACAAAGGCACCACACGGGTTGTCCGCCCGCTGGGCGGAGCAACCCGTGGCACCCGGTTCAAGTCCAATGACTCAGAATCGCAATCCTTGCCTCCCCGCGCCCCGCGGGGAGGTGGCACGCGTCTTCGCGTGACGGAGGGGTCTTGGAACTCGTGGGGGGCACTGAAGACCCCTCCGCCTCGCAAGCTCGGCACCTCCCCGCGGGGCGCAGGGAGGAACAAGATGAGCTACCGCTTCGGTGGGTTCTCGATTGACCAGTCGCTCGTCACCAGCACCAGCCACTCCGGGTTCCCCTTGCCCTTCTTCTTCCGCTTCTTGCCCACGGCCCCGCCCAGCACCGGGCTCTTGACCCAGCCGTGCACGGCGTAGCCCAACTCGGGCAGCGAATCACGCACCCGCTCGGCGACCTCCTGGGCGTACTCCGGATCCAGCAGACCGCCCTCGCCCAGGTCGGCTTTGTCGGCCTCGTAGTGCGGCTTGACGAGCGAGATGATGTGCCCGCCGGGCCTGAGCCATTTGGCGGCGGCATCAAGCGCCCGTGCCTGCTTGGTCCAACCGAGATCGATCACACCCAGATCAATCCCGCCCGCGTCAACCACTTCCTGCGGCGGGTCGAGGTGCAGGGCGTTGGAGCGTTCGTGGATGGTGACACGATCGTCGGTGCGGAGTTTCCAGGCGAACTCGCCGTAGGCGGTGTCGATGCTGTGCACATGCTTTGCCCCGTGCTGGAGCAGGCAATCGGTGAACCCCCCCGTGCTGCACCCGAAGTCGGCGCAGAGCATGCCTGTGGGGTCGAATGGGAGTTCGGTCAGGGCGCGGTGGAGCTTGAGCCCGCCCCGTGACACGAATGTGGGCTCGGGGGCCGCGTCAGATGGTTGGGGTTCGATGGGCTCAGTCATCGTCGGATCGCGTCGCGGGTTCGGGCGACTCGGATGCGTTGGGCGTGAAGGCACGCTCGAAGTGGGCCGGGGTCATCGTCGGCGCGTCGCTCGGGGGGACCGGTGCGTGCGACACCGGGACGCCCACGATCGAGATCCCCAGTTCGTCGGCCCGCTCAAGCATCGCGAATCGGTCGAGCATGATCACATCGCCGGCTGCGATGGCCAAACAACTGCCGCCGTGCTTGTGGAGGTTCTCGAGGGTCTGGATGCCCACGGTCGGGACATCGGATCGCCGGTCGTGCTGGGCGCGGGCACCCTTGACGAGTGTCCAGCCGCCGCGTTTGCACAGGTTGCCGGTGCGTTCGATCATGCGGTCGGTGCCTTCGACGGCTTCGACGCTGATGACATCGCGGTCGCGGACGGTGAGCGATTGGCCGATGTCCAGGCGGAGGAGTTCGGTGAGCAGTGGCCACACGAACTCGATGTCCGCGCGCTGGTTGGCGCTGGGCTTGGTCGAGGTCATCACGCCTGGTTCGGAGAGCTGGTCCATGATCGGGAAGGTCGAGTCGATGAGGGCGACGCCGTTGTTGTCCATTTCGTCGGCGATCACCTTGAGCACGGCGTG
The DNA here is from genome assembly GCA_002364005.1 of Phycisphaerales bacterium UBA3190. Lineage (GTDB taxonomy): Bacteria > Planctomycetota > Phycisphaerae > Phycisphaerales > UBA1924 > UBA1924. The sequence goes on from DEXG01000038.1 coordinate 55,790, forward strand.
TGAGCGTCGGTCGTGCCGCAGGTGCTTGTACCATGCGACGGCCGTGGTGAAGTCTGGGATGTTACGCACGAGCTTCCATCGCTGGTGCATGAGCTTGGCCTTGTCCACTTTACCCACCATGATGGCATGATGCACGCCCTGTTTGCGTAAACGCTTGCCCCACGAGCGCATACGGAGCAGGCCGACATCGCAGAAGGTGTCGCAGAGTTCGGGGAGGTTGTCCTCGTACTGGGCGTGGAGGCCGATGCCGTGGACGCTGTAGCCCATGGCTCGCAGCCCGTTGGCGATGAAGATGGGCAGATCGCCCCCGCCTGCGATGAGACCGATGGGGGCGGGCGCAGGGGGTGGATCGGGCAGAATGGACAGGATCCCGGCCATGCTGAATTGTACACGCTTCAGACGATGGACGCGCTTGGTCGATACTGAACAGGCCATGAGTCTGCACGCGACCCCATCGAAACGCCCCGCCGAGCCCGTCAGCCAGCATCCCCAATCCCACGATCAGGTGCGTCCCTGGCTGGGGATCCGCTTTGTTTGTTCGGGCCAGTACCAGCGGGTCTACCGCCACGCCGACGGGACCAAATACATGGCCCGCTGCACCAAGTGCGGCAAGTCGATCACCTTCAAGGTCGGCCAGGGCGGGAGCAACCAGCGATTCTTCGATGTCTCCTGCTGAGGCGGGACACGGTGTGAACACCGCCACCCCCGTGTGACAGGGTTCCCCCGTGCCTCCACCCGGGGCCGGGGGGGCGTGTTTGGAAGTATGGGTGCCACGGCTTGCTCCGCCCCCCGGGCGGACAAGCCGTGCGCTGA
>DEXG01000033.1:0-1147 GCA_002364005.1 Phycisphaerales bacterium UBA3190
CGGAGCAACCCGTGGCACCCTGCAATCACTTTCCCCGTGGCGACACGGGGAGAACCCAAGAAAAAACGCCCCGGTTGTCCGGGGCGTGTGTCTTGTAATGATCGGGTGATCAGTCCGTTTCGGCTTCGGTCGCCGGGCGAGACACCGGGGTCGGCTCTTCGTGCTCCAAGACTTTGCCCAGGGCGCTGGGCAGATCGATGCCGGCCTGCTTGGCCAGCTCGTGGACCTGCGGGAGCGACCCGATCATGCCCGAGAGGAAGTCGGCGGTGGCGTTTTTGCCGTCCTTGCCGCTGCCTGAGTCCCAGACGGTGATCTTGTCGATCTTGAGGTTCTGGACCGCCTTGACCTGCTGGGCGACCAGCTCGGGGAGCTGCTCGATCATGAGCAGGGTCGGGGCCACCTGCGGGTTCTCGGCACAGGCCAATACAAGCTGGCGGTAGCCCTCTGCCTTGGCTTCGAGCACCTGCTGGATACCCTTGGCCTCGGCCTCGTACTTGGCGAGGATCGCGTCCGCTTCGCCTCGGGCTTCGCGCCGTTCACGCTCTGCTGCGGCTTCCGCTTCAATCTCGACACGCTTCTTCTCGATCTCCTGCGGGGCCAGCTTCTCTTTGGCGAGCTTGGCCAGTTCCTCTTCGCGCTGGGCGGTGAAGATCTTCTGCCTCGCCTCGGCGGCGGCGACATCGGCGCGTCGGCTGGCCTCGGCCCGGATCTCGGCCAGCTGGGCGTTCGACTCGGCGACCTTGGCTGACGAGGTGTTCTCGCCGTCGACCGCCAACGCCTCGGCGCTGGCCACCTGCACGCGTTGCTCCTGCTCGGCACGCTTCTTGGCGGCGATGGTTTCGGCCTCGCGTTCAGCCATCGCGATCTCCTGATCGCGACGCGACTCGACCTCGCCCTCGACGGCGGTGGCCTCGAACTTGGCCACGGCGATGCGTTGCTGCTGCTCGGCGTTCTTCTGACCCTGCTCGGCCAGCGAGCGTTCCTCGGCGACGCGGACATTGCGTTCACGCACGGCCATCGCCTCGCCCACGGAACCCTCGCGTTCCTGCTCGGCGACCTCGACCTTGGCCCGGTTGATCGCCTCGGCAGCCGCACGCTTACCGATCGCCTCAATGTAGCCCGACGAGTCGGTGATGTCGCGGATGTT
>DEXG01000033.1:1364-1935 GCA_002364005.1 Phycisphaerales bacterium UBA3190
ACATTGATCAGCAGCAGGCCGATCTTGTTGATTTCCTCGGCCACATTCTCGTTGACCAGCGACATGAACTTCTCGCGGTCCTTGTTGATCTCCTCGATCGAGAGCGTCGCGATGACCAGACGCAGCTGACCCAGGATGATGTCCTGCGCCTGTTCCTGAATCGCCACGGGCGTGAGCCCCAGCAGACGCTCGGCGGCGTTGCTCATCAGCACGGGATCCTTGGAGATACCCACCGTGAAGGTTGACGGGACATTCACGCGGATGTTGTTGAGCGACAGGGCCCCCTCGAGCGGGATCTCGATTACCAGCGGCTCGAGCGACATGTAGGCGTAGTCCTGGATCACGGGCCAGACGAACTTGCCGCCGCCGTGGTAGCACTGGGCCGAGTTCTTGGACCCCGTACCCCAGATCACCAGGATGCGGTTGGAGGGGCATCGCCGGTATCGGCTGGCGAGAAACAGCACCACGAAGAGCAGCACGAACAACGCGACCGCGACCGAGATGATGATGAACATTCCTGAGTTGCCCGTATTCGCTTGGGCGAGCGTCATAGATCCCTGCATTGAATCTC
>DEXG01000033.1:2144-9709 GCA_002364005.1 Phycisphaerales bacterium UBA3190
TTATCGATGAAGTTGTATGCGAAGCCGCGGCATATCACGCGGGTTCGACGATCAGAATATTGCTGGCGGTGTCCACATCCCGGACTTTGACACGCGTGTGGGTGACGATGGGCTCATCCGCCGCATCGCCGTCCTGAACCGCGAAGTAGGAGTGGCGCGAGTTGTTGATGACGAGTACGACCTCGCCGCGTCCGGTGCCCTGCGGGGGGACGGTGACATAGACCTCTCCCACCATGCCGCGGGCCTGCTGGATGCTGACATTGGTATTGTTCTGGAGCTTGAGGAAGCTGCGGAGCAGCCAGACCATGAGCCAGGCGACACCGACACCAGCGAGGACTGCGATCATGGCTGCGCCCGTGAAGCCCACATCGAGGAAGCGGTAGGCGGCGAATCCGATCCAGCCATAGCCCATGAAGAAGGCGGAGATGGACTGGAGACTGAGCCAGCCGAACTCGGCGCCCGGGTGATCGCCGTCGATATCGACATCAAAGTCGAGATCGAGCGCACCGTCGCCTCCGATCTCCCCGAGCACGAGCTGAATCATCAGGAACCCGGTGCCGAGCAGTGCGGGCGCGGTGAACCAAGGAGCGAGATCGCCGAAGAGTGAATCCATCATGACAAAAAACCTCCCGCGAGGCGTCGATGCCCGCAGGAGATAGTCTACCACGCTGTTTGTGACAGTGATGTCTTCGTGAAACCCCTGCGGAAGCTCAAAACTCGCCCCGTCTAGGATGTTCTTGGGAAGTTGTGCCCCGGGATTTCAGCGATGCGTGTGCGGAGAAGGCGTTTAAGCCGCGAAACCGTAGCCGTCGTCGAAGAAGTCATCGTCTCCACATTCGGGCTCGATGCAGTCGATGCTGCCCCACTGATCCTTGGGCAGGTGGCGGTGGTGCACATGGATGACCCGCCCGAGCTGCTCGCCGAAGAGCTTGGCGATGACGCTCAGGGTGCGCTCGTCCTCATCGTTGAATGGGACCGACTCGTTTCGGAACAGGGTCAGCACGCCCAGGCACTCGCCGTCCTGGGTGCACGAGATGACCATCGCGGTGTGGCCCTCGAGCCAGTGTGAATCATGACCGAGTGCCTGATCCAACTCGTACTTGTCACGGAGGGTAATGACGCCCTCGGTGGTCTCGAACTCGGGGGCGACGATATCAGCGAGCTGGTCGAGCATGACCTCGGCGGCATCCTTGGGGATGTCGTAGTTGACATAGGCCCCCAGCGAATAGTCCCCGCTGCTGGTGGGCAGGAAGACGGCGGCGTTGGTCGAGCCGATCTTGCCGAGCGTGAACTCGAGCATGGTGCGCAGGAGCGACTCGATATCGAGTTCCTGACGCATGACCGCGTTAAGCTCGGTGGCAAGCTTCACATCGCCGAACTGCTCGGAGAGATCGCGGTACGCCTCGACGAGGTCGTTGCACAGGTCGCCGACCTGGCCCGAGACCTCTCGGCGTGCGTTATCGAGCTTGTGGCAGAGCTTGCTGAGTCGATCGACGCGTGCGTCACGCTGACGGACCCGCTGGGCCCGCTTCACGCTCGCCAGCAGGCGTCGTGCGGTCTCGGCACAACGGGTCTGGATCGAGATCACATCACATGCCCCGGCACGCATGGCACGCACGGCATCTTCGGTGTTCTCCAGCTGCCCCACGAGCACGCCGACGATCGCGGGGTGGCTGGTGCAGAGCTGATCGAGCAGGTCGATGCCGTCGCTCCCGTCCAGCGCCCGTTCGATGATGACCAGATCACAATCGCAGGTGCTCACGCGTTCGACCGCTTGGGCCGCGTCGTCAGCAAACTCGATTGTCTCGAGCTGCCCGTGCAGCATCGAGGAGAGGCGGCGACGCACCGAGGCGCGTGGCGTGACGATGACGGCTCGGACACCGGGCAACGCATCGCCCGATGCATCGACGAGCCCGGGCAGTGCCGAGGGCTTGGGTGTGCTGGGCTTGGTTTCTCGTGGTGATTCGTGCATCGCTCTCTCGTATGTAGTTCGTTTCTTGTGAATGTCTCGTCAGGCGGCTTGCGACCCCGCTTCGGTCGTCGGCAGATGAACGATCACCCGAGCACCCCGCCCCTCGTGGGCATTACCAAGCTCGATCTCGCCCTTGTGGAGCTCGATGAGCCCCCGTGCCCGGGAGAGCCCGAGCCCTGAGCGTCGCCCGGAGGGCAGCTCAGAAAAGAACGGATCGAAGGCGTTTTTCATCGTGTTCTCGGTGAATCCCGGGCCCTGATCGTTGATCTGAATACTCAGTCGGCCGAACTCGTCGTCGGGTTCAATCGAAACGGTCACCAACGCGTCGGGTTTTGCAAACACGGCGTTGATGATGGGCTCGGCCAGCGCCTGGGCCAGCATCGTGACATCCATATTCACCGGCTTATAGAAGCCCTTGGCCTTGAACTGCACACGGGCACGCACGCCCTGGGTATGACATCGCTGACGGGCAATCTCGATCGCTTCTCGAACCAGCAGCACCGGGTCGCACGGGTGCATGCTCGGCTTGGGCGGGTCGGCGATGAGGTGCAGCGAGCTGATCAGGTCGGAGAGCTGCTGGGCCGCGGCGGCGATCTTCCGGGCGGTCTCACGCTCGCGCTCGGTCCCCAGACGCTCAAAGAGCTGCTGGCTCCGCCCCAGGATCACGCTCAGCGGGTTGTTCATCTCATGGGCGGCCCCCGCGGCCAGACGCCCGAGCTGCACCAGGGCCTCCTTGCTCGTCAGCTCGTTGCGAAGGGTCGCCATGGTGTGATTGGCCGATGCCAGCTCCTCACCCATGCGACGCATGCGTTGCATCGCGATCGACTGAACCAGCGATCGCGTCCAGATCGCCCGCACACGCTCGAAATCGGGCGTGGCGATGATCCGCTCGCTCCCGCTGCCCATGCGAGGCATGATGATCAGGAATGATGGGTCCTGATCGCTGATATCGATATGCGAACCGATCAGCATGGGGGTGCCCGCATCCCGGACCGACGCGAAGAGTTCTCGCAGCCAATCCAGACCGCTCAGGTCCAACGATGCCACAAACCCGCTCTCGCTCAGGTCCGACGGGCGTGCTGTTTCGCCATCGGCTTCAGGCGCAGGCACACGCGTGGGACGCTGCACGATTTGCCCCTGGTCGACGAGCATGCTCTGCCAGGGCTCGTTCTGATCGTGCTGCATGATCACCGCTGCACGCTCGGACCCGATGAGCACCGAAGCGCTGCTCACCATGGCCCGGAGAACCTCTTCTGGACGGTCGTCGGGGCTCAGGTCACGGTAGAAGACATCGATCGCGTCGAGCAGACGCAGCATCGACTTGCTGTTGGCGGCTTTGGTCCGAAGCTCGGCGTTCAGGGCCGCCAGACTCCGGTTCGCGCCCGTGAGTGATTCGATGAGCAGGTTCTGCTCGGTGTGCTCGCCCAGGCCCAGGATCTCGCCACGGTTGGCGACCGAGTCGATGATCCGATTCGCCTGGTTCTTGAAGAAATCCACGCCCACGCCAAGTGTGTCGGCGAGCTGGTACAGGTCCAGCGGCTCGCCGTAGTCGCCGCACCAGCCCAGGTGCAGGTCCCGCGACCATGACTCGGCCAGCGCGATCACGCTCACGAGGGATTGGTCGGTGTCGGAGGGCAGCGTCGAGGTCTGCTGGGTGTGCAGCCACATCGCGTCGCGGATCTGCACCGGCAGGTGCCAGTGCTCTGCCAGTCGCTTGCCCGCGGTGAGGTGATCGATGCCCAGCATGGTGTGCTCAACCAGCGAGAGGGCGCACCGCTTGGTGCTGGCCATTTCCAGCACACGCGAGTAGGCCTTGGGCAGGGTGAGATCGAGCGCCAGCTTGCCCAGATCGTGCAGCAGCCCCGCGAGGTATGCCTGCTCTGGCGAGACCCCGAGCGCCGGGTGCGCCTGAGCGATGGCCTCGGCACAGCACGCGACGCACAGCGAGTGCACCCAGAAACCGGGGTGGTCGAACGCGCCGTCCTGATCGGATTTCTCTGAAAAAAGCTGGTACACATGCACGCTCAGGGCGGCGACCTGGACCGTCTCGAGCCCGAGCATGATGACCGCCCGCCGAACGGTCGTGATCCGATCGCCCAGCCCCTTGTCGGCGCTGCGGCACATGCGCAGGATCGTGGTGCTCATCGCGGGGTCGGATTCGATGAGCTGAATGATCTCGTCGAGATTGATGTCGGCGGCATTACCAACACTCATCAGGCGTGTGGCCACGCTGGGCAGCGTTGGCAGGCGCTCAACCCCAGACAGGATCGCCTCAATCTGACGGGGGTCATGCATGGGTTGGGATTCTTCGGTGCTCATCCCTGCTTGCTCGGGATCTGCAGCAACCCCTCGATGCGGTCGACCAGCTCACGCAGCTCGAAGGGCTTCTTGAGGAAGCCGTCGGCTCCCGCCTGCATGAGACTCTCGACCTCGACCTGTTCGATCGCGCCCGACACGCAGAGCACGCGGGTATCGCCGTTCTGATCGTTCTCACGCACACGCTGACACACGATGTTCCCATTGATGTCCGGGAGCATGTAATCGAGCACGATCAGGTGCGGCTTGAAGCGTTCGGTCTCCATCCCCGCGTCGTAGCCCGTGGTGGCGCTGCGGACCTCGAAGCGGCCGTCGCCCTCGAGCAGGTCGGTGACGAGCGACACGATCTCGGGCTCATCGTCAACGATCAGCACCCGCTTGCGGTCCGAGCCGATCGACTCGATCGGGATGTCGTTCTCACGCATGAAACGGATCAACTCTTCACGCGGGATGCGCCGGAAGCGTGAGCCGGGCACGCGGAAGCCGTTGAGGCGTCCAGAGTCAAAGCAACGAATAATCGTCTGCTGACTGACCTTGCAAACCTTGGCGGCTTCGCCGGTGGTGAACACCTTTTTCTGCGACCAGTCGTCGTTATGCTGCGATGCAACCATGGTGAGATACCCTTCTGATGGGCGATCGCGACCCTCTCGCGCGAGGCCTACCCAATCGGATATCGTCGCAAGGTTTGCCTCACTTCACACCCATCATGACATCGAGAGCATGCTCTGGCACATGGGTGATTGACCTCCGGGTTATCTGGACCCACGGGCCCGCCACTGCGTCACCGCGTCGGGCTCACGCGCGTAGAGGGGGGTCAGCCGCATCGATTCGATGGGTTCGATCCCCTGAGATGCCCGAAGCAGGTTGCGTGCGTCGAGCACCAGCTCGTGCCGATCGAGCCCGAGTGCCTGGGCCTGCTGCGCGAAAGTCTCGGGCAGGTGCGTGTCGGCAACGATGCTGCCAAGCCCGAGCGATTCGAGCGAATCGGCGCCGATCACCCCGATCTCGTTGACCGTGCCGGGCTCGGTGGCGATGCTCGCGTGGGTTTTGCCCTTCTTTGAAGCAAGCGTGATCAGCGCGGGGCACATCCCTGGCGTCAGCGCGGTCGACGCGACGAGGGCGCTGGGGACCGGGATGACTTCGGCGCCGAGCGTGTGCGCCAGCATCTTGGCGGTGGTGGTCGCGATGCGCAGCGCGGTGTACCCGCCGGGACCGACCGAGACCAGGATGCGCGCGATGCTGCCTGGACGCACACCGTTGCACTCGCAGATCAGCTCGATGGCGCGCATGACGCCGTCGCTGCCGCGTGTGCCCTTGGGCATGGGTGATGAGTCCAGCAGCGGCGCGTCGTGGTTGCTGCCCGACCACAGCGCAATCGCGTGCGCCGGGCTGTCGGCGCTGGTGCTGCTGGGGTTGGACATCTCGATGCCCAGCGTGATTGGTGATGGTGTGTGCTCGGGCGTATTCATTCGTTTGGGCCTGGTGGTTTGCGTCGGCGTTTCTTCTCCGCGTTCTGCGACTTCTCTTCCAGCCGTCTCCTGATGGACCCCCGCGTTGGCTTGGTGGCCCGGCGTGGCTTGGGCCGGACGCTCGCGCGTGCGACGAGTTCGCGTAATCGTTCGATGCTCGCCTTTTTGTTGCGTGCCTGGCTTCGTGTTTCGTCGGCCTCGATCAGCAGCTCGTCGTCGTTGGTGATCGCGTTGCCGGCGAGTCGCCGAAGACGATCCATGGCACGCTCATCGAGCGGGATCGACGAGAGGGCGATACGCAGCTGCGCCTTGGTGGCGCGTTTGTTCACATTCTGCCCACCAGGACCGGACGATCGCACGAACGAGATCCGGATATCCTCATCGCGAACACGCACCCCCGGCGCAAGCTGCGTGCCCGGCTTCTGACGCGATGAGGCGCCTTCTGGGCTTGATTTTGGCTCGTGATCGTCGCTCATCAGGTCTGCCATAGCATGGTGTAAACAGAATTGCAAGTGCTTTGTCCGCTCGATCTTGCGCGTCAAAAGTCATGGCTGCCCCCATTGACCGGCGGGGTTGTGTCTGCCATACTCACGGTTGTGAGATCGTATCACAGTTGCCGCGCTGATCCGGGGACACAAATGGATTTGCGGCAAAGGCGACTACGAGCCGAAGGCCTCACAGCGAAAGAAGATCCAGGCACCCAATATTCGGGGCAAGGTCTCGACAACCCGAAACGACCCGCGCGCCTCTAGGCGTGGAAAGCAGAGAGCACCATGAGCAACACGATCACCAAGAAGATCCTGATCGACCGCATCGCAGACAGCACGGGCATGAAGCGCGTCGCCGTCAAGCAGGTTGTTCAGGAGTTTCTTGATCAGGTGATCGTCGAGCTCGGCGAGGGCAACCGGCTCGAGTTCCGCGACTTCGGCGTCTTCGAAGTCAAGCAGCGTGCACCACGCATCGCACAGAACCCCAAGACCCTCGAACGCGTGCCCGTCCCCGCCAAGCGCACCGTGAAGTTCAAGGTCGGGCGACGCATGCGTGAGGCCATGGACACCGACGCACCCAGCACCGGCGATGGCACTGGCGGCGCATCGGCCCATGTCGAGCCCAAGCCCAACACCCCCACACCCAGCGCCGCGGCCCGCAACGAGCCCCAACGCGAGGTGCTGGGCACGATCCGCAACGAATCCAGCGAACGCGCCCAAGAGGCCGCAGCCGTACGCTGAGCCACGCCTCGGCGACCTCAGCACAAAGAGCGTCTAAACGCCAGCGCATGACGAACAACACAGCGTGAAAAAGGACCCGCGAATCTCGCGGGTCCTTTGCTTTGTATTGATTTGGCTGTCGGCGGGATCAGCGTCCGCGGCGCTTGGCCTTGCCACGCATCATCTTGCCGGGGAGCTTGGACGGGACGATGCCGCCGGGGAACTTGGCGGCGATCTCCTTCTCGGAGAGCTTCTCGACCTTGGGTGGCTCGTCCTGCTGGAAGCGGTTCTTCTTGGGCTCTGTCGGAGCCCCCTTGACCTCGTAGGTCGGCCGCCCGCCTGTGGGCTCGTCCTTCCAATCGTCCGGACGCTCACGCGGCTCAAAGTCGTCGTACTTCCGAGCCGGGATCTCTGCGTTGACCAGCAGCTCGATCTCGGTCAGCAGCGAGCCCTGCGCTGGGGTCACCAGTGACCACGCGTGCCCGTCACGCCCGGCTCGGGCGGTCCGCCCGATGCGGTGGACATAGATATCCGGGTCATCGGGCAGGTCGTAGTTGATGACATGGGTGATGCCCTCGACATCGATGCCGCGTGATGCGA
>DEXG01000033.1:9849-10614 GCA_002364005.1 Phycisphaerales bacterium UBA3190
GACATCGATGCCGCGTGATGCGAGATCGGAGGCAACGAGGACATTGAGATCACCGCCGCGGAACTTGGACATCACCGAGTTCCGCTTCGACTGCGAGAGGTCGCCGTGGATCGCGTGGGCGGGGATGCCCTTGCGGTCGAGGTAGCGAACCACCGAGTCCACCGTCCGCTTCATGCGGCAGAACACGATGGTGAGCGCGGGCTCCTCGTGCGTGAGCAGGTGGGCGAGCATGCGTCGCTTATCCCACGGCTCAACGGTGACATACTTCTGCTTGACCAGATCAACCGTCAACGCCCCCGCGGTGACCTCGAGCTTCTCGGGATCCTCCATATAGGTCCGTGCGAGCTTCTCGATCTCATCGGTGAAGGTCGCGGAGACAAAGATCGTCTGGCGGTCCTTGGGGCACTTCTTGAGCAGCTTCTTGATGTCATCGCGGAAACCGATGTCGAGCATGCGGTCGACCTCGTCGAGGACGACGAACTCGATGTCGTAGAGGTGCAGATAGCCGCGGTCGATCATGTCGAGCACACGCCCGGGGGTGCCCACGATGATCTCGGGGCCCTTTTCGAGCTGCTTGGCTTGAACATTGATCGATTGACCGCCGTAGATCGCGCAGACCTTGATGTCGGTGTAGACGGCGAGTTCCTCGATGTCCTGCTTGATCTGGACGGCCAGCTCACGGGTGGGCGCGAGGATGATGGAGATCATCGAATCGCCCGGCTCGATCATGTTGAGCAGTGGCAGCGCGAAGGCGGCGGTCTTGCC
>DEXG01000033.1:10776-11319 GCA_002364005.1 Phycisphaerales bacterium UBA3190
AGCGCGAAGGCGGCGGTCTTGCCCGTACCGGTCTTGGCCTGGCCCAGGATGTCCACGCCGGTCATCGCCATCGGGACCAGGGCCGCCTGGATCTTGGTGGGGTGCTTGAATCCCCGCTCGTCCATGGCCTTGACGATCGAGTCCTTGAGGTCGAGGTCGGCGAAGGTCTTGTCGGTCTCGAATGTATCGGGGTTCCAGCCGCCCTTGGGCTCGGAGATGGTGCGTTTGCGTTCGGGCTCTTTGTCGGCCCCCGCATCGCGTTTGCGTCCGCCGCCCCCTCCGCCTCGTCGTGATCGGCCCTTGCCGCCGCCTGATGATCGGGTGGGTGCGTCGCTGTCGCGGTATTTATCGCTCATGTATCGAGATCCTGTGTGTATGCCCCGTTTCAGGGCGCTCGCCGAACCGGGATGCGATCCTCGCAACCCTCGGCCCCGTCAGCTTCCCCGACAATGGGGATGCGTGAACACAATCATAGGCGTTGTGGTGACAGGGGTTTGGGGAAAGAAGGAGAGAGGGACGAGCCATCGGCCACGAGCCACGAGC
>DEXG01000002.1 GCA_002364005.1 Phycisphaerales bacterium UBA3190
CCCCCGGGGCGGGGGGAGGCGAGGGTGTGTCGTTGTTTCAGAGTGTTCCGGCGTCTTGCCAGGCTTCGATGGACTTGGCCACTGCAACCGTCGGCTCGGGGATGTCGCGGACATCGAGGGTGACCCAGTGTTGGCCGGACACGATTAACGCGCCGGCGTAGGCGGTGAGGTCGAGTTTGCTGCCGTTGGCGCCGATGACGCAGCGGCCCATCGCGGTGGTGTCGCTCAGGCGGGCGCTGGCCAGGTTGGTTCCGGCGCGGGTGATGGCTTTGGCGGGGGATGAGCCATCGGTGAGGTAGAAGACCGGGTCGATGCCCACGCCGATGCCGGGGGTTTGGGTCTGGGTATCTTGCAGCAGGGCGTGGTCGGCCAGTGTTGCGCCGTGCTGCTGGGCCATGGCGCCGAGTGTCGTGCGGGCGTCCTCGCCCAGTTCTGGTGGCAGCAGCACCGAGACGACCGGCTGTGAGCGTCCGCCGACGAGCGGGGCCAGTTCGCCGGCCATCTCCATCGCCTGACCGACCGCGTCGATGGCGCGTTGGGCGGAGCTCGGGGTGGTGAAGTGCTCTGGGGGGACCCAGAGGTCGAGGCCGGTGAACTCCAGTTCGAGGCGTCGCAGCAGCGATGCCAGGTCGCGTCGGGCCGAGCGACCAAGCTCGCGTGGGCGCAGGCCCGAGCGGGCGGCGTCGAGGGTGATGCCCCGCACGCCGAGCGTGGCGATGGTGTCGATCGCGGCGCGTGGGTGGGCCGCACCCGGGGTGATGAACCCGTAAGCGGAAACCGAGATTTCGGGCAGTCCGAACATGCTCGATTTCTATGCGTTCTGTGCCGCTCGCGCTCTACGATCAGGCATGAGCAAGCCGTTTTTCTCGCGTATCTGCCAGATGACCCACCTGATCGCGTTGGCCGTCTGGCTGGGGAGTGTCGCCATGTCGGGGGTGGTGGCGGCGATCGTCTTCCCGCTGATGCGAAAGCTGGAGCCCACGCTTGGGGCCTATCCCAACTACGAGGGCGACCACGCGTTGCTGGCGGCGGGTCGGGTCGCGTCCAAGGTGTTCTTCACGGTCGATGCGATCCAGTTCGTGTGTGCCTCGGTGGCGCTGGGCACGCTGGCGATGCTGATCGCGATGGGGTATTCGCTCAACACGATGGCCCGCGTGATGCGGGTGCTCGTGCTGTGCATGACACTGGCGCTGCTGAGCTATCACCTGTTCTTCTTTATGCCTGGCCTCACCCAGACGCTCAATGGGTACTGGGACTTCGCGGCCGCGGGAAACACGGCTCAGGCCGATGTGTTTAAGGACCGCTTCCTGGAATCGCATTCCATGGCTTCGAACCTGCTCGGCGGGCTGGCGCTCATGGTGCTGATCAACCTGGCGCTGGCGGCGTGGACGCTGACGGCGACGCCCAAGGCCGGGGAGAAGTGATGGGCGGCACGAAAACCAAGCCCCATCCCAAGGGCAAGGACAACCCGCGCGGCTTGCGGGACATCCCCTTTAAGCTCCCCGAGGTCACGCCCGCCGAGAAACGCAAGGCCAGGCGGCTGGCCGATGCGCTCCAGGAGCACTACCCCGACGCCTACTGCGAGCTGACGCACAGCAACCCGCACGAGTTGCTGATCGCCACGATCCTCTCGGCCCAGTCGACCGATGCGGGCGTGAACAAGGCGACGCCCAAGCTGTTCGCGAAGTTCAAGACGCCGGCGGATTATGCCAAGAGCAGCCCGGAGGAGATTGAGCCGTACATCAAGACGATCGGTCTGTATCGCAACAAGGCCAAGTCGATCCACGAGTCGATGACGCGGGTGGTCGAGGTCTACGGCGGGCAGGTGCCGGGGAATATGGAAGACCTGCTCACGCTGCGTGGTGTGGCCCGGAAGACGGCCAATGTCGTGCTGGGCAACGCGTTCGACATCAACATGGGCTTCGTGGTCGATACCCATGTGCAGCGCCTGAGCTGGCGTTTCGGGTTCTTCGATGACCCGAAGACGAATACTGCCATCATCGAGAAGAAGCTGATGGCCCTGTTCCCGCGCGAGCTGTGGTCGCGGCTGGGGCATCAGTTCGTGTTCCACGGGCGTTATGCCTGTACGGCCCGCCCGAACTGCAAGCACGACCACCCGGTGTGCGTGAAGTTCGGGGTGAACTGCGATAAGCCGCTGCGGAAAAAGTAACCAAGTCCGCCAATCCTGCCAAGGACTCGATCGCAGGGTGCCACGGGTTGCTCCGCCCCCCAGGGCGGACAACCCGTGCGTCGAGTGGTACTTGGGGATTAGAATACACCATCGACTCAAGACAGAGACATCGCCTCCCCCGGGGCGGGAGAGGAACAAGATCACGCCAAGCCTTCGATTGAGGGTGTCGGGGGTGACCGTACTCGCCCGAAGGGCGCAGTGCGGCGTAGGGCTTCACATCACGATTGAACCACCCATCCACGACGGAGACCGGTGGTGTGAAACCGCACTGCGCCGCTGCGCGTCGAGTACAGGCACTCGGCAGATACACGAGTCGCTTCACCCTCGCCTCCCCCCGGGGCGGGGGGAGGCACAACACAATCAACACCGCCAACCCCGGGGGCTGGGGTTGGCGGTCTTGGGGCTGCTCAGCTGTCGTATTCGTCCTCTTCGCGTTCGTAGATCGGTTCGGGTTCGTCCACAGGCATTGGGAAGAGGACCCAGTCGCCGACGATGCTTTCGGGGACATTGAGCCGTTGTACAGCGGCTTCTTGCGTCGTCAGCCACTTGGGCCAGGTCCGCACCCGGATCTGCATCTCGTCGCCGAGCTCACCCACTTCTTTCCTCTCCCAGCGGATGAGCCCGTTGTCGTCTGTGCGATCATCACCCAGCGAATAGATGAGCGGACGATCGTCCACGACCCGGTACCGCAGCGCCTCGCCCGTGAAGGCGTCGACGGGGTTGAACCCGATCAAGTCTTTGTCAAAGGTCTCGATTGAATCGGGGAACGCGCCGTGGCGCAGGCGGTGGCGATACGCGGCGACGGCCAGTCGGGTGCCGAGGACTTGCTGCTGGAAGACACGCTCGCGCTGGGCCGCCGAATCGATCGCGGGCATCATGGTATCGAGCGTGACGGTGCTCAGCTTGCTGAGCGTTGCACGCTCGCGTTGAAATACCGAGTGCATTGTCTCAACGGTCTCGTCCCAGGGCAATCGACTCAGCGCCAGGCCCTGTGCGTAGCAGAGGTGCTGCACATAGAGCATGCGTTGGGCCGAAGAACTCAGCTCCCCGATCGGCAGTGAGCACGCTTCGCCAGAGAACTGGTAGTTCGTGAACATGGTGATCGAGAAGTTGCCGTCTTCGTCGAACACACGCCGGATCCCATCGTGGTAGAACAGCATCTCGCCGGCCCAGTTGACGAGTGGCTCTTGGTGTGTGTGCAGGATCGCATCCAGCCGGGCGAGCTGCGACGCATCGAACGCATCTCCGTGCGTGACCAGCGCCCAGTCGATCGAACGGTGCACGACCGATTTGATGGCGAGCTCAACGAGCGAACCAATGAGCACCGGGACTTCGCTATTCAACCGAGAGAGCCGGTCGATCGCGCCGACCAGTTCGATGTACGCGCCGGTGTTGCCCTGCTCGAGTTCGTACGCCGCGCGTGCGTTGAGCAGGTTCGTGGCACTACGCGACTTGCTCAGCCAGGGCAGCTGCGTGTCCCAGAACGCCCCGCTTGCCGAGGCGCCTGTATTCCAGTTGTCGTCTTCGATCCCGTTCCTGAGCATGGCCGCGTGCTCGTACGAGTCGGTCGATCGCAGCAGTTCGCAGCCGAGCACCGGGCGGGTGCTGGCGTCGACGAGCTTCTGGCAGAGCACACCGACCTCGTCGGTTTCGATGAGCTTAAGGTAGAGCCCCCACCGCTCGGCGTGCTCGGGGAGCGTCCCGCGGTGCTCAGTGAACAGGTCGTGGTTGAACACGGTGTCCAGGTGGTCGTAGTAGGCATCGATCAGGATCGGCCAGGCCTTGTCTTCTTCGGGCACGCTCGCCAGCCACGCGTTGTAGCTGCCCGCCGGGTCCCAGACCTTCGTGCCATCGCCCGCGTCGTACCACGGCGACCAGTTGCCACGCGTCGCCAGATCCCAGTCGGGTGTAAGTTCGGCCAGCTCCTGCTCGGTCAGGGGCTCGGTATAGAGAAACTCGTAATACGCCCACACGCCGACGCTGGCCAGCAGCAGGATGAGCAACAAGGCGATGATCCCGATCACGGTCAGCATTTTCTTCATAACCGACTGTACGGGAGTCCGCTGATGCCCGCAACCCAAGTCCGGGGTACAGGGTTGGCGGTGTTGTTGCACAGTACGAGCGTGTTTGGTATGAAGGCCCCCTCTCCGCCAAAGGCGGACTTCGCGTGACACCTCCCCCGGATGACCGGGGGAGGGTGCATTTGGATGCAGCTGAGGAACACAATCCACCTGATCGAGCGAGCACCTCTCAGCAGCCTCCCCCGCACCTGCGTGGGAGGCACAGGAACAACACTGCCAACCTAGGGGGCAGGGTTGGTGGTGTTGTTCTTGTGCACCGAACCATAAGTGACCGGGTGCCACGGGTTGCTCCGCCCCCCAGGGCGGACAACCCGTGCGTCGCCTTTGTCGTGGACTTACAGAGAAAGCACCCCAAGTCGGTCCTCAGCGCACGGCTTGTCCGCC
>DEXG01000023.1:0-29541 GCA_002364005.1 Phycisphaerales bacterium UBA3190
CCTCGCGGTCATACACCCACCCAGCACCACTGGAGAGCGATGCGGACTCGTTACTCGTCAGATCCAGGCTTGTTTCGATGTGAACCACACTGGGTTCGACGATTTCCGCAATCGCCGAGGTCGCGCGGTCGATGGATCGCAACACATCATCTTGCTCAAGCGTGGTACGAGCCAGCTCGATCTTGGCACTCAGCTGCGCATGCGTGTACCGGCGCACAACAGAAGGCACCATGAAGACCGCGACAAGGATGGCAATGAGCACAACAAAGGCTGGTGCGGCCGAGGCGAACTTACGCATCCTGTGCTCCCTGTCTAGACCCGTAGCGTGAACAGTCAGTTGATCGACGCGTTTGTCGGTTCGGATTCACCTTGAACGAGCTTTTCTTGCTCACCGGGACGCATCGTGTAACTCTGCCCACCGATGGTACCCGCACGCACACGCTTGACCCACTCAGCCCCAGCGGCTTTCAGCCGTGGGCCGAATGTATCAACCGGCTCAGCAAAACGAGGCGGGAAGTCAGTCAGTCCGAGCAGGTCATTGACAACGAGAATCTGCCCGTCGCAGCTCGTCCCAGCTCCGATCCCGATCACAGGCACACTGGTTGCCTCCATGACCGCCTTGGTCACTTCTTCTGGGACCGCTTCAATCAGCAGCAGGACCGCGCCCGCCTGCTCAAGGGCAACCGCGTCCTGCACCACCTGCTGGAGCGTCGCGGCCGTCCGCCCGGCAGCAACCGGGCCACCGGTGACCGAACTCGTCTGAGGACGACACCCAATGTGCGCACAAATCGGGACACCCGCGCGGGTCAAACGATCAACCAGCGGTGCGAAGGTCTCGTCGCTCTCGAGCTTGACCACATCAGCCATGCCCTCGGTCATGAACCGGGCGGCGTTGTGCATCGCCTTTTCCAGCGAGGTGTGGTAGCTCATGAAAGGCATATCGCCCATGATCAGCGTCTGGGGTGCCCCCCGCTTGATCGCGGCGGTGATCTGGATTGCAAAATCGATCGGCATATCGATGGTGCGTTCGAACCCAAGCACGACCTGAGCCGCAGAATCGCCCGCCAGCAGCACCGGGACGCCCGCACGCTGGAGCCAGCGAGCGGTGGTCGCGTCATACGCGGCAAGGCAGGCAAACTTCTCGCCCTGACGCTTCATGCGATTGAGTGTCTTGAGCGTAACGGGTTCGGGAGCGCGCGGCTCCGAAGTCCCGGCCTGGTCGTGGGTTGGGGGGGATGTGCTCACGAGCAGAGTATAGGAAACCCGCCTCTCAAAGCCATCGAATCAGAGAAATCGCTCCGTGCGGTTTTCGCCCGCGTGCATCGGGTCTACGGTTCCCCTTGGGAGCAGCATATGAGCGTTTCTCTGACAACCAAGCCAGCCCCGTTGTTGGGGGATGATCAGGTCGCACGAGCCGTCTGCGGGCTCCGCCCCTGCCGCCATGGCGGGCTCCGTCTCGAAACCGAAACAATCAACCACAAGCGGGTCGTCCACCAATACGGCCACGGCGGGTGTGGCGTCACCATCGCCTTCGGCACCGCCGGCATCGCAACCGAACTGGTCCGGGACGAAGCAGACACCAATGAACCCATCGCGGTTCTGGGTGCGGGCGTTGTCGGACTGGTAACCGCCAGACTGCTCGCCCAAAGCGGATATCAGGTCACTATCTACAGCGACAAAGTCGGCACCAATACAACCAGCGTCCTCGCCGGGGCCATCTGGCTCCCTGTGGGCATCGAGTTCGGGGATTCACCCGAAGAACTTCAACGCAAGGACCGCATCCTGCGTGATTCGCTCCAAGCCCTGCGGAGTCTGGATGCAGAACGCTACGGGATCGAGCTGCTCGATGTTTACGAGCCATTCGACTCCCACACCGAGGACGGGCTCTTTGGCACCGGGCTGATCGATCCCCCCAAGCCCATCGACGCGTTCCCATTCCCGAGCAACGCCACCCCCGGGCGAATGTTCAGCACCCTGTACATCCATACCCCCCGATTCCTGCGCACATTGCTCGAAGACATCGAGTCCCTGGGCGTGACCATTGTGCACCGACACTTCGACGACCAGTCGCAGCTGGACTACCTTGAGGAACGGGTGCTGGTCAACTGCTTGGCGATGGGATCCAAGACGCTCTTCAGCGACCCCAATGTCTACGCGGCCCGAGGCGTACTGGTCCACCTCAAGCCCCAGGCGCTGGGATACTGCGTCCACGACGGGTACAAGTACATGTTCCCACGCGAGGATGCCCTGATCCTGGGCGGGTGCTTCCAGCCCGATCGGGAGGACGACACCCCCGACGACGAGATGGTCCGCGAGATCCTCGCCCACCACCGCCAGTTCTTTGGCCCAGTGTCCGGCTCGTGCTGACCTGCGTCGAGCCCCCGCGTACACTCGCTACCCATGCCCATTCTCACCGGGACCAATCTGAGTCTTTCATTCGGCGAACGCGAGATTTTGCGTGGGGTATCGCTGAGCGTTGAGCCGGGCGAGAAGATCGGCATCGTCGGCCGCAACGGCACAGGTAAAAGCACCCTGCTCAAGATGCTGTGCGGCTTGATGACACCCGATTCGGGCAGCGTGTCCGCATCACAGGGCGTGCGGGTCGGCTACCTCCACCAGAACCCCAACCTCGAACCGGACGACACACTCAAGGAAGCAACCGCACGGGCCTTTGAGGTCGTCGATCAGCTCCACGAGCAGCTCGATGGGCTCTACCACGACATGGCGGAAGCCAAGGGCGAGGCCCTCGAAAAGCTCCTCAAAGAGCAGGAGCGGATCGAGAAGGCGATTGAAGCCGCGGGCGGGTACAGCAACGAGCACAAGGTCGAGATGATCCTGCACGGGCTCGGGTTCAGCGATGATCAGTTCGATATCAAAGTCCGGGACCTCTCTGGCGGGCAGAAAGCCCGCGTCGCGCTTGGCCGATTGCTGCTGGAAAACCCGGGCGTGCTGCTGCTCGACGAGCCCACCAACCATCTCGATGTCGCCGGGCGAGAATGGCTCGAAACCTTTCTGAGCGAAGAGTATCCAGGCGCGGTCATCCTCATCTCCCACGATCGCTACCTGCTCGACAAGGTCGTCTCCCGCATCATCGAGGTCGAGGACGGACGCCTGCTGGACTACCCCGGCAACTACGCCGCATTCCGCAAGCAACGCATCGAGCGACGCGTGACCATGCTGCGGGCGTGGGAAAAGCAGCAGACGATGTTCAAACGCGAAGAGGCGTACATCAGGCAGTACAAGGCAGGCCAACGAGCCAAGCAGGCCAAGGGACGCGAATCCAAGCTCGAACGCGCCAAGGAAGACGCCCTGGAACGCCCGGTCGAGTTCGACAACATGAAGCTCAACCTGCCCAAGGCCGAGCGTACCGGCGACATCGTGATCTCCACCCGTGAACTGAGCAAGTCGTACCCCAACGAGGACGGCACCACCAAGGTGCTGTTCCATGACCTGGCACTGCACATCGAACGCGGGCAGCGCTGGGGCATCATCGGGCCCAATGGTGCCGGCAAAACCACGCTCGTGCGCTGCATGCTGGGCGAACTGGATGCCGATCGGGGATCGATCAAGCTCGGGTCCCGACTGGCCGTCGGGTACTTCTCGCAGAACCGCGACGACCTCGACCCAGAGAAAACGGTCTACCGCCACATCCAGGACACAGTGCGCAAGGCAACCGACGAACGCATCATGATGAGCGAGCAGGACGCCCGGAACCTCGCGGGCGCATTCCTCTTTTCTGGGCGCGATCAGGAAAAGCAACTGGGCGTAATGTCCGGCGGCGAGCAGGCCCGAGCGGTCCTCGCGGGGCTTCTGGCCAGCGCCAAGAATGTGCTGGTGCTCGACGAGCCCACCAACCACCTTGATATCCAGGCCAGCGAACGACTCGAGGACACCCTCGCCCGCACCCATGAGAACCCGATGACGGGAGAGAAGACCGAGGGCGAGTTTGACGGGACCATCCTGCTCATCTCACATGACCGTGCCCTGATCGATGCGGTGTGCGACCACATCCTGGTGCTCGACGGCGAGGGCAACGCGGAAGTCTTCCCCGGCACATACAGCGACTGGAAGCTCACGCAGGCCGAGCGTTCGTCGGGCCCACAGGTCCAGAGCAAACAATCGAAGCTCACCGAGCCCACGATCAGCAAGCCCGCATCAAAGCCGATGGACTCGGGCGAAAAGAGCCGCTTCTCTTGGATGCCGCTGAAAAAGATCGAAGAGCGGATGAATGATCTGGGCATCGAAGTCCGCAAGCTCGATGCCGAACTCGGGGGCACCGAGGTCTGGACCGACTATGAGCGGGCCAACGCCCTGAGCGAGAAGCGTGACGAGATGCAGGCCGAACTCGACGAACTCGAGACCGAGTGGCTCCGCAAGTCCGAATGACTACAGCACCGACTGGACCTTCTCGATCGCTTCGAGTGCCGACTCGTGGGCCGACTGCTTCGATTTTTTGATCGCCCCCAAGTACGCGAACGGCGCGGGCAGGATCGTCAACGGGAGATACCAGTGCCAGGTCTCGATCCCGATCTTTGACATCAACCCCGTATACCAGTCAAAGGAGACGAGGAACCCCTCAGTCAGGGGCAGCCCGGGCCAGACGGTCACGATCAGCAGCAGCACAAAGATGCGAGGCATCATCGATAGCAGCACACACTCGAACTTAAGCGTGTCACCGTCGTGGCGAATCAACAACTTCGAGTCGAACGGGGCACCGTGTGCCGCTACGGAGCACAGGGCCGAAGGCTCGCTGGGCTCGAAACCCGCCAGCTTGCCCTTCTTGCTGAGCTTTGTCAGACGGCTTTTCACCTCATCTGGCGAAAGTGTCGTCTCGACGCTCGGCAGCGTCTGGCTCTCAGGGGGAGTTGTCATGCAGGCCTCACAATCATCACAATCAGCATCATCATCACAGGGTACTCGACCGGTTGACCATCGACTGATTCCCTGAGCATCATGTCGGCACACCATATGCACATCTTCCATTATGAGCAGAGAAAAGAGCACGATCCCGTCAACTGGGCTCCGATCGGACCATGGGGTGTTGCGCCTGGCCCACATGCCCGGGCAGATGTTGCACGAACGCCACACACCGTCACAGACGGCCCCCCTCCACGCCGGCGACCCCCGCTGGGTGTTTGCGGTGCTGGTGCGTCTCGAGATCGAACGGGGAACATTGACCGGGGCCATCCATGACCGCCTGATGCTCTCGGGTGAACGAATGGGACTGGGACCGATGCAGGCACAGGCACTGATCGCCATCACCCAGGAATCTCTCGCCCGAGGCGGGTTCGACTCGTCAACACGCGCCGATATTCTCAGCGTGCCCGCACCATCTAACAGAGACCCATCGGAACTTTCCGACCGCACCCGCTGGATGGTGTTCGGGGCCCTCTTCTGCTGGGCCTTGATCATCGCGGGACTCATGCTGATCGTGGCATAAAAAAGGCCGCCCAAATGGGCGGCCTTGTGGTATCGAGACTCAATCAGACATCTTTGCCTTCGACCACATCCGCGATCGGCGGGGCCGCGTGGGGTGGATCACCGCCGGCCTTCATGCGCCGGAAGTAATCGTGATAGGCCGCCATCGCCTTGGCCCCGAAGAGCCACATGATCGGTATATTGGCCACGAGCATGACACCCAAACCAAGGGTGGTCCACATATCCAGCTCATGATCAGTCGCGATAATGGCCTTCTTGTCCGGACCGAACAAAGGCATCGCGAGGATCGTGGTCATCAGGATGAGCAACGCGTAGATGACCTTGTAGATCATCACCGCGGGTCGGGCTGATTGTTCGCCATGGGTCCCGAAGAAGTAATAGATACCCTGCTCACCGTAGTACGACCAGGAGATCATCGTCGAGAGCGCGAAGAGCCAGGCCGCGATCGAGACCAGCCACTTGCCCAGCCCGGGGAACTGGCGGTCAAACGCGTAGGCCGTCATGGAAGCACCCGAGTAGTCGCCGTAGACACCAAGGTCGAATGACCCGTCGGCATGCTCACGGAAATGGGGCTTCATCTTGGATTCCAGCGAGTTCCAACTCACGACCCAGTTGTCCTGCTCGTCGCGATTGACGGTGCCGGTGATCTTGCGCAAATCTCGACCTGTGTTGAGATCCTGATCCGCGGCAACGACAAAGAAGATCGTTTCGCCTTCGCGCCAACCCGATGCGTGCTCGGGTGCCTGGCGGATCCGCCTTGCCTCCGAGGTCATCGCAGGCAAAGCCGGGGTTTCGAGTGTCCAAGTATCGGGTCGGACTTCACCCGTTTCCGAGTCGGTCGCCTGCACGAACTGGATCGATTCAGGGGTTGCGAACTCCGACTCGGCGTTGCGGTTGTACGCACCTGTCGAGAGAATCACCAACGCAGTCAGTGTACAGACCACGATGGTATCGATGAACGGCTCGAGGCCCGCGACCACACCCTCACGAACGGGCTCGTCGGTCTTCGCTGCCGAGTGGGCGATCGGGGAAGAACCCTGACCCGCTTCGGACGAGAACAACGCCCGCTTGACACCCCACATCGCGGCGTACCCGAATGTACCACCAAGGAACGCGCCGGTCGCATCGGCGCTTTCGCCGCCCATGAAACCGGGAAGGCCGCTCTTGACGATCAGCCCGAGCATGGCAGGGATATCACCAATGTTCGCGACGAGGACCACGAGGGCAGAGATCACATAAATGGCGCACATCAAGGGGACAATGCGCCCGGCGACAGCACCGATACGCTTGATGCCACCGAGGATAACCAGACCCACAAGCACCGTCAGGACAATGCCCGTAACGACCTGCGGCACCTGGAAGTAGGTGAAGGTGATATCAGCGACATTCCATGCTTGGAACATGTTGCCGCCGGTGATTGCCGAGATGATCATCGTGATCACAAAGACCCCGCCAATAATCGACCCGATGGGGGCCAAACCCCATTCAGCAAAGCCCTTCTTCACCACGAACATGGGCCCGCCGTGCGGGTTTTCCGGGTCGTCCGTATTCCGATAGAGCATGGATTGGGTGACTTCGGTCATCTTGAGCGACATGCCCAGAATGCCAATGACCCACATCCACATGATCGCGCCCGGGCCACCCAGCGCCACAGCAACCGCGACACCCGCGATGTTGCCAAGCCCCACCGTCGCCGACAGAGCCGCAGACAACGCCTGGAAGTGATTGATCGCTCCCGGGTCATCGTGATCGTCGTACTTACCCCGCACGACGGAAATCCCGTGCGTCAGGGCCTTGTACTGGCCGAAGACCGACCAGAAGGTGAAGACGATGCCCGTAATGAGCAGTGCGTACACCGTATAGTTCGAGAAGAGAATCCCATTGATGCTATTGATCAGGTCATTCAGTGCCATTTGGCCCCCGCTGAAATGCTCGGCTGGTGCTTGAAAACGAACGCGATCTTCTCACAGTATCACACCGAATGCAACCTGAGTCCGGATCTGCTAGCTTCTTCCCATGTGGTCACCGCACGATATTTTGGACCCGATCCGTGCGCAGCTTGTGCATGAAGACGAATCCCTCCGCGCCCAGCAGGCGGTTCGCGGGCTCGATTCGTTGCGAGAGATCGACCTGCATCCCCTGCTTTCGCAAGCATTTAGCGAGCACGCAACACCATCGCTTCGTGAGGTCTACTACCCAAACTTCGAAACCGAGCTCCCCAAGGGCCCTCAACGCGACCGGTGTGATCTGGTCCTTCTGGAAACGGGCAAAATCGCGATCTATGACCCCGTAGATGCCCACAAGAAGCTCCAAAGCGCCTCGGGAACCCTGTTCGAACCCGTGGCCTCGCTTCCCGACATCGAAGCCCATGAGTGTGAGCCGACCGATGCCTTCTGGGTTGAGATCAAGATCATCGCCCAGAACCGCTACATCGAGGGCGTGCCTGTTCCCAACGCCAAGTACGCCCATGAACTGCTGAGTGGGCCGAGGACAGATGTGATCAAGCTTGCCGCCGATCCACTGATTCGCCACGCTGGTGTGTTGGTCGTCATCTTCACCGAACACGAAGAAGCCGGGATCCACGATCTCTCGATGGCCATGCGTGAGATGATCGACCAAGACCTGCCCGTCGGGATGCCCGAGTACACATCGCTGCCCATCGTCGATCATGCCGGCAACGCGTGGTGCACGCTGGGCCTGATCCCGCTCAAGCTCTGATTGTTGATCAGATCGGTTCGAGCCCGGCGTAGCGAGCAATGATCCGAGCCGCATTCTCCGCGGCGTTCTGTTCGTCGTATACCTTGCCGATCGCTTCCAGCTCGCGCACCTGCGTCGAGAAGGCTTCCGGATCCTCCAGCAACCCGACCACCCGATCGGCGATGGGCTCGCTGCCCCCGAAATGGGGGACCAGTTCCGGACAGATCTCACGCCCGGCGATCAGATTCGGCAGCGTGATGTACTTGGTCTGGATCAACCACCGCCCCAGTGCTGTCCAGAGCACGCGTCCGAGCTTGTACACGATCACCATCGGGCGATGCTGCTTGGCAATCTGCAGCGTCACCGTCCCGGAAACCACCATCGCCATATCACACCAGCGCACCACGGCGTCGGTGCTTGAGTGCTTGATCAGCAGCGAATCTGGCCACTCGAGCCCCGCGTCCTTGGCGATGCGACGCAGCTCGGGTTCGATGGCTTCGCGGGTCGCGGCAACCACGCCACGCATGTCTTTGTGCTCATTGTTGAGCTTGATATAGGCGGCGAGCAGCAGCGGGAAGTTCTTCTTCATCTCGCTGGGTCGAGAGCCGGGCATCAGGGCGATATTCTGTTGTCCCTTGGGCCAGCCCTGGATCTGCTCATCGAGCGCATCGGTATCGAGCGACTTATCGAAGAGTGGGTGGCCGACGAAGGTCGCCTCAACGCCCCGGGCACGAAACCAATCCTGCTCAAAGGGCAGCACACACATGACATGATCGGTCAGTCGACGCAGCTTGCGGATGCGCCACGGCGCCCACGCCCAGAGCTGCGGCGCAACGAGATGCACCACCCGCGCCCCTGCAGCTTTGGTCAGCTTGCAGACGGGGAAGTTGGCTGCGGGCGAATCAACCGGCACATGCACGCTGATCGGGTTCGATTCGAGCCACTTCTCGATCTCGCTGTTGATGCGCTGGTGTTCTCGAATCTTGGCCAGGCCGGGCATGCCCATGACGGCATCGTCACCGGTGAACTCGATGATCTCCGCCCCAGCGGCTTCCATCTTCCGCCCGCCCCACGCACAGATCCGGAGCTTGGGATACAGCTCGCGGAGGCGTGCGATAACCGCTGCCGCGTGATCGTCACCCGAGGGCTCGAACGCGGTAAAGAGGACTGTTGGTTGGAAAGGCGGGTTGCTCACGACCCAACACTAGGCACGATCGGGGGGCGTGCCGCGAGACTTGGAAACGATGTGGCAGGCATTCAGAAACCAGCCGCTGCAAACCAATCGCTCGCCCGAGCTTCGAGCGCCAAGGAGATGGCCACCAGTGATTCCACGCTGGGCAGGTGGGTGCCCCGTTCGATCGAGCTGAGCTGCGAGACAGAGACAGAACTGAGTTCCGAAAGCTCACGCAGTGTCCATCCCCGCTCGGTGCGGGCGAGTCGGATCTGACGCCCGAGCACGCTCCGGAGCCGATCCATCGGACGCTGCCCCAGACCGAGCTGCTCGGTCGCTTGGCTGAGTACCCGACGCATGTCCTCGATGCCAAAGGGTTTGGCGATGTAATCAAACACATCCTGCTTGAAGGTTTCGCGCATGGAGTCGAGCGAGGGGTAGCCGGTGACCACGATCACACACTGCTTGGGCCAGCGGGTGCGGATCTCCCGCAGCACATCTTCACCCGAATGCACGCCCATCTTGATATCAAGCATGATGATGTCCGGATGCAGCTCGGCGGCCCGCTGGTACAACTGCTCAGGCGTCGCGACCGAAACCACATCATGCCCTTCAGAAGCCAGGGTCCCCTGGATGTACTCCCGAAAATCGGGGTCATCATCGAGCGAAAGGATGCTCAGCGATACGGCGGTCGAGTTGGATCCCGATGGAGGTAGTGACATCATGTGGAGGTCATCGTAGCAAGATCAGGAATTGCCATCAAGACGAATGTATCCTCAATGTTCTGTCCAGCGAGAAAATGGCGACGCCTAGATGCCATGGGTGCCCGAATGATTCACTGGGAGCAGCACCTCGAAAACAGCCCCACTCCCGGTTTCCTCGCTCGCGTGATTCGTCGCAATCAGCAACCCGCCGTGCTCACGAACAATGCCATTGGCGACCGCCAGCCCCAGCCCGGTCCCCTGAGAATCGAGCCGCGTCGACACGAAGGGCTCAAACAGGCGATCAACCAGTTCGGCGTCAATGCCTGGCCCATTGTCGATCACCCGTATGGAGACCCAGGGGACGCCGTCGCGCTGCTCTTGGGTGTGTTCGATGCGGACCTTGAGTCCGGGAAGGCCCGATTCGGCCAAGGCGTCGACCGCGTTGCGGATCAGGTTGACGAACACCTGGACCAGCCGATCGGGATCGCAGTTGATCTGAACCCCGTGCTTGACGCTCAGATCGAACCCGATGGCGTGTTGTGAAATGACATCCTTCCGGTCCAACATCACCAGCGTGCGTGCCTCAGTGATGATCTCGCTAAGGTCCGCCAGCTTGTTCATTGGGGGACGGACTCGGGCGAAATCCAGCAGCCCATCGGAGAGGGTCTCCAAGCGACGCACAACGCGAATGAGCAACGCGATCTCGGTCTCGCTGAGCTGATTCTCGCGATTCAACTTTTCGACCAGCCCTTTCACAACCGCCAGGGGTGTATTGAGTTCGTGGGCGATGCCCGCGCTCATCATGCCCAGCGATGCCAATCGGTCTGCCCCCTCAAGGTTCTTGCGGGCCGTCTCGAGCAGGTGATTCTTCTTGTGCAGGTCCGCGGCGGTCTGCTCCAAACGATCGAGGGCGTAGGCCAGTTCCCGCTCGTTCGTACGCAACGCACGGATCGCGTCATTTCTGGATTCCATGATCGAACCGAGTTCGTCCGCGGGGATCTCAGTATCCGGGATCAGCTCGTCATCCCGACGCCCCAAGCTGACGGCACGGTCCGCGTCGAGCATGGCCTGAATCGGGCGATAGACATGCTGGGGCAGCACGAAGAGCTCCAACGCCGCAGCAACAAGGCCATAACCCACCAGCAGTGTGGAGATCATGAGCAGATAGACGAGTTGAATCGCGTCCCTTGCCCGTTCAGCCCGAGCCCGGACCACGACGAACTCGTCGTCTTCGGGGAGCCATCGCACAACCCCAGCACTGAAACCGTTGCTGGCGATCTTGATTGAACGCTGCGGGTCAAGACGCGCCTGGTAAAGCGCTTGGTCGGCAATATCGATCGTGGCCTCAGCGCCTCGCTCGATTCGCCAGCTCGAGCCCGACATCTGCTCGATCGGGGCTCCGAGCATCATCTCCAGCACCCGTTCGGCCTGATCAACCTCGGCGCCCAGAATGACCTTCGACATCGCCGGGCGGATCGCGATCAGAAGGATCGCACCGAGCCCGAGTGAAAAAGCCGTGTGAAGCACGATCAGCTTCTTGCGGATCTTCATCCCCGACAGCATGCGGTGCGTCGAAAAACGCCGCCCATTCGGTGCGTCGCTTTGCATTTCATTCGGACTCGGTCGTACTTCACGCAAGCTATTTGGATCATAGTGTCTCTCTGGGCCAGAAACCCCTCGAGCCAGCACGGGGCAATCATCGAATGCGTGGCTACTCTTCACCAATGCCCAGACCCGAAAAGAAGTCCCCCACACCCGTTCAGAACGCACGAGATGCGGCTTACCGTCACCTCAGCGCCCACGCCGAGCGGTACCCCGATCTCCTGCCTCAGGAAATCAACTCGGGCGACCTCGACGCGCGGGACGCATCGCTGGCGCACGCGATCGCCGATGCATCGATCCGGCGCTGGCGAACGCTCGAGTTCATCCTCGAGTCGGTCAGCGGGCACCAGAGCCACGAGCTTGAGCCCCGCATGCGAGGCGTGCTCCTGGGTGGTGCGGCCCAGCTGCTGCTGCTCGACCGCGTACCCCCGCATGCGATTCTTGATGAATCGGTGAGCTGGGCCAAACGCCACATCCGTCATGGCGCTGGCGGGATGGTCAATGCCGTGCTGCGCAAGGTTGCCCAAGTACGGGGGGAACACCTCCCTCAGCCCTGGGAACACCACACCGATTCGATCCCGCTCAGCGAGGGTGGCTCGCTGGCGCTCAACGGGATCGAACTGCCCGAGCATGGTCGTCGACGCCTGGGGATCGCGTGCTCGCTGCCCGATGCCCTGCTGCGCCGGTGGGAAACACTCTACGAAGACCCCACCAGCGCAGCGATGCACACCATTCTCAAGCCCCCCACCATCGTCTGCACGAAATACGCCTCGACTATCGACGAGGACGCGCCGCTGGCCCCGCATGATTCACCCGATCACCGGGTGTTTGAGGGACACCGACAGGAACTACTGACCTTGCTGCGTGCCAACGAGGACCTCTGGGTACAAGACCCCGCGAGCAGTTCGACGCTCTCGAACCTGAAACTCGATACAGCGCCCGAACGCGTCATCGACCTCTGTGCGGGGCACGGCACCAAGACGCGCCAGCTGCGGGCCATGTACCCCCACGCGGAGATCATCGCCTGCGAGATCGACAAGAACCGGCTCCAATCGCTCAATATCCAGTTTCGCGATGACCCGCAGGTGCGTGTCGTCCCAGCAAAGGGGCTCGACGAGCGTGCGATCGCATGGGCATCGCTGGTGCTCACCGATGTCCCCTGCTCCAATACCGGGGTGCTATCGAGGCGTGTCGAGGCACGCAGCCGCCCGATCGACGCCCAGATCAAACGGCTGGTCGCGACTCAGCGGGAGATCCTGAAACAGGCGTCCACATTGCTTGAGCCGGGTGGTACGCTGGTCTACGCAACCTGCAGCATCGAAGTGGAAGAGAATGAGGCTCAGGCGCAATGGGCATCGGAGGAGCTCGGATTGGATCTCATTGATCTGCAGCGGGTTGACGCGATCGGTCAGCCGGGAGACGAACCCAAATCGTACCGCGACGCATCGTTCGCCGCCTACATGCGAGCGCCATCTGCGAAAGCCGCTGAACAAATCTGATGAATGCCCACACGGGTCGGACTCAACCGCTTACACTTTGCCCCGCAGCAGATACCCCGTGTGAGGACGCACGCATGAACCTGATGGACATTCTCGATCCCGCATGCATCATCGCACCGCTTCAGTCGGTTGAGAAGCAAGGTGTGATCAACGAGTTGATCGACCGTCTGGGCGAGCAGGGCCAGGTCAGCGATGTGCAATCGCTGAAAGACGCCGTCTGGTCCCGAGAGCAGACCCGGACCACCGGCATCGGTCACGGCCTGGCCATCCCGCATGGGAAGTGCGCCAGTCTCAAGGGGCAGGCCCTTGCGATCGGCAAACCGCAGGAACCCATCGACTTCGAAGCCATCGACACCCAGCCGGTCCATCTGGTGGTCCTGCTGGCCTCACCACCGGACAAGACCAAGGACCACATCGAAGCGCTTGCGCATATCAGCCGCATGATGAATGATTCGGTGTTCCGGGAGGCGATCTACAACGCCAATACCCCCGAAGAGATCTTTGCCCTGGTCGGGAATCAGACTGTCTGAGCCACCGAGTTATTGACGATCGAGCAGTGCCCCGGCCAGCGTTTCCAGCCGCCCGAGTGCGCGATCGGCGCATGCTTTGAAATACACATGCGGGAAGAGCGTGACCAGTGCGATGCTCAGGCCAAAGGCGGTCGTGTAGAGCGCCTCGGCGATGCCCCCAGCGACGACCGACGGGTCAGACACACTCGCTGCTTCACCCAGCAAATCAAAGCTCTGAATAATCCCTGTGACCGTTCCCAGGATGCCCAGGAGCGGTGCCGCGGCGATGATCGTCCCCAGGGTTGGCGCAAACCGCTCGATGACCGGGCGGAGTGATTCGATCTGCCCGATCAGCACCGACTCGTTGACCGGGCTCGTTCGCAGCGATCGCTGCACGAGCACACCCTCGAGTGTTCGATCCTTTTCGGATTCGGTGCGGGCCTGATCTGATTGTCCCTGCGCGAGCATCGCGATATAGGCGTGCATGCGCTGGGTACCCCGTCGCTGCGGCCCGAAGGCCCAGAACATCCCACGCTCAAAGATCAGCGTGAGCGAAACCAGACTCAACAACAGGAGCGGGTACATCACCCACCCACCCGCAAGAAAGAACTGGATCACTTGATCAAGCATCGCCTCATGCTAGCACCGTGCGTGCGCGATCGCTAAGATCGGGCGTGAATCCCCAGTCCAAGACATCCGATGACACGATCGAAAACAATGCCCCTGCGGACCTTGCGTCCGTCGTGCAACGCGTTGATGATTGCATCGACGCGTTTCTGCGCTCCAGATCGCTCCCCGCCAACCTGCACGACGCGGTTGTCTACAGCGTGCTGGGTGGCGGCAAGCGTATGCGACCCGCGCTGGCGTGGTACAGCGCCATCGCCTGTGGCGGGACTGGCGAATCGACCCTCAACGCGGGGACAGCCGTTGAGCTGATCCATGCGTTCAGTCTGATCCACGACGATCTGCCCGCGCTGGACGACGATGATCTGCGTCGTGGGCGTCCGACGCTCCATAAGCACGCGGGCGAAGCCATGGCGATCCTGGCCGGCGATGCCCTCCTCTCGCTGGCCTACGAAGCCGTGCTGCAGCAGGAAGATACGAGCATCGCGCAACGCCTCTGCAACGAGTTGGCCGCCGGCACGCGCTCCATGATCGCCGGCCAGGTGTATGACACGCTCGGTGGCTTCCCCAACAACCTCAGCGAACTGCAGATGGTTGAACTGATCCATCGCAACAAGACCGGAGCCCTGCTCAGAGCGAGCTGCCGCATGGGTGCGATCGCCGCCGGTGCGTGTGAGCAATCCCTCCAGCGGGTTACGACTTATGCTGAATCGATCGGGCTCCAGTTCCAGGTCATTGATGACCTGCTCGATGTCGAGGGCAGCAGCGAGGCCGTGGGCAAGACCTTGGGGAAGGATGAGGCAGCGGGCAAACGGACATACCCGGCCTTGATCGGTGTCGATGCGTCACGCTCGCTTGCTCAGAAGCTAGGCGATGAGGCCCAGCGGGCACTCGAACAGCTTGACGGGCTTGGCCAGGGCGATGTGGGCCCGCTGCGGCAACTGGGTGATCTGCTCACACACCGGACCGCCTGAGCGGTTATCGGGTCAGTCCGGGCGATTCAGGCCTCTCCACTGATTTTCAGGTGAACCCCGCAGTCTTCGGCTCAGTAGCGTCTTCAGTGGCGTCTGTTCTCGGGTCCCACTATACTCATCACGGTCGAAAGTGCTCTACGCGAGCGTGCTGAAAGGACTTCATGGGCTTGCTCGAACAGATCCGAACCCCCGCCGATCTCCGCTCGATGTCAATCGCCCAGCTCGAAGAGCTCGCGGCTGAGATTCGAGAGGCGATTATCAGCAAAGTCTCGCGCAGCGGCGGACACCTTGCCCCCAATCTCGGGGTGGTCGAACTGACCATCGCGATGCATCGTGTCTTCGACTTTTCGCACGATCGTCTGCTCTTCGATGTTGGGCATCAGTGCTACCCGCACAAGCTGCTCACGGGGCGCCTGGACAAGTTTGAAGCGCTGCGCACCAGCGCGGGCATCTCAGGCTTTCCCGAACCGAGCGAGAGCGAGTATGACCTCTTCAGGGTCGGGCACGCGGGCACAGCAATCTCAACCGCCGTGGGGATGGCCCGTGGTGACTCGCTTATGGACACCGGGTACGCCCCGGATACGCAACCGGACGGCAAGCGTGTGGTCTCGATCATTGGCGACGCTTCGATCGTCAACGGCGTGGCGATGGAAGGGCTCAACAATGCCGGGACGCTCAAGCGGCAGTTCCTTGTCGTGCTCAACGACAACGGCATGAGCATCAGCAAGCCGCAGGGCGCGATGGCCCAGTACTTCGACCGCGTGCGTGTGTCGCATACCTACAGCGATTTCAAGAAGGGTGCAAAGGAACTCCTCAAGCATGTCCCCGGCGGCAAGGTGCTCAAAGAGGCCTACCACCGCATGGGTGAGATGACCAAGGCCGCGATCGCTGAAGAATCATGGTTTGAACAGTTCGGGCTACTGACCGTGGGGCCAATCGACGGCCACGATCTGCCCACCCTCATCGAGTTCCTGACCGAGGCACGCGATATCGATCGCCCGATGGTGCTCCATGTCAAAACGACCAAGGGCAAGGGATTGGACATTGCCGAGGACGACGCGACCAGGTTTCACTCGCCCAAGGCCTTCAGGGTCGCCCGGGATGAGAAGCTCGGCTGCCGGGTTGAGATGAAAAAAGGCGGGCGTTCGTTCACCGCCGCGTTCGGTGATGCACTCGTCGATCTGATGGAACGGGATGAGCGTGTCGTCACCGCGACCGCCGCGATGCCCGACGGCACGGGCGTTGTCCGTGCGATCGAGCAGTACCCGACACGGAGCTTCGATACAGGCATCTGTGAATCGCATGCGATGGACATGATGGCGGGCATGGCCAAGTCGGGGCTCAAGCCGTTCTTTGCCGTGTACTCGACCTTCCTCCAGCGTGCGTTCGATCAGGCCTTCCAGGAAATCGCGTTGCAGGGGCTGCCGGTCCGGCTCTGTCTCGACCGCGCGGGGCTCGTGGGTGGCGACGGGGCCGTGCACCATGGCTTCTGTGATATCTCGATCCTCCGCACGCTCCCCGACGCGGTACTGACCGCGGCGATCGACGAGTCGAGTCTCAGGCAGTCGCTCGAGTTCATGCGTCAATGGGAGGGTGGGCTCAGCTGCGTCCGCTACCCGCGCGACGACATCGACGCCCGTTTCGGAGATGCCCCCGCCTACGAGATGGGCAAGGCACGCCTGCTGAGCGCGGGGTACGAGGACTTGGATGCCAACCGCCCAGATGTGGCGGTGCTCGCCTTCGGGACCCCGGCGATCCAAGCCGCCGATGCGATTGACTCGCTCGGGGATGAATACCGCGTCGCGCTCTACGATGCACGCTTTGCCAAACCGATTGATGAGCAGTTGGTACGATCGCTGATTGAACGCGAGATCCCGATCCTGACGCTCGAGGACCACTCGATCGTCGGCGGTTTCGGTACCGCGGTGCTTGAGTCGGCCCAGAGTATGGGGTTGAACACAAGCGGGCTGGTGCGCCACGGCATCCCCGATCACTGGATCGTCCAGGACTCCCGGAACGACCAGCTCAAGCAGGTCGGCCTCGATGCCGAGGGAATCGCACGCATGATCCGTCACGCGTACGCCCCGAATCAGCACGAGCGTTTCGTCGCCAAGCCGGCCCAGCGGGTCGAGACCAAACCCAGCGCCACACTCGGTGTCTGAGCACAACAGGCGGTGACACGCATGAAGCGATCGGTCGTCCTGATCACCAACCGGAACAAACCCAAGGCCATGGAAGCGCTCCAAGAGGTCCGCACGCTCATCGAGCAATACGGGCATCTCCTATGCGAACTCCACTCGGATGATGAGGATGGCTTGCCAGATCCCAAAGAGGTGGACCTGGTAGTTGCGCTGGGGGGCGATGGCACCATCCTATCTGCCGCCCGCAAGTGCCTGACGCTCGATGCGCCGCTGCTTGGCGTCAACACCGGCAAGGTCGGCTTCATGGCCGGCTTCGAGCTGGACCGCTTCAGACAGAACGCCCAAAAGCTCCTCAGCAGTGGCGAACTGCATGTCCAGCCCTTCACACCATTGCACGGCGTGGTGCGCGACGCCAAGGGCCAGCCGCGGTTTTCCGGCTTCGCCCTCAATGAGTTTGTGGTCAGCGCCGGCCCGCCGTTCCGGATGATCACGCTCGATATCTCGGTCGACAAGCAGGTAGGGCCGAAGGTCTCGGGAGATGGCTTGATCGTTTCGACCCCGTTGGGCTCGACGGCTTACAACGTGTCCGCAGGTGGGCCGATCGTCGCGCCGAATGTCGATGCGATGATCGTGACCCCGATCGCCGCTCACTCGCTCAGTTTCAGGCCCATCGTGATCCGTTCGTCGGCCCAGGTCACGATCCGGGTTGATTCGGTCAACAGCGTCGAGAGCCAGGGCACGACGCTGATCGCCGACGGGCAGCTCAACCATCGCTTGCAGGAGGGCGACACGCTGGAAGTGTCAGCCGCCAAGGAGGCGATCGGCTTTGTGCTCGACCCCGATGTGAGCTACTGGGAGACGCTGCTGGGCAAAATGCACTGGGCAAGTACGCCCGATGCGTTGGGAAGAAAACAGCGAGGGTGAGTGTTGTCCTCCTATGAGCACACTCACAACCGCCCAGGATGCGCCCAAACGACACGAGCTGCAATGCCTTGAGGTGTGGGGCGGATCGAATCATGCCCAGCACATCGCCTCGGTGCCTGGGCTCGACATCAGCGTCCACTCACGCCCGCTTGATGAGCATGGTGGCGACCTGTACCTGATCTCATCGTGCTCCAGCGGCTGGATCACCCGCATGCTCTTGGCAGATGTTTCGGGCCATGGCGCGTCCGTGACCGACTTGGCGAGTCAGCTCCGGGGCGCGATGCACCAATCGATTAATACGGTTGATCAATCGAAGATCGCCAAGCAACTCAATACCGCCTTCGATGCCTTTTCGCGTGAGGGGCGGTTTGCGACCGCCCTGCTGCTCACCTACTTCGCCCCGACCGGGCATCTGGTGCTGGTCAACGCTGGGCACCCACCGCCTTTGATGAAGCGTGCTGGGGAATCCTCCTGGTTTCCGATCTCGAGCGAGACCGAGGGGGTACTCACGCAAACCTGCCGCGAAGTTCGGGTGGGGATCAAGAACCTGCCCTTGGGCGTGATCGACAGCACCGAGTATGAACAGATCGCCATCTCAATGGCGCAGGGCGATCGGGTCTGCCTGTACACCGATGCGTATTCCGAATCCGCGCCTCCCGGCGGGCAGCAGATCGGCGTAGAGGGCATGCGTGCTTTACTCGATCGGGTGAGTGAGGAAGATCATGAGCTGGAAGCGTTCTGCCCCGCGTTCGAGCGTGCCATGGCTACTGACGGGATCGTGATCCCTGAGGACGACCAAACGATGATCATCGTTGAACACAATGGCCAGGAACGCCCGGCGCTCTCGATACCGATCGTCAGCAACTGGCTGAAGAACAACTTCGGGCTCGGGCACCACGATACCCACCCGGAATGATCAGGATTCCTCGTCGTCGTCGAATGACGGGGCCATGACGAACAGTTCGTCGGGGTTGACCAGGGAGATGATCGTGTCGCCCGCTGAGGGCTCCGCGGGTTTGTCCACGGTCGAGACACTCAGCACCTTGCCGGGCTTGATGGTGAAGAGCGGGATCGCCGATGAGCCGTAGAGCGTGCGATAATCGGCGTAAGTGAACTCTTCCGAGATGGTCGTGGCCTTGATGACCCAGCCGTTGTTGATGCGTGATTCCAGCCCGCCGTAGTCCGCGTCGGATCTGAAGAGCAATCGCCAGCGTCGATCGCCGTGTGCTTCTTCATTGCTCTTTTTTTGCTTGTGCGTGGGGAGTTGGAACAGACTCGAACTCTCGAAGTACCCCTTGAAGCGTTGCAGGGTCAGGGTGTTGACCTCGTCGTTGGGGGTGTTGGCGAAGACCCGCCCGACACCCCGGAGATCGAGATCGGTGATATCTGGGAAGGTGAGGATATTCTCCTGCATCGCCTCGAGGCCGGCCATGCGTGCATCGCGCACATTGGCCCGGTTGGTATCGATCATGATGATCTTGAAACCACGGTCCGAGAGCACCTTGGCGATCGCCCGGGCCCACGATGGGGCGCCGATGAAGATGATGCCCTGCGGGTTCTGGTCCGCCACATCAAGCAGCTTGGCTGCCCAGGGGGCCGTGAGCCCGTAGAAGGCGACGGTGCCGATGATCACCGAGAAAATCAGGGGCACGACCTGATCAGCACCTTGGATATCCAGGCCGATCGAGAAGATCGAGGCACCCGCGGCGGCAACGATCCCCCGGGGGGCCAACCAGGCGATAAACATGCGTTCTCGCCAGGTGAGCCCGGCCCCGATGGTGGCAACGAAAACTGACGCGGGGCGAGCGATGAGAATCAGGACGGCCAGGAAGATGAACACACGCAACCAGTCGAGCTGTGCGAGCTGGTCGATCTGGAGGCGGGCAGAGAGCACGATAAAGAGCACCGCGATGAGCAGGACACGCAGGTTCTCCTTGAACTCCAGGATGTGGTGAACATCGACCTTTTTCTGGTTGCCCAACGCGATTCCCATGACGGTCGTCGCGAGCAAACCTGATTCAGGCATGAACTCGTTGGACGCGGTGAACGCCGCAACCACCAGCATCAGCGATACCGGGTTCTGGAGGTAATCAGGCACCCAGAAGCGGGTCAGCAGGGTCTGCAGGATCAGCGCGGCGAGCAGACCGATGAGCGTCCCAGCCACCAGCGTGATACCGATGGCCTGGAGGATCGAGGTAATGTCATTGAGTTGAGAATCAGCGGAGATCGCCTCGAACACCAGCACCGCGGCAAGCACGCCGATCGGGTCGATGACGATGCCCTCCCATTTGAGGATCAGCCCCGAGTCCCCGCTCGGACGGATGTGCGCCAGCAGGGGGCCGACAACGGTTGGGCCGGTGACGATCAGAATCGCACCGATCAGGATCGCGATCGGTCGGCTGAGGTCAAAGATCAGATACACGCTGAAGGCGGCGATGATCCAGGTGACCAGGGCCCCCAGCGTGACCAGCAGGGTCACGGGCTTCCAGGTGCTCTGAAGCTCCTTGAAGTTGAGTGTGAGCCCGCCCTCGTAGAGGATCAGCCCGACCGCCATCCCGACGGCGGCCAAGAGGACATCACTATCAAAGAGCGTATCCGGGTTGATCGCGAATGCGGAGTTTGGGAAGACCGACCGCATCACGGGGCCGGCGAGGATGCCCATCAGCAGGAGCAGCAGGATCGAGGGGATCTTGATCTTCCACGCGAGCCACTGGGCCCCGACACCAAGCACAAAGATCATCGCCAGCGCGATACCAATGGCGTGTCCAGATGAAGCGGCGAGTGTGAGCATGATTCGTCCGTGCGTTGGTGATGAGGATCCGTTCTCAGTGCGGACATTTTAGCAGATTGTTCGCAGTCGCATCACCATGTTTGAACCTTTGGTACGATCTTGGCTGAACGAAACACGCGGTTTCGGCGCAGAAACCGCGTCCTCTACCTGATTTACACGAAATACCCATCATGCCCACCCCCTCTCAACCCGAGTCCCCCTCCACAGAACGGACCGCGATCATCGGCGCGGGACTCGCAGGACTCTCCTGCGCCCGTGAACTCGGTCGGTCCGGCGTACCGGTCCGGGTTTTCGATCGCGGACGAAGCGCTGGCGGGCGTGTATCAACCCGCCGAGGTCAGGGTGGCGATCAAACGGGCCCTTTGTATGACCATGGTGCCCCCATGATCCATGTCCGCAACGCAACCGTTGCCCAAATCGCTGAGCGATGGGTTGAGCAGCACGCGGCCCAATGGTGGTCGCCGATCACGCTACACCCCGATGGCTCACGGAGCCAAACCGAACGGGTAATCGTGGGCACCCCGAGCATGTCCTCGATCACCCAGGCCCTCAGTGTGGGGCTGGACCTGCACAACTCGGTCACTGTGACCGATCTCAGCCATGATCAGCAAGGCTGGCTCCTGCGGCTCAAGCACTACGGCAGCACTGAAGCGACCACGGAGCGATTCGACCGGGTCGTGCTGGCGATGCCGATCCCACAAGCATCACGCATCATCGCCCCGCAGGACCCTTCGGCCCTGTCCGAGTGCCCCACCATCAGCTACGAGCCCACATGGGCCTGCATGATGACGCTTCAGGTTGGTGAAGACCTGTGCACGCTCCCGGACATCGTTGACACGGACGATGGTGACCGAGTGGTCTTCGCGCATCGCAAACCCGGGCATACCTTGCCTGCCGGGACTACCGCACTGGTTTTGCATGCAAACCACGCGTGGTCTGCCTCGTATCGCGATGCGTCGCCGGGGGAGGTTTGCTCGATTCTGGGGCAACGGGCGCTCGACATCATGCAGAATCAGATCGGGGTGTTGATCAGTCGACCCCAAATCCTCGATCAGCAGGCCCATCGCTGGGGTCTGGCACGCGCCACGAATCCGGCCTGCGAGAGCCACTGGTACTGTCCAGATCGGAGCTTGGGCTGCTGCTCAGACGGGTTCGGGGGCAGCGATGCCGAATCGGCCTATCTCAGTGGCATCGCGATGGCAAGAGCGATTGTGGCAGCGCAGGCACATCGAGACTAAACACCAAGGTGTTTCGTGGCCAGTATACTTCACGGTTCGCAACTCACTTTGGAATCATCCCTGCCGGCATCGATACCTGACTTGGCGTCCGCATCTCGATCAACCAATTCCTGGGCGACGAACTGGATCGCAGAGTAGTTGATCGACGCTTGTTCCGGCAACGGACAGAACGAGCCATGGCCTTGGTGGCAGACACATCATGCTGGCCCTGTTCGGTGCAATACACGGGGCTTGTCATCCCACGGAGCCGATCGCCTATCTCCTTTGAGGATGAATCGGATGCTCAACAGCCGTCTCGAAGCTGATCGATAAACGCGATGACATCGAACATGTCCCATTGACCATCACGATGAAGATCGGCACGGTGCTCCATGGCTTGGAACGCGAGAATGAACTCCGTCACATCAAAGCTATTGAGCATCTGGTCAGGATAGAAATCGACCAGGCACCTGCCCTTCGTGGCAAACCCACGAAACAGCCCGAGCTGGCCATCACTGGTCACGAAAGCCAACCCATGCTCACCGGCACCGAGGAGCTCGTCGACATAGATGTCCTCTTCAAACTCATACCGATCGAGTTCTTCATAGAGGCCATATCTGAACTGAGCGATCACCTGGTTGCCGAAGGAACTCCAGCTGTAGTAAACCAGATCCAATGACGATTCGACATGGACATGTCCTGAGGCCAGATACCGCCCGAGCACCTCAAGAGTGTCGGGATCAGCAACCTCACCGTTATGCACATACAACAAGCCGTCTGCCCCACCCTCGATACGGGGTGAGTTCGTCATGAACAAGTCGACAGCCCCTGCCTCGTACTCGATGGCGCCCTCGCTGACCGAGAATCTCCAGAGCAAGCTCCTGCTCTCCCCGATACTCGATGTCATCAGCACGCCCGGGGCTGTGAAGGCGAGCTCGTTGGCCGAGAAGCTCGCCGCCAGCACCGGGGGGGCTTGGGCATAATACAGATGCAGCTCTCCGTCAGCCGTGGTCGCGATCTCGTCGAGCGAGACGCAAATGGCGTTTGAATCGCCGGGGTCGATCGCGATCGACTCAGCCCGCATAAGCGTGTTGGAACTCCCGACCAAAGAACGCATCGCCGATCGTTCGTGAGTCAGCGTATCGAGTGTGACCAGAGCCAGTGCCCCCTCAAGGGAGACGGCGAGTTTTCGCCCATCTGACGAGAGATCGAGCAGGCCGGGTTCGCTTCCGATAGGCACAAACTCGATCACCTCAAACTTCTCAGGGTCGATAATCGCGATCGAGTTGCCGTTCGGGTACCCGTAGCCGCTCTGGACACTTGCGTAGATCAGATCGAGATACGGGTCGTACACAGCATCGCTCGCGTACAGGTCGAGCAGTTGTACACCGCTGCCCCCTTGGGCTCCGCTTGTCTTTGCTCCAGCATAAGAAGGGTGCACGCTCATGATCAGGAAGAGAAGACTCGTCACCAGGGCCTTGGCACAGATCTTCATGACGGACACCCCTCAAGATAGCGGGCGATGAAGATCGCGAGATCGCGTGCGTCCCACTGCCCATTGAGATCAAGATCCGCGTTGTATCGCTGCAGCGTAAGGACCGACAGGAACCGGGTGACATCGTCGGGACCAACCTGGCCATCCCCGGTGTAATCCGCTCGGCACGGCGCGGTCACGGGTATGCCACTGATCACGCCAAAGCGGCCGCTCGCATTGAGATATCCCAGCTGGTCTTTGCCGATCGCAAACAGCTCCATGGAATCGCCGCTCATTTGAGGAATCCTGATGCGATCGATCTCCAGGAAGCGGTCGGTGTCGTATGCGACGAGTTCGCCGTCCATATGAACATAGGCGATCCCGAGTTCGGGCATCACTTCGATTGTCCCAGATACCCCGGGCAATGTCCCGAGCAGGTAGAGCGTCGCGGCATCGATGACATGCCCCCGCTGGTCGTAGATGCGCCCACCGAAGTGTTTGACACGCGTCGAGACACGCACGCCGTTGATCGATCTGTCCGTGAGAAATCGGTTGTCCTCGAACGAAAGAAGCCGCGTCGTTGTGCCCGAGTTGTCCGTCCCGGTGAAGAGCAGGTCGTCATCGATGAAGACAAATGCATCTGATCCAACGCTGCTGCTGCCGCCGATCACTCCGGTGTCATCGTAAATCCGATGACTCCGGGTGCCGCCGCCGTCAATCTTTACGGCGATCACAGCGTGTTCATCATCTGGCGAGGGTTGGAACAGGACCACATTGACGGGATCGATCTCCCGCAGCTCGGTAGCCACCTGAGTATGCGTGTCATAATGCAGGAATGAGAGCTGGTTTCGCACGGAGATGTAGATCCGGTCCAGATTGCCCGACGAGCCCACCACATCGCCCTCGTAGGGCAGGGGGATCGCTTGGATGAGCTCACGCGACTGGGTGTTGATAACGCCCAGCGTGCGGTAGAGCGGGCTGGAACTCTGCGCATCCATGCTGAGAAAGACCTGATCGTGGAATCGATCCTGCACCATTCCGTTGGCGATGTAATCGCTCTGCCAGATCTCGATGTCGTCGAAGATCCCCTCGTGTTGTGCCCACGCATGCTGGGTAAACATCACAAGCAGCAAGGATACAACCACGAAACGCATAAAGAGCCCCTCAAGAACAGCTGAGCGACCACATTACCTGATCGGGGGAAGGCACTCCAATCAAATCTGGTGGGATTATCCAAAGACCACAGGATCGCCGCCCCAGTGGGTATGAACATGAAAAAACCTCAGCAAGTGCTGAGGTTTTCAACGAGGCGGACGGGACTCGAACCCGCAACCTCCGGCGTGACAGGCCGGGACTCTAACCAATTGAGCTACCGCCCCTGGTAGCATTCGGGTACCGCTCGATGAGCAGATCCGAGAGTGACGATGGTATTCCAAGACTCGAAAGTGTCAAGCAATCTGTGGTCGCAAATCGCGGTTCTGATTCGAAAAACGGATGATTTTCGCAATCAGGCGGTCTGGCGATTACTTATCGACCTTCAACTCGATGCGGTTGGCGTCTTGGATGCTGAACGGCATGCCGTCAGGCGAGACTTTGCTGCCTGCGACCCAGAGCATTCCGACGGCGACGCCCATTGCGACAACGCCGAGGAACATGAGTGCGGTGTAGACATCGGGGCTTGAACCACGATTCTGACGACCGCCGGGCATTTGCATTCCAAACTGACTCATTGGATTGCTCCTTGTCTTTTACGGGGTCGGGTGTGTTCAGCTGCCGAGCTTGCTCTGCACCTGGTCGCCCGGACGGACGATCTGGTTGTCCTTGACGAACGCGACGCGGCCGACGGCATGGTTGAGATCAACCGATTCGACGATCAGGTCACCGAGGTACTGGGTGTTGTCTCGGATGATGTAGAAGCGGGCGTTCTCACGCAAGCGGTCGTTGCTGCCAAGGTTGATCCGGACGCGGGTGTAGCCGCTGTTGGGATCGTCGACGACCTCGTCGATCGTGCCGCGGATGACCGGGCCTGAGATCTCTGTGGGTGTCCGCTGCCCGTTGTTGCCCTGAGCGACCGCGGCACCACCACCGGCTTCATTGCCGAGTGCGACACGGAGTTCCTGGATCTGCTCCTGGAGTGCTCGCTTCACCTGCTCGTAAACGATGACCTGGCTCTCGAGGTCCGAGATCGCTTTCTCGAGGTCGATCTTCTGGTCGCGGTACGCGAGCTCGTCGTCACGAAGACGGTCGTTCTCGTTCTTGTACTCGTCGATGATGCGGGCCTGGGTCTCGGTGGTGACACCGAGCTGGGCGATCTTGGACGAGATCGACTCGCGTGCGGCTTCTGCCTGACGCAGGGCGATGCGAAGCTCTGAGTTCTTCGCTTCGAGGCGACGGGTGTCAGCGTTGCGGCTGGCAAGCTCGTCCTGCAGGCGCTGGACATCTTCCTCTAGTGCTGCTTGCGCTTGGCCGTGCGTGGCACGCTGGGCGCCCAGCTCATTTTCAAAGGCGATCTTGGCCGCCTGCATGTCGCGGTAGTCCGCTGTGACGCGATCGACATTGACTGAGTATGCGATGGCCAGTGATGCCATCATGATGCTCAGCACAGCTGCGATGAGTACGAAAACCTTGGTCAGAATGTGCACGATCCGCTCCTCGATTCCAAGCGTGATTGATCCTGTGTGGCTTTGGATGCCGTTCCCGACCCGTCAGGGATGCGAATCGGGGTTTCAAGTGTAGCAGGGATGTCCCTTGAGGGTGCGTGAACACGGGGTTCAAATACGCCCTCGATACCAACCCCGAGACCCGGGGAGGACAAACGATACGCGAAACGGCGGGGCCGGATCCGCTTTGAATGCGGATCGGGGGTGCCTTTCAGTCATTTCTGCCTGATCTGGCAAGCTGACGCTGGGTGTAATCCACAATTGCGCCCGCAGCGGCAACCCGGGTGAGGTCAGATTGGTCGTTGAGCAGTATCGTTTCAAGTCGTCCCAGGTTCTCGCCGCCGTCCGTTTTACCAAGAACGGCCGCGGCCTGTGCCCGGACAAGTTCGTTGTTGGAATCGATGTAATCGAGCGCGACGAAGCTCCCCTCCCGGTGTCCCATCTGTGCCAGTGAGGACGCGACGCCAAGACGGACCTCTGCGGGCATCGGCTGATCCGATTCAGGATCCGACAGGTAGATCAGTTGGTCGATCGAGCCCTCGTCGCGGACTTCGCCGATGATCTGAACGGCCAAGGCGGTCGCCTCGAGCTCATCGGCCCGAGAGGGGTACAACGCGGCCCTGATCGTGTCGATGCTTTCGTTATGGCCGAGTTTGTACATCGCCTCGGCGATTTGAAGCCGGAAAATCTTGCGCTCAATCGTCGAAGCACTCGGGAGACGCGTCATCGCGGCCTGCTGGAGCAAGGGAATCGCGGACTTCTCTTTGAGTTCGCCCAGCACGAACGCGGCCTGCGACCGGATCCTGGGGTTCGGGTGATCAAGGAGCAGGCTTGAGAGTTCTGTGATATCGACCGGCTCACCGAAGCGGGCCAGAGCAAACATTGCCGCGCAACGCACGAACGGGGATTCGTCTTGGAGCAATCCTCGCAGCGAGGGTGCCAGTGTTGCAAGGTTCCGCTTTCCGGCGACCATCGCGGCAACGGATCGCACCCCCTCATTCGGGTCATTGATGGCGAGCGCGACGATCGGTTCAACCCGTTCGGTAATCGGCGACAGTGCTTCGATCGCGTTGGCCCGGATCTGTGGGCTGGGATCAGTCGTCATCTCGATGAGCTGATCGATCGCGGCTTGGCGAACCTCAGACGATGGGGTGATTTCCACAACACGCTGGGTACCATCGGGCTCAGTGAAGACGACCCGCTTTGGGCCGTCGGGCCTGATTTCAGCCCCGCAGCCCGTAAGGACGAGCAGGGTCACGCTCCCGAG
Organism: Phycisphaerales bacterium UBA3190; assembly: GCA_002364005.1. GTDB lineage: Bacteria > Planctomycetota > Phycisphaerae > Phycisphaerales > UBA1924 > UBA1924. Next base: position 27,694 of record DEXG01000023.1, read on the forward strand.
TATGAGTCGTTGGAATCGATTGGTTGCGTATCTCATCATCAGTTGTGATCCTTCATCATTTCTCTGCGTCATCATACTTCATTCGATGTCGATTTCATCGGGCGTACGACGCGGGGCGATCCAAAGATCGAACAAGCTCCCCAAACGAGGGTTAGGAGCATGGTAATCAGCCCGAATGCATCGCCGAGCGAGGCAAAAGGGGTCAACCCAGCCCCCAGCTTCACCTGCCCGATCAGGTGTCCCTCGTTTGGGTTGTCGCCCAAAGGGGTGATCGTGGTCGTGACGACTTGCCCGCGGTGATCGATGACACCGGAAATCCCCGTGTTGGCGCTGCGGATCATCGGTGTCGCCAGCTCGATGCATCGCCAGCGGGCGTTCTGCAGATGCGCCGCTCGGCCGGTCGGTGACGAGCCAAACCACCCGTCGTTGGTGATGTTGACCATCACACCCGCTCGCCGCTTGCCGTTCCGGGCCACAAGACGGCGACAAACACTGGAAATCGTGGCCTCGAAACAGATCGGGGTGGCGAGCGAAACGGTACTGGAACCGTCATGCAGCGGGAGTGTCAGGTTCCGGGGCTCTTTGCCCGGGTCGAGCACGAACTGCATCCCGCTGGCCCCGAGCGACAAGAGGTTCTGTTCGAGCCATTCGATGCTGGAGATATAGGGCATCACCTCCCCGAACGGGGTCAGGTGGAGCTTGTCGTACCAGACCGGGTCGACCTGCCCGTGCTCGATGACGAAGGCGCTGTTGTACATCGCGTCGCGTTGGTAGTCGAATCCGCGATCGATCTCGACGATGCGCAGGTTGTCGTATGCGACCGACCCCACCACCATCGGGATGCCCAGCGCGTCCTGCATGATCAGCAGCTCATCGACAACCTCCGTGGCACTGATGCGCGAGGGCACCGCCAGGTCGGGCACATCGTTCGCATTGCGGGGAGTCATGCTCCATGCGAGCCCTTCGGCTCGCTCGATATCGAGCGAAATAGGGTCCAGCGTCCAACCGGGCACGAAGCCCTCGGGCCAGATGATCGCGTCCAGTGGGAGCGGGTTGGTCGGGTCGTTTGCCGCTGCGATGCTGATGTCACGCAGGGTCTGCCAGTCGCGGTAGCGCTGACGAACGGTCCAATCGATGCGGTTATCTTGAGGGACATCGGGCTGCACGATGGCAAAGCGAAAAGTCGGCGTGCCCGGATCTGCAGGCGGCGTCAGCAGCAGCCCTGAGCATACCCACGCCATGAAGAGGCCCGCAGCCGCGAAACCCGCCCGTTTGCGTTTCTGGTTCGAACGCTCTCGGAATGCAAGATACAGCAGCATGCCGTAGCACGCGGCGAGGTATGAAACGAAGTACACGCCAGCGATCGAGGCAGGCATCGCGAGCACCGAGCGTGGCGATTCGACAAGCGGGTGGGCGAGCAAATACCAGGGATACCCGGACGCGAACACACTGCCTCGGAAATACTCAACGCCAACCCAAACCAGCGGGAGCAGCAGGACCTGTCGCCCGAATCGGTTGCTGATGCGGGCCGCGAGCCAGATGAAGAGCATGGTGTAGAGACTGAGCACAATGACCAGCGGGATGAGCCCCATCGCTGAGACATCTTTCACCCAGAGGTGCAACCACAGCCACGCGGGGCTGGCCCCGAGCGCCCCCCAGAACGCGGCTCGCGCGGGACGCATCCTCGGGCTTTGTGCGAGGATGAACAGCGGCAACGGGTAAACGAACGCGAGACCCCAGAACGAAAACGGCGGGAATGCGAGCACGAACAGGAGCGCATGCAACAGTCCGAGCAGCAAAGCCCGGCGGGGCCCGGATCGTGAAAGGTTCTCGGTCATGGCTCGCACC
>DEXG01000023.1:29739-30102 GCA_002364005.1 Phycisphaerales bacterium UBA3190
GTTCTCGGTCATGGCTCGCACCGGCGCGGGGTTGCAGGGAGTGGCTTACTTGCCGGCGTAATCGATAAGTCTTGCGAGTTCTGATCGCAGTTCATGGCGGTGAACAACACGATCGATCATGCCTCGCTCGCGCAGGAACTCCGAACGCTGGAACCCCTCGGGCAAGTCCTGGCGAATGGTCTGCTTGATCACCCGCGGGCCAGCGAAGCCGATGAGGGCCTTGGGCTCGGCGATATTGAAGTCGCCCAGCATCGCAAACGAAGCGGTAACGCCGCCGGTGGTCGGGTCGGTGAGCACGGAGATAAACAGCCCGCCGGCGTCATCGTGTCGGGCCAGGGCAGCGGAGGTCTTGGCCATCTGCAT
>DEXG01000023.1:30280-90175 GCA_002364005.1 Phycisphaerales bacterium UBA3190
GCGGAGGTCTTGGCCATCTGCATCAGACTCAGGGCCGCTTCCTGCATGCGGGCACCGCCCGAGCAGGAAACGATAATGACCGGGAGGTTGTTCTGAGTCGCGTGTTCGATGGTGCGGGTGATCATCTCGCCCGCGACCGAGCCCATCGAACCCATCATGAAGGTCAGGTCCAGACACGCGATCATGGTCGGGCGGCCCTTGATGAAGCACTTGCCGGCCTGGCAGCCCTCGTTCTCGCCGGTCTTGATCTGCTCACGCTTGATGCGTTCTGGGTAGGCCTTGAGGTCGGTGAAGTTGAGCGGGTCTTTTGCGCGCAAACCCGTGAACATCGGCACAAAGGTGTCGGGGTCGGCAAGCTGCTCGATCCGCTGCCGGGCAGAGATCCGGAAATGATGCTCGCACTCAGGGCAAACATACATATTCGATTCCATCTGGCGGCGGTAGATCATCTGAGCGCACGAGGGGCAGCGAAGCCACAGTCCCTCGGGGACGGAGCGACGCCCTTCTTGCTTGATCTCATTCCAGTTGCGGGTCGCGATCTGGGTCATGGTTCTTCCTTCTTCCATCGGCATGAGGGCATGCCGAAACCCATCTGCTGGCTCATCCTGAGCTTAGGCGCTGGCCTTGGTCCGTTGTTTGTATTCATCGAGGCGAGATTTCTCCAGCTCGAAGTGCTCTACCGAGACCGGGGTCTCGAGTTGTGCCCAGAAAGAGCAGACCTTCTCGTCCTTGAGCCAGCACCGGACCAAAGCCCAGGCCAGCGGGCGAAGCACGATCGCGATGTTTGGGCGGCTGCCCTTGCACTTGATGATCTGCTTCCGGATCGACCGGATCAGACGCTCCTGCGCATCGGTCAGCGACTCACCCTCAGGCGGCGTGATGCGCTCAGGATGGTCCCGCCACTGGGTATAGCTGCTGGGGTTACGCTCTTCGAGATCGCGCTCCAGCACGCCTTCCCAGAGCCCCATGCCCACATTCGCCAGTTCAGGCACGGCTCGGACCTTGGTCTCTGTACCCTTCGGGAGCATTTTGGCTGCAACCGCCGCGGCTTCCTCATCTGATACGAGCACCAGTGAGAACGGGTTCTCAAACTGGCCCTCATGGATCGCTTTGGCGACATTGTCTGTGCCGAGTTCCGTCATCGGCAGATCGGTAGCACCGATGATCCGGTGCTCCTGATCCCATGAGGTCTCCCCGGCACGAAGCAGGGTGATGGTGTAGCCATTCGGCTTACTCATGCGCGAACACTCCTGTCGGGATCAACCAGAACACACACAGTTCCGGGCTTACCCCTGACATCGGCCATTGGCCGGTCGAAGCAAAAGTGTAGCAAGTCTCGCCACCGAATGCCGTTTCGCTGAGCGAATCAGGCGATTTGTTTGCAGCATGTTCAGGTGCCACTGCGAATCTGGGTGGTTTTCGGACCGCGGAGCGACTCGATGATGTCCCCCCACGATGATCGTGGTTTCCCGAACACAGACGAGCCGGCAACAAGCAGATCGACCCCGGCATCGATGGCATCGAGCGCCGTCGTTGGGTTGATGCCGCCGTCGATCTCGAGGCGCTGGTTTGGTCGAAGCAGGGGCTTGATCGTTCGGCACTTCTCAAGCACCTCAGGAATAAACGCCTGGCCACCAAATCCGGGGTTCACGCTCATCACCAACACCAGATCGAAGTCTTCGATCACCGGCAGCATGGTCGCCACATCGGTCGGTGGGTTGATCACAATGCCGGGGTTGCAACCCAGCTCTCGCACCTCCTGGGCGAGTTCGCGGGCGTGCTGCTCCGACTTCATCACCTCGATGTGGAAGCTGATCGCGTTGGCACCGTTCTGGGCGAAGGGCTTGAAGAAGAACTGCGGGTCACTGACCATAAGGTGGACATCGAGATAGGTGTCCGGGCAGGCCCGTCGGCAGGCACCGCAGATCGCTGGGCCCATCGACAGATTGGGCACAAAGTGGCCGTCCATGATGTCGACATGGAGCAGGTCCGCCCCGGCCTTAATCGCGTCCTGGCAATCGGTGCCGAGGTTGGCAAAGTCGGCGGCCAGAATCGAGGGCGCGATGAGCGGGCGAGAAAGCGAGTCGGTAAATGGCTCAAGCATGCAGGAGTGTAGTGCCCGAGCGAGCTGGTCGATGTACGATGCAGCAGAGAATCACGACCAGAACGAGGAGAGCCGCACGATGCCCCAGATGAGCACCACAATCGATCAACTGTGTCAGCGACTGGAGGATTGCGGGCAGGCCGCCCTATCGAGGTACCTGCAGGGCGTGACCCCCGAGAAGGCCCAGAACGCGTTTGCAGAACAAATCCAGGCAATCGATCTTGGCGATCTCCAGACCCTGGTCAAACGCTATGTCACCGGCTATCAGTCCCCGCCCACACCGGGGTCGGTCAAGCCTGCCCCGTACTACGCGCTCGACGGAACAGGCCCGAGCGGCGTGTGGGCCCGTGACGAATACCAAGCCAAGGGCGAGCAGCTCATCAAAGCAGGCAAGGTCGCTTGCTTCACCGTTGCCGGGGGCCAAGGCAGTCGGCTGGGCTACGACGGGCCGAAGGGGTGCTACCCCACCTCGTGCGTGAATGAAAAATCACTGTTCCAACTCTTCGCAGAATCGATCCGCAAGAACGAGCTGAAGCACGATTGTGTGATCCCGTGGTACATCATGACCTCGCCGCTGAACCATGAGGCGACCGTGTCGTTCTTCGAACAGCACGACTGCTTTGGGCTGCAGCGTGACCAGATCATGTTCTTCAAACAGGGCGTGATGCCCAGTCTCAATGCCCAGAGCGGCGACATGCTGCTGAGCGACCCGATGCATCTGGCCACGAACCCCGATGGCCACGGCGGGTCGTTCAAGGCACTCCACGCATCTGGAGCGATCGATGACATGAAGCGACGGGGCATCGAACACATCAGCTATTTCCAAGTCGACAATCCGCACTCGAATGTCGTTGACCCGGTATTTCTTGGATTACACGCGTTCGCACCGGATAGCTCCGGTGAGTTCAGCTCGAAGATGGTCGCCAAGGCCAGATGGGATGAGAAGGTCGGCGTGTTTTGCGATGTCGACGGGGCCACGCAGGTCATCGAGTACTCCGATCTCGACGAGGACCTCGCCAAGCAGACCGAAGCCAACGGGCGACTGTCGTTCAATGCCGGCTCGATCGCGATCCACGCGATCGGTGTGTCATTCATCGAGCGGGTGCTGGGTGATGCCGACGCGTCCCTCCCCTTCCACCGGGCGCTCAAGAAGGTCGCCCACTTCGATATCGCGACCGGACGCCCGGTTGAGCCGGATACCAACAACGCGGTGAAGCTGGAGAAGTTTGTGTTCGATGCGATCCCGATCGCACAGCGATCGATCGTGGTCGAGACCGATCGCGTTGAAGAGTTCGCACCCGTCAAGAACGCCACAGGGACTGATTCGATTGAGTCGTCCAAGGAACTGCAATCTCTGCGGGCGGCCCGCTGGCTTGGGGCCAATGGGGTATCGGTCCCGATGAACAGCGACGGCACGGTGAACGCAACGATCGAGATCTCGCCGCTGACCGCGGTGGGCCCGGATGATCTGGCTTCGGTCGAGCTCCCCGAGTCGATCCAGCCCGGCCAGACGGTCGTGCTCTGAAGGTGGTGCGTTGAAGATGGACCCCCGATTTGCCCAGCTCCCCCGCTCACTCCAGGAACGCTCCAAGACCATGCGTCTGGGCGACGATGTGCCCGCGTTGGTCGCCCACCCTGATTGGGACGGGTCAGAGCAGGTCCCAGCCGTCCTCTGGATGCACGGGCGGACGGTGAATAAGGAACTCGATCCCGGGCGGTACCTGCGCTGGGTGCGGGCGGGGATCGGCGCGATCGCGATCGATCTCCCGGGCCATGGCGAGCGGTACGAGGTGTCGTATCAGGGGCCAGCCAAGACGCTTGATCTCATCGAACAGGCCCGTGGCGAGATCGACGCTGTGCTTGGCTCGATTCGGGAGCTTGGTGTGTTCGATATGTCGCGGCTCATGATCGGCGGCATGTCGGCGGGGGGCATGGTGACGCTGAGCCGACTGTGCTCACCCCATCCCTTCCTCGGCGCGTGTGTTGAGGGCACCACGGGGAACCTCAAGGACCTCTACAGCCCGCCGCCGGGCATGCCCGGTAGGCCCTGGCCCGTGGAGCACGATCCGGACGATGTGGCCCGGGTCGACCCGATGCAGAACCTCGATGGGTTTGAGCCCATCCCGCTGCTGGCCCTGCACAACGAGGGCGACGAGATGGTGCCCATCGCCGGGCAACGCAAGTTCCTCGATGCCCTCCGCGCCCACTACGAATCCAAAGGGGCTGACTCCTCCCTGATCGAGCTTCGGACCTTCAGCGAGACCGGTGCGCCGGGCGAGCACGCGGGTTTCGGCAAGTATGCCAACGATGCCAAGAACCTCCAGCTGGCGTTCATCCAGCGTGTGCTCGGTGTAGACTGAGCAACCCATGAAGTGGCCCCCACCATTCCGATCGCTCCCAAACCCGCGCGAGGTCTGGGCGTGGGGCATGTTCGATCTGGCGAATCAGTCCTTCACACTGCTGATCATCACGCTGCTCTTTCCGATCTATTTCAAGCAGGTCGCGGTTGGCGATCCCCAACGCGGTGATGCGCTGTGGTCGATCGGTGTCTCGACCGCATTGTTTATTGTTGTGGCGCTCTCCCCATTCATCGGGGCATTTGCCGATGCGCACCGTTGCCGCAAGCGGCTGCTGATGCTGACCGGTTCGCTGTGCGTGCTGCTGACTGGGCTGCTGGCCCTTGTGGATGCGGGCTGGGGCTGGTATGCCCTGTTGATTTTCGTGCCGGCCAATATTCTGTATCAGCTCGGCGAGAACCTGCTGGCCAGTTTCCTGCCCGGGCTCTCGACGACGCGGACCATCGGTCGGGTCTCTGCGATCGGGTGGACCATGGGATATGTCGGGGGCGTGCTGCTGCTGATGATCGTGGCCGCGCTGGCATTCGGCGTTGGCAAGAAAGACCCCGAACAGTGGCGGGTGTTCTTCGTGATCGCGGCGGTCTGGTTCGGGATGGGCATCATCCCCGCGGGGCTCTACCTTCGCGAGCCAAAGCATGAAAACCAACTCGGGCAAGATACCCGAGGCCCGATCGAGCGGGTCACAGAGACGCTCAAGCACGCATCAAACTACAAGCAGCTGATGCGATTCCTGTTGGCGTTCCTGGTCTATGGCTTCGGGGTGCAGACCATGATCGCGTTCGCTGCGATCCTGGCATCCGACTTCGGGATCGAAGGCACACGCCTGATCCTGTTCACGCTCCAGCTCACCGTCAGCGCCGGGCTGACCGCGATCGTCGTGGCCAAGTACCAGGACCGCATCGGGGTCCGGATCACCATCATCGTCTTTCTCAGTGTCTGGATTGCCAGTTGCCTCTCGCTGCTGCTCGTGAAGCTGCTGATTCCCACGGACCCACCCGAGTGGTTGTTCTGGGCCATAGGTAACGGGATCGGCATCGGGCTGGGCGGCATCGGCACCTCGAGTCGGGCGATCGTGGGCATGTTTGCCCCGCGACATCGCACGGCTGAGTTCTTCGGGCTCTGGGGCATGACCTACAAACTGGCCGGGGCCATCGGCGTGCTCGCCTTCGGGCAGATCAAGGCCTGGGTGGGCGATGCGGCGGCGCTGGGGATGCTGACCGGGTTCTTTGCATTCGGGCTGATCCTGTTTCTCCGTGTCCGGGTGATCGATGGCATCCGAGCGGCCCGACGCAACGAAAGAGCACGAGAATGGCTCGATTCTGCGCATTCGGCCGACTGAATCAGCCATAGACTCTGTTGCAGCCAGACCCGAGGTCCATCACGATGAGCACAGGCGACGAATCCAACTCAACCCCCTCCATGATCAGCGCCGTCCCCGACGCGAGCGGGCACTATGGCCAATGCGGCGGGGTATATGTCCCCGAGACCCTGATCGAAGCGCTTCAGCAGCTCGAAGCCGTGTATTTGAAGGTCTGCGACGACCACCAGTTCTGGGATCGCCTCAGCGAACTCAACCGGGTCTACATCGGGCGCCCGACGCCGCTCCAGCAGGCTTATGGGCTCAGCAAGCGGGCTCGTAACCTCAGCGATGACAAAGAACTGGGCGCAACCATCTGGCTCAAGCGTGAGGACTTGGCCCACACCGGGGCCCACAAGATCAACAACACCATGGGCCAGGCCCTGCTCACCAAGAAGATGGGCAAGAAGCGTGTCATCGCCGAGACCGGCGCTGGGCAGCACGGCGTGGCGACGGCGACCGCGGCGGCGTATTTCGGGCTCAGCTGTGATGTCTACATGGGGGCCGAGGACATCCGACGCCAGAAGCTCAATGTCACCCGCATGAAGATGCTGGGCGCCAAGGTGATCCCGGTCGAGGATGGCTCTCGCACGCTCAAGGACGCAACGAACGAGGCGATGCGTGACTGGATGGGCTCGGTCGAGCACACCCATTACATCCTCGGCTCCGTGGTTGGGCCGCACCCGTTCCCGATGATCGTGCGCGATTTTCAATCGGTGATCGGTCGTGAGACCAAGGCCCAGTCGCTGCGCAATATGGGTGCGATGCCCGATACGGTCGTTGCGTGCGTTGGTGGTGGCTCGAACGCCGCGGGCATGTTCTACGCGTTTGTCGACGAGACCGATGTACGCCTGGTTGGTGTCGAGGCGGGCGGACGATCGCAGACGCTTGGCGATCATGCGGCTCCGCTCACCCATGGCAAACTGGGCGTACTGCACGGCTCGATGAGCTATGTGCTCCAGGACGAAGCGGGCCAGACCAGCCAGGTCCACTCCTGCTCGGCTGGCTTGGACTACCCGGGCGTCGGGCCTGAGCACGGGTACTGGAAAGACATCGGGCGTGTCTCATACACCTCGATCAGCGATGAAGAGGCGCTCGAAGCGTTCTTGTGGTGCGCCCGCGATGAGGGAATCATCCCTGCGTTAGAATCCTCACACGCCGTCGCGATGGGTGTGCGTCTCGCCAGCGAGATGCACAAAGATCAGCACCTGGTCATCAACCTGTCGGGGCGCGGCGACAAGGATGTCGAAGAAGTCGCCCGGCTCTTGGGTGATCGGCTTTAACGAACAGCGTTATTCAAGAGAACGAGCTGGCATATTCAGCCACGCTTTGGACGGGCGATCAGCAGGCGTGCGGGAGCCATGAGCATCCCAAGCTTTCTGGAAACCCAGTTGAAACTCCCCAGCGCGGAGTGCACACGCAGCTTGATGCGCAGGCGACGCAGGGTTGGATCATCTGGTTCAACGCGTGATGCCTGCCGCACCCAGTAGCGGGCACGGATCCACTGGCTCTGACGAAGGTACGCCAAGGCGAGGTTGTGCATCGCCGGCACGAAGCGGGGCTGGGATTCCAACGCACGCTTGGCGGCGCTGATGCCCTGCTCATACTGACCGGATTGCAGCAACGCCACGCTGAGCCCATGATGGGCCCGGTGGTTGCTTGGCTGCAGCTCGATCATCGACGAATAGACTTTGACCGATTCGGCCTCCATCTCGGCGTCGAGCATCAGACGCCCCAGCTCCTCGAGGTCTTCGCAACGCTCGACCACGCGGCTGTCGTTGAGACGGGCCCCGCTGTCGAGCATCATCGCGTTTCGGAGGGTGCGGTGCTCCTGCAGCAGCAGGTCCCGGATCCGGGGCAGGTCTTCTTCGCGTCCACGCTCAAAGAGCACCCGAGCCAGACGCAGGCGGACGCGTGGGAACGCCTTATCGAGTCGGAGCACCACATCGTAATGCACCATCGCGTCGGGGATGCGTCCCTCGATCTCGGCCAACTCGCCCAGCAGGAAGTGGGCGTCGGGCTGGTCGGCTTCGAGTTCCAGGACACGCCGGAACTTCTCGCCCGCTTCGGTGTAGCGGTGCATATCCAGCAGCAGCTCGCCCATATCGAGCAAGGTATCAATCTCTCCCGGATCGACGCGAAGCTCACGCAGGTAGAGCTGGCGGGCACGCTCCATGCGTCCGGATGCGGCGTAGGCCTTGGCCAGACGGGCTTGTACGCGGGGGAGTTCAGGATCAAGGCGTGCGGCTTCTCGCAAACACCAGACGGCTCGTTCGGTGTGGCCCGTCGCCAAGAGCGAGTCGGCCATCACCGCGTACAACTCCCCGTGGTCGGGGTCGATCTGCTGGGCGAGGTAGAAGGCTTCCTCGGCTTCGTCGTGACGGGCCAGCTCTGTCAGGGCTTCGATGCGGTGTACCGAGATCACGACATTCATCGGCTCGGCCTGTGCCGCCTTGTCGAACCACTCGAGTGCCTGCTCTGGCTTCAACGCCCGAACAAGGTTCACCCCGGCAAGAAGGGCTGAGTTGGCATCGGGCTGGTCGTTGTCGGCATGGAGCTTGTAGCAGCTGGAAAAAGCTTCCGAGGCCTTGTCGTGACGACCGGCGGCTTCGAGGGTCAGCCCGAGGTTGAAGTACCACTCGGCCTGGTATGGGTTCAGCGATAACGCCAGGCGAAGTTCGTCTTCGGCCTCGTCCCAACGCCCGGCATCGTAATGCTCGTGGGCCTTCTCGACATGGTGCTCGGCATCAACCCAGTCGTTCATGTGGTTCCTTCGCACGCATCGCGTGCTGAACTGTGCAGCCAATCGTAACCGGATCACCCATACGCTTCAATCACCGGCGCTAGACTGACTGCATGAAACATCGGCAATACGCCGATGAACGCCCGAGAATCAGCCGTTCAGCGAGCGAAGCCACATGAATCATCCCCAAACGCGATCTTGGTTGCTGCGTCTGGCCATGGTTCTCGGGCTCCCCGTGTGGGGCCTGAGTGTGGTTTCTTCGTGTGCCACCACCCCTCAGCCCGCACCCACGACCGATTCAATCCCCCAAACACCTGTCGAGCAGCCTGAATCAGCAGACGCTGAACGCATCGAGGAATCAGTCGACAGCAATACAGATGAACCCCTCCCGGACCCCCCCGTTTCGGGTGGTGGCGAGGAGTCCGAAAAGCGGATTTCCAAGCTCCAGGTATCTCTTTCCGCCGCTCAGGAGGCGCAGCGGAAGCAGATTGAAGAACTCAAGGGCTTGTATCGTCGGCTCCATATTGAACTTGATACCGCTGGGCGATCCTCCCTGATCGTGGAGTTATTCAACGATCCGCGCCCCGGGATGCGATTGCTGGGGTTCGAGTTGGCGGATCGTGATATCTCTGCTTCCAAGGAGTTGGGGGTCGCGGTTGGAGAGTCGGTTCGCAAACTCCTCAAAGACGAGTCCCCCGCGATCCGAGCCAAGGCCGCCCGATTGATTACGCGCCTTGTTCCACCCGATGGGATGATCATCCTGACCGAGTCACTCCAGAGTGAGGAGGACCCCGTCGCTGTGGAACCCATGTTGCTGGGCATCGCCCGTTGGCCGAATATCGATGCACGCGAATCGATCTTGAGCTGGTTTGCGCGAGACGACGCGCCGCTGGTGGCCCTCTGCAGCGCCGCGTGGGGGCTCGAGCGTGAGGGCTTGCTTGACAGCGAGACCGATTACCCGGTGCTGCTGATCCGGTTGCGTTCGGCTGAGCCGCAGTTCTTGCGTGAGGACGGCATGAAGCTGCTGGCAAAGCTCGGCTCGGCGGACGACCTGAGAAAGCTGATCACGCTGATGCTCAGCGAAGACCCAAGTGTCGTTCGTTGGGCGGCGACCGCCCTGGTCGAAACACCCCGTTCGGTTGAGGTCCTCGCACAGTCCGCGATGGAGAACGAGATTCTCTATCAGGCGGCCGGCGAATCACTGATCAAGCATCGAGCAACTCCCGAGGGGATGCGTCGCCTCGCCGAACTCCCTCAGAGTGATCCGGCGTTGCGTCGTCAGATGATCGAACGCATGGGCCAGGCGATCGACCGTGAGCGCCTCGGTGAAGCGGTGCGTTTGGCGCAGCTCGACCCCACGCTTTCCATCTCGATCCTGAGCCGATTGATTGCCAATGAGGATGCCATCACACCCCGGAGTGCCAAAGGTGTTTTGCAGCTGGCAGAGTTACAACTCGACGCGGGCCGACCGAATCGGGTGAACGAAGCCCTGCTGGCGCTAGAAGGGGCCACCCTGGAACCAACGGACCAGGCGCGCCGGGATACGCTCCGTGTTCAGTCACTGATCCTGCTGAATCGGTTTGATGAAGCGATCGCCATCTCGCGCGAGTGGAGCCAGTGGAACAACGCCATCGAACGCGCCATCGATGATGCACAGCGTGATCGCATTGCGCAGTACCTGCTCAACCGCGACGACCTTGAACTCAGTCCCGAACAGACGAATCGGTTGGAACTCCTGTTGTCGACTGAGACGGCGGACGAGGGCTGAGCCTTCTATCAACGCGAAGCGACGAGCAGGTTTCTGATCTGTGATCGTCCCAAGCGCATGGCGCTTGGGGCTGCGGCGAGCAGGGCCAGGGTCATCGCGAATCCCCATGAGAGTGCGATTGCATCGACCGGGACGGTGAACCCGAGGTCGATCCCGATCACGCGCCGGTTGACCTCACGCCCACCCCACGCGGCCTGGATCCCGAGCCCGGTCCCCAGCACGCACGCGGTCATGGCGATGATGAGCGATTGGGCGGTGATCAGGCGGATGAGCTGCCCGCGGGAAGCACCGACTGCTCGGAGGACCCCCATCTCATAGCGTCGGGCGTTGACCTCGGCGATGATCAGGTTGGCGACGCCAAAGCACGCCACCAGCATGGCACCGATCGCGACGGTGGAGAAGACGACGAGGGTTGAAGTGAAGACCGATTCGATCTGGCGGCGGATGATGCGACCCGAACCGACATTGAGCACACCCGCACCGAGCAGGGCATGGCGGATGTCGTTGATCGCCTGTTCATCGCCCATCTGTTGCAATGCCTGCTCGTTGAGATCGATCTGGATCAGCTGGGCCGTGCGCATCCCGAAGATATCGATCATGTCTTGACGCGAGCCGAAGACCGAGCCGATCGCCTGATTGACGAAGTTATCGCCGAGATCGAAGTACTGGCTGACGAGTTCGAGCCCGGGCGAGGTGACGACGCCGACGATTTCAAAGGCGTGTTCCTTGTCGTTGTTGTCGGTGCAGCTGAAGGTATCACCCACACCCAAACCCCTGGCCACGAGGAACTCACGGGCGACGATAACCGCACCGCCCTCGTTGAGGCGTTGGATCGCGGTTTCCTGATCGCCCTGCACAAACTCAAGGCGGGCCATATCGAGGAACGGCTCGGGCTCGAAGGCGATGAAGTTTGTCTTGTACGAGGAGAGCCCCTCGACCCCGAAGGCGTCGGTGCGGACCGCTCGCATTGAGATAGCGCAAGTCTGATCGACGAATGGGAGATCGTCGAGGATGCCTTGGGCCTCTTCGCTCAGCGGGAGCCCGTAGGCGAAGGCATCGGGGAACTCGATCTTGCCCAGCCAGTCGCGCATGGCGGCTGATCCGTTGGTCCAGATGCCGATCATCAGGGCGATGCCGGTCATGAGTGCCCCGGCCGTGAACCCATGGCGATATGGCGTGGCACGCACGGTGCGCCCGAGCAGTTGCGGGGGCAGGCCGGCGAACATCGAGATGGGGCGTGAGCACAGTCGAGCGAGCAGCACAACCAACGGCACCGAGATGAGGAAATAGCCCAGGAACATCGCCGGGAGCCCGAGTGCCACATAGACATAGAAGAACAGGCCCGAATCGGCAAGGGCGAAGACGATCGCGACCATGGTCAGGATGCCGAGAGCACCAAGGATGCCCACAAGCGAGATGCCCCGGCGTGACATGGGGGTAGCCCGCACGGTCATGGCACGCAAAGGTGAGAGGGACGCGGCACGCCAGGCGGGCCACAGGGCCCCCACCAATCCCGCCAGCACCGCGCCGAGGACCGTCAGGGTGAGCATGACAGGCGGGATCACCAGCCCCTGTGACATCTGCTGATCGAATACGCGTGTGAGCACATACCCCAGACCGATCCCCATCGGCAAACCGAACAACACACCGAGCCCTGCGACGATGAGCCCGACCAGCAGCTGCGCGATCGCCAGCTGATGCCTGCGGGCACCGATGGCCCGGAGGACCGCCAGCGTGCGTTGCTGCTCAGCAACGCCCGTGGTGAGCCCGGTCGTGATGATAAAGGCAGCGGAAATCAACGCGATCACCGAGACAAGCACAAAGCCCAGCTGGGACGCCTGCATGTTCTGCTCGACGCCCGAGGTGATGCGTCCGGTTGTTTGCAGCATCGCCTGCGGCAGTACCTCGTCCTCGTGGGCATCGACGAAGGCCTGGGGGTCGATCCCGTCTGCGAGCTTGAGTTCGATATCGGTGAGTTGGTCGGCCTTCCTTGCCAGTGCATCGAGGGTCTCGATGGTGGTGAATGCGATGGGTTTGCCGCCGATCGGGGCGGGCTCGGCGATTCCGACCACACGCAGCGTTCGAGCACGCCCGAATAGGCGGGGGACGGTCAGCATGGATCCGATGCGTGGGCCGACGCCGGCGTTGATGCGTTCCGCCTCGCGTTGATCGTCGACCGATTGGCCAACGAATGGGAATGATTTGTCGAGGTATGCCCCCGGGTCCGCGAGCAGGTCGGGGCCCGCTTCTGATCGGACCTGCTGCGCAAACGACCATGAGAGTCGCTGGGCGACTCGGAGGTCGATGACGATCTCGTCGATCGCGTTGGGATATCGCCCCTCAATGAGGGCAACGGGGCGAGCGGCGAACTCAAGATCGGGGTCGATGCCGTTGACGAATGCGTTGACCGCGTATCGCTGTTCGACACCGGTGTAGCCCGAATCGGGATCATCCCGGATGATGGGTTGCAGCTCGGGGAGCTTGATGACGAGCGAGAGCGTGGACTGGCGTCTGGGGACGGCTTGCTCGACCCCCTCCCACTGTTGGGCGACTTCGAGGAGCGTGGCATCGAAGGTCTCGCCGCTGGTCGGCAGCAGGCGTGCTTCAGCTGTGCCGATCTGGGTGTCGATCTGGGCTTTGAACGCGGCATTGAGCGACGCCATCGCGCAGGCGATGGTGGTCACGAGCACGACCGAGAGGGCGACCGCGCCGGCGAGCAGTGCGACGCGGCTACGACGCGCTGAGCAGATGCTGCGTGCGAGTCGCAATGCTGCCTGCATCGAGTCCCCCTTGGTCTTGGTGTGCGTCGGGGTTGTCGATGGTGCCGACGATCATGCCGTCGTTCATCACGAAGATCTTCTCGCAGTAACTGGCGGCTTCGGGCTCGTGGGTCACCATGACGACGGTGACCTGCTCCTCGCGGGCGACACGCTGAAGCATGGACCAGACGAGCTGACTAGCGCTGGTGTCGAGGTTGCCGGTGGGTTCGTCGGCGAAGACGACCTGGGGTTGGTAGAGCAGGGCTCGGGCGATGGCGACGCGCTGCTGCTCGCCGCCGCTGAGTGCTTCGGGGCGGTGATCACCCCGGTCACCGAGCCCGAGCAGGTCGAGCAGCTCGTATGAGCGATCGCTCAGGGCCTTGGAGAGCCGGCCCGCCAGCAACCCGGGGAGCTGGACATTTTCCGCGGCGGTCATGGTCGGGATCAGGTTGAACGCCTGAAAGATCACGCCGATCTCCTCGCGACGGAACCGGGTCGCCTCGCGTTCGCTCATGCGGTGCAGATCGTGCCCCGAGACGGTGATCTCCCCCGCATCGGGGCGGTCCATGGCGCTGAGCATGTGCAGCAGGGTGGACTTGCCCGAGCCCGAACGCCCCATGATGGCGGTGAAGCCCGGCGTATCGATTGAGAGATCGACACCACGCAGAGCGTGCACGGTGCGGTCGCCGAGTGTGAACGATTTGGTGACTTGGGTACAGGAGATCATGGTGGCTCGATGGTCAGCTTCGCGGTTCAGCAAGGGTAGGCGTCGGGCTCGACCGGTTGGTTGGGTTTGATGCACAGCTCTTTCAGCATGGCAACTCCCAGAGACATAAGGGCAAGAAAAAACACCGGTGATTCAGTCCCGGTGTGTTTCGTGGTTCGTTCCCGATTGGACGCGGTATCAATCCCAGGTATTGATCGGCTTATCTGTCCCGGTCTCTTCGCCCTCTGCACCGCGAACCTGATCGGGTGCGAAGTGGTCCTGACGCCATGACTCTGGGTATTGCGGGTCATCGAGGTCGATGCAGGCCTTGGTGGGGAACATGGGTCTGAAAGTGTCGCACATGACCGCCATCTCGTCGGTCCATGTCTTCCCGAGCGAGGCCTCGACTGTGCCTGGGTGCGGGCCGTGCGGGATGCCCTGCGGGTGGACGCTGATCGAGCCCTGCGAGATCCCACGCCGGGCTTTGTAGTTGCCCTCGACATAGTACATAATCTCGTCGCTGTCGATGTTGCTGTGGTTGTAGGGCACCGGGATCGCTTCAGGATGGAAGTCGAGCGCCCGCGGGCAGAACGAGCAGATGACGAAGTTGTGCCCCTCGAAGGTCTGATGGATCGGCGGGGGCATGTGCAACTGCCCGGTGATGGGCGCAAAGTCGTGGATGTTGAAGCAGTACGGGTAGTAACACCCGTCCCAGCCAACCACTTCGAGCGGATGGTAGGGATAGATGTATGAGTGGACCGAGTTGAGGGCCTTGATGCGGACCTCGAACTCGCCCTTCTCGTCATGGGCCAGCGGGTGGTCCTCGTCCTCGAAAGGTACGCGCAGGTCCCGCTCGCAGTAGGGTGCGTGCTCGAGGAACTGGGCGGTCTTC
Source organism: Phycisphaerales bacterium UBA3190 (assembly GCA_002364005.1). Lineage (GTDB taxonomy): Bacteria > Planctomycetota > Phycisphaerae > Phycisphaerales > UBA1924 > UBA1924. Next base: position 44,967 of record DEXG01000023.1, read on the forward strand.
TTGGCCATGTACCGTGGCGGCGGCATGATGTGCGAGGCGTTGCAGGTTTCGAAACAGACAAACTTGCCCAGAGGCATCTGCTCTTTGGTGAAGCCGCCGTATTCGTCGTTGTCGCTGCCGTCGTCTGGGCGTTCGTCGAAGACGATCTGGTAGATCACGCCCTTGGGCATGACGATGTAGTCTTTCTTGCCGAACTTGAGGGTGCCGAACATCGAGCGGACGGTGCCCGAGCCGAAGTGGATGAAGATGCACTCATCGCCTTGGCCGTTTTTGTAGTGGTACTGCATCTGCGATTCGGGCTGGCAGATGGACATCTCGACATCGCTGTTGCCAAAGATGACGACGCGGCCCTGGACGGGGTCACCATGCTTTTTGAAGTTCTGGGACCTCACATGGCGCATGCGCATGACATCCTGCTCGACATACTCGACCTTGGTCGAGTAGAGCTTCTTCCAGCCCGTGACCTGGGTCGGCGGGTGGATGTGATACATGATGCTGCTCGGCCCGACGAATCCTTCGGTGCCGAAGAGTTCTTCTGAGTAGAGCGCACCATCAGGTCGGCGAAACTGGGTGTGACGCTTCTTGGGCAGTTTGCCCATCTTCATGTAATACGGCATTGCGCCGGTCCTCATTCTTCCCTTGGCCGCGGGTGACCGGATGATCACGCGGTTTGGGAGGGGGTTGGTCGCGTCGACCCGAACACTTCAAGAACGCAGGGTCAGATTCATTCTAGCAAATATGGGGTGTGCTTCTCCAGTACCGAATCACGATTGCTGCGTGTTCATGGGCGATTCCTGACTTCTGGAGGGGATTGATCCCCGAAACCGATAGAAGTGGCATGCCAACATGGGCTGCAGACACAGCCCCACAGTTGATTCAGACGCGTCTTGCGTGAATAATCCCAGCCAAGGACGCTGCGGCGGGGACGACACATGCCGCACGCACTCGAGATAGAATGCCAGGACCCATGAGCAACGCTTTGCGAGCAGAATACTTTGGCCCCTACAAAATGATCCGATCTGTCGGGAGTACCCGCGGGATCGAACGATTCGTGGTCCTCTGCTCGAAGACCGATACGAACCGGCTGCTGTATCGATTCCCGAATCACCCCCACCATCAGCAACGCCGTTCGCTGTTCGATTCGATGGTGACCCTGGGCATGATCGATCACCCGCACATGCTGCGTGTTGAATCCGCGTCGTACGACGATCGTGGTCGGCTCTGTGTCATCACGCCGTACACCGGGAACCACGAGGGCCTTGTCACCCTTTCTGATCTCATCGACCAGCGAGGCGGCAAGCTTGGGACCATCGAAGCGGCACGCGCCATCGAGCACCTGCTCTGTGCCAGCGCTCACGCCCACACCAAGAAGGTCGCTCATGGGCCCATCCGCCCCGAGCACATCCTCGTCGACCGGTTCGGCAGCACGCAGATCGAGCTCTACGGCTACCCAGCATTGACGCGTTCGGATTCGATCAGCATGAACACACTGGTTGCCGACGAGATCCGCTCGATCGTTGAACTGGCCTACACCCTGATCACCGGGTTAACGGTCAGCGCCGATCGGCTTGCCCCCTCGCGGGTGATCAAGAAGCTCGATCGCAACTGGGATACCTGGTTCGAACTCGGGCTCGATCCGATCGATGGCTTTGAAGATGCGACGCATGCGCTCAACGCCCTGCCCACAAATGACCGCTGCGAGGAGTGGCTTACAACCCACGCGCCCAAGCGTGGCCAGGTGCAGTTCGGCGCGATGATCCGACGCTTCAAGTCGTCGAACGCATCCGTTCGCCGCCCGCGGTGAAAGATCGAAGCTATTACGACACATAAAAACCACACCTGACGATTCGTCGTCGGGCGTGGTTCGTTTTGCGGTGATCTGCTGTTCTGACCTCGCCAGGTCGCTCAGAGCGAGGCGTCGTAGGCGGCTGCGTCGAGGCATTCGCCCAGGTTGCCCTGGTCGCTGATCTTGATCTTGACGAGCCAGCCATCGCCGTAGGGGTCATTGTTGACCATCTCGGGGTGGTCGCTGAGGGCGTCGTTGACCTCGATGATCTCGCCGCCAGCGGCGCTGTAGATGTCGCTGGTGGTCTTGACGGACTCGACCTCGCCGACGGATTCGCCCGGGGCGATCTCGGTGCCGACTTCCTGCATTTCAACGAAGGTGACATCGGTGAGCTGATCGACGGCGTAGGTGGTGAGACCGATGGTGACGGTGTCGCCATCGACCTTGTGCCATTCGTGTGATTCGGAGTAGACGCGGTCGGTCGGGGTGCTCATTGCGGGATGCTCCTGGGCATGGGGTCGGGGTTGATGGCCGATTGTAGTCCGGGCACCGAAAAGGGCAAGCCTGACAAACTGGGAAGGCCGGATGGGTGTGAATGCTTCCTTCGTCGGCACTCGTTCATACTCCGTTCCCGGGTTCGGGGGCAAGGTGATCTTGGGAGATGCCGCGGTGTTCTGGTAGATTGGGGGTGTGTGCCGGAACGCATTTCGCTGAAAATCCCCCACCATTCCCCACCTGAGAGCGTGAATTCCGATACCATCGTCCGTAGCTCGAAGCTCTGGGAGGATCCCGGGGTGTTCCGGCCGGACTTGTTCCGTTGAATGGGCACACAGTCGTGTCCACACGCCCGCTTGAACAGCCGACACGGAGGTTGCGCTGATCATGACCCAAGCCATATCTGTAGCCGCTGAAACCCCGACCGCCCCGCTGCCTCGTGCCGCTGGGCTTCGGCTGTCGTCGCTCACCCTTGCTGGGTTCAAGAGCTTTGCGGACAAAACCACCTTCAGCTTCAGCGATCCGATCACCGGCATCGTCGGGCCCAACGGGTGCGGCAAGTCCAATGTGGTCGATGCGATCAAGTGGGTGCTGGGCGAACGGTCGTCCAAGTCCTTGCGTGGCAAGGAGATGATTGACTGCATCTTCGCCGGCTCTGCGGTCCGCAAGCCCTCGGGCATGGCGAGCGTGTGCCTGACCTTTGAGAACCCCAAGCTGACCCAAGAGCTGCTTGATCAGCTCGCTCAGGCGGCGGGTCGTGCCGAGCAGCTGATCCAGGACGAAGAAGACAAGGCCGACGAGACGGCTGGCGATCAGCACCCCGAGCATGACAGCCACATCAGCGACGAGGACGCGGATCGGGCGGCTGAGCAGGGCGAGAGCGAAGCGGCGACGATCATCAGCGCCAAACACCGCATCGGTCGTCCGCTCCCAGTTGATGCCGACGAGGTGAGCGTGGAGCGCCGGCTCTACCGGGACGGCAAGTCCAAGTACATCATCAACGGGCGAGTTGCTCGGCTCAAGGACATCCGGGACCTGTTCTTGGATACGGGTATTGGTGCGGATGCGTACTCGATCATCGAGCAGGGCAAGGTCGATCGGATGCTGCTGGCATCGCCCATGGAACGACGGGTGATCTTCGAGGAGGCGGCTGGCATCGCCAAGTACCGCCAGCGTCGGGTTGAGGCCCAGCGCAAGCTGGAAAAGACCGAAACCAACCTGATCCGTACACGCGAGCAGCTTGAGAGTACCGAGCGGCGTCTGCGCCTGGTCAAAGGGCAGGCGAGCAAGGCGAGACGCTTCCGGGAACTCGATAGTGAGTACCGTGCCCTTCGTATGGCGCTGGCGTTTGAGCAGTATGACGACATCCGTCAGCGGCTGGAGGGGTTGACCTCACAGCTGGCATCGCTTGAAGACGAGAAGCGTCGCACCGAGGCGACGCTGCATCAGGCCGAGGACGAGCACCGGGAAGCGAGCGAACAGCACCTGACGCGTTCACGCGCATTGCGGGAGTTGGAAGAGCAACTGACTAAGGCCCGGCATGCGCTCGAATCGGCGCAGCAGCGTGGCGAGATGACGATCAAGGCGATCGAGGAAGCGGCCCATTCGGTTGAGGTCGAGACCGGACGCATGCAGGAGGCCTCGGACCGGCTGCGTGAACTTGACGAGCAGATCGAGCGTCATAGCAAGGGCGTCGAGACGCTTGAGGGGCAGCTTGAATCCGCCCAGCAGGCGCTCAGCGAGGCCAACGAGACCAAGCACGAACGATCGCGCGAAGCGGCGACGCATCGCCAGCAGCTCGACGAGACGCGGGCGGCCTGCGCTTCGATTGAACGCGAACACGCGACCCTCTCGGCCCGCGTACAAGCCGACGAACGCCGGATCGAATCGATCAATGAGCAGGCGAGCACGCTGCGGACCCGCCATGAGGCATTGTTGAGTCAGCGGGACGAACGCGCATCGGGCATCGAGCAGAGCCAGGGTGAAATCGAGAAACTCGAAGCAGAAATTCAATCGCTCGAGACCCAGCTTCGCTCCATCACTGATGATGAACAGCGTGTGGGCGATACCCGTTCGCATCTGGCCAAGCTGGTCGATGAGCTTGACGAGCAGCGTGTGCGGCTGGAGACACGGACCAGCACGCTTGAGGAGATGGTCAAGTCCCGCGTGGGGCTCGACGACAGCGTGCGTGCTGTGCTGGAGAAGAAGGAACAGGGCGCGGGCTTCTCGGGTGTGCTTGGGCCACTGGCAGAACTCATCGAGGTCAGCAGTGAGCACGCGGCGCCGATCGAATCGGCACTGGAAGACGCGCTGCAATCGGTCGTTGTTGAGTCGCTGGCAACCATGCCCAGTGCCGACGAGCTGGCCACCCTGCCCGGGCGTGTGACTTTCCTGCCGTTGACTGGCATGGGCTTCCCCACACCCAGCGATCTGGCGCTGAATCAGCTCGCGTCCGTTGTTGGGCAGCGTGTGACGCGCCTTCGCCCGCTGGTCCATGCGGCCAACCGCGACCCGCGTGTCGAGGCGATGCTCGATCGGGTCCTGGCAACCACACTGCTGGTGAGCGATCTGGACACGGCGATGCTTCTGGCGGCAGGTCCGCTGCGTGGAATCAACGCACGGTTCGTCACCCACACGGGCACGGTCATCGAGCCCGACGGACGGGTGTGTGCCGGACCGGCGAGTGATAACCCGGCTTCAGGGCTGCTGGCCCGGCGTGCGGAGTTGGATGAGCTGACGGCACAACTTGAAACTCATACCCGAGAGTACGAGACAAAGCGGGATGAGTTGGCACGGGTTGATGAGAACGCATCGCGTTTGGCCGAGCAACGCTCGCAGCTGCATACCGCGATCGCCTCGACCAAGCAGACGCTGGTGCATTCGCAGCACACCCTCGACAAGCATCAGGGCGAGCTGGATCGTTTGGGTCGCGAAGTCGAACGCGTCGAGGACGAGCAGCGCACCAGCGCCCGCCGACTCGATGAGATCAACAGTGAGCGCCAAACCCTCACCGAACGGGCAACCAAGCTTGAGGCCTTGCTTGAGGAGCAGCAGCAGCACGCCGAGCAATCGCGACAGAAGCTCGACGAGTGCGAGCGGGTGCTCGAAGAAGTCAACGAGACGGTCGCGGCGGCACGGGTGCAGTCTTCGACGGTGCACGAGCAGCTCCGCAGCGAGCAGCGTCAGTTGAATCAACTCCAGGCCCAGCGGGATGAGAGCGAACGACAGTGTGCGCTCGCCCAGCGGCACATCGAACGCACCAAGGCGATCCTCGATGAGCACCAGCAGGTTGCACGCGAGTCGATCGAGCAGGAGCGTGAGGCCACGGCACAGATCGAGACGCTTGAGACCCAGTCGGGGCAGGCGGCCGAGCTGGTGCGTGAATCCGATGAGCAGCTCCGGGGTATCAACCAGCGTCTGGCGGCCGTGCGTGACAGCGCCGAGGCGTTCCAGCGGGACTGGCACGCGATCGAGCTGGCCAAGCGTGAGACCGAGGTCAAGCGTGAGACGATCGAGGAACGCACGCTCGAGGACTTGGGGATCGATCTCATCATCGACTACCCCGAGTACCGGTACATCATGCAGCCGGGTGATGTGGAGCGGATCGATGTTGAAGAGACCGTTGTGCGTGTCAACACCCTGCGCGGCGAGATCAAGAAACTGGGCAATGTGAACATCGCGGCGATCGACGAGGAGCAGAACCTCGCCGAGCGGAACGATGAGCTGATCGCGCAGGTGAAGGACATCGACGAGGCCCGCATCAAGCTGGCGACGCTGATCGAGAAGCTCAATGTCGCCTCACGCACCCGTTTCGGGGAAGTGTTCGAATCGATCCAGCAGGAGTTCGGCGGACGCAACGGCATGTTCCGACGCCTGTTCGGTGGCGGTCGGGCCGAGGTGCGGCTCATGGGTCTGGTCAAGGAGGTCGATGGGCAGAAGGTCCAGACCGACGAGATCGACCTGCTCGAATCGGGTATCGAGGTCATCGCCAAGCCACCGGGCAAGGAGCCGCGTTCGATCAACCAGCTGTCGGGTGGCGAGAAGACCATGACGGCGGTGGCAATGCTGCTGGCGATCTTCCGGTCCAAGCCCTCGTGCTTCTGTGTGCTCGACGAAGTCGATGCGGCGCTCGACGAGGCGAATGTCGGGCGGTTCTGCAGCACGCTGGACATCTTCGCCCAGCAGTCGCGGTTCATCGTCATCACGCACAACAAACGCACCATGCAGGCGACCGACAAGCTCTTCGGCGTCACCATGCAGGAGCGTGGCGTGTCCAAGCGGGTCGAGGTCCGCTTCGACCAGGTGGGCGAGGACGGGGAGATCGACAAGGAAGCGATCAAGACCGCCCAGGCCAAGGAGCAGGCCGAGCCCGTGCAGGCGGTCATCGAAGACGAGCCCGCACCCGAAGCCACCGAGGCCAAGCCCACTGGGGCGCTGCGTGCGGCGTTGGCGTCGATGCGAGAAGAATCGCCGGTCGAGTCGAACTGAATCCCATCCGCCCCCGAATAGAAGGACGCACGCCCCGCCAGAGCGGGTGCGTGGGGGTTTGTTCTTCATCACTATTCATGTATGCTGGGGGCCATATGCGAGTTTCCTTCACACTGATCGCGTTTGTCGTGCTCACGCTGTTCTCGTCGCTGGTCGGGGCCGATGTCGTGACGCTCAAGGACGGCACCACCCATGAAGGGACGGTGATCAGCGAGAACCGGGCGCAGGTGGTGCTTGAGATTGTGATCGCCAACATCAAGACGACCAAAACATTCCCACGCTACAAGGTGCGATCGATCGAGTACAAGCCGCTTGAAGAGGTCGAAGAACCGGAAGCTGAAGATGCGCCCGAGGAGACACCCGAGACCACGGGCGGAGACGCTGAGCCCGAAGTTGAGGACGAACCCGCAACGATTGGCGATCGGCCCGATCCGGTCATGGCCATGCAACTGACGATCAAGGGCACGCTGGGCGAGCACTTCAACTCGCGTGGGCTCAAGAAGGCGCTGGATCTGGCGGTGAAGGAAGAGATCGAGCACATCGTGTTCTTCCTCGATTGTGATCAGGGCTATCTCTATGACTCGCTCGAGATGCTGCGTTTGTTCAATGCCTACGACGAGTATTTCAGTTACTACGCGTTTGTCAATGACGATCTTCCCACCAGCGCCTATGTGTTTCTCGCGGTTGCCGACCGGGTGTTCCTGAACCCGAGTATTGAGTTGGGCGGGGACATGGATTACAGCAACTGCCTATTCGGTACTGATCGCATCACCGAACGACCGTGGCGTGTCGACCTTCCCTACCGCGAGCAATGGAGCGATGAACTGCGGGAAGCCGCGCAACACACAAAGAAACCGCTGTCGTTCTTCGAGACCGACACCAAGTACAGCGAACAGGAAGTCGAAGTCATGGGTATGCCTGTCTTCGATGAACGCACCGGGCAGCGGGCCGTGCGCCGATTTGATCGCTTCTGGGTCCCCGAGACGACCGGACAGGAGATGATCGATGCGGGCCTGGGTGAGCCGATCTCTGGCAGTGTCAGCAGACTCGGCGGGCTTCTGGGCATCGAGGGCTGGCGCGTGCAGGGTTCGATCGCCAGCAGGGCAATGCGGGCTGATGAACAGGCAGCGGTGCGGCTGGGGAAGCGGTACAAAGTAGCACGCCAGCACTTCCAGATGAGGCTCGTGAGTCTGACGCAGGACGACCCGCGCGACTCTGATTATGAGCTGGTGTACCAGAAAGATCGGGACGGAACGCTCCGATTCGATCTCGACCCGATCCCTGAACTTGGTGAGACAAATCGTTGGCGGCATTCGGTCGAACGCAAGATTCTGCAGTACCAGGACTGCATGGAAGCCCACAAAGAGTTGGTCAAGATCGTTGAGGAGGGGCAGGAACTCGGGTTAAAGCAGGCACTCATGCCCGAGATCAAGGATGGCTACCTCGAAGAAATGAGGCTGCAGAACGAATGGTTCATCGAACACCAACGCGAGATCCCGGACGAGTACCTGAAACTGGATGCCGATCCGACGCGTCCCTGAACATGAACTGCGCCTTTCACTCCTGAACTCATACAAAACTCCCCTTATACTGTGCTCATGATTCACAAATCGATCTTCATCGTTGTTATTGGCTTTGTGCTTGCCCTGAGCACCGGTTTCTGCCGCGCTGACATTGTCACGCTCAAAGATGGGACCACCCACGAGGGGACGGTGGTCAGCGAGAACCGGGCGCAGGTGGTGCTTGAGATCGTGATCGCCAACATCAAGACGACCAAGACCTTCCCACGCTACAAGGTGCGATCGATCGAGTACAAGCCGGTTGAGGGTGCTGAGGAGCAGGAAGAAGACACGCCGGTGGTCCCCGAGGTCGATGATGAGCGTGAGCAGAATCAGCCCGATGAATCGGCATCGCCAGACGAAGCCGAGGACGATCATCAGAGCGCGGAGGATCGTCTCGCGGCGATCCGCGACCGGGAGTTGTACATCGTGATCCCGATCGAGGGGACGATCGGTGTGGAGAGTAATGCAGACGGGCTGAAGAAGGCGTTGACGCAAGCGCGTCGTCGCAAGGCCAAGCACATTGTCTTCGAGATCGATTCTGGGGGCGGCTATGTGTATGACGCCGTCGAATCGCTGAAGGTGCTCAAGGAGTTCGATGACGACTTCGAATACCACGCGTTGGTTGTTGAGGGCGCGATCAGTGCGGCGAGTATTTATGTGGCCGCGTCTGATCACATCTGGGTGCGTGCCGATGCCCGTGTTGGCGGGGCGGTGGCGTACTCGTCGGACACCTCGACCGGTGCGGCTGAGGTTGATGCGAAGATGAACTCGATCTGGGCGGCGGACATCGCGGCCCGTGCCCAGAGCAAGGGTCACCCGCCCGAGGTGTTCCGGGCGATGGTTGAGCCGGGTGCGGAGGTCTGGTTCGACGAGGACGGGAAGGTATACCCTTCACGCCCGAGCACGCGTGGCGCGCAGCAGATCGACAACAGCTCGACAATCCTGACGATCCGAGCGGATCAGATGATCGAGATCGGGATGGCCAAGCTCTTCGAGGGTGAGGTCAGCGAGCTGGGCGAGATGCTGGAGATCGCCAACTGGGCCGAGATCCGGGGCCTGGGTGCTCGTATGATGCTGGCCGCGGGGCGTGAGCGGGTCAAGATGCAGGAGCAGTACGACGAGGCGATCGTGGTTTTCCGGGATGCGCTGGAGGACTTCGAGGTCAACGACCCGCGTACCTTCGAGGATTACACCTTCTACATCCAGCCCAACGGGTCGCGGTACCCGGACGGGGATGCGATGCGGAAGTGGCGTGAGCGGAGCATCAAGGCGATCCGCAACTGCGACGACATGCTCGCGGCGTTGGTCCGCATCGCCGATGTCAATAAGCGAGCCAAGCGGGCCGGGGCGCTGCACCTGGAGATCGTCCCGGACGACCTGGGGCATGAGGCCTACACGAACATCAGCGAGGCGCGAGCATGGCTGGCGAGTCATCGCGATGACATGACCAAGCCCTGATCGCGCTCTCGCGACCGATCGGGTGGGCATGGCACCGCTACGATCCTGCATGCCCATCGATTCGACAAAGCCATTTGAAGTCGTCAGCGATTACCAGCCCGCGGGCGATCAGCCAGAGGCGATCGCGGGGTTGGCCAGCGCCATCGAATCTGGGCAGCAGCACAGCTGCCTGCTTGGGGCCACGGGCACGGGCAAGACCTACACGATGGCGCACACCATCGCCAAGGTCAACAAGCCAACGCTGGTGCTCTCGCACAACAAGACGCTCGCGGCCCAGCTCTTTGAGGAGTTCAAGGAGTTCTTCCCGCACAACAGCGTCAACTACTTCGTCTCCTACTACGACTACTACCAGCCCGAGGCGTACATCCCCGGGCGGGACATCTACATCGAGAAGGACAGCGCCCGCAACGACGACCTGGACCAGCTGCGTCTGGCGGCGACCTCGAACCTCATTCAGCGACGGGACTGCATCGTCGTGGCGTCAGTCTCGTGCATCTTCGGGCTCGGCTCGCCCAGTGCCTATGGCGAGAAGGTGTACACGATCATGCGGGGCATGAACCTGCCCAGGCGGGAGCTGTTCCTGGCGCTCAACGCCATGCGGTACGAGCGGGCGGAGATCGACTTCATGCGGGGCACCTATCGGGCGCGGGGGGATGCGATCGAGGTGTGGCCCGCGTACGAGAAGTTCGCGATCCGCATCGAGCTGTTCGGCGATGAGGTTGAACGCATCGAGCTGATCAACCCGACCAGCGGGGAGCTGCTGGCCGAGGAATCCCAGTACTTCCTCTTCCCGGCGGTGCACTATGTCATGCCCGAAGACCGGATGAGCGAGGTGCTCAAGTCGATTCGTGAGGAGATGGATGCGCGGGTCATGCACCTGCGTCACGAGGGCAAGCTGCTCGAGGCCCAGCGACTGCTGGCGCGGACCAAGTACGACCTGGAGATGATCGAGGAGGTCGGGTACTGCCAGGGGGTGGAGAACTACTCGCGGTATATGGACGGGCGGTTGCCGGGTGAGCGGCCGTTCACGCTGCTGGATTACTTTGATTATGCGCCGGGGAGAACGAGCCGCGACCGTGAGGGAGCGGACATGGCAGACCAAACCCCTCCCTCACGGTCGGGGCTCGTCGACAGTCGAGATCATGAGATGGATGCCGCCCGGTTTGGAATCGAGCGGACGAATCTCAAGGACTGGATGATCATGATCGACGAGTCGCATGTGACCATCCCGCAGATCCGGGCGATGTTCAACGGCGATAAGGCACGCAAGGAGGTGCTCGTTGAGCACGGGTTCCGGCTGCCGTCGTGTCTGGACAACCGCCCGCTTCGCTTCGAGGAGTTCGAGGCGCTGGTGCCTCAGGTTGTGTATGTGTCGGCCACGCCCGGGCCCTATGAGCTGGAGCAGACGCAGGGTGAGGTCATCGAGCAGGTGATCCGCCCGACGGGGTTGGTGGACCCGGAGATCGAGGTGCGTCCGGCATCAGGGCAGGTTCCCGATCTGCTGGAGCGGTGTACTGAGGTGGTGGCCCAGGGCAGCCGCGTGCTGGTGACGGCGTTGACCAAACGACTGTGCGAGGACCTGACGACCTACATGAGCGATCAGGGGCTGCGGGTGCGGTACCTGCACAGCGACATCGACACGCTGGAGCGGGTGGAAATCCTGACGGACCTGCGTCGGGGCGAGTTTGATGTGCTTATTGGTGTGAACCTGCTGCGTGAGGGGCTGGACCTGCCCGAGGTGGCATTGGTGTGCATCCTTGATGCGGACAAGGAGGGCTTCCTGCGGAGCGCGACGGCGTTGATCCAGCAGATCGGTCGAGCGGCACGGAACGCGGACTCGAAGGTGATCCTGTACGCCGACAAGGTGACCAAGGCGATGAGCACCGCGATGGACGAAACCGAGCGTCGTCGTGCCAAGCAGATCGAGTACAACACCGAGCATGACATTGTCCCGGTGACGATCCACAAGGCCATCCGGGGCGGTATCGAGAACATTCTCAAGGCCCGCAAGACGGCCAAGGCCGCGACCTTTGATGAGGCCGACGACCCGCCGATCGATGCGGCGATGCTGGTCAAGGCGCTGGAAACCGACATGCTCGAAGCGGCCGAGGCGACCGACTTCGAATCGGCCGCCATGCTGCGTGACCAGATGCAGCATGTGCAGGAGTTGATTGAGCAGCACCAGACCGACGCGGTGCTCGATGGCGACGAGGACCTGATGCTGCGGCGGAGCGAAGTCGCACGGGCCATTGGTGCGCGTGGGCACAAGCCGGGCAGTGCGAATACAAGGCGGGGGAAGCCGCGGACGAAGAGGTAGTGTGGGCAATAGGCAATCCGCCAGAGGGGGACCTTCGGTGGGCATCATTCTGTGCCTCCCCCCGCCCCGGGGGGAGGCACAAATGAACACTGACACGGACATCCCTCACCCCACACCCCTGCCCCCATTCCCGTCATACCATCCACTATGAACATCATCGAAAAAATCCGGGACACCGAGACCAAGCTGCGGGCCCAGACCGATCCGGTCAAGCAGTTGGAGTCGTGGACCATGCTCGAACGCCTGCTGGGACGGATGCCCGTCGACCAGGCCCTGCTCAAGCAGGTCGTCAGGGACCGGGACAGCGTCGGGCTTGATGTCATGATCCGCAAACTTGAGGACCCCGAGGCCTTCAAACCCAAGGCGGACCCGCTCCCCGAGTACACCATCGCCGAGCTCAACGAGGCCCTGCGTGCCTTCCGACACCGCCTCAAGTACAAGAAGCTCGACGACGAATCACGCATCTCCCAGCGGGAGGTCACCACCGGCAAGAGCGCCAAAATCGACGCGATGCAGCCGCCCGGGCCCAGCGAGTTCGATCCCCGCATCTGGAAGGTGCTGGTCAACAAGGGCAAGCTCGTGGAAGAGGGCCGGGGCTTCTATCGTGAGCCGTAAGCGTGTACAGACGGGCGTTTTCTGATATGATGCCCCCATGTCCAACACCACCGCCCTTATGCAGATGACCGAGTTCGCCGACGACGGCGCGATCGTGCGCATCACCACCCACAAGCTTTTCGAGCACGAATCCATGCTCCTCGTCGAAGAACTGCGTGCCTACTTCGACCAGAGCGGACGCAACCTGATTGCCGTCAACTTCGAGAAGGTCGAGTTTATCTCGAGTGCGGCCTTGGGCGCGATGGTCTCCATCAACACCGAGCTTGCCAAACGAGGTGGGCGTTTGGTTGTCTGCCACCTCAACGCCGAGGCCATGCAGGTCATTAAACTCACCAAACTCGACAAGCTCATCCCCGTCGAAAAAGACGAAAAGAAAGCCCAGAAGCGCCTGCAGAAATAGCACCACCCTCGCCTCCCCCGCGCCTGCCAAGGAAGTGTCACGCGCCAGCGTGACGGAGGGGCTGGAACAGTCAACCACGCTCGCCCCCCGAGAAGACCCCATCCGATCCGCCTTCGGCGGACCACCTTCCCCGCGGGGCGGGGAAGGCACATGAGCACGCCTACTGATCAAGGAAGCCGGGAGTGCCCGTACTCGCCCGAAGGGCGCAGTGCGGCGGAACGCCCAAGATCTCGATTCAATCATGCGTCTAGTACGAAGACGAACGGTGTGAAGCCGCACTGCGCCGCTGCGCGTCGAGTACGGGCACTCCAACTGTGACTCCCCCGCTTGGTCGTAGATCCGCCCTTGGCGGAGCAAGGCGGAGGGGGTCTTGGAACGCGTGCGCTTGTGTACCCGTGTGCAACTGGTGCAAAGCACCCCTCCGACCCGCCTTCGGCGGGCCACCTCCCCCGTCAGGAACGGGGGAGGCACACCACACACAGAAAACCGGGCCACTCCGGGCCCGGCTCGTTGAATCAGACTGATCTCAGAACCTCACAGGTTCCCTCGACGCTCCTGCTCAAGCTCCAAGCTCTCGAACAGGGCCTTGAAGTTGCCCTTGCCGAAGCTCTGGCTGCCGCGGCGGCAGATGATCTCGATGAAGAAGGTCGGGCGATCCTGCAGGGGCTTGGTGAACAGCTGCAGCAGGTAGCCCTCGTCGTCCGCGTCGACCAGCACGCCCAGGTCCTTCACACGGGTGTGGTCTTCCTTGACGACCTCGTGTCCGTTCTCCTTGAGCATCGTGTTGACGCGGTCCCACACCTTTTCGTAGTAGGTATCGGGCATGTCCAGGAAGTCCACGCCGCGTCGGCGAAGCTCGGCCACCGTCGCCAGTTCGTCGTCGGTGCGGAATGCCAGGTGCTGCACGCCGGGCGTCATGTTGTGCCACTCGAGGTACTCGAGGATCTGCGACTTCTTGACGCCGTCGGCCGGCTCGTTGATGGGCATCTTGATGAGGTTGTTGCCGCTGGCCATCACCTTGGACATCAGGGCGCTGTACTCGGTGGAGATGTCCGCATCATCGAAGTGCTTGAACATCTTGAAGCCCATGACCTGCTCGTACCACTTGACCCACTCGTTCATCTTGCCCTCTTCGACATTGCCAACGAGGTGATCGGTGAACATGAGCCCGCAGGGGTGCTGCTCGTTGTAGTCGTTCAGAGGCGAGTTGTGCTTCTTGAAGTTGGGCATGAACATGCCGCCGTCGCGGAGACCCTCGTGGCTGTATTCGCCTGTGCGCGAGACGAAGGTGTGGATCATCCGCCCGTAGGCCTGGATCGAAGCCACGGTCACGCTGCCCTTGTCGTCTTCGATGGTGCGGGGCTTCTGGGCGGACACACCGCCGTTGGCGATCGCCTGGTTGTAGGCGGCCTCGGCGTCTTCGACGGTGAGGGCGACTTCCTTGATCCCGTCGCCGTAGAGCTTGATCTCTTCGGCGGCCGGGTGGGTGTCGTTGAGGGGGGTGGTCAGCAAGAGGCGGATGTTGCCCTGTGTGAGCAGGTAGTCCGCCTCATCCCGCGACCCGGTGGTCAGGTCGGCAATCTGGTCGATGCGGAAGCCGAAGGTGTGGGCGTAGAAGTACGCCGCCTGTTTGGCGTTGCCCACATAAAAGCGCACATGATCGACATCGATCAGTTGCAAAGGGTCGGCCGATAGCGCGGGGCTGGTCGTCGAAGCGGTGGTCATATGTGATGTCCTTGGTCAAATCTTGGGCGGCCGGTGCCGATCTCTTCGCCCATGGTCAGGCGTCACTCGGCGGGAGCCCAGGTCCCGGTATCTGATTTTAGCACACCCGCACCGGGCTTCCAATCACCATTCCACACCACCAGCGAATCAGCAATTTGCCATGATTGACCAATTCTCAACAGCGAAAGCGGTTGTCCTTGCGAATAATCACACCATGACCACACTCCAACCGATGCCTATGGTGACCAGAACCCCAAGGAGCCATATGAGCCCACACGCACACAGCATGTCTTGGATCAACAGCGAGCCCACACGGCCGGCACACGCCAAGATCGTCGCAACGCTCGGCCCGGCAAGCGACAGCGACGACATGCTCGCCAAGCTCATCGAAGCCGGGGTCAGCATCTTCAGACTCAACTTCTCGCACGGCAACCTCGACGAGATGGCCGAACGGCTTACCAAAGTCCGACGAGCCATCGACAACTCGGGCAAGTGCGTCGGGATCCTCGGCGACCTGCAGGGCCCCAAGATGCGCGTTGGGATCGTCCCCGATATGCACGAGGGTGGCGGCATCGTCGTCAAACCCGGAGACGATATCGTCTTCAAGCGGGGGCACGGCGAGGCCTCCATCGAAAACGGCCTCCCCACCTTCGCCGCCAGCTTCGACGAACTCTACGAGGATGTCCTCCCCGGCCAACGCGTCCTGATCAACGACGGGTTCATTCGCATGCTCGCCGTGGACCAGATCAAGGGCGAGTCACTCCGCTGCCGGGTCACCATCGGCGGACGCATCACCAGCAAGAAGGGCATCAACCTGCCCGAGTCCGACCTCAACATGCCCGCCATCACCGAGAAGGACTGGGCCTGCGCCAAGTGGGCCGCCGAGAATCAGCTCGACTATGTCGCCCTCTCTTTCGTGCGTACACCCGACGAGATCAAGGAACTCAAGGCCAAGCTCGACGAATGGCGTCCCCACATGGAAGTCGAGAAGCACGACGGCATCGACCACTCGATCCCCGTCGTTGCCAAGATCGAGAAGCCACAAGCCGTCGAGAATCTGGACGAGATTATCCAAGCGACCGACGCGGTCATGGTGGCCCGAGGCGACCTCGGCGTCGAGATGGATGTCGCCAAGGTGCCCGTCATCCAGAAGTACATCGTCGCCCGTTGCAACACCCTGGGCAAGCCCGTGATCGTTGCCACCCAGATGCTCGAGACCATGATCGAGAGCATCACCCCCACCCGCGCCGAAGCCAGCGATGTCGCCAACGCCGTGCTCGACGGCTGCGACGCCGTCATGCTCTCGGGCGAGACCGCCGTCGGCGCTCACCCTCGTGCCGTCGTCGAAACCATGCAGCGCATCATCCGCGTCACCGAGTCCCGCATGGACGAGTTGGCACTCAATCAGGCACCGCCCACGCTCAAGGAATACCCATTCCGCTCGGCCGCGCTGGCCAAGGGCGTCTGGAACATGGCCGAGGAACTCGGCGCCAAGGCTATCGCCGTCTGGTCCGAAGCCGGGGGTATGGCACGCTACCTCAGCCAGAACAACTTCCGGGTTCCCATCTACGCCTACACCTCATCGAGTCTGGCCGCACGGCGCATGGCGCTCTACGGCGGGGTGCACCCCATCTACACCAAGCCGCCGGAAACAGGACGCCTCCGGGACTGGACCGACATGGTCGAGGAACTCATCAGCAGCGAGGGCATCACCCACGACGGCGACGCCGTGCTGCTCGTCGCGGGCAAGCCCCTCGGTGCCCTGCTCGCCCAGAGCACCGTGAGCATCCTCCGCATGGGTGACCCATCGTCGGGCTTCCGCGTCTCGACCGATCACGAATAGCCCTACCATCGTCCATGAGTGACACCAACACCGATCGACCCGTCCACATCATCACCGGCGCCGGCTCGGGCATCGGGCGGGCCATTGCCCAACGCCTCGCCAAGCGGGGCCCTGTTGTGCTTGTTGGGCGACGCCCCGAGCCCCTCCGGGAGACCGGCACGCCTCTGGGCACCGAGGGACGCGACTGGATTGCCATCCCGGCTGACATCAGCAGCAGCACGGATCGCGCCCGCATCATCGACAAGACCCTCGACACACTGGGGCGCATCGACGCATTGGTCAACAATGCCGCAATCGGGTTTAACAACCACATCTGCGACATGAGCGTCGAAAAGGTTGCCACCCTCATCGACATCAACCTCACCGCCCCGCTGCTGCTCACACGCCTGGCCATCCCCCACCTGATCAAGCACCACGGCTGCGTCGTCTCGATCGGCTCCGTCGCCGCATCCGACCCATTCCCGGGCCTCGGGATCTACGGCTGCACCAAATCCGGCCTCGAAGGCCTCGCCCGAGCCATCGCCGCCGAATACCCGATGCTCCGCGCCTACACCATCCACCCCGGAGCCGTCGAAACAGAGATGCTGCGCAGCTTCCTGAGCACCGACGACCTCCCCACCGACCAGGTCCTGATGCCGGACGACATCGCGATCGCCGTCGAGTCCTTCATCAATGGACAGCGCGATGAACCCAACGGCGCTTCGGTTGTGGTTGCGAAGAACTGACTCTACTCGTCTCCCTCGCACACTGGGGGGAAGCACAAGAACACGCAGTCACTTGAAACGGAAACCGGGAGTGCCCGTACTCGCCCGAAGGGCGCAGTGCGGCGTGGTGCGCCATCAACACCAACGCAGCGTGCGGGTTCATCGGGAGTGCTGGATCTATCGCCGCACTGCGCCGCTGCGCGTCGAGTACGGGCACTCCCACACCCGGTTCACTCACCCGGAATATACGAAATCGCGCCTTCCATGGGGGAGCTGGCGGTGGCGTAGAGCTTCTTGTCGATGCGGCCGGCGAGGTAGGACTGGCGTCCACACTCGATTGCCTTGCGCATCGCGTGGGCCATCATCACCGGGTGCTTGGCGTGGGCAATGGCGGTGTTGAGCAGCACGCCGTCGGCTCCGAGTTCCATCGCCTGCGCCACATCGCTGGCACTCCCCACGCCCGCATCGACGATGACGGGGTAGTTCGGGTCGTTCTCCTTGAGGAGTTCCAGGCACAGCACGATGTTGTTGGTGTTGAGCACGCCCTGGCCCGAGCCGATGGGTGAGCCGGCGGGCATGACGGCCGCGGCACCGGCGTCCTTGATGCGCTTGGCGCTGATGGGGTCGTCGCTGGTGTAGCAGAGGACATCGAAGCCGTCCTTCACGAGTTCCTCGACGGCCTGGAGCGTGCCGACGGGGTCGGGGAGGAGGGTCTTCTTGTCACCGAGCACCTCGAGCTTGACCCAGTTGGCGCCGGGGTTATCGAGCTGGTCGAGCAGTTCTCGCCCGAGGCGGGCGACACGCACGGCGTCGTCGGCGCTGAAGCACCCGGCCGTGTTGGGCAGGATGGTGTACCGATCCAGATCGATGTATTCCAGCAGCGACTTGCCCTCCTCGTTGAACAAACGCTCGCGCCGAACCGCCACCGTGATCGCCTCGGCCCCCGACGCGTCGAGGGCGTCACGCATGATTTCCATACTGGCATACTTGCCCGTCCCCACGCACAGGCGGGAGTTGAAAGTGCGGCTAGCAATGGTGATCGGGTCGAGGCCGGGTTCGGTGGAAAGTGTCGTGGTCATGGGGGATTCTAGCGCGATTCCACTGCGGGGTGCCCCGCATACGCCGCGGCGCAGACGCGGTTTATGCAGGTTCTTGCCGCCCGATGCAGGGTGCCACTACTCGACGCGAAGCGGCGCAGTAGTGCTTTCTGGAACTCCGGAAGACACTACTGCGCGTCTTCGACGCGAGTAGTGGCACCCTGTTATGTGTGTCACCCAAGATCCCCTCCGCCTCCCGTTGCTCGCCCCCTCCGGGGGCGGGGGAGGCACAAGAGGGGTGACCGAAGAGAATACCTACTCAGCATCCGACCCAAGTTCGATCAGATCCTCCCAGTTCCTCGATTCCATACTCAGCATCAATGGAGGAGCAACAACAAGGGCGATCCCCAAGAGACTCGCAAAGTATCCGTAAGGGACCAGCCAGTACTCCCGCTGATCCACAGACATGGCAAACCAGAGCACAAGAAACGAGCATGGGCACAGCACGAGAAAACCGATCGCGTGTCGGCATGCCCGATGAACGCGTACCGCGATACCGCGATCTGGATGCCACATGGAGATATGCCAGGGAACCAGTTGGATGCAAATCAATCCGACCATCATGAACGCGATAAATGCATACGGCGGGCGGTACGGACGCACGACTAATCCGGCTTCGGCCCAGATCCACCAACCGGACATGGTCGCACCCCATCCGATCACAATCATCAGCCAGAGCCATGAAGGCCGAAACGGCCTAAGCCATGCAACCATTGGAAGAAACACCAGCAAAGCGATTAACTGAAGTAGGATAGCAACTACATCGAAAAACGAACTCGCCGGAACGAACACGATCCCGAACACGCATGCGAACAGCGCCGCGAGACTCATGCATACATGCCCCACAAGGAACATCTTGAACGCAGGCGCAATAAAGACCCACCGTTCATACGCAGAGCGACTCATGTTCATAGGCATCTGCTGGTAACCACACTCCGGGCAGATCACCACCTCACCAGGCGTGCATATGCTTAGATCCGTCGGATATCGGCATTTCACACACACGGCCGGCATGTACACCCGACTCGTGTTGTGCGCCTCAGCCATCATGCCGTTCCGATCACACCGACGCTTCCGCCGTGCTCTCCACATGCAGCTCCTTGAGCTGCTCCGCATCCACCACATTGGGCGCCTCGCTCATCAAATCCACGCCCGTGAGGGACTTGGGGAAGGCGATCACATCGCGGATGTTCTCGGTGCCCACCAGGTGCATGACCAGTCGGTCGAGGCCGAAGGCGATGCCGCCGTGGGGCGGAGCGCCGTAGGAGAGGGCGTCGAGGAGGAAGCTGAACTTGAGCTTGGCCTCCTCGGGGCTGAGCCCGAGCAGCTCGAAGACCTTGGACTGAACCTGCTGATCGTGGATACGGATCGAGCCGCCGCCGATCTCCGAGCCGTTGCAGATCATGTCGTAGCCATCGCTTAGGATCGACTCGACCGTGTCGATGTCCTTGATGTCCGCGTCCATCAGGCGCTGGGCCTCTTCCTTGGTCGGGGCCGTAAAGGGGTGGTGCAGGGCGTAGTACCGCTCTGTCTCCTCGTCGTACTCGAACATCGGGAAGTCGTAGACCCAGAGGAAGTTCCACTTGTCTTCGGGGATGTACCCGTGCTCGCGGGCGATCTTGAGGCGCAGCTCGCCCAGAGCCTTGGTGACGATGGAGTAGGTGTCCGCGCCGAAGACCACGGCGTCGCCGTCCTCAAGCCCGAGGCGCTCGACCAGTTCGTGCTTGATGTCGCCCAGGAACTTGGCGATGCCCGTGGTGAACTCGCCGCCGACATACTTGACCGTGGGCACGCCGCCCGCGCCGAACTGCTGGGCGAAGGGGTTGAACTTGTCCGTCACCTTGCGGCTGAACTTCTCCGCCGCCCCGGGCACACGGATCGCCTTGACCACACCCTTGGGCTTGAGCAGCGCCTCCTCGAACACGCCGAAGCCGGTTTTGGGTGCCAGGTCGCTGATGTCCACCAGTTCCAGATCGAAGCGGGTGTCGGGGCGGTCGATGCCGTAGCGGTCCATGGCTTCGCGGTAGGTCATGCGGGGGAACTCCGCCAACTCAACACCCAGCATCTCCTTCCAGATCTTCTTGGCGAAGCCCTCCATGATGTCGAGCACCTCGTCGCGGTCGACGAAGCTCATCTCGAGGTCGATCTGGGTGAACTCGGCCTGGCGGTCGGCCCGCGGGTCCTCGTCGCGGAAGCACTTGACGATCTGCAGGTAGCGATCGCACCCGCCGACCATCAGGATCTGCTTGAAGAGCTGCGGGCTCTGCGGCAGCGCGTACCACATGCCGGGCTGATTGCGCGAGGGCACGAGGAAGTCGCGCGCCCCCTCGGGCGTCGAGCGGCACAGCACAGGCGTCTCGACCTCGATGAAGTCGTGCTCGTCGAAGTAGTCACGCGTGAGCTTGGCCACCCGGTGACGCGTCCGCAGGATGTTCTGCATCGTCGGGCGACGCAGATCGATGTAGCGATACCGCAGCCGGACCTCCTCGTTGGGCAGGTCCTTCTCGGTGCTGGGGATGAACGGGAGCTTCTTGGTCTTGCTGAGCACCTCCAACTCGCTGACCAGCACCTCGATGGAGCCGGTGGCGATCCGGTCGTTCTTGGACGCCCGCTCGCGGACGGTGCCGACGATCTTGATGCAGTCCTCGTTACGCAGGCGGTTACCGGCCTCCATCAGCGCGTCGTTCCCGCCGTCGGAGTCAAACACCACCTGGGTCACGCCGGTCTTATCACGCACATCGACGAACACCAGCCCGGTGCCGTGGCCGCGGTAGGCATTGACCCACCCGCAGATGGTGACGGTTTGACCGATGTTTGATTCGTTGAGTTCGTTGCAGGTGTGCGTGCGCATGAAAACGGGCCCTTCGGGGTGCATGTTGCGGAAAAACAGGACAAGATCATACCCAGACCGCCCAGCCCAGCCATGAAAAAGGCACCTGATGGGGTGCCCGGATCCTGTTTTTGCCCGTCTCAGGCGGCTCTGGCGTGGGCCTGACGAATGCCATCGATCATGTAGCCCGAGATGATGTCCAACGCCGTCTTCCAATCGTGCTCCAACTCGTCGGACCATTCCCCCCCGGAGACCTCGGCAATCGCTGCCACCATGGCATCGCACACGATCGGGAAGTACTCCTCACGCGCCCCATAGGTAGTGTGGACCTCGCCCATCTGCTCGAGCGGATCACGCAGGAACTCAAGATTCCCGATGTTCTTGGCCACCAGCAACAACGCCGCGGTCATGTGCCGCCTTTGGCTCTCGATGGCATCGGGGAAGAGTGCACGAACCTTCGGGGCGGCCTCGAACAGCCGCTCATAAAACAGATCCACCAGACGATCGATCTGACCCTCAACAAAGTTGAAGTTGGCCTGGAGCCGTTCGACCTGCGCTTGATCAATCAACATACCTGTTCACGACCTCACCTTCATCGACGAGAAAACCCTGCAGCAATGCCTGCAGGGTATCGGCCGATCTCGGCGGGGGCGTAAGTTATTACGGCGAGATTTACGCCGCGAGCTGATCTTTTTCATGTGCGTACGACAGCATCGCGTAGCTCATCCCATCGAACCAACGGGTCCAAGTCTGCTCCAACTGATCGGTCCAGGTGTACCCAGCGGTCTCCGCGATCGCGGTCTGGATCGCCGCCAGCAGCGTGGGCAGGTCGGTCTCCTGGATCCCGCACGCCTTCCCCTGCTCCGCAAACTCGCCGGCAAGCTGCAGGGCCACATCCATATCAGCCACACTGCCCAGCAGATGCTCAACGACCGGCTCAATCTGGCGTTCATCGCTGGGAAGCCGTAGACGCAGGCCAGGAGCGGCAATCTCCAGGAGTGTACAGAACTCGGCGGTTATCGCTGAAACGCGAGGCAGGAGCACCACAAGGCTGCTGGTCAATCGTTGCTGATCGTGCTGGTCGAGCGTGGGTGTTGCGTTCATCGCATGTCTCCATTTCGGTGTGCCATTGGACTGTGTGGGCTATCGGACATCACCCAACCCAAATGAAGCGACGATTGAAATACCTGTAGAGATGATGCCGCCCCCCCCCGAACGGGCCTACCTACTCATCAACGAACACGCCATAGAGCCCCGAGTCCTGGGGCTTCTGGTCGTTCCGCGCACCGGTGTTCACCGCCGTGTCGTTCGTGCGGGAACCGGGGTAGATGTCCTGCCCACCACCCAAATCAAAGAACCCCGAGAAGCTCATCACCCCGGCGCTGTCGAAGTGGTAGCTGTTGCCACCCGATTGCCCGAGCGTCGCACCCGGGTTGGCCGAATACCGATCGTTGCCCGCCAGATCCATGAAGATCCCGATCGCCTGCATCGACGCGGCCCCCTGCCCGAGCCCGTCGCACCGGTACGAATCGTTGCCCGCCTTGTCCAGCAGCAGCGTCACCGACTCGTCCCACACCCCCGACTGCGAGGCCGCGGTCATGGACCAGTATGTGTCGTCGCCCGCATCATCGATGAGGATCCCCGCTGCCTGATGGGCGGCGAAGCCCTGCCCGTAGCGGTTCCCGTGGTACAAGTCGTGACCCGCGTGATCCCGGATCAGCCCGAGCCCGAAGTAGTACCCGCCCGCCTGCGAGAACTCGCCGGCGATGTACTGGTCGTTCCCGCTCATGTCGTCGATCATCCCGACCCCGCCCGCGGCATACCCACGCACCCCGAACCCGAAGCCCTGTGACATACCGAGGTACACGCCCGGTGTGCCGTACGCCGAGCCGTAGCTGGGCCCGTTGGCCTGATAGAGATCGTGCCCCCCACCATCGATGATCGCCCCGAACCCACGCGGCCCGCCCACACCCTGGGAGAGCTTCTCTGCGTGATACACATCCCGCCCCTGACGATCGATAATCAGCCCGACGCCATAGAACCCGACTCCCTGCGACCAGCCCGATTCCGGGCCTGTGTTGGTGTAGGTGTCGTCGCCAGCGCGGTCGAGGATGATGCCGATGCCAAAGAGCCCCATGGCCATCGAGCCGAGCATGGTCGATGTGTAGGTGTCGTTGCCCGAGTAGTCGTCGATGATGGAGCCACCGAAGACGCCCACGCCTGGGCCGGCGAATGCGGAGTCGGAGCGGTAGGTGTCATTGCCGCCCATGTCGATGATGACATGGGACGAGCCGTGCTCGGATGCGTCGAAGTCCTCGGGCCAGATGTAGGTGTCGTTGCCGCCGAGGTCGATGATCATCGAGTAGTCCGCGCGGCTGAGGTCGTATGTATTGTCGCCTGTGCCGCCGATGAGCTGGAACCTGATTTTGTCGTTCGTCGGGTCCTCGACTTGTCCGGTGGCACCCCAGTCTGGTTGCGCCTCAACGAAACTCCGTTTGTCGGCATCGTACGCATCGAGTCTGTTTGCGTAGTACATACTGAGTCGAGCAAGTGCGTCCTGCAGTTCGTTGCGGATTAGGATCTTGCTCATCCGGATGGTGCCGATCTGGGCCTCGGCCTGCGCCGGGTCGACGGACCAGCTCTCGTTCATGGTGCGCATCAGTGTGATGGCGTTCGCCATTGGGTCAAAGTATGGCGTCTCGTACTTCGCGTGTGCTCTGATCTCATCGCGTGAGAAGTCGATCACGCTGAGTGCAGCGGCGATGATGGTGTCGACGTCGGTATGGCTTTGCTCGGCCCCGATGCTTCGGATGGGTGCGATCTGGTCGTCAATCCCGTTGGCGATCCCATCCAGCGCCAGCGGCTTCTGGAACGCGTGCGCCACCCACGACAGCGTGTTCGGATCCCACGAGCGCTCCTGCACCGATTTGATGTGCTTGATGAGCGCTCCGAGCCCGTCATCGGGCTTCATCACACCCAACTGGTCGGCGTGTTCCTTGATCATGCGATCGAACTCGCCGCGTCTCGGCAGCGGGATGGTGCGATCTCCCAGCCCACGCCCGACGGTGCCCGACCACATGTCCTTGCTGCTGAGGGTTGCAGAGATCGTGACTTCGTCGCCCCCCTCGCCGCCGATGGGAACCGACGCGTTCATCTGCGCATCGGGGGATCGACGGTAGACAATGGTGAGCGTATCGCCGGGTGCGTGTGTCGCTATAAATGCCCTAAACGCATCGGCGCTGTCGATGGGCTTCCCGTTGATCGAGACCAGGTTGTCGCCGCGTTGGATGCCCGACTTGGAGGTGAACGACTCGCCACCCAATGGACCGGGGTACACCCACCCCACCACCGGCCCGTGCTGGGTGTCTCGCACGCTCAGCCCCAGATAGGGCTCACTGGCCCAGGGATGGTCTGCCTGCGCATGAACGCCGACGACAAGGATGAGCACATGCAGCACAAGCACGATCGCGTTTCGAATGGTCATGCAAAGAAGATACCCGCACTCAAACGAGCACGGGTATCTGGAGAGAGCTGATTCTTCAGGTGATCACAGCAGCGATGGCAGCATCATGGCGACGAAGAACACCGGGAGCAGCAACCCGTAGGCCGCGAACCCCATGATCAACGGCATCCCGCTGGAGTGGTCTTCGATGTGCTTGACGACGATCGCCTGGGATTCGTCGAGGCGGTCGATCTCATAGCTGGCGGCGGTGTTCTGGTTGCGTGTCATGTCGTGCTCCTTTCTTGGTCTTCGAGAACTTCAATGACAGGAGCAGAATGTATTTGTTGCGACAAATATTTCCTGCCACGATCCACCCCAGCCATAAGACAACGCATCAGACAGGAATCGAAATCGCTCTCAGGCGTTCAGGAGCGGGAATTCGCGTCAAGAAATAATCCTCGTATCTCGGGATTGAACTCCCTTTGACCACGAACGCTCAACCCGTCCAACACGACCATACGACACGGTTCAGTCATGACCGAAAACGGACTCCATATCGCGTTGAAGGCGTTTGAAAGGCCCCAATCGTGTGATTCAGGGTTGGCAGGCACCCGCATTCAGTGGATAATGAGTGAAACCGCTCTGCGTTCAGTGCGGATCGGGTACCGACGCCGATTCCGGCGGGAGAGATCCAGATATGCATATGAAGACCCTCCGGGCCGCCGCCCTGATCGCGGCATCCGCCGCCCCCATCGCACACGCACAGCTCCTTGAGTACCCCGAAGGAGCTGAGACCCCCCGTTCGATGACGCCGGCGGAGGAGGCCTACACGAAGCTTTTCCCGATCCGGGCAACGCAGGCCCGTGGCGGTGCGCCCTCCGGGCTCGTCCGAACGCCGGGCGAATACGAACCCGCAGAGGGCATCATCATGGCTTGGGAGGGGTCAAGTTCATGGCTATCCATCCTCGCCCAGATGACCCGCGAGATCACCACCACCGGTGATGCCAAGGCCTTCATCTTTGTCGACTCCGCGTCCGAGCGCACGACCGCCTCGAACCAGATCGCCGCTCAGGGCGCGGACATGTCCCGCGTGCAGTTCGAGATCCAACGCACCGACACCATATGGGCACGCGACTACGGCCCACGCTATATCTTCCTCGGGTCCCAGCCCGACGGCACCGGTGGCGTGCGTGCGATGGTCGACCACACCTACAACCGCCCGCGACCCAATGACAACGGGCTTCCTTCGTACTGGGCGAGCGTTCGCAATGAGCCGTACTTCCTCATCCCCCTCGTGCACGGCGGGGGCAACTACCACCTGGAAACCGGCCGACCGGACGGCGTCGGACACGCCACCCGTCTGATCGCCAACGAAAACCCGGGCCTGACGGAGTCCGAGATCATCCAGTTCTGGCAGGGCTACCAGAACCTGAATACGACCCTGTACGAGCCGTACCCCACATTCGTCGATAGCACCCAGCACATCGACATGTGGATGATCATGCTCGCCGACGACAAGGTCATGATCTCCGAGTGGGTCAACGAGCCGACCGCCTCGTGGGCGATCACCTCGGACAACGCGGCCGCCGACTTCGCCGCTCGCGGCTTCCAGGTCTACCGGGTCCCGGCGGTCCGCTCCGGCGGCACGCACTACACCTTCACCAATGCCGTCATCTGCAATGACCTGGTGCTGGTGCCCCGCTACACGAACCCCACCGCGTCGCAGTTCAACGATGACGCGTTGGCCGTGTGGCAGGCCGCCTACCCCGACAAAACCATCGTGCAGATCAACTGCCAGGCCCTGGTCACCTCGGCCGGCGTGATGCACTGCATCGTGAAGCATGTGCCCGCACCCGCAACCGGCGAAGCCCCGGGCGTCTACATGACCAGCCAGAACGACGCGCCCACCATTGATCCGGGTGATCTCATTGAGACCACATGGCTCTTCGATTCGCCCGAAGGCGTCACCACGGCCGATCTGCTGCTCTCGACCGACGGCGGCGCGACCTTCCCCACCGTCCTGAGCTCCGGATTTGATGCTTCCCCGGGTACCTACTACTGGACCGCCCCCGATGTCGGGACCAGTGATGCCCGCCTGCGACTGGTCATCCGCGACGCCGACGGCAACGAGTCGTTCGACGACTCCGATGTCTCGTTCACGATCACCGGCACATCGTGCATCGCGGACCTGACCGGCGACGGGACCTTGGACTTCTTCGATGTGTCCGCGTTCCTCAATGCCTACACCGCAATGGAACCGCTGGCGGACCTCACCGGCGATGGCGTGTATGACTTCTTTGATGTCAGCACATTCCTGAACGCGTTCAACGCCGGTTGCCCCTGAGCGAGAGGGCGATACGCCCATCGCCATCACGGTGTTTTGTACGCAATCGCCCGGCGTTTACCAGGGGAGTTCGTCACCCTTGTAGTCAACGAATCGCCCGTTATCCTTCGCGCTGAGCTGATCGATGGTGTTCATGATTGAACTGGTGGACTGATCGGGCGAGAGGTCGGCCGCCTGCCCGCCCATATCGGTCTGCACCCACCCGGGGTGCACGACCACGCTGGTGATCCCCTTGGGCTTGAGCTGGTGGGCCATGGTCGCGTTGGCCATGTTCAGGGCCGCCTTGGAAGTTCGGTATCCAAGAAAGCCCATCTGCCCCTTGCTGGCATCGGTGATCGATCCCAGGTTGCTGGTGATCGACACGATCAGCTTGCGATCCGACTTTGCGACATTGGGCACTATCGCCTTGGTGAGCATCAGCGGGCCGAAGGTGTTGGTCCGCAGCACCCGCTCGAAAGCGTCGAAATCCAGATCGTTGATGTCGTCGCACTCATGCGGGAAGATCCCCGCGTTATTCACGAGGATGTCGATCGGCTCGTCGCCCAAACGCTGGGCCAGAGCGTCGATAGATTCACGCGAGCTGGTGTCGAGCAGCTCCACGCGTGAAGCGATCGATTTGAGTTCGTCAGCCGAGTCGGGGTTTCGTGCGGTACCGATGACGGTGAACCCGCGATCGGCGGCATGCTTGGCCATGCCAAGCCCGAGCCCGCGATTCGCGCCGGTGATGAGGATGGTGGTCATTGTTGTTATCTCCTATTGCGGTGAGTGTATGCGTGGGTTCGCTCGCGACAGCGTGGTCGACGCAGGCAGCGCCTCCTGCATGATGAGTACCACAAAGAAAAACGCCCCCAATGGGAGGCGTTGATGTAAATCAAAGACATTCAGTGACTCAGCACATTTCAACGCACATCGCCACCGCGTTGCCACCACCAAGGCACAGGGCGGCGACGCCCTTCTTACCGCCGGTGCGCTTGAGTTGGTGGATGAGCGTAACGAGGATGCGAGCACCGGAGGCGCCGATTGGGTGACCGATGGCCACGCCGCCGCCGCAGATGTTCATCTTGGCTTCGTCGATGCCCAGTTCCTTGGCGTTGCACAGCGCCTGAGCGGCGAAGGCCTCGTTGAGTTCGTAGAGATCAACATCATCGATCGACCAGCCGGCCTTGGCCAGCGCGCCCTTCACGCCCTCGATCGGGGCGGCAAAGATGTCCTTGGGATCGACGCCCGAGGTGCTGTACGACACGATCTTGCACAGCGGGGCCAGCCCCAGCTCGCTCGCCTTAGCTTCGCTCATGACGATCGTGGCCGCGCCACCGTCGCTGATCTGCGATGCGTTGCCCGCGGTGATGGAACCGTCCTTGCTGAAGGCGGGGCGAAGCTTGCCCAAACCGTCTGCGGTCGATTCGGCACGGATGCCTTCGTCACGCGAGATGCCGCCCTCGGGGCCGGGCACCTTTCGGTTGCCGACCTGCTCGCCCGTCAGAGTGACGACTTCAGCGTCGAAGTGGCCTGCGTCCCATGCGGCGGCCGCACGGATATGGCTCTGGGCACCGAATCGGTCCTGGTCTTCACGGGTGATGCCGTACTTGTCGGCGATGTGCTCGGCGGCGTTGCCCATGGGCCAGCACTCGAACGCACAACGCAGCCCGTCGTAGGCCATGTGGTCTTCCAGCGTGCCCGGGCCGTACTTGACGCCCTGACGCACATGGGTGAAGTGCGGCGAGCCGGTCATGTTTTCCATACCACCCGCAACTACGCAGTCGTTGTCGCCGGCCTTGATCGACTGGGCGGCCAGCATAACGGCCTCGAGACCCGAGCCACAGACCTTGTTGATGGTCTTGGCGCTGAGCGTGGATGGGAGCCCGGCCTTAAGCCCGGCCTGACGCGCGGGGTTCTGACCCAGACCGGCCTGCAGCACGCAGCCCATGATGCACTCGTCGACATGGTCCTTGGCGGCGGGCGCGTCATTCAGGACGGCTTCGATCGCGAACGCACCGATCTGAGGCGTGGGGACTTTGGCCAATGAGCCAAAGAATCGGCCAACTGGGGTGCGTTTGGCGGCAACAATCACGGGCTGGTTCGACATGGTCGCTCCTGTTGAGTCAAAATTCGAGGTGATCTCTTGGGGTCTGCATCATAGGACCGAGACCTGCGAATACCCAACCCGACGATCCCCCAGTGAGCACCGTTTGACTACGAAACCACCTGCATCCCCTGAATATTCCCTGCCTAGTGCCGTGACGCGGGCATGGCTCTGGCTCGAGTTCATCGGGCTCTATGTGCTCGTCCCCCCACTGCTGGCCGGGTTCATCCAACCCGCATTGGGCGATGTCTGGCTTCGTCGAATGGGGATCACCGCGTTGAGTTTCGAGACAGGACTACCCGGCGGGCTCTTCGTCTTCCCAGTCCTGCTCTTTACCTTCGCCAGCATGCTGCTCTACCTGCGGCTCGACAAGGACTTCGACAACACCCGACTCTGGGGGTGGCATCGATTCAAAGACGATTTCAAACGCATCATCACCCAGTTCATCTACGCCGCCTCGGTGCTGCTGGTCATCACATGGTTGCTTGCCTGGCACACCGACATCATGCCCGTGCACCGATTCCTCTTCCTGCCGCGTGAAGTCCCCGGGTTGATGCTCGCCATCACGCTGCTCTACCCGTGGGTCAGCGCCTACCCGCAGGAGATCACCCACCGGGCGTTCTTCTTCCATCGCTACCGGTCGATCCTCGGTGAGGGGCGGCTGGCGTTCACGCTCAATGTGCTGACCTTCTCTTGGCTGCACATCACCATGTGGAACTGGGTCGCACTGGTGATGACCCTCCCCGCGGGCGTGCTATTCGCGTACACCTACAAGCGATCCAACTCCGCGCTCGCCGCGGGCTTTGAGCACGCGATCTATGGCATCTGGGTCTTCTTTGTTGGGCTGGGCTACTTCGTGTTCACTGGGAACGCCAACCCTGTCTGAATACCCTCCAAAATCGCTCCAGAACCCCGAGTTTCCGCCCTGAATCTGCGTCAGATCCTGCATATGATTCTGACCCTGTAGAGAGATTCCACCACGACAGAACCACGAGGAACGCATGTCTACCACTGCCGCTGAAACTCATGTGAAGCTCCCCGCCGACACCAACCAGGCACTCGGGATTGCCCAGTACGCTATCGACTTCCTCTCAGACGATCCCGCCAAACGCGGCGAGCCCGATGTGAGTGTCCTTGAGAAGACCAACATGTTCTTCACCGACGCCGTCCTCTGCGGGCTCTCGGCGCTGGCACTCAAGACCAACGCCCCCACCATCCTTCGTGATGAGGCACTCCAGTACCCCGTCACCGACGCGACCCATCGACTCGGCAAGGCCACCCAGCGCGGCGCGACCGTGTTCGGCTCCAATGTTCAGGTGCAGCCCGAGAAGGCCATCCTCGCAAACGGCTCGGCTGTGCGTGAGTGGGATTCCAACGGCACCAACTTTGGCTACAACCCGCAGCTCGGCCACACCGCCGGCGAGTTCGGACATAACGACTTCTACGGCGTGTGCATCGCCGGCGCCCAGCTCACCGGCCGTGACGGTGCCTACGCACTCAAAGCCATGGTCTGCCTCGATGAGATCCGTGGTCGACTCGCTGAAGTTTTCTCGCTCAAGACCTACAAAGTCGATCATGTCGTGCACGGCGCGATTGGTTCGGCAGCCGTCTTCGGCGCCATGCTCGGCGCCAAGCCCGAGCAGATCGAGTCGGCCATCGGCATGGTCGTGGCGCACTACATCCCCTTCCGCGCCATCCGCGCCGGCAAGCAGCTCAGCGACTCCAAGGGCGCCAGCGCCGGTATCAGCACCGAGGTTGCCATCATGGCGGTCCGTCGCTCGATGAGCGGGTTCATGGGCCCGCGTGACATCTTCCGCAACCCCGAGTCGATCTTCCGGATCTTCGAGGGCCCCGGGCAGATGTTCAAGGCGGTCAACGCAACCAGCGCCAACACCGAGAATAAGGACGCCTCACCCTTCGAGCTGGTGCTCGGGCGTGCGGGCACCGACTTCGCCGTCATGGGCATGCACTTCAAGCTGGGCCTCTACGAGCACCAGAGCGCCGGTGCATTGCAGGCCCTGATCGATCTGCTCAACAAGGCCCCGCACCTGCTCGACGACGAGACCGGTTCCAAGATCAAGTCCATCAAGATCACCGCGTACGAGCCCGCCTTCGGGATCATCGGCGACCCCGCCAAGCGTAACCCGACGACACGCCAGAGCGCCGACCACTCGATGGTCTACATCGTCGCCACACTGCTCCGCAAGGCCCTCAGCTCGCAGAAAGCCGGCTGGAAGGACCTCATGCTCGAGCCGTACGACTACAGCGCCGACGCGATCGCCAACGAACGCACCCGTTCGCTTATGGAGAAGATCGAGTTCTTCCACGGCGGCGAGGACTACGACAAGCGCTACCCAGACGGCATCCCAACCTCGCTCATCATCGAGGATACCGACGGCACCGAGTTCGACTCGGGCATGGTCATGTACCCCGCAGGTCACGCACGCAACACCGAAGCCGACCTCAAGGACATACTCGCGTTTAAGTTCAACCTGCTGGGCAAGCTCGCCTTCGAGAACCCCGAGCCCATCGTTGCTCGTTTCGAGAACCTTGGCAACAAGTCCGCAGAAGACATCGCGTCGATCAACGACTTCGAGATCCAGACCCGCGACGGCTTCGAGTAAAGCCAACCCAAAGCACAACCACCCAAACACCCGCTGGCTTCAGCGGGTGTTTTTCTTCGATGCCACCAAGACTGAGTCGACGCCGTCCATTGTCAGGATAGCGAGTAATGAAATCGGCTGGTGCTCAGGGCTTGGGCACATGCTGATCGATCAGGATCTGGTTGCCGTCCGGATCCTGCAGCACGATATGCGCCACCCCATCACTGTCTGGGTCCGCTTCCACGAGCAACTCGATGCCCGCGTCTTTCAAACGGCTCTGGATCTGTCGGACATCCTCGAACGATTCCAGAGGAGTCTTGTCCTGTGCCCAGCCGGGGTTGAATGTCAGAATATTGTCCTCGAACATCCCTTGGAAAAGGCCGATCTTCGTCGTGCCATTGCCGAGGACGAGCCAGTTCTGGGCCGCGTCGCCACCCACCTGCTGGAAGCCGAGTTTTTCGTAGAATGACCGAGACTGATCAAGATCCTTGACCGCCAAGCTCACCGAGAATGCACCAAGTTCCATCGTGTTCCTTTCTTCCGGCTCTGCCGGGAGGGTCATCGAGACCGTTGAGTGTACAGCGTATCCGAGAAACCCTGAACACAAGACCAAAGCACCAACTCTCCGTTTCATCCCAGCATCCTTCCTATTTTCGATCTGAATCGAGCCCGTGACCCCAAAGCCCCGTCGCTCGCGGGTTCACTCACGAATACTCGAACCCGGTGTGCCTGACCCAACCGGCTTCATGTATCCTTTGAGGGTCGTGGTGTGTCCAGTGTACCAAGCCGCCTTTTTCGTTGTACTCATACTCACCCTTGAACTCGACATAGTCATCGACCATGATCGGCACCTTCTCGACGAGGTCGATGTTGTGTACGATCAGCAGCGTCTGCCCGTTCTCGAGGCGGACGACAAACCGCTGATGCCGGTACCCCTCGTTGTCGTCGGGGTAGATGCGCACCACGATCCCGTGGTCCTGGATCATCGTCGAATCATGTTCGATGCCGTAGCGGGCCCGGCGACGCGACATCACATCTCCCACGGCGTGCCGGGTGTGTACCCGACAAGATCGTAGAGTTCCTGTCGCGTCTGCATGTTGCCAAGCTGCCCCTCAAGCGTGCCCGTCTGCTTCAGTTCGGCCAACGCCCTGGCAACCGCCCCCATCGCGATGCGCAGCGTGCTCACCGGGTAGATGACGATGTTGTAGCCCATCGCGCCGAACTGATCGAGCGTGAGCATCGGGGTCTTGCCGAACTCGGTCATGTTTGCCAGAAGGTACGGGCGTTTGTCGCCCATCGCGTCCATCGCCTTGGCGAAGTCCGCGAACTCCTGCTCGCTGGTGAGCCCCTCGGGGAAGATCATGCTCGCGCCGGCTTCGACATAGGCCTTGGCCCGCTCAACCGCGGCATCGAAGCCATCGACACCCTTGGCGTCCGTCCGGGCGCAGATCATGAACGCGCCATCGCTGTAATCCTCCGATGCCTTGGCCGCCCACTGGACCTTGGAGACCATCTGCTCGACCGAGACCAGCTCCTTGCCATCGAGGTGGCCGCAGCGTTTGGGGAAGACCTGGTCCTCAAGATGCAGCCCCGCGGCACCGGCGAAGTTGTATTCCAGCACGGTGCGACGGATCATCTCTTCTTCGCCAAAGCCCGTGTCGGCGTCGGCAATCAGAGGCAGCTGGCTCGCGTGCACCACCTGCTTGATCTCTCGGGCAAAGTGGTCAAGCGTCAGCAGCCCCACATCGGGTACGCCAGCTGCGACGGTGGTCGCCCCACCCGAGAAGTACGCGGCTTGGAAGCCCGCATCAGCGACGGCCTTGCCCACGAGTGCGTTAAAAGCACCCGGAGCGGCAATAACTGACTGATCCATTCGCTGACGCAGGAGCGTCCCGGGGTGTTCTTTGATCGGCATAGTGCATCATACCCATGCTCCGTTCGCGTGCCGAACGCATTGCCTGTAGAATCGGACCCATGAAACACCTGATCCCACTGGCACTCTCGACGACCATCATCCTCGCATGCGCAGGGTGCACAACCAACGCTGAGCGTTCCGAGTCGGTGATCAGCGAGGCGCAAGCCGAACCCATCGCGCCCTGGGCCGAACTGAGTGTCGACAAGCACACAACGGGTCGTATCACATTCAGTGGCCAACCCAGCGCTGATGAAATCCGAGCTTTCGCGGCTGCGGGCGGCAATGTTGTGGTCAACAACCGGACTGAGCCGGAGATGAAACGCGTCCCATTTGACGAGCAGGCACTCGTCGAGTCGCTGGGCATGACCTATGTGCACTCGCCGATGAGTTCGGCGATCTTCTGCGAGACGCAGGCGTCTGACCTGTCAACAACACTCAACACCACCACCGGCCCCGTGCTCATGCACTGCGGCTCGGGCTCACGCTCGGCAACGGTCTACGGGCTGTATCTCATCAAGGACAAGGGCATGAACAAGAACGACGCGATCAAGACCGCTCAAGAACTCGGCATGGGCTCCAGCGGCGGGCGCACCATCGAACGCGAGCTGATGGACATGCCCGACCGGGTCATGGATGCCGTCGATCCGGACATGATTCGCATGTATGTCGACACGCTGGCCGGCTTCGGTACCCGGCATACCCTGAGCGAGACGGAATCGGATACCCGCGGGATCGGCGCGGCTCGCAGGTGGGTCAAAGCACAGTTTGAGCGCAATATCCAGGGCCACGGCAAAGGCGGCGACGCGGCGCCGAGGGTGTACTTCGACCCGCATACCGTCGAGCCCGACGGCCGGCGCATCACCAAACCCGTTGAGGTCGTCAATGTCATCTGCCTGATCCCGGGCAGTAACCCCGAATCACGCGATCGTCTGTACTATGTGCTCGGGCACCTCGACTCCCGTGCGAGCGAGGCCAACGACGCGACGAGCGATGCACCCGGCGCCAACGACGACGCATCGGGCGTGGCACTCATGATCGAACTGGCACGGGTGCTGGCACGCGAACCCATCGAGGCCACCGTGGTCCTTATGGCCACCAGTGGCGAAGAGCAGGGCCTCTTCGGTGCTCGCCTGCACGCCCAGGCAGCACTGGATTCAGGCAAAAACATCGTCGCAGTCCTCAACAACGACACCGTCGGCGACCCGACCGGGGTGCTTAAGGACCAGGACGGAAGCAAGGAGATCCGCGTATTCAGCGAAGGGATCCCCGCACCCATGATCACCATGGAAGAATCTGAAATCAGCGGCGAGGTCCGACGACTGCGACTCTATGGCACCGAATCCGATTCCCCCTCACGCCAGATCGCACGCTACATCGCCGATGTCGCAAACCTCCACAAGACTACGGTCCAGCCGCGTCTGATCCATCGCCCCGACCGGTTCCTGCGGGGCGGGGACCACACACCCTTCAACGAGCTTGGCTTTGCCGCGATCCGGTTCTGTGAGACCTACGAGGACTACGACCACCAGCATCAGGATGTCCGCATCGAAGACGGCAAGCAGTACGGCGATCTACCCGAGTTCGTCGACGAACACTACCTTGCCGATGTCACCCGCCTCAACGCCCTGACACTCGTACACCTGACCAACGCACCATCAGCCCCTGAGAACACTCGGGTCATCATCGCCGAACTCACCAACGACACCACCCTGCGATGGGATCCGTCGCCCGAGTCCGATGTCGCGGGTTATGAGATCGTCTGGCGTGAGACATCAGAGCCCCAATGGGACGGGTTCCAGGATGTAGGCAACACCACCGAAGGCACCGTTCCGCTCTCCAAGGACAACTGGTTCTTCGGCGTGCGTGCATATGACAAGGACGGGTATCGCTCACCCGTCTCATACCCGCGTCCGGCGCGGGAATGAAACGATTTTCGCGGATCTTTCGCGGCCTTGCATCAGATGCTGGATGCCTAGAATCCGGTGTTTCGGGCTCTCTGATGAGCAGCCCGCATCGCATTCAGACACCATCACCACGAACCGAGGTTGCATCATGACCAGCGCACCCACCCACGCCAAGGGCCTAGAGGGCGTCATCGCCGGCGAGACACAGATCTGTAATGTTGAGCAATCAGCACTGATCTACCGCGGCTACGAGATCGCTGACCTTGCGGCCAACGCGTCATTCGAAGAAGTCGCCTACCTGCTCCTGCTCAGCAAGAAGCCAACCACTCAGGAGCTCAAGAACTTCCAGTCGGAGCTCATCACCGAACGCAAACTACCTGATCTCGTTGTCTCGTTCCTCAGCCAATCTGGCGAGCTGGTCAACAATCAGGCGGCCGTCCCCATGGACATCCTCCGCACCGCTGTCTCGATGCTCGGCCACCTCGATGCACAATGCCAGGACAACAGCGCCGACGCGAACCTCAACAAATCCAAGCGTCTGCTCGCAAAGATCCCCACCATCATCGGACACATGCAGAACAGCATCGACGGGCGTGACTTCGTCGCACCCACCGAGGATCTCTCACACGCAGCCAACCTGCTCTACATGATGACCGGCGAGAAGCCCAGCGCCGAGGCCGAGAAGGTCATGGATGTTTCGCTCGTGCTCTATGCCGAGCATGACTACAACGCGTCGACTTTCGCTTCGCGCGTCATCGCCGGCACCCTCAGCGACATGCACGGGGCCGTCACCGGTGCTATCGCGGCCCTGAAGGGCAAACTCCACGGCGGGGCCAACGAGGCCGCCATGGACATGCTCTCGGATATCCGCAATGACATCGGCCCCGAGAACGACACCGCCAAGATCACCGAGTGGATGCATCAGGCCTTCGCTGAGAAGCGCAAGCTCATGGGCTTTGGTCACCGCGTGTACAAGAATGGCGACCATCGCGCCCCGATCCTCCACGGGCTCGGTCGCAAGGCCGCCGAGGCACGCGGGCCCGAGTTCGTCAAGCTCTTCGAGCTGGGCGAGACCGTGCAGCAGATCATGGAAGACGAGAAGAAGATCTACCCCAATGTCGACTTCCCCTGCGGCATGACTTACTTCACCATGGGCATCCCCGTGCCCCAGTACACCCCCATCTTCGTGGCCTCCCGTATCACCGGCTGGTGTGCCCACATCATGGAACAGCACGCCAACAACCGCCTGATTCGCCCCCGAGCCGCCTATGTCGGGCCCGAGACCCGCTCCTGGAACGCCTGAGCGAACGCCAAAACAGCACCCAACGCACCCCAGGGGGTGCGTTTTTTCATGGGGTCATGCGCGAAAGGCGATCGAGCCGATCCCGTACAATACAGGGAAGGGACTTCACCCAATGATCAAGTTCAACTGCGATAAGTGCGACATGGAGATCGAGCTCGAGGATAACCTCGCAGGCACCAAATACGAGTGCTTGAACTGCGGCGACATCAACCGAGTCCCCAGCCCCACGGGTTCGGACCCAATCCCATTCGAGCATGACGAAGCCGTCGATTCAAAGCACATCGACAAAGCCGCCAAAGCGGGCTTCCCCCCAGACCAAGGGCCTGAGGTCCGAGTCCTCAAGGTCCGGCGCTGCTGGTTCCGATCGCGGGTGATCCGATTCTCGCTGACGGTGCTCATCGGGCTTCTCAGTCTGATCGGGCTCATCTGGGTGCCCGTGACCGATCAGTCGATCTGGTGGGTCGCCCTGTTCGCCCCCCTGCTGCTGATGTCGATCGGGCTGCTGACTTGGTGGTGGATCGACCGCCTGAGCGCCTCGCTGGAGATCACCACCAAACGCACGGTCATGCTCAAGGGATTCTTCTCGAAATCTTCGTCTGAGGTCGTCCATGACAATATTCGCAACATTCAGATCGACCAGACCTTCACGCAACGGCTCATGAAGGTCGGTCGGATCGGGATTTCATCGTCCGGGCAGGACGGCATCGAGCTCCAGGTGAACCACCTCAAGGATCCAGAATATCTGCGTCAGGTCATCGATCTGTACCGCCCGCTCTAAACGACACGGGGATTCTGCTCAACGCAAACCGGTGCGAGTGGAAGCGGGTATAATTGCACTGCGGAGGATCCGCGACTGTGTGAAGTATGCTGTGCGGCAGGAGGCTGGATCGTGTTCTGGATGCAAAAACTTCGTCTGCGTGTGTTCGCCCTTATCGCCGGCTTGGCCCTTCTGGCTTTCGGTGCGGTGAGCGTCTTTGCAATCCCCGTCATCCCCGCGGTCGGCGTGGCCATCACCCTTGCGGTCACCATGGTCAATACCATGACCTCCCGCCTCACCGACATGACTTGTGCCGGTTGCGGCCAGAGCATTTCAAACTTACCCGCGGGAACACACGGGATCGCGTGCACGAAATGCGGCGCGATCAACCACCCCTTCAATGCGGGCGAGCCGTTCTACGCGTTTGATCTGAGCGATGACGATGCCGAGGACAGCGAAGACGCGATCGCTTAACGCGAACCAGCCCTGGTCGCTGCCCGGCAACGCTGAAATCAACAACCCCGCAGATAGCCTCGGATGTACTCGGCGATGTCGTAGAAGTTGGCCTCCCCATCCTCGTTGAAGTCCGCGCTCGAATCCGATGCGTTGTAGGCTTCGATGAAGATCGTGACATCAGAGAAGCTCAGCACCCGGTCTCGGTTGAGGTCATAGGGACAAGCCGAGGACTGGGCGTCCAGTTCGAAGAGTGACCCCGCATTGATGTAGGTGGCAAAGTCGTTGTTGCTCGCACCGATCATGATCGTATCACCCTGATACTGAGCCTTACTGAGGACATCGCCCGATGTCAGTGACGACAGATCGAGCACCTCGAAGGGGCCCCAGACTCCAAACCCGCCGCCGGCGTGACGGGCGTAGAAGTGAACCTTGCTTTCTATTCGAGCTGTCACCACCAACTGATCGCCCTGCATCGACACGCCGGCACCGTAGTCACCCTCGTTGTCTGCGGGACCGTACGGGGCGAACTGCTCAGCGATCGACCATGTGTCGGCGACTTGGTCGTATTCAAAGAGCAACACCTGCCCGCGAGCGACGCCAAAGCACGCATCGTCGTTGCATGAGTACGCGAACTGTGCCGGCGCCCCCGCAACCGCGTTGTTTGTGCTCAGCCCAAGGTCGACGGCATGACCCAAGCGTGCGCTGGCAAGACCAAGCTCAGAAGCCCCGTCGATGGTACCGATGTTGCTGATCTCATTCTGCAGATACCACACATCGCCGTCGTGGGCATAGAAATACACCGCGCCTGCACGGCTCTCGGGCAGACAAGCGGGCGGGGTGCATCCTGCTGGGTAGTAATCCGAGTTGGGCGCACCGACCATCAGTTGATATGTCCCATTGGCAAACCGATCCACGCTCAAACTCCACCCAAACGCATGCGGGATGATGCGCTCGTTTGGCGGCGGTGTAATTTCGTCATGCAGTACCCAGCCGTCTGCTTGGTCGTACTGATATACGAGCACCCGTCCTGTTGAGTCGTGCCCATACTCACCGATGAAGAGCAAGTCATCAATCAGCTGCGTGGCAAAGCCCATCCGGGCCATCGCCTGTTCTTCGGGCGAACGGAGCACATCGGTGAGCCCCCAGTTTTCCTGGCCCCCAGCGTGGATCTCGTAGAGGCTGACTCGTCCAACCATGCGACCGGCCACCCCCTCCGCGTTGGGCTGCCCTACCGCGAGCACCCCGTTGTGCATCGAGAGCCCCTTGCCGTATTGGGTGCCAGTCTCAAGATGTGCCGATTCGAGCATGATTCGTTTCTGGTAGACCCATTCGGAATCGATTTGCTTATAGAGCAGCACCGAGCCCAGGTCCTGATGGGTGTCATCATCCCAGAATGAGGCCCCAACCGCGAGCCACTCGCCGTCCATGACAAAGTCAAAGCCGTACTTTGCGTCGTCCTGCGGGACGACATCATCGTGGCGTGCATGAAAAACCTGGGCCGCACACATCGATGAAAACATCATCAGCAGCATAAGCACGATTGAGCTGGTACACGGTACATGGATGCGCATGGCCTTATCTCCTTAATCATATATCATAGAAAAACTGCTCCACCGTACCGGCAGAGCAGTTGAGATACAAGTCAAGATTCCGGGAACAATCAGTTCGCGTCGTTCATCCGCTCGTTGAACTCGTCAGCGCTGACCTCTTCGACCTCGGCATCGCTGAGGATCTGGTCGATGGTCTTGTGCTCACGCACCTGCTGGACCAGCGTCTGGGCCTGGCCGCTCTTCTGCAGTTCCTCGATGAGCTGCTCGGGGCGCTTGCCCTGCTGAGCCGCCATCTGGACGATGCGGGCGTTGATTTCCTGATCCTGGAGCTGCACATTGAGCTGCTCGGCGGCCTTGTTGAGAATGAAGAACTGCTTGAGCTCGTTCCTGGCATTCTCGGTCGACGCGCTGCGAAGCTCGGCCATCTGCTGCTCGATCTCCGCGGGGTTGACGCCGCGGTACATCATTTCCATGCGGCGACGCTCGAGGTTCCGTGCGGCCTGCTGTGAGGTCAGCCCCTCTGGCAGCTCGAAATCGGCGCTGTCAGCCAGGTGCTTGACGATCTGCTGACGCATGACCGCCTGCTGCTGGACCTCCGCACGCTGCTGGAGCTGGTTCGTCACCATCTCACGCAGCTGCTCTTCGTCGTTGAAGCCGTACTTGGCGACGAGGTCGCTGATGACGGCCGGAACGATGCGGTAGATCTTGGTGATCTCGTACTCGACAGTGAGGTCCTTGCCACGCAGGGCCTCGACCTCGTGGTTCTCGGGGCCGGTGAGCTTGACGCTGACCTTATCGCCCTCCTTGGGGGTCCCAATCTGCTTGGCGAAGTCGGGGACGATCACACCCAGGATCATGCCCTCGTCACCCTCTTGGGGGATCTGGACGACGGCACCCTCGATGTTGTAGTGCTCGGTGCCCTCTTTGTCGGTCATGACCGCGTTACCGGTGAGGTAGTCGCCAGGGCCCGAGTCTTCACGCTCGTCAAGCGAGCCCTCGTTGATCGAGATCTTCTTGATCTCCTCGTCAACGAGCCCATCGGGGAGGGATGAATCGGGCTTGAGGACCTTGATGCCCTTGAGTTCGGGGAGTTCGAACTCGGGCATGACCTCGACCTCGACCTCGAAGGTCACGGGCTGGCCGGCTTCGACTTCGATCCCCTCGAAGACCTCCATCGGGGGCTGGCCGAGGACCTTGAGGTTGTTCTGCTGAACGGCCTCTTCGTATGCCTGGCCGACGAGCCGCGAGCGGGTCTCATCTTTGACATAGCTGCCGTAACGCTTTTCAACGAGGCGACGGGGCGCGTGGCCCTTGCGGAAACCGGGGATGCTGACTTCCGATGCGACGGAGCCGAACGCCATCTCCATCTGGTCATTGACGGCCTCAGCGGGGATTTCCACGCTGATCCGCTTGCGGCAGGGGCCTACATCTTCGACTTTGATCGTGTTGCTTACGGTGTCTGACATGATGTTCTTTCTGTTCATGTCACGCACAGGACTGCTGTCGACCCGCCATCGTGCGCCTGAGTCCCGGGTCGACCCCGCTGAACGCTTCAGCAGGACGGAAAGTGTAGGCATCGACCGTCCCAGATGGTCTCTTTATAGCAAGAGGAGGATGGGTCGGGCATTGCCGTTTGAGACCGCTCGCCTATGATTCTGCCCCACTGAGATGCCGGGGTGGCGGAATTGGTAGACGCGGCGGATTCAAAATCCGCTTCTAGAAATAGAGTGGGGGTTCGAGTCCCCCCCTCGGCATTCACCTGAATCAACGAATGATCGCCATATCGCGATCGAAAACGAGGTAGAGAACCATGGCCGACGACCAGCAACCACAGCAGCAGCAGGTGCAGCTCCGCATCGACGAAACGAAGATGTCCAGCACCTACGCCAACACCATCCGCACCAGCAACACCCAGGACGAGCTGATCATGGACTTCGGGATGAACATCCCCATGCAGCTGCCCGGCCAGGGCCCCGTGGTCGTCTTCAATGTCGGTTCACGCGTTATCATGAACTGGGCCGGCGCCAAGCGTCTCGCCCTGTCACTGGGATCGGCGATCAGACAGTACGAAGAACGCTTCGGCGAGATCGACATCAACCCTGCTGGCGGCCAGCAGCCACCGGCTCAGGGCGGCAACCCCATCGCCTGAGCCCCGGCTCACACGGTAACGGCATCGAATCGGTTCCGGCTCCGTCATATAGACTTCTACGCACGGGCCCGATTTCGGGCCCGTGTGTCGTTCCGGCAACCTTTGAGTCACAGAAACTGAATAACCGATGACAGATTCGTGCAATAGAGGCATCTGGTTCTTCGTCAATACTTAAAGGCATGTCGAAATCGATGCGGGCACTCCCCCTCGCCCAAAACAGTTAAGGAAGGACTCCGATGAGTACAGACGCGCTGCATGTCACCCTGAGCGACGACACGGTCGCTCAAGACGCGGGCCCCATTCGCGAACTGATCGATGCCGTCGGTTCGGTCGTCGTCGGCCAAGAGCAGATGGTCCGATCTCTGGTCATCGGGATGCTCACGGGCGGCCATGTGCTGCTCGAAGGTGTACCCGGGCTCGCCAAGACCCTGACGGTGACGACCCTCGCTCAGGGCTGCCACGCCGAGTTCTCTCGCATCCAGTTCACCCCCG
This sequence comes from Phycisphaerales bacterium UBA3190, assembly GCA_002364005.1. Taxonomy (GTDB): domain Bacteria; phylum Planctomycetota; class Phycisphaerae; order Phycisphaerales; family UBA1924; genus UBA1924. The sequence continues at coordinate 87,285 of DEXG01000023.1, forward strand.
ACCTGCTGCCGGCCGATGTGATCGGGACGCTGATCTACAACCCCAAGGACGGCTCGTTCACCCCCAGGAAGGGCCCGATCTTTGCCAACATCGTTCTGGCCGACGAGATCAACCGTGCCCCGGCCAAGGTCCAGTCCGCCCTGCTCGAGGCCATGCAGGAGAAGCGTGCCACGATCGGCGACACGACCTACAGCGTCGGCGACCCGTTCCTGGTCTTGGCAACCCAAAACCCCATCGAGCAGGAGGGCACCTATCCCCTCCCCGAGGCCCAGGTTGACCGGTTCATGCTCAAGCTCCATGTGGGCTACCCGACCAAGGACGAAGAGCGGGTCATCGTCGATCGCATGATGTCCACGGCCGAACACCCCGGCATCAAGCCCGTGGTGAACCTCGAACAGATTGCCAGCGCCCGCGATACGGTCAACCGCGTCTTCGTCGACGAGAAGATCAAGGACTACATCGTCTCGCTGGTCCACGCGACCCGCGACCCCGCGTCCGTTCGGGCCAACTGGAGTCTGGACCTGCCCAAGCTCGTCGAGTTCGGTGCTTCGCCGCGTGCATCGCTGGCCCTGGCACGCGCCGCGCGAGCCAACGCGTTCCTCGACGGACGGGCATTTGTCACCCCATCGGACATCAAGACCATCGGCATGGATGTGCTCCGCCACCGCGTGCTGGTGAGTTACGAAGCCGAGGCCGAGGGCATCAGCAGCGAAGACATCGTGAGTGAACTCTTCGCCCGGATCCCGACCCCGTGAGCCCAACCGACCCGGAGGTACGCAACCCGTGCTGACCGAAGAACTCATGCGGGAAGTCAAGCGCCTGGAGATCCGGGCGCGTCGTCGCGTCGATGATCTCTTCGGCGGGCAATATCACTCGGCCTTCAAGGGGCAGGGGATCGAGTTCGCCGAGGTGCGTGAGTACCAGCCGGGCGACGAGGTTCGGACAATCGACTGGAATGTCACCGCCCGCACCGGCCACCCGCACATCAAACGCTTCACCGAGGAACGACAGCTCACGGTCATCCTCTGCGTCGACTGCTCGATCTCGACCGGGTTCGGCACGGTACGCCGTTCAAAGCACCAGCTCGCCTGCGAGGTCGGGGCGGTGCTCACCCTCGCCGCGGGACGCAACAACGACCGGGTGGGGCTCCAGATCTTCGGCTCAGACCACCTCCAGCAGGAGTCGTTCCACCTCCGCCCCTCCAAGGGCAAGAAGCACGCACGCCGGATCATGCGTGAGCTGATCGATTCCGAGCCGGGCATGTCGCCCTTCACGCTCAGCGATGCGCTCCACGAACTCGGGCGTACACACAAACGCCGGGCGGTCGTCTTCGTGCTCTCCGATTTTCTCTCCGGGCTCAACAACCACGGCGAGCCGGACTGGGCCAAGCCCATGCGCATGCTCGGGCAGAAGCACGAGCTGGTCACCCTCCAACTCACCGACCCACTCGAGTTCGAACTGCCCAAAGCCGGGCTGATCCGGATGCACGACCCGCTTAGCGGGCGTCGTTTCACTGTCGACACCGGCTCTCGGCGCGTGCGGGACCGGTACCACCGCCAGGCGATGCGCGAGCAGGCCATGATCGAGGACAGCTTCAAGCGTGCTCGCGTTGATCGTGTCGAGCTCTCGACCGCCGGCAGCTTCATCGAACCACTGATCCGCTACTTCCAGCAACGGGAGATGCGTCGACGATGAGTCTTGTTCGTTCCCTCCTGCCGTTCTTGCTGCTGCTCGCATGGATGCCCATGACCGGGTGCTCGAATGATCACACCTCATCCGATGGTGCCCCGATGACACACCATACTGAGGATGCCCAGAGCGGTGCACGCCTCTCTCTCCAGCTCGCCTCGGATTCCATCGGGATCGCCGATCGGATGTGGGTCACGGCACGATGGTCGTGGCCTGATTCAGTCAGCGTCTCAATCGCCCCGCCCGATTGGGATGAGGGCGACTGGACACCCATCGAGACCATCGACGAACCGGTCGCACGCGATGGTGATCACTACGAAGCTTCTCGGCGTTGGCTCGTCGAGCCATTCCTCCCGGGTGAATACAGCGTCCCATCGCCCGTCATGCTGATCGAAGCGGCCGATGCCACGCGTGAGCTCGCTGTTGACCCATTCGTGGTTCAGGTCCAAGGGGTGCTCCCCGATCAGGACACCGGCCAGCTCAACCCACTGGCCACCCCAGCACTCCCAGAATCACCCAATGACACCCGCCCGGTGTACTGGCTCTGGGCCGTGGCCATCACATCCTTGATCGCGTTGGTCGTCTTGGCGATCGCCCGGCGAGGATCGCACGCAGACCAGGACGAAACCGTCTACGCGCAGCTCAAGCACATCGAAACCAACGAGCAGCTCGACAGCGGGGTTGCATTTGAACTCCTCGATCGGGCCTTCGCCCAGCTGGATCCACGCCTGCGTCAAACGAGTGAGTTCACTGAGATGATCCGTGCGTGCGATCGGGCCCGATTCGCCCAGGACCACGGCCAACGGGTATCCCCCACTCGCATCGCACGGCACGCGCTCGAGCTGCTCGGGCACGACTCAACGCCATCAGCCAGAGGGGGTGCGGCATGAACTGGCAGTTCGCCTACCCCTGGGTTCTGGTATTCTCCGCGCTGATCCCGCTGATCTGGATCGTGCGCATCATCTTCTGGCATCGCAGCGCCGGGATGATGTCCTCGACCCCCTCGCGCGTGGCCGCGGCGGGCACATCTGCGCGGACGCTCGGGCTCTGGTTTCCCAACGCGATCATCAGCATCGCGCTATTGGCACTGCTGGTCGCGCTCGCCCGCCCCCAGCGCATCATCGGCAACACCAAGGCCACACGCGACACCATCGCCCTGCAGCTGGTCGTCGACCGATCCGGCTCGATGGACGAGCCGGTGA
>DEXG01000023.1:90345-180158 GCA_002364005.1 Phycisphaerales bacterium UBA3190
GCTCGATGGACGAGCCGGTGATCTTTGATGGGGTACGCACCAACCGGCTCGAAGCAGTCAAGAAGGTCGTCGAACGCTTCGTCGAGGGCGATGGGAGCCAGCTCCGCGGGCGAGCCGGCGACCTGCTGGGCCTGATCGTCTTCGGCTCCTTTGCCGATACGCTCGTCCCGCTGACCCAATCGCACGAGGCCCTGATTGAATCGCTCCGTCGGGTGGAGCTGCCCCAAGTGGAGCGTGAACGATCGACGGCGATCGGCGATGCGCTCATGCTCGCGATCGGAAGATTGAAAGCGTCCGAGGACGCGATGCGTGCGGAGACCGAAGACGAGACCTTTGAACTCAAGAGCAAAGCCGTGATCCTGCTGACGGACGGCGAGAACCGTGCCGGCCAGTACTCCCCCCAGCAAGCAGCGGCATTGGCCAACGACTGGGGCATCAAGGTCTACATCATCGGGATCCGCGGCGGCACCACCTCGGGCGGGCGGTTCTTCGGCCCAACCCAGCAGGTCAACGATCGACGCATGAGCCAGGTTGCCGAGCACACGGGCGGGCAGTATTGGGGTGTCGATCGCATCACCGACCTTGAGGAGGTTTATGCCAAGATCGATGAGCTCGAGCGTTCGACGATCGAGGTCTCTGAATCGACGAGCTACGAGGAGCTGTACCACCCATACGCGATCGGTGGCCTGATCGTGCTGCTCTCGGGCGTCTTCTTGCGTGAGACCGTGCTGCGGGGGGTGGCGTAATGCAGGAGCTGCTACCAACCTTCTCGATGAACGAGTGGCGATTTGCCCAACCACAATGGTTGATGATGCTGTGGGCGCTGCCGGTACTGGCGGCATTGATGCTGCTGGTGTTCTATCGAACGCGACGGGGCACCCGCCGCCTGGGCGATCGCGATCGCATCAACGAACTGCTTGGCAGACCCCGTTCATGGAACACGCTCTTGCGCATCGCGATCACAATGCTCGCACTCGCGTGCATCGTGCTCGCATCCGCACGCCCACAATCCGACCCGCGAGAAGTCGAGGTCGACTCGAAAGGGCGGGATGTGGTCTTCCTGATCGATGTCTCACGCTCGATGCTCGCGCGAGATGTCGCACCCAGCCGTCTTGAGAAAACCAAGCTGTGGATCAAGGACCTTGTCGACGAGCTTGGGGGCGACCGCGTCGGGCTGGTCGCGTTTGCCGGCTCCTCTCGGGTCATCTCGCCGCTGACCAATGACCGGCTGTTCTTCAAGCTCGCGCTTGAAGAACTCAATCCCGACAGCGTCCTTGTCGGCGGCACCAACATCGGCGACGCGATCCGACGCACCATGGAACTCGTCTTCCCCGAAACCGGCGAGGGTGAGAGCAGCGCCTACAGGGATATCGTGCTGATCAGCGATGGCGAAGATCAGGACAGTCTGCCGATCGAGGCCGCCCGTCGGGCGGGGGCTGAGGGCGTGCGCATCATCGCACTGGGCATCGGTTCCGACAAGGGAGCCCTGATCCAGGCCGACGATGAAAACGGCCAACGCTCAATGGTTCGCTCGAAGCTTGAATCGACAACCCTCCGTCAGATCGCTGCGGCATCTCCGGGCGGGGTCTACCTTGAGGTCGGCACCGGCACAATCGACCTGGCGCAGGTCTACGAGGACCTCATTGCCACAGCAGAACAGCGCACCCTTGAGACCGCCTCAACGATGAAATACACCGAACGCTACATGGTGTTCCTTGCTGTTGGGATCGGGCTGATCATGCTCGATCTGCTCGCGATCCCGACCCGAACCAGGAGGGCCCCGGCATGATCCAGCCGTATGTATTCAGCATGGTGCTTTTACTCCAGCCGGGCGTGCAAACCACCCCGACAGATGATGAGCAGCAAGTCGTGCAGGAACAACAACCTGAGCCGATGGCACCCGAGTTTGCTCGAACCCGCATCGCAGAAGCGATCAGCGAAGACTACGCCTTCCAAGAGCGTGTCGAAATGCTCAGCGAGGTCTACTCACGCTGCGAAGACCCCCACTACCGAGCCAGCGCCGCCTACAACCTCGGCGCGCTGATGATTTCAACCGACGAAGAGTTGAGCAGCACCATACAAGACGGCATCGGCTGGCTCCAGCAAGCGGACATCTCCGGCGTATCACAGAGTCTTCGCGCTAATGCCCGCTACAACATCGGGCACGCCCGGTACATGCTCGCCCATGCGGAATCGCTCCAAGGCCCTGATGTGACCAACCCGGACGGCCTGAGCGAGATGAAGAAGCGTCTCCAAACAACGGTTGAAGTGCTCATCGAATCCGCCGGCGCGTTCCGCTCTGTCTACGAGATCGACCCACACAACGACCGCGCCATCGAGAACCTCGAGCGTGTACGCCGAGAGATCCAGCAGCTTCGATCGCAGATCGAGGCACTCGAAGACCTGATCGAGCAGCAGGAGCAGCAACGCCAGGAACAGCAGCAGCAGAACGAACAAGCCGCCGAACGGCTCAATGAACTCGCAGAGCAGCAGCAAGAAGAAGCCGAGCAGAACGCGAGCGAGACCCCGCAGGACTCCGAGCAGCAGCAAACAGAGCAAAGCGAGTTGGGTGAGCAGACCCAGCAGGAACAGGACCGCCTCAGCGAATCGAACCCGGGGCAGGACGAGCAGGTCGAATCGATCCAGGAGCAGCTGCAACGCGCTCGCGAGGCCCAGGAGCGTGCTGAACAGGCGTTGGAAGAAGGCGACCAGCAAGGCGCGGCCCAGCATCAGCAGGAAGCCGCCGACGCCCTCCAAGAGGCAGCCCAGCAGATGAGCCAGATGGCAGAAGAACAGTCCGAGCAGCAAGGCGAACAGGGCCAAGAGGGTCAGCAGGGTGAGGGCCAACAGGGCGACCAAGGTGAGCAGGGTGAGGGCGAGCCGCAGAGCGAAGCCGAGGATGGCCAGGGCGACGAGATCAACGAGATCGCCGAGATGCTCCTGGACAAAGAACGGCGTGAGCGTGAAGCCCGGCGTGTGTATCGCTCAACCGGTCGTCCAGTGCGTGTAGAGAAGGACTGGTGAACATGATGTCATCCATGCAATCGAAACTCCTGAATCCACTCGTGCTGATGATCGTGGCGATCGCGTCGTTCACGACCTGCGCCCTCTCGCAGTCAGGCAATGACGACCAGGTGAGCGTCTCCGTCGAGCTCTCCCGATCGAGTGTCTATGTCGGCGATGAGGTTTCCTACAAAGTCATCGTGCGCGGTGCCCGAGACCCACAGACGCCCGTGATCAAGTTCCCCGAGATCGTGCGTGCACAGTTCCTCGGCCCGAGTTCGCAATCGTACACCTCGGTGCAGATCATCAACGGGGTGCGCCGATCGGTCACCGAACGCAGCTACATCTTCCAGTACACGCTGACCGCGCTGAGCGAGGGGAGCGTCTCGATCCCGGCCCCCACCGTCATGATCAATGGGCAGGCCTACACAGGTCAAACGGCTCAGTTTGAGTCGCTGCTCCCGGTGATATCAGATGCCGACGACCTCGAGCTCAGTATCGATCGGACACAACTCTACCTGAATGAGTCGGTTCGTGTCGAGTGCGTCTGGTGGATCGCGGACAACACCTCCGAGTTCAACCTGACCTCATCCAACATCCCAGACACCTTCGAAGTACGCCCGGCCCAGCCCACCACCGGGGGCCAGTACAAAATCGACTTCGCACTCGATGGCCAATCCATGACCGGCTATGTCGAGACCGGAATGCATAACGGGCGTGAGATGTCGCGCCTCTCGTTTGCTTTCACGGTCACCCCGACACAGACCGGCCGGTTTGAGCTGGGCCCGATGCGTTCGATCTTCACCCGCCATTCAGGAACCGGGAGCCGGTTCAGGGCCTACACCGAATCAGATTCAATCCCCGTCGAAGTCATCGAGGTCCCCAAGTCAGGACAACCGGACAACTACAAGGGAGCGATCGGGCAGTATCAGCTCATCGCGAGGGCATCGAATACGAATGTCAATGTCGGGGACCCGATCGACCTCACACTGCGCATTCGGGGCGAAGAGCCAATGGTGGGCATCGAAGATGCGCCAGATCTTACGCTGATCCAATCTTTCTATGACCAGTTCAAGATCGACTCAGAGGGCTGGCGGGAAATCACCCCCCGCAACGCCGGCACTCGCCTCTACCAGATCACCATTCGTGCGCTCGACGAGCATGTCGACGAGATCCCCTCGATCGATCTCCCGTCCTTCATCCCGGAAACCGGGCGGTACACCGTGTTCAAGAGTGACCCGATCCCGCTGCGCGTTACCGGGGTGCGTGAGGTGACACTGGCTGACGCGCTGGTCAATAGCAACCAGAACAACACGAACTCCAAGCCCGCTGAACGCATCGATCGGATCGATCTGACCCCGGCCGCGCCGGGACTCTGGGCGCATACCAGCGCTGACGAGATGCGTGCCCAGCGCAGCTTCAGTCTGGCTCAGACGCTCCAAAACCCAACCTGGCAGGCAACGATCGTCGCCCCGCCAGCCCTGTTCTGCTGTGTATGGGCATTCGCCTCATATACCCGCACCCGGAACCCCAACCGCGTCCGGCTCATGCGGGCCTTCTCGATTGCCAAACGCAAATCAGGTGTCGATTCGCTCAAGGCCTACATCGCCCATGCACTCGAGATCGATCTCGACGCGGTGACGGCCAGCGATGCCAAGCAACTGCCCATCGACGAGCAGACCCAGGACCGGCTCTACCACATCATCCTCAGCGATGAGTCCAATACCAACGCGACGGACGATCAGCGTGCTATCGCCAAGCTCCTGAGCGATGTTCACACGCAATGCCTGTCTCGACTGAAGGGAGCCGCGGCGTGAAGACCACTCGAATTTCCATCCTCCTGATCCTCCTCTTCGCTCGCTGCTGCTGGGCTTCTGACACGGACGCACAGCACGAGTTGGAGTCAGCCCTTTCCAAGCTCGAGACCGGGATCACCATGCTCGAGCAGCACGAGCCAGATGCCCGGCTCACCCTGCGCGAGGCAGCCGCCGATTTGCAGCGGGTGATCGACGCCTACCAGATCCATACCCCCGGCGCATACCACGCCCTGGGGAACGCCTACACCCTCGTGGGCGACGAGGGCCGGGCGGTGCTTGCCTACAAACGAGGCGAACGCATCGCTCCGACCGACCCACGCCTGAAGGACTCGCTCGATATGGCCAGATCACAGGTCCAGATCAAGGTCGAGCCCGATACGCCCCACCGGATCGTGTCCCTGCTGATGAGCTGGCGCGGGATCGTCCCGCGGACGCTGCTCTGGGGGATCTCTCTGGGCCTGTTCACACTCGCATGGCTGATGCTCACCGCCCGCGTGGGTTTCGGCGCACCGCGTTGGTTCATCCCCGCGGCGATCTGGTCGCTGGGTGTGTCTTTGATACCGCTCGTAGCCCTGACCACCGAATGGGTGCTGTATGAAAACGCGGATGAAGTCGTCATTACTCAGGCGGGCATCATCGCCCGGAGCGGCCCCGATGACAGCATCTACGACCCGGTATATTCCGAGCCGCTGAGCGCAGGGGTTGAGGGAACCGTCATCGAAAATCGCGACGCTTGGGCCCTCTTGGAACTCGCCGACGGGACCGAATGCTGGGTGCCTCAGGAAGCCTTTGAGCCGGTCAGTGTTTCATCACCCGCGCAGATCCAGTGACGCACCCGCTCAGCTCGGCCCCGCCCCAGAGTGTCCCGCGATCTGATCTTCGATCGCCTTGACGCACGCCTGCAAGGCCTCAATAGCGCAGGCCCGCTGGGCTTCAAACCGGCTGGACAGGATCGGCACGCAGATCGCATACCGATCTGGCAGGCGGAGATCAACCGCGACCCCAACAGCACACACACCCGGCGCATGCTCCTCGTCATCAATCGCAACGCCAGTCTCCCGCACCGTCTCGAGGTGTTCCAGCAGTTGCGCCCGACTCCCGATGGACTTGGGCGTTGTGCTTGGGAGGCGCTTTGGCAAACGACCTACGAGTTCCTCGTTCGTGCGTCGAGCGAGCAGCGCCTTGCCGCAGGCGGTCGTGTGCAAAGGCAGACGCGTCCCGCTGGAGAGGGAAATCCGCACTTCCGCGTTCGAGACCACCTCATCGACCAGTTCACACCCGTCTCGACGCTCAATCCACAGATCCACGGTTTCATCCAGTTCATGGGACAGTTGTTCGATGCGCGGGCGGGTGATCTCGGCAGCATCGAGATTCGCAGCATGGGCCAGCCGGGCCAGTGCTGGGCCAAGACGCACATTCCCATCATCCACCGTGACGAAGCCCTCTTGGCGCAGGGAACACACGAGCCGAGTCACGGTCGTACGGGCCAGGCCCGTCGAACGGGTGACCTCAGCGACGGTCATCCCCGCTGGCTCAGACTCGAGACTGCGCAGGATCAAAGCCGCTCGTTCGATCACCTGGTGCCCGCTCTGAGATTCCATCTGCCCCTCCAGTATGATTTTCTCTGACAGCGAAATACTTGCCCGCTGTATGGTCATAGTATCCGTAGAGCGGTTATCTTTCTCTCCCACTGCCACCACCATCGATCAGGTGAACATGTCGAATCTGAACACCACTTCGACCCGGAACATCGCGCGCCCCGGGCGAATCATCGCGATTCTTGGGATGCTGGCCGCCTTCGCACCCATGGCTACGGACATGTACCTCGCCGCTTTTGACCTGATGCGCGTGCATTTCGGTGCAAAAGAGGGTGAGATCGAGCTGACGCTCTCGATTTTCTTCCTTGGACTCGCGTTCGGGCAAGCGGTGTACGGCCCGATCATCGACCGCTTCGGTCGGCGCGTCCCCCTGCTCGTCGGGATCGGGATCTATCTCGCTTCGACGGCGTTGTTCTTGGTGGCCCAGGACCTGCGTGCCTTCATCGCCCTGCGATTCCTGCAGGCCGTGGGCGGCAGCTCCGGCATGATCATCGGGCGCGCGATCATCGCCGACATGTTCGACGAGCGTGAGAACGCACGGGCTCTGTCCCTTGTCATCGCGGTCATGACGCTGGCGCCGGTGATCGCACCGGTGCTGGGCGGGATCGTGATCTCCCTGTTTGGATGGAAGTCCATCTTCCTGGTCATGCTGGCGTTCGGGGCGATTTGTGCGGCCCTGACCTGGCGCTACATCCCCGAGACACTGGCAAAGGAAGACCGCCGAGCCGAGAGCCCCGCCAAGATCGCGGGCGCGTGGTATCGGCTGGTAACCAAGCCGACCTTCATCGCCCCAGCGATCGTCGGCGGACTGGCCCAGGGATGCATGTTCGCATTCATCACCGGCTCCCCGGAAGTGTTCCAGACCATCCACGGCGCAACGCCGTCTAGATACGGCCTCCTCTTCGCCACCATCGCGCTGGCACTCGTCATCTCGGCCCACATCAACCGGATGGCCCTCAAATACAAAACCCCGGAGTTTCTGCTCGGGCTGCTCCTGCTGATCAACGCCCTGGCAGGGATCGGCACGATCATCGGGGCCAGCACAGGGAATCTGGTGCTGCTGATGATCCCGCTGTGGGTGGCGATCGGATCGATCGGGTTCATCGGCGCCAACGCCGCGGCGATCGCGATGGAATCAAGCACCGACCACGCCGGCAGCGGGTCATCGCTCATCGGCATCATGCAGTTTGGCGTGGCCTTCCTCGTCAGCACCGGCGTCGCGATGTCCCAGAACGGGACCGCCTATCCCATGACCATCGCGATCGCAACCTGCGGCCTGTTGGCCAACGCTGTCTGGCGCGTGAGCAGACGAGGCGACACCGCATCGCGGAGGGCCGCCCAGATCCCAATCGGTTCGGGCTAATCAGATACCCGCGGCAACTTTGCCCGTCGATGCATGCCCGTGGGCACCCCAATACTGCCGCCCGAACCCGGATCACGGCACCTTGCAAAATAGATATCCGAGCCGATCTGGGATATACTTCCAAGCAGCTCATACGAGTCCCTCGGCGGCAACGACCTCGGTCACCCGCCCGACCCGATCGAGCTGCGATCTCAGGTCGATCCTGTGATCGACACGCGGGTGTAGTTCAGTGGTAGAACGTCAGCTTCCCAAGCTGAATGTCGTCGGTTCGATCCCGATCACCCGCTTTCATAAGTCTCGTAAAAACAAGTGTTTATGCGAGGCTTTTTCTTTTGCACTACTTCCGTCCGCACTACAAAATGCCCTATGTAGTGCAGATTCGACCCAAATGTAGTGCACTCTGCAACCTCTTGCCTTCCTTTGGTCGGGGCAGATATGTCGCTCAGCCGTTGATCGGGATGGCTCCTGATGCACGTTCGCCATCCGCCGTTTCGATCTCAATCCAAAGTGAAAGACCTGGTCTGAGTTCAGAAGGAACTTCGACTTCTGCGTGGTAGTCCACACTGTTCCACATTGCCTTGCTCTTCAGTGTTCCAGTTGCTGCCTGGTCTCCGATCCAGACTCGGATTGCAACCGGCTCAGGGCCCGCGGTGGTTTCGATATCGAGATGCATGACTGCCCCTGGCTCGATATCTTCACCCATCTTGACGCTGAGTGTGGTACCGGCGATCGTCACAGAGCCGAGGTCGTATTCAGAACCATGATCATCCTGCTCCTCTTCAGCGTGGTTGTGGTCTTCGTGTCCGTCATCGCCGTGGTCGTGACCCTCGTGGTTGTCGTGATCCAAGTGGGAATCTGTGTCAGGTGCTTCCGATTCGTTGCTACACCCACCGAGAAAGAGCATGCCGGTGATTGTGGAAGCGAGGAGCAGTTTAGTGAGATTGTTCATGTCAGTTTTCCTGAAAATTGAGTGGGTTTTAAGTGGACTGCTTCCGGCGGAGCTTGCCGGCTAGACGGGAACGAAGCGACGGCGAAGTTCGCTGTCGCGGTTCTGGGTTGTGCCCGAACACAAGCGAGTAGCCGGCGGGGACGACGATGAGGTTTAAGAACGTCGAGGTCAGCAGTCCCCCGAGCGTGACGATGGCCAGCGGCGCAAGCAGCTCGCTACCAGGCTCGCCAGCGGCGAGTGCGAGCGGAACCAGCCCGAGAGCAGCAGAGATCGCAGTCATCAGGATTGGCACAAGCCGCTCCATCGACCCTTGAACGATCGCTTCACCCATCGGCACATCCTCGGCCTCCATGAGATGGTTGTAGTGATTGATAAGCAGGATGCCGTTACGCACCGCAATCCCAAACAGTGTGATGAATCCCACGAGACTTGCGATCGAGATCACCGGTGGAACATACCCGCCGCCGATACCGACTAGTGCCAATGTATTGCTGATCGCTCCGGCACCTTCGGTCAGATAGATCGATGCGATACCGCCAATGAGCGCGAGCGGCATGTTGAGCATGACGAGGACAGCGGCTCGCATCGAGCCTGTAGAGATTTGGAGGAGCATGAGCATGATGAGTGCGACGGCCACACCAGCGACGAGGATCGTACGTGATGCGGACTGCTGCGCCTCGAACTGTCCGCCGTACGAAACTGTCATCCCGGCTTCTTGGACGATTGGATCAACACGTTCCTGCACTTGAGCGACGAGATCACCGAGGTTCGATCCTTCAGCGACATTGAGAGAAATGACCGCCTTCCGCTGAGCATTCTCGCGAGTGATTAAGTTACTCGAGCGCTCGGGTCCGATGTCAGCAACATCACTAAGACGCACGGTTGCGCCGCCGCGTCCGCGAAGTAGTAGATCACGCACCTGCCGCACCGATTCTCGATCGGCGGCCGCGAGACGTACAACGATGTCATACTGGCGGACGCCCTGATTGACGGTGTCGACAACCTCTCCGTATATCGCTTCACGGACCTGTTCGGCGGCATCCGCCGGGCTAAGACCAACTGCAGCCAATTCCGCGTGGCGGTAGCGGATCGGGAGCGAAGTAATCATGACTTCACGATTGGCATTCACATCCCTGGCACCCGGGAGCGATTGTAACTCGCCTTCGATGGCTTTGGCGACACGACGAAGCTCTGATAGGTCCTCGCCGAATACATTGATCGCGACGGCGGCGGGAGTTCCCGAGAGGACATGGCTCAGGCGGTGCTCGATCGGTTGGCCGACCATGGTCGTGATGCCTGGGATTGATGCGAGAATGCGGTCGATCTCATCACGCACCTCTACTCGTGAACGCCCTGCATCGACCGTGACCTCGACCTCCGAGTTACTGACCGGTTCGGCGTGTTCATCACGCTCGGCTCGTCCAGTGCGGCGTGACACCGACCGAACACCATCGATCTCGACGAGCTGCTTCTCCACCTCGGTCGCGAGCCGGTCGCTTTCGACAATCGATGTACCGGGAGGCGCGAGGAGAAACACGGTAAAAGTCCCTTCGTTGAAGGAGGGCAAAAATGATGTGCCGAATGTGCTCGCCAGAAGCAACGCTGCGGCGGTGACCAGGCCCGCAGCTCCCAGTACCCATGCTCGGAACTGGATCGCGGATCGAAGAGCCGGCTCATACCCACGCTTGAGTACACGCACGAGAAAACCGTCACGATCTTCGTGTGTCCCGCCGAGCTTACCCTTGAGCAGGAAGCGGCACATCGCCGGGACGACCGTGAGGGCGACCACAAGGGACGCGAGGATAGAAATCATGTAAGTCAGCGCGAGCGGCTGAAAGAATCGCCCCTCGAGCCCCTGAAGAAACAGGAGCGGCAGAAAGACCATCACAATGATCACTGTCGCAAAAACCATCGCGGGTCTGATCTCATTACTGGCGTCAAAAATCACCTCTGTAAATGGGCGACGATCGGATTCAACCATCGCACGGTTCTGTTTGAGGCGTCGAAAGACATTCTCTACATCAATGATCGCGTCATCGACCAGAACACCAATCGCGACAGTCAAGCCACCGAGAGTCATTACATTGAGCCCAAGCTTCATCGCATCCATCATCAGCAGACCGACAGCGAGCGAAATTGGAATAGCCGTGAGCGTTATGAGCGTCGTTCGTAGATTCATTAGGAACAGCACAAGCACGACCAAAACGATGAGGATGGCTTCGCCTAGCACTTTGGTCACGTTATGGACCGCGCGATCGATGAAATGCGACTGCCGAACCACGTCTCGATTCAGTACAATGCCCGCAGGGAGCGTTGGCTCTATTTGATCAAAGAGCGCATCGAGGTTGTCGGTAAGGGCGAGGGTGTTGGTGCCGGGCGATTTCTGGATCGACAAGATGACTGCCGGATTGCCACCTTCTGAGGCAGTGCCTCGTTTGAGCGCCGGACCCAGACGAACATCGGCAACCTGCCCAATCGTTACGGCTACACCTTCGTGGTACTTGATGACCGAGTTGGCGATGTCTTCCGACCCCGTCACTCGGCTCTGCTGACGAATCGGAATCTCGAAGTTATCGACATTGACGAGATAGCCGCCGCTTGCGGTACTATGCGCCCCGCCTGCGGCTTCAACCACATCAGTAATTGTGAGGTCGTAGAGACGTAGTCGCTCTTGGTTGACATTGACCTGATACTCCGGTAACTCGCCACCGATTGCGACCGCTTGGGCTACACCGGGTACGGAGAGAATCTTGTTCCGAAGATCGAAGTCGGCATAGGATCGGAGTTCCATCGGATCGACGGATCCATCTGGAGAAGAGAGTGAGACGAGCATGATCTCGCCGGCGATTGATGTAATCGGGGTTATGAACGGCTCAACCTCGTCGGGGAGGTTTTCTCTTGCGGTAACGAGCCGCTCTGCCACGAGTTGCCGTGCGTCGTATAGATCGGTCCCCCAGTCCAAATCAACCCACACGATGCCGAGGCCGATGGCGCTGGCGCTGCGGACACGTCTGACACCTGTCATGCCATTCACAGCAGACTCGATGGGAAAAGTAACATACTGCTCGACCTCGTCGGCGGCGAGCCCGCCTGACTCGGCCATGATGGTCACGGTTGGTGCATTGAGCTCCGGGAATACATCCACGCTCATACGCGGGAGCCGGTAGCCGGCGTACCCGACAACCATAACGGCAGCGATGAGAACAAGCGATGAGTACTGGAGCGAGAATCGGATGACTGCTTTCAACATGACTTAATCCTCCCCTTCGTGGAAGGTGCCGTCGGAGTGGAAGTGGCCACCCTTCTGGATCGATCCGCTGGTCGCGAGCATAAGTTGGAAAGCCCCGTCAAGGACTACCTCGTCGCCGTCACGAACCCCGCTGAGCAGCACGACCCACCGGCCGTCATCTTTACCGAGGTCCGCTTCCATGCGAATCGCTTCATTGGGATTGTCGGGAGCCCGACGGAAGATCACTGGTGAGAGACCATCACGCTGTACGGCAGCAAGTGGAATTGAAACCTCGGGAGAGGCCGTGGCATCGGTCACAATCTCAAGCTGAGCCGAGACGCCCGGGCGTGCCCAAGAACTGAGTTCGTCGGGGACAACGAAGAGCTCAAGCGTGCGATCGTTGGGATCACCGGCAAGCCCGAGGGTGAGCGCGCCATTCATCGTGTCTTGCAACGGCACTGCTCGACCAACGGCGGTAGGCGTCGGGGGAACGATCCGAGCGAGCAGGCCGTCCTTGAGCACGCCAAGATCACTCTGTAGACCAGATGCCCGGAAACGGAGCCGGTCAGGCTGCACCACCGTCATCACAGGCGTTTTCTCATCGGCCCATGATCCGTTTGTCAGGCCCAACGCCTCCACGACACCCGCCTCGGTCGCGACGACCTCAATCGTGTTAACTGCAGCCCACCTGGGTTCAGTCCCGTGGTCTGTTTCGACTGTGGAAGCAAGTTGCTCTCGATCGAGCGAGACGATTGCTGATGCCGAATCCAGCAGGTAGTTCAGTCGAGCCGCTGAAGCCCGAAGATCCGCCTCGGTTTGCTGACGATTGGCGTGCAGTTCAGCTTTCTTCTCCTGCACGCTTGCAAGCTCTGCCCTGTTGCTCGCGACCGCCGCTCTCGCCTGGGCGAGTTCGTCTATACGGCCGCCACCCATCTCGCGCACGCTTCTTAGCTGGTCGACACGCTCGTTCCATACAGCAACACTCTCATGGAGACTCTCTTCGTGCTGTTCGTGTGCCGCAAGGAGCGGCTCAAATGTTTCGAGCCGCGCACCAAACCTCTGGATTTGTGCTTCCGCATCGGCGAGTTGCTGCTGCATATCGCGCCACGACGGAGAGTCGATGCGGTAGAGTACATCCCCAGCTTCCACTCGTTGGAACTGCTCTGCGAGCAGTTCGACGCGGCCCGGGACTGCCGTGCGGTACTCTCGGCGCGCTGTAGGCAGATACTCGAAACGCCCTGGCACGCGGAGGGTCTGCTCGATCCGCCGACGTTCGACCTTGACAAAGCTGATACCAAGATTCGACCGTACTGCGGAAGGAATAGCGACGCGGTCGGTACCGGTTGCCATGGCCTCGGTTTCTGACGAGTGGTCGTGCCCGTCGTCCTCGCCGTGCTCGACAACTCTTTGCTCGATGGATTCTGATCGATCGCAGGACACGAGGAACAAGGCGGCGATCGAGAACACTACTAAAGCGATCATAGTCCGGATCATCCCTCACCCCCTTCACCATCCGCGACCTGCGCGAATGCTTCTTGGAGGCGATCGACGAGATCACTCACCGAAGGCACGCCATCGGGTCCTTCATACATACGGCAGCCCATCGAAGGAGTCTTCGGTGCTTCCGTGCCGAACAGGTCGGATTCATTCACTAGAACCGTCGGAGCGGGATATCCGCGGCGGAGGTCCGATGAATCCAAAGACTGCTGATCGATCTGCACAAGATCCAAGTCTCGACCGACTACTCTGATCGCCTGCTCGAGCCTCTCTTTCATGAGTGGTGTGAGCGGGCAGCCTTCGAATCCGAGAAGTGTGATTGACATGGCTGTATCTCTATCGCTAGGAATAATGTTTGCTGGAATTTGACTGTTTGTGGTCACATGAAGCTGTCGTTGATCCGTTGCCCCTGTGCAGGCGGCCAGTGTCAGCGGCAGAAGTGCTGCTAGAACGATCGCGTTCGTCTGTTCCAAATATTTCATGGGGATGCCTCCTCGGCTGGCGTGTCGCCTCGCGCCGCGGTGTATGGTGTGTTTGTTTTTGTCGTGTCATATTCGGTCGCTGGCTCGATAGGCGCGGGAGGTTTCGGCTGATCCGGCCCGAGCAGTCTCATACGCTCGATTTCAGCATTCAATTCGGCTAGGCGCAAATCAAGCAGCTGGCTCTTGACCTCGAAGCGACGCGATACCGTCTCCAGCAGAATCAGCGTGTCAACTTCGCCGAAATCGATGAGCTTTTCAACTTCCCTCGACTGTTCCTCAAGCATCGGGACCAACTGCGTTTCGAACGCTTCGAGTTGGGTGCCAGCTGCAATAATCGCTGCATTCGTTGTGGCAAGCTCACGTGTGAGTTGCTCGAAGGTGATTTCCGCTGCGGCGCGAGCAACTTCGCGCTGTGCTCTCGCTTCAGCAATTCCAGCTCGGTTTGCAATAAGAATCGGAATCGGAAGTGATAAGCCAAGCAGAAGGCGGTCGTCGTTGTCTTCGCTGCCGTATCCACTGCCGATCGTGATATCCGGGTACTGCTTGCGGATCTCCAGGCGGAGTGTTTCCTCTGCGGTTTGGTACTCTGCACGACGCACCGCGAGCGATGTATTCGCCTCAATAAGCCGATGCAACTCGTCCGTGAACGACACTGACTCGCTGGGTGAGAGCGAGGGGATGAGCTCAATGTCAATTGATGGCGGTAAGCCAAGCAACCCAAGCAGATCAACTCGGGCTTGGGACGCCGCAAACTCAGCCTGAGCAAGTCTGCCGCGAGTCTGCACGAGTTCGGCACGTATGAGCCGGGCCTCGATACGGGTAAGTTCGCCGGCCTCTTCGAGCCTGTCGGTGATGGATCCGATCCTCTCGACCTGCCCGATTACGTCGCTCAGCAGACGAACGCGTTCATCGGCTACCGTCCACTCGGCCCACGCCGATCTGACACGAGCACGCATGGTCCACTCCGCGTCCACGATGCGCCTTAGCTCGGCCTCGTAGGAAGCTCCGGCGCGATCTTTGGCCACGCCCAACCGTCCGGATATCGGAACTGTGAAGCTGAGTGCTAGGCCATACTCGAACGGCCCCGAAGGCGACAAGATCTCAGCACCGTCGAAGCCGAACTCTGGGTCTTCCCATAGCCCCGCGGTTTCGTAGTCGGCGAGCGCAACGCCTGCCGCAAGCCTTGCCAATCGGAGATCGGCGTTGTAGAACAACGCGAGGACTTCACCCTCCGCCGATGACAAACCATCGGTTGGATCAAAGTTATCTGGCGTATCGCCACCAGATTCGTCCAGGCGGTTGAGGAATGCGTCGATCGAATCTGCGGCGTCTAGCCGGCTCTCAATTGTGTCTCGATGTGATGTGAGGTCGAGCGGTGCTCGCTCGTAGCTTTGGCAGCCGCCGAGCAATCCACCGGCCGCCGCCGCGGCGATGCCGGGCCAAGCCACCCGCCTCAAGAGCGGGGTTGTTGAGATGTCCATAAATTTAATTTCCTATCTGAGTGAACGACAAACCGCCCAATGCAGCTGGAGCTGCTCAGGGCACGATTTGGACTCAGACAGGATTTAGAGAATCAAACGAGTAGTTGATACGATTGCAAGCCGCTGGGCACCACCTGGATCGAACCACTGCGGAATGCCCGGTGGACCGGTCCAAGACAGACCGTGCCCAAGTTCAGTGACAATCCAAGTTGGGGTTGGATGAACAGCATTCGTCTGCATCGAACCAATTTCTACTCTCGGAAGGCTGAGAAGCTCGACCAACTCGATTTCGATATCAATACAGGCACAATCCTCGCCGTGCTGATCAGCTGGCATCGGTCCAGGCAAGCCTTCTGCATGTCCGCAAGCAAGCTCGCACAATGCAAGCATCTCAGATGGCTGATGCTCGTGGCCGCCACCCAGACATAAAACGACTGCACCACCCAGACCTCCGTAGATAGCCTGAAAGCCGATGATCATGATCAAGAAGATGGAGAGCGAACGGTTATGCACGATACGAGTATACCTCGGCAATGGCGATGGGGTTGCTTGAGAGTCAGATGCTGAAGTGCAATTCAATTGCCACGGTTTCCCGTCTACCGGAGCTTCAGGTCAAACTGTCTTTGACGATGCGCTCTCTTCCTGATGTAGTGCAAAACCCCACAACAAAGCCCGCATTCGAGATCTCGGACCATGCGATCGCACCCAAGGCCTTGTCGCGGATCGAGTTGGGACGACCTGGGATCAATCGGCGCGAACCAACATTCAGCGTTTGCCTTAGTTCCCAAGCTGAATGTCGTCGGTTCGATCCCGATCACCCGCTTTCGTAAGCTTCTCGCATGCAAGTGTTTATGAGGGCTCCGTTTTTTTGCACAACACCCGTTCTGCACTACAAATGATCCTTTGTAGTGCAGAATCATCCAAATTGCAGTGCTTGTCTTTGCGAGCGGATAATGGTTAAAGACCGTTCTCGATTTGTCATATCGACAGAATCAACAGCATGACAGCGGCCATCGCGGCCATGGTCAGATCCTCGACGAGCGTGATCTTGGTCATAGGCAGGTTTAGCGCCGTGCCCAGGCAGGCGCAGCGGACAGCTCGCTTGTCGAGCAGCGCCTTGAGCACGCCGGCAGCTCCCACGAGCATCAAGACGAGTGTCACCGCGTTGGTCACGACGGGCACCCACGTGAGCAGATAGGCAACACCGAGCGCCAGTTCTACGAAGGGGTACGCCCAGCCCCAGGCGGGGATCTTGCGGGCGATGAGGTCGTAGCCGCGGTAGGCGGAGACGAAGCCGGACGGATCTAGGAGCTTGAAGAACGAGAAGACGATGAAGAAGCCGGCCATGAATTGCCGCATGAGGGGGTCGGCGGACCAGTCGCCGGTGCTAACGGCGACGAGCAGCGTGACGCCAGCGATGAAGCCCACGATCAAGAAGAGTGGGTAGAGGCTTCCCTTCGGTTGCTCTTGAGCCGTCGCGTGATGCTGATGAGTCGACGGATCGAGAGCGGCGGTTGCTGGTTCTGCCATTTCCACAGATGTCAGCGTGTAGTCGCCGGCTGTGGCAACGTCGTCTCTCAGCATGTTATCATCGGGCAGCGGGCTACCCGAACTGACGGCCTTACCCTCGTGCGGCGTCACATCGACGGAATCGATGCCGTCGAGCTTGAGCAGAGCGGTGTTGATTTTGCTCGCGCATCCGCCGCAGTGCATACCAGTGATGTTCAGTGTGGCTAAGCGTTTGTCAGTCGTCATCAGGTTCTCTACTGTCGTTGTACTTTCGTGCGATGAAGATTGCTTCGAGCCCAAAAATCAGAGCCATCGATCCGAGGCCCACGCCGACGATGAGCGGGTCGGTCGTGAGCTTGAGATACAGGAACGCCCCGAGCACGACAGCGTCGAGGACGAGAGCTATTAGCAGCACCCATGCCTTAGCGTTGAGCTCTGTGCGCAGGTACTTGAACACGCCCCAGTGGATCGCCATATCCATCACGATGTAAAAGATCGCGCCAAGGGAAGCGATTCGGCCAAGGTCGAAGAAGATCGTCAGCGCAAGGGCGATGACGGCGGTGTAGACGAGCGTGTGCTTTTGGATCCGCCCGGGCATCCCGAAGTGACGGTGCGGGACGAGGTCCATGTCGGTGAGCATCGCGAGCATGCGAGAGACGGCAAACATGCTGGCGATGATGCCGGAGATGGTCGCGATGATGGCGAGGCCGATGGTCAGCCACTCGCCCCACTGGCCAACCGCCGGGCGTGCGGCCTCGGCAAGCGACGAGTCGCGCGCGGCGATGATCTCGTCAACGCTGAGATTGCCGGCAACAGCGAGGGTCACGAGCAGGTAGAGCCCGGTGCAGATGAGCAGGCTGTAGATGATGGAGCGGCCGACGTTCTTCTTGGGCTCCTTGATCTCATCGCCGCTGTTGGTGATGGTCGTGAAACCCTTGTACGCGAGGATTGACAGCGCGACTGCAGCGAGAAAGCCCGTGATGCCACCCTGGGCATCGGATGACGCGCTGTTGCCTGTGAGCGTGTCGAAGGAGAGACCCGACACCCAGAGGCCGATGCCGGCAAAGATGCCGATACCCACGATCTTAATGATCGAGGTGACCTTGCTCAGCCCGCCGATGACCTGATTACCAAGCAGGTTGACAACGAACGCAACGACGATCAAGCCGACGCCGAGCGCGGGCACGAGCCATGAGTCCGATCCCTCGCCAAAGATCCGCATTGTGTAGGTGCCGAAGGTCCGGGCAACGAGGCTTTCGTTGATGACCATCGAGAAGTACATGAGAAGCGAGCACCCGGCGGTGATGATACCTGGCCCGTAGCTCTTCTTGAGGATCATCGCGATGCCGCCGGCGGACGGATACTCATTGCACACCTTGACATACGAATACGCGCTGAATGCAACGACGAGGGCTGCGGCGATGAACGCGACCGGGAAGAGGCCGCCAGCAAGTTCGGCGACCTGGCCGGTGAGGGCGAAGATGCCCGCACCGATCATGACGCCGGTGCCCATCGCGATCGAACCGGTCAGGGTCAGGCTGCCCTTCTCGTAGTCGGCCCCGTGCTTGTGACCTTCATTCCGGCCATCGCCTTGATCATTCTCAGTCATCTGTGCCTTTCAAACGAGCTGTTGCGGTCCTTGAGCATGCGGTTCATCGCTGCGAAGATGAAAGAGGCCGACCACGCGAGATACAGCAACCCACTCAATCCCTGAGTGGATGCGATAAACCGTAAATGCCCAGTTGGGAGAATGTCGCCGAATCCAATGGTGGTGTACATGACAGCAGAAGCGTAAAAATGACCGAGTAGACCATCCGTTCGATCTTCCGAGAGGGTGCCGATCTCCAACATATGCCAAGCGAAATAGTACGCCAACGCGTAGACAACGATGTCGAATACATGACTGATGTAGATGCCGAGCATGAGGCAAAAAAACCGGTGCCAAGTAAAGTCTTTGGATTCAAGTGTGAATTTTGCTGCCACCATAAAAAAAGCGAGACGAACGCCGGTGGTCAAGAGAATGAGCAGGATGCTGATAAGGATTGCAGTGGTCATTGGCACAGTCCTTACATCGGTCTGTCGATCACGCTAGAACGCAAGCCGCACACCAAAGATCAGTGATACATTTTCCGTGTCAGTGCCGACCGACTCGGCAACGCTTGCGGTCTCACCGGCCAGCACTCCGTAGCGCACCCCGATGTACGGCGCGAACTCGCGCTTGATCTCGTAACGCAGGCGCAGGTCGAGATTCGCATCAGTCAATCCAGCACCGATCGCACGATCCGGAATGTCTTGGAAAGCGAAGCCAAGCTCTGCTCGGGGCTGAAGCACGAATCGCTGCGTGAGGCGGAGGTTGTATTCCGCTTCGACTGCGGCCGTAACATCCGCATCTTCAGAGATGTAGAGTGATGAGTCCATTTCAATCATCCCGGGAGCGAGGCCCTGGAGAGCGAGAACGCCGGACCATCGGTCCTCGTAGTCTCCGGATTCCCACTCATTGGCGTACTGGGCTCCGGCCTGCAAACTCCAGAATGGCGTGATTAGACGCGAGTAGAGCAAATCGGTTTCCGATTCACCTTGATCCTGACCTTCAAAGGCCAGTTCGCCTTCAGACTTCCACACAAAGCGGTTGTAGTCGAAGCCGACCCATCCCTGGGCCTCCCAACCAATCTGATCAGCGCCTCCCCCGTCCGGAATCCTGTATTCGAGCTGCTCAAACAGAGTGAAGAACTTCAACTCGTCATCTGCGACTGGATCTGGATAGCTTTCTGGGGGCGGGCCCGCGGCATAGTCAAGCACACCGTCCAGAGACATGCCTTCTGGTAAGGCGGGACCGTCACTGTGATGAGACCCTTCAGCGGATGTTTCGGGCTGCGGCTGCTGCGATGTCTCCGGTGTCTCGGTCTTGGTTTCGCTTGCGGGATGCTCGTGCTGCGCGAGCGCTGGCTCGACTGCCATTCCCCAAGAGACTAGAATCAACAACACACACTTATGAATCTGCATTTGCAGCCTCCTCTTCCAGAGAACGGACAACGGCAATCGTCCGGAACATGCCCATCTTCATGTGATAGAGGACGTGGCAATGAAACGCCCACTGCCCCGGCGCATCGGCCGTGATGTCGACCGTGAGAAGCTCAGCAGGCTGGACATTCACGGTGTGCTTGCGTGGATTCTTGGCGTAATTGTTTCCTGCATAGAGATCCATCCACATGCCATGGAGGTGAATCGGATGATTCATCATGGTGTCGTTGATCATGTTGATGCGCAGGCGTTCGCCGTATTGAAAGCGGATCATGTCCGCTTCCGACCACTTCTTGCCGTCGAACCCCCAGATGTACTTATGCATATTTCCAGTCAGGTGAAGATCGAACTGTCGAGTCGGTGGACGCCGATCGGAGGGTGTTTCTAGGCATCGGAGTTGCGAATAGGTGAGAACGCGCCGCCCATCATCCCCAAGCCCCGAGCCCGGATCGCTCAGTTGACGATACCTGGTGCGCCCCATCACGATGCTACCCGGGCCGTGCATATCGGGGCCATGCTCGATCCGCTCCGGCAACCCCGATGTCGGTAGGTCTTCGACCGAACTCGCAGACCCCTCGTTGGTGTGCGCGGTATCGGCTGCGTCACTCATGTCCCCGTGCGACCCGTGCTCCATTGAACCCGCGTCCGAGGAGTCGCCATTCATCACGGTGTGCATCATCCCCATGTCCGCCATTGTGAGCATGGGTCGCTGACGACACTCTGGTATCGCCGCTTCGATATCAAGACGAGGTCCGATTGTGCCGCGTGCGAACCCGCTCCGGTCCATCGCTTCGGCAAAGAGCGTCCTCGGGCGATCGTCGGGAAGCGTGACGATGACATCGTAGGTTTCCGCAACGGCGATCCGGAGCTCGTCGGTTTCCACAGGCTCGATGTTCTGGCCATCGGCTTGGACCACCGTCATCGGCAAACCGTTGACCCTGAAGTCGTAGTACGTCAATGCAGAGGCATTGACGATCCGCAGGCGAACACGCTGGCCGGGCTGCGCAACAGCAGCCCAGTTTTCATCCGGGGTCCGCCCATTCATGAGGAAGGTGTATATCGATCCGGTCACATCGGCGATGTCCGTTGGGTCCATCCGCATGCGTTGCCAGTTAAATCGCGTCTTGAGAACCTCGGTAAAGCTTTGCCCCGTAGCCTCGGCTTGCGTATTCAGGTTCGCAAGCGTGGGGCGTTGGAAGTTGAAATAGCCCTCCATCGTCTTGAGCTTGTGCATCACCACATACGGGTCCATGTGCGTCCAGTCTGACAAGACAATCGAGTATTCGATGTCGTACTCGACGGGATCCTTGTCGGCTGGATCGATGATCAACTGCCCGTAGTGGCCGAGCTGCTCTTGGAGCCCGGAATGGCTGTGATACCAGTAGGTTCCATTCTGACGCACAGGGTACCGATACTCGAATGTCGTTCCCGGATCGATCCCCTCGAAGCTGACTCCTGGCACGCCGTCCATTGTGAATGGCACCAGAAGCCCGTGCCAATGGATCGATGTTGATTCGTCAAGACGGTTGTGCACACGGATCAACGCCTCCCGGCCCTCACGCATGCGGATCAGCGGACCGGGGATGCCTCCATTGATCGTGATCGCAGACGACGGACGACAACCGATGTCAATCGTTTTCCGCTCAATAAATAGATCGATACCCTCTGGCGAGGTGGCGTCGAGCTCCGAGCTCGTCCCTCGCGCTAATTCGCCAGACGCGCGCGCAACACCGGGGACCGACAATGCATAGGCGGCAAGCACGGCCCGACCACCGGTCCCGATAAACCGGCGTCGACTCCATGATTCCCATACTCGTGGATCGATATCAGACATGGTGATTATTCTCCCGCAATGCATACATACTAGAAATTGGTGACGATGCTGGTGGTAAAATATTTCTCATTGTGCACTTGTGTAAAGCGAAACCCTTGCTTTCTTGAGCATGCCAATGAAGGCCAAGCCGGGCTCCTTGAACTCGCTCAGCCGCAGGGTCTGCCAGTGGCGATCGAGGTATTCATCAAGGTAGGATATAACCTGCGAGAGAAGGATCACATGGCAATGTCGCCCAACACTCTGGTCGTGCGTTGATCCGAAAGCGACCAGACGGACCCGGTGCCCCGATTGAGTCTGTGCGGCTCCTCGACTCACAAGTTCGGTGGCTAATGTCTCCGCGTGGTCGTAACTGCAGCATCCGAACCTCGTTAAGGCTGCACGCAGTACAGCGGGTTCCGTGGCTCCTCTATTGAGAGTTGCCTTTCCCTCTTTGACCTCACCGACGAGCATGTCGGCTCCGCCATCGGTGAGCGCGAGTGCTGGGTCAACCTCACCGACTGCAACGTCCTGGGTAGAGGATCTACCGCGCCTTGGGATCAACCGAGCGGCATCGGGAAATCGAAATGCCAAAACGTCGATGTCAGTCGCGGTTCGGTGGATGCCCGAGCGACCTGATTCGACGATTGGGAATTCGGTGACAGTGAAGTAGCCATTGACCCTAAGGTAAGCCTGCACCAGTGCGACTGCGTTGTCCATTGTGATACTCCTTCGAGTAATCTAAGGTGTCGGGGTAGATACATGTATTGCCTCGGCCTCGGAAACGAAGTATTCCGTGATTGCGATACCAAATGGTGAGGAGGCATCGGACTCAACAACTCGTTGATTCCACGCCTTCATCCACTCAACGTGCCGGAGAATCGCGTCCTCTTGGTTCCCGAGACTGGGATCGAGTTCATACAACTCTATCTTGGCTTGCATTCGTCTCTTGGACCACCGGTAGATGGCCTCGGGATCCATACCACCTCGCGGAGCACCGCTTTCTGCATCGTGGAACATGTGACAGATGCGCTCAGCGACTTGGAGCTTGGCTCGGGCGGCATCGAGCTGATCCATGGCCGCTACGCGGCCTTCAGGTTGGCGTTCGCCGGCGTCAAGACTGCCGGCCGCGATTGTGAACAATGCGATCATCAGAATGGCTGCGGTTATGGTGGGCGTGAAATGTTTCATGGCTCATGTCCTATTGAGGGGATATATGTAAATCGCTTCCTACTCGTCGCGTTCTGTCACCACATGATGGGTGTCCGTTGGAAGCCGCTCGATGCGTAGGAACTTGGCGTTGATTGCCACGATCACGGTGGAAAGAGACATGAATACAGCGCCCAGTGCCGGAGACAGTACGATCCCGAGCGGGTACAGCACCCCAGCAGCTGCGGGGATGGCGAACGCGTTATAGCCCGTTGCCCACCAAAGGTTCTGGACCATCTTGCGATAGGTTGCACGCGAAAGCTCAATAATGGCGGTCACATCTCGGGGGTCAGAGCGGACAAGCACGATGTCCGCAGACTCGATCGCGACATCAGTACCAGCCCCGACGGCGATGCCAACATCGGCTTGGGTGAGTGCCGGCGCGTCGTTCACACCATCACCGGTCATCGCGACCACGAGGCCACGCGACTGCACTTCCTTGATCTTGGATGCCTTCTGGTCTGGAAGAACTTCGGCGAAGTAGTCATCGAGTCCGAGTTCCTCAGAGACCCATTTCGCTACGGCCTCGGCGTCACCGGTAAGCATCATTACCTGTATGCCCATGGCTTTGAGCCGTTCGAGCGCCTCGCGTGACTCCGGTCTGATGATGTCTGCAAGCGCGATGGCTCCCTCGACAGCCCCGTCGATAATCAAGTAAACAACGGTCTTACCCTGATCGGCGACGGTGCGTACTCGCTCGTCGGTGACGACCATGTCATGCTCACGGAGGTAGCCCGGGCTGACGATCCGGAGACGAATGCCGTCGACGACCGCCTCGGCTCCGCGGCCTGGGATGGCTCTGAACTCTGATGGTGCGGGGAACTCGACTTTCCGTTCCCGGGCACCACGCACGACACCTTCAGCGATGGGGTGCTCTGACTGACTCTCAAGACTCGCCGCGAGGCGAAGAAGTTCCTCTTCGGACCGCTCGCCAAGAGGGATGATGTCGGTGACGCCGAATCTGCCTTCTGTGAGCGTGCCGGTCTTGTCGAAGACGATGGCGTCAAGGTCTTTGCCTCTCTCGAAAGCAGTGCGATCGCGGATGAGAAGGCCGTTTCCGGCCGAGATCGACGTCGAGACAGCAACGACGAGCGGGACCGCCAAGCCCAACGCATGAGGGCACGCGATGATCATGACGGTTACCGCACGCTCAAGTGAGAAGTCGAACGGCTTACCGATGAGAAGCCACGTCACGAGCGTGGCAGAGCCTACTGTGATCGCAATCACAGTGAGCCAGAGTGCCGCGCGGTTGGCCAAGTCCTGCGTCTTGGACTTCGACTCTTGCGCCGCGCGGACCATCTCGATGACCTGAGCGAGATAGGTCTCGCCCCCAGTGCGTCGGACCTCCATAGTGAAGGCCGATTCACCGTTAATCGCACCCCCGATGACTTCGTCTCCCTCTCCCTTCTCGGCAGGCTTGCTCTCGCCGGTGAGCATCGCCTCGTTGATGGTCGATCGCCCATCGACAATCATTCCGTCGGTCGGGATCTTCTCGCCGGGCTTGACCAAGACTCGGTCGCCGTGGTGAATTTCGGAAACCGGGACGTCGCGAGTGCTTCCGTCATCGCCGACGAGATGCGCCTCAGAAGGCATGAGTTTGACGAGTTTCTCGAGCGCAGCGGACGCCCCCATCACGGACTTCATCTCGATCCAGTGGCCCAGAAGCATGATGTCGATGAGCGTTGCGAGTTCCCAGAAGAACACTTCGCCGACCAGCCCAAAGACAACCGCGGTGGAATAGAAGTACGCCACAGAGATCGCCAACGCGATGAGCGTCATCATGCCCGGGCGTCGCTTACCCAGTTCGTTGCCCAGACCGGAAAGGAATGGCCAGCCGCCGAAAAAATATACGATCGAAGCGAACACAAACTGCACATAGGAATCGCCTGTGAAAGAAAGCGCCTCCTCTAATCCAAGCAGTGACTGGATCATGGGCGCAAGAGCGACGACAGGGGCAGTCAGCACCAGCGAGACCCAGAAGCGCTTTCGGAAGTCCGCCACCATGTGCGCATGATGATTATGATGACCGCCCTCGGATTGATTGTTGTGGCCGTGTTGATTCACAGCGTGGCCGTGATGTTTATGGGTCATGACGATCTCCTTCCAACGGCGAGGTTGTAGAGTGAAGCAATGAGTGCACCAAAGAGCCAACCGAGAAGGATGACCTCCACGGTGCCGACGATGGCTTCCCACCACGGCATGTCCCAACGAACAAATGACTCGACATCGAGGCCGTGCATAACGCTGTTGAAGAACCGGACCACGAGCTCCTTCGGCGCAACGAGCATGAGCGTGGCACACGCGATGTACAGCAAGCCGCAGGCGACCCCGAAGGCGAATCCGGATCCTTTGATACTAATCGTGTTCACAGGGCACATCTCCTTTATCTGTCGGGGTCGATCCGTGGTTATGCCCGCGGAGCATCAGCAAATGACACCCGAACATCAGCACGATGAAGACGAACAACGCGACGTTGTTGTCGACTCCGAACAGCGGGAGCAGGAACACTGCGAGTAGTGGCAGGGCACAGCCCGCCACATGCATGAGTGAATGTCGCATCAGCAGACCCCCTGTGGTTGTTTGGCTACTGCAACGGCGACAGTGACTACCGTCATGTCGTCCGCGGCGGCTCTGCCATCGAGGTGTTGACGCGCAGAATTAAGTACGCTCTCGGCCACGGATTTTGGAGTGCGATTACGCAGTCGGGTGAGATTCCGCACGATCGACTGTCGGCCCAGCAGCTTTCCGTCGCGGTCCACAGATTCGCTCAAACCATCGGACATGAGTACGAGGACATCGCCAGCGTCAAGATCGAGTTCGACATCTTCGAATTCTGCGGAGGGGTCGATGCCGAGGATCATGCCCGTCGAAGTGAGCTCGGTGAGCTGCCCTTGGGCAATGAGCACATAGCAGGTTTCGTGACCCGCGCTCGCATACGTGATGGGACCTCCGAGTGCGGGCACACGCACGACAATCATGGTCACAAAATCCTCCGGCAAACTCGCACGGCAGACCCCCGAGTTGAGGTTTTTGAGCACCGCTGCTGGGCTGAGCTCCGACGCATCGAGGGAAACAACGAGCGCTTTGATGACGGCGGCACCCATGGCAGCTGGGACCCCGTGCCCGACGACGTCGGCAAGGCATATCAACCTGTCTCCGCCCACCAGTTCGATCACTTCCACGTAGTCACCGGCAACCTGGTCAGCCGGGTGGTACTCGATGGCGATGTCGGGGTCTGATGACGCACCGGCCATCAATCGAGACTGGAGTCGCCTGGCGCGTGCCAGTTGCGCCGCGCGGTCTTCCTCTCGCCTTACGAGATCGAGCATCATGGTGCCCAGTTCCCCCGTCAGCGTTGCCAACTCGGCGTTGGTGGGCTCAGGGAGATCGACGGTGGTGTGCGTCTCCCCAAAGGTGCGGACGCGATGCGACAGAGCTTCGAGCGGTGCTGAGATGAGTCGCAGTAGGAGTGCGTTCACGATGGCTGCTGCAACTACGGAGGTGACAAAGAGCACTAGAGCACGCCTCAAAGCAGTAGCTCTGGCTGATGCAACCACTGGGCTCGCCGACTCTGAAACCCTGACCAATGTCGGTTCGCTGGCGGATTCGCCCCGGATACGAGACAGACTCTCGGAATGAACATGCGCGGTGTGTGAGGCGAAATACTGGCCCGTGGCCTGCCACGCCTGCACTGTGTGCCCAGGCGATGTCTTCGTGTCCATCGCAGTGCAAACACCGTCGAGATAGGCCTGGACGGCCTCGCTCCCGTGATGGCTGAGCGCGTTGATGGCCTCGCTAATCGCACTGGCCTCGTCGGCGAGCGATGCCTGCTTGCTCAGAATCGCCGCATCCATGCTGGCTCGGTAGTCAAGATAAAGCATGCCGAGCGTGGCTACGCCAACGACGGTGTTCACGACGAGCAGTAGCTGCGTGCGAACTCGGAGGCTGGCAAACCACTTCCGGGAGCGTGTAGTGAATGACCAGGGCTTCATGAGCAGCTCTCCGGCTTCTTGTGGCCGTCGCGCCGAAGCTCGTAGGCGATGCTCAGACTAAGCACGGTGCGAATCACGATGACCGCACCGAGTACGGCCATACCCTCGAGTGTGGGCGTGACAACCGTCTTGAGGATGTCCGCCGCGATCAGGAACTCAAGTGAGAGCACAAGGCGTTCGGCGAGACGGAGGCGCGACTCGGTCGTGCGCTCGCGGAGACCCCGGCGTATCGCTGCGACCACGATGTCTATGACGGCAGCCACGATGGATGCAGCGATCATGATCGCGGCGATCGCTTCGATGAACTGAACAGTGATGTTGATGAGTTGTTCTATCATGCGATGTCGTAGCTCTATCTATCAGTGGTGCTTGTACCAGCCGATTCGTGGGATCTCGTTCCATGAGTTGGTCCGGTGACATTTGAAGCAATCCGTCACCTCGGCATGCTCAATACCAGCGACACGTTTCGATACCATTTTGAAATGGCCCATGTAGTGACTCGGCGGCGCGCTGTGGCACTGCGCACAGTTCATGGACATCGGCGACGGGTGCCGGTACTCCGGGATGTTCCAGGTCAATGTGGAGTGGCAGGATGCGCAGCTGGTTCCGAAGAGTGTGCGGTGCGGGTCCTCGTTGGCGTGACAGGACGCGCAATCAAGAGCAAGTTCGCTCGACGAGATCCGCGGGTGTGGTGTCGGCATCGCGCGAGCATGAGCCCGTATTGACTCGATGATGACCTGCGCGTCGTTGCTTGCACCGGATTGTGCGATCTCAACAAATAAGTCATGGTCCATGGCCGTCGGGGTCGCTGGTGGCGACTGGTGTTCGGCGTGACAGCCGACGCAAGAGCCCACGCTTGCATGGAACGCAGTCTCAGGTTGAGAAAGAAGCTCTTCGTCATTGGCGTGGCACGCAATGCAGTTCGAAGCAGTGACGCCGATGTGGGGCGTGTGGCAAGAGGTGCAATCGTTGCCGAGAAAGGCGTGGGCCTCGGTGAGCGGTCCGGGACTGACGAACTCTTGCCAACCGGGAGCCGCGTCTGCACCCCCTCGATGGACGAACAGTGGGAGTGAGAACGCGAAGCCAAGTCCTCCGAGTGTGACGACGCCATAGATAACTTCGAGTTTTTTCATGGGAGCCACCGGATGCCGAAGTACCACGCCGACCAGACATGTATGAAGAGCAGCGCGTAGAGCACGACGGCAACGAGGATGTGACACACGAGCCAGCGGGCGAATGCGTTCTTGGCTGTGGAGTGCGTGCGGATGGCGAGGTCGAGGTCTGAGATGGATTCGCTGATACGAATCGCCCTTGACGGGAGCTGCATTAACCCCTGTTCGTCACGCGCGACGAAAAACGATGCCGCCCGGCCGAGCAGCGAACTATTCCGGCGGAGCGTCAAAGCGGCATCCGAGTGGTCGCCCATCTCTTGAGCCAGGGCACGATGCGCCGTCAGCAAACGCTCACGGTCTGCTTTCATCTTCCGGATGTCGGTCGAAAGCTGTCCGAGGAGGTATCGCCCAAGGTATCCGCTCACCGCTACGACGAGCATCATGAGAGTAAGGGCAATACCGATAGGGCTCTGAAACTTGTGCCCCGTGTGCAGCACACCGAGGATTGGAGCGAGTACGCCGGCGTAAATGTGAACCGTGAGGAAGGTTCGCATCGAGACGTACGGCGTGACTCTCCGTTTGAGCCACGGAATCCGCTTCACGAACAGGTAGAGCAGCGGCACAAGCATGAGCGATGCGGCGGCAACACCGAGCAGGCCACCGGTGAGGCTGCCCGCGAATCGTGGGTCACGGTGCACGAAGAAGCCCAAGGTGAGCATCAGCAAAAGCGTGATAAGCCCCGAAACGATGATCTTCTGTCGCTCATGCATCTCAGGCCTCCACCTCAAGCTTGTCGCTCTTGCTCTTGGCCTGACAGGCGAGGATGACGCCGGCTTGTCGGTCCGCGTCATCAAGCGCGTCCTCCACGTCCATCGTGACCTCGCCCTTGAGAAGCTTTACTCTGCAGCTCCCGCAGGTCCCCGCACGACAGAAGTTATCGATGTCGACCCCGGCGTCATCCGCCGCCTCAAGCACTGTGGATGTCGGCGGAAGAGGGACTGTTTTTCCGGACACGGTGAAACGCACGGTCGAATACGACGCCTGAGTTGCGGTATCCGCTGCCGGAACAGCTCTCTTGGCGGGTCCGAAGGCTTCGGTCTTGACGCGTTCGGAGGGGACACCGAGTTTGCAGAGCGTGCCCTTGATCGCTTCCATCATCGGCGGTGGGCCGCACAGATGAACGAGCTTGGAGGCGATGTCTGGCACACATTCTCGGATGAGCCCTGCCGAAAGCCGCCCGGTCGGGCCAACCCAGGTGCTGCCTCGTGCACGCGTCATTGTGGCCGTGATGTTGAGGCGCGAGTGCTTCAGCTGCAAATACTCCAGTTCATAGCGGAAGCAAAAATCGTCGGTGGTTCGGCAGCAGTGCAGGAGATAGATGTGGCCCGCCCACGCGCGATCCGTGAGGTATCGGATCACACTCATCATGGGAGTGATGCCGACTCCGCCGCTGACGAGGACGATGCTTTCTTCCCCCTCGCCGGTGAATGTGAACGTTCCCGACGGAGCACTCAGTGTGAGCTCGTCGCCATCGGCGAGCGTGTCGTGGAGCGCACGGCTCACGACGCCGTGCTCCTCGCGCTTGACGGAAATCTCGACGTACTCCTGGCGCGTGGGGCTCGACGCGATCGTGTAAGACCGCTTCACGCGTCGTCCCTCGGTTTCGATCTCCACGGTCATGAACTGACCGGGGAGGTACGAGAACGGGACAGCGCCTCCAGTGGGGTTGACGAAGCGGAAGGTATCAATGTCAGGCGTCTCTCTGAACGTCGCTGCGAGACGGAGCCGCCCTTCCCAGCGTTCATTGCGGACCGATGGCTGCAACGCCGCTGTTGCGGGCGCGGGAGGAGGGGCGAGGATCGCGGCGGATGAAGCCGACGGAGCTGACTGGGCTGATGGAGCACCCTCAGGTCGTGCCGAGAGTTCTTGCAGCAGGTTCGTGGCTCGCCGCATCTTCATGAAGTACAGCGCGATCATGACAAGGGCGAAGCCGATCAGCACGGCCATGCCGCTCGCGTGGAACCAGGACCACCCAAACGGACCAGTCGTGGTCGAGGCCGACGCCGGCGTAGAGAGATTCAACTCGCGCTTGAACCACTCCATGGCGGCCTGGTCCGAGGGCACCCCACTGTTCATGACACGGTGCGCAGCCAGTCCGCTATCGAATCGTGACAGGCCCTCTCGGAGCATGTTCACGGCGTCCTGCATTGCCTCGAAGTCCTGCGTGGGTGACGACCGTAGCAGTGCGTCAAAGCCCTCGCTCATTAGTTCTGTACCGGCGCGCATCCGCTCGTGGCCGAGTCGCTCAAACGCGTCGCGCTGCTCAGCCGTCATGTTCGGGAGGTCCATGAGGCTCGGATAGATATCCTTGGGCGGCGGAACACCATCCGGCTCATCATCTCACCCATGTCGCCCATGCCCTGCATGCCGCCAGCACCGCTCGCCTCAGTCGTGTCGCCCGCCGCTGACTCGGGATGATGCTGAGCGTGCTCTTCTGGTGATACTTGCGCATATGTGTTAGTACCAATGACGGCAATGAGAAAGCACATCAGGACTAGCGTGGTTGATCGGCTCATGATGTACCCTCAGCGGGCTGAGTCCCAAAAAACGACTCGTCGGCGGAAGTGGTATTAGCGAGCACTCTCTGAAGTGCTGCAAACGCCGTCTCATCGAGCTTCGCTCCTCGCAGAGACTCCATGGCTTGAATCGCCTCTGACTCTGTCATCGCTTCGTGGTACGGTCTCGCCTCGGTGAGTGCTGCGAACACATCCGCAACCCGAAGCACCGCGGCGGTGGGGTCGATGTCTGAGGCGGTAAGGCCTCTGGGGTACCCCGAGCCATCCGGAGACTCGTGATGCTGGGATACCAAACGGGCGATCGCTTCCGTGCCCGGAATCTCACCGAGCATCCCAACGGCGATGTCGACATGCTCGCGCATAGCGGCCATCTGCTCATAATCGAGCGAGCCGTGTTTGAATAGAACCGCGTCAGGGACTCCTGCCTTGCCTATGTCGTGCACCAAAGCCGCGAGATGTAACTGAGACACCTCGTGGGCTTCAACCCCGAGTTCCTCGGCAATCGCTGTAGAGAGCTCCGCCACTCGGCGCGAGTGTTGAATAGTGGCTTCGTCTCGCACGCCAACGGCGGTGAGCAATCCCGTGATGCCGTTGATCATCTCGGTATGCTGAGAGCGAGCGATGACTTCGTCGCGCTGTCGCTTGCGCATGTTCGACGACTGCACGAGATGCCCGGTGATCGCACCAACAACCGGGTACACACCAATCCACGCGTATTGATCAAGATTTGCCATAGGCGAATCACCCCATGACCAGAGCAGGTGGCTGAAGTAAACGGCACTCGCAACAGCGGATGCGAGCAACCCTCCTTTTAGCTCGAATGCCACGGCGCAGATCAGGATGGGTATGAGGAAGAGACCTGCAAGCAGGATGTGAAGCCAGTGGAGCGCCGGCGAATGCGTATTGATCGCAAAGTGGGCAACGGTAATCCCGACAGTCCAAAAGGCTGCGCGTTGAATCTGCGATTTCTGGTATGTCAGCATGCTGCCCCTTCGTTCGCGCGTTTCTGGCCGTCGCTTTGCTGGTAGATGGTGCCCAGCCGAACCGAGCTCGCCTCGACGCACAACGAGGGCATGAGATGCCCCGCTGTGCGTCGGTGCGCTTGGCATGGCCGGATAGGTGCAGCCCATTAGCTCTCCGCGTTGACTTCGAGCACGCGGTTCATCGTGCCGAACTCGTTGGGAGCGCAGCCCTCACAGCCGTTGTACGGGCGATCGCAACCGGCCTCACAGCACCACGCGCCGTCAACAACGAACTTGTACTCGTAGCGGCTCGGTGGGAGGTCAAGCTCGATCTCCCACCAACCCTGCCTGTCGCGCGTCATTGCGTGTGTGGTCGTGCTCCATTCGTTGAACGAGCCGGCGACAAATACTTCGCTCGCGTCAGGGGCAGCGAGTGTGATGCGTGAGACGGTGGTCTGGGTTGCTTGCTTGGGCATTGTCATGCTCCTTTCAGTAATGGTGTCAGTCGTCCTTGCTCTGGCCAGTCATGTCCATGGGGCGGGTTCCTGCGAGGGTTTGCCGTTGCTCAACAGTCAGAATCTGGGCAGCCTCGCCCACCGCTCTGATAAACGCGAGACGCTTCTCGGCACGCAGCGCTTCGATGGCGCGGACCTCGGTCTCGATGCGATTGATGTCGGGGGTAGACGCGGCCGTCAGCGACCACAGCACTTCTTCGAGGCCCTCGATGCGGCGGTCGTAATCCGACTGGGCGAGGATGATTTCCTGCTTCGTTTCGTTCAGACGAGTTTGTTGTTCGAGCGTCAGGTCGATGTGCTCGTTGTGGTCGAGGAAGAAGCCGGTAGCGCCGATGTGGTAGACGTGCGATGCGCCAGGAAAGCCCGGAAGGTCAGAGCGAACTTCCATCGCATCGGTGGTGCCATCGACATCTTTTGCCTTCGGACCCATGCCCATCATGCCACCCATGCCTCCCATGGAGTTGGCATGGGAGGGCCCCATTTCTCCCATGGCGTTCATGCCCATCTGACGCTTACCACCCATGTCGCCCATGCCACCCATCGCGTTCTGCTTCTTGGAGGTGCGCGCGGGCGCGCCGTCCGAAGTCGATGAAACCGGTCGGTGATCGAGCTGTAGCGAGGCTTCAAGCTGGGCGACCTGAGCGCGGAGTGCTGCGAGCTCTTTCACGATGTCAGCGTTTCCGCTGATTTCATGCGTTTCGTGTTTGGTGTGGTCCCCATCTCCGTGGTTCTGTGCGATTGCCGGAGTTGCGAACATGGTGGCCGCGAACAGCAGCGGAATGAGGAAGGATATTTGTGCCTGAGAGTTTTTCATGATTCAGCTCCTTGTCAGGGGTAAACACGCCAACCGTCCTACTGGCCTCTGAATGCCACGGCGGCCAATTGACACACTAAAGATGCATATACTATCTTCTTTGAATGTATTGGGCAACCGTGCTTTATCACTTGCCTGCGTGCTCACGCCTCCGATTGCCCATATCCTTCGAAGACGTTGATGAACAAAGTGGCCGCAATGGTCTCGAAAGGTCTGGATGATTTCACGGCAGGTAGCAATGGCGGCGGTTTGCATGGGGCTCATCGGTCGCGATGGGTCTGACGAGTGCATGCAGATTCCCGAGCTTGTTGAGCTGACCGGGATTTCGCGGCCAACTCTTGGCAAGGTCGTCAATGCACTAGCCCGGAAGAAACTCGTGAAGACCCAGCGTGGTGTCGGCGGCGGGGTGCGATTAGTCCGTTCTGTCGAGCAGGTCTCCCTGTACGACCTGTGCGTGGCCTTTGACGACCCGGTGATCGAGTGCCAATGTTCTTTCGGTTTCGGCCACTGCGCCGAAGAGGGCCCGTGCCCCCCCGGATGCCTATGCGTCGCGCAGCAGTCGAAG
Organism: Phycisphaerales bacterium UBA3190; assembly: GCA_002364005.1. GTDB lineage: Bacteria > Planctomycetota > Phycisphaerae > Phycisphaerales > UBA1924 > UBA1924. Next base: position 123,850 of record DEXG01000023.1, read on the forward strand.
CAGTTGGAGTACCTCAAGAACACGAGCGTGTTTGATATCGCTGAAATGATGTTGCCGAGGCTCAAGAAGGCTGCTCGGTCAGCGAAGCGAGCGAAGCAGAATCGCTGAGCCTGATCCCTGCCCAAGTCGCCTGGGGATGCCCGCATTCCGGTTTCAGCTGGTTCTCGCATCATGGTAGCAGATACTCCCATCCATAGACAAGCGAACCGCCGAAATGACCCGCGACTCCAACCAAAGCGGCAGACACCAGCAACGCAGCCGTAGCGAATCGGCTCATCCTCTTGCATCTCGCGCGTTGTTCAACGGCGAACCACGCGATGCCTGCAGCAACCGCGACCGAGATCCCCAGTGCGCGGTGCCACCAGAACACCCACGACAACGTGCCCGAGTAATCGCTCGCAGACCCATGAAGCAAACCAAGCAGCACTGCCGCGACGGCCGAAAGCGCTCCTACTGCTGTGAGCAGTCGAATGACCCCCTCGTTCCTCAATTGCTCGCGGGCGAGTCCTACAACCTCGACAAGCGCCCCGAGGAGCAGGAACGCGATCGGGAAGTGGATGACTACGACGTGGAGTCGACCGAGCATCGCTGTGAGTGACACGCCATGGTCTGTAGCGTGGTCGTGGTTCTCTTCGGGCGACTCACCGTCGTGATCGTGGCCACCATCAGTCGCGCCGAGCCGGTCCGCGTCTGGCTGCCCGGCGACAGCAGCATCCTCAGGATGATCGTGATCATGCCCCTCCGCTTCGGGCTTGCTCTTGTCCTCCGGCATTGCCACAGGCATGACCCTCGCCAACGACTCAGTAAGAGCCTCCGGATTCTGTTTGAATCGGAGCACGCAACGCCGACAGCAGAAATACACACGCGTGCCATCATGGTCAGTGAAAAAGCTTGGATCGACCGCCTCATCCGGCGTCACCGGACACAGGGTATTGGCCAACCCCGTCTCTCCCCCCGTTCCGTCCGGGGAGGAGATCTGGGCCGCCAATACTGAGGCATCCACAATGAACACCAGCAACAGGAGCAGCGGTACCAAGAAACGTCGACGGTTTATGGTGTCCATGCGTATTTTTCCTCGTGTTAGCTGTCGCTGTGACCGTGACTGCCATCGCTGTGATTCTCATGACCCTCCCGACCGTGGTCACTATCCATCTGTTCTTTCTCGACCGAGAGATTACCCCGCGCGTCGAGGATGGACTTCCACGCCTTATCGAGTTGTGCGAGGTACTGTGCTGGATTCTCGATCACCTTGGGTTCGCACATTGCACAACAGAACCGGATGAGGCGGCCCGCAAGGACGATCTCGGAGGGCTCACCCATAGACCCGAGCTTGCCCCCGATCATGCACTTGTCGAGTGGGTAGTCCGCCCTCTGAGTATCGGCGGCGGCCCTATCAATCTCGGCGATGTAAGCGCCCGGGTCCTTTTTGAACTCCTTGACGCAGGACCTGCAGCAGAGGCGTATGAGCCGGTTGGCGTGGATCAGGTTGATCGCGATGTCCTCGCCATCCTCTGAGAGGGGCTCGCCTGAAATTGCGCAGGTCGTCATCGGGTAGTACGGAAGCTGATCCTCGATCATCTGCTCGTCGATCTTCTTGAAGTACTGTTCCTTGTTCTTCTCAAACCGACCCACGCACATATTGCAGCAGAACCGTACCTCGCGCCCGTCGATCTCTTTGACGACCGGGTCACCCATCGATCCCAGCGCCTCACCCGAGACCGGGCAGGCGGTGAGGGTGTAGGGCTGGCTCTTGACGGCGGTTGGGACGACGGTTTGCGCATCGGCTTGCGCGTGGTGTTCACCGGGCTCGTTGCCTGCTTTGGCGAGGGCAACGAACGCGTCGCGTTTCGACTCATCCCACCCCATAAACTCCTTGTCGCACCCCGGGCAGCAGAACCCGACGGTCTCGCCCTTGTATACGACCGAGGGGACCCCCTCGACGATGGGCTCTTTCCCGATGGGGCACATGGTGTTCACGGGTTTTTTGTCGTCGTGCTGCGCGTGGTTGGCGTGGGAGTCGTGGTGGTCTTGCGCGAGGGATACAGGCACGCAGTAGGCGCACGCAATGACAGCGATTATCACTGAAGTTTTCATGTGGAACTCCTTTGATTTTGCCCGGGTCGTCCGAGCGTGTTGGAAAAACGAAGCCTGAGCTCGGCCCATCCGCAGTAGAGGATGGGCACGACGAACCAGGTCAGGGATGCGACGGCCATCCCACCGAAGGTCGGGATGGCCATGGGGATCATGATGTCTGACCCGCGCCCCGAGCTTGTGAGCACGGGCAGCAGCGCGAGGATAGTTGTCGCGCTGGTCATGACGGCGGCGCGGATGCGTGAGGGCACAGATGCCGAAGGCGACGGTGGGTTGAACGAGCGAGTCAGCGTGTGCGATGGGCGCGGGGCGAGCGGGTCACTCGAGCACCATATGAGCGTCAAAGACGAGGCGCACGCGAACAGGATGGTCCGGTTCATGGCAGATGTCCTAGTGAGGTCTGGTCCGATTGAAAAGCATCGTGGAACGGTACGCGCAGCGCGTACCGTCCCTCAGGGACGCGTCTCTATCGTTGCCAGACGCCCAGGAGTGCCTGTGTCTGATTGTGCGAGAACCCCGCGCGGATCGAGCCCTTCCGGGCGATCGAGATCAGACGCGTGGGGAGTTCAGTGATGATGATCTGGATGGATGCGGGCGGCCCGCGAACCATCTGCAGCGAGTCGCGATCTCGCGATGGCATCGGGAGTGGCTCGTTGGGTGACCGGTCATCGATGGGTTTGATGCCGCAGGTGCAAGGGCCGTTGCTCATCTTACAGAAGTTGTGGACGCTCTTGGTGTCGCAGCACAATACCTCGCGGATCTCTTCATGACATTCTGTCATCACGCACTGATCTGATCCCATCGCGAGCGCGTGGGACTTCGACGAGCTCCAAAGGGAATCCATCCCCCGCATCCCGAATAGGGATGCCGCGATAAGCAGGATGAGGTGGATGCGGGTCATGTGCAGTTTCAGTCTATCGATTCGGGTTCATCCAAGCAACAATCAAGAAGGCGAAAGTATTTCCAAAAAAATATTTCACCCGAGTTACGGAGGTAAACATGTGACAACTTTCGCGCGTGCGATATATATAGTAGCGAGGTTATCGGCGCGGTGGTCTATCGCGGTCATCTCTTCTTGAGTTGTGGCCAAAATCTGCCAGGCAGGGGCTTGAGTCACGAAACCAAATCTGTAGAGTGGTAGGGGGTATTTCTCGGGATCGACACCCAATATCCTTCACTTTGGCCTCGTGGAGCAGCGTCATGAATCTTTTGCTTTGTCAAGTTACCCTGTTCGCGGGGTTGGTCGGGTTGCCTACATCTGCCGACGCACAGACTTCCCGTTCACCCGCAAACCCGGATGCGTTGACAACGACCAAGATGCGTCCGCTCGAGCATCAATCCGCAGCGGTCCGACGCGATCTCGCAGAGCAGCTTGGGATCGAGCATTCTGTTGCGCGGATGTGGAGCGAGTTGTTGCTCGATTCGATTCGACGCGACTTTGCTCGCCCGACGATCCATTCGCGCAACCTGTATCACACATCCGCAGCGATGTGGGACGCGTGGGCAGCGTTCGAGCCCGGGACGGATCAGGTGTTCCATAACGAAACAATGATCGCTGACGATGTGCAGCTCGCTAGAGAGGAAGCAATCAGTTATGCGATGTATCGCATCCTTCGTCATCGTTTCGCGCTCTCCCCAGCCGCCATCGAGATGTACCCTGAGTATGACATGCTCATGGGCGAGTTAGGGTACGACATCTCCATCACGGACACTGCTGGAGATACCCCAGCGGCCCTGGGGAATCGCATCGCAGAATCGGTCATCCAGTTTGGTCTTACGGACGGGTCGAACGAGCAGCTCGATTACGCGAACCTGTACTACGAGCCAATCAATCCACCGTTGCTACCGGACTTCCCGGGCAACCCGGACATGCTCGATCCGAACCGTTGGCAGCCGCTTGCACTCGAGTTCTTCGTGGATCAATCGGGCAACCCGATCCCAACAGGGTACCCGGACTTCCTGAGCCCGGAATGGGGCGAAGTGACCCCGTTCGCGATGGACCAAGACGATGTGCAGATCAAGCAGCGTGACGGGTTCACCTGGCAAATCTGGCACGACCCGGGAGATCCGCCATACATTAACGGCGAACCCGCAGAAGACCTGCGTTACAAGTGGGGATACGAAGTGGTCGTTACCTGGTCTTCACACCTCGATCCCGCGACGGGGACCATGATTGACATCTCTCCCGCGACATTCGGGAACGCGCCTCTTCCATTGATCGCGGAGGAGACGGACTTCTATGACAAGCTCAACGGTGGTGATTGGGGTGAGGGGTACGATGTGAACCCGAGCACCGGGTTGCCTTACGAGCCCCAGATGGTGCCCTTGGGTGATTATGCGCGTGTGCTCGCGGAGTTCTGGGCGGATGGTCCGGATTCAGAGACACCTCCGGGGCATTGGTTCTCGGTGCTTCATTATGTCACCGATCACCCGGAGCACAACGGGCAGTTCATGGGACAAGGCCCAGTCCTCGATCCGCTCGAGTACGACGTGAAGTCATACCTTGCGCTCGGTGGTGGGATGCACGACAGCGCGATTTCTGCGTGGTCCGTGAAGGGGTACTACGACTATCCTCGCCCGGTTTCTTCCATCCGGTACATGTGCGATCGTGGTCAATGCTCTGATCCGAATATGCCGAGTTTCCACCCAGAGGGGATCAACCTCATCCCTGATTACATCGAAGTGGTGACAACTGAGACTACCGCACCAGGTGAGCGTCACGCACACCTTGCTGGTAGCGAGGGCAAGATCGCGGTCAAGGCTTGGAAGGGTCCTGACTTCATCAACGACCCTGATACAGATGTCGCCGGTGTAGGGTGGATCCTCGCTGATAACTGGTGGCCTTACCAGCGTCCAAGTTTCGTCAGTCCCCCGTTTGCGGGTTATGTCTCAGGGCACTCGGTGTTCTCTCGCGCCGCAGCGGAAATCATGTCTATGTTGACTGGGAGCGAATACTTCCCAGGCGGTATGGGTGAGTTCGAAGCGCCCATGAATGAGTTTCTCGTCTTTGAGGACGGCCCATCCATGGACATCACCCTGCAATGGGCGAAGTACGCGGACGCGTCCGATCAAACATCCCTCTCGCGTATCTGGGGGGGGATCCACCCGCCTGCGGATGATCTCCCCGGTCGGTATATGGGTCTCGATATTGGTCCCGAAGCGTTCACAGAAGCACGTCGGTACTACAACGGGCTCAAGTCCTGTCCCGCTGATTTTATGCCCGACAGCACTTTGAACTTCTACGATGTCAGCGGGTTCATTGTAAGGTACCTAGCAGGTGATTTGCTCGCCGACATGAATGGCGATCTTCATCTCGACGCGATGGATGTGATGGACTTCCTCAACTCATATTCTGATGGCTGTCCATAAAGCGACTTAATGACTTAGACATGCGCCTTTACGAGTGTTCCGAGATATATGCTCTAATTTCGTGACCATGCAGTCGTACAGGCTCGCTTGGCCACATGCTAAGAATGTTATATTTTCAGCACAGTTGAGTTTAGCCAGGCAGAATCGATTCAGGAGGGCGTCTGCGAGCAGGAGCTTTATGTCGAACGAGCAGTTTCAATTCCTTTTTGAGATTCGATGTCTCAATCCATGCTCCTTTAGGATGTTGCGTATTGGTGCCACTTGAAATAGACTGGTGCCATATCGACGAGTACCACAAGGGCGTTGATGTAGAAGCAACGGGCGGACTTTCCATGAACGTCGGTTAACCCCTATGAATTTCGTAGGCTCTTAAATTGCGTGCTACAAACATCATCTGCTATCACGCATTTTGAACGACGCTGTGCCGCCCCAGCACAATGAGCATCTGCGAAGTAACGCGGATTCCATGGTGGACACTCACTGCACACTAGAATTGCAATTTCGCGACTATGTAATACAAAATGAACTCAGAAACATCGTCAGTATGTTGTTCGACCCTGCCAAACTGTCATTGACGGCGCGTTCACATCCTGATGTAGTGCAGAACCCCGCAACAAAGCCCTCAATCGAGCCCTCGGGCCATGCGATCGCTCCCAAGTCATTGTCGCGGATCGAGTTGGGACGACCTGGGACCAATTGGGACATGCCAACATTCAGCGTTTTCCTTTGTTCCCAAGCTGAATGTCGTCGGTTCGATCCCGATCACCCGCTTTCACAAGTCTCGCTTAAACAAGTGTTTATGCGAGGCTTGTTCTTTTTGCACTACACCTGGCCGCACTACAAATGGCCCTTTGTAGTGCAAATTCGTCCCAAATGTAGTGCGGCCCTGACCTCATCCCAGTCGGGCGTCCCCCTGGCCAACTCCGTGACGATGGTGACGACACGATGTCAGACCATCGTGCCAGGTCTCCAGCAACTGGTAGCAATCTACACTATCATGTGTGCATGACCAACGCTTCGACTGGATCCAGGGATGTTCCGGACCCGCCGCAGGTGATGACGATTGACGACTTGGCGTCGTATCTCCAAGTCGCCAAGTCAACGCTCTACAAACTTGCCCAAGAGGGCAAGGTGCCTGGGCAGAAGGTTGGGAAGCATTGGCGATTCAAGAAGGATGCCATCGACCGCTGGCTGGAGCATCGAGACGAAGGAAGAGGTGTTGACGTGGAGGACAGCAAATGATCGTCACAGTTCGAGACGCCTGCGTTCTCCAGGACAATGCCCTTGACCTGCGTGTGAGCGACCAAGTCGAGCAGCTCGACGAGCTCATCACGGCTGAGGGCGATGGCCGGGCCTACTTCGAGAAGACGCACGTTACTGCGGGCATGGACGAGCTGATTCGCGAGGGCATCAAGAGACTCGCTGGCAAGTCCAACAACGCGATCTTCCACCTCAAGCAGGCGATGGGCGGCGGTAAGACGCACTTGCTTGTCGGCTTTGGTCTTTTGGCGAAGCACAAGTCACTGCGAGAGTCTCATTTCGGCGAGGTCCCGCACGTTGACGGCTTCGCGACGGTTCGCATTGCGGCCTTCAATGGTCGCAATCAGCCGTCTTCGTTTCTTTGGGGCGATATCGCCCAGCAACTTGGTCGTCCTGACCTCTTCAAACCCTTCTGGGAGGGCGGGCCGAAGGCCCCGGACGAACGGGATTGGCTGAGCCTCTTCGAGAGCCCGGAGCCCACGCTCATTCTGCTCGACGAACTTCCTCCATACTTCCACTACTACGGCACACAGGCCGTTGGTGCCGGAACCGTAGCAGACATCGCAACACGTGCGTTCGCCAATATGCTGTCTGCAGCCGGCAAGAAATCCAATGTCTGTGTAGTGATATCCGACCTTGCGGCGAGCTATGACACCGGCAGCAAGCTGATCAACCGAGCCCTTGGGGACGCCAAGCAGGAGCTTGGCAGACAAGAGCACACCATCACGCCGGTCGACCTCGAAGGCAACGAAGTCTACGACATCCTTCGTAAGCGACTGTTCAAGTCGCTGCCATCCGACGACCAGATCGATGAAACGGCCCAGCAGTTTGCGAAGGCACTCGCCGAGGCAAAGAAGGCGAAGATCGCGAGCCGATCTGCAGAGGCGGTCGCCGACGAGATTGCCAAGACATACCCGTTTCACCCGCAGTTCAAGAACATCGTCGCACTGTTCAAAGAGAACGAGACGTACAAGCAGACACGCGGCCTTATGGAGCTCGTGTCTCGCCTCTTAAAGTCGGTCTGGAATCGACCGGCGAATGATGTCTACCTCATCGGTCCGCAGCACTTCGATATGGCGTTGCCCGAAGTGCGAGAGAAGCTCGCCGATATCTCGGGGATGCGAGATGTCATCGCAAAGGATCTGTGGGACAGTAACTTTTCTGCCCACGCTCAGATCATCGACCAGGACCGTGGTCAGGGAAAAACTGAAGCTGCGCAGGTCGGTGCTCTACTGATCACCGCCAGCCTTTCGAACGCGGTCAACTCGGTGAAGGGGCTCACGCGAGAGGAAATGGTCGAGTGCCTTGTTGCTCCTCTTACGGACCCGTCGGAGTACCTCGACGCATTTGACGAGCTTGACGCACGGGCGTGGTACTTACACCACACTCCGGAAGGTCGCCATTACTTCGACCGGCAGGAGAACCTCACCAAACTGCTCCAGAATCTCGCCGAGAAAGCCCCGCAGAACAAGATTGACGAGCTCATTCGGGATCGGTTGAAGAGCATGTACAAGGCCAGCCGCAAGGTGGCCTACAGCGAAGTGATCCCTCTACCAGAGCTCGACGAAATCGCCGAACGAGTCCGGAAGCAACGTGTGTTGGTCATCCACGACCCCGACTCGAAGATGCCGCCCGAGGAGGTCGCTCGCTTCTTCAACGATATTCTCCAAAAGAACAATCTACTTGTTCTGACAGGAACGCAGTCGAAGATGGCTTCGTTGGAGCAAGCGGCCCGAAACTTGTTCGCCGCTCTCCAAGCCGATGGCCGTATTCCCAAGGGGCATCCACAACGGGAAGAGTTGGAGAGCAAGACTGCCTCTTACGAGCAGGCATTCAACGGGACGATTCGGGCGATCTTCGACCAACTCCTGATCCCGTTTCATCGACAGGGTGGACAGCCTCAGCTTCGCTCGAAGCCGCTGGACCAGACGCATAGCCACAATGAGCCGTTCGATGGCGAGAAGCTCATCGAGCAGACGCTCCAGAGCGACCCGAAGAAGCTCTACCTGGATATCGAGAAAGACTTTGATGGTCTTCGCGATAAGGCCCAGGACCTGCTTTGGCCAGCCAACCAGGACGAAGCTCGCTGGAGCGATATGACGGACCGCATGGCCGAACAGGCAGGCATGCCGTGGCTGCCACCAAAGGGTCTCGAACAGCTCAAGGAGATCGGCTGCAGCCGAGGGCTCTGGGAAGACCTTGGCAACGGCTATGTGAGTAAGAAGCCCAAGCAGAAGAAGGCGACAGTCCAGGTCCTTGTTGAGTCCGGTCCGGATGACGAAGGAAACGTCCGACTGCGTGTCACCCCAATGCACGCTGGGAGCAATCCGCGGATTCACTACGCCGAGAATGCCGCAGCCACTGATGCCAGTCCACGGCTCGATGATGACCAGCTCACGACGAAGGCCCTTCGTGTGCAGTTCCTTGCCGTTGATCCTTCCGGCCAACACGAGAGTGACACACCGACCACCTGGAAGAACCAGCTCAAGCTCCGATGCGAACTCATCGAGGAGTCAGACCCTCGCCGTGTCCGGCTACTTGTTGTGCCATCGGGCGAGATCCGTTTCACGCTCGATGGAAGCGAGCCACGGAATGGCACGCCGTACAAGGAGCTCATCGAGATTGGCTCCAACGAAGTCCGCATCCTCGCGTTCGCCGAGGCGGATGGCCTGGAGACGAAGGAGTCGTTTCAGTTCGCCGCAAAGGGCGAGACCAAGGTCAAGATCGACCCGAGCAAGCCGGCACACATCCAATCGGCCAAGGGTGGTGGCAAGAAGCTCGATTCTCGTGCAACGACTTTCACGGGTCTGCACGATGCGAAGGAACGAAAGGTCACCTTTGAGAACGTCGTGATGACGATCGGAGAAGGAAACAAAGGCGTTCAGGTCGTCTTCGGCGAAATCACGGTGAAGCCGGAGTACCTCCAGGCTGTCCTCGAATCTGCCTTGGAGGAGTTCCCGCCAGAGACCCCTGTGACGATGTCGTTCCGGAAAGCCCACTTCTCCAGTGGACACGACCTGGAGGCGTTCGCGAAAGCGGTGGGCATCGAGTTGGCACAAGGCGAGGTAGTCCAAGAGTGATGTCAGCCACGCCGCTCAAGATGATTGACTTTGGTGCTCCCGACATCGTGGGAGCCCACGTGTTCCGCGTCGAGATCCCGCGGGCACGCAACGATGCCGTGGTCATCACTGAGCAGTATGGCTATCGGGGCGGTCATGGCGGCGTACCCGAAGAGGAACCACGCGTGCGGCTCAACCGCCATGTCTGGAGTGGAATCCGCGATGCCGCCAAGCGGGAGTTTAACACACGCCTGAAAGCAACCAAGTTGCCTGCGGGCCGGTGGAGTGTCGGAGACAACCTCGTCGATCGCATCCTCGGCAAGGAGCTATGCGTGCTGGCTTGGGCGGCCGAGGAAGCCACGGATGATGTGCTTCCGATCGTCTGCACGCGGTGGTCCGCTCTCCGGCCGGAAGAGCGGTGGTGGCTGTTCTCGATGACTTCGGCGGAAGCCGGACTTCCAGAAGACCGTGGCCGCGGCTGGCGGAAGGCACTTCGTAGTGCCCTCTGTGATGGCGAGAAGAGTGCTCCGCGGCCACGACCCGTTGAATCGCGAACGGGTCCACATCTCTTTGGAGACCTGCAATGAGCACAACAAGCGAAGCCAGCCAGGTGGAGTCATTTGCATCGGACGGGGGGCTCGCTCCACACAGCCTGAAGGATGTGCCAGTCCTCATCGAACGACTGTTCCCTGTGCAGAAGATGTCGGTTGAGAGCTACAAGGAGCAGATGGCCAACGTCGGAAAGACCCTGACTGCGTTGGGCAGCTATTGGAAGGGACGCAAGCCCCTCATCCTCAACAAGGCCTGCATCTTGGGCACATTACTACCCGCGACAAATGACCCAGTAAAGGACCTAGAGGTCTTTGAGCTCTTGATGGGTATGGACAATGACGGCCTGATGAGGCGCATGTGTGCGAAGGGTTCCATTAAGCACGGCGATCCTCTTCCTCGTAATTCGTATCACGAGCTCGTTAAGAAGTCGAAGCGACCAGAAGAGCTTGGGGATGCGTTTTTTGAGCCGATTTGGGACCGCGTCAATACCCACCTCGGCACGACCGCGTCGAGCTTCCCAGACCTAATTGAACAGCTTGGGATCGCTCGGTTTGGACGCCGCCCGATAGTCGCCGACACATTTTGCGGCTCAGGCCAGATCCCGTTTGAAGCCGCTCGGCTTGGGTGCGATGTCATTGCGTCTGACCTTAATCCCATCGCATGCATGCTCACCTGGGGAGCGATGAATATTGTCGGTGGTCCTCCAGAGGAACGTAAAAGACTAGCCTCCGAGCTAAAGACACTTTCTCAACGCGTGCTTGCGGAAGTTGACCGACTCGGCATAGAAACGGCGGAGCTTGATGGAAAACTCTGGCGAGGGAAGGTCTACCTGTATTGCGTTGAGACACGGTGTCCGTCGACTGGGTGGATGGTCCCCATGCTTCCAACCCGGGTAGTGAGCAAGACCCATTCAGTCATTGCGGAGCTTGTTCCCGATCCAGACTCTCAACGCTACGACATTCTGATTCGGCAAGGTGTTTCAGCGACAGAATTAAAAGCTGCTGCACACGGAACGGTCGTGCGGGACGCCCTAATCCATGTTGTAAACGGCATCGAATACCGAACCCAAATCAAGACGCTACGCGGTGACTTTCGAAGCGACGAGGGTTCGTCAGGGAGTCAACTTCGTCAATGGGAGAATCGCGACTTCAAACCTCGTCCCGAGGATGTCTTCCAGGAGAGGCTCTATGCCATCCAATGGCAGGAGGAGGGGCCGAATCGAGGGGAGCTAGCTTATAGGGGCGTGACCGCCGCCGACCTTGAACGCGAGGAGGCCGTCGACCGGTACCTATCCGAGCACTTTATGAACTGGCAGGCAGTTGGCTGGATTCCGGACATGAAGATTGAGGCCGGCTACAACACGAATCAACCGATCCGAGAGCGTGGCTGGACGCATTGGCACCATATGTTCAACCCACGGCAACTCCTTCTGCTGGGACTTATTCGCCAGTGCCTTTCGGCGGTGACATTCTTGCCATTCGCACAGGCATTGCAGTGCAACGCCCGTCTCAGTCGTTGGGATAATTCGGCAGGCGGACGCGAAGCAGTCAAAGGTGTATTTGACAATCAGGCGCTAAATACACTCCTGAATTACGGATGCCGCGGCAGTCGCTATCTGCTCAAGGAGATGGACAAGACTCTTAAGGAATCCAGCATTCACGGTTCGGCTCGGATTGCCTGCGGTCCCGCTGAGGCGCATGGCCACGATTGTGATCTCTATGTAACTGATCCGCCGTATGGGGATGCCGTAAAGTACGAGGAGATTCTCGAGTTCTTCATCGCGTGGCTCCGCAAGAATCCTCCGCCCGAATTCGCAGAGTGGGTCTGGGATAGCCGACGAGCGCTCGCCATCCACGGGGAAGACGAGGGTTTTCGCCAAGGTATGGTTGCAGCTTATCGGAATATGACAGATCACATGTCGGAGAACGGCCTCCAGATCGTGATGTTCACGCATCAATCCACGGGGATCTGGGCAGACATGGCCAACATCGTCTGGGCAAGTGACCTTCAGGTGACTGCTGCATGGTATGTTGCAACCGAGACGGACTCTGCTCTGCGTCAGGGCGACAACGTGAAGGGCACCAACATTCTCGTTTTGAGGAAGCGGTGTGGGCACTCGAAAACCACGCGCGACGACCTGGCTTGGGAGCTTGAAGAGGAGGTCAAGCATCAGATCCAAACGCTCACGGGCCTCAATCAACAAGCCCTTGGGTTGTATCGTGACGAAAATCTGTTTGAGGATGCCGATCTTCAAATGGCCGGATACGCCGCGGCACTTCGGGTGTTGACACAGTACGCAGTCATCGACGGTAAGCAGATGAGCGAAGAAGCCTGCCGCCCGCGAGCGAGGGGCGAGAAAACCGCCGTGGACAGCCTCATCGACTTCGCTGTCGAAGTCGCCAACCGATGCCTGATCCCACAAGGCATTACCGAGAGCCACTGGCGAGAGTTGGAGCCTATTGAGCGGTTCTATCTGAAGATGCTCGGAATGGAAGCCAGCGGCGTCAGTAAACTCGACAACTACCAGAACTTTGCCAAGGCGTTCAAGGTTTCAGACTTTCGCAGCGTGATGCAGTCGGCCAAGGCCAACAGCTCACGGCTTAAGTCGGCTGCGGAATTCAAGCGAAACGACATGGGCGAAGGCAGCCCGCTCCACAACACGCCGTTGCGGGCCATCCTCTACGCGATGATGGAGCTCGGGAAGGATGCGGACACTGACGATGTGCTCGCTCACCTCGCGATGAATGTGCCGAACTACTACGCACAGGGGACGCGAGACCTGATCGTTGCTCTTTGTCAGTACCTCGGCACCGTGCTGGAGCCGATCCGGCCTGACGAGGCGAGCCACGCTCGCGTGCTTGCCCAGAGCGTGCGGAATCAGCGTCTGTGATCTTGAAGCGAGGAGTGCGATAGTGTCCGGCATTCAACGCTTCTCATCCCGGTGTACACCGCTCGACCGCGTGTACCTCGCCGACCGCTTGGCAAATGCGAAGAGCTACAAGCGAATCGCGGGCTACTTTCGGAGTTCAATCCTTGAGCTCGTTGGCGAGGAGATAGCGGGCATCCCAGATGTTCGCATCGTCTGCAACAGCGACCTCGACGTCGCCGATATAGCGGTGTCAAAGGCTGCTCGGGCCATCTCGCTGAAGGCGAAGTTCAACGAGGGCAACGCGGAGTTGGAAGCCCTTCTCTCCCGCGACCGGTATCGCAAGCTGTACGACCTGCTGAGATCTGGCAATGTGCAGATCCGCGTGCTTCCGAAGGAGAAGGTGTTTCTCCACGGCAAAGCGGGGGTCATCGAGGGGCCTGCTGGGAAGACCTGTTTCCTCGGGTCTATTAACGAAACGAAGAGTGCATTCGCGTCCAACTACGAGATCCTCTGGGAGGACCCATCGCCGGAAGGGGTCGCGTGGGTAGAGGAGGAGTTTGATGCACTGTGGGCTGACGCGTTCGAGCTGCCCGAAGCCATCGTGGAGGAGATCGGCCGCATCGCGGACCGTATCGAGATCAGGTTCGAGGACGCCGGGAAGGAACTCCCCGCGGCTACGCTCGCGGAGAGCCCGATCTACCGCAATGGCGAGCAGCTCCAGCCGTGGCAACGGTCGTTCGTGACAACGTTCCTGCAACACCGCGAGGCCTATGGCTCGGCGAGACTCCTTCTGGCAGATGAGGTTGGGCTCGGAAAGACGCTTTCGCTCGCGACGGCGTCGATGATCTCGTCGTTGCTTGGTGACGGTCCGGTACTCATCCTGTGCCCATCAACACTGACTTGGCAGTGGCAAGTTGAACTCAAGGACCGCCTCGGCATTCCGAGTGCGGTCTGGCATTCAAGCAAGAAGGAGTGGTTCGACCCGGACGGTCATCGGATCAGAACGCGCGGCCCGGAGGACATCGCCCGATGCCCCTACCAGATCGCCATCGTCTCAACTGGTTTGATCTTCCACCACACCAAGGAGCGGGAAGTGCTCCTTGGACGAAAGTATGGAACGCTCGTGCTCGACGAGGCCCACAAGGCCAGGCGGAGAGGTGGGCTTGGGAAAGAGGCAGGCAAGCCGAACAACTTGCTCGACTTCATGCTCAAGGCCGCGAGGAAAGCACGCCATTTGCTTCTCGGCACGGCCACGCCAATCCAGACAGACGTGGCCGAGCTTTGGGACTTGCTCGACATTCTCGCAGTCGACAACGACTTCGTCCTCGGACGACCGCTCGTGAGCAGGTGGGTAGATCCGGAGCGTGCCCGGCCAATCGTGACAGGCGAGGAAACGCCGGACGATCAATCGGAGGCATGGGAGCTCTGCAGAACCCCACTGCCGCCAGCGTCCGAGCATCCACTATTCGCGAGTCTCCGTTCAAGCCTCGATATCGCAGACGACTTCTTCTATTCCAACCAGGGCGTGAGCGATCTGGATTACTTCGCCAAGCTTCAACTGGACCAAGCTATGGAGGCAGGCTTCTTCCGACAGCACAATCCAGTGCTTCGACATACGGTGCTTCGTCGCAGGAAGGCACTTGAGGACGAGGGGATGTTGAAGCCGATCGCGGTGGATGTTCACCCCGACCCTGACCGGCCAGACAAGTATCCCGGCCTGGTATTCACAGGACTCGGGTTGCAGACGAATCACCCGTTTGATCAGGCGTACAAGGCGGCCGAGGATTTCACGACCGCACTTCAGCAGCGAACCAAGGGTGCAGGATTCATGCGTTCGATGCTGCTGCAACGAATCTGTTCTAGCTTCGCTTCGGGCCGTTCCACCGCTCAGAAGCTCCTCGACAAGCAGGAGCTGGAAGACGCTGAGGACGACGGCCACGCGATCCTCGACGCGACCAGTGAGATGTCCCCCGAGGAAGCATCCTCTTTGAAGACCATTGTCGACGAACTCTCGCGCCCCGAAGCAAGAGACCCCAAGCTTGCGGCGGTGCAGTATTTCCTCGATAGGCACCGCAGCGACGGTAGGAGTTGGCTGCAGCTCGGCTGCATCATCTTCAGCCAGTACTACGACACCGCCTACTGGTTCGCTCAACAGCTCTCGGAATGGCGGCCCGACGAACCTGTGGCTGTCTATGCGGGTGTTGGTAGGAGTGTTCTGTTCCGGCAAGGCCAACACGTCGCCATTGAGCGTGAGGAGATTAAGGCGGCGGTCAAGGACCGGACGATTCGGCTCCTCGTCGCAACTGACGCGGCGTGCGAAGGCCTGAACCTGCAGACGCTCGGCACGCTGATCAACGTCGATCTGCCGTGGAATCCATCTCGGCTAGAGCAGCGACTCGGCAGAATCAAGCGTTTCGGCCAGGCCAGAGACAGCGTGGACATGCTCAATCTCGTTTATCACGAGACTCGGGATGAAGATGTGTATCGAGCTTTGTCACGACGACTGAAGGATCGGTACGACATATTCGGTGGCCTACCCGATACCATCGAAGACGAGTGGATTCAGGACATCGCGCGCCTCGAAGAGCAGATGGACCTATACATCCACCTTCGCAAACAAGCGGTGGACGCATTCGACGTGAGATATCAAGCGACCATCGATCCCGAGGCGAACCGGTGGGAACTATGCAGCCGGGTGCTCTCACGGCAGGACGTTCGAGACCGACTCAGTGAATCTTGGTGAAATGTTCACTCTCGGCTGTCAGCCGCATCCGCAAGTGCCTGCCGCGGTCTTCGTCTACACACGAGAGGCAGCCCCAGTTTCGCGTGCGGACCATCCAGCAAAACAAGCCCGGGACATTCCGTCGTCCGACGCGAACCGCGTGGGCAGCAGCGGCAAATACCGCCAGTATGTCCGCTTCGGTCTTCTTAACCAGCCCACGTAGCCTCGCCTGCTTGAACAATGCCGCCAACCGCCACGGGTCTTTGAGATCCTCCACCGTCACCTCATTCAGGTTTGGTTCTTTCGCTCGTGTGCGAGCACCAGCCGCGTCCGTCGCATGGGCGGGTTTCTGGTGATCAACTCTCGTAGAGAGTTTCTTGTGATCTCTTAGGGGTGCAGATTTGGTTGTGGATTGTGCCGGACGGTGTGCGGATTCGCTCATCCATCTCAGACAAATGACCAGCGGTCTGCCGAACCGATTCAGGCGGAGTTGGTCTGCTCGGAGCAATCTGAATACGCCAAGTTCCACCAGCCGGGTGCGTGCATCCTTGACTGCTCGAACAGCAACGTCGAAGACCTCGGCGACCCATGATGCTTTGCACCAACCGCCGGACCGACAAATGCCGTTCTTGTAATACAGACAGCGGATAAGATGACCGAGCACAGTGGCGATGTAAGCTCGCCCACTCGATTTGCTCAGCATCCGAATGACCGTTCGGGGTACCGGAACGGGCCTTCCAGGATCATCGTTCACTTCGTACGGCATGGTGATGAGCTCATCCTCACAGAAGCGTACCAACCCGTGCCGTTGCAATGCGCGAAGTGAATGTCGAATGTGCTGGCCCCCAACTCCGCCAACTAGGCCGTGGATCTCTTCGATTGTAAAACGTGGTTTGCGTCCTTCTTCGAGCGTGCACCGTCTGGCATTGACCTCATGGCAAGCCAACCACACGCGAAGGTCTCGGAGAGCGATCTCCCCAGACCGGAGGTATCCCCAGACAGCATGGATGCTGTTCTCGTGAATGAAACAGAATCCACCGTGAGGTTTTGCTGCTTCTACGTACCAATCCTGTCCGCGCGCGTATTCAATCGTTGCCATATCTCTCTCCATCAATGTGGTTTCGAGAGACCGGTGGGTTGGTGGCACCACCAACCGTTGACGACCGTGCACAAAATGTCGTAGATTCTTATCAACGACCCGTCTTAGCTTTCGTGTCGATCTCCGATCTCTTGGGCCGCCACTTGTTTGGCGGCCTTTTTCTCTTGAACTACACCATCACCCGTTTTGATGCTGCATGGCAAGCCCCGTGTGCATCATCACGGCGAAATGGCACCAACGCCATATCGCTCAATGCGCGTGAAAGCCAACCGGTTGACGCCCTCCTCCATGCTGTGCCATTGTCATAGCGAATATGCAGCGTTCGGGCTTTCGGCCCATATGCCGTTGAGGCTCTTTGAGTTTTGCCAACCTAGCTACACGGAGGAGCTCATGAATGGACTTGAAACAACTTGGGGTGGGATTGTCATTGCGGTCGGCAACCAGAAAGGCGGCGTTGGCAAGACTACGACCGCCGTTCACGTCGCGTGCGGACTCGCCAACCGCGGGCATCGAACACTCTTGTGGGACCTAGACCCATCAGCCGGTGCCACAAAGCACCTCGGGCTCACCCCAGATGCGTATCCAGGCACGCTTGAGCTGCTGCTTGGAGACATCAATGTGGACGAAGCGTGCATCTCCCATACCAACCACGACATCGACATGCCTGACCGCCTCAGCATCATCCCATCGAAACGTCGACTTGAAAGAATCGACTCAACCCTCGGCTCACGATGCCGTTTCTTCAATCCGCTCGATGTTCTCGCCCACCCAATCGCGACACTCCGTCAATCATTCGACATCATCGTGCTGGATACACCACCGAGCACGGTGCTCTCGCCGTCACTGGCGACCTACGCATCGGCTGATTGGTTCCTGCTCGCGGCGATGCCCGACCCGCTCGCTATCACAGGCCTGGCCGATGCAGCCCGCGACATCGAAGCGGTCCGCGATTCTGCCAACCGGAAGCTCCAGCTCCTCGGCGTCGTGCTCAATGCCGTCGATAACCGCACTCGACTCTGTCGAGAGCTGACCACCTATGTAGATGAATGCTTCGCATCGCCAACCGGGGACACGCTGAGGCTCACACCAACTATCAGCCGGTCCACGGTGGTACCAACCGCCCAAAAATTAGGGCGGTCCGTCATCGACGCGTTCCCCCGTCATCCTGTGGCGGAGCAGTTCCTCGCAATCGCCATAGCCATTGAGGACCGCCTGATTCTCGCTCAACGAGCTCTTGGCGATGCGATATCTGAAGCTTCGCTTGCGGGTGGTCTCCGATGAGCCAGAGACATTCAAATCGCCCATTCTCTCCGCTCGACGATGTCCGGTCATCATCGTTGTGCCAGGCAAGACCTTCCGAGGAACGCCTTCAATTGGGGGCTCAAAGAACTACCCAGCTTCCTCGCTCGCCATCCAACACCCAACGCACGACACTTCGCACACGGATGCTTCCCGACGAAAAGCGTCGCGTCGAGTCGCTTTGCGTCTCACTCAGCGAAAGTCTCCGTGCAACGGTCAGGCCCAGTAACCTCCTGAGAGCACTCCTCATTCTGGTCCGAGAGACCGAATCAGGAATTCATGCCGAGGCTCGTCGGGTACATGGGCTGGAGCGACCGTCCAACAATGACAGACCAGGGATAGAGGACTTTGAGCGTGCTCTCGCCGTCGTAATTCGCGATGGCATATCTGCTGCAGTGTCGCGGCATCGGTGAGATAGATGCTACGGATTGGCTCAGCGGTCGGCACGTTCCACCGGCACCGGTCACGCCAGGTGTTCTTCAAAAGTGTTTGAGGTACGCAGTTCCTCCGGAACACCTGTCATGCCCGGTGCCTTATCGGTGGAATGTACCGGCTGTCTTTGTCCAAACGGTATAGCCCCAAGGACGCTTTGCGTCCGTCGCGAATGCTGTGTCATGAGTCGTCACGCTCCAAGCACGCTGCGCGTGCGTCGCGTGGCTGTATTTATGGTGCTTTCTCGACAACGGGGCCAGCGAGATTTGAACAGCTGTGAAAATCCTCGCCGCCCCCGTTGTCAGGAAAGCACGTGATTGGGGGCGGAGGCAAATCGGAGAACAGGAGATGAACACGACAACACACACCAACTCGGAAGCGACTACCAGCTTTCGTATCCAAGACTGGGCACGATGAACCCGGCCCGAGCGGTGCAAGAACCGCAGCGAGAAACCGAATCGAACCCACTCGACACGGGCATGCTCCCTCGATGGTTGAGCGTGAATCAGATTCGCAAGATGCAGCGATGCCGCCGCGAGACCGTCAAGCTTGCGATGGACAGCGGCGAGTTGCCCTTCGAGCAGCGAGGCCGAATCCGCTACTCCCGGCTCTCTGATGTCATCCGATGGGAAGAGCGTCGGCTGCAACCCGACTCCGAGCCCGTCGCCGGACTTATTCACCCCGACCTACAGGAGTTCGTATGAGCAGCTCCGCAATGTTGGCTCCTCTGGTTAGTGCTCCGACTGACTTGGCACAACGGCCCCTTTCGACCGAGCCCGCACGGCCCGCCAGTTCTGGCGAGCGGGCCGCGTCGGCCCCGGAAACGAAAGGAGCCAAGCACATGACCATGGCACAAGAAGCACGCAAGACCATCGACCAGGCACTGGAGCGTCTCAGCGACGAACTCAACAACGGCAAGAGCGAGACCATGCAAGCATTCCTCGCTATGCTCGCCAAGTTCCACCGGTACAGCTTCGGAAACATCATGCTCATCCTCGCTCAGCGACCCGAAGCGACACAGGTCGCCGGGTACCGAGCCTGGCAGGGCCTCGGGCGACAGGTCCGCAAGGGTGAGAAGGGCATCACCATCATCGCCCCGATGATGCTCAAGAAGGACAGCGAATCCGGCAATGACCCCGAGAAGGTGCTCCGCTTCAGAGCAACGAGTGTCTTCGACCTCTCCCAGACAGACGGCGAGGAACTCCCCGCCCCCACCACGATGCAGGGCACACCCGGAGAGCACCTCACCCAGCTGCGTGACTTTGTCATCTCTTTGGGCATCTCACTCGATACCGAGAAAGACCTTTGCGGACCGCTAGGCGTCAGCCGGGGTGGCTCTATCACCATCCTGGACAATCTCAACGACCCCGAGGGTTTCTCGGTCCTGGTGCACGAGCTCGCACATGAGATGCTCCATCACGGCGAGAACGCCCAGCGAGCCGACAAAACGACGCGAGAACTTGAAGCCGAAGCAACCGCACACGCGGTCTGTACCGCTGTGGGACTTGAGCCCGGTACCGCTTGCAGCGACTACATCCAGTCCTACGGCGGTGATGCTGAACTGCTCGCCTCGGTGCTCCACCGAGTGCAGAAGACCGCCGCTCGCATTCTCGACGCGGTGCTCATTCCAGCGGATGAGACCGTTGAAGCCGAGGCGGCTTGAAACAGATTTCGGGTGTCCGCGACTGGTCCCGCCGGTCGAGGATATCCGGCTCGCTCGTGATAAAACGAGCAAGCAAATCCATGAATAGATGACACTGGCAGCGGGACTGCTGGATGTCATATCGGAGAAACAAAATGAACATGCAAACAACAACAATCGACTGCCCAGTTGTGATTCCTGAATCCATCGAAGAATGCTACGAGATGCTCGAGCATGACAATCTCGTTGGGCTTGAAGACTTCGCACGCGAAGCAGGCTTTCAAGAAACCGTGCTCGTCACTCAGAATGCTTTGAAACGGATGGTGGGTGAACGTTCCTACTACCAGCCAAAGCTCTTCATCCCAGCGATTGTCCAGTCATTGCGAGATATGCGAGCCATACTGCAACAGATTCCTGGGCGGCAGACTCCTGTACTACTCGAAACGGATATTGACGGTGAGGTGGTGGATGTACTCGTCCGGCAGAACCCTTTGGCACACCCGCCATTCACGCTCGTGACGCTGCAATAAACAACCCGCGGGGTTTGGCACTGACTCGCCTGGCCCCGCCGAAACTCTACGAGAGGAACATGATTCAGACACAACAGGCCGCACAGCGGCCACAACTTCCTGCCGATACGGAGAACACTCGGCTCTACGCACCGGCCCAAACCTTCAGCTCCATCGTGAGCATCCCGCAGCGTTGCACGCTGTGGGGTGACGCGAGGTATAGAGGCAACTGCGACGGAACGCTCTTCAAAGAGCTCGTTCACCAATACAGGCCCCGCTCAATCGCAGACCCGATGAGGGGCTCAGGAACAACGGCTGATGTCGTTGCTGGTATGAGAGAGCTTGGCTTGTACGATGGCTCCTACTGGTCGTCCGATCTCAAAGAGGGATTCAACCTCCTGACCACGCCGCTGCCTGGGCGGCACGACATGGTCTGGGTCCATCCGCCGTACTGGAACATCATCAGATACAGCGACCACATAGCCGATTTGAGTACCATCGACGTGTTCGAGGAGTTCATTGCTGCACTGGAGGCCTGCCTCATTCGGTGCATCGATTCACTGAATCCTCGTGGAACTCTTGCGGTGCTCATCGGCGATGTGCGTCGCCAGGGGCGGTACTACTGCCTTGCACAACATGTCATGGGCATGTCAGACCAACTCGGTAACCTCGTCTCGGTCATCATCAAGGCCCAGCACAACTGCTCGTCTGACAGGAAGCGGTATGGCAACATGAAACACGTGCCTATCAAGCACGAATACTGCCTGCTGTTCCAAAAGAACATTTGACAGCACAATTTTCCGCCAAGGTCGCACCACAACCAAATCATGGCTTGAGTGTACATCTTGGCGGTTCAAAGCGATATCACAGCGCCCGTACATCCATCTGACATCCATTTCACTTGGGCAACCGCGTCAGCTTGCATCATTCCGAGCGGTAATGCGTATAGACGACGTCTTTCTCGTTCTGGATGGGCTCTAAGCAGGTATTGCAGAAGCACGCACCGTCTGTCATCAGACAGGTGCCTGATGCAAGCAGAATCGCCTTAGAGCATTTGGAGGTCTGCAAATGCTCCGTGTGACAACACAATACTGTGCCGAAGCCATCAAGCAGTACTTCTCCGAAACTCTCCACCACGAGGACTACTACAGCCAGGGCACCGAGGTGCCCGGCGTATGGAACGGAAAGGGCACGGAACGGCTCGGCCTCGCGAAGAATGTTGGCCAGAGCGCGTTCTATCGCCTCACCGACAATCTTCACCCGTCGCGGGATTCATCACTGACCCCTCGCACCAAGCCTGGACGCAGGATTGGCTATGACTTCTGCTTCAACGTCCCCAAGTCCGTCTCCGCAACGTGGGCTTTGACCGGAGACGAGAAGATTCTCTGGGCGTTCCGAAAGACCGTCTGGCAAACGATGGAGGAGATTGAGCAAGAGATGCAGACTCGTGTGCGGAGGGACGGAGCGAATCACGACCACCACACTGGCAACATGGTTTGGGCTGAGTACCTGCACTACACCACCCGTCCCATCAACGGCGTCCCTGACCCACACATTCACATGCACTGCTTCGTATTCAACTGCACCTTTGACGAAGAGGAGCAGCGTTGGAAGGCGGGGCAGTTCCATGACATCCTGAAGGTCGCCCCGACATACCAAGCGACCTACTTCTCTCACCTCGCATCGAATCTTATCGAAATTGGATACCCCATCCGTCGCACCGAGTTCGCGTTTGAGATTGACGGTATCCCGGAATCCGTCAACAAGAAACTCTCTCGCCGCACCAAATACATCGAGTCTCTGGCCGCCGACCTCGGCTTTGAGGACAAGCAAAAGGCAAAGCTGGGTGCCCGCACACGCGAACGGAAGCGTGACGAGCAACAACTCGACGAGCTGAGAAGAGGCTGGGCCGACTGGCTCGACGCCGACGAGCTTGTTGCGGTTGAATCGGTAGGGTTGAACAACCAGGCAGTACCGGAACGCGAGCTCGAACAGGAGGACATCGTCGAATCACTCCGAAACGACGAGTGGTCAAAGCGTGCGGATACACGCGAGACGGCTGAGAGCAAAGGAAGTGATTCGGACTCGCACCAAGAACGACATCGCCCTTGGGGACCGCACCTGCTCGTGTCACTTTCCGCGAACAACGCGGTCAAAGCCGCCGCTGCTCAACTGTTTCACTTTGAGGCTGTGGTCACCGAGCCCCGGCTCCGGGAGGCCGCTCTCAAGCTGAGCTACGGGCGTGCGACACCCCAACAAATCAGAGAGGCCATCCAGAAACGCCCCGAGCTCGTTGAGCGAACGATTGAAGGCCGCACCTACATCACGACACATGAGGCGGTCAAAGACGAGCGGTTCCTCGTCGATTTTGCTCGCAAAGGTCGGGGAGCGAAGCGAGCACTCGGTCTGTTTACCCTCAGCATGGCCGGATTCCGTCTCGACGCCAGGGAGAAGGAGGTGCTTCGCGAGCTGCTGAACTCGAAAGACCGCATTACTCTGTTTAAGCACACTGGCCCGAGTCGACGCCCCGAGCTGAGCCGTGCCGCCATGACCTCTGTGCAGGAGTCCGGGCACAAGCTCTTCGTCGTCACGCCGTCCACGGTCTCGGCCCGTCAGGCCGAACAGGACTATGGCCTTGACCGAGTATTCACGGTGAATCAGCTCCTCGATGACGAGATGATGCCCGAGAAGCTCAAAGACTGGGGAATGGGGTTCAAGCTCATCTGGGTTGAGGATGCCGGGCGGCTCGGAACGCGGTCCGTCTCTGCGCTCGCTCGGCTTGCCAAGGAAACCGGAGCCCGAATCTTGCTTTCAGGAGACTCAGGCCGAGCTCGTTCGCAAGAACGTGGCGACCCGTTCCGGGTGCTCCGTGATGAAGCGGGGCTGACATCCGTTGAGTACAACGTCATGCAGGAGAAACAGAACTCGCTAGAGCGTGCCTTGCAGACCATTCAATGGGCAGGTGGTGAAGCCTCGTTGAGGAGTCTCAAGGACGCGGAGCTCGTGCACATCAGCGGGGAAGACACGCTTGCTGACGACGCTGCCTCCTACTACATCGAACAGCATAAACTCGGACGCAAACCACTCCTCGTCACTCCCGGCATTCGCACGATGGGACGGCTTATCAAGGCTGTGCGGACAAAGCTCCGTGACAAGGGCATACTGAAAGGTCGCGAACGGTCCGTGCTCCAGCTCCGTCCCTGCTCATGGGGCGACAGCAAGAAGAGAAAGAGCGAGAGCTACCGGAAAGGACTCATCATCGAGTTCCATCAACCGAGCCGTGGCTTTCGCTCAGGCGACCGGACCCGCGTCATGGGTGTCGACTCAACAGGTGGTGTGTGGGTGTGGAGCCGCTTCCTTACTCCCGAACGACTCAAACTCGGGCACAGCAGCCGCTTTACTGTCCACACCGTGAATCGTGCTCACCTTGCGGTCGGCGACCGTATTCGTGTCACCAGGTACACCCGAGCCGCCCTTGGGCGTCCGCTTCGCTCCAACAGCGTGGTGACGGTCAATGCGTTCAATCCCCGTGGCGACATCGTGGTCGATGGGATGCGAATCCTGAATCGCAACTTTGGTCACTTTGAGCAGGACTATGTCACGACCCACTACGGCCTGAAAGGGCGGCGGGTTGATTCGGTCGGTTTCATCGCTGAGGCCGGGGAATATGCCATGGCTGAAGCAAAGGACGTGGTCGCTGCTGGTGAGGCGAGCAAGAAATCCTTCCAGGTCTTCGCCGACGACGAGGTGGGACTGACCAACCTCCTGGCATTCGAGCGTCCGGTCACATCGGCCATCGACCTAGAGGACCGACTCGACGAACTCGACCTGGAGATGCAGGACTATGAGCACATCTTCAACCGAACACAATCCCAATCGGCGAGGGGCTACGGCTATGGAAGATAATCCAATCGACAAGGTGAAGCAGGCCATCTTCGGCGACGAACTCTCGTCGGTGACCGACGGCGTCCGCCCAGGGATGCTGGACCTCCGACCCCGCAAGGGGCAGTGGTTGGCATTGCCCTATACCGCCATCCGTGAGGTTTCGTACAACCCCAGTTCGAAACCCCCACTCCGAATCGAGTTCTCGTCCTACATCATTGAGATTCAGGGCACACACCTCAAAGGCGTGTACCTGTCCATCGTCGGCATGCGCGCGGTGACCCTCACCGAAGTACAATCTCTGCATCGAATCGGCGTGGAATCCGAAGACCAAGAATCCCCGAACATCGACCGCATCTCTATCAAGCGGAAGAAAGCTCGCTCTGCCCAAGAGGAGGCGGGATAGTCCTGCATAGAAGCGGCCTACTGGCGACAGAATTAGAGCAGACGTCTCCCCTAAGCATCCGCTTAGGCCGCTCATCGCTAGTCTAGGGCAAATTTTCAAATATTAATGAGTCACAATGGGAAGCAACGGCCCCAACTCAATAGACCGTGCTCGTCAACCTCATTCGTTCCCACTCGAGCTCCCCCTGTTTCGGTTCACGAAGCACGACTGGCTCACGCTCCGGGATGCCTTCGAGGGCATCCACATCTTCGGTGGCCTTGGGTCGGGCAAGACCTCTGGCAGTGGCCAGACTATCGCACACTCGTTTCTCCGTTCGGGCTTTGGCGGGCTCGTCCTGACCGCCAAGCCGGGCGAGACCGAGACCTGGAAACGCTACGCCGCCGAGACCGGGAGAGAGATCATCCTCATCGGCCCCGACCACGACCGGCGATTCAACTTCATCGACTACGAGCTCCGACGTCCGGGTCGTGGTACTGGCATCGCGAGCAATCTCGTGTCCCTCTTTGAGGAGGTACTGGAGGTGCACGCGCCGGGCAAGGTGCTCGGTGGTGACCCCTACTGGCGGGAGGCACGAGGCCAGCTCCTGCGAAACGCTATTGAGCTCGTCCGCCTTGGATCGGACAAGCTCAACTTCGAGGATGTGGTCGATGTCATCCGCTCGGCACCCAAACGCCCCGAAGACCAGCACAACGACAAGTGGAAGTCAGAATCAAAGTGCTTCCAGCTCCTGAGTCGGGCTCTCGAACGAGTCGAGGAGTCCGACAACAAACAAGACCAACGTGACCTCAAGGTCGTGGCCAACTTCTTCTTCGAGGAGTTCGCCCCCCTCGACCCCGAGCCCCGCTCCAGCATCGTCAGCATGGTCGGTGCGCTCACCGACATGCTCATGCGTGGCGATGTCCGAGAGCTCTTCCTGACCGGTATGAACATCGTGCCCGATATCACCGAACACGGCGGCATCATCGTGTTTGACATGCCCGTGCAGGAGTACCGAGAGGCAGGTCGATTCGCCCAGGTGCTCTTCAAGACCGTCTTCCAACGGATGGTCGAGCGAAGACAGAACCGCACCGACACGGCCAGGCCACTTTTCCTGTGGGCAGACGAATCGCAGCTCTTCTCGACGCACTACGACACGACATTTCAAACAACGGCTCGTGAGTCACGCGTCGCCACCGTGTACCTCACCCAGAATTTGCCCAACTATTACGATGCCTTTGGATCGGACAGTGGCGGGCGCGATCGCACCAAGAAACTGCTCGGTGCCTTCGGCATCAAGATCTTCCACTCCAACGGAGACCTGGAGACGAATCAGTACGCAGAACAACTGTTCGGACAGGAGCTGGTGTGGCGAGAGTCCTATACGTCCGGCATCTCCGCATCCACCGGTTTACACGGCAACCAAACATTCTCAGAGTCAACGACCCAGCAACAGCACGTAGACTCAACAATCCGTTCCAAACGGTTCACCGAAATGCTCCGTGGTGGTCCGCAACGCGGATGGACCGAGGCATACGCCTTCCGTGCAGGAGAGCCCTGGAAGGCGACTCAATCCAATCTGCTGTATTGCCGCTTCCCACAGACGGTGCAGCACTTCCCTTGCGGAGGTAAACCGGGCGTTGGAGCGAGCGGATGATCTCATTGAGCCGACCATTCTTTACACCAGTTGCTGTGCTATTGAGGCAGTGCTCGGGTGGTTCTGTCGTGGGATTCCTTCCGTTCGCGATTTCGATGCTCTGGTTCGCTGGCTTCACGCTGCTCATGCTTGTCATACGGGGGTTCGCCGAGGGCACATGGATTGGTGGCGTGCTTGATGTCCCGATTGCACCGCCCATGGCCCTGCTGACAATCGGGATTGCGGTCGTGTGGTTGCTACGTTCAACCGGCCTCTGGAGTCCGCATGGTCCGATCCGTGACCATGACATATATCCTGGATTCTCCGGGCGAGCGGGGGGATTCTGGTCTCGCCTGGCGCTGACGAACCGTGAGTGGACTGTACTGGAAATCTACGAACCGCTTATCCTCTCGATCTCTGGGATTGTGCTGCTGCTGGTTCCGTGGACTCGCGTAACGGGCGTGATGCTGCTCCTGATGGCTGTGGCATGCACATATCAGACCGCCAAGGACCGGCAATTAAATGTGCGCGGAGAGAGCACATCGGCTGAGGACTACACGGCTGGAGTGTTCTCTTCCTCATCGGATGAAGAAGATCTTGAGTTTGATGACCCGCCCTATGTGCCCCACTCACCCTACGCGGAACTCCCTGACGACCTCGTCGCGCTCATGGATGATGATGCGAAGGAGGCGATCAAAACGGCCCGGGGCAAAGCTTCTGCAACTCCGGTTCATGTATCGAGAAGGAAAGCCCCGAAGCGACATCGGTTCGTGGAGATGAGGCCGCGAGGTGCGGCATCCCACCATCCAGGTCCGAAATTTGCCCTGGTATTCTACTTGCTGCTCGCTTATGTGATCGGTCTTGGGATAACGAGCTCCAATAACTTCTACAAGCAATCACCCGACCGATGGCGTTCAGCGATTCTGAGCGTCCAGACCGGTGCCTCACGCCTCTGGCTCACGAGGCCAGCGGACCGTGAACAGGCTGGCGGGTTGGCAACGGCTGTGCTGAACCACGTCGCACCGAATGACCTCGGCAAGCTTCGGCGCGACGCGGTTCGACGCGAACGATCGCGCGTTGATACTCAACTTGAAGAAGCAACAACGGCTGTGGACAAGCTCCGTAGCCTCGTCAAGGAAAAGACGGGTATTGAGCCCGACGTATCGTCAACAACGCCCCAGCTCGACGAGCTCGTCCTTGAGCATGACTCGGTCGCAGATGCCTGGGTCGCCCTGATCAATGGAACGATCGGCTACGAACAGAAAATTGACGAAGCTCGTGACCGCCTCGATTCGATTCGGTCACAGGATGGTGTTGATGTTGATGCGTACGACGCCCTCTTCGACGAAGTCGAGCATTGGGACCTCGAAGTCAAGGCGCTTGAAAAACACATCAATCACATCGCCACCATGCTTGAGACAAAGCAGTTCGAGGATGCCCTCAACCGCCCTCCCGACGGTGAACCGTGAACATTCACCAGGGCTGAACCACCACACACAGACATCAATCATGACCAAGATAGAACGGAGACCAATAGCAATGCAAAACCATAAGCAGATACCTCTAATCGCCATCACTTGCTTAGCTGCTTGTTGTGGTGGAGCAAACGCTCAGGTGACCACAGATGACATCCGTCAGGGTGCCCGCGATCGGGTACACGGCACACTCGCCGAGCAGGAGCAGCAGGCGTACGCCCGCTCACTTCTCGTGCAGTTCGAGACGCGGGTTAATCAAGCCAAGACGCTCATCGAACAGGTTGAGCAGCGGCACGTGGCATACCGACAACAAATGGACAGCCTCCTTGTCAACGATGACGGCAAACGTCTTGGACGCAAAGGCCAAGCGGTTGCCATGCATTTCATAAATTACATTGAGCAATCTCTCATCGAGCCCAGTGAACTCGCCGCCAAAAAGGTATTCGTCGAACAAATGCTCTCGTTCCTGGATCGGGCCAAATCCGGCCCCGCCGGGTATGTACCGCAACCCGAGCGTGTCGAGGAAGCAGACGATGTGTATCTCTGGGCTCGTTCTAGGTCAATGACACTGAGTGAGTCCGAGTCCTGGCTCGCCGAATCGCTTGGCTCGCTTGACCACACCACCGATGTCGCAGCCGACCCGACACTCAAAGAACAGATTGATGCGTACAGAGCAACCCTCCGTCAGGAGTGGCTCATTCTCCAAAGCCGTGGAAAGGAAGCGGCTCGGCAGGAAGCTGCACCAGTCATGGAAGAGAACGCTCGTATTGCTGAGCTTGAGCGAGCATTGCTCGAAGCAAATCAGAAGCTCAGCACGGTCCGCCAGCAGAACGAACAGCAACGCATCGACTTTGAAATGCGGATGGAGCAACAGCGTGTCGAACTTCGTGAACGACTCGCCGCGTCACAACGCGAAATGGATGAACGGCTCGCTGCAATCGATAGAGAAAACAAGCTCGCTGAAGCTGAGCGAATGCGCAGAGACGCAGAAGCCAATGTCGCGGCTCGTGATATACGAGAGGATGCTCAGCGAACCGAGCTCATCTCTAAATGTAACTCGCCGCAGGTCCAGAGAGACCTTGCACCGTTCCTAGAAGAAGGCACCTGGCAGCCGGGTGATAAAGGGCCCAACGCACGCTTGGATATGGCTCCGATGTCATACAGCAAGATCCAAGCTGATGGCGCTCTCGCCGACACTGTGGACGGCTTACAACGGTTCCTTGAGATCGTGAACGCAAATTGCTCACGAAGAGGTTACTACACTCGAAACAACCAGCACTACGACATCCATCGGCCCAAGTGGGGCTATACCAGACACTGGGATAAACTCACGCGAGAACAGATTCAGGAAGCTCAACGAGTTCAATCTCTGCTGAGAGAACTCGGTCCGACGCTGGTTCAAGAGGGCATGCTGTCTGAGTAGTGCCATGACTGACTTTGAACCTGATCGGCATCAGCTTCGCCTGAATCGTTTGTGCGAACGCACAATCGATCGCTTGCACAGCAAGGCGAGATACCTTCGTGAAAGGATCACGTCGACTTACAACGTATCGTCATACCACGCCGTCGACCACGCAGTGCTGCACCAGTCCATTCTCAACGCATCCAATGAGTTGGATGCCGAAATGGCCGCGATGATCGCGGCTGGTGAGATGTCGCGTGACATCGCCTCCAAGATCAAACTCCGTTGTATGTGCCTTGGGCTGCAAAAATCGAGCTACCGTGACTGTTGCGAGCTGATTCAGATAACAGACCTGGACGAGCTCGACAACGCGACAATTTCTGTCGTGGTGATTCCCGACAGGTACCTCCTCGCAGAGATCCGTCGGCGGTCCCGAACTCGTTGGACGATCACAATCAGTGCGGGGCTGTTTGAAGTGGTCAACGCCGCGGTGCTCGCACTCGTCGACCCTGAATGGCCCGTCGTTCCCATTGGCGACCGGGTCAATCACTTCGCTGCCCGAGTTGAAGCCGCCTTCGATGGTGTCCACTTCCCACGTCATGCCGCATTCTCACCGGCGGACGCGGCGAAGGTCGAGAAGCTCGGGTCGTTTGTGAAAATGTTCATCATCGGCCATGAGCTTGGGCATATCATCGCAAAATTTCATCCAGAAAGCTGTGCCACGTCACATGACACGGAGTTTTTTGCCGACCTTCAAGGGTGGCACTCGCTCTACAGCAAAATCTGGTTGCTCGCTCAGCCCTTTCGACAACTCTACGAGAGCGGCCGTATCACCAACAACTGGGATCGGTGGAACTGGATCAAGTCCCAAGCACCCGGAGAGGACCCCGTCTTAGCACAGCAATTGATCTTCGAAAGTCTCACTCAAAACGAAAGAGCCGACAACACAATGCTGCACTCACTGGTCTTTCTTGCTCCGCACATCTTCTTTCGAGCAATTGACTACCATGAGTGGATCATGACACGTCGCGGTTACACCCCCGCAACCCATCCACCGTCGCTCGCCCGAAGAGCGCGTATCTTGTCAATATTTCCAAGAGATCTGGCGGAACGCGTCCGCTCGGATCTCGAATCCAAGCTTGATGCTAGAATTCCACCGCCAAAGTGAGGTCCCGCGATGACTCCAGAACAGGTCTATTTGTCGCCCGCAAACATCGGAGTGCTCTCAGCCGCATCAGGGGGGGTTCTGGCCGTAACTAACACACTCGGCATTCTCTCGCCAAGGGTCAATTCGCTGGTTGTAGCCGCCCTAGTCAGCCTGTTTCTTGCCATTCTCAACGCGTCACAACGCGGTACGACGCTGGATTACCTTCTGGCTCCCATCAATGGATGCATTCTATTTTGCTTCACGCTCGGCGTGAACGAGGGGCTCGCCTCAACAGCCCTCGCTCGTTCTGGAGGTGGGGAGCACGCTTCAGGAGCCTTCCCCACGCCACAAACACAGCGACCTTCGTCGCGACGATTCTTTGGAAGCTGGCTATAGGTGAAGTGGTTTGGACACCGCGGCCCGGCAAGCGAGAGCATGCGCCTCGCTCCGCGAGGCCCAGGACGCCCGCCGTCAGTGCCGCGGCGGGGTCTGGCCGTGAGGAAAGAGAGGAGACCGGGAGGTCGTCCTTGTGTGACCTTTTCTCAAACGGACCGTCCGTTTGAGATAACCACTATGGAGATACTGCTCATTCGGCTGAGCGGGCCTTGCGCTCTTCGCCCAAGATGAACGAGTGAGCTTCGTCGAGTACCTTTCCGGCTGCGAGCAAGTCGTCGCGTCCGAGAGAGTGTGTTTCCTTCCACTCATCCTCCGTGTCCTTGTAGACACGAACGAGAATGGTGTTGAACATGTGGCCGTTTCGCGTGTCGTTCTTCCAAACCACGGCTTTGACACCGTTGATTCGAAATTCTGCTTCTGGCTGAGTGTTTTCTGACGAGTCCATACGTTTTCTCCTTGGCATGATGACGTCCTTTCTGGGTATAACCCTTCACTGAACGCCTCCCGGTTCACTGACAGTTATGCACGCCTGGTCTTTGGATGTGACTTAACAGTTTCTGGCCAAGCCGGACACCCCTCCAAACGCGGTAAGAATGGACGAACCACCCTGCGGTGGGTACGGATGGCATCGTTGGGGATGGACCTGAGCCCAGCGGTCATTCTCGCCCGGTTCACAGCCCGGAGCACCGAATAGAGCTGGCGAACCACCGGTGCATACGGCTCGAAACGGAGCAGCTGAAACTCCTGATAGAGCTCCTCGGCCGTCGATCGAACGGCGAGCTGGCAGAAATAGCTCTTGAGCCACCGGTATTCGTTTTGGTGGATACGGACGGAGGCGTGAAAGGTGCCCTGGATGCTCCGCCGGTAGCCGATGCTGTATCCAGCGAAGGCGATCGGCTCGCGCCGAATATCTCTGATGACCGATGCCTCCCGCTCGAAGAACAGGTGTTCCCCGGCGTTGGCAATCAGCACCCAGAACGACGCGTATCGCAGGTAGTGGACATTCCCTTTCCCGGCGACCTTTCTACGTGCCCGCTGCCACCGTGATTTGTCGATGTCGTACTTCTCGATGAGCTTGGCATCGATGTCCTCGGGCAGTTTTCCAGGCGGCACATGCCCCGCGACGTAGAAGAAATAGCCGTGCCGTATGTACTGCACGGCGAGTTGTTGGACGAATCCCGCCACGCTTGTGGCGATGTACTGATAGCTCATTTGTTGCCCTCCTCGGAGATATAGTCGTCAAATAAGCGCTGTTTATGGCTTTCAATCCATTAGGCACAACGCTCAAAGCCCTTCTTGTAAAACCATCCGGGAATCAGGCGGCCGCCCGCAGACCCGTACAACCTTCCGCCGCATACCAGCACTTTGCGAGAACGCCTCGCCGTGCTGCGGCTGAACAACCTCTAGTAACCGAGCAGGATGCTGCAACAGCGCCCCACTCCAGGTTCCATGTATTGGTGTTGCCCAATCATGGACGTTGCGGTGCATCAGACCATCGGTCCAAGCACCACATCTAAGAACCACACCGGCTGAGCGGGAGGGTGGCCGTTCCCGGCACACTCACTCCCGCTCGCCGACCGCATGGATACCCGCCCATCACACACTCGCGTGATGGACCGGCACCCGCACACAGATTCAACGCGTCGCCGCTTTCGTCGTCGCTACTCGCATCCGCATCGGGTACCACCCGTTGCGTTCAGATGCTCAAGCGAACGGACCGCCACTGCCTTGCAGCGGACACCGCTCCGGGAGGCTTCCGCCACCCAGACTCTCTACTTGCGGCACACTCCCAGTCTCAGGCGTTTGAAACACCAGGTTGACCCACTCATCAAGAGTGCACCTGGCACCGGCTCATCACGCCGGAAGCCCAAGACCTTCCCCTGTTAGTCATGCTCGTCACCAAGACGGTCACGTCGCTCAACCCTCTGTCGTCCGACTCAGGATTCCTCCCGTGTCGGCGTTTGCACACGAGCAGATGCTCGCGTGATTTCAGCCAGCAGAACCCAGAAGCTCTGGCTTACCCATCGACAGACGACTTCATTACGCAGTTCGGCACCGTCTCCGTCTCGATTTACCGCCAAGCCCTCGCGGGCCTTTCATGGTTGAGCTATTCACCGCCGGTCGTTTCGACCGGTCGCCGGGTGTAGTCATCACCCGGTCGCCCGCATCACTGCAGACGAGCTCCCCACGGCGGCACGGGTTGAGCGAGGTCAGTGACCTCAAACCCCCCGTGACGGATTACGCAGCGTTGTGGCCTGATGGCCCAAACGCCGCCTCACCAATTCAAGCATGACAGCTCGTGGAATACCCACGAGTATGTCCAGGTCGCCCCTGTTCCTGAGGCAACTCATTCATCGGATAGAAGCTGCGGATTGTTCTCGTGGTTGAACCATCGAGGATTTACTCGCAGCAGCCTCCGTCGAACCGGACAAGCGCGTCTCCACGCATCCGGCTCTACGCGTCTCCGACTTTCACAAACCCATCGCTGGGTTGGTGGGCAGGGTGATGAACCCTGCTTCCCTTCGCTCGGCTGGTGAGGCCGTGCTCCTGGGGTGTCGGAGTCTGTGTGCGGGTGCCGAGGCGGTCGGTGACCGGCTCGTGAGTCCGCAAACACCGTTCTGCGAACGGTGTTTGGTCAAAAGTAGCCCAATCCGGGGAAGTACTCAAGGTTTATCGGGCTTTCAGGCCCCGTACCTGAGCCTCCAGCCCAATGGCTAATCCCAACCCTTGATTTGCACGATAACACTGCTAGTGTTAGTGTGCGGTTTCATGTTGGAGTTCCCCAATGCCCATCCTTGAGGTGCAAACCCAGGACTACCTCCACCAGACCCTCGGCGGACAGCTTCACACCACCGCCTGGAACGGTGCAGCCAGACTCCCCGCCTTCTTGACGGCCAGGTATCGGTTCGCGCACCTTGACCTCATGGGGCGAGAGCTTCTCCTCGTTATCGACGAGGCTCCTGAACAAGAGTCGCCCGCCACCATCCGCAAGCACACCGAGCAGGTCAGAGCAAAGTGGAGCGGCCCGGTCGTGTATGTGCGGGACCAGGTCACCGCGTACAACCGCAAGCGGCTAATCGAGCAGCGAGTGCCGTTCATCATCCCCGGAAACCAAATGTACCTCCCCGATCTCGGGCTCGACCTGCGGGAATACTTCCGCACACCGTCACCCTCGAAGCGGAAGTTCTGGCCCGCAACACAGGCGGTCCTGATCTATGTACTACTCAACCGCAAAGACAACGAGACGACTGCCGCTGCGCTGGCACCGAAGCTCGGGTACTCCACAATGACCTTGAGCCGGGTGTTCAACGAGCTCGAATCTGTTGAGCTGGCAGAGTCCGCCTCCATCGGCCGCCAGCGAGTCCTCCACTTCCCGACCAACGGCCAAGAAACTTGGAGGCGGGCACAGCAGTGGCTGATCAATCCGGTGAAGTCACGTCACTTCGTCGTCGGCCATCCACAGGGGCTACGCGCAGGACAACAAGCCCTGGCAGACTACACAATGCTTGCCGAGTCGCATCGCCCCGTCATCGCGATCAGCCACAAGCAGTGGCAATCATTCCGAAACACCGAATTAGCCATAGAACTACAAGGCCTTGAAGAAGCAAACTATGAGGTTGAAGTCTGGAAATATGAGCCCAGACAATACATCAGGCCGCGCCTTGTCGATCCACTCTCCCTCTACCTAACCATCGAGCAGAGCGGCGATGAACGCGTCGAGCAGGCGCTCGAAGATCTCATGGAGCAAATCCAATGGTGAAGGGACTCGAACGATTCCGCGTGCATTTCGCTGACTACACCGACCGGTTTGTCATTATCGGCGGCACCGCATGCGACCTCGCATTTACAGATGTCGGCTTGGAATTCAGAGCCACCCAAGACATCGATATCGTCATCTGCATTGAAACCGCTAATAGCGAATTCGGCAAGAGTGTATGGACATTCGTGCAAGCCGGAAAGTATGCATCATTAGAGGCGCCGGAAGACAAGCGAGAGTTCTACCGCTTTACCAAACCACGAGAGGATGGATTTCCTAAACAGCTAGAACTCTTCTCACGCATCCCGGATGTGCTCGGCACCGAGATCGCCGGGCACCTTACGCCGATCCCATTCGATGAAGATGTCTCAAGCCTCTCTGCAATTCTACTGGATGACGACTACTACGAATGGACCCACGCTGGAAAGATCGAGATCGAAAGCTTGCCCATCGTCCGCCCCGAGCACCTCATCCCGCTCAAGGCGAAGGCCTGGCTCGATCTCACCGAGCGATCAACCAACGGCCAGCGAGGCCTCAGCAAACACATCAGCAAGCATATGAAAGACGTTTTTCGCATTTACGCCATCGTCGACCCCGAATACACAGTAACACCTGCCGACTCGATCCGATCCGACATGCAGCAGTTCATTGAGCGGATGCGGAACGAAGACATTGACATGAAGGAGATGGGGCTTGGCCAGATACCCAAGGCTTCGGTGCTTGACGACCTCTCGCAGCGATACACCGAATCTCGCTCATGAGCCCAGCTCGGGCTAAGCCCAGCTCGGGCTATTCTCAACACGGTTCCACGATGTGCATACCCAATCACTTGCGAATAAGCGTATAGGAGACGGCAAGGCACTCGCAGCCCAGCTTCTTTGCACCAGTTCGCGGTTGCGCCTCAAGCAATGCTCCGCACTTGGTGCACTTAAAGCAATCAACCAAATCCTTGAACACAGAGACGACTGATTCGAAATCGGCTTTCTCGAAGTTGGCCCACTCGTTGTAGTGCACGGCCTTGTTCACCATCCACTGTTCGACGTTGCTCGCCGCTTTATTGTCGTCGAATCTTTCCCGTGCGGCCTTCGCTGCGGCTAGTGCATCCGCGTCACCCCACGAATCCGCGGCTTTCTCGGCCTTCTTCAGAAGGTCGCCGAATCGCCCGATCGCGTTCGGCAACAGGTCACCTAGGTCGTAATTGTTATCGAGCTTGAGCGGCACGGATGCCCCGATAGCAGCACAGACCTCTCCCGAGATATACTCCAAATACCTTCGCAGGATCCCTGCGGCGACAGAGACTCGTTCGTTTTCCAGCTCGGTTTCAATTTCTTCCCACGCATCTTGGGCGACTTGGACTCGTGGGCCGTGGTCGATAGTCCAGCTCCTGAAGTTCACCGCAGACGTCCGGCTGACGAGCTTCGCCGAACGCATTTGATGTAGCCAAGCCTCGTCGTGTGTCGTGATGACGAACTGCGTATCCGGGAACTCTCGCCGAAGCAATCCGCACACTTCCTTGCGATGCTGTTTGTCAACAGACATCACGACATCATCGAGCACTGCAAGCTTGAAGTCCTCGCCGAGTAGCTGCTGCATGAGAGCGAGGTAGAGACAGAGTCCCATACCGTCCTGGTGCCCCTCGCTGTGATACGCACCAGGATGAAACAAGCCTCGCTCGTGGAAGTCGACTGCGAGGTCGAGCTTCCCCTCGCTGGGCGACAGCTTTGCAGTGAATTTTCCTTCGTCGTCCTTGTTGATGGCTCGATACCACTCGGCGAATGTCTTCTGCACGTCTTCGTACAAATCCGCCAAGACCTTGTTCGATGCCTCGCAATAGGCGTTGTAGACCGACCGGGCGTCAGCACTCGCCGTCTCGTGGTGTTTCTCGTCCCGTCGCTTCTCCCGATAGGCCTTGAGCCTCTCTTGTGCCACAGCCAGGGACGCGGTCGCTTTCGACGTCGCTGAACGATCCGGGAGCTTCTTGAGTGCCGACCTTATCGTCTCAATCGACTTGCCGAGGTCGCCCGGAACCTCCCTCCAATCGCTCGCGACTCTGCTCGAAGTCGACAGCGCTCCTTCAACGGTACCCAATTCGGTCTTAAACGCCAGCAGGTCATCCAGCCACTTGTTGAGTGCGTCTGCCGGTGCCTCAAGCTCAAGAGTGCGAGCAGCCTTCGCGATTGGCTGTGCGAGAGCTCGAAGAGACTCCACTTGCCCTCTGAGCTTCGCTGCCGATTGCTTGAGAGCCGTTTCAATTGTCTCCGCATCTTCCGACTTCCGAACTTTCTCGCGAAGGTGTGATCGCAATGCCTCCGCTTCCCACTCGGTGTCGCAGAGTGGACACGAGTCATCAGAGACGAATTCAAGACCTGTCTTCACAAATGATCGGCGTTGTAAGGCAACCAGCAGGTCCGGCTCGTCTTGGAGCCGTTTCAGCTGGTCTCGAAGCTGACGCAGATCCGGATCGCCGTCTGGCACAGGCGACTTCACCGAGTCGGACAGAGCCTCAAGGTCGCGTAGTGCCGTCTCCTTCTCTAGCTTGGACGGACTTTCCTCGTCCTCGACAACACCCTCGGTGAACGAGGTCGTGGCGGTGAGTTCGGCCAGCTCTTCGAGACCCAGGACTTTTCGGTGCGAGTTGATCACCGCGAGCATCTGATC
This sequence comes from Phycisphaerales bacterium UBA3190, assembly GCA_002364005.1. Taxonomy (GTDB): domain Bacteria; phylum Planctomycetota; class Phycisphaerae; order Phycisphaerales; family UBA1924; genus UBA1924. The sequence continues at coordinate 161,488 of DEXG01000023.1, forward strand.
GGGTTCCAACTTGGGCAAATCGAGGTGGCGTCTCAACGCATCCGCAGCGGACTCCCTCGCGGCGACGGCAGCGGTGTGTGCACTTTTGGTTCGGTTGGCCGCTGTCTTCAAGCTCGCACGCGTGCCGTCGATTGACTCAAGACGCAACAGAGCCTGAATGTCCTTCGAGCGATTACCTGCTTCCGTGAGGATGAACTTGATGATCTGACGACGAGTCAGCGTGATTTCCGGATGTGCAGCGACTTCAGCAAGGACATCGCGAACGGCATCGTCGTCGGGTTGAAGGATGAGCTCGTTGGGAGCCTTCACCTTCCTCGTCATGGTTACGGTCTTGTCAAGACCAGGGAGGTAGACCTTGAGTCGAACCAACGCCTTGTCCGGGTAGTCCCTCGCGTCCACATGAGGACCGTGCGTCTTGACCGAAAGGCCTGCGGTGCCTTTTCCAGACAACCGCGTCATGTCGCCAGTAAGGCCGAACTCGATGGCGTCTACAACACCACTCTTGCCGGACCCATTTGGCCCATGAATCGCGAATGCTTTGCGACCCATGTAGAGTGTGAGATTCTTGATCCCACGGAGTTCTTCGATGTGCACTTCTTCGATCTGGATCATTGCACGGCCTCGTCAGGCTTTTCCTGAAACAGCGAGACGAACTCGTCGGCCTTGGGTAGCTTGACGGCACTGAGCAATGTGCGTAGTTTGCTGCGACGCCCCTCGTCCATCACTCCCTCGGTTTCCAACTGACGCAGGCAGGTATCGTTTACCAGAGTCCTGACTGAGTGGGTGGACTCTCCGCCTTGCTCACCTCCGGCTGTTCCGTTCTCAGAAGAATCGGTGCTCATCGCGGTGCCTTTCGTTTCGCTATGTAGCGGGACCAGTTTCCATACATTCTAGCTACGGTTAAGCAGTTGTTTGCGAACCCACTCCACAGCCTCCCGCTGTTCCGGCGACACCGGCTTCATGTACCGATCCGCCATCTGCGAACTGGCTGAATGCCCGAGCCATCGCTTCATCGCTGCGATAGAGCAGCCTTTGCGGGAGCCAAATTCGGTTGCTCCCAGGTGCCGCAGGATGTAGAAGCCGTCGAGGGATTCCTTCGATTCGCCGATTGCTTCCCGAAGCCGTCGCCACCACTGGAAGATCGAGTCTGACTTCGTATGCACTATGGGGTGGCCGGTCTCGGTAACGAAGAGCAGTTCACCCTTCCCGCGAGACGTCTCCTCCAGATACTCCTCGATTGAAGCCCAGACCCGAGGCGGGGTCTCGCCGTAGCGTTCGATGCCTGTCTTCCCTCGGCGGAGGTCATATGACTTCTTGTCGATCTGGCCCACGCGGACGTTGGCGAGATCGCTCTGCCCGAAGCCGAGACCAATGCCCATCCAGATCAGCGCGCGCCCGCGAGTATCACAGTGCTTGAGCATCGCCTGGAGTTGCTTCTTTGACGGCAGCTTCTTGGACTTGGTACCACGACCCGGGATGCGGTCTAGCGAATCCCAGTTCCAAGGCAGCACCTGCTGGCCATACTCGGGACGCCCCGCACGATCAACGATCTTCTTGACGATCTGCATCTTTCGGTTGAGCGTGTTCGCCGCGATACCGTTCTCTACGAGGTCACGGTTGTAGCTCTCAACATCGTCCATCGTCAGGTCTTCGAGCTGCATCTTGCCCGATGCTCCGACGCCGTATCGCTCGTTGAGGTGAGCCAGGAAATCTTTGACCGCCTTCTTGCGATCGAGCAGTGTTCGAGGCGTGATCGTCCCCGATGCACGAGAGCCGCCACCCTCACGCACGCGGTCGGTCTCGTACCGAATCAAACCAGAAGCAATGTGTGCGATCGAACCTGGCACCGCTGTATCCGGCAAGTTCCTCCGTGTAGGCTTCCCCTTCGGTGTGCCATTCTGCATCTGCTCAAGCGTTGCGTTCGACACCTTCTCCGCAGTGCGTTCGTCGTAGCCGAGATACGCAGCGACCCAAGTGTGATACGCACGCTCTGCCTCGGCTTGAGACACATCACCAAACCGGTGTCTCTTCGGCGAGCCGGTTTTCGGATCGCGATACGACACATGCCACCCGATGCCACGGAGCTCGGTGTACTTCAGTTGTGGCACGCGCTTCTTGCGGTTAGGAGTTGGCAACGATCAGCACTCTTCGGGTACCATGAGAACCTCGCCACGATGGCGAGAAGCTGAAAATTGTAGTGCAGAGACGCTGAGTTTTGTAGTGCATCGTTGTTTTTGATCTGGAATCGCCGATTCTACAGCGTTCCCAAGCTGAATGTCGTCGGTTCGATCCCGATCACCCGCTTTCGCAAGTCTCGCTTAAACAAGTGTTTATGCGAGGTTTTTCTTTTGCACCTCAACTCCCCGCGCCCCAGATGGCCCGATGCGGTGCATATGTGTCGGAGATGTCCCGAACGGTTCGCAATCCCAACCGGCTTGACTCAGAGAACGAATCGACCCATATTCCAAATCAGCAGTGAGCTTGGCAAGGGTGGCAATCCTCGACACAAGCCAGAACCACGCGTAGCGCTGTGTTTGTAGTGTATCGTACTGACACGGCCCTCACGACTCTGACGGCTTCGGTCGCTGCTTTGTCCGGAGCGCCCCGACACTCGACAGGGTCGACACAACATACGGCACCATCACCGTCAATGCCATCTTCAGAATCCGACCTTGCGTGATCTCACCCCGGAGAATCGCATCACCATGGTTGATGCTGATCAAAATCGCCCCGACGATGACCGCGTACATCAGCCCACGCCGAATAACCGTCGGCTGTATCGCAAGGGCAAACCAGCTGTCACGCTGCGTGTGCATATTGATTCGCTCGATCATATTCCCATTCAACAAGCACAAGCCCGAGGCTCAGCGCCTCAGCAGCAAGAAGCTCCTCGGATCAATCAAGCTCAGCGTCTCGCTCACGCAGGGGGATACGAGCTTCGATATCACGCGCCTTTTCCGCGTGGTAGTTCAGCCTGATCATGCTCCCGGCTTCGCCACGAACCAGGAACCGGAAGGTGCTGATCGACTTGCCGGGGATCCCCCGTTCAATGAGCATCCGCTCTGGGCGATGCTCATTGAGATTCATCGTGCGATCAAACCGGTCCGAGACCTGCCCAGAAAGCACCACCTCAGCCCCCTCGAATGTCAGCAGGTCGGGAAGCCCGATCTTGTTGCGTGCAGCGATAGCCAGCCGACTCCCGATGAGCTTGGTGTTCTCAATCTCGACGGTGACCTCCCAGAGGTCATCGCCAAGCTTTTCGATCCCTGCCCACTTGAAGTGCAGTTCCGGCATGTTCTGAGCGTGGAACATCGTAAACGCGAAGTTCCGATGGCAGCCCTCTTCAAGCATGAAGGGGGGCGTGACACGGGATGAGTACTTGGTGCCGCCACCGATCAAAACCTTGCCGTGCTCGGGGTGGTCGTACTCGGTGTAATCGGTGAAGGTCTGCCCAAAGAGCATGCGGTCTTGCCAGTGCATGCGTTCCTCGGCACTGAACTCCCGATCCGGGTCGGGCATGATGCGTCGTTCGGTCCAGAGTTCGTTGGTGAAGCTGGCAATGCCCAGCCCCTCCGCAAGCCAGTTCACGAACCCGCCGTGCACGGTGTAGAGATCTGAGTGGATTACCCAGTAGTTGTAGAACGGGAGCAGGTCCTCACCCGCCTTGCCCAGCGCGTCGTACATGCGCCGGTCTTCACGCGTGTACAGATTGTCAAGATAAGACGCACCGGGACCACGCAGGATCATGCCGCCCGTGTTGTGATAACTCTGGCCACCGGCGATGTTGGGGCGCTTGATGATGAAATCCGCAACCGCCTTGGTTTCCTTGCGATCGAACGGGTAATCACCTGCACCGTACTGGATGTAGTTGGGTTGCCAGTCGCTCGCCCAGTTGCGATTCATGTCGTAGCCGCCCGGCCCGTCCTCATTGATGCGTCCGTCGCCGTCGTTGTCGATGCCCTCCGAGCCCAGTCGGCTCAGCTCGCCCTGCTCGCCCTCGGGGACCCGCTCGATGATGCGTGGATCCAGCGCGTTGCGCCGGTACCGCCCGTTGGGGTCAAACTTCCACATCGAGGTGATATGCCCGTCGCCGTCGAGGTCTTCCGGGCCGTCCTCGTCAAGCTGCCCGTCATAATCGTTGTCGGTGGGCCGCTGCCCGGTTCGCGCCGAGTGCGGGGTGTTTGGGTTGGCAAACCACTCGGCACGCCCATCGGGATTCTGCGAAGGCACGAAGTAGAACGCGACACGATCGACAAGGTCGGTCAGTTGCTCCACCTCCCCGTAGCTCTTGGTGAGGTACCAGATCGCATACAGCACCGTCTCGGTGGCCTGAACCTCGTTGCCGTGCACATTGCCGTCGATGTACATCGCGGGCTTGTCCTCGGCCTTGCCGGTCTCGGGGTTGTTGAGCGTGACAACCCAAAGGTCTCGCCCCTGCTCGCTCTTGCCCAAAGACTCGACGCTGAGCAGGTCGGGGTACGCGGCCACGAGATCCTTGACGATCTGGGTGACTTCTTCGTAGTCGTAGAAGCGATTCCAGGCGACATCAACCTTCGATGGGACCTGCTGCTGGGCAACGGCCGTGGTACTGGTCAGCCCGCAGCAGCCCAGCAGGGTGGCGGCGATCAGCGAGCGACGAATGGTGTTGAACTTCTTCATGGTGTGGTCTCTCTTTCGCTCGCTCAGTTGCTCAGCTTGATGGTGCGGTTGCCGAAACGCGGGTCGACGATCTCGATGCTTTCGGCACCGATGTCATCGCTGCGGAACACCCAGCGGTGCTCCGAACGTCCACCGTCCTGATCGAGCCCCCAGATGCGGTCTACACGCTGGCCGGTGATGATTCGGTCCACATCAGCCGAGAGCCGGACCACCATGGGCTTGACGGTGCGGGTCGAACGGGCAAACACGGTGCTGGTTGGCAGGTCCCCGTTGTTGACCAGCGCGATGCGGACCTCGTAGAGCCCGCCTCCGAGATCCTCGATCTCCGGGCCAAGCACCTCAACCTCGGGTTTGGCCCCGAGCAGCTTGGCCGCGAATTCGGTGTGCTTGCTCGCCAGCTCGTCCAGATCCGTTGCCGGCGGGGTGATCTTGGCACCCGAGATAAAGCCGCCGATCTCGACCTTGCCAAGCGTCGGGTGGTCATAGGGCTGCCAGTCGACGAAGCCCTCGATGCCCGCCTGCTCGAAGTAGGCGAGCCACTTGGCGTCCTCGCTCAGCTTCTTCTTGGTCTTCTTTTCACCCTTGGCTTCGCTCGTTTGCTCGGGTTGATCTTGGGCCGGCTGAACGCGACGCACCTCGATACCCGCCTGAGCGGCGTACTGCTCCACCATCTCCGGCGTGATCGATGCGATCATCGAAGGATCTGGCTCTTCGCCCGTCATCGCGATATAGGCCTCGGTCAACTCGTCGAGCGTCTCCTGACTGATGTCCCCCACCGGCGATGGGGTCAGCCGGGGCTCGTTATTGCCCTCGGGCTGCTTCGGCGCTTCACCTGACTTGCCCTCTTCCTTGTCATCCCCATTGTCCGCATCGGGACGGGTCCACGGCTGCACCGCAAAGCTCGGCAGGCCACGCTGGGCGTAGAGCCATGAGTAAAAACTCCCAGCGGGATCGCCCTTGTCGGCGCTGTCCATGCCCGTCGCTTCCTTGAACCATTCGCCGGCCTCCTTGTACAGACCCGCGTCCTTGGCATCGATGCCCTTGGGGGCACGCCCGGTGATGTCCTTGCTCTTGGCATCGGGCTGATTGATCAGGTTATCGTGCTTACCAATGGTGATGGCCGCGATGATGTTGTCATGGTCGAATACGAACCGGGCCAGCGCGTGCGACTCGGGCTCAGAGAGCGGGTAACGCCCCGCGTGTGCCTGGTGCTCGGGCCACATGTGCATGAAGTTCTGATTGAGATCGACGGCTCCAAAGCCATCCTCGTTGATCACACCGTCATCGTCGTTATCGATCCCCTCTGGATAAAGGGTGAAGACAGCTCGCTGGCCCTCGCCCTTGTCGGGCACGATATTCAGGCGTGGATCGTCTGGGTCGGCCATGTGGGTCGGGGCATCATCGAGCGTGGGCTCGAGGCGGCGCATCATGGTGATGAACCCGTCGCCGTTGAGATCGTCACCGGGGTCCTCATCGAGCATCCGATCCCGGTCCTCATCGACCAGCCGCGCGTTGCCCGCGTGGCCCATACTCAGCGACTTCATGTTCCGCGCCGCCCCGTCGGGGTTCGCCCGGGGAACAATGTAGACCGTCATGCCTTCGAGTTGATCAGCGTGCTCAGCGAGCAGTTGCTCCGCCATCCTCGTGGCGACCTCGGTGCTCACGAGGTACTGAGCATCGATGCCCGCGACAATCAGCAACGCCGGCTGGGAATCGGGCTCATCGTTGGCCGAGAGGGTCAGCAGGTGCAGGGGCTGGCCCCCAAGACTCTTGCCGATCTCGGTCAGCGACGCGTGGTCGCTCCCGGCGATTTCGCCGAGGCGCGTCGTCAGCTGTGAGTGATTCATGTAGCCCTGCGGCTGCGCGATAGCGGTCGTGCCCAAGAACATGGCCAAGGCCGTGGCTGGACAAAGAGTCTTGCTGATTAACATACAAAGCCTCGAGTTGCGAAATCGGAATGGGTGTCCCACAGGGCCGAGTGGCCATGCATTCATACCGCGTGTGCGATGGCGGGTTGCAGTGCCCATCATACATGAAAATGCCAGAAGCGAATGAGGATGCGTGTTTTTTTGCCCCCCAATGCAGATCACGCGATGTGCCGGCTAGGGTTTTGAACCTCATCGATCACACCCAATCAGGAGCGAGCCGATGCCCAGAGTAACCCGTGCCGCGTTGATCCAAGCCACGAACGCGCTGCCAGATTCAGATGATCTCCCCAAAATCAAGCAGGCCAACATCGACAAGCATGTCGAGCTAATCAAGGAAGCCGCCAACAAGGGGGCCCAGGTCTGCTGCTTGCAAGAGTTGTTCTACGGGCCCTACTTCCCCGCTGAGCAGGATACCCGCTGGTATTCGCTCGCAGAGTCCATCCCCGACGGGCCAACGATCTCCCTAATGAAGGGACTCGCCAAGCAGCACGGCATGGTCCTGATCGTCCCGATCTACGAGCAGGAAATGCCCGGCGTGCTCTACAACACCGCCGCCGTCATCGACGACGAGGGCAACTACCTGGGCAAGTACCGCAAGCACCACATCCCCCACCTCTACCCCGGGTTCTGGGAGAAGTTCTACTTCAAGCCGGGCAACGGCGGGTACCCCGTGTTCAACACCCGCTTCGGGAGGATCGGCGTCTATATCTGCTACGACCGCCACTTCCCCGAGGGTGCCCGCGAGTTGGGGCTCAACGGGGCGGAAATCGTCTTCAATCCCTCGGCCACCGTCGCCGGGCTCAGCGAATACCTCTGGACCATCGAGCAGCCTGCCCACGCCGTCGCCAACCAGTACTTCGTTGGCGCGATCAACCGCGTCGGGACCGAATCGCCTTGGAACATCGGCGAGTTCTACGGCAACTCCTACTTCTGCGATCCACGAGGCCAGTTCGTCGCCAAGGGTTCCCGCGATAAGACCGAAGTCATCATCGCCGACCTGGATCTCGATCAGATCCAGGAGGTCCGCAATGTCTGGCAGTTCTACCGCGACCGCCGCCCCGAGACCTACACCCGCACCAACGAGGTCTGAGACCTGGAGTTCACATGCCGCTGCTGATCCAGAACGGACGCATCATCACCGCCGAAGCGGACTACCACGCGGACATCTACTGCGCCGACGAGCAGATCACCCGCATCGAAGAATCGATCGACCCAACCACGCTGCCCGATGACACCGTGGCCATCGATGCCACCGGCAGGTATGTCTTCCCCGGCTTCATCGACCCGCATGTGCATGTGCACCTGCCGTTCATGGGCACCTTCGCCAAGGACGACCACGAGAGCGCCTCACGAGCCGCCATCGTGGGCGGGACCACCGCCTACATCGAGATGGTCTGTCCCGCACCCGATCAGGAGCCGATGGACGCGTTCAACGAGTGGCAGTCCAAAGCGCAGGGAAACAGCCACTGCGATTACAGCTTCCACATGGGCGTCGTCCGCTTCGACGAACAGGCACGCCAGCAGCTGCGTTCGATCGTGACCGATCACGGGATCGCCTCGTTCAAAGTCTTCATGGCCTACAAGGGGGCCCTGGACATCAGCGACGAGAACCTCTTCGATCTGCTGACGATGGGCAAGGAGCTGGGCGTCATCACCACCGCCCATTGCGAGAACGCCACGGCGATCGATTCCATGCAGCGCAAGCTGCTGGGCGAGGGCAAGACCGGCCCCGAGTGGCACGAACCATCACGCCCGGTACAAGTCGAAGCCGAGGGCGTGCATCACCTCGCCACCTTCGCCGAACTGACCGGGGCCCATGTGTACGCCGTGCACACATCGTGCGCCGCCGCCATCGACGAAGCCCGCGCCGCCCAAGCCCGGGGTGTGAAGCTCTGGGTCGAGTCGGTCATCCCCCACCTGGCCCTCGATCACACCTACGCCGAGCAGCCGGAGTATGAGGGAGCCAAGTTCGTCATGTCCCCACCACTGCGGGACCGCTCGAACCACGACCCGCTCTGGGCCGCCCTCGCATCGGGCGTGACCTCAACCGTTGGCACCGACCACGCCCCGTTCGACTTCCACGGGCAGAAGGACATGGGCAAGGACGACTTCACCAGGATTCCCAACGGGATCCCTTCGATCCAGGAACGCGTCGATCTGCTCTACAACCTCGGTGTCCGCGCAGGCCGCATCGACCTCCACACCTTCGTTCGTGCCGCCTCGACCAACGCCGCCCAGATCTTTGGGCTCAAGGGCAAGGGCACGATCACCGTTGGTGCCGATGCCGACATCGTCGTTTACGACCCGGAATACCGCCACACGCTCAGCGTCAAGACCCAGCAGTCGAGTGTCGATTACAACGCATTCGAGGGTTGGGAGCTGACGGGCCGATCAGAAATCGTCACCGTGCGTGGCAAGGTCATGGCACGCGACGGTGCGTTCGTTGGCAACGAAGCCGGCCGTGGGCGTCTCATCGAGCGCACACCCACACATTTCTGAGCTTGCTGCTCTAAGCATCACTTGTTCGAAACCAGCATGTCAGACTGCTCGACGAAGCGGTCACCCTCCCACTGGGTGTCTTTGCCGATCTCGCGGGCCTGCTTCTTCTGCTCACGCGCTTGACGCTGGCGTTCGACCAGATCGGCGTGTGAACTGAAGTACTGCAGCGCGTGGCCACGGAAGGCCTCGATGGTCTCGAAGCCGTGCTTGTCCATAAACGCTTCGAGCTGATCGCACATGGTCTTTACATGCCCGTAGCCGTGGATCATCACCCCGGTGCAAACCTGCACGGTGGATGCTCCGAGCAGGATGAACTGAGCCGCGTCGTCGCCCGACTCGACCCCACCGATCGCGGAGATCGAGCGGTCGGGGAAAGCCCCTTGCTCGCCGTGCATCATGCCTGCCAGTTCCATGACCATGCGCAGGGCGATCGGTCGGACGGCCTTACCCGAGTAGCCGCCGGGCAGCGAGTAGCCCTCGACCGTCGGCTCCGGGCGCAGGGTTTCGAGGTTCACCCCCATCACGCTCAGGATCGTATTGATCGCCGAGATGCCATCGCAGCCCGACGCGAGCGACGCCCGTGCAGGATCAGTAATGTGCGTGATGTTGGGGGTCATCTTGGCCCAGACAGGGAGCTTGGTTGCCCCGCGCACCCACGCGCAGATCTCTTCGAGCAGTTCAGGGTCCTGCCCCATCGCCGCGCCCATTTGTCGTTCGGGGAGCCCGTGCGGGCATGAGAAGTTCAGTTCAAAGCCGTCCACACCACACGCGGCACATCGCTGGATGATCTCGACCCAGCGATCTTTGCTGTACTCTTCCATCACGGAGGCGATGAGCACCCGATCGGGGTAGGCGTCCTTGAGCTTCTTGAACTCGTCTTCCCAGACCTCGATCGGGCGATCGGAGATCAGCTCGATGTTCTCCCAGCCGATCACTTCCTTCGAGTTCTGCGCGCGCATGCGGGCATAGCGTGGCGCGACGTTGATGATCTTGTCGGCTTCGAGACAGACGGTCTTGCATACCACCCCGCCCCAACCCTCATCGAAGGCCTTCGCAATCACATTCGCGTTGGTCCCGGGTGGACCCGAGGCAATCACGAAGGGGTTGGGCAGCTTCAAGCCGTTGACCTGGACGCTCAGATCGGGCATAAATCGGGTCCTTTCTGTGTCGATTCCTGGTGAACCCAATCGTATGCAATCCGATACGGTGCTTCAGGGAACCGCTGCCCGTGCATGGCCGACTCGGTCTGACAGCGACCAGGGCATCATCGCATCGGGGTGGGCATCGAGCGCGTCGAGCATGGGGCCCGGCGAGAGGGTTGCGATGAACGGGCGCGTATCAGGGTCATCGCTGATCGTGCAGCCGCGGGCAAGCAGTTCACCCTCGATGATCGATCGCCCCTTGCCCTGAGCAGGCCCGACCAGCCGCACGGGCATCCCGCTCATCGGGAGGTTCGCTTCAATGGTTGCCCGGACCGCGGCTCGCCCCTCGAAGCGCTCCCACTGCGCCTCGGTCAATGCCAAATCCGGTTGTTCGCCCAGCGTCTTACGCAGTTCCCCGAGCCCACGCTCAAACCCCGCCTGCGCACGCTCGATTTCAGCGATGCGCCGGTAGCGTGCAACGGTCTCCTCGATCAGGATTTCTCGCCGATCATGCGGCGCGTAGCGTTGCAGGACCCACCCGTTATTGCGCACCAGACGGTAGATGATCTCGTTAAAATCACGCCCTTGCGTGGACTTGCGATGCTCGAAGCGCAGCCCGCGCGAATGCACGACACGATGACCGGAGGCAATGAGCTTGGCGCACAGGTCGTATTCCTCGGCGTAATACCCGAACGACGCGTCGTACCCCCCGACTGAGAGAAACGCATCACGCCGGATCGCACAGCCGCAGCCCACGATCACTTCGGGGAGCCCTCCCGACTCCCGTGAGCCATTGGTCAGCATGATCTCGCCCCCCACCGCCACGACCTGGGGATCGATCGCCCCAAGTGTCTCGATCAGACCGGCTTCCATCGGTGAGGAGTCGTCGTCGAGCATCACCAGCCATGATCCACAAGCCTGCTGGGCCCCAATGTTGCGAGCCGCAGTGTTGTGATTCCGATCCAGGCGGATCGAAGTCACCGCGATGCCATTTGGCAGCACCTCTGGCAGCTGCATGGGACGCTTGGAAGCATTGTCGCACACGATCAGTTCGGCCTGTTCACCGAGCCCACCACCCAGATCGCCCAGTCGACTCAGCGTCTGCTCGAGCTGGTCGTTGCGGTCTCGGGTCGGGATGATGAAGCTCAGCTGCACAACAGGTTCTCATCCCTCAACGGAGCACCTCTTGTGCGGGCTTTGGCTCGGCGCTGATGACCGGGCTCGGCTGGGCGGCGTGCCCCAGCGCCAGCTGGGCCGCCAGTTGCTGGGCCCGCTCGATGATCGCACGCGATGAAACCGGGAGATTGCCCCGGGTCTCACCCTCGATCGCCGCGGCCAGTGATCCGAGGTAGCCGGCCTGCACCTGATTGCCACCGCCCAGCAGGGCCGCTGTCATCGCGGTCAGCAACGCATCGCCACACCCCAAGACATCGACCGGGTGTCGGCACAGGGCGGGCATGGTGTGGACCCCGTGCTGCTGGTCGTAAATCTGCATCCCGTCGGCAGCGCGCGTCACACAAAGTGCCTTGGCACCCGTGATCTCGATCGCCCGCGACACAAGGGCCGAGAGCGGCTCGGACTCCGCGTTGAGCATCTGACGCAGCTCCACCTCGCACGGGCAAAGCACATCGGCACCCCGCATCTCGCCGAGCTGGGCCCGACGACCCGAGACATCGCCCAAGATCATCCCGAGCTGATCCCGCGCACCGGTGATCACCCTCGATGCGAGTGTGTTGGCAAACAACCCGAGCCCGAAATCCGCGATGACCATCGCGTCGTAGCCACCTGAAGACCGGATGCGTGCAACGATGGAGTCCGCGGTCGACTCATCGAGCGTGTAGCGTGTGCTCGAATCAATCTTCATCATCTTCTCGCCATCGACGAGGTAGCGGACCTTGCGAGGGAGCGGTAGATCGCATGGCAACGGTTCGATGCGAATCCCACTGCCATCCAAGCGCTTGATGAAGGCAAGGGAGTCCGGGTCCGTGCCGATCGGGGTGCACAGCGTGACATCAAGCCCCATCGCGGCCAGGTGGCGAGCGATGATCGCCCCACCGCCGTCGAAATGGTCTTCCCGGTCCGGGCAGAGCGAGAGCATCGGATGCTCCTGGGCCACCTCTGGTGTGCGGCAATGGGCATAGACATCCATGATGCTCTCGCTGAGCACCAGCACCCGTTTCCCAGCCGCCCGCCGCAGGATGTCATTCAGGGTCGCGGTGCGCAGATCGTGAAGGTGCGCCAAGGCCATCAACCCCGATTCCGGGCTCGCCTGCTCGCTCATGGAGCGCAGGGCCTCGACCAGCGCGGTGGACGAGTGCACCACATCGTCACCCGAGAACACGACGCGCCCGCCGCATCGCTCGACGACTTCCCGTTCTTGCTCAAACCGTGGATCGTTGTTGTGTGCGTACTCCGCCCCCTTGACATACACATCCGGAGCCACCGCTTCGAGGAGGGCTGTAGCCGTGGGCTGATCGTTGATCAGCACCCAATCGACAAACGACAGGGCCGCGAGGTTGTCGGCCCTGAGCCCCTCGTCGAACACGGGCCGCCCGGGCCCCTTATTCACATGCCGGTCGGGCGTGATGGTCAGGATCAGGCGATCGGCGAGCGTGGCCGCTTCCCGCAGGTGGCGGATGTGCCCCGGATGCACGATATCGAAGCACCCGTGGCAGTGCGCCAGCGTCAGCCCCTGCTGGCGAAGCGACGCCCGGAGCCGTGGCAACGCGGCTCGATCGATCAGCTTGTTGGTATATTCCGGTTGCACAGTCTGATGATACTTCGGCCAGAAACCAGCCCGGCATGCAGCAATGGGAAACTTGAACAGCCCCGAACCCAACCCTCGCCATCCGCCTGCCCTATAGGGACTTACAGAATCGGCGACAACAGCTGCACCGCGTTTTCAATCAGGCGGCTGTGCACAGGGCGGCGCTGCCAGTCATGCAGCTCGATGCGGACCGAATCGTCCAGATACGACCGCTGGAGCTGTTTAAGTTCTTGCACCGCTGACTGGTCGTAGACGAACATGCTGATCTCGAAGTTGATCGAGAAGCTGCGCAGGTCCATGTTCACCGACCCCAGCAGGGCCACCTCGTCGTCGGCAGTCACCGTCTTGGCGTGCAGGAGCCCCCCGCGATAGGTGTGGATCTCCACCCCCGCGCTGAGCAGGTCCTGGAAGTACGACCGCGACGCATGGCGGACCAGGACCGAATCGATCTTCTCGGGGACCACCAGCGACACCCGCACACCCCGGTGTGCCGCGCTCACCAGCGCCTGGAGCATTGAGTCGCTTGGTACGAAATACGGCGTCGTGATGATCAGACGCCTGCGGGTGTTGTAGATCAATGTGATCAGCAGCTCATGGATCAGTTGCGAGGCCTGATCAGGCCCAGAGGGCACCACCTGCGCCACGATGTTGCCCGCCCGCTCAATGGGCTCGGCGCTGCGGATCGATTCGATCGGCCCGCTGGTATGCACCTTCGCATCCCGCCGGTAATCGATCGACCAGTCCATCGCCAGGTTCATCGACAAAACCCGAGCCGCCGGGCCGCGCACGCGGGCCATGACATCGATCCACTGCCCCACCCCACGCCCGGCGTTGAAGTAGGCCGGGTCGACCATGTTCATCGAACCGGTGTAGGCGATGCGGTTGTCGATCGCCACGATTTTCCGATGGTTCCGGATGTCGATGCGTTTGAAGAAGACACGCAGAAAGCTCGCGGGCAGGGCCTCGGCGATCACGATCCCGGCTCGTCGCAGCTCGGTCGCTCGTCGGGTCTGGAGGAACTTCTTGCTCCCGGCGCTGTCGAGCAGCAGTCGGCACTCGACACCCCGTTTCACCGCCTCGACCATCGCTTCCTCGACCTGACGCACCAGCCCCGCCGACTCCCAGATGTAGAAGAGCATGCTCACGCTCTTCTCCGCGGTCCTGATGTCTTCGAGCATCTCCTCAAGGCACGAGCCGCAGGTCTCGAAGATCTTGAGCTCGTTTCCGCCGAGTGCCGTCAGACCAAACGGGGCCTGCGCGTGGGCGTTGAGTTCGACGGCCAGATCCGGCAGCTCATCGTCAGCCATTTCCCACTGATCTTCGATGCGATCGATGACCTGGCTCAGCTCAGTCCGCGATTGCTGGGCCAGCCTCATGCGTCGTTTGGGGAGCCAGAGCTCCCCGACGAAGAGGTAGATGCCCGCCCCGACATAGGGGACCGAGGTGATCAGCAGCAGCCACGCAAGCGAGACGCCGGTCGGCCTGCGGGTGAGAATGATGCGCAGCCCGAGCCCCACGATGATGCCCCAATGCAGCACCACCGCCGCGGTCGCGAGGATGGAACCGAGATGTTCGATGGTGGGCATGCTCAACATCATATCGGTTCGGGTTGTCGGGTGATAGAATCAGGCGTGACACGAAGCGGCACGAACCAACGCGACGCCAGAGATTCGCAGGGGCGAACCCGCCTTTCGCGCACTATGCGTGCGATGCGATCGGGCTTTCGGCGCTACCCGCGTGCGATCTACGACTCGGTACGACAGCCGGGAAATATGCACGCCTTTGTCGATATCCCCGAAGCGCTGCACCACCTCTGGCCCCACGAGTTGGCGGTCATGTGGCTCGGGCACGCCTCGGTCGTCGCGCAGATCCACGATGTGACCATCGGGGTCGACCCGGTTCTGAATGAACGGATCGGGCTCCGCATGGGGCGCCGGACGATTGGCCTGCCTCGGATTGCGCCCCCCCCGGTGCCACCCGAGTCGCTGCGGGGGCTGGACCTGGTCCTGATCACACACGCCCATTTCGATCACCTTGATCGCCCGACGCTCGAATCGATTGCCAGCAAGGAGACCCGCGTCGTGGTCCCCCGCCGGTGCCGAAGACTCATCCCCAAGGGCTACGCTGAAGTCATCGAACTGAGCCCGGGCGAAACGCTTGAGCACGCGGGCATGCGGATCAGTGCGATCGCGCCAGCTCACTGGGGGGCTCGCAAGATCTTCGATCGCCGACGCGGGGTCAACGCGTATGTCGTGGAATCGGACACGCAGCGTGTCTTGTTCACGGGCGATACCGCCAGCACCAGCGCCTTTGACAACCTGGAGTCGATCGACCTGGCGGTGTTTGGGATTGGTGCCTACGACCCATGGGAACACATGCACGCCACGCCCGAGCAGGCATGGGCGATGTTCCAGCGTGTCGGCGCACGATACCTGCTCCCGATCCACCATTCGACCTACGAACTCAGTGAGGAACCAATCGATGAACCGATGGACCGCCTGCGGGCAGCCGCGGGCGATGCGTTCGACGCTTCGGTGATCGTGCCCACCCAGGGTGAGGTGGTCATCATCAATGAAGGGCCGCCAGCTCCGGACGAACCTGAGCTGGGAAAGGCCTTGCGGGACCGCCCAGACATCCAATGAGCATCCCTTATCCCCGGTTTTGGGATATACTGGGCACTTCATGGCCGAACAACTGATCTATCTCGATAACGCCGCCACCAGCTGGCCCAAACCCGACTGCGTGGGCGAGGCGATGGTCGACTTCCTGACCCACCGAGCGGGCAACCCCGGTCGGGGCGGGCATCGTCTGGCACGCGAAGCGTCGCAGGTGCTCGAAGAGGTCCGCGAGCGCCTGGCCGGGCTCGTCAACGCCCCGTGCCCGCAACGCATGATCCTCAGCCACGGGTGCACCGATGCGCTCAATCTCGCGATCCACGGCGTACTCCGCGCCGACATGCGGAACCGGTGCGACGGCACCAAGCCCCATGTGGTCACCACCGCGATCGAGCACAACGCGGTGCTCCGCACCCTCCACTGCTACGCCACGAGTGACCTGATCACGATGACCATCGTGCCATGCGATAAGCAGGGATATGTACACGCGGACAAGCTGATCGAGGCGTGCACCGATTGCACCGCCCTGATGACGCTCTCGCATGCATCGAATGTGCTTGGAACGATTCAACCAATCGAAGCGACCATCAAGGCGGTCCGGGCACACGACCCGGAGATCCTGATCATGGTCGATGCCGCCCAGACGGCGGGCCACTTCCCGATCGATGTGCAGGGCTGGGATATCGACCTGCTCCCGCTCGCGGGTCACAAGGGGCTGCGAGGCCCGACGGGCACGGGCGGGCTCTATGTCAGCCCTCGCGCATACCCAGATGAGTGCGACAAGACCCGCGTGTTTTGTCAACGCCGTGGCGGCACCGGATCGATGGCTCCGGGGCTTGAGATGCCCACGAAGCTGCCCGATGCGCTGGAAGCGGGCACCTCCAATGCCGTGGGCTTTGCGGGCCTGATCGCGGCGATTGACGCATTGACCCACGAAGTCCACGAGCACGAGATGGCCATGACCGATCAGGTCCTCAAGGGGCTCCACGCCATCCCCTCGGTCACGATCTACGGCTTGCCCACCATCGTCGGGCGCACGCCCGTCGTACTGTTCAACATCGAGGGCACGCACCCGCGCGATGTAATGACCACGCTCGATGCCGAACACGGCATCGCGGTGCGTGGCGGTGTTCACTGTGCCCCACTGCTGCACGAGGCGATCGGTACCGGCTCAGACGGCGGCGTGCGCGTCAGCCCCGGCTCGGGCACCTCGGCCAAGCAGATCGACATCTTCCTCGATGCGATCAGGGCGATGACCCCTCAGCACGCCTAGCCCGATATGGTCAGCGAGTCGGCGATCGATCGACCCGCGACGGTGCCGCCCGCCCAGGCCCACTGGAAGTTGAACCCACCGATCCGCCCGTCCACATCGAGCAGCTCGCCGATGATCCAGAGGTTGTCAGCGACGCGGCTCTGCATCGTGGATGGCGCGATCTCGCTCAGCGGCACGCCCCCGGCGGTCACTTCAGCAAAGGTGAACCCACGATCCCGTTCGATCGCGACGGGGCATTCAACGAGCATCTTGACCAAGGCCCGACGCTGCTCGCGGGAGATCGCGTGGCCGGGCGCGGTTGGGTCAACCCCGGCCTGCTGGCAGATCGCTTTGGCCAGGCGCTCAGGGAGACGGTCGCGGAGCCAGCCCGAGACGGTCCGCTTGCCAAGGGTTTGGAGTTGCTGATCCAGCTCATCGAACCGCCCATCGCCCAACCAGTTGATGACCAGCGAAGCGTCCGGATCGTTCTGCTTGGCGTCGAGGTACCATCGGCTGACATCGAGCACGCCTGGCCCGGACAGACCGAAGTGCGTGCAGAGAAGTTCATTGGTGAAAGAGGCCAAGCGTTTGCCCGTGCCCGAACGGACCTCAAGGGTCGAACGGGTCGAGATGCCCGACAGGTCTTTGACCCAAGTGTCCGAAGCATCGACGACCAACGGCACCAAAGATGGAAACACGCGATCGGTCACGGTGTGCCCCAGGTGCTTGGCGAATCGGTAGCCAGCACCATCGGACCCGGTCTTGGGCAGGGCCATGCCACCGGTGGCCAGCACGAGCCGGTCGCACGAGATCGGGGTGTTGCGGTCATCGCTTGGATGGATCACATATCCCGTCCCATCGGGTTCGATCGAACCGACCCGCCAGGGCTGGACGATCTGGACGCCGAGACGGTCGCACTCGTTGAGCAGGGCACTGAGGACGGTCTGCGCCGAGTCGGTCACCGGGAACATCTTGCCCGTGTCTTCCTGCTTGAGCTGCACGCCCAGGTCTGCAAAGAAGGCGATTGTCTCCTGCTCCGTGAACGCCTTGAGCACCTTCTTGATCGCGTTTCGCGAGCCGCCCGCGTAGTCCTTGGGCAGCACCTTGTGATGCGTCACATTACAGCGTCCGCCTCCTGCGACAAGGATCTTGGCCCCGATTTTCCTGGCCCCATCGAGGATGGTGATGCGTGGATTGATGCCCGCCTCTTTGCAGGAGCGGGCGGTCATGATCCCGCACATCATCCCCGCGGCTCCCGCCCCAACAATCACGATCTGTTCTGTACACTTGGACACACCAAAGAATAGCCCACGAAAAAGGGGCACCGATCAGGGTGCCCCTTGCGTTTGTTGCATCGGGGGTGTCACTCCTCGAGCATGCCGAGTTGCCACATCATGAAAATGCGCTGGTCTGCAACATCGCGGATGCGCAGATGCAGCGGCTTTCCACCCCCGTGACCAGCGTCGCGATCGACCCAGAGCAGGATGGGTTCTTCACTCTGGTCGGACCCTGTCGAGTTCTGCATCAGGGCGGCCATCTTCCGCGCGTGCAGAGGATGCACACGCATGTCGTTCTCGCCGGCGGTAAAGAGCACGGCAGGGTACTTGGTCCCCGGCTTGACATTGTGGTAGGGCGAGTATTTCTTGATGAACTCGTACTGGGACGGGTTCTCGGCGGTGCCGTACTCGGGCACCCAGTAGCGAGCCATCAGGAAGTTCTGATAGCGGACCATATCGAGCAGGGGCACAGAGCTGATCACGGCGCTGAACAGGTCGGGGCGTTGGACGACCACCGCACCGGTCAGGAGCC
>DEXG01000023.1:180324-230613 GCA_002364005.1 Phycisphaerales bacterium UBA3190
GAGCCC
The DNA here is from genome assembly GCA_002364005.1 of Phycisphaerales bacterium UBA3190. Lineage (GTDB taxonomy): Bacteria > Planctomycetota > Phycisphaerae > Phycisphaerales > UBA1924 > UBA1924. The sequence goes on from DEXG01000023.1 coordinate 180,331, forward strand.
GCCGTTGCTGCCGCCGGCAATGCCGAGCTGGTCTGGATTCGTGTACCCATTGGCGACGAGCCACTCACCAGCTGCGATGAAGTCGTCGAACACATTCTGCTTCTGGTCGAGCATGCCCGCTTCGTGCCACGCGTTGCCGTATTCACCGCCACCACGCAAGTTTGCAATAGCGAACACGCCCCCGTTCTCGTACCAGGGGAACAGGGTCGAGGAAAATCTCGGGGTCTGCGAGACATTGAACCCGCCGTAGCCATAGAGGATCGTCGGGTTCTTGCCGTTGAGTTCGAGCCCCTTCTTGTGCACGATGAACATCGAGACAGGCGTGCCGTCTTTCGAGTCGTACCAGACCTGCTTGACCTCGATCATAGATGGGTCGACCGGGATATCGGGGCGTGCCCACAGCTCCCGCTCGCCCGTGGCCAGATCGACATGGTAAATGCTGCGTGGCATGTTGTAGCTTGAGAAACTCAGGAACGCTTCGGTGCGATCGTCCGAGACCGTCAGCGACCCGCTGCCGATGCCCGGCATGGCCAGGTCCCCCAACGATTTCCCATTCATGTCGTAGAGCGCGATGCGGGTCTTGGCGGCATCGAGCATGTCGACGGCGATGATGCCGCGGGCAAACGAGGTGCCCTTGATAACCAGCTTGCTGTCTTCGGGGACCACGGTCTGCCAGTGCTCAAACGACGGGTTGTTGAGATCGATCATCGAGACCGTCCCGTTGGGTGCCTCGAACGAGTGCTGCATGTAGAAGCGGTTGCCGTCGTAGTGCATGCCGCCGATGCGGCCCTGTTTGCCCATCACCATCGGCTTGATGTTCAGTTCGCCCGTCCTGAACCACCGATCGAGATCCGCGACCCACATATCAAGGCCCGAGGTGCCGGTCCAGTATCCCACGACCATCCAGCGGGCATCTTCTGAAGGAACCCCGAATGGCCCCCATGTCGTCCGCAGGGCCTCGATCTCTTCGTCGCTCTTGCCCGAGTTGCCGTAGAAAAACTCGATGTCCTTCTGACGGAACAAGACCTTGTCTTGACGATGGTGCGTGCCGAGCTTGTGCAGCTTCATGACGCTGGAGTAGGCGTCATCAGTATCCTCCAGGTTCTGGTAAAAGAACCCCGAGTTATCAGGCAGCCACCCAGAGAGGCGGACCTTGCCCGGGATGACATCCGCCAGCCACGCGCCGTTCTCAACATTCATCACGTAGAGCGTCGAGTTCTCATCGCCCGAGGCGTACATGCCGAACGCCATGAGCGAACCGTCCTTGTTCGGCGCGGTCCATGAAACAGTCGTCAGGCCGGACGGGTCGATCTGCTGCGGGTCGAGCAGCACCCGCTCATCGCCCTCGAGACCATCACGCACATAGCGTACGGCTTGGGGCTGTGTCCCCTCGCGCTTGGAGTAAAAGTAGCGGTTGCCATAGACCGACGGTGCGCCGATGCTGGGCACCTCCATGAGTTCACGGAGACGCTCTTCCAACGCCTTGCGGCCGGGCAGGTTATCGAGCACATCGCGGGTGTACCCGTTCTGAGCGTCGGTCCAGCTGGCGACCTCATCGGTGAGCTGGCCCATGTTCTGCGGGTCGCTGTTGTCGCCCTCAAGCCAGCGGTAGTTGTCCGTCACCTGCTCGCTGTGGATCGTCTCGGTAACTGGGCGGGATTCGGTGGTCGGCTGTGCGGCAAGGCATGTGGAACAAGCTGCTGCCAAAAGCACGGCTGGAATCAGCGATTTCATGCATAGTCTCCATATCGAATCTGCTCAGCGCAATATCAGCGCTGGAAAGATGGTACCAGAACCACACGCCGAAGGATGCGTTTGCGGCTCTGAATCCGCGTTCCAACGCGCGTAAGCCTGATGAACTCTACGAATGGATATCGTAGAACTGCCCTATTGCACCAGCCCCTTGGTCAGTCGCATGAACGCCGTCTCCAAGTTCACCGGCTCTTCCTGGAAGTGCGTGACCCGGAACCCGTTGTTGATCAGGACATTTGGGATATCGGTGTAGTTGCCACCGAGGCGGTCATCGTAGTGGGCGTGGATAAGCTGGGTGGACCCGCCGCCCAGGGCGGTGCCGTCGCCCTGGACGATCCCAACCTTCTCAACTCCGGGCATGGTCTCAAGGACCTTGGATGCCGCTTCGATCCGCTCGGCGACCCCGATGTGGACCACATGCCCCACCTTGGCCCTCCGCAGGATCTCGTCGACTGAGCCGTTGAAGAGCAGCTCGCCCTTTTCGATGATGCCAACCGTGTTGCACAGCTCCGCCAGCTCGTGGAGGATGTGGCTGGAGATCAGGATGGTCTTGCCCATCCGCTTGAGTTCCTTGAGCAGCTCCCGGATCTCGATGCGGGCACGCGGGTCGAGGCCCGATGCGGGCTCGTCCATGAGCAGCACCTTGGGATCGTGCAGCAGCACGCGGGCGATGCTCAGGCGTTGTTGCATGCCTCGGCTGAGCGAGTTGACCTCAGCGGTTTGCTTGTAGGTCAGGTCGGTGAGTTCGAGCACATCGTTGACGACCTTCTTGCGCTGCGAGCCGTTGATGTTGTACGCGGCTGCGAAGAACTCGAGGTACTCGTGGACCACCATGTCCTGGTACGCACCCATGAAGTCGGGCACATACCCGATGAGCGGCCTGATCTGGCGGTTCTGGTACCCGATGGTGAGGCCCGCGACCTGGGCCTGACCGGACGAGGGCTTGAGCAGGGTGGCCAGCACCTTAATCGTGGTGGTCTTACCCGCGCCGTTGGGCCCGATGAACCCAAAGCAATCGCCCTCATTGATCGTGAGGTTGAGGGCATTGAGGGCAATCAGGTCGCCGTAACGCTTAGTCAGGTTGATGGTCTCGATCATCGGCATCGTGCGTTCGCTTTCGTCAGGGGTACCGATCAGTTCGAATCTATGTTGATATTCTCTTCGCCGCTTCGATCGAAGACGGGATACGCGGGCGGCGCCGGGTCGAGTGGGTAGACCCAGGTGACCACGGTGGTGCCGGTCGCGGGTACGCGTCTGCCATTGACCCAGACCGGCGTCGGCATCGCGTCCTCGCTGGCCTCGTCCTTCTCGATCTGGACTACGCCGGTGATAATAACCGTGGGCTGGGTGAACCACCGTCCCAGGTCCCAGCCGTGCATTACGCGGCGGGTGGCGAGCCGATCGCCGACGGGGTCGCTGGTGGCAGCGCCGAATCGCGGGGGCTCGAACTGGGTGATGAATCGCCCGGCAACCAGCCGATCGGTGAGCGAGCCGCGGTTGGTCGTCAACCCGCTGTTGTCCACGCCGTATCGCACAGCGGTTTCGAAGTAGTTCTGTTGCAGCTGGCGACGCCCCGAAGAATCCAGGCTGGTGATGTCACGCAGCTCGATCGCGTTGCCGGGCTCCCATCCGTTCGTACCGAAGTCCGGGGCGTACACCGTGGCCTGGGCGATCATGCGTCGCCCGAACTCCTGCCCAACCCGGTTGATGGGTGCTTCTCGCGAGATCACGAATACCCGCACATCTTTCATTGGTGCCGGGAGATTGTGTGCGACCTTCCCGCTGACGACAAGCCCCTCGACTGACAGGCGTGCCTGACCGATGTCGCCCAGCTCCCCCACCACATAGGGCATACCCCAGCCCGAGTCGCCGGCCCAGTCGCTCATGAACGACTTGACCGTTGCCCGCGTCGGGACGCTGAGGGCCGCGGGCGAGCGTGATTGAACGCGATAGCCCGAGTTGTCTGGGAAACCGCCGCCCAGGACCGACCCGGTATCGGGCGATCCCCATGGGATCAGCAGATCGGTGGAATCCTGAACACCAAACCCGGTCCCTTGCTCAGGGTCGATGGTCGAAACGGTTGCCTGCCCATAGCTGGGCAGCATGGCGCTGAAGAATGAACGGGTACGCTGGATGTCCTGGCCCGCCACCTGTTCGATGAAAGTGAGATGCGAGATATTGGCTCGCTTGGGTCGCATCGCGGTCGCGCCCAGCCAGGCGATGGTCGTGAACCCGGCAATACAGGCCACGAACCCGATCCAGGCATGCTGGGTCAGCTTCCTCTGCTTGAGGATCGCGTACCCGAGCGGTCCTGCGATCACCCAGTAGAGCACGAAGACGACGACACCGAAGAAGACGCCCTGCACCGCGGTGCCGGTCTTGCTGATGGCTCGGCTGATCCCCTCGTCAAAGCTGAGGGGCGAGCGGCGTTGCACATCGCTGGTTTCCTGTTTGCTCATCTGGTCGAGACGCTTGACATCGCCACGCAGCCCCAGGACACGGTGCCAGAATGCTTCAGCATCCGGTGCACCCACACGCCGAAGCTGCCCGTGATTCAGCGGCAACCCCACCACCGTCACCATCCCTGAGCCGAGCAGGCGGCGGACGACAACGGTTTCGCCGTCTTGGCTCTTGAGGATCGGCATGGCTTCATGCTGCGCCGCGTCCTCGGCTGGCGTAAACGAATACACCACCGCGTTGGAGGGCAGCGGTGTTTCTGCATCTTCGGTAATAAGTGTGCGGTACCGCTCCAGATCGACACCCTCGAGGCGCTTGGGGGTCTCAACAGCGGGCAGCAACGGACGCAACGGATGCGAACCGAGGTACCACGGGTCGCCCGAACTCTGCAGCACCACGACCAGATGCCCACCCCGCTGGACCCATTCTCGCAAGGCCCTGGCCTTCTCGGGTGTCAGTCGGCCGGGGTCATGGGAAGCGGTTGTCGCGGTGGACCAGACGATGGTGTCGAGCGATCGCAGCCCTTGCCAGCGATCAGGAAGATTGTCGATGGTCAAGCCCGACGAGGTGCGTTGCAGTTCGTGAGCAAAGAGCATCCAAGGGTTGGCACTGATGGTGTAACCGTATTGCTCAAGCCCGAGCTGGTAGGTCCCAAGCACGCCAAGCAGCCCCACATTCGCGGGTTGGATCTGCGGGTTGTATACCTGATAGGAGCCAAGCATTCGACCGGCCCGAAACCCGATCTCGGCGGGATTGTCACTGCCGCCCTGATCGATCGCCTCAAAGGCCTTCAGGGTGTACTCAGAACCGGCACTCCTGAACGGGAGCCAGCAGTAGAGCCAGAAGCTCTGGACCACGCCCGGGTTGGCGGTGACAACTCGATCGTACTGGGTCAGGTCGCCGTCTTCATCTGGGATTTCGAGGCGCAGCACTATGTCCCGGCTGCTTGAGCCAAGATCCTGCATCTGGACCTGGACGCCAGCCCACTCCCCCTCGCGGGCCAGCCCCCCGATCCCGAAGTTCGCCACATTGAGCTGTACCTCATCGCCCTGCCCCTGCTCGTCCTGGGCAAAAACACGCTGCGGGCACACCAGAAGCAGCATCAGCCCAAGCATGCGGGCATAGGCAGACCAATGAATCGTTCTTTTTCGGAGCAAAACCAGACTTCCCACGATGGCACACGCCTCCTGCATGGAGCCCCTCTTCACTCGTGTGGGGCGAGTCATACCCAATATTCTACGATCAATGCACCAAACCGGTGCATCTCCTCAAAGAAACTTATCGGGATCGACGATCATCCGAGTATGGTTCCCCTCAGCAACACCATGATCCTGATGTGCCTGATCGGCAGTTCAATCACTGTGCTCGCGATGCTGCGTGTCTTCGCCAATGTCATCGAGCATGAGACCGACCTGCATGATTTGCGCAATCGGGTCAAGGCCCTGCAATACCAGAAGCAGCTCTATCTGGCTCGCATCCAGGGGCACATCGCTGAAGAAGAGGGGGAGATCGAGATTCTCGATGACGACCCGATCGAAGCCGTCGAACAGGCCAGCCAGGCGGCGCTGGAGGTTGGCGAAGCGATCGACGCCCAATCCCAGGCCACCCAGGCCGCCTGAAGCTCAGCTTGATGAACGCCTACTCGAACTGCGCGATATTGTGCAGCTGCTCCACCATGGCGACATGGGACCGTGCACCCAAGCGGTAACAATCGAGTTCGAACTTCTCATTGGGTGAGTGCACCCGATCATCCTCGAGCCCGAAGCCCATGAAGATCGTCTCCAGCCCGAGCGTCTCCTTCAGCAGCCCGGCGACCGGGATCGAACCACCCGACTTGATCATCGCGGGCTTCACACCCGTCCCAACCTCGATGGCCTGTGCGGCTGCTCGTAGTGGTGCTGACTCGGTCGCACAGGTGGCCGCTGCCCCACCGCCGTGGTCCTCAAGCTCCCACCTGCAACCCGCGGGGGTGCGTTCTTCGAGCCAGGCGAAGAATCGCTTCGCGATCTCACTCGGGTCCTGATCATCGACCAAGCGGAACGAGACCTTCGCGCTGGCCTTTGAGGGGATGACGGTCTTAGCGCCGGGGCCGGTGTAGCCGCCGATGATGCCGTTGATATCACATGTAGGCCTGGCCCATTCTCGCTCGGTGAAGCTGAAGCCCGCTTCGCCGACTCCGGCTTCTGGTGGCAGGCCGATCCCCTTCAGCGCCGCGGCGTCATCGACATTGAGCGAGCGCCACATCGCACGCTCGTCTTCTGTGAGTTCTTTGACGCCCTCATAGAACCCAGGGATCGTGATGCGTCGATCATCATCCCAGAGCTGCGAGAGCACCTTCGTGAGTTCATTGATGGGGTTGGGCACCTTGCCACCCCAGAGACCCGAGTGCAGGTCCTGATCCGGACCGATCAGGGTGACCTCGGTGTATGCGAGCCCGCGCACGCCGTAGGTGATCGCTGGCTTACCCCGCCCGAGCATACCCGTATCGGAAATGACGCAGACATCAGTTTTGCCAAGGCGCTCGGCGTTGTCACGCACAAAGTTCTCGAGGTTGACCGAGCCGGACTCTTCTTCGCCTTCGAGCATGACCGTGAAACGAACGCCGCCGCCGGGCTTGCCCGTCGTCTCGTGCAGCGCACGCATCGCCTCGAGGAACATCATGACCTGGCCCTTGTCATCGCACGCGCCACGAGCGACGATGCGCTCGCCCACCTGGCCCTCAGCGGGCTTGCGGATCGGCGTGAACGGCTCGGACTCCCAGAGTTCGTAGGGGTCGGCGGGCTGGACATCGTAATGGCCGTAGAACAGAATATGCGGCCCGCTGTAATCCTCATCACCGGGGCTCGTCGCCATGACGATCGGGTGCCCGGGATTCTCAGATGTGCCGGTCTCGCACAGTTCGATCTCGAATCCCGACGCACGCAGGTGATCGCCGGCCCACTGGGCCGCCGCTCGGGTCTGCTCGTCGTATTCCGGGTTGTTCCCGACCGAAGGGATCGAGAGCCACTGGATCATGCGATCGATGGATTCGTTCTCGTGTGCTTGGAGCCATTCGATGGCCTGCTTGGTACTCATGGTGATCTCTCCCGGCCTTGCCGTGTCGTATGTTGGGTCATAGACGATAGCGCAGAAAAAACCCGCCGCCAGAGTTAGGCGACGGGTCGTGGAGTCTGTGATGTGGCGAAAAGTGCCTGTTGTGATTAGCGGCGACGGCGAGTCGCGGCCAGACCGCCAAGGCCCAGAAGGGCGAGCGAGCCGGGGGTTGGCACGCCGGTCTTGAACAGGATGTTGTCAAGGAACATTGCCTCGGATGCCGAGTTGGACTCGAGCTCAATCATGAGGGTGACATTGACGTAGCCGGTCAGGTTGACGAACCCGGTGGTCCATGCGTCTTCGATACCGAGGTCATCGATATCGCTGCCCATGGTGTTGACGATGTCGAGTTCGGTGCCGTCGGCATCAACCCAGATGCGGATGCGGTCATCGGATTCCCAGCCGGTTTCCTGGACAAAGTAGTCGAGGCAGAGTGACCACTCGAACTCGACGCGAGGGCCGGGTGTGCCGAGGGGGGAGGTGACAGTGTCGAAGGTGGTCCGCATGGTGCCGTCGGCATCCGACATCTGGAAGCCCTGCACACCGTCGGTGAATGAACCAACGACGCCGGTGAAGTCTGTGGCACCGACGAAGTCGCCGTCGGTCAGGCCGACATCGTTGCGGCTGTTGTAGTAGTACGAATCGAAGCCGATTTCGACGCCGTCGGCGAGGAAGTCAACAACGGACTGGCCGGCGTTGTTCACCAGGTCATGGTCCATGCTGGCATCACCGAGATCGACATAGCGATCACCGACGAATGCGTTTTCGAAGCTGGTAAAAGCGATGACCTGACCACCAGCGGAAGCTGATGCGGCAAGGCCCGCGATTGTCATCAGTGCAACGGTGTATTTCACGAGATCTCTCCACTCTCAATGTTTGTACTCAGTCGTTAATTTTGCCGAACCAAGAGCGTTCTCACGCCCAGAGCCCGTCCACTCTCAGAGATCGATTATACACGAGCACCCGAATCCGCCGGGAGAAATCAGCCAAAAACCACCGATTTCAGGAAATAATTTACCGCCCCATAACACTGCCGACCTGTGAAATTAGGCAATATGGGATATTTGGGTCGCAAATAAAAAAACACCCCGCGAAGGGGTGTGTTGTACGGGAACCGATTTCCATTCGGGAGTACTTAGTAGATCTTTGCGACCGAGCGATTGCCTTGTTGCTCTTCCATAAAGCGGACTGCTTCGTCCGTCGCCTTTTCGCCAGTGAAAACTGAACCGGTCGGGAACCATGGGTTTGGATTGGTGTACATATCAACCTTATTGATTGACTCGACATGGCCGTCGAAGTACAACGCATTCACAGCATCTTGATGGCGAATCGAGAGTTCAGCATTCAGTTCTGAGTTTGGAATTGTATTTCGACCATATGCTCTGGACCCGTTGGTTCCATCATCATAGATCGGTCCGCTCGTACCGAATGAGCTGTATGTTCGTGCGACGGGATTCAGATCAAAGTCCAAGATCACTGTCCCACGCTCCTCTGCGAGATAGCGCGTGCCATCCGCTGCAAAGATCTTTCCGGACATCGAAGTACCGACACGATTCAAAGTCGGCTTGAATGACCTAGGAGTCGTTGCCGGATCATCAAAGCCAACAAAGTATTGCACATTGCTACCCTGGATTCTGGGAGCATTTCCTCCCAGTTCGCTCGAATAGAAGTGGAACGAACCAGGTGTGAGATAGCTAATCTGTTTGAAACCGCGTCCTTCAGTGAGAACCCTCTGAAAATCTGCGGTGTCGATCCAGCCACCGTAAAGGGTGTCCGTGAACAACCGTGCCTCTTGACACCCAAAGTCACTAAAGATTTGAGATGTCCGCTCTGCACGATTTACTGACAGGCCAAGCGAATCGCCCAATGACGGGCTAATCCAGTCCCACACCGTAGTCGGCGTTGTGGATGATGTGTTCCTGCTCATGCCGTACAGATCGGGTGCTCCCCTGTTGATCCTGTGTTGAGCGCCACTCGAGTTTGGACCTGGATAGAACTCATTATTATCGAGTGCATACGTCTGCATCCCTTGCCCTGCGCTTCGCTGGGTCGCGGCACAGGTGATTCTCCTCGCTGCACCTCGAGCCTGCCCAAGTGCGGGCAAAAGGATCCCAATAAGCAATGCGATGATCGCAATGACCACTAGAAGCTCGATCAATGTGAACGCTCTTTTTTGCATATTCATAACCTTGCCCATTCGTTGGTGATCTTGTTCGTTATTCGCTCAGATAGTGAGAGATGTTGTTTTCAGAAGTCTTTCTTCGGTTCATCAAGGATCTTGACGGGTCCGTTTGGATCTGGGACTGCGTCTGTTGTTACTTTGACATCGTTGATGGCCCCACGGTATCGCTCGAACAGGAACCATTCGCCGTTCTCTTCGTACACCGGGATCAGGGCCTGCAGATCCGAATCCGGTCTCGTTGCCGGGATGAGGAGTGTTCTCGAACCGGTGATATTTGCCGAATAAAGTTGACCGGTCTCTACATCAACGAGTGTCAGTGAGTTGGCAAGCTGAGATTCAAGATCCGACCCGATAGCAAACTTAAAAATCGAAAACCCAAGAGCCGCAAATGCAAAAAGGATCAGGATGATCTGCCAAGGCTTAATGTTGTCCATATCGCGGTTCCCTGCGGGGTTCTCAGTCAGTGTGCTCTCGATTCTACCTGAATCGAGAGAAGAGGCAAATCATCGTTCGGTCAAGCGTAGAAGGGTAGCGGCTAGTTGTTCAGACGAAACTCGCTAGAGACCGGGTAATGATCTGCGGCGTAGCCTTCAAACGTCGTCATATCTCGCCAGTTGACCCCGCTTGGCCTGGCCGCCGTCCCCAGCACGAAGCCAGAACCCTTTACCATGCGTGCCTTTGCGGCTTCGTTGAGCAGCATCAGGTCGATGCGGCGGTTCGATTCGTGGGTTACTGCGGACTTGTCCCCAGGGCGGGCATTTGCAAAGAGATCGTTAAACCCGTCCCGGAGGTAGATTTTCACGCTTTCGTCGCTGGGCTGGGCGTTGAAATCGCCCAGGATCACGATCGGTCGACCCGGGTGCTCCGATTCGATGTCGTGGGCAAGCTTGGCGATGGTGCGGGCCTCGGCTTCTCGCCAGTAACCACTGTAATACCCCGACTTATGGTGCACGACGAAGAGGGTGAGCGTCCAGCTGCTGCCCTGTTCGTCCCCGCTCGGGATCTCGACATCGACCTTGAGTGGCGAGCGGCGGAAAGCGATGGGCTCACCGGCGTAGTAGTTCTTTGCATTGGGTCCGTAGTTGTCCGGGTGGACGCCGCCGAGCTCTTTGCCGATCCAGAGCTCGGGGTTGCTCAGGGGATAGCGGGACAGGACGGCGTTCTCGATGCCGCGTGAGTTGCCCGCGTCGAGCGAGATGACATGCTCATACCCCATATCGGGGATGTACTTCTCAATGAAGGCGTTGAGGGCGTCGATCGACTCGACCTCCTCGATGCAGAGCACATCGGGATCGACCTGGCGGATCGCACGAGCAGCGGCCAGCATCTGATGGTGCGGCTTGGCGTCGTCGATGTCCTCGTTGTCGCCGCTCAGGGTTGGGTCGTCGACATCATCGAAGAGGTTCTCGATGTTGTAGGTGGTGAGGCGAAAGGCGCCGGGAGTCTTGGCGGGCGCTTCGGCGATGCCAAAGCGTCGCATGCTCTGTTCAGCGACCTCAATACGCTCGACCAGTTCCGCCTCGGTTACGGGCTGCGCCGAGACGACTGGTGTCCACATGGAGAGCACGAGACTCGCCATGGCCAGCAGGAATACAGAGTGAACGCGGTTGTTCGGGTTCATGCGATGATCCTCATCTGTCTCTGGGCTGCTCCGAGCCCGGTCCCAAGTCTAGGCCTGCCCCTCGCAGTGTTGTCGAGATTCCGTGAACCGGTGTAGCCGACAGAGACTACGATTGCACGATGCAGATCGTGCTCGCCAACCCGCGTGGATTCTGTGCCGGCGTACGCATGGCCATCGATGTCGTCGATCAGGTGCTGGACATCGTCGGCGAGGACGAAACGGTCTATGTCTACCACGAGATTGTGCACAACAAGCATGTCGTTGATCGCTTCGTCGATCGGGGCGTGATCTTCGTGGACGATCTGAGTGAGGTCCCCCAAGGCAGCATCGTGGTCTTCAGCGCCCACGGGGTGTCACCGGCGATCAGGGCCCAAGCGGATGCACTCAAGCTCCGTTCGATCGACGCGACCTGCCCGCTGGTTACCAAGGTCCATTCTCGGGCGATCCGCTATGCCCGCCAGGGCTATCAGATCCTGCTCGTGGGTCATAAGGACCACCAGGAGATCATCGGGACCTTCGGCGAAGCCCCGGAACAGACCCAGGTGGTCGAATCACCAGCGTGCATCGAGCATCTGAAAATCGATGACCCAGACAAGCTGGTCTACCTCACGCAAACCACGCTCTCGGTTGATGATGCGAACCTGATCATCTCGGCCCTCAAGTCCGCGTTCCCGAACATCAAGGAGCCCCCAACCGAGGACATCTGCTACGCGACGACCAATCGACAGGCGGCGGTGCGTCAGATCGCCCCCCACTGCGACCTCGTGATCGTGGTCGGGAGCCGAAACTCATCCAACTCGGTGCGACTCACCGAGATCGCGGCCAACTCGGGGACGCGGGGCGTGCGGATCGATGATGTCCGCGAGCTGGACCCGAGCTGGTATCCAACCGGGAACGAACGCATCATGCTCACCGCGGGGGCCTCGGCACCCGAGGACCTGGTGAGTGCCATCTGCCGACACTTTGTCGAGCAGCACGGAGCGACGCTGCACCTCGCGGATGTGTTCGAGGAAACGGTCGAGTTCGGGCTGCCTCTGAGTCTGAAAAAACTCATGGAGCAGCACGACATCGATCACCGGGATCGGCGCGTGCGGGTCGAAGCACCCGAGATCACACAGGGCGAGTATGGGATGGTGGCGGTGCCGCTCACAATCAGCACAGGCGGCGACTCATGAAACACCCTACCAATCACTTCTTCGAACACACCCCCGAGTCGCTGGCGCACTGGTGCATCGAGCATGGCATGCCCAAGTTCCGCGCCAAGCAGATCTTCGAGTGGGTCTACGAGAAGGGCGTTGTGGATCCGGCCCAGATGTCCAACCTCTCGGGCAAGGATCGGGCCCTTCTGACCGATCAGATGACCTTCCTGTCCGGGCCAACCGTGGCCCATCAGCTGGCGACCGATGGCACGCAGAAGCTGCTCATCGAGTGGCCCGATGACATCGAGACCAACAAGGTGGCCGCGGACGAGGCAGCGGTCGAGCACAGCGCCCGATTGCCGATCCTCGATCAGCAGATGCCCTACTCCAATACCGCTCGCCAGACCGAGTGCGTGATGATCCCGGCTCTGGATACCGATCGCAAGACCGCCTGCATCAGCTCCCAGATCGGCTGCCCCGTCGGGTGCAAGTTCTGTGCCACAGGCATCGGCGGGCTCGATGGGAACCTGTCAGCCGGTCGGATCGTCGAGCAGGTCTGGCGACTCAACCAGCTCAAGGGCGTGGGCCGCATATCCAATGTGGTGTTCATGGGCATGGGCGAGCCGCTGGCAAACTTCGCGGCCGTCACCCACGCAACCAAGACCCTCGCGGCCCCGTGGGGCATGGGCATCAGCGCCCGCAAGATCACGATCTCCACGGTCGGCATGCACAAGGCGATCGAGAAGCTCGCTGAGCAGCTCGATCTGCCCGTCACACTGGCGCTGTCGCTGCATGCCCCCAACGACGCCCTACGCAAGCAACTCATCCCCTGGGCCCAGTTCACGACGATCGATCAGCTCGTTTCTGCCTGCTCAACCTGGTTCAAAAAGACCGGGCGGGAGATCACGCTCGAGTACATCCTGCTCGCGGGGGTGAACGATCGCCCCGAGCACGCAGAGGAACTGGCGGCGGTCGTGCGTAAGCTGCGGGCCAATGTGAACCTGATCCGGTACAACGAGGTCAAGGGGCTGCCCTTCAACCGCCCCGGCGGCGACGATGTGCACCACTTCCAGCGTGTCCTCCGCGAGAACGGGGTCAACTGCCACATCCGGGCCAGCCGGGGGCGGGATATTGCCGCGGCGTGCGGGCAGCTTCGCCATGAGCACGCGCCCGCCTGAGTTTGATACCATTCTCAACGATGCAGTCGTCCCCCACCATCAGCCCCTTTCCCACGCCGCTCCCGTCGTATGACTGGGCAACCGAGTTTCGTGCGTTCACCGGGTTTCACTGGGTGGTGCTCGCGGTCTGCATCGGCTCGATGGCCGCCTTCTGCATCATCGGCAAGCAGCTGCTGCGACGCGATCTTGAGTCGGGCGGGCGTCGCGAGGCGAACTTTCGCAAGCTGCTGGCCTGGTCGATCCTGCTGACGCAGGGGTTTATCTTTGCCCGCCGCATGGTCTACTTTGATCTGCAGGATTCGCTCCCGCTGCACATGTGCCGACTGGGCGTGTGGATCGCGGCGTGGCAGCTCTTCACGCTGAATCGAAACGCGCGGGCGCTGACCTGCTTCTGGGGCATTGGTCTGAGTGCCCAGGTGTTCTTCACGCCCTACATCAAGGTCGGGTATACCGATCTTTCCTTCTATATCTACTGGCTCAACCACCTGCAGATCGTCGGGTGTGCCGTCTACGACATCAGCGTGCTGGGGTACCGCCCGAACGGGCGGGACTTCCGGTTCGCGAGCATCTGGGGCCTGGTCTACGCGGCGGCCACGGTCGGGCTCAACGCGCTGCTGGGCACGAACTATTCGTATCTCGGCTCGGGCACCCACGATGGCGTGTCGCTCGTGGACAAGCTGGGCCCGTACCCGCAACGCACGATCTGGATGAGCTTGGGCGCCCTGTTTGTCTTTGCCCTGATTCTGGGCGGGTCGAAACTGGCGATGTTCGTGCGGACCAAAGTGTTCAAGAAGCCGCTGCCCCGGTTCATCGGCCCTGAGAATGCCCCGGACGCTACACTGAGCCCGTGATACTGCTCATTGTCATGCTGATTGGTGCGGGATTGCTGATCTCGCTGCCCACGACCTGGGTTGTGCTGCGCCTGAGCCACCGTGCCGGTGCCTTTGACAGTGCACCGATCGAGGGGCAAGTGAAAGCCGCGTCTCGGCGCATCCCCAATACTGGCGGGATCGCGATCGTGATGGGCGTACTGCTGCCGATGATTTGTGCGGCAGTCGGGTTTGGGCTGTTGGATGCCGAGTCACTTCCAAGCGTACTGGAACCCATGGGTGCCTATCTACCTGGATTGAAATCGCAGCTGCCCTTGGGATGGACACTCATCGGGTGCCTGCTGGGGCTGCATGTGCTGGGGCTGATCGACGATCGCCGCCCGATGGGTCCTTGGCTCAAGCTGGTGATCATGCTGGTGCCCGGGCTGATCTTCGCGGTGTTCTTTGATACGCGACTGATGACCCTGCTCGATGGGTATGTCGGCGGGCCATGGCTGAGCATCCTGATCACCGTGCTCTGGTTTACGGCGATCATCAACGCGATGAACTTCATCGACAATATGGATGGGCTCAGTGGAGGCATCGCGGTCATCGCGGGCACCATGCTGCTGATCGCGACCCTGCTCAACGGGCAATGGTTCGTGGCGGCGATCTGCGCATTGCTCGTGGGTTCTGTGCTGGGCTTCCTGGTGTTCAACTTCCCGCCTGCAAAGATCTTCATGGGTGATAGCGGCTCGCTGATCATCGGGCTGCTGCTGGCCTTCCTGACCGTTCGAACGACCTACACCCCGATCGAGGAGGCGGGCCATGCACCGAGCGGCTGGTACGCGGTGCTCATGCCGCTGGTGATCCTCGCGGTGCCGCTGTATGACTTTGTGTCTGTGACGCTCATCCGGATCTCGCAAGGCAAGAGCCCGTTCGTCGGGGACATGCAGCACTTCTCGCATCGCATGAGAGACCGGGGGCTCGGTGCCCGCAGCACGATCCTCGTGATTTACGCCCTGACGCTGGCCACGGGGATCTCGGGGCTGCTGATGACCCGGGCATTGCCATGGCAGGCGATCATGCTCGGTGTTCAGGTGCTGGCCCTGATCGGGGCGATTGCGTTGTTCGAGTACCGCTCGCCGAACAAACGGATGGACACGAGCGATGGATGAGACTCATCACCCCTTGACGCTCGGCGATCGGGTCGCATGGTTGGGCCTGCTGGTGGTTGCGATGCTGTGCATCGCCCGGGCGATGATCGAGCACGATCCGTTCCCGTGGTGGCAGAGCGACCCGTTTGTATTCTCTCCCCCACTCATCGGGCTGACCCCGCGCTGGGCATTGCTGCTGCATGCGGGGATCCTGCTCGCCTCGATCGTGTTCGTGATCGGGCAACACCTGCGTGGGTTTGCTCCTTCAGGCCTTGTCTCCTCCCTGCTGCTGATCGGGCTCATGGCGCTCGGGTACCACGCGTTGATTGATGTCGAGCGCGTACTCCCAGCGTCGAGCATCGCAGCGGTGGTTTGCGTGCTGTTCGTTGCAACCCAGGCCCACACCCTGCCCGGGGCCCAGCGTGTGATCGGCACGGTGGCGATTGGCTTTGTGATGATGCTCGCAGCGGTCGGGGTGTTCGAGGTCTTCATCTCTCACCCACAGACCATCGAGGCCTTCGAACAGGGGCGTGATGCGTTCTATGCGGCTCGGGGTTGGAGCGAGCAGTCATTCGAGGCCCTCGCGTACGAACGGCGCCTGCGGAACCCTGAACCGATCGCCTGGTTTGGGCTGACGAATGTCTTCGCCAGCTTCGCCGCCGCATCAGGTGCGGGTTTGTTGGCTATCACGCTCTCGGCTTGGCGGGGGCATCGACGCATCGCGATCATGGGCGGGATCGCTGCAGTCATCTCGCTTGGCGCCCTGCTGATGACCGGATCCAAGGGTGGCATCGGCGTGTTCGGGATCGGGATTGGGCTTGTGGCGGTCTCGATCGTCACCCGAAAAAACCTGTTGCGGGGCCGCACCGTGATCGCCCTATGCGGGCTGGTTCTGCTCGGGCTGGTCATTCGCGGCTTGATCGGCGAGGGGCTCGGCGAACGGAGTCTGCTCTTCCGCTTCCAGTATCTGATCGGTGGGCTGAGCATCTGGATCCACGACCCGCTGCTCGGGTGTGGCCCGGGCATGTTCCAGGACCAGTACACGCTGCTCAAACCGGAACTGAGCCCCGAGGATGTCGCCAGCCCGCACAGCGTCCTGATCAGTTGGATCGCCACGCTCGGGCTGGGTGGTATCGCCATCAGTGGGCTGCTCCTGCGTTCGCTGCTGGGGCTCACCGACCAGCGTGACGCCCAAGCAGATGAGGGCGGGCATGGTTCGCAGGCGCGTGATCGGAACATGAAGTTCGCCCTGTTGCTCGTCGCGCTGCCCACGCTGATGGCCATGCAGATGCAGACAGGGGTGCTCACCCTCCAGGGGATGCTGGCCCTGCTGGGCGGAGCGGTGCTCTGGGGCGGGCTGAGCATCACGATTATCCGATCTGGAATCCCCGATGCTTCGATTCGCCGTGGGTTGCTGGTTGCGGCGGTCGTGTTCACGCTGCATGCGATGCTGGAAGTCACGGGCACCCTCATCGTGTCCGCCCCGCTCTGGGCCCTGTCGATCGGAATCGCCTGCAACCTGCCGGGCCAATCGGGCAGGAAGCCGCGTGCCGCACTCCCGGGCTTCCTGGGGATCCTCGCTGTTGCTATGGTGCTTCTGGCTCGCTGGGGCCCGATCAATGCGTGGGAACGGGCGCTGCACGGTGCCGCGGCTCAGGCGACTGGGATTGCGCAGGTTCGGTCTGCGGTCGATGAACTGGAGTTCAGCAGCGCCCCGCAGCGTGAGTTGTACACGATCAGCTCGATGCTCCAGGATCTGGTTGGGCGTCCGGTTTCCGCCTCGCTTGATTCAATCATCACGACCCTCAATCAGGCGGAGGTCGATGCCCGATTCACCAGCATCGAACGGCTTCAGATGGCCCTCGATGCACGCCCCAGCCACACTCCAACCCGGATTTCGCTCTCCCAACAGCTCCTTTGGTTGGCCTCGGTGGCCCAGAGCAGCGGGCAAAACGACCGCTCCGTGGCGTTCTGGGATCAGGCCGCGGGCTTGTTTGAGGGCATCGATCTGGATGCCCAGGGGCACCGATGGGCGGGGAATATCTGGTCCGGGCGGGTCTCGGCCTTCCCCGAATCAGCAGATCGTCTTCAGTGGTTGGGGCACGCACGGGATCATTGGGTCGCCGCTGCAAGGCTCTCGCCTCATGAGCCACGCATCGCACTGAAGCTCATGGATGTATCGCTGGATCTGGGCGATTCGGCGGGTGCGGAGCACTGGGCTCGTCGAGCCATTGCCTTGCATGAGCAGACTCGGCTTGACCCGCTGCGTGGGCTCAACGCGGCTGACCTGAGTCGGGCGCGTCAGTTCGCGGGCGAATGAGGACCAGAGAAAGGTCCGAGAATGGTATGGCTATGGCCCGTTTTCTTGATCGGGTGGGTCTCGTGGCTACGATTATCATGAAACCCTCCGGTTTGGCGACAACAATGGTGTCGAGCTGGTGATTCACGCCGGATGTCTTGTGCTGACAAGACTTTGAGCAACAGACGCAAGCCCGGGCATGGCCCGGCAGTGAGGAGCACGCCATGGAAGACTCAGCGGACCCGGAACCGGCCCGGTATCTTTCGTGATTGCAATGCGTGCAACAGGCGCTGCAACAACAGTCAAAGCGCTGCCAACCACCCGTACCACAACCAAGTCATAACTCATCAATGCGAGTGAAGGGCGATTCACCGTGAGGGGATAGTCCCCCAACCGATCACCCGACATCAAGCAGTTCGATCGAACCACAACAACGACGCGAACCGAGAACGAGAACAAGAAGGACAATCGCGATGGCCACCGACCTTTCAAACATCCGCAACATTGGTATTTGTGCCCACATCGACGCGGGCAAAACCACCGTTACCGAGCGCATCCTGTACTACACAGGCAAGAACTACAAGCTCGGCGAAGTGCACGAAGGCACCGCGACCATGGACTTCCTCCAGGAAGAGCAGGAACGCGGCATCACCATCCAGTCGGCAGCAACAACCTGCCCCTGGACCAAGGACGGCGTTGAGTACAAGATCAACCTGATCGATACCCCCGGCCACGTGGACTTCACGATTGAAGTCGAGCGTTCGCTGCGCGTGCTCGACGGCGCGGTCGCGGTGTTCGACGGCAAGGAGGGTGTTGAAGCCCAGTCCGAAACCGTGTGGCGTCAGGCAGAACGCTACCAGGTTCCCCGCATGTGCATGATCAACAAGATGGACAAGCTGGGCGCGAACTTCGAGTACTCGTTCGAGACCATCAAGAAGCGTCTGGGTGCCAACCCCATCGCGATGCAGCTCCCCCTCGGCGAGGGTGACGATCTGCGTGGCATCATCGACCTGCTCAACATGAAGGCCTACGAGTTCGATATCGAGTCTCAGGGTGCCATCGTGACCGAGATTGATATCCCCGATGAGTACATGGAAAAGGCCGAGCAGTGGCGCCATGACCTGATCGAGTCGGCCGTGGCCCTCGATGATGATCTCATGGAGCAGTACCTCGAGGACGAGGACTCCATCACCATCGAGATGATCAAGAAGGCCGTCCGCAAGGGCACCATCGCACTCGAGTGCAACCCGGTCCTCTGTGGCTCGGCTCTGAAGAATGTCGGCGTTCAGCGTCTGATCGACGCGGTCATCGACTACCTGCCCAACCCGCAGGAAGTCCCCGAGGTCCAGGGCACCGATCCCAAGGACAAGTCCATCGAGATCTCACGCCCCCACGACGACACGGCCCCGTTCTCGGGTCTCGTGTTCAAGGTTGTCTCGGATACCCACGGCGACCTGACCTATGTCCGTGTCTACTCGGGCAAGCTCGAGAAGGGCACCCGCGTGCTCAACCCTGTGAACAACAAGCGTGAGATCGCGTCGCGTATCTTCGAGATGCACGCCAAGGACCGCATGGCCCTGGATTCGGTCGGCGCTGGCAACATCGTCGCCGTGGTGGGCATCAAGAGCTCGATGACGGGCGACACGCTCTGCTCGACCGACGACCCGATCGTCCTGGAACGCATGGAGTTCCCCGAGCCGGTGATCTCGATGTCGATCGAGCCCAAGACCGCCGACGACAAGCGCAAGCTGTCAGAGGCACTGGTCACCATCCGCCGCGAAGACCCGTCGTTCCGCTCGGAGTACAACGAAGAGACCGGCCAGACGATCATCGCGGGCATGGGCGAGCTTCACCTTGAGATCATCAAGAACAAGCTCGTGCGTGACATGAAGATCGGTGTTGAGGTTGGTCGCCCCCGCGTGTCTTACCGCGAGGCGATCCGCAGCTCGGCCGATGGCTGCCGCGGCCTGTTCAAGAAGCAGTCCGGTGGTCGTGGTCAGTTCGGTGACTGTACCATCAACATCGAGCCCTACACCAAGGAGCAGGCCGAGGAAGACGGAATCGACTTCAAGGACAATGTCGCGTTCGTCAACGGCATCGTCGGCGGCTCGATCCCCAAGGAGTTCATCCCATCGGTCGAGGCCGGTGTGCGTACGACCGCCAAGAGCGGCGTGAGTGCCCCGTTCCCGCTGATCAATGTGAAGGTGACGCTCGTGGACGGCAAGTACCACGATGTCGACTCGTCGCAGGTTGCGTTCGAGCAGGCCGGTCGTCTGGCGCTGCGTGAAGCGGTCTCCAAGGCGGGCAGCATCCTGCTCGAGCCGATCATGAAGGTTGTGATCATCACACCTGAAGATTACCTGGGCAATGTGACGGGCGACCTGTCGTCGCGTCGCGGCATGATCCTCGATACCGAGGACAAGGGGATCATCAAGGAGATCACCGCGGATGTCCCGCTGAGCGAGATGTTCGGCTACACCACGGTTCTGCGTGGTCTCTCGCAGGGTCGCGCCGCGAACTCGATGGAGTTCAAGGAGTACCGCGAGATGCCGATGAACCTGCAGCAGGAAGTGATCGAGGCCGGCCAGTAAGCCGCACAATCGACAGACTCCTGATTTCAGCCATATTCTCGGGCGTGACCTTCTGGGTCACGCCCGTTTTCTTTCTTGCAGGGAGTACGGCTCATGAAGCTCGTGTTTGCAAGTGCCGACCTATGATGAACACCCACTTATGGGCGTGCAGGACTCAAGAGCGCGTGCAACGCGCAAGGCGATCAGGAGCCGGTGATGGCAGTACGATACAAAACCGTGTTGCTCTTTGGTGCCCCCGGAGCGGGCAAGGGCACCCAGGGCGAGCTGCTCGGGAATATCCCGGGGTTTTACCATCTCTCAACGGGCGATATGTTCAGAGCGCTCGATCGTGAATCCGAGCTTGGACGCACCTTTGTGTCGTACTCGGAAAAGGGCGAGCTCGTCCCCGATGAGCTGACCATCAAGCTCTGGCAGCAGTACACCAACGAACAGATCGAATCGGGGAAGTTTGACCCCGACACACAGCTCCTGGTGCTCGACGGGCTGCCCCGGACGACTGATCAGGCCAAGCTGATCGACCCGCTGCTGGATGTGCTGGGCGTGATCCACCTCTTTGCGATGAACAAAGAGGCGATGGTCGCCCGCCTGCGTCAGCGGGCCCTGCAGCAGAAGCGGACCGATGACGCCAAGGAAGAGGTCATCCGTACGCGCCTGGAGATCTACGAGCGTGACACACGCCCGGTGCTCGATATGTACGACGCCTCGATGGTGCACGAGATCGATGCGATGGGCACCATGGCGATGGTGCTGATGCATGTGCTTGATGTCGTGGCACCGATCCACGCCAACAGCGTGGTCCCCGCGGGCGTTTGATCGACCTTATTCTTCCCTGCGTGGGCGATCCCGCCCTGTTGCCGGCGTGACGATCGGGTCGACGAGTAACCCCTGGATCATGTATTCGGGCAGCCGGCCCTCACCGGCGGATCTGATCCCGTACAGCAGCGGCAAGTGATACGCTTCGTATCGCGCCGGCGGGTGGATGTAGTAGGCGATCGGGATCATGTGGCTCAGCTCGTCATGGCTCCCAAAGTAAATCCATTTCCTCTGATACTGAGATGATCGTCCACCCGTGAGTCGTACACGGTCGACATCAATCGGAACCCAGAAGGTGAGATCCCGTTCGGGGTCATGCATCGCAAACTCGACCATGGCCACGGCATTGAGCAAGGGGTCATCTTCGAGTTCATTGACACAGATCACGGTCCTTGCTGGCACGCCGACACTGCGGAGCACTGAAGTCAGCAGCGTCGCCAGATCGAAGCGCGAGCCCTGGGGTTCCCTGGCGATCACATCGGCGGGGCGAGCGATGAAACCGCCCCATGTGTTGGCACTCACCACTGTCGATGGTCGGTTGTTGTCGTAATCCTTCCACGCGAATCCACCAGCTGTGGATCGGGCCGAATACTCGGTTGCCTGGCCACGGACGGTGATGTATTCGATCACTTTGCCGGTGAGGAACTTCACCACATCGAGCTGAGGGCCGGACTTGGGGTCGGTGTCCTCGCCGATCCAGAACTTCACGAGGGTGTCGATGGTTTCTTCGGCATCAGGGGCGACCGGCGCGCCAACGGTCTCAACGATGGGTGTGAGATACGCGTTGGCTTCAGGGGCCCATGCATCGGGCCATGGCAGCTCGCGTGCCAGCTTGTCATTGAAAACCGTGTCCGCGCTGACGATGTGGGAGTCGTGCTTCAGGTGCAGCTGCCGGTAATCGCCCCGGATGTCACCAGATTTCCAATGCGTGTACTCTGCAAAGGTCCCATCGACAAACTTCTGCTGGATCGGCGCGTTGTTCTCGGCCACCGGATAATCAACGCCTAACTCCAGGTACTTGACATCTTTCCCGACATTGACATCATCGAAGCGGATGCTGACCTCGACCTCCTTATTGGGAGACCAGTAGAAACTGCCTTCGCGCACCACGGGAAAAACCAGCTCAATCTCACGTGGCGTCCAGCGTGTGGATATCACCGTCTCATTGTGGCTCAGGCCGGGCGTGTCTGGGTTGTCGGCGAGGATATATCCCGAGCTGAGGAACAGCTGTGACCGCACATCCCATCTCCATGGATCACGATAACTCAGGTACGGGTTCTCTGGGAGAACCGGCTTGGCGTCAGGGTGGGCGCTGTTCTGCGCCGAAACTTCGCTCCCGCATATGGCGAGCGCACATGCCCCGAGCAGGAGCGAGCAGGAAATGGTGGCGTGGCGTGTGAGCTGGATCATCGATAGTTCTCCCCGTCGAATACTCGGTCATACGCTCAGAAATCGGTGCGGTTGCCCTGAGCTTGGATACACCCTGTTCTATGATTCGCCAGAACCTGGCCCCAGGATCGTGTACTAAGGAGAATACCGTGTCGGCAACCACCGCGATGACGCCTGATTCAACCCGTATCGAAAAAGACTCGATGGGCGAGATGCCCGTCCCCGCTGATGTGCTCTACGGGGCCTCAACCCAGCGGGCGGTGCTCAACTTCCCAATCTCGGGACGGCCTGTTCCCGAGCCCGTTATCGAAGCGTTCGCGATGCTCAAACGCTCCGCGGCCCGAGCCAATATGAAGCTCGAAAAGCTCGAAACAGCCAAGGGGCAGGCCATTGTCGAGGCCTGCGAGGAACTCCTGGGCGGGCTCCCCGATCGTGGCGGTCTGCACCGGCACTTCCCGATCGACATTTTTCAGACCGGGTCGGGCACCTCGACCAATATGAATACCAACGAGGTCGTCTCGAACCTTGTCTGTCTCAAGCACGGCGCCAGCGTCGGATCGAGCAAGGACCCCGAATACCTCAAGAATGACTACGCGGTCCACCCCAACGACCATGTGAATATGGGCCAGTCGAGCAACGACACCTTCCCGACCGCGATGCACATTTCCGCGGCCGTGGCAATTCAGACGCGACTTCTGCCAGCGGTCTCGGCGCTGGCCAAGGCACTGGATGAGAAGGCCGCTGCGTGGGACGAGATCGTCAAAATCGGTCGAACCCACCTGCAGGACGCGACCCCGATCCGGCTTGGTCAGGAGTTTTCCGGGTTTGCTTCACAGCTGCATCATGCCGAGGAACGCCTGCACCGGGCGTTGCACACCCTGGGCGAGTTGCCCATCGGGGGAACGGCTGTGGGCACCGGGATCAATACCCACCCCGACTTCAGCGCCCTGGTGTGTGCCGACCTGACCGATTCAACCGGGATCGCGTTCCGTGAGGCCAGCAACCATTTCGAGGCCCAGCATGCCAAGGACGGGATCGTTGAGGTCTCAGGGCTGCTCAAAACCATCGCGGTGAGCCTGACCAAGATCGCCAACGACATTCGCTGGATGGGTTCTGGCCCCCGTTGTGGACTGGGTGAACTCAAGCTCCCGGCAGTACAGCCCGGCTCGAGCATTATGCCCGGCAAAGTGAACCCCGTGATCTGCGAGGCGGTGGTCATGGCTGCCTGCCAGGTCATCGGCAATGACACCGCGGTGATGACCGGGGGGCTTGGCGGCGTGGGCTCATTGCTGGACCTGAATGTCGCTATGCCCATGATGATCGCCAACATTCTGGATTCGATCACCCTGCTTGCTGGTTCGTGCGACACATTCAACGAGCGTCTGATTCAGGGGCTCGAGCCCGATCGCGAGCGTTGTGCAGAGCTAATCGAGGGGAGCCTGGCCATGTGCACAAGCCTCGTCCCTGTCATCGGTTACGACGCATCAGCGAAGCTCGCGTATCAGGCGTTTGCAGAAGGCAAGACGGTCCGGGCATTGGCACTTGAGCAGGGTTTGCTTGAACCGGATCGGCTCAATGAGCTGCTCGATCCCCGCTCAATGACGCAGCCTGGCGTCTGATTCGTTCGTTTCTCTCGCAACCGGGGCCTTTCCGCATTCGTATCGATTCCTGAAGTGGGGTATCGTTGCCGCAAGGCTTTTCTGCTCAAGACGATTGCCGCGATCAGGCCAAAACTGCCCTCGCGGGCCATTTCGAGCCGATTTTGACAACAAACCAGAGTGGTTTACTCTATAATCGGCCAAGACACCAATCACCTGACACAGCGCTCACACTGGAGATCACCATGAGTCAGCATGCTCGTATAGCTATGCACCCCTCCCGCTCGTCAAACAGACGCCATCTGGCGATGTATTTGATGGCAACAGCGGGACTTGTCGCCGGCTTTGCAGCCCCGGCGGCGGCACAAACAGCGACCGCCAACGGTGCAGCATCTGGTGCCAAGGGCACCGGTGCCACGCATGCATCGAACAATGTCCTCGAAGGCAAGCCCATGAAGGTCAAGCTCGGCAACACCGATGCCGAGTTTGTGATCGCAGAACCGCAGGCCAAGGTTTCAGACGCGGTTCGTGTCATTAACCCTGCCGTGCCCGAGTTCAATGTCGTCAAGCAGGTCTATGCACAGATTTCAGTCGGTGCCCGCAACGAGGAGATTCTGCAGCGTGCGTTGAGTTCAGCGACCGCGAATCTCACCTCCGCACAGCAGGGCCAGTTCACCTACCGCAAGTTCAGTGGTATGGACAATGTGTTCGTGATCGACACCCCGACCGTCGAGGACGCGATCGTCCTGGTCGAGCGTCTCGAAGCCCAAGCAGGGGTTGATTGGACCGAGGTCGCCTACCGCGAACCGCTGCAAGCGCTGAGCATGGGTGGCCCAGTGATTACGACCGACCCGAATGCGCCGTTCCAATGGCATATCTTCAACAACCCAGCGCTCTTCCCGGCTCCCTTCGATGGGAACCACATGATCGATCAGGCCTACGCACGCGGTTACTCGGGTGCTGGCGTGACCGTTGGTGTGCTTGAGGCGTTCCAGAACAGCTTCTATCGCGTTGACGATCAGGGTGTTCTTGAGATCCACCCCGACCTGGCGTTGAAGACCAACTTCGATCTGTCAATCCCGACCGACCCATACAACCACACCTACTCCCACGGCGTGAGTGTTGCCGGGCTGATTGCCGCTGAAGGCGACAACGGACTGCAGGGTGCTGGCGTCGCGTACAACTCGACGCTCGTTTCACTCCGCAACGGCAACTCGATCGATCAGGGCGAATCGCTATCCCACGCATTGAACGACATCCAGATCATCAACAACTCGTGGGGCCCGGCAAGCGGCAGCTTCCCCCCCAACAGCGTTGGCAAGGTGCTTGTTGATTTCCCTGACGATTACGAGATCGTCGTCCCCAATATCACGCACTCGGGTTTGGCACGCATTGTGGATATCGGCCTCGATCAGGGCATTCGTCTCGGACGCAACCGTGATGGACGCATCTTCGTCTTTTCGGCTGGCAACGACAGCCATTTCCAGGGCTTCGATCGCCTCGCGGTCGGCAACGCAATCAGCCTGCCCGGCATCGGCGTTGATCCCGCCGTCGACCCGTATGGCTACCTCGATATCGATGGCCTCGACCCAGCGGACAACGACTTTGACGGCATCCCCGATGTCTTCATTCTGGATGGTGTCCCAGACGACGGCCTGGGCTGGCGATGGAGCGGTCACTTCGGTGATCGTACCGAGTACAGCTCGCTGACTTCGCTCTCGCGGACCATCGCGATTGCATCGGTGGGCCAGAGCAACGCGGTTTCGGGGTACTCAACCACCGGCACCTCGGTATTCATCGGTGCCTACTCGCAGGACAGCATCTTGTCCCAGGAGTTTGACCCCAACAACCAGGGCTGGTTCCCATCAGCTGTGGGACTGGGCGTGCTGACGATTGAGCAAGCCGACGGCGAGGATCAGGACGCGATTGATTGCAACGCAGTCATCCCCGGGCTCGGGTTCCTCGACGATGACATCGAGACCTGTATGTTCAACGGCACCAGTGCCGCGGCCCCGATCGCGTCGGGCATCATCGCCCTGATGCTTGAAGCGAACCCCTCGCTCACGCTGCGTGACATCCAGATGATCCTGCAGCAGACCGCGATGGTTCCTGAAACCACCGGCGCCGACCCGGCCGGTTCGGACTTCTACGACACCACCAAATCGTACTGGCCATCCGTATTCCTCGGCCTGGGCCAGACCGACCCGGATGACACAGGCCCACCCTCGCCCACCTTCTGGACCACCAACGCTGCTGGGATCCGCCACAGTGATGAGTATGGCTTCGGTATCATCGATGCGGACGCTGCGATCCAAGCCGCGGAAACATGGGGTGGCGTTGGACCACTGATCCTCATGGATTCGGGCGTCGTTGAGAGTGGTGATGATGAAGGCGGGAACCCGAACTTCGATGATGGCGAGATTGATGACGCTATTTTCGAACCTGCTGTGGTGCTCAACGAGAATCAAGAAACGAATGTACTGGTTCCGGGTGAAATCTTTGCTCTGAACATTGCCTGTATTCGTGAAAACATCGAGGTCGAAGGTGTTGAGCTTGAACTCACGATCGAAGGCGATGGTGCCGGCGATTTGATGATTGCGCTGCAAGGCCCACGAGGAACCATCTCCCCGCTGGCGATTCCCCGCGGCGATTCCAATGGGCTTGATGGAACCGCGTACACCGAGCACACCTTCACGACCTACAAGCACTGGGGTGAACTCGCGGGCGGTACATGGACGCTGTATATTCAGGATTTCCGTCCTGACGAGGAGAGCCCCGAAGGCACACCGCCTGACGAAATGCCAGATCCAACGAGCCCCGAAAGCTACGGCGTTGAGCAGATCACCTACCTGGGTGTGTTCGGCCTGCCAGGCAATGACGAGCACACCGGCAAGAGCCTTGTCAGCTACCGCCTCCGGGTGTACGGGCACGAGATCGGCGCTCCCGTCTTCGAGGGTTGCCCACCCCAACTCACCGGCTGCCCCGGCGATCTCGACGGCAACGGCCGCATCGATGTGCTTGACCTCCAGATCTACCTCAACTGGTACATGGAGGGCAACACCCTGGCTGATCTCAACGGCGATGGTGTCATCAACTACACGGACCTGATCGTGTACCGGTCACTCTGGGTACCAGGTGCCTGCGGTGCTTCTGGCGTCCTCGGCCGTCCTCGTCCCGGCGACTCCGACCTGGGTGACAACGACCCACAGATCCGCCCGATCTGATTGACACACCCCAAGTTCACACTCATCAATCGGCACCCAGCAGGGTGCCGATTTTTCATCCCCAGCATCCACTGAATACGGGTATCGTGCTTTGGGCTTGCAACATCTGAGAATATCACTAGTATCTATGGTTCAAGCGGCTCTCTGTCCGCCGCGGCAACACCCCCTTTCGTGGGGTTGTGCATCTCAAGCTCCCAAATGACCGATGTTTAGCATGTCATCAGTCATTCGCCAAGTCCTGGCACCGGAGTCTATCTCATGAGCGAAGACGCTCATTCTGCGACCGTACCCCCATCGGGATCGATGCTGGGGCTATTGCGTGAGCACAGCTCTCGCCTTGGGCTCGTTGTCGGGCTGCTGGTCTTGCTTGCGCTCACCGACCTGGCCCCGCCTTACGCGATCAAACTGCTGATTGACGATGTCTTCACCGGCCAGGGCCAGTCAGAAGCCATGGGCGGTGCCTGGAAGCTGCTTGGGCTGATCCTCTCCGGCTTGTTCCTGAGCTACATCGCACGCAACACGCTGTTCTACAGCAGCCGCATGCTCTCGTTAAAGATGAGCGAAGATATCTGCTTCTCGCTCCGGCGTCGCCTCTTCGATCATCTCCAGCAGCTGAGTCTGCGGTTCTACCGATCGAATCAACCTGGCCGGGTCAGCGCCCGGGTCATGGATGACACCTACAAGATCCAGGCCTTCATCCAGGAAAAGCTTCCGCTGCTGATGCTGAACCTGCTGAAGTTTCAGATCCTCATCGTTGTGATCTGCATGATGAATCTTCGCCTGGCACTTGCCTCGATTATCATCTTGCCGCTTCAGTTCGTGACCTATCGCTTCTTCCGAGGCCCCATCAAGGTGAGCCACAGCGAAGCGCAGGAAAATCTCTCACTCGCGTATGGCAGTGTTGTAGAGAAGTTCCTGGGGATTGAGGTCGTGAAGGGATTCAACGCTGAGGTTCGAGAGAGCGCGACCTTTCACGCGGCGATCAACAAGAGCCGCGAATCACAGATCAAATCGCATCGCTATCACTTCGCTCAGAAGGTCACGGCAGACCTGCTTGTCGGGCTGGGGACAATCCTGCTCCTTGCGTACGGTGCCTTCGAAGTGATCAAGGGCCGCATGAAGGGCGGCGAGTTCATGATGTTCTTCGGGTATGTCATGATGCTGTACCCCTCGGTGCTCGAGATCATCAGCGGCGTGGGGCATTCATCAAAGGCGACCGCGAGCGTGAGCCGCGTATTTGATATGCTTGATGAGCCGATTCAGGATGCGGGCGTGATGGCCAACAGCGAGGGCGATGAGGCGCTCGCGGCGCTGCGAGGCGAGATCGTATTCAGCGGGGTCCACTTCGCCTACGACGATGCGACCGAAGTGCTCGTGGACCTCGACTTCACGATCCGCCCGGGCGAGCGTGTGGCGATCACCGGCCCCAGCGGTTCGGGCAAAAGCACCACGATCAACCTCCTCCCCCGCTTCCTGACACCCTCGAAGGGCACGATCGAGATCGGCGGGCGCAACACCAGCGAGATGCCCATCACTTCGCTGCGTTCCGGGATCGGCCTGGCGTTCCAAGAGGTGTTCCTCTTCAATGCGACCATCTATGAGAATCTCAGATACGCCCGCCCGGACGCGACCCGCGCCGAGGTTGAGCGGGCCTGCCGCATCACCGGTGCTGACGAGGTGATCGAGCGTCTGCCCGAGGGCTATCACACACGCCTGAGCGATTATGGCGTAGAGCTTTCCCGCGGCGAGAAGCAACGCATTACCCTCGCACGCGCCCTGCTCAAGAATGCTCCGATCCTGATTCTCGATGAGGCGACCGCATCGATCGACCGCGAATCGTCACGCCAGATCATGGAAACAATCTTCGAAGAAGTTCAGAATCGGACTATCATCGTCATCACACACGAGGCAACCCTTCTGAACCTTGTCGACCGGGTACTGAGCATCCGTGAGGGACGCAAGGATTTCGATGGCTCACCCGAGGCGTACATCAGGCGCGAGTACGGGGTCGGATCGGAAGGCCTCCTGCGCACCAAACCATTGAGTCCCGCTCAGCCCAAGGAAGACATCGAACGCTATGTCGAACGAGTCGGCGAGGGATTCATCGAGCCGTCTCAAATATCACGCGAAGACCAAACAAACGAACGAGCAGTCAACCGGTTCGACCAGGATGAAGAACCACCGATTGCCAGCGAACCATCACGGACCAACTCTGACGAGGACACGCACGGATGAACACCTCCCCCTTCGTCATTCGCTTTGGGCGCAGGCCCAGTGAAATCACGACCCTCACCAGACTGCTGGCGGCGAACGGCTTGATCCTGATCGGGGCATGCATCGGCGGCTGCAGCAGCGATCACACCGCGAGCGTCAAGTCGATCGAGGTGGAAGATCCGAGGGCAACGAGCGGTGCCTATGTCGTAGAAGACGCGGACCCAGGCACCGAAGACGGGCTTGCCCGCATCGCCGCAGCGCTCGACGAGCTGGCCGAGCCCAACATCACACCGGGGATGCTTGAGTCAATTCGCGCACGGGCAGAGCACGATGCGATGGAAGAACAGCGTGAGGTGATGGAAATCAAGCGTGCGAATCGCTTGGCAGAAGACGAATCGCAATCACCCGCACCGGTTGTGCATGTGCCTGATAACGCCGGACGCCTGATCACGCTCGATCGGATGAGCCTGTCGGAAATCAATGAGCTGATGGGGTCGATCGCGCTGCGTTTGCAAGCCGAGAAGGGGTTCCAGATCGCCCTGCCCGTGCTCGAAGCGCAGCTTGGCGCTCGTCCCCAGTCGGTGAGTGAAGGGCCATCGCTGGTCCAAACCGCCGCGGATGGTTCGAAGACCATCCTGCGTCTGGGTTTCGTGAGTTATGTCTCGCAGCTTCCTCAGATCTGGGTGCAGGGCGTCACCATCAAGCCCGACGGCTCGACGATTGCCAGTGCGGAGATTGAGCAGATTCAGGGGATGGTCAGCGGCTCTCTCGAACAGCTCGAGACGATGCGGACAGGGCTCACACAGAAAGACCTCGCCCGGGAGCTTGTCCAGCTGAGCTATGTCGATACGCAGAGCGCGATCAAGGCGCTCACCGGGCTGGGGATCAAGACCATCGATTCGGTGGAGAAGCTCCCCCCAACGATCAACTATGACGAGCTGCCGATCGTGACGGTCATGCCGCCCCCCGATACCAAAGCCATGGGGCTCGTGGGCAGCGCAGAGTCCGCCTCAGGCGCATTCGGTCAGAGCTCAACCCCGACCAAGGCGAGTGACCTGAATGCCAATGTGCTCATGGGTCAGACCTCTGAGATGATGATTGTGTATCACCCGGCCCACCCTGAGCAGTACAGCATGGTCCGCCAGCTGCTCAATAAGTACATCGACCGCCCAGCGCGTCAGGTCTTTGTCGAGGGACTGGTGCTCGAGATCAGCGAGGAGGGGCTCGATGAACTCGGCGTGGAGTGGTCGTACCAGCAGGGCAGCGTTGACTTTGTGCTGGGCTCGCTGAGCCCGACCGGCCTGACCGACACCCTGGGGCTGACCAACATCGAGGACAGAACCCTTGTGAAAAACTGGGCCGTCGAACTCCGGGCGCTGGTACAGGATGGCAAAGCGGAGGTGCTCTCGCGACCGAGTGTGATCACGCTCGACAATCGACAAGCAACGATTCGCGTGGGTGAAGACATCCCGATCGCCACCAGCCAGGAAGGGTTCTCGAGCGCATCGAACAAGGTGGCATTCAACTTCAAATACCTCGCGACCGGCATCCTGCTCAACATCCGCCCCCGAATCACAGAGTCGGGCGAAGAGGTCTCGATGCTGATCGACACGGTCGTGTCTGCACAGGTCCCGGGCCGCGACCTTGAGATCCGATCGACGGCGGGCGACCTGCTCGCGTCGGCCCCCACCGTTTCGACGCGCCGTGTGCAGACCTACGCGCGAATCGACAACAAGACCCCGCTCATCATTGGTGGGCTTGTGTCTCGGGATATGTCCATCACGCAGGACAAGGTGCCGTTCCTCGGCGACCTCCCGATCATCGGCAACGCGTTCCGCTCCAAGCAGACCTCGACCGAGAAACGGGAAGTGATCATCGTGCTCACCCCGTATGTGCTGCAGGATGACGATGCCGTCAGCCGCATCCTTCCCAAGGACGACGATCTGTTTGATAGCACGGGCAACAAGCTCTTCCGCGATGCCTTCCGCATTCGCTCGCAGGATGTGTTTGATCTACAGTTCCTTGCGGAGAACAAGCGTCTGCGCATCTACCGCGACCTTGCCCGTGAGCTGATCAAGAACAACTTCACATTCGCGGAGGTCGATCCCTTCTCCGAGTTCCGAGACGACACGATCCCCGGTGAGGAGATCCTTGTCCACCGCATGATCTATGAGCTGATCAAGCGGACCGAGGTCGATATGCGTGTGAACCCACAGCGCATCATCTACTTTGAGGAGAAAGACTACGAGGGGTACAATGTCCGCTTCCTCGAATCCATGCTCGCCAAGCTGGGCGATGGCCAGACCCCCGAGAGCTTCTTCAAGCTCAACCCGGGCAAAGCGATCGCGATCACCTACACATACAAGCGAAACTCGCTGGCGAGACAGGATCTCGCATCGGAACCCATCCCTGAGGTCGCCCTGGTGGATTGCCCGAACCGGGATGCTTGGCAGCAGCTGCTGTGGGACATGAACCAGCCCAACAGCGACGGCATCGACCGCTACACGATCATTATCCAGGGCGGGCGGGATATCGTGCGTCTTCAGCGCGCGATCATGCTCAAGATGATCGTGCAACTCAACGGCGGGGAAGAATCTCTCTCGCTCGACAACTTCTCGATCGGGAAGATCCTGCACACGCCCGAGCTGGGCAGCGATGCCGTAACGGTCATCGATGCGGATGTCGCGCGGTACTTCTTCCACACCGAGCTTTACTATGCCGCCATCATCAAACGCATCGAGGAGACCCTCAAGCTGTTTGACGATGCAATTGACGACCCATCGGTGCAAATGTACCTCGAACCCGGCGCCAACAGGGCTGATCTTGAGTAGCCAGAGCGGTCTATATTGACCCGACCGATCGGTTCGTGAATAATCAACTCTGTGCCGATGGGGCACGCAACCCCATTGGTGGGCGTTGTTTATTTATCACGCGCTGAGGGGTGAGAGCATGGACGATCACGACAAGCACGCATTTGGTTCTGAGGGCGTGCGGGTGGTCGGGGCTGATATGCCCATCGACACAACACGGTCACCGATCGAACCGCTGCTGCACGCGTTCAGGTCGCTCGCGGCCCGCCACGACGATGTGCGCCTGCTGCTGACGGGGAAACGCTGCCCGTCTGAGATCTACAGCGTGTTCAACGAACTCGATCGGCACGGGCTCACCGAGCGGGCACAGTTCCTCCCCTACTACGAGCGATGCGACCGGTTCCCGATCAAGAAGCCCGACTGTGATGTCTGGGTCTCGCGTCACACACCGGGCTCCCTGATCGATGCCGACTATCTCGAACAACGACTGGCATCAGCCGATTCGGACCGCCCCAAGCACGCGTTGTTCTTCACGAGCTTCCATCCCGGCAAGCAGGAGGGCAACTCGACCCTCATGCGCCGCTGGCTCGAGCACATGAAGGCCGCGGGTTACACGGTCCATGTGGTGTACTACATGTACGACATTGGGAGCGTCAGCGCCGACATGCGCCGCAAGGCCCTCTACGACTACGACCTGTACCGTGAAGTCTCGGTGGTCTCCAAGCTCACCGGGGCCAACTACAACGGGCTCAACCTCCATGTCGACGACTGGTGCGGCATCGAAGCCATGGACGCCGTCGGCGAGCTCTGCGAGCGCTACGAGTACGACATCGCCGTCACCAACTACCCGTGGATGAGCGCGGTCTTTGATCGCGTGCAGGCCTACACACGCAAGATCCTGCTGACCCACGACAGCTTCGTTGATCGCAACAAGCGCATGCTCGAACAGGGCTACCCTGAATCGGGCTGGGTCAGCATCGACCGCGAGGGCGAGCGGATCGCGTGCCAGCGGAGTGATGTTGTCGTCGCGATGCAGGAGAACGAAGCCACGGGTTTCCGAGAGCTGGTCGATCCTGATCGGGTCCGTGTCATCGGGCCCATCTTCGACCGCAAGGCGATCGATTTCCCTTCGCCAACCGAGAAGCTCCGGATCGGCTATTTCGGTTCGAGCAACTGGGTGAACGAGCAGAACCTGGGCGAGTACCTCAAATGCTGGGCCAACGACCCGGAGCTTGTGAGCAAGTCTCAGATCATCATCGGTGGCGGCGTCTGCGAGACACTCAAAGACTTCGTTACCTCATCACTGCTCAATCGTGTGAAGCCGCTGGTGGTCGGGCGTGTCGCGTCGCCGGGCGACTTCTTCTCGCAGTGCGATGTGATCGTGAACCCCGAACGCGGGGGCACGGGGATCAAGATCAAGACACTCGAAGCCATGGCCCACGGCTGTGCCGTGCTCACAACACGCGGCGGGAGTGTCGGCCTGAACTCAGAGAGCCCGTACCACGCGGCGGAGAGTTTCCAGGGCGCTGTCGACCTCACGCGCAAGCTCCTCGACGATCCAGAACAGATCGAAGCGCTCCGTCAAGAGTGCGCCGATGTGTACGACCGCTATGTGCAGACCCAGCGTGAGGCCATGAACGACCTGCTCGGCGCTCCGGCTGTACCCGCTGCGACCGAGGAGATTCAGGAGCCGATCGACGATTCAATCCCGGATGAGTCGGCGCCTGAGCCGTATGTCCAACCCAAGCGCCCGCTGCGTGTGCCTGAGTATGTTCGCCAGACCGCCGCGGATTATCACTACGAAGAGTTCGAGCAGCTCCGGTCGCGCATCGATATCCGCGGCAAGCGTGTGCTGGAAATCGGCAGCGATTCCCACCTCGCATCGGCACGCCTCTTTATGGCCAACGGCGCCGACTCCGTTGTGGCGACCAACATCGGGGATTGGAAGAGCGACGAGCCGCTCCCCGACCGTGTTGAGTTCTTGGCCTGCGACGCCAGCGAGGCGGACCTGCCCGAACAGAGCTTCGACATCGTCTACGGCATCGCGGTCATGGAGCATGTGCCCGACTTCGAGCGACTCTGCCAGGCAATCAAGCGATTCCTGAAACCCGATGGCGTCGTGTACCTTCAGGGCTGCCCGATGTGGGCCGGAACACTCGGTCACCATGTGTGGTACTCACCGGGCATGGGCGAAGGATTCGAAGAGACCTTCGCGACCGGCGGGGGCAAGAAGTCCCAGCCGATGCAGTACAGCTTCACCCAGAACAACCCGATCCCCGACTGGGCGCACCTGGCGATGTCTCCCGCAGAGTTTGAGCTGATGCTTGTCCATGAGAAGGGACTCCCTGCCACCGATGCAGAGGGCATCACCAAGCAGGTCTATAACCTCGACGGCACCCTCCCCGGCTCGTGCACGAACTTCTGCAGCGCAAGCGAAGTGCTCGGGATCATGCGATCACACTTCGAGGTTGAGCACGAACCGATCTGGAGCGATCGCGAGCCCAACGAGTACTTCCAGAAGGCGCGTGAGAAGTACAGCGAAGAGGATCTTCGGACCCTGGGGCTGCGGGTCTGGATGACACAGAAGGGTGTGGAACTCAAGCCCACGATCGCCGCGTCTGAAACACCCAAGGTTTCGCTCGTGATCCCGTTCTACGGCGTCGAAGATTTCATCGAAGACTGTATCAAGAGTGTGATCTCCCAAGACTACCCGAACCTTGAGATCATCTTCGTTGACGACCGCTCGCCCGATCGGGCTCGATCGATCGTTGAACGGTACATGTCCAAAGACGATCGCATCTCGCTCGTCACACACGATGTCAATCAGGGCCTGGGCCCGGCACGCAACACGGGCGTCAAGCACGCGACTGGCGAGTTCCTGCTCTTCCTCGACTCGGATGATTACTTCGCGTCACCACGGGCGGTCTCCACGCTGGTCCGCGAAGCCCGTGCGAGCGGCTGCCCGATCGTTGTTGGCAGCTGCGACCGGGTGATGTCGGACGGGCAGCGTCTCGCCTTTGATCGTGACTTTGACCAGTCGCAGAACGGGCAGCCCGGAACCATCGTCTCGGGTGAGGAGGCCTATCTGGGCGCGTCGTTTATCCCCGGCGGGCGCTATGTCCCGATGCGTGCCTGGGGCACGCTGATCGATCGCTTCGTGTATCTCGATTCGGGTCTCGAGTACCCACCCGCTGAGCACGAGGACCTGCCGCACACGCCATTCCTGTACTACCACGCCGAGAAGGTGCTCTACATCGCCGATGTCGTGGTCACCTACCGGGATCGCAGTGACAGCATCTCCAACACCGGTTGGGATTCGGGGAGGATCCGCCGCCAGGGCGTGATCTGGCGGTGCATCAAGAGCAATATTGAGCGATTCGGACTGGAACAGCACATGGGCAACACGGCGGTCAAGACCGCCGAGCATCTGGTTATGAAGCTCCGCCAGAACGGCATCAAACGCGGTGCCGAGCAGGCCGCGTTCGATGTCATCGAGGAGATCCTCAAGGACGCGCAGGGCGATCTCGACAACGGGCTCTTGTTCTACACGCTCGACTCGCTGCGAGGAGTGCTCGACTTCCAAAAATACGACCACACGCTGTACAGCCGCATCACCGGATCAATCCCGAGCGCGAAGATGGTGGAGTACTACCGGCATCGCATCGCTCAGCCCCCGCAGGTGCTGGGATCGGTGCCGGTACACGACGCGCCGGACCTCGATCCCAAGTCCGCCGAGCAGCCGAGCCCAACCCAGCAGATCGAGGTGCACACACACAACGCCAAGCAGGATCTCAATGAGCGCCGGGTCGAGCAGCTGCTGGCGCAGTTCAGAAACGATGCGCCCAACTCGCTCAAATCCTTCCCGTCGATGCTCACCGAGGGCGACTTCGCCCTCTACTTCGACGCGGGGCGTTCATACCAGTTCCGGGGTTCAATCGTCGACGCGGGCTGCTTCGTCGGCGGGACCACGATGAGTCTGGTGCAGGGGCTGATGCAGAATCCGGCTCTCGCAGAACAGCACGACAAGCTCAATGGGCTCATCAGGGTCTACGACCTGTTTGAGATCGATGACGACTACATCCTGGGGCACCTCAAGAAGAACTACCCGAGCAGAGACTTTGACGGGCAGCCGAGTTTCTTGGGCGTGTTCGAGGACAACCTCACAGAGTACAGCAACCTGCTCGATATCCGTCCCGGTGATGTCATGGCCGCGGGATACAACGATGAAACGCCCATCGAGATCCTCGGCGTCGATCTCTGCAAGGCCCTGCCCGTCACCGACTATGTCGTCCGCACATTCTTCCCACGCCTGCTCGATAATGCCCTCGTGATCCAGCAGGACTACATCCACCAGTACCACCCGCACATCCATCTCTCGATGATGCTGCTCGATGACTGCTTCGAGCTCGACTGCGAGCTGCGTTGGGGCGGTTCATTGTCGTTCCGTCTCAAGAAGCCGATTACCGAAGAGATGATCGCTGAACGATTCGGCGACGACCTTGGCTGGTACGATCAGGCAGACCGGAACACGAAGATGCTGCGCCAGCTGGTCGACCGCATGTACTTCGATGAGAACCGCTGGGTGCTCCTGCAGGTACTCGGCATCTATCTGGCCAACATGGGTCGCTACGACCAGGCCCACGGGGTATATCTCGAAGCACGCGAACGCTTCCCGTACTACGAGATCCCCGCAGAAGTTGAGCGGCTGATCGGAACCGAGGCGGCGCACGCATGAATCAGCAATGGTTGATCGATCATGTTCTTGATACGGGATCATCCATCCCAAGGTCGCCCGACGACGACCGCTCCTACCTCACCCTCGCCGAGGCCGAGCGGATCGTCGAAGGTGCCCTTGAACACCTCGGTGCTCATGGGGACGAGACCGAATACACCTATATGCGCGGGCACCGCACGCGCCTCGTACACGCGCTGACCATGATCCCAAAGGCGGACGATGAGCATACAACGCTGCTCGACATCGGCTGCTACGGCTACATGGGCTTCTGGGCCAAGCAGCACCTGGGATATGAGCATGTCACCGGGATCGAATGGCACCCGGAGGACGACTCAGCAACCATCGAACGCACGCTGGGCGTGGGTGACGAGCAGGTGTCCTTCGAGTCGCTGAACTTCGATATCACCCGCACGGACTGGCCCGTCGAAGGACGCTTCGACACCGTCCTCTTCTTCGAGGTGCTCGAGCACATCAACGAAGACCCGATGGGCGTCATGGAACGCATCAACGCGTGCATGAAACCCGACGCGACACTCGTGATGTCGGTCCCCAACGCCATTTCGTACAAGTCGCTGCGAGAGTTCCTGGTCGGTATGCCCCCTTGGACGTACTGGTTCTACGAACCGGACCTGTCACACGAGCCCCGCCACTGCTTTGAGTACACCCCGGTCGTGTTCCGCTCGCTGCTGACCGCTTCGGGCATGAGCATCGGCGCGATGCGGACCATCTTCGCGTACAGCACAATCGATGCTGAACAGGACACGCTCGCCATCGCAGAATCACTTGGCTTCGCCGCCCGCGATATGGGCGAAACGATGATCGCCCAGTGCACCAAAGCCACCGAGGGCGTGCCCCTCCGATATCCCGATGTGCTCTACAGCCCCGAAGGGTACTACAGAAACATCTACCCAAGGTTACAGGAGATTCTGCAGCAACGCTTCGAGCATCATCGATCGCAGCAGGCGGTCGCCGAACGGGGCGCACAGATCGAGACCAAGCCCGCACCGAGTGACGCCCCAGCTCCCGAAGCCCCCCAGCACGAGGCCCAGCTGCAAATCCGTGAGCTGCTGCAGACCTGCGAAGCCCAGTTCCAACGGCAGGAGCAGCTGGAAGCAGAACTCCAAACCGTCCAGCAGGAGCACGGGCTCGCATTGGAAGACCGTGACCAGCACCGCTCGTGGGCCGGCGACCTGCAGGCCAAGTGTCAGGACCTGGAGTCCCAGGTCCAGCAGTTGCTTTTCCAGAGCGACTGCCGGTTGCAGCAGGAACAGGAACTCCGTGAGCAGCTCCAGCAGACCCAGGAGCAGACGCAACAGGCCCAGCGTGATCAGCAGGAGACCCGCGCGTGGGCCGACCGGCTCTCCCAAGAGAACGCGGAGTTGCGTGCACAGGTCAACGAGCTGCTCTTTGCATGCGATTGCTACCTCCAGCAGATCAACGACCCGCAGCGATGCGTGCGTGTGATCAGGGAGCGTCGGTTCCGGTGGGCACTCGATCGATCCAAAGCGATGGCACGAAAGACCCCGGTCGTGCGTTCGGCCCTGCGTCCTGTGTATCGATCCGCCAAGCGGATTATCAAACGACGGATGTGAACATGCCCGCTGCCGAAGCACAGATGCTCAAACTGCCTGCAATCCGCCAAGCCGTCCAAGTGGTCTGGTACCGCGCCTTTTCTGAGCTCAGGGCCGAGGCCACCCGGACCTACGCCGGGTACCTGTGGTGGATACTCCAGCCGCTGCTCATGTTCTGCGTGTACTATGTCGCCTTCAACTATGTGCTGCGAAATCGGCGCGAGGACTTCGCGGTCTACCTCTTTTCTGGCATCATTCTCTGGCAGTGGTTCAGCGCCTCGGTCCAACGAAGCGCCCGCTCGCTGATCTCCGCTCGATCGCTGATGCTCCAGGTGAATCTGCACAAGTCCGTCTTCCCGTTCTCGATCATCCTGATTAACAGCGTGAAGTTCCTCGTCACGCTCGGGATCCTGTTCGTCGTGCTGATGATCGCGGGGTATACCCCGAGCTGGGTCTGGCTGATGCTCCCGCTGGTGTTGATCGTCGAACTGATCGTGATCGCTGGGTTTGGGTGCTTCACCGCGATGCTCTCCCCGTTCATCCCCGACTTCCAGCACATCCTTACCACCGTGCTGCACTTGGCGTTCTTTCTCTCGGGCATCGTGTACGACCTGGCCAACCTCCCCGAACGCGTACGCCGGGTCCTGGCGTTCAACCCCATGGCGATGGTCATCGAGCAGGCCCGAGCCATTCTGTTGCACGACACCATGCCCGATGCGACCAAGCTCATCATCCCGGTCATCATGGGCGGGATGATGCTGGTGATCTCCTTCGCGTTGCTGCACCGTTTCGATAAGGTGTACCCTAAGATCTGCTGAATGTCGCAACAGCCACACACCATCACAACGCTCTCCGGGATCGGGCTGAGCTACGCGAGACAGGGTGGGCTCCCCTGGCGCCGCGCTCCGTTCTGGGCGTTGCGCGATGTCAGCTTCAATATCAATCGCGGTGATACGCTCGGCGTGATTGGCCGCAACGGCGCGGGGAAGAGCAGCCTGCTCCGGGTCATCGCGGGGATCCTGCTCCCGGACCGTGGCACCATCGAACGCAAAGCGGGAACCCGCTGCGCCACGCTCTCCTTCGGTGCGGGGTTCGAACCCAGACTCACCGGGCGACAGAACATCATGCTCAGCGGCATTCAGCTGGGCATGACCCGCGGGCAACTGCGAGACCGAGAGCAGCAGATCATCGATCTGGCCGACATCGGGGACTTCATCGATCAGCCCGTGAGGATGTACTCCAGCGGGATGCGTGCCAGGATGGGCTTTGCCATCGCGTATTTCATCGAGACGGACATCCTGCTTATCGATGAGGCCCTCGCGACGGGCGATGAGGCTTTCCGGGAGAAGGCAACGGACCTGATTCGTGAAAAGATCGACTCGGAACAAACCGTCGTCATTGTCTCGCACTCGATGTCGATCGTGTCGAAGACTTGCTCGCGGGTCATCCAGATCGAGGACGGCGTCTCGCTCCCCGAAATCGGTGTCGAGGAGACCATCAATCGCTATCGGGGCACGACGCTCCGCGCCTGATTCCCTGAAAGGCATCGAGCACACACTGAATAGTACGCTTCGGTGAGATCTGCCCCCTGATGAGCGAGCAGACCGCCCGGCAACTGTGCGCGAGGAATCGACGACATACGACGCACCACCCCATCAGTCGGCCAGCACCATGCGTGTGCTTGCGCATGAAACGCGTGTGGCTGGCGAACTCAGTCAGCCAATCACGGTCCATCGGTCCATCGGCTCGGTACGCACCGGGCGCGTGGAGGTGCTCGACCACCGATTCCGGCACATGCTCCACCCCACCACCCGCCTCATGAATCGTGAGCACCAAATCGGTCTCATCGAACGCGAAACGGAAGAACGGGTCGAATCGGAACTCCGAGGGCAAGCGATCGAGTCTCAGTGCAAAGCTGCACCCCTTGACCGAAGGGATGTACCCACGCGGGGCGGGTGCCCCATCCCCCGCGACCACCTCGATCTGACGACCGCTCGGATGAACGAGTCCACACAAGAACTCAGGCGGCATCGATGCCTGACGAGCATCGAGTACCGTGCCGCCGGCGATCCATGCGTGCGTGTTTGTTTCAAACGCATCAACGAACGCGCCGATCCAGTTGGGTCGGGCAATCGCATCATCATCGATAAACACCACCACCTCGCCGGACGCGTGGTCGATGCCGATGTTGCGTGCGAGCGAGATGTTGGGTTCCACGCACTGGACGACCCTGATGGGCAGCTGCTTGAACTGCTCTCTCAGCTGATCGGGAAATGATTGCTCATTCCCGCGCACGATGACCACCTCGTCGGGTGCTGGTTGCTGGCCTGCGATTGACTCCAAGCACCGGGGCAGCACATCAGCTCGGTCACGGGTCACGATGATGACCGATATCGCTTTCCGCCCCGGGGTTTCAGCAGGCTCGCTCATGCCGACACCGACACAACACCGCGACGCAGTTCACGCTCAAGCGTGCGCAGACTCGGCTCCCACCGGTATGCCCTGCTCCTGGTCAACCCAGCGTTCCGCATGCGAGCCAGCCGGGAGGAGTCGGCGAGGATTTGAACCAGTTGCTCTTCCCATGCATCCGGGTTAACCGGCTCGGCGAATGCCGCTGCGCTCCGGCACACCTCCCTGTGTGCGGGGATATCCGACGCGAGCACGGGGGTACCACACCCCATGGCTTCAAGACATGGCAGTCCGAAACTCTCATAGCGACTCGGCGCGAGCAGAAGTTGAGCATGGGCCAGGATCGATGCGATGCGGGTAGAATCGTCGATCTGACCGAGCGCATGCACGCGGCTCCGCACCGATTCAGGGCAGAGGACATCGGCCTCTCTCGGGCTCACCCCGATGAGAACCAGCGGCGGCAGATCAACACAGCGGGCGTACGCCTTGATGAGGGTACCGAGGTTCTTGGCTGGTGCCGGGGTTGAGATCGCGACTAGATACGCACCTTCCGGAACCGCATTGTCCCGTTCATGATCCGGGTGGAACTCGGGGTCGAGACCGGGCGACATAACCTGGATTTTCCCCGTTGCCGCAGGGTAGACCCCCTCGATCTCGGTGCGCTGGGCCTGGGAGACCGTGAAGATTGTGTTTGCCCGTTCGATCACGCGTGGGATCATGACCCTGTACCATCGCACAAACGCCGGTGAGTAGCTCGTGGGATGAAAGTGGAAGCGGAGGCAATGGATCGTCACAAGCAGGCGTATGTCCTGATCCAACTGCAACGGTGCCGAGTTGGCGGGGCACAACAGGGCCCCGTGATTCCTTGCCAGCTTTGTCAGGGTGTTCTGTTCCCAGAAAGTGGTTCGGAGTCGGTCTGCGTGAGGTGGCTCAACAAAGCGGGCTGGCAACGCGGATGCATCGATCGCCCGCGCGAGTCCCTCAGCGTAGCGTTGGACGCCGCTGACTCTCGGGCTGACCCTCCATTTCGCGTTGATAAGCAATCGATCGTCCATGAGTGCATTCAGCGTGTGTGCGAACTACAATCAACTCGCAAGATTCGGTTGGTGTTCGCAACCCAACGCCCTCTCGTTGGTAAAGAATCGGTATATGGTACGCTTCTCGTACCCCGTGTGTGGACCCCCAAACCGAGACATGAGCCCGACTTGCGATCAGCGATCCGAGTCAATCACGCTCCCACCTCTGTCGACCAGGAGTGAATCGACCTTGGCGAACCCGTCGAAAGCACAAGTCATGCAGCCACCCATGCGTTCGAAACACCGATTTTCAGCCAGCCGAGCCCTCGCGTGTTCGATCTCGGCCATGGTGATCGCATGGGGCTTTGGGTGCAAAGCGCCCGCCGACTACCGAACCGAAGCGGATGATGTCGCGACCCGTATTCTGGACGAGGCATGGCCTCAGGTCACCGGGCACGAGGAATCGTTCACGATACTCCCGGCGGAGCAAACCCTTCGCCGTCGCCTGCTACTCGAGCAGCGCCTCCCCACCGCAACCCCTGCCTCGGCCGGCTCCGCGGACGACCGCCGGATCGAACAGTGGCCAGACAAGGACTACATCGAATCTCGCTCACCGGGATTCATGCTCCAGTCCGAAGCATCGCTTGAGCAACAACCACTCCGCATCACCCTGAACGAGGCCCTCCAAGTCGCGGCCTACAACAGCAGGAACTACCAGTCCCAGAAAGAGGGGGTCTATCAGACCGCCCTCCGTTTGGACCTCCAGCGTGACGCATTCCGGAACACCTGGGCGGGAGTCGTTGATTCGGTCGTCAGTTCCTCGCTCGGCGCCAACAGCGAGACCAACGGCGTGAGCAACTCCGGCTCGCTCGAGGTCAGCAGGCAGTTCGAGAACGGCATGCGGTTCACGAGCATGATCGCCGTCGACCTCGTGAACCTGCTCAACGGCTCACGCGAGGGCTCGACCGGGCTGACGCTCGATACGAGTCTGGAGATCCCACTGCTGCGTGGATCGAGTAAGTTCGTCGTCACCGAGCCGCTGACCCAAGCCGAGCGCGATGTGGTCTACGCGATTTACGATTTCGAGCGGTTCAAGCGAACCTTCGCGGTCCAGATCGCCAGCAGCTACCTCTCGGTGCTGCAGCAGCAGGACCGCGTCGAGAACGCCGTCGAGAACTACGAGCGTGTCGTCGCCTCAACACGCCGTGCACGCCGCCTGGCAGACGCCGGCCGTCTGCCCGAGATCCAGGTCGACCAGTCGATCCAGGACGAGCTGCGTGCCCGCAACTCATGGATCAGCGCCCAACAGAGCTACGAGCGTGCGTTGGATAGTTTCAAGCTCACGCTGGGTCTCCCGACCGACGCGGTCATCGAGCTTGACCCACGCGAGTTCGACCTGCTCCTCAACGAACCACGCTTCGAGCGCTACCTTCGTTCGCAAAGCGAGGGCGAGCAGGAAACCGTCCCCCCAGCCGATGCCCCCGTCGTGCTTGAGCCGCCAAGCAATGTCGATGCCGGGCCATTCGAGCTTGACGAGACCGACGCGATCCTGATCTCGCTGATCAACCGCCTCGATCTGCGGGTTGCGGTCGGTGAGATCGTCGACGCACAGCGAGGCGTGGCCATCGCGGCCGACAACCTGCGGGCCGATGTCACACTCCTGGGTCGTGCCTCGCTCGGTGAGAGCCGCTCGCTCAACAGCGCCACGCAGGACGATGCACAGCTCCGCACCGACCGCGGCTTCTACTCGCTCCTGCTCGGGATCGACCTGCCCCTTGAACGCACAAGCGAACGCAACAGCTACCGCAATGCACTGATTGCCTATGAGCAGACCATTCGTGCGTTGCAGGACGCCGAGGACTCGGTCAAGTTCGATGTCCGAAGCACGCTCCGGGATCTGCTCGAAGCGCGTGAATCGATCAAGATTCAGGCCGAATCGGTGCGTGTGGCCCAGCGACGCGTCGACTCGACCAACCTCTTCCTGCAAGCAGGCCGTGCGGAAATCCGCGACCTGCTGGAAGCACAGAACGACCTGAACTCGGCACAGGACGCCCTGACCAACGCGGTGGTGAACTACCGAATCGGTGAGCTTGAACTCCAACGCGATCTGGGCGTGCTCGTCGTCCGCAGCGATGGGCTCTGGACCGAGTTCGATGCAGAATCAGTGGACTTGGATGCCGTCCGAAAGACCATCGAGGCAAACCGCCCCGGCCTGTTGTCTGAAGTAGATGCCTGACACCCAAACAAGGAATCAACCATGCGCAAGACTCT
The DNA here is from genome assembly GCA_002364005.1 of Phycisphaerales bacterium UBA3190. Taxonomy (GTDB): domain Bacteria; phylum Planctomycetota; class Phycisphaerae; order Phycisphaerales; family UBA1924; genus UBA1924. Next base: position 224,659 of record DEXG01000023.1, read on the forward strand.
ACGAAACACAATCCTGATCAGTACCGCACTGCTGCTGACCGGTGGTGTTCTTGTCGCCATGGCGGCGGACACCCAAAGCACGAAGATCACCACGAACATGGCGACCTACACCGTGGAGCGTGCCCCACTCTCGATCACACTCACCGAGTCGGGCACGGTGAAATCCCGCGACCAGTACATCGTCAAGAATGAGGTCGAGGGCCGCACATCGATCATCTATGTCATCGATGAGGGCACGCTGGTCAGCAAGGGTGACCTGCTGATCGAGCTGGATTCGAGCGCCCTCGAAGACCGCCTCGTCGACCAACAGATCCAGGTCGAGAACAGCGAAGCCGATTATGTCTCGGCCAAGGAAAACCTCGCGGTCGTCAAGATCCAGACCCAGAGCAATGTGGCCAAGGCAGAGCTGGACAACCAGTTCGCGATCGAAGACAAGGTCAAGTACCTTGAGGGCGAATGGCCCAAGCAACTCATGGAAGCCGAGACCGATGTCACGCTCAAGGACGAGGAACTGCGAAGGACCACCGACGAGTTCAACTGGAGCAAGCGGCTCTTCGAAGAGAAGTACCTCTCTGAGACCGAGTACCGGGCCGACGAACTGGCAATGAAACGGGCACAGCTCCAACTGGCGCTCTCGCAGGAGAACCTCAAGCTCCTGGAGAACTTCACCCACAAGCGACGCATCGCCGAGCTCGACTCCGAGATCGAGCAGAAGGCACTGACCCTCGAGCGGGTCCGTCGCGAATCATCGAGTGACCTGGTCCAGGCCGAGGCACGGCTGCGTGCCCGTGAAGCCGAGCTGAAGCGTCAGCAGGGACGCCTGGACAAGATCGAAGATCAGATCGCCAAGACCAAGATGTACGCCCCCGCTGATGGGATGGTCGTGTACGCAACCAGCTCCGAGTTCAGCTGGCGTGGCGACACCGAGCCGCTGGACGAGGGTCAGGAAGTCCGCGAGCGTCAGGAACTCATCCACCTCCCCACCGCTGATTCCATGATGGTCCGCATGCAGATCCATGAGTCATCACTGGGCAAGGTCAGTGTTGGCCAGCCCGTCAACATCAAGATCGATGCCCTCCCCGAATCAAGCTTCACCGGGCGCGTCACCAAGATCGCCCCCCTCCCGGACGCCCAGTCGGTCTTCATGAACCCCGATCTGAAGGTCTATGACACCGATGTCATGATCGACGGCGTCCACCATCAGCTCCGCACGGGCATGAGCTGCCAGGCCACCATCCTGATCGAGAAGCATCTCGATGCGATCGCCGTCCCGCTGCAATCGGTCGTCGGCCGCGGCAGCGACTCGATGGTGTATGTCATCGAGGGAAACAAAGGCATCCCACGCAAGGTCACGACCGGGCTTGACAACAACGCCATGATCCACATCATTGATGGACTCAAGGCCGGCGAGAAAATCATGCTCACCCCACCTCTGAGTGAGAATGTCTCGATGGCCAACTCGAGCAAGGGCGGCGAGTTCCCGAATCAGGGGGCGACTGGCCCGTCGGGGACACCCCAGCGACAAGGCGGAAACACCCAGACCACCACCCCGACGCAGAGGCCGACCGGCACTCGTCCGCCACAAGGTCAGAGCGGCGCAAGGCCACAGCGAGGCGGCGGGGGTCAGCCCTGATGAGCGCCCTGGCCGATTCTCAAACCAAGACGAGCAATCAGATGGACACCCCACGGGGAAGCGACGACAGCACGGGTAGCGTGATCCGACTGAATCAGGTCTGGAAAACCTATCGCATGGGCGATCAGGATGTCCATGCATTGGCCGGCGTCGACCTGAACATCGAGCGGGGCAGCTTCTGGGCCATCTCCGGGTCCAGCGGCTCGGGCAAGAGCACCATGCTCAACCTGCTGGGCTGCCTCGATCGACCGACCAAGGGCACCTACCTGCTCGAGGACAAGGACATCGCCAAGGCAACCGACGATGAGCTGTCTGATATCCGCCTGAAGTACATCGGGTTTGTCTTCCAGAACTTCCACCTCATCCCCCAGCTGACGGTCGAGGAGAACATCGGGCTCCCCCTGTTTTACCAAGGCATCGAGGGCGCCGATGCCAGCAAGAAGGCCAGAACGCTCGCCGAGCGGGTTGGCCTGGGTGATCGACTGGGACATCGCCCCACCGAGCTTTCGGGTGGACAGCAGCAACGCGTTGCGATCGCGCGGGCGCTCTCGAACGACCCATCGGTGATCCTCGCAGATGAACCAACCGGCAACCTCGACACCTCGACAGGCGATTCGATCATGGCCTTGCTCTGCGAACTCCATGATCAGGGCAAGACGATCATCATGGTAACCCACGAGCCCGACATCGCGGCATACGCAGACTTTGAACTGGTGATGCGTGACGGGAACATCGAAACGATCCGAGAGAACCCGCCGAACCCGAAGCGGACCGCTACCCCAGCGGGAGGTCCATCATGATCTGGCGATTCATTCGCAATGTGCGCCTCGGCATCAAAACCCTGATGCTGCACAAGATGCGTTCGATGCTGACCATGCTGGGCATGGTGTTCGGCGTCGGGGCGGTCATCGCCATGCTCGCGGTCGGTGAGGGTGCCAGCCGCGAGGCGCTCGACCAGATCCGCAAGCTGGGCAGCCAGAACATCATCATCAACTCACAGAAGCCGGTCGAGCAGGCCGCGGCCGGGGCGATGAATGTCCGCATGAATATATATGGGCTGCTCTACGACGACCTCAGCCGCATCGAGCAGAGCTACGAGACCGTGCACCGTGTCGTCCCCGCCAAGCTCCTGCGTGGTCAGGGACGCGTCCTAGGCCGAACCCTTGAGCTGCGCCTCGTCGGGACCTCGCCCGACTGGTTCGATCTCGTGGCCCGCGAACTGATCGCCGGGCGTCGCATGTCCCAGCGTGACCTCGACGAGAACTCCAGCGTCGTGGTGCTCACCGAGCACGGGGCACGCCGGTTGCTCGCCGGCCAACAAACACTCGGCGCTCAGGTGCTCATCAACTCCGGCTATTACACCGTGATCGGGGTGGTGAAGTCTGAAGAATCGCAATCAAGCACCATGCAGACGCCGGACCAGAACATCGACGCGTATATCCCGATCAATGTCGCCATCGAACGCTTCGGGGATATCAGCGTGACACGCAGCAGCGGCTCACGCTCACGGGAACTCGTCGAGTTGCACCAGCTCATCGTGCAGGTCGATTCGATCGACCATGTTGAATCCACGGCGGCCGCGATCGATCGCATGCTTGAGCTCAACCACCCCAAGAAAGACTACAGCATGAGCGTGCCGCTGGCATTGCTCCGTCAGGCCGAAGCAACACAGCGAACCTTCAACATCGTGCTCGGATCCATCGCGGGCATCTCGCTGCTGATCGGTGGTATCGGGATCATGAATATCATGCTCGCATCGGTCACCGAACGCACCAAGGAGATCGGGATCCGGCGTGCCATCGGCGCCAAACGCAAGCAGATCGTTGGCCAGTTCCTGATCGAAACCGTCGTGCTCTCGGTCACGGGTGGACTCATCGGCATCGGGATCGGCATCCTGATCCCGTGGCTGATCACCATGTTCGCCCAGATGCCCACCGCGGTTACCATGTGGAGCGTCATGCTCTCAGTCGTCATCTCGGTCGGTATCGGTATCGTCTTCGGGATGTACCCCGCGATGCGTGCGGCGAACCTGGACCCGATCGTCGCGCTCCGCCACGAATAACCACAACCGCGTAGACCATCGGTCTTGCACGGTGCCGGCGCCACGACGCATGCCGAAGCATCGGCACGCCCACTCGTATCGCCAACCGCAGACGCTAGAATGCATGGCAAGGAATCACAGGCCGATTCGCGCCTGAGAACATGCGAGGTGTACCCATGCTGATGCGAATGATCTACGACGAAAAGCTCGCCCAGGCGGCATACCTGATCGGGTGCCAGCAGACGGGCGAGGCGATCATCTTTGATCCCGAACGCGATGTCGATCGGTACATCGACCTCGCGGCGACGCACGGCCTGCAGATCATCGCGGCCGCGGAAACCCACATCCACGCCGACTTTGTCTCCGGCTCACGCGAGCTGGCCGAACGCATCGGAGCCAAGGTTTATGTCAGCGACGAGGGCGGCGAGGACTGGCGCTACCAGTGGCTCGACAAGAAATCCGGCGGCGGCAGCTACGACCACCAGCTGCTCAAAGATGGCGATTCGTTCAGGGTCGGGAAGATCGAGTTCACCGCCCTGCATACCCCCGGGCACACACCCGAGCACATGGTCTACCTCGTCACTGATCACGGGTCGGGCGCGACCGAACCCATCGGGATGGTCAGCGGCGACTTCGTCTTCGTCGGCGACCTCGGGCGACCGGACCTGCTCGAGACCGCGGCCGGGCAGGCGGGCGCGATGGAACCCTCGGCACGCAATCTCTACAACACGCTTCAGCGACTCGAAGGCATTCCCGACTTTGTTCAGGTCTGGCCCGCGCACGGGGCGGGCAGCGCCTGCGGCAAGGCCCTCGGCGCGGTCCCAACGAGCACCATCGGGTACGAAAAACGATTCAACCCGGCGATCCTGGCGGGGCGTGACGAGCAACGCTTTGTCGATTTCATCCTCAGCGGGCAACCCGAGCCGCCGCTGTACTTTGCCAACATGAAGCGGGATAACAAGATCGGCCCACCGGTTCTGGGAGGGCTCCCGACGGCCAAGCAGATGTCCCCGACCGAACTGACCACCCTGGATACCCGCTCGGTGGCCCTGCTCGATGTGCGGGATTGGGACACATACCGGGCGGGTCACCTGCCCGGGGCGATGTCGTTTGAGATGGGCAACTCGTTCAACACCGATGTCGGCTCGATGGTCCGCGATACCGATGACATCTACCTGATCATCGATCCGGATCGGCTCGAAGAGTGTCTTCGTGACCTGGTCCGTATCGGGCTCGACCACATCAAGGGCTGGTGCCCTGCCAATGAGTTCACCCAGAACCCGCCCGAGGGGCTGGTGACAACCGGCGAGATCAGTGTGGATCAGGCCCAGACGCTGATCGACGCGGGCAAGGTCCGTGTTGTTGATGTGCGCCGGGCGACCGAGTTCAGCGAGGGGCATATCCCCAACGCGGTCAATATCGCACACACCCGCCTGGCCTCGCGCATGAGCGAGGTGCCGGGCAATGGGCCACTGCTCATCAACTGCCGGAGTGGGAAGCGTTCGGCCCGGGCATCGGGCTATCTGCAACGGGCCGGGTATGAGGTCATCAACCTCGAGGGCGGCTACCTTGCTTGGGAAGCCGCTCAGGCACCCTCGGCAAGCTGAGTCAGGCGGGCCTCGATCGCGTCGAGCATCAGGTTCCCGCACCCGCCGGGTGACACCCGTTCCCGCACGCTCGCGTCGATATCCACCCCTGAGGCGTCGGTGTCTCCAATTGACTGGGCGGCCTGCACATACGCGTCTCGGAACGCCATCCCCTCGCTGGCCAGCTTCACCGCGTGATCGGTCGCGAACATCGTCGGATCGATCGCGTCGCGCATCCGCTCGGTGTGGAGCGTCGCGGTTTCGATCAGTCGGGGGATATGGGACAGTGCCTCGATCGAGACCTTGACGGCACGGATCAGCGCGGGCTTGGTGATCTGGAGATCACGCTGGTACCCGCTGGGCAGACTCATCGTCTGCTGGATCTCGGCCAGCGCCCCACCCACCACCGCCGTCGAAGCGCGCAGCAACTCGGCCATATCGGGGTTCTTCTTGTTTGGCATGATTGACGACCCGGTGACAAAGCCCGAGGCGAGGGTCACGAACCCAAACTCCTGGCTGCTGAAGAGCGAGTAGTCCCATGCGAGGCGGCGCACCTCCTGCATGGCTTGCCAGAGCGTGGCGATGACCTGATGCTCCAGACGCCCGCGAGCCGCCTGCGTCGCCATCGGGTTGATCTGCACGCGAGCAAACCCCAGCTCGTCGGCGACCTGATCGCGTGCCAGAGGCAGATTGAC
>DEXG01000023.1:230773-249141 GCA_002364005.1 Phycisphaerales bacterium UBA3190
GAGGCAGATTGACCCCGTATCCCGCGGCCGTTCCCAGGGGTGAGGCGTCGAGCCAGCTACGGGTCAGCGCACAGAGATGGGCAGCGTCGGCAAAGCTCTCGGCGAACGAACCCATCCAGAGGCCCACGCTAGAGGGGACCGCACGCTGCAGGTGGGTGTAGCCCGGCATGGGGTCCATCTCATGAGTACGGGCGACCGTCAGGGCGGCATTGGCGATTTGCAGGCAGAGCCCCTTGGCCTGATCGAGCACATCGAGCATGTACAGCCGCAAGGCGACGGCGACCTGATCGTTGCGAGATCGCCCCAGGTGCACGCGCTTGCCCGTCTCACCGAGGTGTTCCACGAGGAACGATTCGATCGCCGTGTGCCCGTCTTCGTATCGCTCATCGAGCACGAACGCACCGGACCGGAAGCGGTCGGCCAGCGCATCGAGCGCCCCGTCGATCGAACGGGCCTCGTCATCGCCGATCAGGTCGATGGCGTTGAGCCCATGAACATGGGCACGCGTGGCTTGGATATCGAAATGGAACAGCTCACGATCGAGCAGCACATCGTCTCGGCTCATGAAAGCCATGGCACCCTGCTCGATCCCCGCTCCGGGCTTGGCCCAGAGCGGGCTGGCTTTGGACTCGATATTCGTTGGACTCATACCCCGTCCTCCTCGTGCCCGGTGTTCAGACCCATCAGCTCGTCGTAGCCGAGCGTGAGATTGATGTTCTGGATCGCCTGCGACGCGGCACCCTTGCGGAGATTGTCGATTGTGCACACCACGGCGATTTCGTCCGGGCGGTCTGGGTTGACCGAGACCCCACCGATCTGGGCGGTGTCGCACGAAACGATGTCCTGCACACGGGGCATGCCCTCCCCGAGCACCTCGATCAGTTCACAGCCGGCATATGCCGATTCATAACGCGCAACAAGCTGGGCGGCATCGACCGGCTCCGAGAGCTTCGCCTGCACGGTCATCGATATCCCACGGAAGTAGGACGCGACATGGGGTGAGAAGCGGACCGGAGTCCCCAGATGTCGGGTGATCTCCCGCTCATGCGTGTGGTTCACGAGCTTGTAGGGCAGCGGGCCGTTCTTGAGGGCTCGGTGATCGTTGCGTGAGGTCCGCTTGGTGCCCGCACCAGAGTACCCAGAAACACCAAAGCAGTGCGGCGTCTCAGACAGCAGGGGCAGCAGCGGGCGGATCACGAGCTGGGCGGCCGTCGCGTAACAGCCGGGGTTGCTGATCTTGGTTGCGGTGCTGATCGCCTCACGGTTATGTTCGGTCAGGCCGTAGGTCCAGGCATCATCGAAGCGATGGTCCGAACTCAGGTCCAGCACCAGCGATGGTGTCGCATCGCTGGATTCGAGTGCATCGAGGAAGGGCGTCGCCGCCCCATCGGGCAGGGCCAGAATGACGATGTCGGCGTTGCGACCGGCCAGGTCTTCTGGGTTGAGCTGCTCGAACTTCTTGCCGTTGAATGAGGCCTTGGCGTACTTGGCGATGGGCTCGCCGTCGAAGGAGCGGGACGAGGCGTACGCCAGATCGAGCAGCGGATGCGACTCGATGATCTCAAGCAGCTCGACCCCAACATATCCGCGTGCCCCGACCAGACCAACGGTCTTGATGTGCAGGCCGGTGTGTGTGGCGTTTGGGTTGATCGTGGAAGTATTTTCAGCCGGCATGAGCGGGCTCCTTATTCGACTTTGCCTCGGACATGGAGGGATTGGAGAGAAGCTCGCCAAAGGAATGGGAGAGCGAGAGGGTATCGGCGATACATGATTCAATATCTGCGCGTTGCTCGATGCCGTACCAGAAGACGACCCATTCGCCGGCTCGATGCATGCCGTCTGCCCGAGTCAGGTACCACTTATTGGCATCGTTTGCAGCCCGGCTCCGCCAGTACATCTTCGGGTGATCCCGTCTGATTCGATTCCAGAGCGACGCCCCCAGGCCCATGCCCTGGGCCCGCTCGCTGAGCCCCAGCTTGTCGAGGTACCAGCCCGCGGCACGCTCCTTGAGGATGGCGATCGCGGCGTAGTCGCCACCGATGTAGATCTTCGCGTTCTGAAGCGACTTGAGATACGACGGGTTCAGGCGACGACCGAAGCTTTGCTCGAGCAACCCAACGATGCGTGTCTCATCGAGCCCGTCGAGCCCGGTCTGGACGCTGATGGGGCGTCCTCGGCGCACGAGGGTGCCACTGCCTCGGTGGGTGAAGAGTTCGCGTGCGATCTTGGCGGGGCTGGTGATCGAGACCGAAGCGTGCTCATCGAGTCCTTCGAGCAGGTCGCGGATCTCGGTGAGCTTGCGGGCCATCCCGCCACTGATGACCCCGGACTCGAGCATCGGCGCCAGGTCCTCGGTGCAGTTGACCGCGGTGATGACCTTGCCATTCGGATCAAGGATGCCGCCGGTCGGGGTGAGATAGATGATCTTGCTGGCTTTGAGTTCGATTGCCAGCGACCGTGTCGCGGTGTCGGCGTTGATATTGAGCAGTTGCCCGTGCTGGTTGGTCCCGACCGGGCTGATGATCGGAAGCTGTCCCTGCTCGCTCGCCCGCTTGATGGCCTCGGTCAGCACGCCCGAGACCTCACCGACATGCCCGAGGGATTCGTTTTGGGTCTGCTCTGCGTTGAAGATCCCCATTGGCAACGGGCGGGCACGCACGCCCCGCTCATCGATTGCGTCGGCGAGCTGCGCCCCGACGCGCTGGAACACACGCTGGGCCGCCGCGAGCACCTCAGGCGTGGTGACCCGGAGCCCATCGACAAAGCTGGTCTCGATGTGCTGCTCCCGCAACTCCGCTGTAAGTTGCGGGCCAGCGCCGTGCACGACCACCGGGGTGAGCCCGACATGGTGCATGAACACCAGCGCCGAGGCCAGTTCATCGAGGTCTTCCTCGATGAGCCCGCCGCCGACCTTGATGACGGCATAGCGCCCCGAGCCGGTGTGCTCTCGGAGATAGCGATCCACCTCGGCTCGCCCGCCGAGGTTGTGGAGCAGGTTCATGACAATCTCACGGAGCATGGGCCCCTCCCGCCAGGGCTGACGCCCCCGCTTCGACCGCAACGATTGAGGCATACGCCGAAGCACAGGCACGCAGCAGGTCGATCTCGACGAACTCGTCTGACGCGTGGGCCTGCGCAATGTCACCCGGGCCCAGCACGATCGTCGGCAAACCACCCGCGGCAAAGAGTGCGGCCTCGGTCCAGAAATCGACATCAGGGCCGGTCTCGATGCCCCATCCCTTCACGATGGGGACCATGGACTCGTCACGGACCAACGCCGGGCCGACGAATCGGTCGGTCCACGATGCCGAGCCGTCGGAGGGGAGCAGGTCGTGCAGGGCTTGGATGCACTTGGTCGTGTTGGACTCCGCGCCGGGCTTGGGGAACGGGCGGAAGCCGAATCGAACCTTCGCGTTGGAGGCGATGACATTCGAAGCCGTCCCCCCGGTGACAAGCCCAATGTTGAACCGGTTGCCCTCAAGGATGCCGCCGGGCTGCGTCAGTGCCAGGGCCGCGTTGCCCCACTCGATGGCCTTATGGATGGCGCTGTCGGGTGAGGCGTCGGCACCCGAGGTATGGCCCGCGATGCCTGTGAACTCGATTTCGAACGAAGTGAAGCCCCGGTGCTGAAACACCGCCTTGGCCCGTGTCGGTTCGGCGACCACCACACGCGACCAGCGGCTTGCCTGCTGGGCCAGGAAGCCCTCGACACAAGTCCCCTTGCCGGCTTCTTCATCGGTGGTCAGCAGGATCGCGATGGGCGCGTCGCTGGACTGAGCAACCGTGAGCATGCACGCGGCCGCCCCTTTGATATCGCACGCACCAAGCCCGAATGCACGCCCCTCCTCAACACTGAGGGTGAACGGGTCACGGGTCCAGTTGGGGTTCGGTTTGACGGTATCGAGGTGGCAGTTGAACAAAGTCTGCGGCTCGCCGCGTACCGCCAGCAGGTTGACGCACCCACCGCCCAGGTCTTCGAGCGTCACCGTGCAACCAGCGTCCCGGAGCACCCCCGCCGCGTAGGTCAGAACGGGGTGCTCGGGCGTGACGGTCGGGACTGGGTTGGAACTGTCGGCGCTCACGAGGTGGCGCAGATGATTCAGGATGGTTGTCTCATCCATGTTCGATTCGTGATTCATGCATTCACCTGAGCCGGCTGTTGAACCTTGAAGGAAAGCTCTTGGGCGGATTGTGCCTGAGCAGCAGACTTGGCCGCCCCCAGCGCCGAAGCGTTGCCCGCGATTTTGATGAAGCCCTCAGCATCGGCGGAGGTCCATGATGCTTTCTGGGCGTACACATTGGAATCGTCCATCAGCGCGTTTGGCGTGTCGACGGCGACGGCCAAGGCCGCCCCCCCGCTCGTCTCGACCGTGACCACGCCCGAGGCATTCTGCTGTGTCGAAGCGATGAATGCCTGCAAGTTGGCCCGGAGGGGCTCGAAGAACTGCCCGCCGAAGACCAGTTCGGTCCACTTGTTGGCGGCATGGGCTTTGAAATCGCTCTGGTGCTTGGTCAGGGTCAGCTCTTCGATCGCCTTGTGGGCTTGGAGCAGCACCTCGATCCCGGGGCATTCGTAGACGATGCGTCCCTTGAGCCCGACGATGGTGTCGCCGGTGTAGATCCCCCGCCCGACGCCGTAGGCCCCGAACGCGCAGTTGAGCTTGGCGAGGGCCTCGGCCCCGTCCTTGATCGGCTCATCGTCGATGGCCACGGGGACACCCTGCTCAAAGGCAATACATGCCCGCAGCGTGTCGCTGGGCCACTGATCGCGTGGCTTGGTGAGCATGCGGCTGGCATCATCGGGTGCGCCCAGCTCATCGATCTCCGAGCCCGAAACGGTCACGCCCAGGACATTCTCGTTGATGGTGTACCGCTTGGCGCTGGCATCGGTCTGGAACCCGCGTTTGGCGAGCTCTTCGATCTCGTACGCACGGGGCGATTTGGTCAGCGACTGAATCTCGCGGATCGGCGCGATGATCGGCAGATCCGTGAGGCAGCGGATCGACTGGTCGAACCGGAACTGGTCGTTGCCCATCGCGGTACAGCCGTGGGCCACCGCGGTTGCTCCGAGCTTGTGGGCGGTCTGCACCATCGCCTGCACGATCACATACCGGTCTGAGCAGAGCAAGGGGTAGCGGTTCTGATAGCGGGCCCCGCCCTGCACGAACGGGATTACGAACGAGTCCCAGAGTGCCGCACTGGCGTCGATGGTGTCGTGGCTGACGGCACCGAGTTCCATGGCACGGGCGTGGATCGACTCGGCCTCTGCGATGTCCATCCCGCCCGTGTTCACGAACACGGTGTGCACCGCGTAGCCCTTCTCGATGAGGTAGGGAACGCAGAACGAGGTATCGAGCCCACCGGAGAAGGCGAGCACTACAAGCGGTTGATCTGACATGGTGATTCTCCTGGCCCGGCGTGTCTGCCCGAGCGGGATATGTGTTCAGGTGTGTGTTGTGGAGATCGCGGCCATTAGTGCCTTCTGCACATGGAGGCGATTCTCGGCTTCTTCGATGATCAGGGAGTTTGGTGCGTCCATGACCGCATCGGTGGCCTTCACATTGCGTCTGGCGGGCAGGCAATGGCTGAACGCGGCATTGTTCGTGAGCGACATTTTCTGCTCATCGACGATGAAGTGCCTGTACTGATCGCGGATGGGCTTCTCCTGCTCCCAGTTCCCGAAGTACGGGATCGCGCCCCAGCTCTTGGCGTAGACCACATCGGCGTCCGTGTAGGACGCGTCGATATCGTGCGAGACAGAGAACGAGCCGCCGGTGTCTTTGGCGTTCTGGTCGGCGTGGTTCATGTAGCGTTCGTCGAGGAGGTACTGCTCGTTGGGGCAGAGCAGGGTGACATCCATGCCCGCCCGGGTGGCGATCATGGCCGCCGAGTTGGCGACTGCGGTGTTGAGTGGCTTGGGGTGGTAGGTCCAGGTGAGCACATACTTCTTCCCACGCAGATCACTGGTGCCGAAGTGCTCACGCAGGGCCATGAGGTGGGCCAGCTCTTGGCACGGGTGGGTGATGGTCTCCATGTTGATCACCGGCACGGTGGCATGCTGGGCGAACGCGTTGAGCACCCGATCCTGACGATCGATCGACCAATCAGCGAACTTGGGAAAGGCACGGACCGCGATGATGTCGCAGTACCGGCTGAGGACCCGGGCGGCTTCTTTGGCGTGTTCTTCGGCTGAGCCGTCCATGACCTCGCCATCGCCGAAGGCCATCTCCCACGAACCGGATCCCGGCTCGAGGACGACCGCGTGGGCCCCGAGCTGGTTGGCACCGATGTCGAAGGATGCTCGGGTGCGCAGCGACGGGTTGAAGAAGACCAATGCGATCGACTTGCCCTGAAGCAGTGGCTGGATCGGCTGCCCCTTGAGCAGCATCGCGTGATCGACAAGGCCGGACAGCTCATCCCATGCCCAGTCCTGCGTGGTCAGAAAATGCTTGGGTTGCACCGTGTTCTTGACCTCTGTGAGCGTCATGCCTTCCCCCCGATCACTTTGTTGAGTGCGCGTGACAGTGTGCCCGCGGCTTTGTTGGATGCGGTTGCGATGAAGATCGTGTCGTCGCCTGCCAGGCAGCCGACCATCCCGCGGGGCCGAACCGAGTCGATCTCGCTGGCAAGGAAGTTGGCGTGACCGGGCGCGGTGTGGATGACCACGAGTGAGGCCGCGGGCAAGATGTCCAGCACATGCTCGCGGAGCACGGCGTGGAGGCGGGTGAAGTCATCGCTCGGCGCTGCCGCCCCCAGCATGCCGGGCTCGGGCAATCGATAGCCCTCGGGACCCCGGACCGCACCGATGGCGGCCAGGTCCCGCGATACCGTGGCTTGGGTTACGGAAATCCCCTGCGCCTCGAGCCCAGCAACCAGCGATTCCTGGGTCGAAGCGGGCGTGCGGTTGAGCATCTGACGCAGCATGGCATGTCGGCGGACTCGGGTCATGCACGATTATACACCCTGCGGCATATTTATGCAAGCCCGTGCCCTGAGATTCTTGCCACTGGCCTCAACAATGCCAGAGCCAGGCGAACCGAAACGGTCTTCTGGACTTCATGAATGCCAATACGCTCTGATTTCAGGCTCTTTGACCTACGGCTTGGCTGCAGCGTTAAACGCTCGCTGGATCGCCCGCGAACTGGGTAATCCGGATTTGCCTGATCCGATATGGTCCGCGAGCAATCCTTTGACTGGCTGCAGCACCGTCCAGTGATCGGCACCATCGACGATCACCACACGCAGATCAACCCCGAAGCCGACCGCCCTCCTCTCCATCGCCCTGGCTGCAGATGAGTCATGGGCGCTGCCCTCGATGTATAACACGGGGCACTGGATGTATTTGGTGAATCGATTTGGCGAGCGAAGGGCGACCTCGACCTCCGAGGCCATGCTATATGGCTCGACACCGTACCCTCCACCAGAGACAATGTGGGCCATATCCGGAGCACCACCAAACGAGACGACACCGGCGGGGATATCAGTCATCGCTGACGCGAGGAGCACATTGGTGCCTCCCGTGCTGTGCCCCATCAGGTAGATTCGCTCAGGATCGACATCAGAACGAGCGGCGACATGCTCGACCGCAGCGACGAGATCGTCGACCTCGCCATAGAAACACTCGAAGACACCGGGGTTCCCGTGCTCGCCACGAACCGCGGGGAGAAAGACCACAAATCCGCGATCTAGGAACTGACGAATGCTCTGATCATTGTTCGCGGGATGCTCGTCTGCGTAGCCGTCGAAGATCCCACCGAAGCCGCCGAAGTCCCAGATGATCGCCGGCTTGCTGAGTCCGGATACTTCTCGGGAAGCGATCGCCCCCATACGACCGAGCGGCCCTTCATAGCTTGTGTACTCAAGCTCTGAGTGCGTGATTCTGGGCAATAGCCGTTCGCCAAAGTCCTCTTGTTTCCAGAGCTGCGTCTTGTGCTCACTCCTTGCTTCGTGTAATGAGACAGGCCACGGGGTGTCTTGAGCACCAAATATCCGATACAAGCCCATGCTCAAGAACAGAAACCCACCGACACAGGACAACAGCACCGCACCAGCGATACTCAGAATGATGAGCCATTTCTTGGACATGATCTTGTACCCCCAAACCGGATTCTTTGAACACATCATACAAGATGAGCTTGCACACCGATGGCCCACAACCCGGCACGAGACAGGATTCTTGATCGCGCACTGGACAGCATGTGTATATCCATGCAGGTTCGCACATAGATCGTTACGCACTGTGCTCGATGGGCCTGAGCTTCACGCCCGTTCCGGCCACATCGTCAGCGAGGATCGCCCGGTTCGCTCCCAGGGAGGAGGCCGACGATGAATCCATGAGCATGGTGGAATCGGATGCACTCATCTGCATGAGGACACGCAGCCCGAACTCGCGGATCACCGATCGGTCCATGGCCCGCTCGAGGTTACTCAGCGTATCGCACCACCCCGCGACCCAGATGCCCCGCTCCGGTCCTTCAAGCAGGATGTTCGACAGCTCCTTGTCGGGCGAGGCGGATTCTTCGTCGAGTGAGAAGCTGTAGTCATCGCTCTTTCGCAGTGATCGCAAGCGGTGGATGCCGTTGAGCACGAGCAGGACCGGGTCGCCCCCACCGCTTGCTCGCTCTTGGACGATGGCGTTGATTTCCGAGACCACCCGATCTGCCGATGCGGCGTCGACGACCTCGATCTCGATCCCCTTGTTCTGGAACAGCTTCCTGGCCACGCCGAACTGCGTGTCATCCTCTGGCGTGGGGTCGATGAAGACCACCCGGGCGCTGGGTGTCATGGAGAAGGTGATGGCACTGGAAATCAGCATGCCCGTCGTGGGTTCGGGCTGCGGGCTGACAACGAGCAGATTTGCGCCGGAGCGTCGCGAGAGGGCCGGGGCTGATGGTGGCGCGATGGCAACCGAATCGCCCAAGAGCAGCCGCGGAATGGACCGGTCGGGGTAGGACTTGGTGAATGCTTCGAGTGATTTCTCGAACACCGCGGGCTTGTTGCCTTCGAAGACCACCGCCGGGGGGCGATCGCGTGTGTCGGCGGGGAACTGGTCGATTGCCTCATCACGCTGCGCGTCGGACAACCATGCGGTCTGGAAGGGGCTATTGCCCTCGACCAAGCCACCCGCGTTGTTGTAGATGGCTTCGCCCGGGCGTTCGAGCAGTCTGGCTGCGTTGTTGTCCTCGCCGAGGATGAGGTACGAGTCGGTTTCGGAGCATTGCAGGGCGATTCGTACGCCGATCTGCCCCAGTGTCGACCGGGCCAGCGAGTACGCACCGGCGAGTGTCTGCGAGCCAAGCACCACATGCACGCCGAACGCACGCCCCTGGCGCACAAGGCGGTCGAGCAGCAGCGTGGCCTCAGACGACACCTCGTCGTCTTCGGTGAAGAACTCCTGGAACTCGTCGATCAGCAGCAGCAGTCTTGGAAGCTGCTCCTCGGGAGCCATGGTTCTGGCACTTTGCAGATTCTGCGCACCGAGCTTGCGGAACAGCTCGCCTCGGGTCGTGAGTTCCTCATCGAGGCGTTGGAGTACCGAGAGCCCGAACTCGCGGTCGGACTCGATTGCCACGGCCCGGACATGGGGCATTCGCCCGCCGGTATAGGCCTTGAACTCGACACCCTTCTTGAAATCGATCAGGTACATCTGGAGTTCATCGGGCGAGTACCACATGCCCGCGGCGGTGATCATCACATGCAGGAGGGTGGACTTGCCCGAGCCCGTGCGGCCGGCGATCAAGGCGTGCTGGCGGGTGCCGATGCCCAGCCGCAGCTCCTGGTTCTTCTGCGCCCCAGATCGCCCGAGTGGGACCACCAGCTCCTCGTCGCAGTGGCGCGACCAGAGGTCATCTTCGCTGGGCGTGAGCCGATCGAACGGGACCTCCACCCGCCCGGCCTCATCGTTGGCGGCGGCGACACGATCGAAGATCTGAGCCACCAAACGGTCATCGGGTTCGCGATCAAGGGTGATTTCCACGCCATCGAATCGCTGGTCGTTGAAGTGGGCCTGATCGTGCTCCACTCGGAGTTCCACAGCGTTTGCTTTGAGCGTGCTATCGAGGTCGCCCGGGAGCTTGCCCCCCTGCTCCATGCACATGAATGCATAGACCCCGCAGCGTGGACCGGATTCGAGAATGCTCTTGAGGCGGGCGGCCCCGGCGTCGGTGAGCGACTCGTGCATGTCCGCGATGACCACGAACCGGTACGGCTCGGCGATCTCACCGGCGGCCCGGTTGTAGTCCTCGATGGTTGCATAATCGGCACGCAGGTACTTCTGGATGACCGTCTGCATGTGCTCGGTCAGGTCGTGCAGCTGGCGTTCGATGTGCTGCGGGTCGGCCCAGATGCGTTGCCCGACGGGGGAGGGGTCGAGGTCTGCCAGGCGCATAAAGCCGGCGAAGGACTGCCCGATGCCGATCGGGTCAGCCATGACGAAGCGGGCCTTGCGTGCGGGGAAAGAGGCCAGCACGCGGGTCATCGCCATTCGGATCGTTGAGAGGGCCTGATCTCGCCCATCGACATCGTGCTGAATCAGCAGGGACTTGGGCCCGGGCATGGCCAAGACGGCGGGGATCTCGATCGTGGGGTCCATCCCCAGCTTCTCGCGGAGTGGCGCCTCAAGCTGGTCGAGGCGGGCGCGGAGATCCAGGCCGGCACCGACCATACGCAACACCATGGGCACAGCCTGGGGTTGCGGCGATTGGGGCATCTCTTCCCAAGGGAGGTTCGTTTGGCGTGCCACCGCACCGAGCTCCGCGAGCAGGGCCGCCGCGGGCTGTCCACGCTCGATCAATGCGGCTTCGGCCTTGGTTGATACAGCGATGTATTCCGCTTGGGCCTGCTTAGTAAGCTCGTCGTGCTTTAACTGGGCCTCACTCACCGAAGTGTTGTACCGCTCGTCGATGGCTTTGAGCTGCCCAGCACGCCACGCATCGAGTTCGTCGTTGTCTCGGTCCTGCTTGGCTTCGATTTCTCCTACGCGAGCGCGATATGATTCTGCGGCTGCCTTTACCGCCGCACCGGTCTTGCGATCGAAATCGTTGATCACGACACGCTGGGTGTGATCGGCTTTGGCGATCTCTGAGTCATGCTTGTCACGCAGCCGCTCCAGGGAGCGTTCATGATCAAAGTTGAGCTGTAAGCCCAGTGCTTCGGCGTAAAAGCGTGCCTCTTCGATCGCGAATCTGGCTGCTTGGGCGAGCCCGATCTTCTTTTCTCGCCCGCGGAAAAGCTTCATCAGCCCACCCCGCTCGTAGGCATCGACCGCATCGCTGGCATCACCGATCAACGCGTCGAGCGTCTCACTGTTTGGGGACTCTGGATCGGCTGGCGGGTCGATGGGGATGTCTGCGACACGCTTGGCCATCGAAGGCCCGATGGTCATGACGAGACCGGATTCGATCATCGCCAGGTTCTTCTGGCGTTTCTCGAGTTCGGCAACCAGAAGTTTGTGGGATCGCTGCTCATTGAGCTGCCCAGATTCCAGCACGGTTTCGGCAAGCCAGGCACTCTCATTGCGGGCCCGCTTGGCTCGGGCCACCTTGCTGTGGTGTTCGGTACGAGCAAGCGACTCTTCCCGCTCGCGATCCTTCTTTGCGGCCTCGATTTTCTTTGCATGCTGTGAGCGGATTTTTTCCTGCGCCTGGGCACCTTGGGTCTCGACCTGCTCACGCAGCTTGATCTGTTTCTCGTTCGCCTCTTCTTGGACCCGGTCGAGCAGCGCCTTGGCTTCACTCTGGGTTTGGGCAAGCTGCTGCTGGGCTTTGGTGCTGATCGCGATGTACTCATCGAGTGATGAGATCAGGTCGGCGAATGCCTGCGCCTGTTCGTCATAGCCGAGGCGATTGGATGTACTCATGCTTAGACCGCCCCCGCCATTGCAGCGCATATCATTCTGCCGCACGCCGTGCAGCATCACATGCTGATTGTAACCGGTCCATGGCATCGCAGGACTGACGCACGGGCTGATCAAGATTGGCGATGAAGTCCTGCTCGAACCGCGCGGCGTTCTGATCTGACCATGAGGCCTCGCATCTTCGCCAGGATATGCGCAGGTGCTTGACCGCGTCTGTCAGGATGCCTTTGCCCGATGATTGGCTCATTCAGCTTCCTCACTGGATTCGGCGGGGCCCGCGGCATCGACGCTTGGCTGTTTCGGGTTCGCCTCGGCCTGCCCAACGCGGGCGTACTCTTCGAGCGATTTGATGTAGCCATCGAGGCGTCCGACGGCTGTTTTCATGTCCGCCCGCGCGATCGATGCCATGGGCTGGACCGTCCCTCGATAGCGATCGATTTCTTTCTGAAGTTCCAGGACCGCCCGGCGCGTGCGGCTGAACTTTTCCTCTGCCTCCTGCACACGCCGCTTGGCCAGCTCGTAGGCCTTGCGAGCATCGACCGATGGGCGTGGCGATTCTGATGTGATCTGCTGGGTGAGCTTGGACTTGGCGACCACGGCCTGCTCGGACCGGATTCGGATTTCGCGCTTCCAGTATGGGAGACGGTCTTGTTGCAACCAGCTCATCACCCGCCCCGCGTCGGAACCCGGGCTAGTAATGGCTCGCTGGGCATCTTCGCTGAACCGGATCAGGGCTGGCCTGAACGCGCGGAGCGCTTGGATATCGGTAACTCGTGCGCCCGACCCCATGCTCAACGCTGCCTCAGGTACTCATCGAGCCGGTCGGCCTTGCGGAGCAGGAACGGTACCTGCTGGTCGATCGCCTCGCGGAACCGAGCCAGCTGGCGCATGGTGTCTTCGAACTCTTTCTGGAACTTCGCCTGCTCCTGGTCTCGCCAGGTTTGGCTCAGGTTGGCCATCTGCCCGTTGAGCTGGGTCAGTTGCTGCTCCATGCCACCCCCGAATCGTTTCAGGAGTTGGGCGAAGCGACGGATTTCTTCTGGATCGGCAACGGCTTTGGACATGGTGACCATTCTAACGGAATATGAGCACGCACGGGCGGACCTCAGCGGTGAGCGCCAGCGCTTTCACCTTATTCTGTTCGTCTCAATGCGGTTCGTGTTCCGATGCTCGGTCCAATGATCGCAAAATATTCATTCCAGGCATCCCCCCACGACCGGCTTTGAGTCGCACCTCTGAGGCATACCGGACCATGCGCTCTGCGACACGGACACGCATGGACGCTATTTCCCTTTTACCCAATCTATCAGTGTGCGCATTCTTCATTGCATATGGACGCTGATCGAACGAACACTGTTGCTCTCAGAGCAGGAGATCGGTACGCTCAATACACCCCGAATCCGTACAGAGGACCTCCCCGATTATGCAAACCCCGTTGATTCTCAGTTGTCTCTTCACGGCCGTGGCCGGGGCTGTCGCTGCGCCCGTGCACTGGCTGTCACCGATCGATGGCGACTGGAACGACCCCAGCGCGTGGGCCGGGGGCCAGGTCCCCGGCGGACTCAGCGATGTGCCGACGCTCGGGCTGATGGGCGGGTATGTCGTCTACTCGTACATCGACGCGTCCTATCAGGCGCTTCGTATCGAGAACCCCGGGGCGATCCTCCAGATCTCGGGCGTGAACCATGCGCTGACAAGCAACATCGAGAACGACGGGCGCGTCATGGTTGGTGATGGCACTGGGATGGGCGACGCCTCGCTGACCCTGTCCGGATTCAACCGCCTCCGCGGCTCAGGAACCATCGAGCTCAACGCCGGTGCCCTGCCCAGCACCGCCCAGATCCGGGCAACGCTGTCGATCTTCAATCAGGAGCTGGATCACGCCATCGTCGGGAGCGGCGAGATCCTGGCCACCATCCTGGCCAACGACGGGCTGATCGAGGCCACGGGCGATACTGGGCTGCGACTCGTGGGCACCTACACGCAGACTCAGACCGGGCGCATCGGGGCGAGGGACGGGACGCTGTACCTTGCAGATGACGCGATGGTTTCTGGCGGGCTGCTCTATACGGAGGATCAGGGCACGATTCTCATTGAGGGCGGCTCGGTCGAGTTGGAAAACCTGTCCATGGACGCGACGATCGAGACGACGCCGGGGAGTCATGCGCTGACGCTCCGCGGCGACTTCGTCAACGACGGACGCCTGACTCTCGATGCCACCGGCGACCACGAACCCAGGACCCTTGTGATTGAGGACGGCTCGAGCATCGTTGGGAACGGCACGATCGAACTGATCACCGATGGTGACCCGTCCGAAGCCGAGATCAGTTTCGAAGGCCGCGGCATCACCTCCATCGGACCGGGCCAGCTGATCCGGACCAGCGGCACCCTCACCTGGGAGACCGAGGCGGTTCTTGAGCTGGACGGGACCATCACCTCCATCCCGGGGCTGCCATCACCGATCATGAAGAGCGCGATCAACGGGACCGGCGAGTTGATCGCCGACCAGTCCGATTTCCGCTTGCGGAACCAATCGCGGCTCACCGGGATCACGCTGACCAGCCATGATGGCGGCGCGTTCGTGTTTGATACAGGCCAAACGAGTCTGACCGCTTGCATCAACGATGGCCTGATTCGGCTCGACCAGGGCACGACCGTCATCGAGTTGCGAAGCGGGCTTGTCAACAACGGGCACATCGTACTCGATGCACAGAACACAACCGGCTCTGTTCTGATGAGCTCACTCAATGAGCAAACGCTCAGTGGCAGCGGGTCCATCGAACTCATCTCTCGGGAGGGTGATGCCGCGACGCTGGCCGCAGACTTGGGTACCCTGACAATCGGACCGGACCAGCTTGTGTACGGCCATGGAAAGATCAATGGTCATATCCATAACGGCGAGATCATCAATCAGGGAACGATCCGCGCAACGGACCCGGACTATCCCCTGGTGCTTCAAGGCAACCACCTGGGCGACGGGGGGGCGTACATCGCTGATCACGCGCGGCTTGAGCTGGTGTACCCGGTCATCCTGGATTCTGCGGTGCTCTCGACTGTGGGCACGGGCAAAATCCTCGCGTCGTACGGCACGCTCAGGAACTGTACCATCGAGTCCGGCACACTCCGCATTGAGCCGGCCAACGGCGAGGTTCTGATGGAGGGCGATATGGTCAACAATGGCCAGATCATCGTCGATCCCTCGACACTGCTCGTCCTTGGCGGAGATTCAACACTCTCGGGCGATGGCGTGATCCTCTTGACTCCGGATGCTGAACTGGAGCTGGGCACCTACACCGATCTCGCCGCCCCCATGATCTATACGGGCCAGCAGCTGGTCGGGGCGGGCATGATTCGCGGCCGAGCTATGCTCGACGCCTCCATCATCGCCAATGACCCGACGCAGGACCTGGCACTGGGCGTGCAGCTCACCTTTCTCAACGACAACGAGATCCGATCGGAAGGCGCCAGTGTCGTCCTCGATGCACGAACAACACTCACCGGCGCCAGACTCGTGGGCGATCAGTTCGTCGCCGGCCCACTCGTTGAACTCATTAACACCGCCAATGAGTCCACCATTGATATCCTCGGCGATCTGACCCTGCGTAGCGGCTCTGAGAATAACGGGACCATCCGGCTCCGCAGCAGCATGTACGATGAGGCCTACAGCATCCTGAAGATCAATGGCGATGAGCCGGTCGAGGGCGAGGGCATCATTGAGCTGGAGAACACGATCGGGCACCGCCACGACTCGTCGCAGATCCGCTCGGTGGTCAATGAAACGGCCCGGATCGGATACGGGCAGCGGGTCATCGGCGGCGGGCGGATCCTCGGGCGGGTCGTGATCGAGGGCGAGTTGGCCCCGAGCGGCCCTCGCCCCGAGATGGAAGTCTTGGATCTCGTCTTCGATGACAACGCGACGCTGGAACTCGAACTGAGAAGCAGCACACAGGACGAGCCCCCCCGGATCACGATGCTGCCGGCGGGACGGGTCGAGCTCAACGGCACGCTCCGTGTCACGCTGCCCCCTGAGTTTTCACCCTCGCCGGGAGATACATGGCAGGTCGTTGGATCGAGCACTTGGAAGGTCCCGGGCACACTCTCGGGACAGTTCAATACCATTGATCTTCCGGAACTCCCGCTTGGGATGCGATTCATCCTGGATCAGGGCGACGACAGTCTCACGCTCACCGCGTCCTGCACCGCGGACTTCAATGGGGATGGGTCCATCAACTTCCTTGATGTCTCCTTGTTCACGCAGCTCTTCGTGTCTCACGATCCCATGAGTGATCTGAACGCTGACGGCGTGTTTGATTTCTTTGATGTGACCGAGTTTGTACAGGCATATGCCGCAGGATGCCCATCATGAACAACCCCACTTACACCAATCATCGCACCCTGCTGCCATGCATGGTCCTCCTCGCTTCGGCGGCGCTGCACGCGCAGGCGATTGACATCCACTGGGCCAAGCCCGTCAGTGGCGAGTGGGACCTTACCAAGAACTGGGCCGAGGGATTCATACCCAATGGCAATGACCATGCGATGCTCGGGCTCGAGGGTGCATACACCGTCACGGTGAATCGCGATACGAGCCTCCTCTCGCTGTCGATCCCGAACCCCGACGCGAGCATCGACATCATGCCCATGTCGACGCTCGACATGTATGTGTCCTTCCACAACGAGGGGCAGATACGAATCGATCCGCTTCAGGGCAAGGCCCGTGCAGAGCTGTGGTTCCGCAACGCCTTGGAGATCACGGGCGGCGGGCAGGTCACGCTCGGATCGCCCGACGCCCTCCTGCACATCGAGGACAACGAGGAGGTTACCCAGGGGGCCACGCACGAGATCAACGGGATCGGGACGATCGACGGCGACCTGCTCAATCGTGGGCTGATTCACGCGGATACGCCGGGCATTCTCGATGTCTACGAGTCGGACCTGAACCAAGAAGACAAGGGTCTCATTCGTGCCTCGGGTGAAGACTCGGTGTTCCAGCTGACACGGAGCTACATCGACGGCGGCAGCGTCGAGACAGCGGATGGCGGTCGATTCAGAATCGACTCCTACGGCGGTCTCAATCATGTCACGATTTCAGACAGCTTCACGATCCAGCTGGAGGGAAGCGGCTACATTGAGAACTCGCAGTTTGTCGATGTAAACCTCACTTACCTGAGCGACATCGGTGCCAACATGTTTCTCGGAAGCGAGAATGAACTGCTCGGAACGGGCAGCATCTTCCTGAACCCGGGCCACCCGAACGGCGGCTTGGATCTTGAGTCCGGGTTCGTGATTCCCGAGACCTATCAAATCAGGGGTCACGGACGGGCCTTGGGGTTTGGCGTAACGAACGAAGGCCTCATCCTTGCCGACCAGCCCGGGAAGACCCTGCAGGTCTCAAGTCTCAGAAACACGGGCCTGCTCGGCGCGGAGAGCGGAGGCACACTGCGCATCAACTCGAGCGTGAATAACGAGGGCGCCAAGATCTACGCCTCGGGCGAGGGCTCAAGGATCCTCTTCGACAACTTCAATGTCTTCCTCAACGGCGGCACACTCCAGACCCTGGAAGGTGCCATAGTCGAGAACAACGGCGGGCTGCTCATCGAAGACACGCTGCTGCTCTGCGAGATCCAGAGCAACCCGGAATCCCTGATCACCCTCACAGGGCTGATCTACCACGACCAGCCCATCGTCCTCAACAACGCCACCCTGAAGCTTGAAAACCATGCGATCTTGTACGGGCCCGGTACCGTCTATATGCAGGGCGAAGATGCGGCATTGACCGGCGATGGCTACTCCTATTCTGACATGACAAACGGAGTGGACCACCGGATCGAGGGCTCCGGCTCAATCGGCACGCGAAGCACGACACTCATCAACGGCGGGATTATCAGCGCCAACCGCGCAGACGAATCACTGAACATTGGCTTTACGCTTGAGAACCATGGTCTGCTCGAAGCCGTTCAGGGTGGAATCCTTTCCCTCAACGGCAATGTGAATCAGGCCGAAGAATCGTTCATTCGATCTGAGGGCTCAACAAGCACGGTGGTTCTCGGTTCGATCAACGGGGGCGAGATCCGTTCTGAGAACGGCGGCCTGTTCAAGCTCATCAGCAATCTGACCCTGACTGATCTTTTAATCAACGCTGACATTGCTTTCGATGATTTTCACATCCTTGAACTCGACGGTACTTGTGAGATCAACGGGCTGATCGACACGACCACAAGCGGTGCCGCGGGTGGCATCGTCGAGGTATTGGAGCCGTTCACTTTGCAAGGAACGGGTACGATCCGTCTCGGTACTCCAACATACAGCACTCGCATTATGGGCGGCTTGTCGTCGGACCCCGTCATCATTGAGCCGGGGTTTCGCGTCGAGGGCGAGGGATACCTGTGGGGATTCTTCGACTGCCATGGCACACTTGCTCCTGGGTTGGGCATCGGCACGCTGTTCTCCCGACAGGATCTGATCCTGAGCGATCAGGCGGTACTGGAGATCCAGATCGCACCAGACTCTTCCG
>DEXG01000023.1:249345-266213 GCA_002364005.1 Phycisphaerales bacterium UBA3190
CCGATCTGCTCGACTGTGAAGCACAGACGACAATGAGCGGCACGATCGAGGTCAGCTTTGTCGATGGCTTCGCGCCAGACGCGTCTTGGGGCCGAGAGGTTGTCCGGGCCGACGAACTGCATACCCCGGCACTCACCCTGGACATGCCCCCACCACCATCGGGCCTGGTCTCGCGATACCACAACGATGGCTCATCGCTGCGTATCGGCCAGACCTCCCTCGCCGACATGACACTCGACGGGGAACTGAACTTCTACGATGTCAGCGCGTTCCTGGACGCGTACGCCGAGGGCAGTCTGCTTGCCGACCTGAACGGCGATCAGGAAACCAACTTCTTTGATGTCACGACCTTTGTCCAGTCCTATCTCAGCTCACTGTGAGCCCTCAGTGCTTGGCGGGCTGGGGTCCGCTGTATTCTGAGGCCGCTTGGATGGTCTAAAAGCTCGGACTCCACGACCGTCCGATAGGCGATCTGAGGCGGAATAGGGCGGCGAAGTACGACGATTCATCACCTTGTAGGTGCCAGCGGTTGCCTCCAGCAGGCCGTGTCTGGATCAAGAACGAAGAAACTCCTGAAATAAGTCGATACAGGATCTTGTTTGACACCCTGAGCGAATGGCTTTATAGTCACCACAATCGTCATGCCACAACTACGGTCAAATCCCGGCGCTTGGATGCTGCTGATTTTGTTCAGCATTGGGCATGTACTGCCTTCAGGTGCCGTGCGCTTTCTGCTGTGCGTCGGCTGTGACGATGTTGGTTACTCGATCAACCTGCCAGAATCCACTTGGTCGGCCCTGCCCGAGCAGTGCTGCGAAACTGAGATTCAGTCCTCGGGCGACGAGCTCGGCGAGCGGACGATTGGTGACGCTCAACTGAGCGATTGTGATTGTGTCCACATCACGATCAGCAAGCACGATACCCAGGTCATTCCCGGGTCTTCGCAGCACACAGACTCAGGGCAGGCACTGCCGCACTATTCGGGCCCTGAGATCAGCCGGCTCGATCTGACTTTGTCAGTCGCCACCCCGCGCGGGCCACCGGACCTTGGCTGGTCACCTGCGACAGCGACACTCCTTGGCCAGCACACCGGCCATCTGCTCTAGTTCCATTGTTGTGTATCAGCGATCTCATCGGGATCGCTTCTGTTATGCGCTGCGCTTGTTGCCGCGTGTTTGACACAACTTTGGAGCATGTGTATGAAAAACAAGATCTGACCCGTGGCAACTGCGGTTGCCCTCGGCGCGGTTGCCCTGAGCGGGTGTACGAGCCCGTTGGCCAGCAGAGACATTTACGACCGTCTCGAGCGACTGGGTGTCCCGCGCCCGACGCAAGACGACCAGCAGGTCAGTGCCTCTCCATACATGGCACAGGACGATGCTGCCACGCTGCCGACAACCAGCGTGACACTGGCAGACCTCCTTCAGCTTGCTGAGCAGACGAACCCGGAGCTGCGATCTTCCCGATTCGCGGTTGGTGTTTCTGCAGGGCAGGCCTGGCAGGCGGGTCTGTACCCGAATCCAACGGCGAGCGTAAGGTCCGGCGAAATCGGCTTCGATGGCGACTCGTCGAACACGATCCTCGGCGTCACCCAACCGATCGTGATTGGCAACCGGCTTCGCGCCGCCGTGGCTGCTGCCGATGCCGAGGAAGCGGCCAAACTGGCTGAGGTTGCGCGTGTTCGACGCGAGGTCTTCGGCCGAGTCGCTGAACTCCACGCCAGCGTGTTGGAGCGGGATGCCCAGATCAAGCTTGTCGACGAGCTCATCTCGGTCGCATCGAAAACGCTCAGCATCGCAGAGACCCGATTCGAGGCCAGGGCGGTCGCCGAGCCCGATGTGATCCGCCCACGGGTTGAGGTCTACCAGCTCCGTGCAGATCGCCAACGCCTTGCCCAGGAACTCGCAGCAGCCGAGAAACAACTCGGGCTCCTGCTCCGCACCGATCCGATCGGCGCTGATCGACTCATCGCCCAGATCCCGCTGATGCCGGAGCCACTCGATGAGGAGGTACTGGTGTCGGCCGTGAAACTGGCACATCCAGCACTGATCGTCGAAGACCGTGAGATCGAGGCCGCCGCTGCCTCTCTCGATCGCATCCGAGCCGAACGCGTGCCCGACCTGAATGTGAGCGCGGGCATTGGCTACAGCGATGAGGGCGATCAGGGGATCGCTGAGATCGGCGTCGGTGCAGAGATCCCCCTCTGGGATCGTCGTCAGGGCGACATCATGTCCGCCCGGTTCGAGCTGATGCAGCGCCGCCAGAACAAGGTGGTCACACAGAACCGGCTGCTGTCAACACTGGCTGAAGAACTCGGTGCATACAACGCGGCACGCGATCAGCTCGCGGTCATCCGCGATCAGGTCGTCCCCGATGCGCAGCGTGCGTTCGATCAGATCGACGAGTCCTATCGCGCCGGGCGGTCCTCGTTTATCGAACTCCTCGACGCCCAACGAACACTCATGCAATCACGGCGCACACAGATTGAACTCGCTGGGAGAGCATGCGTCGCCCGTGCACGGATCGCTGCGATCTGCGGCATGGATAACCTCGTCACTCAGAATCAGCACACCACTGAACACGCACACATGAATACCCAAACAGCCCCAGACGGGGCGGAGGAAGACCGATGAAGAAGATCGCGATGATGACACTGTGCCTTGGGCTCGGCCTCCTCGGCACACTCACCCTGAGCGGCTGCGGCGAAGACGACGCATCTGGCTCGACGACCACCGTCAGCGCCGATGGGCGCTGCGAGCACCAGATCAAGGCAGAAACCTGCCCCTTCTGCAACCCCGAGCTGGTGGAGGCAGAGGGCTTCTGCGGGGCTCATGGATTCGCCGAGGCCATCTGTGCCAAGTGCCGCCCCGGGATCAAGGTTGCGTTTCGATCCATGGACGACTGGTGCGATGAACACAAGCTCCCCGAATCGCAGTGCGTGCAGTGCGATCCTGAACTCGCGAAGAACATCCAAGAGGGTGTCCACGGCGGCCCGATCCCCGGCGCAAGCGCTGAGAACGCATTGAACTGTGAGCACGGGATCGCCCAGGCGAAGTGTCTGTTCTGCGATCCCTCACTGATCGAGTCTGAGGGCTTCTGCAATGGGCACGATGTCGCCGAGGCCTTGTGCGTGAAGTGCCGACCATTTATGAAGACCGCTTTCGTTGCTGCGGGCGACTGGTGCGTAGAGCACAACACGCCCGAATCTCAGTGCGCCGTCTGTAACCCGTAAAGAACTCCGCACATGCGGAGAAGGAATCGGAGATATCACCATGAACCTGATCACACCAATCGCCGTTGTTGCGTTGCTCATTGGGGCGGAGAGCGCCATCGCGCCCGCTCAGGCAGCGCCGCAACCCAGCAGCGTGTCCGGATCATCGTCGACAACGATGACCGAGAGCCCGCGTCGATCCCAGCGCCTGCCCGAAGTGGGCTGCACGACGGTCAACACCGTGATCTCACTCGCGTCGCCTGCCATCGCCAGGACGGCGGGCTTCGAGTATGCCCAGATCGGAACGAGTGATCTGAGCCAAGAGATCGAACGCAACGCCGAGATCGTCTACAACGCCAACCAGTACGCCAGACTCTCGTCCCGCGCTCCTGGCGTCATCGTCGAGGTGCACAAGGATCTCGGTGACCGCATCAAGAAGGGTGAAGTGATCGCGACGGTTGAATCCATGACACTCGGCTCTGCGAAAGCCGACCTGCTCCAGTCCTCCGAGCTCCTCGCGCTGTGGAAGGCCAACGCGGGTCGAGAACAGTCGCTGATGGAAAAAGGGGCGAGCACCGAGCGTGCCCTGCTGGAAGCACAAACACATCTCGCGGAAGCGAAGATCGCGGTTTCTCGCGCTACCCAGCAACTCCGCAACCTTGGCCTCTCGGACGAGGACATCGCCCGCGTCACCGAGGAGCGTGACACAGGATCCCTGCTCCGTATCACCGCCCCTTTTCACGGCACGCTCGTCGAGCGGGCAGCGGTCATGGGCGAGGTCGTCGATGAGAACGACATGCTCTTTGCCATCGCCAACACCGGTGTCATGTGGGCCATGATCGACCTGAACGAGCGAGACCTTGCCTCAGTCAACAAGGATCAGCAGGTGGTGTTCCGGATCGATGGCATCCCGAATCGGGATTTCCCCGGACGCCTCACCTGGATCAGCACCCAACTCGACAAGAAGACGAGGACGATCAAGGCGCGTGCCGAACTCGACAATGGCGGTGAGATGCTCAAGGCCTATATGTTTGGGCGTGCGACCATCAAAGCCGGTGCCGGGACGCAGGCGGTGACCGTTCCCAAGTCAGCCGTGCAATGGGACGGGAGCTGCAATATCGCATTCATCCGGACCAGCGAGGATGGGACGACTTACCAACCCGTCCAGCTCACTCTGGGCTTTGATACCGGCGAGCACTACGAGGTGCTCTCGGGGCTTTCTGTCGGCGACACCGTGGTCTCGGACGGGAGTTTCGTGCTCAAAAATGAGCTGCTCAAGGACTCGATGGGCGCTGGCTGCTGTGAAGTCGGCCACTTGGATCAATAAACGCACGCCCCAACCCTTGGACGCAACCAGCGAGCCGACGATCACCCGTTTGGCTTTCAAAGTCGGAGTTTCCGTATGTTGAACTGGATCATCGGGTGGTCGCTGCGCAACCGCCTCATCGTACTTCTGGGTACCCTCGGCTTCATCATCTGGGGCGGGTACTCGATGTGGAATCTCCCCGTCGATGCCTTCCCGGACACGACCCCGGTTCAGGTCCAGATCAACACGGTCGCGCCGTCGCTGACACCCGAGGAGGTTGAACAGCAGGTCACCATCCCGGTGGAGAATGGCATCTCAGGCCTTCCCGGGCTGATCGATGTCCGTTCGATCTCCAGGTTCGGGCTGTCGCAGCTGACCGTCACATTCGAGGATGGGACGGACATCTACTTTGCACGCCAGGTCGTGGGCGAACGACTGAACACCGCGGAACTCCCCGCGGGCATCGGTCGCCCGCAGATGGGGCCGGTCGCGACGGGCCTGGGAGAGGTGTTCCACTACATCGTCACCGGCAAGGGGGAAGATCCGCCCAGCTTGACCGAGCTGACGACGCTCCACGAATGGGTGATCGAGCCCCAGCTGCGGCAAGTGCCCGGTGTTGCAGAGATCAACACATGGGGCGGGCGTCGCAAGCAGTATGAGGTGGTCGTCGACCCGACCCGGCTGATTGAGTACGGGCTGACGCTGGACGATGTCGCCGAGGCCCTGCAAATGAATAACCATTCGGTCGGCGGCGGCCTCATCACCCGTGGTGGTGAATCAACGCTCGTCCATGGCGTGGCACTCACGACGACAACCGACCAGATCGCCGACATCGTCATCGGCGCTGAAGACGGCACGCCGATTTATGTCCGCGACATCGCGGCCGTGCGAGAGGGGCACGAGATCCGTCGCGGCGCTGTCACGGCCCAGGGTGAGGGCGAGGCCATTCTCGGTCTTGGCTTTATGCTCATGGGCGAGAACAGCCACGAGGTGACGGGGCTGCTCCGAGAGCGACTGGATGAAATCAGAGCGTCATTGCCTGACAATGTGGATGTCCGCGTGGTATACGAGCGGACAAAGCTCATCAACCATGTCATCCACACGGTGCAGGAGAACCTGATCTTCGGCGCGATTTTCGTGATCGTGGTCCTGTTCGCATTCCTGGGCAACATTCGCGCGGCACTGATCGTGGCGCTGGCCATCCCGCTGGCAATGCTGTTCTCGTTCAGCATGATGGCCCAGTTCGGGATCGCCGCGAGCCTCCTGAGTCTCGGCGCCATCGATTTCGGGCTCGTCGTCGACAGCTCGGTCATCATGACCGAAAACAGCGTCAGAAGGATCGGTGAAGAGCGAGCACGCGGGAGCAACCGCTCGATCATCGACATCGTCAAGGACGCGTCGATCGAGGTACGCAAGCCCACAATGTTCGGCGAACTGATCATCATGATCGTCTTCGTCCCGATCCTGCTGCTCGAAGGCGTCGAGGGAAAAATGTTCCGCCCGATGGCGCTCACGGTCATCTTCGCTCTGGCCAGCGCCATCATCTTTTCACTCACCCTGACCCCGGTCCTGTGCAGTCTCGGGCTGGGCAGCAAGGCCCGGGAGCGGGAGAACCTGCTTGTGCGGGGCGTCCAATGGATTTACCGCCCCTTCGTACGCTTCGCCCTGCGTTTCCGAGTCGTTACGCTGGGGCTGGGCATCGCGGCCATCGCTGGCGGCGGCGTGCTGTTTACACAACTCGGCTCCGCGTTCCTGCCGCGTCTCTACGAAGAGGCGATCGCTGTAAACCTTGTCCGCCTTGCCGGGGTGTCGCTTGATCAGTCCACCGACTACAACCGCCGCATCGAAGAGATGCTGCTTGAGGAGTACCCCGACGAGATCGAGCACATCTGGAGCCGGGTTGGTACCGCGGTCGTTGCGACCGACCCGATGGGTCTTGAGATGACCGACACCTTCATGACACTCACCGACCGCGACGATTGGACCGCGGCTCGAACACAGGCCGAGCTGACCGAACAGATGTCCGCGACCCTCGAAGAACTCCCCGGGGTACGGGCCATCTTCACGCAACCCATTGAGATGCGCATGAACGAAATGGTCGCGGGGGTGCGCGCCGATGTCGGCATCAAAGTCTACGGCGACGATCTCGACCAACTCCGCGCCATCGCCACGCAGGTCCAGGGGATCATTGAATCAATCCCGGGATCGGCAGATGTATCAACCGAGCAGATCACCGGGGCCCCGCTGCTGTCGATCGTCGTGGACCAGCAGGCGATCGCCCGCTTTGGTATCCCAGCACAGCATGTGCTCGAAATCGTTGAGGCCCTGGGCGAGATCCGCGTCGGGGAGGTCCGCGAGGGGCAACGCCGCTTCGATATGACACTCGAACTTGATGACCGCTATCGCAACGACCCCGACGCGGTGGCCGACATCCTGATCCCGGCACCGGGTGGAGAGCGGATCCCCCTCGGGCGGCTCGCACGCGTTGAACAAACCGAGAGCCCGTCGGTGATCAACCGGGACTGGAGCAAGCGTCGGATCGTCGTACAGACGAACGTCCGTGGTCGTGACCTGGCTGGATTCGTCGAGGAGGCCCGTGAGCGCATTGATCTCGACATCTTCATGCCCGAGGGTTATTACACTCGGTTTGTCGGCCAGTTCGAGCATCTTGAACGAGCTTCCCAGAGACTCATGATCATTGTACCGATCGTTGTCTCGCTGATTTTCATCCTGCTCTACTTCAGCATCGGCACCATCCGCGATGCACTGATCGTTCTCACCGGTGTCCCATTCGCACTCGCGGGCGGGGTTGCCGCGTTGTATCTGCGGGATCTCAACATTACCATCTCTGCCGCGGTCGGCTTCATCGCCGTTTCAGGCGTTGCCATGCTCAGCGGGCTTGTGCTCGTGGCAAGCATCAAGCAGCGGATCGCCGAAGGGATGACCGTCAACGAAGCCATCGAACGCACGCGGCTCATCCGGTTGCGCCCGATCCTGATGACCGGGCTTGTCGCATCGCTCGGCTTTGTCCCTATGGCTATCAACACCGGGATCGGCGCCGAGATTCAGCGCCCGCTCGCGACCGTGGTCATCGGTGGCATCATCGCCGACAATGTCCTGACCCTCTTCATGCTCCCTGCGATGTACTCCCTGTTTGGATCACGAACATAGTCCATCAACGCCGCCTCATTTGCAGCCCCCTGGTTGCAGAAACTCCGCCGTGGCACTGGGGCTCGCTTTGCTCGTGTAAGCCATGAGAAACGATTCAAAGGGTGAACCGTGCCCCGATAACCCGGATCTCGCCTTTGAATCCTCGTTCTGAGCGGACTTTGCGCGATTTCTCATCGTTCGCAACCGTTCCGGCTTAAGAAACGAACCTTTCTGAGCGACCTTGACTACGAAACGATCGTTACTTAGTCTATGGTACTGAGAAAGGAGCATTGCCCAACGATGACACGCCAGACCGGCACCTATCAATCGAGTTCCGTTGGCGATCATGAGGTCCGGGCGTTTGTCCCTGAGCCGCTCCCGCCGTCGGACCCAGTATTGGTGCTCAGCCCCGAACTGGATGCGTTGCACGCCCAGACGCTGTCGGCCATCGCCCAGCTGCGCATCGCCGGGTCGATGGTCCCCAGCACCGACTGGTTTCTCTACGGCTTCGTGCGCAAAGAGGCCGTCACGACCTCGCAGATCGAGGGCACCCAGGCCACGCTGCGTGATGTGGTTGAGTTTGAGGCAACCGACAAGAGTGCGTTACCCGAGGATGTCGAGGAAGTCTGCAACTATGTCCACGCTCTGGGCTTTGCACGCGACGAACTCCACAAGCCCAGCGGGATGCCCCTGGGCCTCGAGCTGCTGTGCATCACGCATCGCATTCTCATGACCGGCGTGCGCGGCGAGACGGCGAGACCGGGCGTGGTGCGCGATTCGCAGAACTGGATCGGCGGCATCATCCCCGGCAAGGCGATCTATGTCCCGCCCCCACCGAGCGAGGTACGCGACCTGCTTGAGCAGCTCGAGACCTGGATCCACGCCGACGACCCGCTTCCGCCGCTGGTCCGCGCCGGGCTGGCGCATGTGCAGTTCGAGAGCATCCACCCGTTTCTCGACGGCAACGGCCGCATCGGGCGGCTCCTGATCGCGCTGCTGCTTGAACACTGGGGCGTGCTCGATCACCCGCTGCTCTACATCAGTCTGGCCTTCAAGCATGACCGGCTCAGGTACTACGAGCGGCTCTCCGCGGTCCGTCACCGGGGTGACTGGGAGGGCTGGACGGCGTACTTCCTTGAGTGCGTACGCGAGGCCGCCGAGGACGGCGTGCGCGTCGCCCATGCGTTGCACGCGCTCGTCAGCACCGACCGCACCCGCGTCGTGGAGCATGAGAACGCAACGATCGCGGCGGTGCGTCTGATGGATGCGCTGCCCACGCAGCCCATCGTCACCGCCAGCAGCGTGAGCGAGGACCTTGAGATCACCTCCCCGACCGCGCGCAAGGCCGTTGAGCTGCTCGAATCGATCGGGATCCTCCGCGAGACATCGGGCAAGCAACGCGACCGCGTCTATAGCTACACCGAATACATGCGGCTGCTGACCGGCGAGGACACATAAAAACTGATCGCGTCTGCAGGCTCGACTGCACCCCATTTGCGACAGCATGAAGCGTCATGTGATCCCGAGGAATAGGAATAACACTGTCATGTCTCTCGGCGGTGCGTATCCCCAAACCACAAAGCCGGTGCCATTCGACACCGGCTGGGTGATTTGGACATCCGGATCAATCAAGTCATCAGGTTCGAGTCAGTCGCATGTCTGAAACGGGATTACAGGCAGCTTGGAGATCGCATCAAACACATTGGGCTCGTCCCCAGCGCCATGGCCAAACCGAACACACGCCGGCGCTTGGACTTCTGGCGACCAGACAACGACCTCGCTGCCTTCGATTCGCGCATGGGCTAGATAAAACTGACCATCTTGCCCAGCGATCTCGAAACAACGCAGTGGCTGCCCATGCGAAGTCAGTGACTGGGTGTCGTCAAAGCGGATCCGGACCGTACTCCCATTGATACGGTGCCCCGTGTACACCGGGGGCCTGCAGGGGAAGCCGGGCAAGCCGTAGGTCTCGCTCAGCGCCCACGAAGCCAGGCGTTTTCCGACATCGATCTTGTTTCTCGGGTGGATATCGTCCGGGTCCCCGATGTCGCCAGTTGGAACCATCCCGGTGTGAGGCGTGGTCTGCCAGACCTGAAACTGCAGATCCCGAAGCCGGGCCATCTCGCCGCGGTCTCCAGCTGAGTTGAAGGGCGCAACCTGCACGAAGTAGAAAGGCAGCTCGGGGTCTCTGAAATCCTCACGCCACGCATCGATCATCGCCCTGAACTGATCGCCGTAGCGATCCGGTGCACGCCGATGTGCCTCGCCCTGGTACCAGATCACGCCTCGGATCGAGAGCGGTGTAAGCGGCGAGATCATGGCGTTGTAGAGCGTCGACGCGACATCACGCCCTGTCAGCGAACCAGGGCGGACAGGCAGCGACGAGAGGTTGATTTCGGGACGCACGCGCCAGGTTCCCGCCAGCGAGATGCGTTCCCCGTCGGGCCCGATCGCGACGGTTTTCTCGACTTCGCCCCTGATCCCACCCGACGACTTTGTGTCGAGGATTCGCACCGCGATGGTGTTGTTGCCGGCGCGCACCACGCCCTCGGGCACCCTGTAACGGCGATCATTTTTCCACTTCCCTGATCCGGTTGTGTGCCCCACTTCCACACCGTTGAGCCAGACCCAATCGCAATCATCGATGGCGTCGAAGCACAGCTCGATCGGCCTCCCCTGCCACGAGGGAGGGGCATCGAAGCTGAAGCGTTGCCATGCGATCCCATCAAAGGACGCGAGCCGACCATCCCAGACGCCCGGGACCTCGATGGGCTGCCACCGAGTCTCATCGAGGTGAACATCGGTCCAGTCCACCCAGTCATTCATCGGGACCGCCCGTTCAGCGATCGAGGCGTACCACGCATCCAGATCGTCGTCAGGATCGGTGTTGGGGTGCTGCGCCAAACGAGCAATCTCCTGCTCCATCTTGTCGAGTTCGGTGTCGAACCCACCCAGCTGACGAAGGGTACGCTCTGGGGTCCAAGCCTCGATTCTCGAGCCACCCCAGTCTGACTGGATGATCCCGATCGGGGTATCGATCGCTGCGCCGACGGACTTGGCAAACCAGTACGCCGCCGCGGAAAACTCACTGGTATGGGGTGGCTGGCATCGCTCCCAAACGCCTCGCACATCGGGGGTTGGTGCCATTGATGCGACATTGCTGACTCTGAAGAATCGGATGGCAGGATTATGAGCTGCCGCTGCTTCCTCCTGCCCGCCGTCGGCCGCGGACATACGCATTTCCATGTTCGACTGCCCCGATGCCAACCAGACCTCGCCTGCAAGCACATCCCGGATAGTGATGGTGTTCTCCCCCACGACCGTGATCTGCAGCGAAGTCCTCGACGCGGCGGGTGCCGTCAGTGTCACACGCCATGCCCCGTCGTCATCAGCGCGGGTGCGCAGCGTTTGCCCCCAGCTGCTGCGTACCTCGACCTCTTCACCTGGCGATGCCCACCCCCATATAGGGCACTCGGCCTGCTGCTGGATCACCATCCCATCCGAGAGCACCGAGGGCAGACGCACCGCCGCCGGCGCAAGCTGCGTCAGCAGGGTGAGCAGCATCATGCAAACGCTTCTCCGCCGCACACAATCACATTGGAACATGCCTTGCCTCATCAAATCAGGGAGCGTGTGAGATCTCATGATACTCAACGCAAGAGGTACCGAAAGACCGTGTTAAACTCGGAAGGATGGTCGGTATTGATCAGATCAATGCCGATGCTTGACTGATACTTCCATGCCTCGATGTGATCGGGGGCACCCCAGAACCGGATCAGCCGGCCCTGATTGTGCGCCGCCAGTACCAGTTGCTGAAGGTGGCGTTCCTCGCCAGAGCCGGGTTCGGGAAGGGTCTGCCCAAAGGTCCGTCGCCAGTCGCTGCTCACAACGGGCACCAGCCCCGCATCGGGGTTGCTCTGCAGATCGCTGAGCTTCCCGTCGATGAATACCCAACGCAGTGGCATCTTTGTAACAACATCCCGGGGGGCGTTGCCCGTGAGCACGACGGTGACGCTGCCGGTCCTGACGGATCCGTTGCGGTATACGCTCAGCTCTTGCTTGAGCGGCTCGAGTTCTTCAAGAACCGCCTCAAAGAGCGGTAGACTCTGCTGCTTGAAGTCGATGAACAGGTACAGATGCTTGCGGCTGCTGTCTCCGCCCCAGCCGGTAGAAATCAGCTCCACCAACGGATCGATGTACAAGCTGGCCAGTGTTCGCTCCGGGGTCGTCTCATCGAGTTCGTGCGCCACCAGCACCTGCCCGTTCACGAGATAGATATCTGCTTCGACCGAGGAAGCCCCCGCTTCCACCGCCTCAAACAGGGGGCTGTCGTGTTCATAATCGTTGTGAGCATGCATGGGAAGGGTCCCCCAATGCAACGCACGATCGACACCCACATGCGATCCGGTGTGATCTGCATTGCCGGCATACCCCGCGGTCCGGACCGGTGCACAGCCGAGGATCGGCAGAAGAATCATCATCATGGAAACAGAAATCTTGCGCATGCGGGGCTCCTTGGTCGCAGCTCAAACTGGCTTGGTCTTGATACTCTTGCGAAACACTTGTTTATTCATCAGGGCTGGCAAGCAGCGCCGAGGCGTACTCGTTGCCCTGATTCGGGAAGTAGACGAAATAGAACGATGTATCCCGCGGCTGGGGTGGGCCGCCGTCGGGATGGATCTCAAGAAACTCAATCTGGATCCGCCCGTCGTCACCCTGCTCCCAGGCACCGAAGACGCGTTGAAGCGAACCGATCTGGGCGGCGTCCTGCGCCACCACCTGGAGAAACACGGTCCCGCTTTGCGCGCTTTCTGGCGGGGTAATCTCGAAGCGTCCTCGTGATACCCTCCGGGCTTGCAATCCTGCGCCCCCCTCCACAATGCCCCCCGTGCCGCCGTGGACATGCGCGGCCAGTACACCCTTGCGATCGTAAGGGATGTGCACGAAACCAAAGCCCCACCGCTTCATGCTTGCACCGGGGTATCCCGTCTCGTGTACAGCCGCGTCCTCGATCTGCACAACCCAGTCGTTCCCATCGGCCCAGACCTGGCTCAGCATCGCGGCGTTATTCGTGACCGGTTCGACGAACAATGCCCCAGACTCCGCCGGGATGGCATCACCGGGGATCTCGGCGACTGCGAATGGCTGGGAAAAATCATCTGCTTCTTGCCAATGCGGCTGGGCAGCAGCCATCGCCTCGCTGCGGCACATCTCCCCCTGCTCCCGCTCTACATACCACGGCGCATCGCGTCGGTCCAGTTGGGATGTCGCAAAGGCCTGCACCTCGACCGATCCGGGCACGAATCGCATATGCCGCTCATGACCGCCCATTTGGGGGGTCAGCGTGATCTCCAGCGTCCAACCCTGGCTCTCCTGATAGTGCGAGACGCGCCATCGAGATCGTTCCTCGATCACCACCTTCGCCATATCGCGTTTCGCACCGTGAACACCCGAGATCCCCGCAACACGCTGCCAGTACCTTTGCCCGGCCTCATCCGTTCGTTCGATCTCGACCTTGAACCCATCGTCACCCGTGGCGGCGATGGTGTATGCACCCGCCGGTAGATCAACAACCCCGGTGATGACGCTATAGGTATCGAAGGCCCGCTCCGATGCAAGCCAGGGCAGCTTGGTTCCCGCCGCGTTGCGACGGTACGCGATCGATTCGGGCATACCTTCAATCGTCTCGAGTTGTGCATCATTGGGAATCTGCTCGGGGAGTGGCATTGCGCCGTACCCCTCCGGAGCGGCGCTGAGAAACCCGCTCACCCAGCCGTCCTCCGAGGGAAGCCACGCGAATGCAAAGTCGGTATAGGTTTCTCGTTCTGAACCGATCTCCTGTGCAACCACCCAGAGATGACTGGGGAAGATGTCTTCGCCCTGCTCGGCATGGCCGGGCCCCCATTGCCCAGAGACCATGCTGTACGCCGGCCCGCTGCGGCTAGGCGTACCTAGGCCCGCCAGATGGGTCTCGACATAGCCATGTCCGGTTCCCTCACGCAGGCCATAGACCGAGGTGAGCACCATCCCTCTGGCCGGGTTGGGCCCCCAGGCATAAGTCGGAGGCCCACTCCTGACCGCCGTGGTCCCCGACACCGTGCGCTGGAACCCCCAGACCGGGTGCTGCAGATCGTTCCGCTGGTCGCTTGGTGCGTTGGGTGAGAGATTTACATCGATATCACCCTTGTTGGCCCAGTTGAGCGTGACCGGGCTCCCGCTCCAACTCATGACCCCGACCGAACTTCCGTTGGGGGCGTACAGCGCATCTGACTGAAACCTGATGAGTGCCGTGGTCAGCGTATCGGGATACGGGCCGGGGCCGCGGAAAGATTCCCCCAACACATCGCTCTTCACCCCTCCCCCCGCCTCGGCGGGGAGCACAGGCGCGGGATGCATGGTCACCATTGGTTCAGTCTTCTCCGCGTCATCGCCCGCGGCGGTGGTGTAGGCAAGCACACCGCAGCCGACGATCGCGCACCGCCCAGCAAGCACCAGGCCTGCGTAGAGGGAACGAGGATGCACACGAGAAACCGAGAGTTGAAACTGATTATGCCCGGGTTTCAACGGGAAACCTCCGGACGATTCACCCAGCCGTACGAAGGCGGGTCGCTCTCTGAAAGCGACACCCATCCCTTGATGCTGCGTGAACCGGTATTGAACTTCCCGGTGAAGCGCAGGTGGCGTGGATCAAAGTACTGCGAGTCTTGGGCGCTCTGTGAGGAACTGGGGTTGAGCTGATCATTGAATATGATCCTGATCCCAGACCCATCGAGCATGGCCATGGTGCAAGCACCGGCGTGCCTGTTTGTGACCGAATCCTGCGAGAGCCACCGGGCGTCGTTTGCACCACCGCCGCTGGCCATATGGGCGGTGCTCTCCTCGACCATGAAGGGGATCGCACGGAACCGGATGATGTCGTTGGACTTCTCGTCTCCGAACGCGATCAAAGGCCCGTTCTCTTCTGGGTCAGGGTGATACCCCGCGTCGATCTGTGAATACAGCTTGGCACCGTGTACATTACCGATCATGGTGTAGTCTGTGTCGAGTTCGTTGTCACCGGTCATGTAGAGCATCGAATCGCCAGCATCGCCATCGCCCTGCCGCCTGTTCTTCGGGCAGGCGAGGATCTGGTGGGCGTTGTCGATGTAGTCAAAGATCACCCCCGGATTCGGGCCGAATCGGTTCTCCTCATTGACGAAGTCCCTGGCGATGCGGGGGTCATCGCTGCGGCGAAGCCATGTGTTGGCCGACCAGATCAGGTCCTTGTTGTCCCCGGCGTACATGGTGCCGGCGATGCTCAGCTGGCGCATGTTCTGCACACACACCGTGGTCAATGCCGATTCGCGGGCGCTGCCCAGCGCCGGGAGCAGGATCCCGATGAGCAGGGCGATGATCGCGATCACGACCAGCAGCTCGATGAGCGTAAAGGCGCGGGTGAGTCGGTGTCTGATATGCATTGTTTGCCTCGTGTGCATTCTGGGGCTCCATGCTGCGGGCTCGTTGAACCAGGATCTTGTGACGGGATTCGTGAAGGCCATGGGCCCCCTTTGGGGGACCCAAGGCGAGGTGTGTTTCGACCATGAACAGGTCAACAAAGAAGATCAGGGGCAACCCGCGTTGTAAGCGAGAAGGAACTCGCTGACATCGAAGAAGTTGATGAGTCCGTCGTTGTTGAAGTCCACAGATGGGCTCTGAGCGCTGAAGGCGGTCAGGAACTCACTGACATCGAAGAAGTTGAGTACCCCGAACGGCTCGGCCAGGTCGGCCGTGCTGCACGAGTTGCTCAGCGTCAGCGGGTTCTCGAAATCGACGAACACGAAGTAGAAGCCCGAGTCGGTCAGGGGGAACTCACTGAAGAGACTGCTGTAGCCCCCGTTGCCATCATCACCCGGGTTCCAGACCCTTGACTCGATGATGAACTTGCCCGAAGCGGAGTCATACTCGTTGCTGAACAAC
Organism: Phycisphaerales bacterium UBA3190; assembly: GCA_002364005.1. Lineage (GTDB taxonomy): Bacteria > Planctomycetota > Phycisphaerae > Phycisphaerales > UBA1924 > UBA1924. The sequence continues at coordinate 264,969 of DEXG01000023.1, forward strand.
GCACGCGTCGCGTAGCCGTCGCCCAGGTCGTTCTGCCCCACTGGCATCAGCATGACCACCCCGTCGGCACCGGTGCGCCCCGGGATTTCAAGCTCGTAGGTGCCCTCGGCGGTGCGGATGATTTCAAAGTTTCCACCCTGGCCCGTGGGCCCCTGAGCGATGGAGCCATCACCCAGCACATACCCACCAACGAGGTTGTTGGCGTTGTAAGGGATGGCCACGAAGCCCACGCCCCCGCTGCCCAGACCGGTGATCGCGCCGGCACCAGCACGGGGCAGCACGCTGCCCGATGAGGTGTCGACCTGATTCGTGTTGCTGCGGCGCAGGTGCGCCTCCCACGAGGTGTCGCCCTGCTGAGGTGGCATCAGCCCCGCCCAGACCGGAGCACTGGAGCTCTCGGTGCCCTGAACGAAGAGCATGCTGTTGGAGGGGGTTGCGCCGGGGAGATCGAAACGAACACGCCCGTGCAGCCCATTCTCACTCGACCCATCGGGATCGGCGAGGTACTTGACCGCCTCGGGGTAGTCAATCAGCACATCGCTGCACGACGCACGGGCCAGATCCTCGACACGCCAGGTGCCCAGACCGTAATCGGCCTGCCCGTCGCTGTCCTCATCGACGAGACCGATATAACGATCGCTGCGAGGGCTGAGCAGTTCCAGGTCGTATAGTGAGACCGTGGCACCGCTGCCTGCGAACTCAAGGGGCTCCTGGAAGGTGAAGAAGTTATCGAGATACAGGGAGAGCGTACCGCCACCGCCCCGCTGTACATATCGAACCCGCACGGGGTAGGTCCCAGCGGCCAGGTCGATGCTGCCCTCGGCGTAACCCACGCCACCCGTGTTGCGACGCCCAGCAATCGTGACCCACTCGCCATCCACATAGATGTCGAGCAACCCCGAATCGTCGAGGTCCATGCCGAAGAAGTAGGTGTCGCTGTCGGGGATAACCACGCTGCCCTCGATGAGCAGTGCGTAGTTTGATGTAATCCCGGTTGTTGTGAAGCCCAGATCAGCCGTGTACGACTCCTCGGTCAGGCCCACGATCTCAGTGACACCCGAGACCTGCTCACGACGCCACTGGATTGTCCTGCCGCCGATGGTCTCCTGTGCAGGGAGTACGAACTTCCGCTCGATCGCTGCTGGGTCGGTTACTGCGCCGGTGTTCTCCGCGGTATCGTCGAAGAAAATCGGGGGGTTGCGGTACTCAAGCCCCTTGGGGGTGTGGTAGCCGCCGATGAAACCC
>DEXG01000023.1:266299-277784 GCA_002364005.1 Phycisphaerales bacterium UBA3190
AAGCCGATGAAACCCTGCTCGTAGGGGAACCATGCCAGGCCAACCGGCAGGCACGCCTCGCCCAGATCGCCGAAGGCCGAGACCTGCAGACGCATCGCGTTGGGCTTGCCCGTGCTGTTGCTGTCGCCCCACTTGCCGTTGACCATGCTGAAGCCCACGCCGGTGCGGTCGGCGCTGTTGGCGACGACATTGCCCAGTGTGTACACAGGCGGGACTTCGACAGCCGAGGTGCCGAGCAACTCGACGCGTTCCTCGATCTGCTCGGGGGTCAACGCGGTGTTGTAGATCGCGACCTCGTCGATGTTGCCTTGCCATTCGCGTTCTGGCTTCTGGGCGTTCCCACCGATAAGGACCATCGCATCGCTCAGATCGAGCGCGGCATCATCGGCAAAGCTCTCGGTGGCCACCGTGCCGTCGACATACGCAGACTGAGTCCCGGCGTCGAAATCAACGACGAACGCGACATAGTGCCACTCGCCATCGGCGAACGGGATGACCGTATTGGTTGTCGAACCCGAGAGCCCGTTGGCCGATGGCTCGAAGTAGGGGTTACTCCCATCGGGGGAGAGACGCCATGAGTCATCGCCCTTGGTAATGATCCCCGCGAACCGCTCAGGGATGGTGGTGAATCGCACCAGCGCCTCGACGGTGAACGAACCCTGCAGATCGAAGCGAGACTCCATGTCCGAGCCCGTGATCTCGATGACATTGTTCACGGTCTCGTTGTCGGTATCGCCGGGGAAGTAGGCCGTGTTACCGACCAGGCCGGGCTCTGATTCCACGCTGCCTACGACCGTGCCGTCGTCGCTTCCCGCGCTGTCGACCGCGCCCGAGAGCATCCCGCCGGGTGCGGCGTCTTCAAACGACCAGTAGTTCTGCAGCCCTGTCGTCCCCAACACCAGCGCCCGGTACTGGGACGAAATGTCCCCTCTGGGTGCTCTGGGGGCCGGGGATGGAGCGGCACCGATCGGGAGATACCCGTTGGTGATGCCCTGAATGAGCATGACGCCCTGTGAAACATCGGGCTTCCATGCGTATGTGGGCAGACCGCCAGTGTTCAGCGAGAGCGGACCGTTGACGGCTCGGATCTCGCCGTGACCCAGCCCGTCGTCGGCGAGGGTCTGGCCGTTGAATGTCAACGCCAGGTCCAGGTCGGTCTGGGCGTAAAACGGATCGTTGACATAGGAAAGGGGATCATTCGGGCGAGCGAGGCCGAAAGTGACCCCGATGTCACCCTTGTCGTGGCGCGAGGCTGAGAACCCGAAGGGACCCGATTCTGAGGAATCCAGGAACGCAAAATCGCTGTAAATGTTGATCTCGCCTGTGCTCTGATCAACGCCCTGGAACCAGAAGTTGGCCCCCGCGGCACTCTGACCGGGCCAACCAGCGCGGTTTACGATCGGCCCCGTTGCGGGGGGCAGGAACACGCCCCCGAACGGGTCGACCAGCGTCGCGCCCTCGGGTGTTGTGAGGATGGGGGTGGGCTCGCCCAGCTGGGCCACCGCATGCGTTGAGCCGCAGGCGAGCACGAGCAGCAGTGTTGATTGCCGCAGTTTTTGTTGTTTGACCGACATGTTCAATCTCTCCATTGAAGCCCCGGATCGTTCAAGTGACCCGGATCGTCATCCGCATGACGCCGACCGCGACGCCTCCTACTCCGAGAGCGGAGCGGCGCCAAGAGCGGCGCAATATTGCGGGTTACAGATGGGTTAAGATTTCATGCGTGGGATTCCTCGGCCCAGAACTCGGATAGATTCATCTGCAGCGTGTGACATTGATTCACCCTGGCAGGAGTCCGTTCTATGTCCGATGCCATCGCGCCTCTGCCGACGACGCGTATCCCAAGCGAGCTGATGACCCGAGCGTACAGCAGACTCAGGCAGATCGCTCGCGGGCATGTGGGCCATGAAACCGTCGGGCACACACTTCAGCCCACCGCGCTGGTCCATGAGGCCCTGCTGCGCGTGCTCAGGAGCAAGGGAGCCCAGATTAATACCGAGGATGATCTCTGCGGGCTGCTCGCGACGATCATGCGGCACATCCTCGTCGATCACGCACGAGCCAAGCAGAGCCGGAAGCGGCGTGAGGGCGCTGTCGCGGCGAAGCAAGAGCTGGCTGCGGGGCCCGAGCATGACCAGAGCGAGAGGCTCCTGGAACTCCATACGATGATCGAACAGCTCGCAAAGACCCAGCCCAACGCGGCCCGTTACATCGAGCTGTACTACTTCGGAGGGATGGACTCCCAGGCCATTGCGAAGCTCTGCGGGATCTCAAGGCGCAGCGTCCAACTGGAGATTGCCCTCGCCCGGCGCACGCTTCTTGAACAGATCACCCTTCGCACCCGGAACGGGTGAGCTCCCGATGACCCGCCTGCCCCCGGAACATGATCGAATCAGAACGCATGTGCGCCGGATCGGCGAGCTGAGCCCACGCACAGCCGGTCGTGAGCTCGAAGCCCTCGAAAACGACGACCCCGCCTGCTTCTCCGCAGTCCGAGACATCCTCAGTGAAGCGAGTGAAGACACCCGGCACCCATCCTCCGTTCCAGACAGCCAGGACGAGTTGTCTCAGCTGGTCCGGGCCCTGGCGAAGGAAGTCTCATCGCCAAATCTTTCGCTGCCCAGTATGTTCGGTCGCTATCGCCTGCTGCAGTTGTTGGGTCACGGCGGCTCGGGGACCGTTTATCTGGCCGAGCAGGACCTGCCCCGCAGACCTGTCGCCCTCAAGCTGCTGCAACCGGGCCTGGATCTCTCCGACGCAGAGTTTGAATCCGCAGCGGTCGGAAGCCTGACCCACCCGGGGCTGGCACATGTATACGACGCGGGGCTCGCCGCATTCGAAGCTCGGCCGCGTGATCGCCTCGCGTACATCGCCATGGAGTACATCGAAGGACGCCCCATTACTTCGCACTGCGACGAAATCGGGGCGAGTACCGAAGAACGCTTGAAGCTGCTCAGCGGGGTGGCCAAGACCGTCGCACACCTCCACCAGCACGGCGTCGTCCACGGCGACATCAAGCCCGCCAACATCCTCGTGGATCGCCAGGGGCGGACGCGGCTGCTGGACTTCGGGGTCGCACGCATCGAGCGACTTGGGATGGCAAGAGAATCCGGAATCGGTGGCACGCGCGCCACCACCCAGGGCTACGCGCTCCCCGACATGGGTGAGACCCCTGAACACCCAGGCGAGAGCGCCGATGTGTTCGCACTTGGCGTGCTCATGGGTCGAGTGCTCTGCGGCAAAGCCTTCGAACTCGGAACACCGGCCGACCGGATCCGCGCAGCACTGAAAGCGAAGCATGTGCGCATCAGCCTGGCGCGTCCGCTCTCGCAACTGATCGCTGCGTGCATCACAGCAAACGATGAATCCAGACTCGGGTCAGCTGTCGAGATCGCCGACGCGTTGGGATCCTGTCTCTCTGGGGCCGGATGGAGCCCCAAGGGGCAATCCAAGGCTTTCCGGCGTTTGTCGCTGCGCGTCAGATCGTTTGCGACGCTTCCCAATATGGTGATCTTGCTGCTTGCCACGGGGGTGCTGGGGCTCGGGCTGGAACTCCGCGTCTCGACCGAGCGTTCGGCAGCTCTCGATCACCATACCCGGGTTCTGCAAGCCAGCGCTGATGATCTGCAAGAGTCAATCGAGGCGACCAAGCTTGCCGCGACCCACTCGGTCGACGCCTATCTTGCAACGCTCGACATCACACGCTGCGTATTCGCCTCAGCCGCAGTGACCGACCCCAAGGGGATCGACACCGTGATCGACTCGATTCGAGACGCACGCGTAGATAGTTCACCCGTGAAAATGGTCCCCTCGCTGCAACTGCTCATGCTCGCCGAGGCACAGCACGCCATTGGTCGAGATCATGAAGCGGCAGAAACGGCATCTCGCGCCCAGCAGCTGCTTCCCGAGAACACCTCTGAACATGACCGTCTCATGTGCCGCATCGATATCGTCAGGGCTCGGGCGTTGTCCTCACTGCGGCGCGACGAGCAGGCCGCTGAAGTCCTTGCCCGCTGGCGCACTCCGCTGAGCACCCAGAGCCCACCCTGGCATGTGGAGGCCAACACGATGCTCGCCGATGCATTCATCGCGATGGGAAAACCTGACGAGGCACTGAAGCTGCTCGAAGGACTTCATGCCGCGTCCATTTCAGACCTTTCCCAGCTCCCGCTTGAAACGATCGCCGTCATCGCTCGCGCCCATCGCGTGATGGGCGACCCGGACCTCGCGGAATCGATGCTCAGGGTCGGTTTCCAGCGCCAGGCAAGCAAGGACCCGATCGCCCCGAGTTCCGAGCAGCTCGGACGAAGCCAACTGGTCTTTGAACTCACAGCTTTGCTCAGCGAGGATGGTGGTCTGAGCGAGGCCTATTCGATCCTGACCGATCTCACCGATCGCCTCGCCAGGAACCTCCCAGCAAAGCACACCCTGCTCATCGAGGCCCGCGCCAGACTCGCCCGGACCTGCCTGAATCTGAGCAAACTCGATGAGGCAGAACGCGTGCTGCTGATCAACCGAGCCGCAATCAATAGCCGGGATCAAGACGATGCCGCGCTCGATCGATCACTCATGACAACCCTCGACCTCTACCGACGACGGGGACAGACAGCCACCGTCGTCAGCACGATGCGCGAGCTGATTGCACTCAAGACCCAGCGACATGGGACCAGCGTACACCCCGATGTGCTGCGTGTGCGTCTGGAGCTGGCCGCCCTGCAACAGGCGATTCAAACACATGAGCAGACCGCCGAAGCACTCCCCGGCTTGCACGAACTTCTCGAAGATGCCCAGACCGGCTTTGGCCTCGCCTCGGCGCAATCGGCCCAGGTGTACGAGCTATTAGCCGTTGCCTACGAGCGAGCAGACGATCTCGCAGAAGCAGTCCGCTACGCGAGACTCGCCATTCGCATTGGCCGCCATCACGGCGGCTTCTTTCCCCATGCACAACGGATAACCCAGTCTCTATCCGGCCATGCTCCCCACGATCAAGACAGCTGAATCTCTGGACTTCGAAGTCCTGGCCTCAGCGCGGGCTGAGATCGAGCGAGAGCTTCATGCGATCAGCACCCCGGCCGCCAGCCTTCCAGCTGCTAGGGACCTTCAGAAACAAATCTCAGCGGAGTTTGACTCGATCAAAGAGCTGCTCGCGACAGGCACCCTCGAAGAACGACGCCGAATGATCGCTTGCTATGTGGACAAGATAAAAGCCGATCCGAACGAGCAAATCGTTCACATCGGCTTGTACCCGACTCTGTTGAGTCAAAGAATAGCGGTCCCGCAACCCCCTTCGTAACGCCCTCAGAGACACTCTTGGGGTACACTAGGGTTATCCACTCTCGTGAGTGACAAGCACCCCCTAAACGGGAAAATATGCAGAGGGATCAGCAGAACGCGAAAACCATTGAGCAGTGTTTTTGGACTAAAATCAAGGATGACATGGATCAACCTGAACGATTCTCGAACGGTTTCAAGAGTCCAAAACATGCGGAACCTGACCTGCATCACTTCAATGGACTGCGATAAGGCAAGCAACTCCGCTGGCCCACTTTTGCGATGTGTAATCATCATCTACTCACCGGGAATAATCCCATGAACTAGATTGTTGAATAAAAACAACTGCTTCGTTAGACTGTTTCTACCCATGACCCGCTGGCTAACCCTCATCTTGTTCTCAATCGGCGTGCTCCACGCCTCGGGTATCGCACTGCCCGGCGGGACGGGGCAGGACTGCGCTACCAGTTGCGCATCGCATACGGTCCCTGAGATCGAGCAGGATCCCTCATGCTGCCCGCTGGGTGATGCGAAGATGCAGGCACCATCCGGCGAGTACTGTGCGATGAGCAACGGGCCGTGCACCTGCGGCATCAAACCCAACGACGATCGATCACCCAACGAGCCGCTCCCGCTGCCTTCGCGCGATCGCGACTCGCTGCAGATGGTCCGCGGGCCGCCCGCGTCCATCCGGATCATCATCACTCAACTCCCCACGCGTCTGATCTCGATCGCCCGGACGGGCTCGATCCGCGCGAGGTTCTCGCACAACCAGGCACAGGCACTCCTGGGCGTTTGGCAACGGTAGAAACATGTCCCTGAGGGACGGTACGCGCTGCGCGTGCCGCCCCACGATGCGTTTCAATCGGACCAGACCTCACCAGGACATCTGCCATGAATCGGACCATCCTGTTCGCGTGCGCGTCTTCTTTGGCGCTCATGGGATGCACGAGCGACCCGCTCCGCCCGCGCCCATCGCACACGCTTACCCGCTCTATCGACCCGATGATCTCTGCGACACCCGTGCCCTCGCGTTTCCGCGAAGAAGCGGATGAGCCCACGCCCTCGGGCATGATCGACAATCCAACCACGCCCGACGGGTTTGTGCGCTTGGCGCTCTACCGCTCGCCCGAACTCGAACGCGCGTACCAGCAATGGGCTGCCCTGCGCGAGCGTGTGGTGCAGGTCGGCGCCTTGCCCGATCCACGATTGAGCGTGGGGTTCTTTGCCAACGAGGTCGAGACACGCGTGGGTGCTCAGCAGGCCCGCATCGGCATCACCCAGCAGTTCCCATGGGCGGGCAAGAGACGCGCCGCGGAAGACGCGGCAGCCGCCGAGGCGCGCAGCGCCTGGGTGCGCTACACCGCGATCGAACGCTCAATCACCCGACGGGTCATCACTACCCTCTACAGACTCCACGAGCTTGACGGGACAATCGGCATCACCCGCGAGAGTCTCAATCTGCTGGTGTCGTTCGAGGACTCGATCCGCGCCCGGTACCGGGTCGGGTCAGGGTCGCACCCCGACCTGGTCCGCGTTCAGGTGGAACTGGGCATGCTCGACGACCAGCTCATCTCGCTGGAGTCCTCCCGCGCGGTGCTCGTCGCCCAGCTTAACGCGATCCTCGATCGGCCACACGATACCGCCGTGGCATCTATAGCGGAGCTCCCCGTGCCCACGTTTGACACGACGCTCGGGACCCTAATCGAGCGTGCGGCCAACACCAACCCGTCACTCATCGCACTGGGTGAACGCGTCCGAGCCGAACAATCCCGCACCGAGATCGCGCGCTACGCGGGCAAGCCCGAGTTTGGTGTCGGGGTCGAGACGATTCTCACCAACGACGCGATCAACCCGAACATCTCCGAGAGCGGCGATGACCCGCTGATTCTGAGCTTCAATCTCAACATCCCCATCTGGCGAGACAAGTATGACGCGCAGGTCCGCGAGTCCATCGCGACCCGGCTCGCGCTCGCCCATGAGCACGACGCGCTCCGCAACAACCTGAGCGCCCGTCTCGCGCAGGCTCACTTCGACTACACGGACGCGCACCGACGAACAGAGCTCTACGAGCACACGCTCATCCCCAAGGCGACTGAATCGATCCAGTCCATCCTCGCGTCCTTTCGCACCGGGTCCGGCGGGTTCACCGATCTGCTCGATGCGCAACGGACCCTCCTCGAGTTCCAGCGCAGCGCCCTCCGCGCAACCAGCGCCCAGGGCATCGCCCTCGCGCAGATCCACGAGCTCATCGGGATCACCGATGCGAGCACAACCCAGAGCACCTCCGACTCCTCCAACGCGGAGATTGAGCAATGAAGACCCTACGCATCCCTAAAACCGTTCTCTGGATCTGGAAGCGCATCGCGGCGGTGATCGCAATGGTGCTGATCATAATCGCATTCGTCATCGGGCTACGCTTGGGCAACACAGGCGAGCCCACTGTCACTTCCCACGCGCAAGACCACGCAAACCCGTCAACCGACAGTGGCAGTGGCAGGGGCAGTGACAGTGGCAGTGGCAGTGGCAGTGGCGACACCGATCCCCAGATGTACACCTGCTCGATGCACCCCAGCGTTCGGCTGACCGACCCGGACGCCAAGTGCCCGATCTGCTTCATGGACCTGATCCCCGTTCGCGACAGCGCATCGGGCGACACCGGCTCGCTTGTGCTCTCGCTCAACGAGACACAGGCTGCTCGAGTCGAGACGACCCGGGTCGGGCGGTACGCCCCCACGAGCACCCTGCGGTTGTTCGGGAAGGTGCGCATGGACGAGACCACCGTCGAACGCATCAGCGCGTACTTCCCGGGACGCATCGAGAAGCTGTATGCAAACTTCACGGGTGCTCGGGTGAACGAGGGTGATCATCTGGCGCAGATGTACGCCCCTGATTTGCTGGTTGGGTTCGAGGAACTCCGGCAGGCGGCTCTCAGCGCCGAGCAGGCGGGCAGCGTGAGTGACATCGTGCAGAAAAGCTCGCTGCAGACCTTGCAAGCGGCGCGAGACCGTCTCCGCCTCTTCGGGATCGACCAGCCGCTGATCGAACAGATCGAGCGGGAGGGATACAGCGAGGACACCTTCACCATCGATGCTCCGCGAGGCGGCACCATCACGCACATCGCGTCGCGGGAGGGCGAGTATGTGCAGACGGGGAACGCCATCCTCACCATCGCCGACCTCACCCACCTGTGGGTTGATCTGCAGGCCTTTGAGTCACAGATCGCGCAGATCCGTTGGGGGCAGCGGGTCCGGTTCAGCGTCGAGTCCCATCCGGGCGAGTTATTCGAGGGTCGTGTGTCGTTCATCGATCCGATGATCGATCCGCAGACACGAACAGCCGCGGTTCGCGTCGCGGTCGAGAACCCCGACCGCACGCTCAAGCCCGGGATGTTCGCCAGCGCGACGATCTCGATCACACTCGACGGCTCAGGCGGCGTGAGCGCCGACGGCCTGCTCGGTCGCTGGGTGTGCCCGATGCATCCCACCGAGATCCAGGACGAGGAGGGCTCGTGCACGATCTGCGGGATGGACCTTCTTCCTGCTGAGTCGCTCATCGATTCATCGCACGAATCCGATGAGCCGCATATACCGCTTGTCGTACCGGCGAGCGCTGTGCTCTTCACGGGCACCCGTTCGGTCGTTTACACCCAGACCGAAGATGAGAACGGATTTCGGTACACGCCGGTTCAGGTCACGCTGGGACAGCGCGCAGGCGAATTCTACATCGTGCTCGACGGGCTCAGTGAAAACGATCGAGTGGTAACGAGCGGCGCATTCCGAATCGACAGCGCTATGCAGATCGCCGCCAAGCCGAGCATGATGTCATTGGAATCTGAAACGCCTGTCACCAGTGCCGCTGTCACTTCCCGCCACGAACGCTTCATGAGTGGGCTCGCTGACAGTGTGAACGCGTACCTGAATGCACAGGAGGCCCTGGCCGACGATGACCTCGATGCGTTCAACGCCACCGCCGAGACGCTCAACGCCTCGCTCGATCTGGTGCAGACCGACGGGCTGCTTGGTGAGGACCTGGTTGCATGGCGGCAAGCGGCCCGCTGGCTACGCACCTCAGGGTCGTTCAGCGATATCGAGCAAGCCCGAGCCGAGTTTGAAACGATGAGCAACGCGATCTTCTCGCTGCTCGAACGGTTCGGCGCGCCTGACGATACGCACCTGTATGTCGCGCACTGCCCCATGGCGTTCGACTTCAAGGGTGCCGACTGGTTGCAGAGAACGAAGACCATCGACAACCCGTACTTTGGTGCGAGCATGCTGCGGTGTGGAGAAATCACACGCGAGCTTGAGCCCAAACGGCCCGACAGCCCGGCGCAGCGCCCCATCCAGGCACCAACCCACAACCACGGGGGGCTGTGAGATGACCCAGGGTCCGCTCCAATCTACCACCCTGCTCGGGCGTATCGTGCGCTTCTGCCTTGAGCAGAAGCTCATCGTGACGATCCTGCTGCTGGGGATGCTCTTCTGGGGGATGCTCGTTGCCCCGTTCGACTGGAACATCGGCGACCTCCCCCGCGACCCGGTTCCGGTGGATGCGATCCCGGACATCGGAGAGAATCAGCAGATCGTCTTCACCGAGTGGTCCGGGCGAAGCCCGCAGGACATCGATGACCAGATCACCTACCCGCTCACGATCGCGATGATGGGCATCCCGGGGGTCAAGGACATCCGCTCGTACTCCGTATTCGGGTTTTCCACGATCTATGTCGTCTTCGATGAGGACATCGAGTTCTACTGGTCCCGCTCACGGGTGCTCGAAAAACTCAACGCCCTGCCCGCGGGAACCCTCCCGCAGGGTGTCTCGCCCATGCTTGGCCCAGACGCGACAGCGCTTGGGCAGGTCTTCTGGTACACGCTTGAGGGACGCGATGCCGACGGCAACCCAACCGGAGGTTGGGGTCTCGACGAGCTGCGATCCATCCAGGACTTTCAGGTCAAGTACCTCCTCTCAGGGGTCGAGGGCGTCTCGGAGGTCGCGTCGATCGGCGGGTTCGTGCGCGAATACCAGGTCGATGTCAATCCTGACGCGATGCGTGCGGCGGGAATCAGTCTGACGCAGGTGATGAACGCCGTGCGCCGGTCCAACCTTGATGTCGGCGCACGCACGATCGAGGTGAACCGGGCCGAGTATGTCGTGCGTGGCATTGGGTTCATCGAGTCGATCGAGGACCTGGAGAACACCGCCGTGGTCGCGCACGATGGGCAGCCGATTCTGCTGCGTGAGATCGCCAAGATTTCGACTGGCCCGGCGCTGCGCCGTGGGGTGCTGACGAAGGAGGGCAGCGAGGCCGTCGGGGGTGTGGTGGTCGCACGGTTCGGTGAGAACCCGATGGCCACGATCAACCGCATCAAGTCCAAGATCGATGAGATCGCCCCGGGGCTCCCGAGCAAAGTGCTTGAGGACGGGACCGAGTCACGCATCAGCATCGTCCCGTTCTACGACCGATCGGGGCTGATCAAGGAAACACTGGAAACGCTCAACGCCGCGATCGAGCAGCAGGTGCTCATCACCCTCATCGTTGTCATTCTGATGGTCATGCACCTGCGATCGAGCCTGCTCATCGGTGCCATGCTCCCGGTTGCGGTGCTGGGCACTTTCATCGGCATGAAGGTCTTCGGCGTTGACGCGAACATCGTCGCCCTATCGGGCATCGCCATCGCGATCGGTACCATCGTGGATATGGGCATCGTGCTCAGCGAGAACATGCTCAGGAAGCTCAAGGAAGCCCCGCCGGAGGCGCCCAAGATCGAGACGATCTATGAGGCGACCATGGAAGTCGGCGGCGCGGTGCTGACCGCTGTGGCGACCACCGTCGTTGGGTTCCTGCCCGTGTTCACAATGACCGCCGCCGAGGGCAAGCTCTTCAAACCCCTCGCGTACACCAAAACCTTCGCGCTCATCGCATCGATCGTGATCGCGCTCACAATTCTCCCAGCGGCCGCCCATGTGCTGCTGGGCTGGTCGCCCCGTGCCGGGCTGCTCGCACGCATCGCACGCTCCAGGGGCACACGCCTGATGGCGTGGTCTATCAATATTCTGATTGTGCTGGTCGTGCTCGTCCTGCTTTCGCGGTCATGGGAACCGCTCGGCCCCGAGCCCGGTGCGCTTGGCAACATCCTGCTGATCGCGTTGATCATCGCCATCCTCCTGGGGATCTTCTGGCTCGTGCGGCTCGCGTTCCCCGCCGTATTGGGCT
>DEXG01000023.1:277972-283250 GCA_002364005.1 Phycisphaerales bacterium UBA3190
CCCCGCCGTATTGGGCTGGGCGCTGCGTCACAAGCTGGTCTCGCTGATCCCTGTGCTGGTGCTGCTGCTCACGGGTGCCAGCGTTTGGCTCGGGTTCGATCGTGTCTGGGGCTGGCTCCCCGATCGTGTCCGATCGGCGGAACCCATGGTCAAGCTCGCCCACGACTTCCCGGGCATGGGGTCCGAGTTCATGCCCTCGCTCGATGAGGGCGCGTTCTTGTACATGCCGACCACGATGCCCCACGCGTCGATCGGGGAAGCGACGGACATGCTCAAGGAACTCGATCGGCGCATCATGAGCGTCCCCGAGGTGAAGAGTGCCGTGGGCAAGATCGGCCGCGTGGACTCACCACTCGATCCTGCGCCCATCTCGATGATCGAGACGATCATCGAGTACGAGAGCGAGTACATCGTCGATGAGCACAACCGACGCACGCTCTACGCGTATGACAACGACGCGGACGCTTTCGCTCGGGATGCTCAGGGGAACCTGATCGAGGACGAGCACGGGCGGCCCTACCGCCAATGGCGTGATGACATCGAATCGCCTCAGGATATCTGGGATGCGATCACCGCGGCGGCGCAGATGCCGGGGCTGACCAGCGCCCCCAAGCTCCAGCCCATCGAGACACGGATCGTCATGCTCCAGTCCGGGTTCCGTGCGCCTATGGGGATCAAGGTGTTCGGCCCTGATCTGGAAACGATTGAATCATTCGCGTTTGAACTCGAGAAGCTGCTCAAGCGCGTGCCCTCTGTTCAGCCCGCGGCGGTGTTCGCCGACCGGGTCGTCGGCAAGCCGTACCTTGAGATCGAGATCGATCGCGAGAAGATCGCCCGGTACGGGTTGCAGATCGCCGATGTCCAAGAGGTCATTGAGGTCGCCATCGGTGGCAAGCCCCTGAGCATGAGCGTCGAGGGACGCGAGCGGTACCCGATCCGGGTGCGTTACCTCCGGGAACTGCGTGACCAGCCCGACACGCTCGGAGATATCCTGATCGCGTCACCCGGCGGGGCGCAGATCCCGCTGCGTGAGCTGGCCGAGATCGTCTATCGGCGGGGCCCGCAGATGATCAAGAGCGAGGATACCTTCCTCGTCGCGTATGTCCTGTTCGACAAAATGCCAGGGCATGCCGAGGTCAGCGTTGTCGAGGAGGCCCGGGATTTTATCAACAGCAGGATCGAGTCGGGCTCGCTGCGGGTACCCTCGGGCGTCAGCTTCGAGTTCGCCGGCGCATACAGGAACCAGGTGCGTGCGGCCAAAAAGCTCGCGTTGGTGCTCCCCCTCTCGCTCGTCGTGATCTTCCTGCTGATCTACTTCCAGTTTAAACGGGTCGGGGTCACGCTCATGATTTTCAGCGGCGTATTCGTCGCCTGGTCCGGCGGGTTCCTCATGCTATGGCTCTACGCGCAGCCCTGGTTCATGGACTTCAGTCTCATGGGCACGAACATGCGTGAGCTGCTGCAGATCCGTGAGTACAACCTGAGCGTCGCCGTCTGGGTCGGGTTCCTCGCGCTCTTTGGGATCGCCACCGACGACGGCGTGATCATGGCCACCCGCATCGAGCAGTCCATGAGCGAAGACAAGCCCACCAGCATCGATGCCATCCGTGCCTGCGTGGTGCAGGGCGGGCGCATGCGCATCCGGGCGGCGGTGATGACCAGCGCGACCACGATCCTGGCGCTGCTGCCCGTGCTCACCAGCTCTGGGCGTGGCTCAGACATCATGATCCCCATGGCGATCCCGACCTTCGGCGGAATGGCCGTCGCGTCGCTCACCTGGTTCGTTGTGCCCATCCTCTATAGCGGGTGGGCCGAGTTCAAGTTTCGTATCCACAACACGCTCGCCAATCGCGAGCAGAGACAAAGGAGTTCAACATGAAAACCGTCCTCTTCGCTTCCATCGTTACCTGCGCCTGCTGCGCCCCCGTCTCGCTCGCACAAGCCCAGCATGACAACCACGCGCACCACGCCGAGCCAGACAAGGGTACGCCCGTGAACGCCATGTGCCCGATCGGGCAAGAGCCCATCGTCGAGGGCGTCCCAACCATCGAGTACAAGGGCGATACCGTCGGGTTCTGCTGCCCTGGATGCAGCGACGAGTTCATGGCGTGGGACGAGTCCAAGCGGGATGCGTTCATCATCAGCGCCAAGGACGGGGGCGGCATGGACATCGAGCACCATCAGCCCGCCGTGACCGCGTCAGCCGTCAAGAGTCAGCCGTACACGCTTGGCACCTGCCCGGTCTCCGGCGAGGAGCTGGGCTCGATGGGCGATCCCATTATCAAAGTGATCGATGGGCGCGAGGTTCGCTTCTGCTGCAACATGTGCGTCCCCAAGTTCGAGAAGGACTCGGCGCGGTACTTCAAGCAGATCGATGAGCAGATGATCGCGGATCAGATGCCCTACTACCCGCAGACGACCTGCGTCGTGTCGGGCGAGCCGCTTGTTGATGATGGTGAGGACATCGCGATCAACATGATCTACGCCAACCGGCTCGTTCGCTTGTGCTGCAACATGTGCAAGACGGAGTTCAAGAAAGATCCAGGCGCGTATATCGCGAAGCTTGACAAAGCAGCCGCCGATGCGCAGCGGGTGGACTACCCGCTCGACAAGTGCATGATCGGCGGCAAGCTCGGCTCCATGGGCGAGCCCAGCGAGATCGTGCTGGCGGGCCGACTGGTGCGGTTCTGCTGCCCGATGTGCGAGCCCAAGGTTATCGCCGACCCCGCCAAGTACCTCGGGCAGCTCGACGAGGCGTGGAAAAACGCGGCACCATGAGCGCACAAACGCGGTTCAGAATGAGGCCGCTTTCATCAACAGATCATGTTGATCACAGACCAGCATGCTCAAGTAAGACTTTCCCCATACAAAGGAGCCAACCATGAACGACGACGACCGCACTTCACACGGTTCTGGATCGCCCTACCTGCGGTTCACGCTGATGATCGCCACATCGATGGTGGTCATGTTCTTCCTGATGTACCTGCATTCCTATCAGATCATCGACCACGCCTGGTTCAGCGAAACCCGATTCTTCATGACCCTCATCATGGGCGGCGGGATGATCGTCGTGATGCTCCTGTTCATGCTCAAGATGTACAAGAGCACAACCAAGAACATCATCGCCATCGCCATCGCGTTCCTGCTCCTGGCGGGCGGGATCACGCTGGTCCGGAGCCAGATCACCGTGAGCGACACCGACTACATGGAGGGCATGATCCCCCACCACTCGATCGCGATCCTGACGAGCGAGCGAGCACAGATCAAGGATGTGCGAGTCCGTCAGCTGGCCGACGCGATCATCGTGGCCCAGCGACGAGAGATCAAAGAAATGGAGTGGCTGATCGCAGACATCAAGGCGAACGGGGTCGCTGAAACAGACGCTGAGGGCGACGTGAGGCCGGTACCCGAGTTTCAGGGCACACCCGAGTAAGCAATCCGCATATGTGATCAGTGACTACTGATCCGGCAGCAACACCCATACTGATACGAGGAACCTATGAACAACACCATCCACGCATCCATCGAAGGGATGCACTGCGGCAGCTGTGAAAACAAGATACGCACCGCGCTCATTGCGATCCCATCGGTCACCGATGCGAGCGTTTCTTCAAATGCTGGCACGGCCGAGGTGCACACGAGAGGCGACATACTGGACGACGAATCCATACGTGATGCGATTA
The DNA here is from genome assembly GCA_002364005.1 of Phycisphaerales bacterium UBA3190. Taxonomy (GTDB): domain Bacteria; phylum Planctomycetota; class Phycisphaerae; order Phycisphaerales; family UBA1924; genus UBA1924. The sequence goes on from DEXG01000023.1 coordinate 281,656, forward strand.
CCCATGCGGGCGACTATCGCGTCACCGGGATCCATCGATCCGAGCCAACATCAAGCCCCTCAGGTGTACCTCTAGCACCGGAAGCCGAATCACCACCCGAGAGTCTCTACCCGCTGTTCTTGATTGTCGGCTTCATCGCCGGAGTCACGCTTTTGGTTGCTGCTTCGTCAGGAAATTGGTCACTCGAACCCATGATGCGCCATTTCATGGCGGGGTTCTTCATTGTGTTCTCCTTCTTCAAGCTGCTCGACCCGTCGGGTTTTGTTTCCGCCTATCGCGGGTACGACCTGCTTGCACGCAAATCGGCCCCGTGGGCGTGGGCATATCCCTATGTGGAGCTCGGGCTTGGTGTGATGTACCTGATGGCGTGGGTACCGATGGTTACAAACATTATCACGCTGATCCTGATGCTAATCGGTGCGGCCGGGGTGCTGAAGGCCTTGCTCAATAAACGGGTGATCCGCTGTGCTTGCCTCGGTACGGCTCTCAACCTTCCGATGACGAAGGTCACGCTGGTCGAGGATCTGACTATGGCACTCATGGCTGGGTGTATGCTGGTGCTGATGACCTTTTAAGCCGCCTGATACATGGGCCAGTGATTCAAGCTCTTTGATGGATTGATATGAGGGCCAGAGCCGGCTCAAGATGATCAAGGTATTCAATCGTCGTCAGCAACGACCGGTGCCCAAGCTGCCGCTTGATCACCGCGATATCCACGCCCTCTGCACGCAGCTCGCTCGCGTGCGTGTGCCGTAAACCGTGCGCATGAACGCGTTTGTGGATTCTCGCTGCACGCGCCAGCTCCGGGATCTTCCGCCGTAGGTACCCCTGACTCAGCGGCAATCCGCTCCGCGTGATAAACAGCACCTCACCGCTTGAGTACCCCATGCCCCGGCGCTCTTGCATCCAGCCTTGGATCGTCCCGAGCCCGATGCGATCGATCCCCACCGTCCGCGCTCGCCCGCCCTTGCTCCGCAGCACCCTGATTGCCCCACGCTCCAGATCCACATCGCACGGCCGCAACGCCAGCGCCTCGGCGATCCGCAGTCCTGTCCGCCACAGCAGCACCAGCAGCGCGTAGTTCCTCCGGTCGGTCCACTTCTCCTGCCCGCACGCCTCGAGCAGCGCCTCTATCTCGTCCCTCGTCAGCACCTCAATTGGGTATCGCTTCCCCATATGCCCGCTCCCTTCCTCGGTATCCATGGATACGGATTGTCCGTAAAGTCGTATCCATCGAGAGATACCTCGGGAGGCCAGCATGGATCAAGCGGAATCCTCCGGAGTTGCCAGATCGCCGTCCTCGGGCGGCACCCCGCGGTGCAGTATCACCAGCTTCGAGATCTTCCCGCACCCGGGGCAGCCCTCGGGGTCAGGCTCCCCGGCGAGCTTCACACGCAGTACGATCTCGCCATGGCAGACGTGGCAGCTCAGCGGCCCGGAAAGCCGCTTTTCAAGGCTCGCGATGCGCTGGCTCATCTGCCTCATGACTGCCCCATCCACCGGTCCCGCTCGGCGCTCGCCCGCTCGAGCTTCACGAGTCGCTCGGCCAGGTCGTCAAGCTCAATACTCTCGCGAGCAAACTTGAGCACGTTGGT
>DEXG01000001.1:0-666 GCA_002364005.1 Phycisphaerales bacterium UBA3190
GTTTCGAGGAGGTCAATACCGCTGCATGAATGCCGCGATCCTGCTATCGAATCAACTCAGGACTTAAAGAATCAGAACAATGCTAGTCAGAGACAGCCGCATTTGTCGAGGAGGGCCGTCATCGATGTGCGACAGGCTTGTCGGAGTCGTAGTTTGCGACCAGACGACTGTTGAAGCCAACTGGAGGAGACTCGGAGTAGCAGGTGAGTCTGCGTTGGACTTACCTTCACGAGAGCGGTGGTCGGTCACCGCAGGACTGACTTCAATCGGCTCATCGACGCAAGTAGTCTCTCGGCAAGATTCGAGTTCTGGTGCCCTGCGTTGGTCGCTGGTTTCGGACCGTTCGGGGTCCTGCCCAAGATCGCCACCCGCGCAGCATTGCGATGCTGCCCACTCGATGTGAGACGATCCATCCGAGTCACGACAGACGAGTAGCCCCGCAGGGCTTCCCACAACCATTGCCTGGGCCACGAGGAGCATCCAGACTACAGCGAAATGGAACGAACGAGAGGACATCAGTCAAGTATAGCCTGTTTGAGTGCCGCGAGTGGTGACTACGAGAGCCGATTGTAGCGGCCTTGATCGTGCAGATCAAGATCGACTCGGAAGGCCTGACACATGAGTCGGCGTTAGTGGGTTTTCCACACCAACTCACCGGATCGGGGG
>DEXG01000001.1:860-48521 GCA_002364005.1 Phycisphaerales bacterium UBA3190
GGGGGGGGGGGGGGCGTCCTCCTCCGTTCGCGTGGACTCAGAAGAGGACTGTGGTGTCCTGAATTGATCCGCAGTAGCTAGTCGAGGTCGCATCAGCGCAGCTTCGCGTCCGTCCGACGCCGAGGAGCATATGATGAAACTCAACGGATTCAGAGGGCTTCAGTCATAGACTCGTTGATCCATGTCAAATACCACCCGAGTCCGCATGGCGCGGATGCCCGAAAGATCAAATGACTAGAAGCACCTTCATGATCCCGTCGATGGACTGCCCTGCTGAGGAGGCCGTAATCCGCAACCGCCTCAAGTCAGTCAAGGGTGTCGATGAGTTGCACTTTGACCTCTTCAACCGTCGACTGACTGTTTCGCACTCTCTTTCTGATGAAACGACCATCGTGTCGGCGCTCAAGAGCGTCGGGATGGAGCCCCGCATTGGGAATGCGAAGAACGACCAGGCGGAGCGTGATCGCGAGAGGCATACTCATGGATCTAGCAATGCCGCTCAGGTAGAAGAAGGAGCGGCGTGCGATCCGGGTGTTCCTTGCGGGACCGATGTCGGTCCTGGAGAAGAGCAGGCCGAACCAGTCGCAACACGAAAGGAACTGGTCTTACTAGGCATGTCGGGTGTTCTGGCGTTTGCGGCCGAAGGGCTGTACTTCGCCGGAATCAAGGAAACCGCGTGGCCCGTAGTTACGCTTGCTATCGCATCGATGCTCTTGGGTGGACTGCCCACACTCAAGAAGGGGCTGGTCGCACTCAAGACACTCACGCTCAATATCAACTTCCTCATGACCGTGGCAGTGATCGGCGCGGCGGCGATTGGAGCGTGGCCCGAAGCCGCGATGGTCGTGTTTCTATTCGCTGTCGCGGAACTGATCGAAGCGCACTCACTCGAACGGGCGAGAGATGCCGTCCGAGGGTTGATGGCCATGGCTCCCGAAGTCGCGAATGTAAAGACTTCCAGTGCGGAGAGTGCTGACGACTGGAAGACAATTGCAGTGGAATCGGTAGCAGTCGGGTCAATCGTGCGAGTCAAGCCAGGTGAGCGGCTCCCCCTTGACGGCATCGTCGTGGCTGGCTCGTCAGCGGTGAATCAGGCTCCGATCACCGGCGAGAGCATCCCAGTGGACAAAGCCGTGGACGACCACGTATATGCGGGAAGCATAAACGGAAACGGACATTTAGAGTTCAAGACCACGGGCGGAAAAGACCAGACGACCATTGCACGGATTGTCCGCTCAGTGCAGGAAGCACAGGGTCAGCGAGCACCGACGCAGCGGTTCGTCGACTCGTTCGCGAAAGTCTATACACCAATAGTTGTAGTGCTGGCGGCACTGATAGCAGTTGTGCCTTGGCTGGTGTTCCAACAGCCATTTTCATCCTGGCTCTACAAGGCTTTGGTCTTGCTGGTCATAGCCTGTCCGTGCGCATTGGTGATTTCAACTCCCGTGACGATCGTCAGCGGACTGACGGCTGCGGCTAAGCGTGGAATCCTCATCAAGGGCGGCGTGTATCTCGAACAGGGTCGGCACCTCACGGTTGTTGCTCTCGACAAGACCGGCACGATCACGGAGGGCCTACCCAGACTCACGGATGTGACGCCGGTCAATGAGACTGGGGCGATCGTTACCAAGGAAGAAGTCCTTCGCATCGCCGCGAGTATTGACTCGTTGTCCGATCACCCTGTCGCACGAGCAATCAGTTCTGCCTGGGATGGTAATACGGAACCACTGTTCCGGGTCGAGGAGTTCCGATCGGTCACCGGGCGAGGCGTACAGGGTGTTGTCAACGGAGAGATGTACTTCGTTGGCAACCACCGCTTCTTGCACGAACGCGGCGTGTGTACACCTTCGATCGAAGCGAAACTGGAAAGGCTGGAGATTCAAGGCAAGACAGCTGTTATTCTGTCTTCGTCAAGCGAGGTTCTTGGTTTACTCGCTGTGGCCGACACACCACGTGAGACGAGCATGCAGGCCATTGTCCGCCTCCATGAAGCGGGAATCCGCGTGGTGATGCTCACCGGAGACAATCAGAAGACTGCAGATGCGATCGCGAAGAAAGTCAGTATCGATATTGCACGCGGCGAACTATTGCCAGAAGATAAGCTGAAAGCGATTGATGAGCTTCTGGCGCAGCATGGCCAATCAGCCGTCGGCATGGTCGGAGACGGGATCAATGATGCTCCGGCACTGGCGAAGGCCAGTATCGGCTTTGCGATGGGCGCAGCTGGTACGGACACGGCGATCGAAACCGCTGATGTGGCATTTATGCGAGACGACCTCCTCTCGCTGCCCGAGTATGTCTCGCTTTCGCGCCGCACGGCGAGAATGCTCAAGCAGAACATCGGTTTGGCACTAGGTATCAAACTCGTGTTCTTTGTGCTTGCTATAGCAGGCGTTGCCACGCTTTGGATGGCGGTGCTCGCAGATGTGGGAGCTAGTTTGTTCGTTGTCTTCAATGGACTCCGACTGTTGAGGTGGCGACCCCGCCAGTAAGTCGGAGAGCACGGTCACACTTTCACGAAAGGACCCTGCGGAGTCTTGGATTGATTGTCGCTTACACTGGTAACCTCAAACGGTCGAGTGTTTCACGGCGAAACCAGAATCCGCGTTTCCAGGGCCCAGAGACCGATGTGGGCTGCAAAGAGTTCAACTGGTGTCCTGTCACCCCGATTGATACACAAAGCCTTGCAAGTCAACGGCTTGCTGGACTAGTGTTTTTGTGAGTTTGAACTCGCTCTACCCGTTTCAAGAAGCTTGGTCGAGAGAGCGTTTCAGATCACGCCACAGATCTTCAATGTCCTCGCAGCCCACGCTGATCCTGAGCAGTCCTGGCGGTAGGTGCTCTTGGCCTGGAACTGCTGCTCGACGCTCGATTGTCGATTCCACGGCTCCAAGACTTGTCGCGTGACGGATGATCTTGAGCGAATGACAAACGTGATCTGCGAAGGCTGCATCACCTTGTACCTCGAACGTCACAACCGCGCCGAACCCCCGCATGAATGTTGAGGCGACCTTGTGTCCGGTGTCCGAGGGCAGCCCTGGGTAGCGGACCGAGTGTGTCCGAGGATGATCGGTCAAACGTAGCGCAAGATCCATGGCGTTCGCTTGGCTCGCTCTGACTCGGAGAGACATGGTGCGCAGGCCGCGTAGCGCCAGAAACATCTCCAGGGTGCCGGGTGTTCCGCCGGAGAGCTCACGCGCCTTTCGCAACTCGCTCGCCAACGCCGGGTCTCGCGCCACTGCGACGCCAGCCAACAAATCTGAGTGTCCGCCCATGTACTTCGTAGCCGAGTGCATGACCGCATCGGCCCCCATTGCGAGGGGTTGCTGATTGAGCGGCGTCGCGAGAGTGTTGTCGACCACAAGGAGCGAACCCGGTTTGCGGGAAGCGGCGATAATTGTGGGTAGGTCGGCTATGTCAAGTAACGGATTCGTTGGCGATTCAAGCCAAATCATGTCAGCGTTTTCGGCACGTTTGATCCAAGCCGAGGTGTCCACGACTGGGAGGCGGGTACAATTCCAGCCGCGCCGTATTGCCCCCTGTTCCACGAGGCCGACGACACCCGCGTAGCAGTCAGTCGGTAGTACGATCGAAGCACCGACCTTCAAAGTGTCGAAAAGTGCCGCGGCGACCGACATACCTGATGCGAATGCGACCGCCTCACCTCCCTCGACTCCACCAACAACCGCCTCAAATGCTTCCCACGCCGGGGTTGCATCGTCACGGGAATATGCACGTGACGAGCCAAGCACATAGTTTGACGCGGGCACGAGCGGCGTGTTGAGCGGTTGGCCGACTTCAGAGGGCCTCCCGGCGGAGATCAGCCAGGTGGCGGGAGACACGGTTGCTTCTACTTCGTCCATGTGTCAATGGTACTCGGCAGACTCGGCGTTGATCGCATAGGCCACCAGGTCTTTCTGGATGAGCAGGCCCCGTGTTTCAGAGTTCCAGAGCCGTATCTGGATTGCAAAAAGTTCAACTGGTGTCCTGTCACCCCGATTCTAACCCGGCACTTCTTCGGTAAGTGTCAACCGGGCAGGCAGATGCGAGTGGTTCAATCGCGTCCTGTCACCCCATCCATTCTCCACATTCTGCCTTGCTCAACGCAATGCCTGTGGGCTTCGTGCGTTGGGCCTTTGTGAATTTGAAACGGTTGGAGCCGTATCTGTTCTGTGGGTCGTCCCGACCATACAACGGCTTCCGTTTTGTTGACGAACAGGGATGGCTCGAACGGTATGGACAAGCTACACGTACGAACCGGTTCATCGAATCAACTCATCGCACGCAACCGGTTCGGTTTGGGGGCGCGGGCCAGTGATCCGCAACTTGAAGACCCCAAGGGATGGCTCCTCGATCAGTTGAAGGGCGAGCCGCCGTCCCTGACAAGGCAACCACCCACAGATCGTGAAGTCGCCGCCGTGTATAACGCCTACATGAGCGCGATCCGGCGCTAGGATCAGCAGGATCTGAAGACCGCTGCCAATGTATCCACACGGCTGATGATCCGAGAGGTCCTCACGCTGCTGACGACGCAGGTCTTGTCCGAGCGCCCTTTCGCAGAGCGTTGGGTCGCATTCTGGGCGAATCAACTCTGCGTTTCGTCTGGGACTGAGACACGCATAGCGTCCCTCAGCGGAGCCTACGAACGACAGGCGATTCGTCCGAATGTGTTCGGCGCTTATGAAGACATGCTCCTCGCATCGGCTCGGCATCCGGCCATGCTGCTCTATCTTGACAACACCGAGTCTGTCGGGCCAAACTCACTGGCGGTTCGTCGTTCTGCCGGTCGGCGTCGGGCACGTCGGCACACGGATCGGAATGAGAACTATGCGCGCGAGCTCCTGGAACTGCACACCGTTGGAGTCCACGGCGGCTACGACCAGCAAGACATCCGACAGCTGGCAGCCATTCTCACAGGGTGGTCGTTGAACGGTGCGTCTGGAATGGGTGACGGCCCGCTAGGGTTCCGGTTCGCCGAAGAGCTGCACGAGCCGGGGAGCAAGACCGTCCTCGGAGTTCGCTACAAAGAGAGCGGTGAGGCCGAAGGAGAGATGGTCATCCGCGATCTCGCGCGTCGGCCGGAGACCGCCGAGTTCATCGCGACGAGACTGGTGCGCCACTTTATCAGCGACGACCCACCGGCTTCCGCGGTCGCTCGGATCAAGAGGGCGTGGATCCGCACCGACGGAGATCTTCGTCAGGTCGCCACCGCGATGGTGAATCTCAATGAGGCTTGGCATTCCGAGCACCGCAAGTTCCGCACGCCGCAGGACTAGGTCGTCGCGGCTCTTCGAGCGGTGGGGGCGCGTCGGGTGGGCCGAGAAGTTCCAGAGATGCTCCGCACGCTTCGTCACCAGGTCTGGGCCCCGCCCGCGCCGACGGGATACAAGGACGGCGTTGCCGAGTGGGCCGACCCGGACAGTCTGATGAAGCGTGCGGAGGCTTCTCGTTCGCTTGCAAGCGAGTTATCGAACGGGGAACAACCCGATCCACGCGACATGATTCAGGTCATCGCGCTCGGCGCCAATGACCCGCTTCGTGACATGCTTGCCGACGACTCGCTCGAGAGCGTTGAGCGCCTTGCGCTGTGCCTCGCGAGCCCCGCATTTCAATGGAGATAACCGAATGACGATCCCAATGAACCGAAGACGATTCCTCGCGCATTCCGCGATGGGTATGGGGCTGATGGCTATGCCAACTACGGCACTGTCCATGGTGTCGAACCTGTCGTTCGCGACCAGCCCGTTGACCCAAAATCGCTTGCTGTTCGTGCTCCTCCGAGGCGGCGTCGATGGATTGACCGCGGTTGCCCCGACTGGCGACCCGGACTATGAGCGGGTGCGTGGGGTGCTCGCGGTCGAACGCGATCGCATGACGGCGCTCGCGGACGGGTATGCGCTCGCGCCGGGCCTTTCGCCCCTTGCCGAATTCTGGAATCGTGATGAACTTGCGGTTGTGCATGGCGTCGCGGTACCAAACCGAAGCCGGAGTCACTTCGAGGCTCAGGCTGTGCTCGAAACGGGGCTGGATCGGCCCGTGGGAGCATCCGATGGCTGGCTGAATCGCCTCTTGGGTGTTCTGGACGGTTCCAACAACGCAGGCATCGCTGTCGGTGCAGGGCTGCCCCGTTCACTCATCGGAGATGCTCAGGTTTCGAGTTGGTCCCCTGCGCAGCTCGGCACGGTCGAAGATGCGTATCTCGAAAGACTTCACCTGCTTTACCGTTCAGATCCCGAGTTGTTGGACCAGTTCGAGGCCGCTCTGTCCCAACGTGTGATCGCCAGCGGGCTTGCCGACGAGTCGATGACGGGCAAGGGGCCGGGCGACCGCAGCAGTGTCGACGGCCTCTTCCGCGCGACGGCGAAGCTCATGAGCGCTGAGAGTGGCCCGAATGTCGCCGCGATGGAGATGAGCGGCTGGGACACGCACGCAAATCAAGGAAGCGCCGGCGGGGCGTTGGACCGGCTGTTCGCTCGCCTCGCGAGCGGTCTGGCCGCCTACCGGGACGAGATGGGTGAGTCGTGGCCGGGGACGACGGTTGTCGTGATGACCGAGTTCGGCCGTTCCGTCCGACCGAATGGTGCTCGCGGGACCGATCACGGAACGGCGGGTGCTGCGTTTGTTCTCGGTGACGGGATTGGCACGCGGAAGATCATCACAGATTGGCCGGGTCTGGGTGACAAGCAGCTCTTCGAGGGGCGTGACCTGAGGCCGACGATTGACAGCCGTGCTGTCTTGAAAGGTGTACTCGCCGGTAGATTCGACCTGACCAAGGGGCAGCTCAACAAGGTCTTTCCTGGAGCGGCTGATGTGACTGCCATAGATATTCTGTCTTGACATTGTGGGCAACTGTCGTAGCCGTTCTCTCGCGCCGGGTGGGGCACCGATTTTTCACGGCGAAACTAGAACCCGCGTTTCCAAGCTCCAGAGGCCGATGTGGGCTGCAAAAAGTTCAACTGGTGTCCTGCCACCCCGATTTTAGAAACATTCAAACGCTGCTTAAGAACATGTGGGCGTAGTGTTTACACTGATTTAATTGACCTGCCCCCAAATAACTAGTCCATTTCTTATGCGAGTAATCTTCGTAGGATGGGCGTATTTGGAAGGCAGGCAATCATGGCCAGGAAGCGTCATTCAGCAGAGCAGATCATCAACAAACTCAGAGAAGCGGAAGTCCATCTCGGTCTGGGGATGAGCGTCCCCGAGGTCTCACGCAAGCTCGGAATCACCGAGCAGACCAACTACCGCTGGTTGCCCCCGTTATCGGGCCCAGGCGACGAGAGGTCGATCGCCGTAAGCGCCTGCGTGAAATGGGTTTGGTCAAGCATCAAGTTTTTCTCAGGATACACAGAGATTCCTATAGGAGATCGGCCAACGGATCGCGCTTGAGTATACATCACCGCTCCAATCCCCAGCAAGGGGGATCGGCGTAAATACCCCCTTCACCGGCCCTCGCGAAAGGAACCGCCATGAAGCTCAATCGATCGGCCGTACTCATCTCCTCGCTCCTTGCCTCGGCTGCCACCGCCGGGCCGATCGTCATCAACGACTCGTCCCGCATCGCGCCCGCAGAGACTTTCGGCGATGACGGACGCGACTTCGGCGAAGTATTCGATATCAGCAACGGCGTGATCGCAGCGGCACTCCCGCAGTCGTTCACCCCCCCGAACCCCTCAAACCACGCCGGCGAAGTCCTCCTCATCGACGCCGACAGCGGTCTGGCACTGCAACGCCTGATCCCGCAACAGTCGGCTCCATCGGTCAGTGTCCTTCATGTCGCGTTCGACGGGGACACGGTCGCGGTTATTAAAGGCAACGGAAGCGCAGAGACCAGACGCCTCTTCGTATTCGATGCGACAACCGGCGCCCAACGCTTCGAGATCTATCCTGACGCGGAAGATCAGTTTCCCGGTCTCTACGGCAGGGCCGTCGCTGTCGGTGACGGCGTGGTCGCGGTCGGACATCCCCAGTACGAGGTCGTCAGCGTCGATCCGCAGGAAGCTCTCGACAAGGTCGAACTGTACGACGCGGTGACCGGCGCCTCGCTCGGCGAGCTCGAATCGAACATCCCGGACATCGCCGAGTATTTCGGAAACGAGATCTGCATCCACAACGGGCGGATCGCGGTTTCGGCGTTCCAGGGGCCCTTCGGCGCAAACGGGAGTGCCGAGCGTGTCGTGGTGTTCGATCTGGCGACGCAGCAGGAGCTCTTCGCGATCAACCCGCCGCCCGGCGTGACCGATGATGCCAACTTCGGGGAATCGGTCGCGATGAACGACGATTTCATCGTGGTGGCCGCGACACTCGATGACCCCAACGGGCCAAACTCGGGCTCGGTCTTTGTGTTTGACGCCGCCAATGGGGCCCACCTTCACACCCTCGACATCGGGGCCACCCCGAACCTGAACGTCCTGGAACGAGATCTTTCGATCCAAGTCGACATCAACGACACGGGAACCATCGTCGTCAGTATGATGGGAGGGACCACGCGGGGCGCCAGCGTCCATGATGCCCTCACCGGCGTGCGGACCGCGACGCTTGTTCCGAACCCTGTCCCAGGCGGGAGCGATGCGAATCAACAGTTCGGGTTCAGCTCGGCGATCGACGAGGAGTCGATCTACGTCTCCGACCCCGGCTTGCTCATCAACGATGATCGTGTCGAATCGATCTTCCGTTTCGATCCGCCGATCCTGATCGCCCAGCAGCCGCAGGACCTGGTCGTCGATGTTCCGAACCAGGATTTCTTCATGCAGGTCGTCGCCAGCAATGCGGCCAGCTACCAATGGTACTTCGACGGCCAGCCAATCAGTGACGGACCTATGTACATCGGCTCAGACACCAGTGTTCTTGTGATCACGTCCGGACCGGAGGTCGAGGGGCAGTATAAGGTTGAGATCAACAGCGCCGGGTTTGGATCCGTATTCAGTGACCCGGCCTACTATGTCTACCGAGGTGATGTCGCCCCCGCGTGCCAGCCCGACCTCAACAACGACGGGGACCTCGACTTCTTCGATGTGTCCATGTTTATCCAAATCTACACCGCCGGCTGCCCGTAAGCAGTCAACCACAACCCGCGATCGCATCGCCCGGCCTCTAAGCCGGGCGCTGTGTTTTTTGCAGAAATCACCGTTGAACTCATAGGAGCCCCGTCCTCAATCTGCGCATTGACCTGCCCCCAAAAAACTAGTCCAATCGCCATTCGAGTTTACTATGTGGTATTTTGAGTCCAAATATAGCAGCGGTTCCGTGCAATCAGTTACTGCGAAACCAATATCCGTGTTTCAAAGTCCCAGACGCCGATGTAGGACAGGAAAAGTTTAACTGGTGTCTTGTCACCCCGATTGCTCAAAGCAACAGGATTCACACAAAGAGCCCTTCGGCGTCCCGCCGGGGGGCTTTTTCGATCAGCAACACAAACACGAGCACCGATCGAGTAGCACAAGCTCGATCTCAAGTCGGGCCGTTCAACCCGACGCTCAAGCCAGAAGCTTCTCGATGTCCGACGCAGAGAGCACACGCCCGCTGGACTTGACCTCGCCGTGCCGTGATCGCGTCGCACTTGTCATCAGTCTGCAGCACAACACGCAGTCAGGCAGTGGTTTACGCCAAGCAGGCACGCCACGAAGCGCATTGCGCGAATGAACCATCGCATCACCGAAGGCCTGCACCCCGCCGAACGCCAGCATGGGGCATTCCGCCCAATTGCCATCGGGAGGACGCCCATGTATAAAAATATCCTAGTATCAGAAATAACGATTTCAAATAGCCGTTTGAAATCATGAGAGGAGTCAGTATGGCCGCACGAAGCGATGGAAACCAGACGAAGCAGCGATTGCTCGAAGCAGCGAGCGAGGTGTTCGCTGAGCGGGGGTATCAGGACGCACGCGTCTCTGATATCTGCAAGGCCGCCCAAGCGGCCAGCGGGGCCGTGAACTACTACTTCGGATCCAAAGAGAAGCTCTACCTCGAAGCCTGGGAATGGGCATGGCGTGAGATCGATCGCAAAGAACCCATGGGCGGAGTCGATCCTGACGCCCCGCCGGAGGAGCGCCTGCGATCACTGATCAAGAGCCTCCTGCACCGCATCCTGGTCCACGGCAAAAAGAGCCAGGCGGGCCGACTGCTGCTCCAGGAAATGCGTGACCCGGTCCAAGCCGTCCGGCCATTGCGGAAACGACTGATCCGCCCGACGATACAAGAGTTTCGACGCTCGATCGAGGAGATCGCAGGCCAGAAACTGGACCAGCGTGCGGCAGAGCACTGCCACATGAGCGTAATGCACCAGTGCCTCGCCATCGGATTCCGGGGAGGTCACAAACCACCGATGCTCTCAGGCGGGCGTCGGTTCACACACGCCGAAATCGAATATCTCGTGGACCACATCACCGCCTTCTCCATCGGCGGCATAACGGCAATCGCAGCAGCGAAGAAGGGGGCTTGATATGAAGTTCCAAGATGCCTTGCGCATATGCAGTCTGTCGCTGGCAAGCGCCCTCCTGGTCGGATGCCAGACGAGCGGCCGCTCGGTTCCAAGCGTGGTCGAGCTGCCACCGAGTTTCACGGGTTCGGGAGAAGCCGTGCTCCCCGAGCAGTGGTGGACCTCCTTCGATGACCCCGGCCTCAACGCCGCGATTGATATGGCCCTGCAGGACAACTTCGATCTCCGTTCTGCATGGGATCGTCTCGCACAGGCCCAAGCCATCGCACGCAGCGAAGGCGCGGACCTCACCCCGAGTGTGGATGGCACCGCGGGGATCGGGCGTTCCTACACCAAAGACAGCACAACCGACTCATCCGCCGGCAGCTACTCGCTCGGGCTGAGCATGAGCTACGAACTCGATGTCTGGGGCCGGGTACGCTCGGTCCGCGACGCGGCAGTTCTGGACGCCCAGGCAACCGAGCAGGATCTCAAAGCCACGGCCATCACCCTCTCGGCGAGCGTCGCATCAACCTGGTACCAGCTTGGTGAGCAGCTGGCGCAGGTCCGCCTCATCCAACAACAGGATGATTCCAATCGCAAGGTACTGGAACTCCTCACGCTGCAGTTCAATCAGGGGCAGATCCTGGTCGCCGATGTGCTCCGTCAGCAACAGCTGGTCGAGCAAACCGCCGGTGAGCTGGCGCTCGCAGAAAGGGACGCCACGATCACACGCCATCAACTGGCGGTGCTGCTCGGGCGCTCCCCGGCGGACGAACTCGGGCTGCCCGAACCCGGGCTCGCATCGCTCGGCCCGCTGCCCTCCACGGGCTTGCCGAGCGAGCTGCTGCAACGCCGCCCGGACCTGCTCAGCGCGGAGAAGGCGATCATGGCCGCCGACAGCGATCTCGCCACCGCGATCGCGGATCAGTACCCCCGTGTCAGTCTCTCGGCGAGCATCGAGACAGGCGGCATACAGATCCGTGACATCTTCGATGACTGGATGGCCAATCTCGCAGCGAACCTGACCCAGCCGCTTATCGACGGCGGTCGCCGCGAGGCAGAAGTCGACCGGAACGAGGCCGTTGTATCCGAGGCGATCAACGCGTACGGCTCAGCCGTCCTCACCGCGATCCAGGAAGTAGAAGATTCCCTCTCCGAGGAGTCCCACCAGCAACGATACCACCGTTCGCTGGTTCAGCAACTGGAAACCGCCGGCCAGGTCTACGAGCGCACCAGAGACAGCTACCTCAACGGCCAGCTCAACTACATCAGCGTCCTCGACGCGCTCATCTCGCAGCAGAGTCTGCAGCGAGAGGAACTGAGCTCAAGACGATCACTGCTGGAAGCACGAATCGAGCTGTGCCGAGCACTGGCAGGTTCATGGGAACTGCCACAACCGAAGCCGTACGCAATGGAAACAACACCCGAGGACGATGCCCGTCCTCAGTTTGAGTGAGAGTGAAGATGAATCAGAATCAATCAACCTCGGGCGGGCGTCTCGGACGCATTCTCCGATGGGGCGTCAAGAGCATCATCCCCCTGGTCGTGCTGATCGCAGCGATCGCCGGAGCGCGATGGATGCTCAGCACCACACCCGAAACCCAACGCCGTCCGCAGGAACGCCTGGCCACGCTGGTCGATGTAGAATCCTTCAGCGTGTCAACGCAACCGGTTGTGCTGGATACGGCGATGGGCGAGGTGCAACCGGCACGGACGCTCGAACTGAAACCTCAGGTCTCCGGGCGGGTCGAATGGCTCTCACCCGAACTCCAGCCCGGTGCGGTCTTTCGGGAAAACGCGGAGCTGATGCGTATTGAGGCCGTCGATTATGAGCTGGCTATCGCCGAACAACAGGCCGCGATCGCGATGGCCGAGGCGGAACTCCATGTCGCGCAGGCGAGCGTGGTCACGGCCGAGAACGATCTGGCAATCGAGATGGGCAACCAGCGTGTGGCCCAGCGCGAATCCGAACTGCTGGGCGAACCGATCGACGAAACCAGCCGGGACCTGATCCTCCGTGTGCCGCAGCTCAAAGCAGCCGAAGCCGCCGTCCAATCGGCCGAGGCCGCGTTGGAATCAGCCCAGGCATCATACGAAGCCGCCCAAGCCGGGCTCGCCCAAGCTGAACTGGACCTCAAACGCACGACGATCCAATCGCCATACAACACGGTCGTCGCAGAAAAGATGATCGACATCGGCGATGTCGTGAGCAGCACAGCCGCGGTGCTGACACTGTACGGCACCGATGAGTTCTGGATTGAGCTGTCCATCCCGTCATCCCAGACCCAATGGGTCGAGCCAGGCGTCTCGCGCGTGAAGCTCACCAGCCCTGCGGCGTGGGGTGAAGGCCAGTCCCGTGACGGCCTGGTCATTCGGATTCTCCCGCATGTCGATAGTGGAGGGCGTATGGCGCGGGTGCTGGTCAGCATCAAGGACCCGCTCGCAATAGTCCCAGAGCATGCGGGCGACCCCATCTTGCTCGTGAACGACTACATGAGCGCAAACATCATCGGGCGAACCGTCGAGGATGTGATCGCGTTGCCCCGTTCGCTGGTGCGTGAGGGGGACACCGTCTGGGTCATGAACGAACAGAACGAACTCGATATCCGCCCAATCAAGGCCGTATACCGCGGGCGGAGCCATGTCCTGATCTCAGACGGGCTGCAAAGCGGCGAACGGGTTGTCACCACAGACATCGCGGCACCGGTTCAGGGAATGCCCCTGCGTGAGAGCGATACCGAGGGAGGTGCGTCATGAGCGATACACGCCAGGGCTTCATCGCCTGGATGGTCAACAACCGCGTGACACCCAACCTGTTGATGCTGGTGCTGTTGTTCGGCGGGGTCTTCATGGCCTCACAGATCAAGCAGGAGGTTTTTCCCGAGTTTTCCGAGGACACGGTCACGATCAGCGTCCCCTATTCGGGCGCATCACCCGAGGAAGTCGAGAACGGGATCATCCTTGCCGTAGAGGAAGCCATCCGAGGCCTTGAGGGTGTCAAGGAGATCCGAGCGACCGCGTCCGAGGGCTCGGGGACAGTGATCGCCGAACTCCTCGAAGACACAGACCAGCAGAAGACCTCTCAGGACATCAAGCAGGAGATCGACCGCATCACCACATTCCCCGATGATGCCGAGGAACCCGAGGTGACGCTCGATGTAGCGCGTCGCGAAGTACTCACCCTGCAGGTCTACGGCGATGTCGACGAGTGGGCCCTGCGTGAGACGGTCGAACATGTCCGAGACCAACTCCTTCAGAACCCATCGGTCACCCAGATCGAACTGCGAGGTTCGCGGGACTTCGAGGTGATCATCGAGGTCGCGCAGGAATCGCTCCGCGCGTACGGTCTGACTATTCAGGATGTCGCAGACAAGATCCGAAGCTCAGCGATCGAAATCCCCGGCGGCAAGATCGAAACAACGAGCGGCGAGATCATGCTCCGCGTGGACGAACGCCGCGACTGGGCCACCGAGTTCCGCCGCATACCCGTTGTCACGAGTGATGGTGGTGGCCTGGTGTATCTCGAGGATATAGCCACGGTGACCGACGGCTTCGAAGATACCGACAACGCCGCAACATACAACGGGCTTCGCGCAATCGGTATCGGCGTGTATCGCGTCGGCGATCAGACTCCGATCGGGGTCTCGAACGCGGTCCAGGACGCCATGATCGAAATCGAGCAGGACCTGGCACCCGGCATCGATTGGGTCATCCAGCGTGACCAATCAGAGGTGTACGCCCAACGCCTGAACCTGCTGACCCGAAACGCGGTGATTGGCCTGGCACTGGTGATGCTGATCCTGGGGCTGTTCCTGGAGATCAAGCTGGCGTTCTGGGTCACGATGGGTATCCCAATCTCATTCCTGGGCGGGCTGCTCTTCATGCCAGCGCTGGGCGTGACGATCAACATGATCTCCATGTTCGCTTTCATCATCGCCCTGGGCATCGTCGTCGATGACGCGATCGTCGCCGGTGAGAATATCTACGAATACCGCCAACGCGGCATGGACCTGCGAACCGCCGCCATCAAGGGCGCTCAGGATGTCGCCATCCCCATCACATTCGCCATCCTGACCAATGTGGTCGCATTCATGCCCCTCTACTTCGTCCCCGGGTTCATGGGCAAGATCTGGCGTGTTATCCCGCTCGTGGTCTGCACCGTGTTCCTGGTATCGTTGGCCGAGGCACTGTTCATCCTTCCTTCGCACCTCTCACACATGAGCAACGACGATCGCAAGCCCATGCTGCGTTGGATCCACGCTCGACAGCAGGCATTCAGCCGACTCGTCTCTCGTTTCATCGAGGGCGTCTTTGGCCCGACCCTGCGCGGCATGATGGCATACCGCTACCTCGTCATGGCCATCGGTTTCTCCATCGTGATCGGTGCCGGTGCCTATGTCGCATCGGGACGCATCGGTTTCATCCTTATGCCAAAGACCGAATCGGACTCAGCCGTGGTCACCGCGACCCTGCCCTACGGCAGCCCCCATGACAAGCATGCAACGTGTGCAGGACATCCTGGTCGACGCGGGCAGAGTGGTCGTTGACGATGCCGGTGGTGAACAGATGGCCGACGGGGTGTTCGCCAACATCTCAAACAACTCAGTCGAAGTCCAGTTCTACCTCACCGACCCAGATATTCGTCCCCTTTCAACAGGCGAGTTCGTCAAGCGCTGGCGCGATGCCGTCGGCGATATCGCCGGGCTGGAATCGCTGAAGTTCGAATCCGACCGGGGTGGGCCGGGCTCTGGCGATGCCCTCACCATTGAACTCAGCCACCGCGACATCGACACGCTCGATCGGGCCAGCGAAGCCCTCGCAGCACGCCTGGGCGAGTTCAGCGTGGTCAAGGACATCGATGATGGCTACACGCCCGGGAAGCGGCAGTACAGTTTCACCATCAATGACACGGGCGAGAGTCTCGGGCTGACCGCGATGAATATCGCTTCTCAGGTCCGCAACTCGTTCCAAGGCAACGAGTCCTACCGCCAGCAACGCGGACGCAACGAGGTCACCATCCGAGTGCGTCGCCCCGAGAGCGAGCGGGTCAGTCTCTACGATGTCGAGAACCTGGTCATCCAGACCCCCGCAGGCGACGATGTCCCGCTCTTCGATGTCGCGACCGCGACGCCCGGGCGAGCGTACACCTCCATCAGCCGTCGTGATGCACGCCGTACCGTGACGGTGTCGGCCGATGTGGATCCGGTCGGTGAAACGAGCCGAGTGCAATCCGTGCTTTCTTCAGATGTATTACCAGAACTTGCTCGCGACTACCCCGGGCTGAGCTACGCCTACGAGGGAAAGCAGGCGGACTTCGCCGAATCCCTCAGCGCACTGCTCAAGGGGCTGGTCCTCGCCTTGCTCACCATCTACATCCTCCTCGCAGTGCCATTCAAAAGCTACATCCAGCCCATGGTGGTGATGCTGGCCATCCCCTTCGGCATTGTCGGGGCACTCCTGGGACATGTGCTCATGGGATACAACATCTCGATCATGAGCATCATGGGCGTGGTCGCACTCGGAGGCGTGGTCGTCAATGACTCGCTGGTCCTCATTGAGTACACCAACCGCCTCCGCAGCGAGCAGGGCATGAGCCCATTCGACGCCGTATGCAACGCCGCCGTGCGCCGTTTCCGACCCATCCTCCTCACAACACTCACCACATTCTGCGGCTTGGCCCCGATGATCTTCGAGACATCCCGCCAAGCACGCTTCCTCATACCCATGGCCCTCTCCCTCGGCTTCGGGATCCTCTTCGCCACCCTGATCACCCTGGTCATCGTCCCCGCGCTCTACCTGATGATCGACGACCTGCATCGCTTGTCCGAGAAAGCCAAACGCATCGGCCTGCCTGACAACGCCCCGGGAGTTAACGAGCACGCATAATCCCAACATCACCCTCATACCAAACGGGCAAAATCAACAGCCAAGCCAGTCCACGAAGGAGGTACAACGGACCAAAATCCGTCATACTGGTCCAACGACGCCGAGAGGAGCCCCATGAGTTACCCGCCACCATCCCGCCGTGAGCCCGACATGGTCCAGGCCTTACACCTCATGCGCACCCACCCCTTCGCGCACTTCTTCACCGCCCACGCCGGGCTCCACACCACACGCATCCCCTTCATCACCGATGCAGAAAACGAGCGACCCACACAGCTCCGTGGTCATGTCAATGCCACCAATCCCCAGGCCCAGGGACTCGACGCAACACCCGTCCTGGTCACCTTCTCAGGCCCCTCGACCTATGTCTCTCCCAACTGGCGGGCCGACAAGACGCGAGGCGGAACATACGACTACGAGGAAGTCATCGTCCGAGGAACCGCACGAGTCGTCGAGGGCATCGAGCACTTCAAGGCTATGATCGACGACCTCTCAAGTCTCATCGAACCCCAATACGCAGAAGTGGGGGACGACCCGGTCTGGCAGACCACCGACGCAACCCCCGGCTACATCGAACGCCTGGTCCCGCATATCACCCAGTTCGTCGTCGACATCGAGCACTGCGAGATGATCTCCAAACTGCACCAGCAGTTCCCCGAAGAAGACCGACGCTCCGTCGCAGACCACCTCGACCGCTGCCACCGCGACGAGTCCCGAGCCATTGCCGCTAAGATCCGCAAATCGCTCTGACTCATTGTCCATGCAGTGCAGTTGACCAGCAGCGCAATAGAAAATATATTGCAAAAACGAATCCCGAATACCCCACATCAAGTCCCTGAAATGTGCGATCCATGAACCACCAGCCGGTAGAACATGTCATGATGCACCACACTCTGCAGCGTTGCGTGACCGTTATGGTCCTCTTGCTCCTCAGCATCACCCCGCCCGCGCTGGGCTCAGATTCCGATGAGCTGGGACGCAAGGTCGACGAAATCATCGCGAGGGCCGAACTCGGTCGGTTCAGGGGTGCCGTCGTAATCCGCATTGGCAACGAATCGGTGGTCTCGCGAGGATACGGCTTCGAGGACGACGAACTCAGGCCGATCGATCCACAGCACAGTCTCTTCGATGTTGGCTCGGTCGCCAAATCGTTCACCGCAGCGACGATCCTCCGCCTTGTCGATCAGGGCAAGCTCCAACTCGATACAACCATGGGTCAAATCTTCGCCGAGCAGGCAGGCGAACTTGAAAGTATCACCGTTGAAGACCTCCTCCGTCACAGCTCCGGGCTTGGCAGTGCCGGGCGTGCCATGTCACGCGCAGGCCCCCTGGATTCCCCCGACGCACTGATCAACACACTCGCAGATGCCCAGATCGGCGAGAAGAAGTTCGCATACTCCAATGTCGGGTATTTCCTGCTCGCCGCCGTGATCGAAAAGGTCGGCGACGACTCCTTTGAGAATGTCACCCGTGAACTGGTTTTCAAACCCGCAGGTCTCACCCGTATCGGGTTCGTCGGCGACGGCTCGATCCAAGATGCACGATCGACAGCGCGGGTATCGAAGTCAGCACAAGGGCGACCCCTGATCACATCAGTCTTCGAATATCCATGGAACTGGGGTCAACGCGGAGCCACGGGCGTGCTGACAACCCCCGAAACCGCCGCGGACTGGCTCGAGGCAATCGATGCCGGGGACTGGCTCTCCAACGAATCACACGAAGCCATGCTGTCGGCAGACCAAAGCAACTACGCGCTCGGGCTGTATGTCGAGCGGAACAAAGACGGGGGTATCACACGATTCGGTCACGGCGGCTCTACAGGCGGGTTCGTCTGCGATATCGCCCGCTACCCGCTCGCGTTCGATGGGCAGGGCGCAACCGTCGTGCTCATGGCAGAGAGCGGCATCAATCTGTTCCCGGTTCAAACGCAAGTCCGAAGACTCATCTGGACCCCACCCCCAACGCCAAGCTTCGCAGGTGTCTACCTCAGCGCGTACGAGCCATTCAATAATGACGGCCTCTACACCATCAGCGATGCCCTGAGCTGGAAGGGCATGCCGCAGTACAACGGATCCGACGGCACCAAACGCATCACCGACGACCGTCCCACACTCATCCTCGAAGATCGTGCAAGACACATGTGGTCGCTGATGATCCGTATGGATGCGGACAAAGTCACCGAACTGATCGAATCGCTTGAGCATGCTGTGACGCAAATCGCGCAAGACCCCATAGGTGCCAAAACGCCTTGGACAAGGGGCATCACCCTCCAGATCGATGCCCGTGGGCTTGAACTCACCGAATACGACTCCTACATCATCGACGACGGCGCGATGGTCCGTGTCGAAGCGTCCCCTGACCACCATGTCGTGCTCGTGATCAGCACGCCAGACGGCCAGCATGATCTCGCCCGCGTCCGAATGGGTGGTGCAGAGACAAGAAAACTTCAAAGCCAAATCCGCGTTGCAAACCCATAAGGCACCCCGCGGATTCTCATCCCCAATGCCAATCGCGCCGGTTCTCAGGTCGAGCCTGAACCAACGCCGCGCCTGACCGCCAACGCCCCGGATCGAAGCTCGCGAAAATCGGACCTTCTTCACCACAAAATGCTTGCACAGCACCATGTCAGTATGCTTCGATCCTAGAGTTACGCTCGAAAAAGATCGAACGATCCGAACTGAGCGACCATCAGACCACAGATCGAAAGTGGACGGCGAGACCACGGCCCCAGATCAGAGGCTCAGTCGCCTTGGGCACACCATACGCATCGCTGGCAACGGCGATATTCACACGATGACGAACTGGAGCTGGCAGCGTGAAAACAAGGCTCAGGTACAGAGTTGGATGTGTGGGATGCATACTCACAGCCATCGCTGGCTGCACTGTCGGCCCGGACTATGTCCCCGTCAAACCCGACGCGCCGACCGATTGGAACACGCAACTCCCGCCCGGCCTCCAGCGCGACCCCGCTTCACTCAGTCAGTGGTGGACCAAGCTCAATGACCCACAGCTCACGGCCCTCGTCGAACGAGCCGTGGAGGGGAATCTCAGTCTCCTGCAAGCCGCCCAGCGTATCCACGAAGCGCGTGCCCAGCGGGCCATCGCCAGCGCCGGGCAGTTCCCAACCCTGACAGCCACCGGCTCGGCCACCCGAAGCGAGTTCAGCCAGAACTCAATCTACCAGGGGCTGACCGACAACTTCTACTCCGCGGGCTTCGATGCCAGCTGGGAGCTCGATCTCTTCGGCCGCATCCAACGCCAGGTCGAGGTCGGCGACGCGCTCGTCACCGCATCAGAAGAAGCGTACCGTGATATGCTCGTGACCCTCATCGCCGAGGTCGCCCTGAACTATGTCGAAGTCCGTCTCTTTCAGGAACGCCTGGCGGTCCTCAAGGCCAACGAGGCAACCCAGAGCCAAACGCTCGAACTCGTCAAGGCCAATGTCGAAGCCGGGCAGGTCTCCCGCCTCGATCTGGAGCAATCGAGCACCAACCTTGAACTCACACGCTCCCAGATCCCATCAATCGAGACCGGCCTCGAGCAATCCAAGAACCGCCTGGCGGTCCTCCTTGGGCTCCAGCCCGGTGCACTCCAAGGTGAACTCGACACAATCACCGATATCCCCCTGCCGCCGCCAACCATCGCCGTGGGCGTGCCCGCAGAAGCCCTCCGCCGCCGACCCGATGTCCGCCGCGCCGAACGAGAACTCGCGGCCCAAACAGCACAGGTCGGCGTGGCCACCGCCGACCTCTACCCGAGGTTCCATCTGCTCGGGTCCATCGGGCTCGACTCAATGGGTTCTGCAGACCTGCTCTCCCGATCGAGCGAAAGCTTCGGCATCGGCCCCTCAATGCAATGGGCCGTGTTCGATGCCGGACGCATCCGGGCCAACATCGAGGTCCAAACCAGCCGTCAGCAGCAGGCACTCCTCGCCTACGAGAGCACCGTCCTCGAAGCACTCCGCAATGTCGAGGATGCCATCCTCGCGTACGGCAAAGAGAAACTCCGAAACGACGCGCTCACGCTCGCCGAACAGTCCGCCGCTCGGGCAGTCACGATCGCCCAAGACCGCTACGACATGGGCGAAACCAGCTTCCTGAGCGTGCTCGATGCGCAGCGTTCACTCCTGAGTATCCAGGATCAGTTGGCCATAAGCAGTGCCCGGTCGACCTCGCTGGCGATCACGCTCTACAAGGCCCTCGGGGGTGGATGGTCGTCACTCGCGCCCGAGCCCGACCCCTCGACAACCGATCACCAAATCAACGACCCAAAGGGAAACCAGCCATGAAGCGATCGCGCGTGATACGAGTGATAGCCGGTCTCCTGCTCATCGTGGGACTTCTGATCGCCTGGCAGTGGTGGCAGGGGCAGCAGGCAACCCTGCCAGAGGGAATCGTCTCAGGCAACGGCCGAATCGAAGCCGTTCAGGTCCATGTCGCGACGAAGTACCCCGGAAAGATCGAATCCGTCATCGCCCAAGAGGGCGATATGGTCGAGCGAGGTGCTGTGCTGGCCACCATGGACACGGATGAACTCGAAGCGTCCCACGCCGAAGCAGAGGCCAGACTCGCCCAAGCCGAAGAAACCAAGGCCGAAGCAGATGCGGCCATCATCCAGCGCCAAAGCGTGCTGACACTGGCCGAGCAGGAACTCGCACGGATCCTGCCACTGGCCGAGCGCGGCTCAGTCGCCCAGCGTCAAGCCGATCAGGCCAAGAGCGAACGCGACTCCGCTCAAGCCGCACTCGAAGTGGCTCAAGCCCACGCCAGAACAGCACAGAAAGCCATCGACGCCGCACGCGCCGCAGTACAACGCGTCGAAACACAGCTCGACGAATGCATCCTCAAGGCCGCCGTGACCGGCCGCGTCCTCTACCGCCTGGCTGAACCGGGCGAGATGATGGGCGCCGGAGGCAGGGTGCTCACCCTGCTCGACCTCGACGACATCTACATGGAAATCTTCATCCCCGCCCGCGACGCAACCCGCCTGGCGATCGGTGCCGAGGCACGCATCGTCATCGACGCGCTCCCCGAATATGTGATCCCCGCCGAGGTCAGCTTCGTGGCACCCGAGGCCCAGTTCACGCCCAAGCAGGTAGAGACCCAGAGCGAACGGGACAAACTCATGTTCCGCATCAAAGTTCGCATCCCCCAGGAGATCGTCGCCGACCACATGGCCTCGGTGAAGACCGGCGTACGCGGCGTTGCCTATGTCCGCGTCCAGAGCGACACGCCCTGGCCCGAATACCTCCTGCCCCGACTACCAGAATCAAAGCCATAACGAGGAGTGATCGTGACGCCAGCAGCTGACATCGCGTCGCTTCAAGCGGTAACACACCGCTACGGCCCAACAAACGCGCTCGATGATGTCACCCTATCCATTCCCGCCGGCTGCATGGCCGGCCTCATCGGCCCCGACGGCGTCGGCAAATCAACAATGCTCGCCCTCATCGCAGGCGTGCGCAAGATCCAAACGGGCAGCGTGCGCGTGCTCGATGGCGATATGGGCAACGCCAGACACCGCCAGCGTTGCTTCTCACGCATCGCCTACATGCCACAGGGCCTCGGACGAAACCTCTACCCAACCCTGAGCGTCTTCGAGAACCTTGACTTCATCGCACGCCTCTTCGGGCTCTCCAAAGCCGAACGCACCGACCGTATCCACAATCTCCTGACCAGCATCGACCTGAATCAGTTCCGCGACCGCCCCGCAGGCAAGCTCTCCGGGGGCATGAAGCAGAAGCTCTCGCTCTGCAGCGCCCTCCTGCACAATCCTTACCTGCTCGTGCTCGACGAGCCCACAACCGGCGTCGATCCCCTCTCACGCCGCCAGTTCTGGGAACTCATCGAGCGCATCCGCTCCCAACGCGACAGGATGAGCGTCATCGTCGCCACCGCCTACATGGAAGAGGCCGAACGCTTCGACTGGCTCGCGAGCATGAACGACGGGCGTGTCATCGCCAGCGGAACACCCGCAGAGATAAAACAGCAAACCAACACCACAGACCTCGAATCAGCGTTCGTCGCCATGCTCCCCCAAGCGATACAAGACGTCCACAAGCCGGTCATCATCCCACCACGAACCGATCACCCCGGCCCGCCCGCAATCGAAGCCGAGGGGCTCACCAAACGCTTCGGAAAGTTCGTCGCCGTCGACCATGTCAGCTTCCGTATCGAACGAGGTGAGATCTTCGGTTTCCTCGGCTCGAACGGCTGCGGCAAGTCAACCACGATGAAGATGCTCACCGGCCTTCTCCCATCCTCCGATGGCAGCGCCACACTCCTGGGCAAACCCATCAATGACAAGGGCGTCGAATCACGCTCACGCGTCGGCTACATGTCACAGTCCTTCTCCCTCTACAGCGAACTCACAGTCCGCCAGAACCTCCTCCTCCACGCCCGACTCTTCGAGATCCCCGCAGACGAGAAGATCCCACGCCTCGAGGAGATGCTCGACCGCTTCGGACTCAGAGAGTCAGCGGACGAACGCCCCGACGCCCTGCCGCTGGGCATGCGTCAGCGCCTCCAGCTCGCCGTCGCCGTCCAGCACAAACCGGAAATGCTCATCCTCGACGAACCAACCTCAGGCGTCGACCCCATCGCC
Organism: Phycisphaerales bacterium UBA3190; assembly: GCA_002364005.1. GTDB lineage: Bacteria > Planctomycetota > Phycisphaerae > Phycisphaerales > UBA1924 > UBA1924. The sequence continues at coordinate 23,767 of DEXG01000001.1, forward strand.
CGCGACGAGTTCTGGCAATACCTCGTCGACCTCTCACGAAACGACGGCGTCACCATCTTCCTCTCGACCCACTTCATGAACGAGGCAGAACGCTGCGACCGCATCTCCCTCATGCACGCAGGAAAAGTCCTAGCCGTCGACACGCCGCAGGCCCTGACCGAATCCAGAAACGCCTCCACACTCGAAGAAGCATTCGTCGCCTTTCTCGAAGACGCCCGCGCCCCACAAGCAAGCCATACCAGCAAGAACGAACCCGAGTCTGAGATCGGCACCTCCCAGAAAATCCCCCAGCCCGCTCCCAACCAAGCTTTCGCCCTGGGCAGACTCTGGGCCTACGCCAGACGCGAGAGCGTCGAGATCCTGCGCGATCGCATGCGCCTCGCTTTCGCGATCCTTGGACCGATCATCCTGCTCCTCACCTTCGGCTACGGCATCTCCTTCGATGTCGAGAACCTCCCCTTCGCCGTATACGACCAAGACCAAACACCCGAAAGCCGTCAACTCCTCCAAAGCTTCGACGGCTCCCCGTACTTCCAACGCCAGGACGATATCGACGCACCCGATCAGATCGACGCCAGACTCAAGACCGGAGAACTCATGCTCGCCATCGAGATCCCGCCCCAGTTCGGCAAGGATCTCATCAGCGGCAAAGCACCCGAAGTCGGCATCTGGCTCGACGGAGCCATGCCCTTCAGAGCAGAAACAACCAGCGGCTACCTCTCCGGCGTGGCCGCAAAGTACCTTTCAAACCGCCAAGCACAATCCAGCACCAACACCACAACATCGGCAACCGTAGACATTCAGTCACGGTTTCGCTACAACCAATCCTTCAGGAGCATCTACGCCATCGTCCCGGGCGTCATCATGCTGGTCCTGATCCTCATCCCCTCAGTCATGACCGCGGTGGGGGTCGTCCACGAGAAGGAAGCCGGATCGATCGCCAACTTCCGATCATCCCCCGTCACAAGCTTCGAATACCTCGTCGGCAAGCAGGTCCCCTACATCGCCATCGGCCTCATCAGCTTCATCACCCTGGGGCTCATCTCATGGCTGGTCTTCCAGGTACCAATCAACGGCTCACTCCTGGCAATGAGCGTCGGCGTCCTCTTCTATGTCATGGCCGCGACAGGATTCGGCCTCATCGTCTCCACATTCACACGCACCCAGGTCGCAGCCGTATTCGCCACCGCGATCATCTCCATCATCCCCGCCGTCAACTTCTCCGGCCTCCTCGTCCCCGTCTCATCCCTCTCCACCGCCGCGCGAACATTCGGGCTCGCATTCCCCGCAGCATGGTTCCAGCAGATCAGTCTCGGCACCTACACCAAGAGTCTCGGCTTCGCCGAACTCTGGCCCAAGCACCTCGTGCTCGCCCTATTCGCCACACTCTTCATCGGCACCGCATCACTCGTGCTCCGAAAGCAGGAGGACTGACATGCTCATGCACGCCAAAAAAGTCCTCTGGCTCTGCGGGAAGGAACTCCGAAGCATCCGCGCCGACCCCATCGTGATGGTCCTCATCGTCTACACCTTCAGCTTCGCCATCTACACCGTCGCCACCGGCGCAAAGTTCGAAGTCGAACACGCATCCGTCGGCATCGTCGACGAAGACCACTCCCAGCTCTCAAGACAAATCCAGGCAGCGATCGCCGAACCATACTTCAAGCCGCCACAGGAAATCGGTGTCACCGACATCGACCGGGCGATGAACGCCAACGAGTTCGTCTTCGTCATCGAAATCCCCTCAAACTTCGAAGCCGACCTGCTCGCGGGCCATACGCCGAGCCTCCAGATCAACATCGACGCCACCGCCATGGCCCACGCCGGCAACGGCTCCGTCTACCTCCAGAACATCATCAACAGCGAAATCCTCCGCTACGCCAGACGCGACGCCGAATCCGCCCAGCTCCCCATCAACCTCGTCGTCCACTCACGGTTCAATCCCAACCGCCAATCCATGTGGTTCAACGCGGTGATGCAAATCATCAACAACATCACCATCCTCTCCGTCATCCTCACCGGCGCCGCCCTGATCCGTGAACGAGAGCACGGCACCGTCGAGCACCTCCTCGTCATGCCCGTCACCCCGACCGACATCATGCTCTCGAAAATCATCGCCAACGGCATGGTCATCCTCCTCGCAGCATTCATCTCGCTCAAAGTCGTCGTCGAGGGATTCCTTCAGGTCCCCGTCGCAGGTTCACTCCTCCTCTTCATCTCCGGCGCCATGCTCTACCAGTTCTCCGTCACCGCCCTGGGACTCCTCATCGCCACCTTTACCACCTCGATGCCCCAGTTCGGCCTCATCGCCATGCCCGTCCTGGTCATCATGAATCTCCTCTCCGGCTCAACAACCCCGCTCGAGACCATGCCCGAATGGCTCCAGAACGCCGTCCAGCTCATGCCATCAACACACTTCGTCGCATTCGCACAGGCAGTCCTCTACCGCGGAGCCGATCTCCCCATTGTCTGGCAGGACCTTACGGGGCTGGTTGTCATCGGTGCCGTGTTCTTCACCGCCTCACTCCTACGCTTCCGCAGCGCCATCGTTGCCATGCACTGACACAACCACACCGCCCCAACACCCCCCGACTGGACATAGATTGGAACACGATCATCCGCTTCATGGGCCTCATCCTTGTCGCCGTCGGCGCACAGATGCTCCTGGCCGGCGTCTCCACATTCATGAGATGAATCCAAGCATGAGATCAACCACGCCCGCGATCAACACACGCCCCGCCTGCGCTATGCAACGACTCGCGCTCGCTTGCGCATCCATGCTCCTCCTCCTCAGCGGATGCACACGCACGCTCGTACCAACGCCAAACCTCTACACAACCACAGACAACCACCCATACCAGAGCACCCCCGAACCCTACCGCTCGATCATGGCCGACATCATCTATGTCACCGACCGCCAGCAAGCACAACACACCCAGGACAACATCCGGTTCGGATCCAAAAGGACATACGACCTGACCTACGGCACCGTCAAGGTACGCATCGGAAATCCCAGCAACACATGGGAAGACCTCGTCTACGACAGCACACACGCCAAGCGAAGGCACAACTATCCAGTCAACACCGTCAACATCAGCAAGTCGGGCATGCTCCACGACCTCGTCGTCAACTTCGAACCGGTCAACGATCACCGCGTCATTCTCTCGCCCACGGCTCAGGAGCAAAAGCAGCGCGAAGACCAGGCATTCACCAACCTGATCAAGGCCCGCATCGCCGAGTGCAACAGAAAAGAAGTCGACCTCTATGTCCACGGGGTCAACAACAACCTGCCATACGCGGCCCAGACCCTCGCACAAATCTGGCACTTCCTCGGACGCGACAGCGTCCCCATCGTGTACTCATGGCCCGCATCCGTCGGGGGCATCCGCGCATACGCCTACTCACGCGAATCCAGCGAGTTCACCGTCTCGCACCTCAAACGCGTCATCCGTCTCATCTCTCAGTGCGAAGATGTCGAACGCATCAACATCATCGGTCACAGCCGCGGGTGCGACATCCTGCTCTCGGCTCTCCGTGAGCTGCACATCCAGCGCGTATCAGCCGAAACCGCCCCCCCATCCAAGATCGACACCGTCGTCCTCGCAGCAGCCGACATCGATCAGGGCGTGTTCCGCGAACGCGTCTTCGGCGAGCAGGTCTTCGAAACGACACGACGCATCGTCATCTACACCTCGCCCAGCGACGCCGCGATGGGGCTAGCCGACTGGATGCTCGACAGCGTTGGCCGGATCGGCGAGTTCGTGATCTCAACCATGGACAGCTCGCCAGTGGTCAAGGAACGACTCCGCGCCTTCCGCTCCGTTCAGATCATCGAGTGCAGAGTCAACGCCGGGATCGCCGGCCACGACTACTACTACACGAACCCCGCCGTACTCTCAGACCTCATACTCGTTCTCAAAGACCGCCTCGATCCCGGTGCAGAGAACGGGCGGCCACTCGATACCACAAGCGACGGCACATGGCGGATCCTCAAGTCATACCCAGAGTTCACGCAGGACACGCCCGAGACCGTCAACGACGGTGATCCGGATCAGAACGCATCGCCTTCTCCAGCATCATCAGGAAGCTCGTCCCCGGATCCTTGAACTGAGCGTGACGCAACATCTCCCAGTTCTCCTTAGCGTAATCCTTCAAAAACGTGATGATGTGCCCGAGCGTGATCACCGTGTACGGGTGATGCTGCGTCTGGTCATAATGACTGCCGAACGCCACCAGCCGGATCTGCGGCCCCATCGGAGCGTGGGCCGTCCCCGATTGGATCAGCTCCTCGACGAGCATGTCCGCATGCTCCGCGGTACTCGCACCAAAGCGTGTCAAAGCCGCCCGCAGAACCTCCGGGTTTCGCGCCCCATGGTTCAACTCCGCCTTGCCCTCTTTGACCTCCGCGACGATCAGGTCCACACGGTCCGCAGAGGGATTCAACGCAGCATCCGGCTGGGCGAGCGTCACCCCTCTGTGCCCGCCCTTCTTCCCAGGGCGTGGAACGAGCCGCCCAGCACCGGGAAACCGAACCGCAAGAATATCGACATCGGTCGCAGTACGGAAGTTCCCATGCCGCATCGCTTCAACGACCGGGTACTCCGTCACCGTGAAATACCCGTTCGCGTAGAGGTACGCCTGCACAAACGCGACAGCACTGTCCATATCGTTCTCCTAGTCAGTGCACACCGGCATCCGCGCCTGGAACCGCATCGCCCACCAGGCGTCAGGCATCGCCCGATCGGGTACGCAACACAATACGCCGCTTGTTGATATCAGAACCAATGCGCCTCGTTGGCTTCAAAGCACACAGAGCACGAATCACCAATCCGGCGCGGCGTAATCTCCTTGTCGCGTACCAGCAGCGTGTGGCCCGCAAGCTCAACCGTGAGATCCTGCGCGAAGCCAAGGTGCTCCACATGCGTGATCCGACCCTCCCCCAGCTTCGAAGTGCCAGCAGCGCCGCCGCTGAGCACCACATGCTGCGGGCGAATCCCCAGCGTCGCCCGAGCGCCCCTGGGCATACGCTCAGGATCGGTACGGACCTCGATGCGAACATCGCCAAGCCCGTCGGGCGCAGCCACCACTCGGTCCTCGTCACGCTCGAGCGTGCACTCGATCACATTCATCTTCGGCGATCCCAAAAAACGCCCAACGAACAGCGTGTCGGGCTTGGCGTACACCGAATCCGGTGCACCCGCCTGCTCAATCTTCCCCTCGTTCATTACCACGACCACATCGCCCAGCGCCATCGCCTCCTCGTGGTCATGCGTCACATACACCGTCGTCGTACCAAGCTCACGCACAATCCGGCGAATCTCCGCCCGCGTGCTCACGCGACGATCAGGATCAAGATTCGACAGCGGCTCATCAAACAGAAACACCGACGGCTCGCGCACGATCGCACGCCCCAACGCCACCCGCTGACGCTGACCGCCCGAGAGCTGCCCCGGTTTCTTCTGCAGGATGTCATTGAGCCCGAGCATCTCCGCCGCATGACCGACCCGTTGCATCCGGGCATTCTTCTTCACACCACTCATACGCAGCGAAAAGCCCATGTTCTCCTCGACGCTCAGGTGCGGGTACAACGCGTAGTTCTGAAACACCATCGCGATGTCCCGGTCCTTGGGCCGCACACTGTTCACCACGCGATCACCGATTTTCAGGGTTCCCTTGGTGATCGTCTCCAGCCCCGCGATCATCCGCAGCGTAGTCGACTTCCCACAACCCGAAGGCCCAACGAGCACAACAAACGAGCCCGGATCAATCGACAGCGAGATGCTGTCGACTGCGGTAAAACCGTCTTCGTAGGTCTTGGTGATCTGCTCGAGTGTCAGCCCTGCCATGCATGCTCCAAGTTCATTGGGTGCTCCCTGATCGGGAACAAGCCCCCAGATTCAGGTGAAAAATCAAAGAAAGGGTACCAGATCCACGATGGAGATGGTACACTCGCGTAACTGTTACGATACCCCATACGAGAACCCAATGATGCACACAAAAGCACCAATTCTGATCGCCGCGGCTGTTTTCTGCTCACCGACGCTCGCACAGGATGCATGGCAACTCCAGTGGTCAGATGAGTTCGATGGGACATCCCTCAACACCGATAACTGGTCCTACCAGACCGGCACAGGCACCGCCTACGGCCTCCCCGCCGGCTGGGGCAACAACGAACTCCAGTACTACACCGATTCCACCGACAACATCGCCGTCTCCGATGGCACCCTCAAAATCAATGCCATCGAACAGCGATTCAACGGCAGAGACTACACATCCGCACGCATCAGATCGCTCTACAAGCAGGACTTCCTCTACGGCCGATTCGAAGCCAGAATGAAAATTCCCTCAACGCCAGGCATCTGGCCCGCGTTCTGGATGCTCCCCACAAACTCGCCATACGGCACATGGGCATCCTCCGGCGAAATCGACATCATGGAATCGGTCAACTACGCTGACAGAATCCACGGCACGCTCCACTTCGGAAACAACTGGCCCAACAACACTTCCGATGGCCCGCGCCTGCAGGACGGCACAGACTTCTCCCAGGGGTTCCACACCTACCGAATCGACTGGGACCCCGACAGGATCACCTGGTATGTCGACGGCGTTTCCTACGGCTCACGCCCAAACTCAAGCTGGTTCTCTTCCGCGGCCCCATCCAACCCCAGCGCACCATTCGATACCGAGTTCCACCTCCTGCTCAATGTCGCAGTCGGTGGCAACTTCCCGGGCAACCCAGACGGCAGCTCCACCTTCCCACAAACACTCGAAGTCGACTATGTCCGGGTCTATGAGCGGGTTCAGCTGCCCTACTCGGGCCAGGCCCACCCAGTCCCCGGCACCATCCAAGCCGAAGACTTCGATCTGGGCGCCCAAAACCAGAGCTACTACGACTGCGACGCCACAAACACCGGCGGCGAATACCGAGAAACAGGCGTCGATATCGAAGTGGCCTCCGAAGAGGGATACAACATCTCAGACATGTGCCAGGGCGAATGGCTCGAGTACACCGTCGATGTTCAAACCGCCGGCACCTACACCCTCGAAACCCGCGTCGCCTCCGACCGAACCGGCGGCGCATTCCGCATCGAACGCGACGGCCAGGACCTCACCGGCACCGTGTTCTTCCTCGCAACCTTCGGCTGGCAGAACTGGTCCACCGTCACCACCTCCCTCGATCTCGAGGCAGGCGAGCAGGTCCTCCGCTTCGTCAACATGGGCGTCGCAGACACCCAGTACAATGTCAACTCCTTCACCTTCACCCTCGACGGCCCAACGCCATGCAGCGAAGCAGATATCGCAGAGCCATTCGGTGAACTCAACTTCTTCGATGTCAGCGCCTTCCTCAGTGCCTACAGCGCCCAAGACAACGCCGCCGACATCAACAACGATGGCAGCTTCAACTTCTTCGATGTCTCCGAGTTCCTCACCATCTACAACGCGGGTTGCCCCTGATCAGTCGGCAATCGCCGATCAATCCGAGCTCGGCTCGGCATCCCGATCAACCACATAGACCGGCAGATTCGCCGTCGCCGCGTGGCCATGCCCGTCACGAACCGTAACAAAGATCCGGTACGCGCCCGGCTCGCCGGGCAGCGTGATCATCGCGCCCAGGTCCCCATCGGCCTCGATCGCAACATCCACCGCATCCAGGCGACGCTCAAAGTCCCCGCCCATACTCTGGACATCCGATTCAGGAAGCACATGCCACGCGACGAGCATCGCATCCCCGTCCGGTTCCGACGCGATCACCTGCACTCGCACCGGCTCCGAGGCATACACGCCCGACGGGTTCGCATCGAGCATCTCGATCCGCTCCACCCGTGGCGCACCGTTGCTCACCTGCTCGCCTGTCCACAGCTCACTCAGCACATCGACCCGCTCGGTTGTCTCGCCGCTCTCCAGCAGCAGCCCGTACCAGGTCGCAGTCTTCTCCTGCTTATGCCCCCACAGAAAAGCAAATGACCCCAAACAATCTTGCCCCAGGTTGGGACTGATCGCCTGCGTATACACCTCGCGAATGAAATCCGCCTTCCCGCTGCTCGACTGCTCATACGGCGCGCCCCAAGGAGTCTTCCCCATCTCCCAGTGCCCAACTACACCATACTCCGTGACCGCCCAAGCGCCATCATACCCCTGCCCCGCCAGCCGCTCGGGCACGCTCGCCAGCCCGCCATACGAGTTGATCCCAATCAAATCAATATCAGGACACTCATTCTGAATCCGAATCGCCTTGTCATCACCGATCTCCGCGATGATCGCCATACGCGGGTGGTGGGGGTCCAAACGCCTCACGATCGCCGCCGCATCATTGATCTGACGCAACGCCACATCAAAGTCCCCGCCAAGCTCCACCTCATTGCCAACACCCCAGGCAAGCAGCGCCGGGTGCTCACGATGTTCCCTCACCAATAGCTCGACCCGCTCAAGCTCCTCGGCCCGCTGCTCGGGATCGTCATAATCAAAGCCATGCCGCTGATGCTCCAACCAGATCCCCGCGACCACGCTGATCCCCTGGGCATGCGCCTCATCCAGCATCTCCCCAATCCCCTCGGCATCCCATGTCCGGACCGTGTTGCCCCCGTACGACGCCAACCGTTCCAGATCTGTATGACCGCCAACACCATGAATCGTGTGAGGGATCCCGTCTTTCAAAAGCGTGAACCGCCCGTCACGCTCAATCAACTCAACGCGGCTCCCCTCATACGACGAGCAGCCCCCGCCCACCAGAAGACTCAGGCAACCCGTGAATATCGATAGCAGTGTGGTATTCTTCATGACCAGAGCGTAACTGTTACTGCGTCCCGTGTCAGGACCTGCCCCCTTTTTCAGCCACTTTGTGAATAACTCCCCACCCCCAGAGCCCCTATCCACCTGAAAACACAGCATGTTCACAAGATGTTCGGCATGGCCAATGTTTTTTCTTTTGATTTCCCTCAGCACTTGCGTCAAGATAGCGTAACTGTTACGATTGAGGGGCTGGCGCCGCACACGCGACCAACACAGAGGCACAACATGCAGAACACAACAAAAAACAACGACCACAACAACCAGATGACGCGACAGGCATTCACGCTCATCGAGCTGCTGGTCGTGATCGCGATCATCGCCCTACTCATCGGCATCCTACTCCCCGCACTCGGTGCCGCTCGTCAATCAGCAAAGGACATGCTCTGCAAGTCCAACATGCGACAGCTCTCCGCTGCGACCATGGTCTACGCATACGACTTCAAGGGCAAGTTCCCACCAGTCCTTTCAAAGGACCGTTATGTCATCGACCCCAAAAACGACAAGCTCAACATGATCTGGTACGATGTCAACCGCATCGGGCAGTACCTCCCACAGGAAGATTACCGCAACCTCGCATGGGATAACGAGATCAACCCAACAATCGGCGGCACCGTCGTCAGATGCCCAAACCACCCCGAGGGTGCCCGCTCATACACCCTCAACCACTGGGCCGCATCGGCCGCAGAGGTCGGTGAGCCAAACTTCAGCACCGGCACCGTCCCGTACTACAAACCAGGCACATACCCGGACAGCGATAGTTACCAGATGGGCCAAGCATTCGACAGCGCCGCAGATCGTTCAAGCTCGCTCATCCTCTACGCCGAAGCATGGGGGAGCTGGGGTTCCGAAGTCGATAACGATGCTGGCGAAACAACCTGGTTCACCGCCGGCAGCGTTGGCTCCAGCGGCCTCCCCGGAGAGCGTTTCGGCGGTGGAACCGGCATCAACGCCGACTCGATGAGCGGCAACTGGGACGACGGACGAGATCCACCCGCTGATATGGACCCAAACCGTGCCGATGATCTCAAGAGCTACATCCCGTACTACCGCCACCCAAACCGCCGAAACGACACATTCGACCTCGAAGGCGGGGCAAACTTCGCCTTCGTCGACGGCCATGTCGAAGACTACGATGTTCAGGACCTGTTCAACGCAGGCACCGGGCGGAGTACATATGAAGTACTCTGGTCCACAAACGATCAGCGTGTAGAAACAAGAGAACTCGGTCCGGAGTCCTAAGCACAATGAGTTCAGTACGACAAATCGCGAACGAACTGGGAATCTCGGTTGCCACCGTATCACGCGCCATCAACCAGCGCAGCGGCGTCAGCGAAGAGACCCGGCGAAAAGTGCTCGAACTCGCTCAACGACACCACTACAAGCCATCGATGGGACGCAAGCCCACCAATGTGATCGGCCTCGTATACCCAGAGGAACCCGTCAAGTCGGACCTGGGTGACTTCGAAGCATCCCTGCTCTCGGGCATCCTCCGTGGCGTCTACGAGAAGAAGCACGACCTCGCATTCATCAGCGCCGCGCGAGACAAGCACCCCGACGAAACCTACACCCAGTTCTTCCACCGCAAGGGCGTCAACGCCATCCTCATGCGATCACTCGGCGACACCTCGCTCGTCGAGCAGATCACCGCAGAAGGTTTCCCCGTCCTCCTCGTCGCCGATCGTTCCGAAGACCCCGCGGTCTCATACATCGACTCGATCTCCCACGACACCTCACGCAAAGCCATCGAACACCTCGTCGGCCTCGGTCACAAGCGGATCGGGCTCGCGATGCACAACATCGTCGATACCGACCACCAGGACCGCGAAGCCGGCTACCGCGACGCGCTCCACGATGCGGGCATCCAGATCGATGAATCACTGATCGTCAAGGCCGAAGCCAACACCGCCGGCGGCGAGATCATGCTCACCACACTCCTCGAACTCGAAGAGCCGCCCACCGCGGTCTTCTTCACCAACCCCATGTCCACCATCGGCGCTCTCCACAAGTGCCTGCGCATGGGCATCAAGGTCCCCAAAGACATCTCCATCGTCGGCTTCGACGACTCCGTCACCCGTCACCAGACCTTCCCACGCTACACCGCCGTCTGCCAGGACGCGATCTCCCTTGGCATCGAAGCCGCCCGTTGGATCACCAACGCCGCGCAGAGCGACGCCCCCCAGCCGATCTATCGTGAAGTCCGCCCAACAAGCTTCGAGGTGCTCGAAACGACCTCCTACGCCTCGATCGCACCCGTGCGCATCGGCACTGATGGGCAGCTGATCCGAACGGTCTGATGCACCGACTCACCAACACCATCCTCGCCCTGCGGGCCCTCTCCTCGGGCGTCTGGGTCATCGCGTGCCTGCTCATTCTCAGCACCCTCCTGATCCTCGTGCGAAAGCCATCCGATCAAGGCGACCTGCAGTTCTGGGTCTATTCTCCTGAACATGCCAAGATGTATGTGCCCATGATCGAGCGGTACGAGCAGTCAAACGATGTCAAGCTCGACATCACCATCATGAGCAACGCCGCAATCCAGAGCCGCATGATGAGCGGCTTCTTCGGCGGGCTCCCAACCGCCGACCTCATCGAGGTCGAAAAAGCCGTCGCGCCTCAGGCATTTATGGGCCCGATCGAAGCCATCGGCTTCACCGACCTCACCGACATGCTCGTCCAAGAAGGCCTGCTCGAGCAGTTCAACCAGCCCTCGCTCAACCCGTGGAGCGTCGACGGCCGCGTCTTCGGGCTCCCGCACGATGTCCACCCCGTCATGCTCGCATACCGCGCCGACATCACCGAAGCAGCCGGCATCGACCTGACCCAGGCCGAAACATGGGACGAGTACTTCGCCATGCTCCGCCCCCTCATGGCCGACACCGACGACGACGGCAAGCCCGACCACACACCACTCTCGTTCTGGTACACAAACCAGGACCTCATCGAAACGCTCATGCTCCAGGGCGACGGGCAGCTCTTCACATCCAGCGGCCAGCCCACCATCCACACCGAACGCAACGCCCACCTCCTCGCCACGCTGGTCTCGTGGTGCCTCGGGCCACAGCCGGTCGCCGTCGACATCAACGAGTGGAGCGCCGCCGGCCACAAAGCCAAGGTTGACGCCGTCGCCATCGGCTACATCGCCCCCGACTGGATGTGCTCCATCTGGAAGATGCATGTCCCCGGGCTCACAGGCAAGCTCAAGCTCATGCCCCTCCCCGCCTTCGAACCCGGCGGGCGACGCACCAGCGTCCGTGGCGGCACCATGCTCAGCATCCCCAAAACCACCGAGCACTTCGACCGCGCATGGGAATACGCCAAGCTCCTCTACACCTCACCCCAGGTCGCCCGCGAACTCTACCGCGAGGTCGACATCATCTCCCCAGTGAAATCACTCTGGAACGACCCGGTCTACGACGAGCCCGACCCCTTCTTCATGAACCAGCGCAAGGGCCGCATGTACATCGAGCTGGCCCCCAACATCCCGCTCCGTCCTTCGTCGCCCTACAACAAGCAGGCCGCGATCGATGTCCGTGACGCCATGGGCCGCCTCGCCAAATACGCCAAAGAGCAAGAGCTCTACGAGCCCGAGCAACTCATGCCCAAAGCCCGCGAGCTGCTAGAGACCATGCAACGCCAGACCGAACGACGCATGGAGCGCAACGCCTTCGCACAGGAAGACCTCGCCCCGATCAGTGAGGACTCCCAATGAGCGCCAAAGTCATCGACCGCAACCGAGTACTTTTCTCGTGGGCCATGCTCACGCCCTTTCTCCTGCTCTTCGCCATCTTCGTCGTATACCCCCTCATCCAGTCCGCCTTCCTCGCCGCCAACCAAACCTTCGGCCCGGGCACCCGCACATTCGTCGGCACCAAGAACTTCCAGCTCCTCCTCGCAGATCCCGTGTTCTGGAAATCGATCGGGAACACATTCATCTACGCCCTCGGCTCGCTCTTCATCCAGCTCCCCCTCGCCTTCGCCCTCGCCCTGGCCCTCAACTCCTCAAAGCTCCGCGGCAAGGGCATCTACCGACTCATCTTCTTCAGCCCACAACTCATGGGCCTCGTCTTCGTCTCCATCCTCGGCGCACTGGCCTTCGAAAAACGAGCCGGCCTCGTCAACCAGGCCATCGCCTTCATCACACGCAACGAGAAGTTCCTCGAGATCGACTGGCTACAGCAGCATGTCATGGCCACGCTCATCCTCATCTCACTCTGGCTCTATGTCGGCTTCAACATGATCTACTTCCTCGCCGCCCTCCAGAGCGTCGACAAGTCACTCATGGAAGCCGCCGAGATCGACGGCGCCGGCCCGCTGGGCAAACTCCGCCATGTCATCTACCCCAGCGTCAAACCCGTCGCCACCTTCGTCATCCTCCTTTCCATGATCGGCTCCCTCCAACTCTTCGAGCTCCCCTACATCCTCCTCGAGAGCAGCGGGGGCCCCGACAACCGCGGCCTCACCATCGTCATGTACCTCTACCAGAACGGCTTCGACCTGGGTGACCTCGGCTACGCATCCGCCATCGGCTGGGTCCTCGCCCTCATCCTCATCGCGCTCGCCCTGGTCCAAATCAAAATGACACGAGCACAAGAGGTGAACGCATGAGCGCCACCAACCGAAAGCTCAACAAGGCCGCCCTCCACACCCTGCTGATCGTGCTGGCCTTCATCACCCTCATCCCCTACGCGTGGCTCATCATCGCCTCCCTCAAAGGCCAGGACGACTTCTTCAGCGGCATCTTCTTCCCCCCCGGCGAAGGATTCCTCGGCATCGGCTGGGACAAACTCACCCTCAACAACTACAGAGCCCTCTTCGACCTCGGCTTCGAGGTCAACCTCATCAACTCCATCTTCTACTCCGCCGCAACAGCACTCTTCGCCACCTTCATCTGCGCCGCCACCGGCTTCGTGATCGCCAAGCACCACTTCCGCGGCCGCAACTTCATCACCCTCGTCGTGCTGGGCGCACTCATCGTCCCCCCGACCCTCCTCCTCGCACCCGGCTACGAACTCCTCTACGACCTCGGCCTCCTCGACACCGTCTGGGGCCTCCTCCTCCCCCTCCTGGCCCCCGCCTTCGGCGTCTTCCTCTTCCGACAGGCCGTCATCCAATCCGTACCCGACGAACTCCTCGAAGCCGCACGAATCGACGGCTGCTCCGAATGGTCCATCTTCTTCGTCGTCGTCCTCCCCCTCCTACGCCCCATGATCGGCGCCTTTATGCTCATCACCTTCCTGGGCATGTGGAACAACTTCATCTCCCCCCAGATCGTCCTCCAGACCGCCGACAAGCAACCCCTCTCGGTCGCCATCGCACAGCTCCGGGGCGTCTACAAGACCGACTACGGCCTGCTCACCGCAGCCACCGTCGTCTCCGTCCTCCCCGTCGCAGCCCTCTTCCTGCTGCTCCAGAAGCAGTTCATCTCCGGCCTTACCACCGGAGCTGTCAAGGGCTGAGCACCGCCTGACCCATCACAGGCACAGGTACAGGCAGTCACCGCTGACCGCCTCGGCCATCACAGCCCTCACCACCAACAACTCAGGCGGCACCAGTCAGACCGGCAGGCATCGAACGCCTACCGCGATGCCCATGCGCCGCACAGCCCAAAGGCACACGCACAAAAAAAGACACACGCCCCGGGGGAGGGCGTGTGTCTAGGAACAGAACCGTAAGGTTCTTGCATGAACAACTGATTACGGGCAGCCGTTGCTGAACTCAGTGATGAAGAGTGAAACATCAAAGAAGTTCAGTTCGCCGTCGCCGTTCAGGTCCGCGGGGTTCGTGCAAGGGGCATCGCCACCCGAGAGGACGATGTTGTCCCAGAACGAAGCACCGCCACCCTGTGTCGGGAAGCCCTGGTCGGCACCAAGCTGGATATGAAGCAGGAAGACATCGATGTTGGTCGTGCCAGCAGGCGCGATCGCATCGACTGAGGAGTAGACCCAAGTGTCGAAGGGGTCGCTTGCAGTGTCGATCGCGTCGGTCTCAACCGTCAGCAGACCGTTGCCGCCGCTGTCGCGGAACACCATCTGCATCAGAATGACATTTTCATCACCCAGCGCGTCCGATGACTTGTTCTGGCAGTAGCCGCTGAGGGTGTACGAAACACCGGCGGTCGCAGCCACATTCTGAGTCAGCACCTGGTCGCTCTGAGCACCGCTGCTGGCACCGAACATCTTGGCCGTGAAGCTACCGTCCTGAGCGACGATCTCGCCCTCATCAGCGGTGAACACATTGCCAAAGTTGGCCCAGCTCTCAAACTCCACAAAGCCGGGGCCCGCGGTCTCAAAGCTGCCGTTGTCCAGAACATTCTGAGCGTTGACCGAGCAAGTGGCGGCGGCCAGTGCTGCGGCAATCCATGTCTTCAGTTGCATCGTATTTCTCCTCATCTCGGGTGGGGCGGGCGGAATCGCCCGAAAAAGCGTAACAGTTACATCATGCTACACGAAACCACATGCCTTCCAAGTCAAAACCACCACAAAATCACAAAAATATGCGATCCGATGGGCTCAAAGGGGTTATCGCAACGCCGACAGCGATCTCGGGATCAGATCGCCATTGCTCGAGATCACCTTCGAATACCAGTGATACGAGTCCTTCGGGATCCGCTCCAGCGTCTGATAATCGACATAGACCAACCCAAACCGAAGCGCATACCCCTCGGCCCACTCGAAGTTGTCCATGATCGACCACTGGAAGTACCCACGCACATCAATGCCCTCATTGCACGCACGACGAAGCTGATGCAGATACCGCGTCAGATAGTCAATACGCCCAGCATCATGCACCTTGCCATCGCTGTGCACCCAGTCCATCGAAGCCAAGCCGTTCTCAGTGATCACCACCGGCAGCTTGTACCGCTCAGACAGAAACTTCGGCCCCCAGTACAGCGACGACGGGTTGATCGTCCACCGGAACATCGTCGTTGGGTACCCACGCTGGCTCGGAACCTCGATCGGCTCCCCATCAGCCCCAGCACGCACGATACCCGCTGAATAGATGTTCACCCCGAACATATCCAGCGGCTGGTTCATCGTCTCCATGTCCTGGTCGCTAAACGCCGGCGCATCCTTACCAAAGAACGACAACCCCTGCTCCGGGTACCGGCCCAGCATCACCGGGTCGCAATACCAGCTGTAGTTGTAGGTCCAACCCTTGTCAGGCACAGTAAAAGTCGCCTTGCGGGCCGCCTCGATATCCTCAGGCGACTCCGATTCCGGCGTATGCAAACTCCCAACCGGAGCAAAGCCCACAGTCGGTGCCTTCTTCGCATGCGCACGAATCACCTGAACCGCACGCCCATGCGCCAGCAACGCATGATGCGTCGCCAACAGCACCTCATTCCGAGGCAGCTTCAGCCCCGGTGCATGCGTCCCCTCATTATGCCCAAGCCCGAGGAAAATCGCCGGCTCATTCAGCGTAAACCAATGCGTCACGCGATCCGAATACCGATCAATCACCGCCTTGGTATACGCCTCAAACCACGCCGGGCTCTCAGGGTTCAGCCACCCCCCCTGATCCTGCAGCGCCTGAGGCAGATCCCAGTGATACAGCGTCACCCAAGGCTCAACCCCACGCTCGAGCAGGGCATCGATCAGACGGTCGTAATACGCAAACCCGGCCTCATTGAACTCGCCGGTACCATCAGGGATCAGACGCGACCACGAGATCGAGAACCGATAACCATTCGCACCGAGCCTCTGGATCAGGCTGGCATCCTCATCAACCTTGTGGTATGAATCACAGGCGATCTCACCCGTATGCCCGTCAAACACCTTGCCCGGTGTGTCACAGAACGTGTCCCACACGCTAGGACCACGGCCGTCTTCAGCCGCGGCCCCCTCAACCTGGTATGCCGCTGAGGCGACGCCCCATGTGAACTGCTCTGGGAAAGTCATCGATTAAACCCCTCGGGAGAGAAACTGTTTCAGGTGCAAGGGCAATCATAACGCATTCAGCCCTGAAGCCAACCTGATCGAGCAGATCCAACAGCCAACATCCACAATAATCGCCGATAACACCAACCAAGCCCCCAAAATACGCCCCCAGCCACGACACCCGACCGCAGCACGCCATCCGCAGAAAACATCGATTTCATCGACCTTTCACCTTGATCCACGCACCCAACCCTGTCATATTGTAACTGTTACGATTCCGGGCGGGCTTCAACCCTACACATTCTCGTGGGCGCAGAATGCCTGGATAAACCGCAAGAGGAGAACAAAATGAAAAGCACCGCAGCAGCACTCTGTGCATCAGCAATCATGACCACAGTCGCAACCGCCGGCATCCCCGCCGTCGAGGTCGGGATCGACCAATCATCCGCACCATGGTTCGGGTTCATGAATGTCTTCGAACTCGACGGCTCAACCTACGCATTCGGCAGCTCATGGGGCATCGCTGACCTCACCGCAGAGTTCGACGACGGTGCTGGCACCCTCACCATGGGACCAAACACCATCGGCGACCCAGACCCATACTGGTACATCGGTGGCGGCGGCCCCGGCGCCATGGGCAACAAGATCATGGAAGCAAACCTCTACCAGCAGGTCGACGGCGACCTCGCAGGCACCACCGTCAACTTCTCGGGCAATGTCCTCAGCACCACGCTGACCGACGCCCACGACGCACGGGTGTTCATCCGTGACTTCGCCGCAGACTTCAGCTCCTCCGTCGATGTCTTCGCCGATGTCGATGCAGCAGGAAACTTCAGCATCTCGCTCGACACCATCGACGATGTGTCACGCCATGTCCAGTGGGGCATCCAGGTCAAGGGCGTCAATGTCTGGGTCACCGATGTCGCCCCCTTCGGCAACATCGTCTTCAACACCGTCCCAACACCGGGCGCGATGGCACTCCTCGGCATGGGCGGCCTCATGGCAAGCCGTCGCCGTCGATAAACAATCGTCCACCATCTCCACAAACAGAGTCACCGGCACAACAGCCGGTGACTTTTTTCATGCCCGACGCGCTATCAATACCACCACATGCCCAACACCGACCACAAACCTCCACTCCTCGCAAGGTCCCTCGCAAACCGGGCGAGCACACGCAACCGCAAACCCATCTTCTACGGCTGGGCCATGCTCGCCGCAACGACGCTCACCACCATGGCCACATCCCCAGGCCAGTCCTTCGTCG
This sequence comes from Phycisphaerales bacterium UBA3190, assembly GCA_002364005.1. Lineage (GTDB taxonomy): Bacteria > Planctomycetota > Phycisphaerae > Phycisphaerales > UBA1924 > UBA1924. Next base: position 41,698 of record DEXG01000001.1, read on the forward strand.
TTGGCAGCTTCAGCGAAGCCATCCGCGCCGATCTCCGCATCTCACTCCAGGAGTTCGCCGCCGCCTACATGATCGCGACCTTCATCGCCTCCCTCCCCCTCACCCTGGTGGGACGACTCAGCGACAAACTCGGTACCCGCACCGTCATGGGCACCGTCGCCCTCCTCCTCGGCCTCGCCTGCATGATCATCGGTCTCCTCGCCTTCGCCGTGCAACGACTCAAGCTCCAAGACAACCTGGACCACTACGCCGCACTTGCAGCGCTCACCGTCTCCTTCTTCCTCCTCCGCTTCCTCGGCCAGGGCGCACTCGGGCTCGTCTCATCGCACACCCTCGCCATGTGGTTTGAACGCAAGCTCGGACTCGCCGAATCCATCCGACACCTCGGCATGCCACTCGCCCTCGCGGTACTCCCCGCAGCAATCGTCCTCAGCATCGAAGCCATCGGGTGGAAAACCACCTACGCACTCCTCGGGCTCCTCGTCTGGATCATCGTCCTCCCCCTCGTCGCACTCGTCCATGTCAACCGCCCCGAAGACCTCGGCCAGCATGTCGACAACGACGCCTTCGAGCACACCCACGACACACACGAAGAGATCAACATCGAACTCGACGCCCCGTCAGTGGGCGATGCAGGCGACATGCACGAGACCAAGGAGCGCGCCACCGACTCCGCGCTCTACCAGTTCACCCTCAAGGAAGCCATGCGCACCCCCGCATACTGGATCGTCACCGCTTCCATGGTCCTCTCGGCAGCCGTAGGCACCGCCTTCGTTTTCCACACCCAGCCCATGATGAGCGACCTCGGGCTCCCACCCGAGAAAACCGCCGCCGCAGTCGTCGCCACACTCGGCGTCATCACCATCATCACCTCCATCCCCTTCGGCTACCTCGTCGACCGATTCAGGCCACGCTACCTCCTCGCGGTCTCCGGCTTCCTCCTCGCCGGCGCATGCGTCCTCTACGCCGCCGCCGCATCAACAGCCCACGCCGCGCTCATGGCGCACGCTTCATACTTCATACTCGCGCTGGCACAGGGGCTCCTCTTCCTCCTCGCCAGCCCCATCTTCGCACGCTACTACGGACGCACCCACCACGGCGCGATCCGCGGCTCGCTCACCACCTTCATGGTCATCGGCACCAGCGCCGGCCCCTTCGTCTTCGCCGCCGCACGCGCCATCACAGGCGACTTCAACGCCATCTACATCGCCTCGGCTGTCATAGCCGTCATCCTCGCCATCTGGGCCACACGCCTCTCACGCCCAACCATGTAAAATGGGCATACCATCCCGCAGCACCGGCCCAGGGGGCCACCGGACGAGACGCGCCGTACCCGGACACGACAAGACGACGCACAAGGAGCGTCATATGCCGTGGATCATCCTCGTCATCGCCGGCTTGTTCGAGATCGCCTGGGCCACAGGCCTGAAATACACGCACGGCTTTACGAAACCCTGGCCCAGCGTGCTCACCATCCTCGCCATCATCATCAGCATGTACCTGCTGGGTGTGGCCGCCCGGACGCTGCCTATCGGGACCGCCTACGCCGTCTGGGTCGGGATCGGTGCCGCCGGTACCGTCCTGCTGGGCATGATCCTGCTGGGCGAGCCGGTCACACCCGCACGCATCCTCTTCTTGCTGATGCTCATCGTCTCCATCGTGGGACTCAAGCTCACCGCCCAGCCGCCGGAAACAACCTGATCACGCGCGATCACGGATCGAGCAACTGCCCGCATCGCTTGCAATACTTCGCGTCACGGTCATGACCCTCCGCCATGCAGTGGGGGCACGCACGCGTGGTCGTCACCCGCCGACGCGTATCCGTAATCTCCGCCGACAGAATACCCGTCGGCACAATGATCAGCGAGTAGCCCACCAGCACCAGCATCATCGTCGTGATCTTCCCAACAATCGTCACCGGCACCACATCGCCGTACCCGACCGTCGTCATCGTGATCACCGCCCAGTACAACGCGCCGGGGATCGAATCGAACGCCTCGTTCCCCGCGCCGCTCTCCACCACATGCATGATCGTGCTCGCGATCAGCACCACGATCAATACCGTCGTCATAAACACCGCGATCTTGTGGCGGCTGATATAAAACGCCTCACGCAAGGCCGACGCCTCACGAAGATACCGCGCCAGCTTGAAGACCCGGAAGATACGCAGCAGCCGAAGCGTGCGAACCACCATCAACCGCTCGCTCCCCGGGAACACCAAACCAATGAACGCCGGAAGGATCGACAGCAGGTCGATCACCCCGAAGAACGAGCCCGCGTAACGCCAGGGACGACGAACGACGATCAGGCGGAGCAGATACTCCATCGTGAACAGGATCGTGAACATCCATTCCAGCGCATAGAGCACCCCCCGATAGGGCTCCTGCTCCGCACCTTCCAGCGTGCTCAGAACCACCACCGCCACAGACAGAAAAATGGCGATAATCAGTCCGACATCGAACGCCTTGCCCGCCCGCGTATCGGCCTCGAAAATGATCTCATGCAGCCGATCCCGCCACGGAGCGACCTGCGGCTTCTCCTGCTCCATGCAACCCCCAATCGTGGACACGATCACACCAACAACCCGATGCCGGCAATACCATTCATCCTCTCTATCGGCATTCCAACCCGTCTGACCACAGGGCACACATGATCAACGACCTCCAATCCACCCTCGAGTCCCTGCACGACAAATACAGGGCACTCAACACAGGCACCGTCGCAACCTACATCCCCGAACTCGCCAAAGCCGATCCAGACCTCTTCTGCATCTCCGTCCGCCTGATCGACGGCACAGAGTTCACCGTCGGCAACAGCGAGGCCGCCTTCACCCTCCAGTCCTGCTCAAAGCCACTCGCACTCGCCCAGGCACTCGCCACGGTCGGGCGAGAACTCGTCATGTCACTCACAGGCGTCGAGCCCACAGGCAACTCATACGCCTCCATCGTCGGCCTCGACCAGATCGGCAAGCCCCTCAACCCCATGGTCAACGCCGGGGCCATCGTCACCGCTTCACTCCTCGGGGGCACATCCCCAGAAGACCGGTTCGAACGATTGACCTCCGGGCTCAGCGCATTCACCGGCTCACCCATGCAGGTCGACCAGGCCGTGTACGAATCCGAACAGCGAACAAGCGACCGCAACAGGGCCCTCGCCTACCTCCTCAAATCCAAGGGGACCATCGAGGGCAATGTCGAACAGCACCTCGATCTCTACATCAAGCAATGCGCCATGCGCACCAACACCCGCCAGATCGCCATCGCCGCCGCAACGCTCGCAAACAACGGCCTCAACCCCGTCACCAAAGAGCGGGCCATCAGCGCCGAGTACATTAAGGACATCCTGGTCGTCATGCTCATGAACGGCATGTACAACTACGCAGGGCGATGGGCCTACGAGGTCGGCATCCCGGCCAAATCCGGCGTCTCCGGGGCCATGATGGGCGTCGTCCCGGGCGTCATGGGCATCGCCGTCTACTCACCCCGCCTCGACGAGTACGGCAACTCCACCCGGGGCCTGGCCGTCTGCCGTGACCTCGTACGCAAATACCACATGCATATCTTCGATCAACGATCTCCATCCTGATCCGAACGCGGGCAAATCTCGAACCCGATTGGGCCGTATGATGAACAAATCCGCCCACGCGGTGAAGGAGGATCATCACAGCATGCCCAACTCAACCAGAATGCCCCCGGCCCAGGCCCTCGAACGACTCAAAGCCGGCAACGCACGCTTCGCCGCCAACGCAAGGCAGGTCGACCCGCACGCATTCGACCACGCCGTCGACGAGAAACCAATCGCCCTCATCCTCGGCTGCTGCGACCACCGTGTTCCCCCGGACATCCTCTTCGACGCCGGGCTCGGCAACCTCTTCTCGATCCGTGTCGCGGGCAACATCGTCACACCCACCCAGCTCGGGTCCATCGAGTTCGGCGCACTGACCTTCGGCCCACGCCTGCTCGTCGTCATCGGGCACCAACGCTGCGGCGCCATCCAGGCAACGCTCCGCGACCTCATCGACAACCAACCCCCCGGCTCGGATCATCTCAAAGCCATCGTCGATCGCATGTCCCCCGCATGCAAAGCATGCTGCGAAGAACACGGCGTCGACACCGACTTCGACGAGCTGACCTATGCCGTCACCATCAACAACATCAAGAACTCAATCGCGCAGCTCAAGTCAGAATCCGAGATCCTGCGTGACCTCATCGACAATGACGGGCTCGTCATCATCGGCGCGTACTACAACATGGACTCGGGCGTGGTCGAGTTCTTCGAGGACGAGTGAGCCGGGCTCACGGGCAGCCGGCGCTGTACGCACCGAGGAACGCGCTGACATCAAAGAAGTTCAGCTCGCCGTCGTTGGTGAAGTCGGCACCCAGGTCGTTGCTCGAGTAGAGGCCAAGGAACTCGCTGACATCGAAGAAGTTGAGCATGCCGTCGCCGTTGAGGTCGGGCGAGCACACCGAGCCGGCGACTTCGCCGCTCAGGTTCAGCGTGAGGTCTTCGACGATGACATCGCCCGGGAACATCGATCGGCTGTTGTACACCCGCAGGGTGTATGTCGCCGAGTAAACACCCTCGTTGTCATCGTCGAGGATGACATCGAACGACGCCATGCCGGCGCTGCTCAGGTCGGTGATCGACATCAGGTCGGTCCCCAACGCCGCGGTGTCGCCAACGCTCGAGACAATCTCGACATCGACTGGTGCCGCGAACGCTCCACCCAGAGCGATGTTGAACAGGTCGATGGTTTGGCTCGCATCACCATCGCCCGAGGCGATGGTGCCCAGATCGATGCTCAGGGTGTCGAGGTCGCTGCCGGAATCGAACGAGCCGTTGCCGGGGTTGAAGACACTCATGGCGACCGAGACCAGGTCGTCGCCGTCGTTGGCGCCCTTGCCGCTGCCCGCCTGGGTGGTGACATCAAGGTTGTCGATCATGACCGAGCCGAAGACCATGCCGGTGTTGTCGGTGTAGCCGGCGTCGAAGCTCATGGTGAGTGTTTCGCTGCTGCCGTTGGTCCCGATCGCGAACGCCTGATAGCAGCCGTCGAGGTTGGTTGTGATGCCGGCGCTGGGCGACACGCGGTAGAAGGTGCCGTCGTCGCCGTTCTTATGGAGCGTCACCTGGATCGGGTCGATGACCTCGCCCACGAGCACATTGCCCAGATCGATGTCGATCATGGAAGCACCGTCCGCCGGGGCCAGATCGCCAACATAGAGCGTTGAGTCATTGAACTGATCAACATAGACCGACCACACAAACTCAGGATGGTCGATGTAGGCGTTGCGGTTGTTCGTGCGCAGCGGGTTGAGCGTGACGCTGTAGACCGCGTGGTTGCGGCGGCGTTCGAACTCGTCGGGGATATCGAGGTAATGCCAGGCGATGAGGGATTCGAGATCGCCCATCTGGTTGCCGCTGGGGGTGCCGTTGACGAGTGACATGCCGGTACCGGCGTAGCGGGTGTCGCTGTAAAAGAGCGAGCGGGCGATGTCGCCCTTGTCCATGTCGCCCGGGAAGTAGAAGGATCCCAGTGATCGGAAGCTGCCGGTGGTGTTGGCGCCGCCTCCGAATGGCTTGTTGCCGCGTGAGCTGTTGATGCTCGGGTTGCAGGGCTTGAGGGCGTGGGGGTCGCCGATGTTTCCGGTGCTGCCGTTGCTGGCGCTGCCGGGCTGGCGGCTCTGGGGCCAGACATGCTCGCGGTTCCAGGTGCTCCCGCTGTCCCAGCTGCTGCTGACGCTGGCACGGTTGTAGCACAAGAGGATGTTGTTGGGGTTGTTTGGGTCGGTATCGATGTAGCGGGACATGTCCCGGAAGTTGCCGTAGTTGCGCATGATGTGGCCGGCGCTCATGGCTGCGGTCAGCTGGGACTTGAGTGTTGTCCCGGTGCCTGTCGCGCCGCTGTAGTAGGCCGCGGGTGCTTCGTAGGCGTCGCCGGCGGCGAGTGCGGCAGGGCAGATCATGGCGGCGATACAAATCGAAAAAATGGGCTGATGCAAGGTGGGGCTCCGTTCATCGGCGGGGGTTTGGTTTCGGAAGGCTAGTTTAGCAGGGGCATCGAACAAAGCCCAGCGCTGATTTGGTGGGGAGGCGTCGAAACGGCCCGGAAACCGGGGCAAATGGGGTGGGGCTTGGGTTATGGGAACATGGGCGGGGGGATTGGCTTCGGCGGTGTGTTGGGCGCTGTTTGGGGCGATGGGGGGCGTGGATCGTGCTGGTGTGTGTTGGTGCTGTGGTTCGAGGGTCAGATCGCGCTGTGCGTTGGTGTGTTCTTTGGTGGGTGCGAGTTTGGACGCGGCTTTTCGGATGGTCTCTTCGTGGTGGCGATCGGTGGGTTGTTGTTTGCAGATGTCGTTGAGGCGTGCTTTGGCGGTAAAGCGTGTCTCGGATTCGACGAGCTTGGCGCGGGCGGTGCTGATCTGGTCGATGGCGGTTTGGAGGTAGGCGAACTCGGGTGATTCGAGGATGGCGATGAGCTTGTTGAGCGTGAGGCCGTGGTAGTCGCAGAGGTCGAGCGTGGCGACGGTGGGGTCGAGCAGGTCGCGTATGAGGGCGTTGGTGAGTTTTGGGCTCGGGGGTGTTGAAGCCCCCTCCGACCCGCCTTTGGCGGGCCACCTCCCCGCGTGGCGCGGGGAGGGAGTTGATTTGGTTGTCTTGTCGGTGTGCATGATGCGCCCCTTTCGGTTGAGCTTGGGGTTGGGGGCGCGGGTTGTTGGTTCGGTTTGTCGATCGGGGGTGATGGGGGAATTGTACGGATTGGTTTTGACGGCTCAAGGGGGGCGTGGGGGAGTGACTTGAAGTTGCGCACGGGGGTGGTGATT
>DEXG01000037.1:0-3965 GCA_002364005.1 Phycisphaerales bacterium UBA3190
CCCTCCGCCTCGCTGCGCTCGGCACCTCCCCGCGGGGCGCGGGGAGGGACAATCAGGTGCCCATTGCCCATTGCCCATTGCCCATTGCCCATTGCCCATTGCCCATTGCCCACCGAAGGTCCGCCTATGGCGGATCATTCATCGCCCCTCTTCCCCACCCCGCGGGGCACCATTCTTCGTATATCCACCCCTACCATTCACCATCTCAACCATTCGTGAACAAAGGAGCCATCCCATGACCACCGCCACGCTGCCCAAGCACTATGCCGACCTCATTGCCCTGAAACGCCAGACCGGGACTTTGGGCTCGATCGCGGCGTTGGTGAGCTGGGATCAGGAGACCTACATGCCTCCGGCTGGGGCCAAGGCGCGGGCGGAGCAGACCTCGATGCTCGCGGGGATCATCCACAAGCGTCGCACCAGCGAGCAGGTGGGGGCGCTGATCGCGCAGTGTGAGCAGGACCCGGAGCTGACTCAGGAGGGGAGTCCCGAGGCGGCCAACATTCGTGAGATGCGTCGTGATTACGAGCTGGCGACCAAGCTGCCCGGCGATCTCGTCGAGGCGCTGGCCAAGGCCCAGTCAGAGGCCCAGGAGTGCTGGAAGCACGCACGCAAGAACAACGATTTCCCCGCCTTCGCCCCGGCACTGACCGAGGTGCTCAACCTGACGAGGCAGAAGGGCGAGTGCTACGGCGTGGAGGACGGCGGCGAAATCTACGACCCGTTGCTCCAGGAGTATGAGCCGCACACCACGGCCAAGGACATCGAGAAGGTCTTCACCCCGCTGCGTGAACGCCTCAGCGCGTTCATCGCGGAACTCACGGAGCAGGGCACGGCACCTCGGGTGGACTTTTTGCATCGCGAGATCCCAACCGACAAGCAGCACGCCTTTGGCGAGGCCGTGACGGCCAAGCTGGGCTTCGATTACAAGAAGGGGCGTCTGGACACGACGACCCACCCCTTCTGCTCGGGCTTTGGCCCCGGCGATACGCGGATGACGACGCGTTATGCGCTCGACAACTTCCCCGACGCGATCAGCTCGACGATGCACGAGTGTGGGCACGGGTTGTACGAGCAGGGACTGCCCAAGGAGGGCGAGTTGTTTGGCACGCCGCTGACTGATGCGGTCTCGCTGGGTATTCACGAATCGCAGTCGCGCATGTGGGAGAACATGGTCGGGCGCAGCAAGGCGTTCTGGACCTGGGCGCTGCCCGAAGCGAACAACCACTTCGACGGCGCGTTCAAGGACATCGACCTGGAGACCTTCACCAAGGCGATGAACACCTGCACGCCCAGCTACATCCGCGTCGAGAGCGATGAGAGCACCTACAACCTGCATGTCATGCTCCGCTTCGAGCTGGAGCGTGCCATGATCTCGGGTGATCTGGCGATCAATGACCTGCCCGGCGCGTGGAACGAGAAGTTCAAGTCCATGCTCGGGCTCGATGTCCCCAGCGATGCCAAGGGCTGCCTGCAGGATGTGCACTGGTCGTTCGGGCTGATCGGGTACTTCCCGACCTACACGCTGGGGAATCTGTACGCCGCGCAGATGTGGGAGACGATCAACGAGCAGATCCCGGACCTGGACGAGCAGATGAGCAAGGGCGAGTTCAGTGCGCTGCTCGACTGGCTCCGCGTAAACATCCACCAGCACGGCCGCCGCTACTCGGCGGCGGAGCTGTGCCAGCGATCGACGGGCAAGGCGCTGGGCGCGGACCCGCTGATGCGGCACCTGGAGTCGCGGGTGAAGCCGGCGTATGGGCTATAAAGAGTCTAATGCATCAATCGAGTTGATCTTGAGCCCAATTGATGTGGGCTTTTACGTCGTGGCCGAAGCCTGCGCCCATGAGAAGGTCTCGCCAATCGCGATTTGCCTCATCGATACAGGCTGCAAGTTCAGTTGTATCAGAGTTGGAAGACTTGATTGCGGCAATCTGTATCCGCTCACTGCTCCGAACCTCTCCCTCGATCTGAGCAAGTAAGAAGCGTGCTTCTTCCTGATCTCTCTCCGTAAATAGGAGTTCAATGAGTGATTCGGTAAGTTCAGACAGCGGTTGAGGTGAGTCAGACATTCATTGATCCTATAGCGGTTGCCCTGCTCCGACCCGGAGGGCGTAGCAGGTCTTTGGCTATTCTATGGCTGGATAGCGATTGTCACAGTGTGGGCATCGTTCTGGTCCGACCCAGAGTTCATCGCCTAAGGCAGACTCCGAATCTGAAATGGAGTTCTCACAATCGGAGCAGGTCACGCGCATGCCCAGCTTTGTTTTTGTCGATCGGGGACGCAATGTATAGAGGATCGCGGCTGCGATTAACACCTGAGAAAAGATAAACGCATAGCGAAGCCAGTTGGTGCGCTCAGGTTCGATCGGGATCTGATTGAGTTGGAATACAACTAGCAGAATGGTTGCCGCACCAATCAAGGCACGCCAGGGTCTCTGTTGAGCGAGTTTGATTCTGTGCTTGCGTCTGAGTTCTTTCGCGAGTGCGTGCCGATCAATCTCTGGCTCAAGTTTCATGAGCTCGATTCTTTGGATCAGATCATCTCGTGTCATGAATCTAGTTTAGCGATCGTGCCATGCAGATATCGACTCCGTTCCTGCATGTGCTTGGATCAATCTCAGTCACTCCGTAGACCCCCTCCGTCACGCTGCGCGTGCCACCTCCCCCGCGGGGCGGGGAAGGCAAAGGAGCACTGCGCGTTCGCTTCTTCACTCGTTTCGAGCGGCTCGTAGTCACTATACCCCTCCGCGCCACCGCCGTAGAAAGTGGACTGGTCGGGTTCGCGGTAGGGGCCGCCTTGGCGGACGCGGTCGGCGAAGTCGGGGTTTGGGATCCAGGGGCGACCGAAGGCGATGGCGTCGGCCCAGCCTGACTCGATGGCCTGCTCTGCCTGCTCGGGCGAGTAGTCGCCGTTGGCGATGTAGACCCCGCCGCCGGCGTTTTTGAAGAACTCGACGATCGCGGGGATGACCTCGGGCGTGCGTGGGTCGAGCTGCGTGCGGTCCCAGGTTTCCACGGCGTGCAGGAACGCCAGCCCCAGCTCGCCCAGCCCCTTGGCCAGCGCGGAGAAGGTCGCCTTGGGGTCGCTGTCCACCACATCGCGGTGCTCACTCAGCGGCGAGATGCGGTAGCCCACGCCCCCCGCGTCGCCCCACGCGTCCACCACGGCGCGTGCGACCTCCAGCGGGAGTCGGAGGCGGTTTTCGAGTGAGCCGCCGTAGCTGTTGGTGAGCTTGTTCACGCCGTCGCGGGTGAACTGGTCGAGCAGGTAGGTGTTGGCACCGTGGATCTCGACGCCGTCGAACCCGGCACGCTTGGCGCGGGCGGCAGCGTCGGCGAACTCGCTGATGACCTCGGGGATCTCGTGCTCCTCGAGCATGCGCGGCGGCGAGTTGTCGACACGCTCGAAGCTTTCATCGATGTAGGTCTGTGAGCCCGAGGGCACGTCGGTGCTGCTCACCGGCGGCTGGTTGCCGGGCTGCATCTTGTGGTGCGAGACACGCCCGACGTGCCAGAGCTGGAGCACGATGCGTCCGCCGGCTTGGTGGACCGCGTCGGTGACGTTCTTCCAGCCGGCTTCCTGCTGATCGGTGTGCACGCCCGGTGCGCCGTAGTAGCCGTGCCCGCGCGGTGAGACGGGTGTGGCCTCGGCGATGATCAGCCCCGAGCCGGCCCGCTGGCGGTAGTACTCGGCCATCATGTCGTTGGGGACGCTGCCGGGCATCGTGGAGCGGGCCCGGGTGAGCGGGGCCATGAAGATGCGGTTGGGAGCTTGGATGGAGCCAACGGTCAGTGGTTTAAAGAGTGCGTCGTGCATGTGGGTCTCCGGCATGGAATGGATGGATCCAATCGATGGTCGTGTGAGTCTAGATGCGGAACCAACTGGCTGGGCGGGTTATTCGGTGGTGGGGAAATAGGGTCTCCTCCCCCTTCCTGACGGGGGAGGTGCTCCGCCTTTGGCG
>DEXG01000037.1:4193-4627 GCA_002364005.1 Phycisphaerales bacterium UBA3190
CCGAAGGCGGAGCGGCGGAGGGGGTTTCGAATACAATCGTTTCATGGGAGATGAGCAATCCTATCGCCATGCAAAGATCGCGAAGGCCGCTGCACGATCGAATGCCAAAGCACTCAGGAAACGGATGACCCCGCCTGAGCGTGCGCTCTGGGTCGCGCTGAGAGGGAGGAAGGTCGCAGGACTCAAGTTCCGAAGGCAGGCACCCATCGGCCCGTACATCGCGGACTTCTACTGTCACGAAGCCAGACTGGTTGTTGAAGTCGATGGCTCAACGCATCAGGGATCACAAATGGCCCATGACCGGAATCGGGATGAGTGGATGAGGGAGCGTGGGATGAGAGTGCTCAGGGTGAGCGGGAGGGATGTTCTGCGGAAACTTGAGGGGGTTGTTCGGACAATCATCCGTATTACGGAAGAGCCCCCTCCGTCACGCT
>DEXG01000037.1:4868-4999 GCA_002364005.1 Phycisphaerales bacterium UBA3190
GAAGAGCCCCCTCCGTCACGCTGACGCGTGACACCTCCCCTGTCAGGACGGGGGAGGAGATTGCAGGGGGCCACGGCTTGTGGTTTGGGTTGTTTCGAAGTTCAGTTGTGGGTGCCCGTACTCGCCGCGCA
>DEXG01000022.1:0-14270 GCA_002364005.1 Phycisphaerales bacterium UBA3190
CACCTCCCCCGCTGGTGCGGGGGAGGCCGCGGAAGTGGTATTGCGAGAAAAGACCCCGGAAGAAACCCCCTCCCCCTCGCTGTGCGAGGGACCTCCCCCGTCGGGACGGGGGAGGAGAAAGAGCCCTCTCCGTCTCACTCCTCTCACTCCGGATGCCCGGTGGTGGTGCTAGTTGAGTTCGGGCGATGCGAGGAGATGGTCGAGCTCGAGATAGCTCATCTGCATGCCTGCGGCCATGCCGGCTTGGAGGGCCGCGTCTCGGGCTTGTTTGGAGGGATAGTCGATCGCTGTGCGGAGCGTGGTGGCGGTGTCTTTCTCGGTGAATGTGATCGTGACCAGCGATTCGGGGGGCGGACTTGCGGATGGGGCCGCGGGTGGGGTTGTCTCGGTGTGGACGATTCGGGCGTGCTGTTCGATCTCTTGGAACTCGCCGATGAAGCCGAACTCCTGTGCGTTGTCATGGCTGCGCCAGCGGTACTCGTATGAGCCGCCGATTTGGAAGTCGGACTTGCAGACCGGCATGGTCCAGCCGGGTGGGCCGAGGAGCCACTGCTTGATGAGTGTTGGCTCTGTTAATGCCCGCCAGAGCTTTGATACGGGCGCATGGAAATGACGCTCGACTTCGATGCGTGTGTCGGTGGGTGTGTCGAGCGTGACTGTGTGTGCTTGCATTGCTTCCCTTTGGGAGGTGCGTGGGCTCTTGGCCGAGTCGTCGCCTCATGGGGCGATTCGTTGATCGTGTGTGATTTGGTATCAAAACGGCAGAAGCCCTCAAACGCCATTTGGACAGGCACTTGGGGGCTTCTTCGAAAGCGGGTGAACAGATTCGAACTGTCGACATTCACGTTGGCAACGTGACGCTCTACCACTGAGCTACACCCGCGTATTCACTTGTCGGCAAGGGCGAGGCCTTGCGGGGGTAAAGATATTCCCGATGTCGGCGTGCGTCAAACCATTTGGGGAATGAACCTGCATTTCTGCGCTCAAATCGGGAGTTTTGGGGATTGATCGGACCTGCTTGGGACTGGATGGGGCTTTGGGTGCCGGGGGTGGGCTTTCGGGTGTTGGATTTGCCCCCTCCGCTCCGCCAAAGAGCGGACACCTCCCCGGCCAAGCGCGGGGGAGGCGAAGGGGGGGTTAGGGGGTGGTTGAGAGCCCCACTGCGAGGCCCTCGCCTCGGGCTTGTTTGATGGCTTCGACGACCTGGTCGATGGTGTAGGCGTTGGCGACCCAGGGGGTGTCCATGCCTGGGCCGTAGATCGCGAGGGTTGGGATTCCGGTGCGTCCGAGGTCTTTGAGTGCCTTGTCGCCGTCGGGGTTGTTGCCGGTGAGGTCGACCTTGAACATGATGGTGTCGTCCTTGGCGAACTCTGCTTTGACGGCTGCGGAGCCGAGGACGGTCTTCTCGAGGACCTTGCAGTTGATGCACCACTCGGCGGTGAAGTCCTGGATGACGATCTTGCCCTCGTCGATGGCCTGCTGCATGAGCTGGGGGCGGTAGTCGTTCCAGGTGGTTTTGAGGAGGCCGCCGGAGAATGCGGCTTCGGCGAGTGCTGCCTGTCGGATCTCGTATTCCTCTTTGGCGTCGGCGGTGAAGCGGTTGGCGACGAGGAGGCCTGCGGCTGCGATGAGCAGTGCGATGAGGGAGAAGACGCCTCGGTTGATGGGCTTTTTGCTGATTTCGAAGGTCTTGATGATGAGCCATCCGCCGGCGCCGATGCCGAAGAATGCGGCGATCCAGATGTGGAGGAGCTTGGCGAGGTAGGGCTTGGAGGCGACGAGGGCGATGAGGCCCGAGCCGATGAAGTATGCGGCTGCGGCGAGGAGGAGGAGGCCCATGATCTGCTTGACGAGTTCGGAGGCGGGTCCGGTCTTGGGGAGCTTCTTGAGGAGGCCTGGGAAGATGGAGAGGACGAGGTATGGGACAGCCATGCCGATGCCCATGGAGGTGAAGAGGACGATGACATAGGCGGTGCCGAGGTTGATTGCGGCGGGGACGAGGGCGCCGGCGACGAATCCGAAGCATGGCAGGCCGAGGATGGCGGTCATGATCCCGAAGACGAACGAACCCCATGCGGTGTCGGCCTTGGGGTTGACCATGTAGATCTTCTGGGGGAGTGTGATCTGGAACATGCCCATGAGTCCGAGGGACATGATGGCGATGAGGAGGCCGATGCCGGCGGTGAGCCACCAGATGCCGAAGATTCGGGAGGGGTCGGTGAAGTTCTGGAGTGTGAGGACTGGGATTGCGAGTGCGGCCCAGAATGCGATGACGCCGAGGGCCATCCAGAAGCCGAGGAGTACGGTTTTGGCGCGGTTCTCGCCTGCGTGCTGGGAGAGTGTCATGACCTTGATGGGGATGACGGGGAGGACGCAGGGTGTGAGGTTGAGGACGAGGCCGCCTGCGGCTCCGAGGAGGCCGAGGACGATGAGGCCGGCGAATCCGCCGCCGGGGAGGGCGATGCCGAAGAATGTGCCGGCGGTCGAGGCGGTTGGGCTGTCGGTGGTTGTGGCTGGTTCGGGATCGGTGGCGGTTGCTTTGGCGGGGTCGTAGTTGGCGAAGATGGGGTCGGGGTCTGCGGCGGCTGGAGCACCGGCGATGGTGAGGGTTGTGGAGAGGTCGGCCTGATCGGGCATCAGGCAGATTTGGTCGTCGCAGGCCTGGTAGCGGACGGTGATGTCGAGGGTGAGGTCGGCGAGGGGCGCGTCGGGGGCGACGGAGACGGGGATGTAGATGACGGCCTGATCGCCGTAGACGAGGTATTGGATGGGGTTGCCGGTGAAGCTGAAATCGACGGGGACGCTGATTGGCTCGGGCCACTGGATGGGGCCGAAGGTGATGCCGTCGATCTCGGGGAGTTCGAGCTTGGTGGCGAAGGGGTAGAAGTCCCCCATCGCTTCGGGGACGATGGGATCGTTGAGGTTGGTGTGCCAGTGCTCTTGGTGATCGAGGATAATGGCGAGGACGGCTTCGGAGCCGGGTGCGAGTTGATCGGTGCTGGCCTTGATGGAGAACTGGACGGGTGGTTGCTCGGCGTCGTCTCCGGCGGGGGCTTGGGCGGTTGCGGGCTGGTTGCCGAAGGCGTCGTCGAAGCTCGGCTGGGCGATGGCGGGCCCGGCGATGCAGAGGAAGGTCGTCAGGAGCAGGATCGCACGATTGAGGTGGTGATTCAGTTTCATTCGGGTCTCTTGGATCGACTTGCGGGTTGGGCGGTCGTGCTGGTTGAACCGGTTGCGGGCGATGAATGTTCCCACAATCGGGTATGTGATGGCCAGAAGTACCGTGATCGTGAAGAGAATCGGGTCGAGCGGCCGATAGAACCTCAGTGTATACCCGCCCAGGCGGGGTTTTGGCTTTGCCCGCGTGGAGCGGGTGGCGACTGGGATGCGTTCGATCATGAGCATGCTCGACCAAAATGATATCGATGCCCTGATGGCGGCAACGGAATCTGATGAGGCCTTGGGTGCGCACGCGCCTGAGAAGCACTTGTTCTCACGCACCCGGAAAGACCTCGAGAATGTTGAGATTCGCGAGTACGACTTCAAGCGGCCCGAGCGTGTCTCCAAGGATCAGATGATGGCCCTAGAGACCCTGCACGAGGCGTTCGCCCGGAACTTCGGGGCGTCGCTGTCGGGGTTCTTGCGGACGATCGTTGAGGTTCGCGTTGCGGCGTGTGAGCAGATGACCTATGGCGAGTTTGTCGCTGGGCTGCCCAACCCGACGAGCTACAACCTGATCCAGCCGGATGTGCTGGAGGGGCAGATGTGCCTTGAGGTCTCGCCGCTGATCATTTATCCGATCATCGACCGCCTTCTGGGTGGGACGAACCAGGACCTGTTCATCCCGCAACGCCCGATGACGGCGATCGAGCAGCGTCTGATCTCGAATGTGATGGGTCGAGGACTCGATGCCCTGTCTGAGGCATGGGAGAGTGTTCGCCCGCTGAAGTTCGAGATCACGGCGACCGAATCGAACCCGCAGTTGGTGCAGATTGTGCCGCCCAATGAGGTGGTGATGGTCATCGGGCTTGAGGTCCGTATGGCGTCTCGTGCGGGCACGATGAACCTCTGTATTCCATATAATGTCATCGAACCGGTGATGGAAGAGCTGAGTTCGCAGAGCTGGTTCGCGGTCTCCCGCAACGACCAGACCCAGAGCACGGCCGCGAAAATCAGCCAGAATCTCGACCAGACGGGTGTGCAGGTTTCTGCGGTGCTTGCGGAGACCACGATCACGCTGCGGGACCTGAGCGAGATGAAGCCCGGGGACCTGATCGTGACGACGACGGCGTCGAGTGAGGCGTCGACGGTCATGGTTGGAGGCGAGCCCAAGTTCAGGGCTCAGGTGGGCCAGCACCGCGGAAAGCGGGCGGTCCAGATCCAGCGGGCGGTGGCCCGTGGCGAGCGTCGCCAGTCGCGATTACCCGAGATCGGGTAGTGGTTCACTTTGAACAGGCCGATCAAGCCCATTCCGTGGGTCGTGAAAAATCCTTCCCCTTTACCCTCACAGTCTTGGGGAGCTGATTGCTCCTGAGCATCTGCTCAGAAATATCAACGCTTGGTTTTCGGTTGATCTTTGTGAGCTTGCCACACTTTCGGTTAGGTGGCAGGCACACCACAACCACCTTGTCTGGGCATTCTTGGCGAATAGTTTGGATAGGAGGCACGAAGTCCTCATCGCCACCGATCAGAGCAAGGACATCGGTGCGGTTCGCCATCGCATCAGCCACCATGAGTGAGGCAACCCGTGTATCTGTCTGTTTTTCCGAGTATCTACCCACAAGATGGCCGCACCGGCAGAACCGGGGGTTGTCTTGGAATCTCCCTAGATGGCGACGATAGTTGGGTACAGACTGGAGCGCCCCCAGATAAGCATCCTGGCGTGATCGCGAGCCAGGGTTCGATTTCATCTGAGCAGTGCAGTAGTGGATTTTTTCGATGACCTGGCCTGGCTTCGCGATATCTGCACAGAGACCTCCCAAATCTAGCCAAAGCCACTTCTTTCCGAACGCATCCCGAATACCGTTGTACAGGTTGTACCCGTCAATGTAGAATGAAATACGCTCGGACAAAGTGAAACTCCTTGACTTGAATAGCCGAATAAACTATTGTACACGCACTAAACCGGGACTACGGACCCGGCGAGACGCTTCCTTTCATAGGGGAGCGTTTATTTTATGCTGAGGCAAGGTAGTTGGTGAGCCGCCCGCCCGTGCGTGCTTCCTCCCGCTCGATCATCTCCACCAGATCGCGGTTCGTGAACGCCCGATCGGCAACGCCCATTGCGACGGCGGGCGTCGTCTTGATCGTCTGGTGCTTGCGACAGAAGTTGTAGTAGAAGTAGTGCAGGGCGATTGCGTGGGCGTGGTTCTCGATCTTCTTGGGAAACGCTTTGGTCAGACGGGTGAACCGGCGTGAGCCCAGGCGAAGCACCGTGATCTTGGAGCACCCGCACATACGGGAGGTGGCGTTGATGCTGTTGCCCTCCACCAGTGAGTGGAGGATCATGGCTCGTTTATTGGTACTTAAGCGTCGCATGAGCCCATTTTATGGGCAAAACATCGCTAGCCAACAATTTTGTACAAATTTTTGTACACTAAAAGAGAGGAATATTCGACAAAGTTCTGTTGCTATTCTGTCGATATGACTGTATGCTTTGGTGCTGGTTGCGGAGGCCAGCGGCATGAGGAATGGAGAGAGAGGGTGTGAAGCAGCGATCGGCTGCCCCGACCAGGAGGACAAAATGTCTCGAACTATGAGCCCCACTTCAACTATGGAGATGACGGAGGCGAGGAACCAGTTCGGAAAACTACAGAAACGCGTACAGGATGAGCGCGTAATTTATGTCACAAAGCATGGAAAAAAAGCCTTTGCTGTGATTGATACTGAGTATCTTCAAATCATCTTGGAAACCATCGAGATCGTTTCAGATCCCGAGTCCTATCGCATGTTTATGGAAAGCATGGAGGACATTAAAAATAATAGGTTCATTGACCACGATGACCTGAAACGAGAACTCCTTTGACATGAGGTAGGATGACATGTCGGATTCAACCCAGCGTGTTCGAATCGTCTGGACCTATACCGCCGCAAATGGCCTAAGAAAGCTGCCAAAAAAGGTGCGCGCTGGGTTGATGGCCAAAGCCGACGAACTTGAAGATTGTGACGATCCCAAAGCCTTTCATAAGCCGCTTACCGGTCCGTTGAAAGGCTACTACAGAATCACTTATTCAAGATATCGAGCGGTGTACAAGGTCTTCGAAGACGAGATCGCCAATGGCGATGTTCTCGTAAATATCACGGTTTGTTTCGTCGCAGCTGGCAAGCGGGAAGAACACAGCAAGGATGATGTTTACAAGCTCGCCGAGAAATTCGTTGAACTTGGATTGACAGATATTGAGGGCGACTAACGATTATCCTGCTGCCTCGACCACCACTCCGCCTCAAACGCCGCCCTGAGCAGCGTCCAGCCCCGTTCATCAACACCCTTGATCGACTTAGCCCACTTTGCCCACGCCGCCTCCAGCCCCGCTGGGAGCGGTTTTTCGTTGGTGGTGGACTCGCCCACGATGCGGGCGGCTTCAGTGTTGGGGTCGGTTTCGTGATCGGTCATAGCCCGTTCTACACGACAGGGGATAGCCGCCAACGCCCGAGAAACGGGAGTTACGGGGCGGATTCAAAGTAAACCACTACCCGAGATCGGGTGAACGCGGGGCTGTTCGGTGTTGATTCTCTCAATCCCGGTGTTCTATACTTATTCGGAAGTACCGAGCGTGTTGCTCGGTCCAAGGAGTCATCGGTATGCAGATGGTCTGGCGCCATGAGGGCTGATTGGGTTTCGATGCGAATCGAGACCGCACCAGCGGGGAAGGATTGGACAATGCGATAATCGCGTAGTCCATCCTGATCTCGACGGCAGGGATTTTCCCGCCGTTCCGGCGCGAGAAGACCGCGGCATACCGATGCCTGCGGTCGATTGCGTTTTTGGCGATCGGCCTCATCGGTAGGACATAAACGGGTGATTGCACCCGGCGACATTTGGACATCTCAACATCTCAGCAACCCGAGCCCCGATGCGGGGCACAAGACACAGACCGGAGCACCCATGAACACTTCTGAAATGATGCGCATTCTCGACTCGATCGCGATGGAGCGCAATATCGATAAGTCCCTGCTCATCTCAGACCTTGAGACGGCGATGGTTTCGGCCTGCCGCAAGTTCTTCGGTACGCTTGATGCCGAGGAGTTCCAGTGTCGGGTTGATCCGATGTCGGGTGATATCCAGCTGTACCGGTATGAAGAGCCCTTGGACATGGATCCGGGCGACTTTGGTCGTATCGCGGCCCAGACCTTTAAACAGGTCATGATCCAGCGGTTCCGAGATGACGAGCGTCAGTCGCTGATGGACGAGTTCTCCAGCCGGGTTGGCACGCTGGTCACCGGCACCGCCCAGCGTTACGACCGTGGCGCGTTGGTTGTGCAGGTCGATCGCGCCGAAGCGATTATGCTCCGCAGCGAACAGATCCCTGGCGAGCAGTTCAATCCGGGCGACCGGGTCCGAGCGATGATCCTTGATGTCAAGGACATGGGCTCGCAGGTCAAGATCTACCTTTCACGGGCACACCCCGACTTCATCAAGCGGCTCTTTGAGGTCGAGGTCCCCGAGGTGCTCGAACGCACCATCGAGATCAAGGCCATGGCCCGCGAGGCCGGGTACCGCACCAAGATGGCGGTCGCTTCGATCGACTCGAAGATCGACGCCGTCGGCGCGTGCGTTGGTATCCGCGGCTCGCGTATCAAGACGATCGTTGAAGAACTGAACGGCGAGAAGATCGACATCGTTCGCTGGAACGAGTCCTCGCAGATCCTGATCGCCAACGCGCTCAAGCCCGCCGAGGTCAACGAGATCTCGCTGTGCTTCGAGCTGGGGCGTGCGACCGTGGTTGTCCGTGACGACCAGCTCTCGCTGGCGATCGGCAAGCGTGGTCAGAATGTGCGTCTGGCGGCTCGTCTGACCGGTTGGGATGTCGACATCCTGACCCCGGAAGAGTTCACCAAGGGCTTGGAGACCCTCTCGGACACCCTCACCAAGGTGGAGGGCATCACCGAGGAGATGGTCGACCGTCTGGCGGCTCTGGGCATGATCTCGGTGTTCGACATCGAAGAGATTGGTGCCGACATGCTCAAGACCGAGATGGAGCTGACAGACGAGCAGACCGAGCTGGCTGTCGAACTCTGTGCTTCGCGATCCAAGGAGGTCGCGGCTGAGCAAGAGCGTGAGAAGGCCGAGGCCGAGGCCCGCAAGGCGGCTGACGAGCAGGCAGCGGCGGCGATCCTGTCGGGTGCCGTCGATGGTGAAGATGCAAGCCCCGAGGTCGCGGCCGCCGCGATTCTGGGTGCAGCAGCTGCCGGGGCTCAATCGGACAACAGCGAGACGAACAACGACGAGGCGGGTGGTGTTGAGCCCGATGCCGATTCTGAGAATCGTGCGGCAGACATTCTGGGTGGTGATGCCTGATCCCGATCAGGACGCCCCCAGCAACGGCATAGACCAATCTACAGACACTGACAGACACACGAAGTTAAAACGCAAACCACGCGGAGCAGCATTTGGCGAACAAACGAATCTTTGAGATTGCAAAAGAACTGGGCATCAAGTCCAAGGCGATCGTTGAAAAATGCCACGCCGAGGGTATCCCCAAGGATGTGATCAAGAACCACATGTCGAGCGTCTCGATTGGTCTTGAGCAGACCATCCGGGAGTGGTTTGCCAATGAAACCGAGGGCGAGGAGAACCCGCACACCGCTGTCGAGCAGGCCGAGAAGGTCGATATCGAGAAGGTGCGTGCGAAGAAGAAGGCATCCAAGAAGGCCGATGCTGATGCTGACGATTCATCTGATGATGAATCAGCCAGTTCGACGAGCACCGCGGTTGCCGAGCCGCCGTTGAAGGCCGCCAAGGCCCGCCCCGCTGCTGCTGCGCCAGCACCGGAGGAGGAGCCGGAGAAGGCCACGAAGCCGGAACAGGCTCAGCAGGCACAGCAGGCCGCGCCGGTCGAAACGCCCGAGCAGCCGGCGATGCCCAAGCGGATCAATGTCCCCGCTGGCTTGTCTTCCGAGCCGCCGAAGGTCGAGGCGCCGGTCTCCAAGGCCCCAGCTCAATCGCCAACCCCGGCGGCCAAAGCTGATGACAATGGCGAGGCGCCCGCGGTTGTGCGTCCACCAGCGCCGGACATCAAGGGCCCTTCACAGCCCCCTC
Source organism: Phycisphaerales bacterium UBA3190 (assembly GCA_002364005.1). Lineage (GTDB taxonomy): Bacteria > Planctomycetota > Phycisphaerae > Phycisphaerales > UBA1924 > UBA1924. Next base: position 9,260 of record DEXG01000022.1, read on the forward strand.
AGATGAATGTCCCGACCCGTCCCAAGACGATCGCGCCCGCAGGGCCTCAGCTTGAGAAGAAGGAACAGATCAAGCTGTCTGGTCCCAAGGTCGTACGCGTCGAAGCGCCCGAGCAGGTAGAAGCTCCAAGGCGTCGCCCCCCGCGTGGGCCCGGCGGCGGCAACTTTGGCGGCGGCGGTGCCGGCGTGCCCATGGAGGGACGCCCCCCGCGTGGTGCGGGCAATGCGCGTCGTCGTGGCGGAGATCGCCGTGATGGGCCGGATCTCAGCGCCGGTCGCGGCTGGACGGCGGCCGACCTGGCCGAGCGTGAGGCACGCCTGCAGCGCAGCGGTGGCTACCTGAAGCAGCGTCAGAACCAGATGCGTTCGAGCGCCAACGCGGGCCAGACCCCGGCCAAGATCGGTGGCAAGGTCACCATCGCGGCCCCGTTCTCGATCAAGGACCTGTCGGCGGCGACGGGTGTCAAGGGTGCGGACATCGTCAAGAAGCTCTTCATGCAGGGCGTCATGGCGACGATCAACTCGGCGATCGATTCGGAGAAGGCCCAGGAGATCATGATCGACTGGGACATCGAGCTTGAGGTCGCCGAGGCCAAGAATGCTGAGGAGCAGGTCGCCGAGCAGTTCGCCGAACGCGAGCGCAAGGACGAGCGTGCCCGTGGCCCGATCGTCACGATCCTTGGCCATGTGGACCACGGCAAGACTTCGCTGCTTGACCGGATCCGCAATGCCAATGTCGCTGATGGCGAAGCGGGCGGGATCACCCAGGCGACCAGCGCGTTCCGCGTGCCGGTCACGACGGGTGACAACGAGAAGTTCGTTACCTTCATTGATACACCGGGTCACGAGGCGTTCACGGCGATGCGTAGCCGTGGTGCCAATGTCACGGACATCGTGGTGCTGGTGGTCGCGGCGGACGACGGCGTGATGCCTCAGACCATCGAGTCGATCTCGCACTCCAAGGCGGCGGGCGTGCCGATCATCGTCGCGCTCAACAAGATCGATAAGGAACAGGCGACCGACGCCAACATCCAGCGGATCCTGGGCCAGCTCGCTGAGCACGGGCTCAACCCGACCGATTGGGGCGGGGACACCGAGATCGTGCGTACCAGCGCGATCAAGGGGACGGGTATTCAGGAGCTGCTTGAGATCTTGGACCTGCAGGCCGAGGTGCTCGAACTCAAGAGCGACTTCTCGGGCCAGGCCCAGGGCACGGTCATCGAGGCGCGTCCCGAGGGCGGGCGTGGCAATGTGGCCAACATCCTGGTCCAAGAGGGCCAGCTGAGCGTGGGCGATTTCATTGTCATGGGGCGTGCGTTCGGTCGTGTGCGTGATATCACCGATGATCGCGGGAACAAGCTCAAGAGCGTGCTTCCTCCGTTGCCGGTGCAGATCTCGGGTATTAACGATCTGCCCGACGCGGGTGACAAGTTCTATTGCGTCTCGTCGATCAAGGAGGCCGAGAAGGCCGCTGAGCAGCGTCGTGACCGCGAGCGTGAGACGCAGCTGTCACAGCCCAAGCTCACACTCGACAACATGTTCTCGCAGATCGCCGAGATGGACCTCAAGGAGATCCTTGTGGTGCTCAAGGCGGATGTGCAGGGTTCGGTCGATGTCCTCCGGAGCGAGATCGAGAAGGTCGGCAACGAGGAGGTCAAGGTTCGCGTGATCCACTCGGCGGTGGGCGGCATCACCGAGAGCGACATCCTGCTTGCCGAGGCGTCCAAGGCGATCATCATCGGCTTCAATGTCATCGCGAATGCCAAGGGTCGCGCACTGGCCGAAGACAAGGGTGTGGAGATCAGAAACTACCAGGTGATCTACCACATCGTCGAGGACATGCGGAAGGCCGTCGAGGGTCTGCTGACTCCGGACATCCGCCAGGAGGTCCTTGGTCATGCCGAGGTTCGTCAGGTCTTCAAGGTGTCCAAGGTCGGCGCGATCGCGGGTTGTTATGTCACGGACGGCGTGGTGCAGCGTGACGCGTTCATCCGTGTTACGCGTGACGATGTCATCGTCGAGGACAACCGGAAGCTCGAGCAGCTCAAGCGTTTCAAGGACGACGCCAAGGAGGTCCGGGCCAACATGGAATGCGGCATGAAGATCGTCGGCTACGACGATATCAAAGAGGGCGATGTCCTCGAGTGCTACAAGAACATCGAGGTCAAGCGTACGCTCGATTGAGCACGGAGCACTCCCCCATGGTCGTCGGTGTGATGCAGATCGAACTCGCGATCGATTGGGCGCAGTCTCTCAAGGACAAGCGTCGGGTCGTGAAATCGCTGCGTGACACGCTGCACCGGCATCACATGGTGAGCGTGTCGGAGGTCGGTGACCAGGACATCTGGAACCGTGCGAGCATGGGCATCGCGATCGTTGGCTCGAGCGGCTCGGCGATCGGGGCTACGCTCGATCGTGTGCTTGAACGGATCCGTGCGACGCCCGATTGCGAACTGACATCGGTGAGCAGGGAGGTGCTGCACGGCTGGGGCGGGAGCTTCGGTCATATCGCAGACAACGACGGGTGCCCCGATGATGGGGTGCTTGAGGAAACGCTTCGGGCGAGAGCGAACGAGGCATTGGAACGGGACATCGCGTGAGAAAACGAAGCCTTCAGATTGCGTCGAATATCCAGCGGGAGCTGCAGAACCGGCTTGCGCGTGGCCTTGCCGATCCGCGCATCAAGGGGCTGATCACGGTGACGCGTGTGGAGCTGAGTGATGATCTGAAGCATGCCAAGGCGTTCATCTCGGTGATGCCCGACAAGCACGCCAAGGTGACGATGCACGGGCTGACCAGCGCCACGGGCAGGCTGCGCAAGGATGTGATGGACCGGATCCATCTCAAGGAGATGCCCACGCTCAAGCTGCTCTACGACGAGGGGCTCAAGGCGCAGATGGAAGTCATGGCGTTGCTTGAGAAGGATCGGATCGAGAAGGACCGGATGGGGAACTCCCTTCAGGAGAAGACCGCGGGCACCGAGCCAGCGTCGAGCGACGAGGAGACGCCCCAGGGATGACGCCTGAGATGATCGACATGCTCAATACGCTCATCAAAGAGATCGAGAAGACCCATGACGGGTCCGGGGGTGTCGGCGCGAACGACCTGATCCCTGGCACGGTCTTGTGCGACGATGCGCTGCTCAACGAGCTGGTGTTCTCCATGCTGCTGTGGGAGTCTTCGTTTGAGCACGCAAAGAAGGCGGCTGGCCGCATCTCCGAGGAGCTTGTCGATCTCAACGAACTCCGCGTGTGTACCGGCGACGAGCTTGCGTTGATCATGGGCGCACGCATGCCCAGGGGCGGGGAGCGGGCGCGTCGATTGCTGCGGGTGCTCAACGAGATCTACGATCGGGAGAACACGCTCTCGCTCAGCGTGTTCAGCGAGATGAGCAAGCGTGAGGTGCAGGAGTACCTTGAGGGCATCGATGGCCTGCCCCGCTTCGTGAGCGCACGCGTGATCCTGCTGGGGTTGGACTGGCACGCGTTCCCGCTCGATGAACGGCTTGCGAAGCTTCTGGGGAGCAAGAACATCATCACCGCGAGCGAGGCGTTGAATCATCAAGCCGCGCAGTTGGAGCGGGGTGTGCGTGCGAGCGACTCGCTTCGAACCTATTCCCTGATCGAGCACTGGGCCCAGAATCAGCGAGGCAGCTCGCGTTCTCCCAAGCCCCGGTCCGGGAAGAAAACCACGAAAGGCGTCTCGTCATGAAGCAGCTTGCCCCTTCCCCGATTCTTCGTGTGGGCCTGGGGCTGACGCTGCTGGCTTGTGCGGGGATGCCGATCTCGTGCGCCAGCAACACGACGCGCACGCAGCGACAGGTTGACGCGACCGCTCAGATCGATGACCCGATCAGGGTGCTTGAGGCCCGGGCCGAGCTTGAAACGATGAATCCTCTTCCCGCACCGAGCGAGAGCTTGCTGCGTCGGCTTGTGCGTGATGAGTCTGAGCCGCTGACTCCCGGGACCGAGGCGTACCGCAAGGCGTTGATGGGTGCCGACGAGATCGAGATTGCGATCGACGAGCCGGGCGACCAGTGGCTTGATGAGCCGGATGAGACACAGCTCCGCCATGCGATGAAGCTCTATGCCCGTGCCCGTGTGCTGCATCAGCAGTCGAAGCATCAGGACGCGGCTGATGTGCTGGATCGCGCCAGCGAGCTGGACCCGGGCTCCACGAGCATCCTGATCGCGTTGGGCGAGGCCAAGCTGGCAGCTGGTGATACGGTGGGCGCGAACAACGCCTACGAGCGTGCGGTGGAGCTTGGCGACCGCAGCGCATCGCCGTTGATCTTTCTTGCCTCGCGTGCCTACGCGCTGGGCGATGATGAGCGTGTGATCGCGTTATGCACGCTGGCATTGCGTGGTGATGAGATCGCCCCCCAGTCGGCCCCCGGGGCGTTGGCGGGGATCATGCTGGGCAATGCCCAGATCCGGCAGGGCTACCTCCGTGCGGGTGCCGAGTCGCTGACTGAGGCGCTCGATGCGTTCAACCCTGGGAGTGCGAACCCGCGTTGGCGTCGTGAGATCGTGCAGATCATGGGTCGGCAGGCAACGCTGTGGGTCGTCGCGGGTGATGCCTGGAGCAAGGTCGGAGCGCACGCGCGGGCCGCGGAGGCCTACACGCGGGCATCGGGGTTCAATGAAGGCGTCTCGGCGGACCTGGCGGCCCGTCGTCTGAACGCCCTGCTTCGTGAGGGTCGCCCGGCGACCGCGGCCCTGCTGCTGATCGAGCACATCGAAACCAATGCCGAGGACCTGACCCCGCTGGAGGGGGAGTGGGTCCAGATCTTCAGCGAGCTCGAATCATTGCAGGAACTGCTTCCCGACGCGATCGCCTCGATCCGGCTGGGGGATGAGCTCCCACGGGCCGCACGACGCTCGCTGATGGCGCTGGAGGTCCAAGGGCTGAGCCCCACCGATGCGCTGGATCGACTGATCGCTGCGGGCACCGATGCGAATAGCCCGCAACTGGTTGTCTCCGTGCTCAGCCGATTCGAATCGGCCCAGGAA
>DEXG01000022.1:14406-15837 GCA_002364005.1 Phycisphaerales bacterium UBA3190
GCCGATTCGAATCGGCCCAGGAACAGCATGAGTGGGCAATGCGTCTGCTCGCGGGCAACCCGCTGTGCGCCGAGGCGGTATCGCAGGCGTGGGCCCGCCTGCCCATGCCCGTCACCGAGCGACTGGCATCGATGGACACCTCGACCCCGAGCGGGCAGCTGCTCAGCGCGACCCTGGCGCTGAAGATGGGGCGCAGTGACCTGCTGACGCACCTCGATTCCCTCTCAGAGGGTTCCTTCAACGAACGATCGAACACCTGGCTTGAGGCCCACGCCCAGGCCAGTGCGCTCACGGGTCGCTGGGAACAGGCCCGGTTGTTGCAAACGGTGCTTGAAACCCGGGCCCTGCAGGGCGATCGCCATGCCGCCCGCCGCAGCGCGTCGTGCCTGCTCATCATGCAGCAGCCCCGGCTCGCGTTGACCCGCGCCAGCGAGCTTGTCGAGTCGGATGCGGCTGGGATCAACGACCTGCTGCTGCTGGCTCGGATCGCCCAGACGCTTGAGGATCACGATACCGCTCTGTCGGCGCTTGAGCGTGCACGGGAACTCGATCCCAGCGACACGAACATCGCCGACCGGATTATCCGCCTGCAGGGGAGCGGTGCCCCGCTGGAGAATGAAGACGCGTTGCGGGATCTGGTGCGAGAGTTGGGCGAGCGTCGCCCCCGCTCTTCGTTCTTCTCACTGCTGCGTGCCTCGGATCTGGCGCGAAACGGGCTCATGCGTGAAGCGGAGCGGACGGTGCTGGCACTGAACGCCCAGCCCAATGCGGACCTGATCGGCGAAGACCTGCTGCTGAGCATCTGGAAAACGCAGGAGACCCAGGGCCAGACGGACGCATTGGACCGGGGCATGGAATGGCTCAACGAGCGTCTGGCCCAGAACCCCAACTCGGTCGATGCGGCACTGGCGCTCGTGCAGATCCAGTACGAGCGGGAGCAGTTTGAGCAATCGCTGCGGACCCTCGAGACGACATGGAACGACACCGGTTCCTTCGAGATCGCCCGCGTCCGTGAGCAGCTGCTCCGCAACAATCTCGATGACGCTGAGCTGGCGAACGAGCTGGCTCGGGCGCGATTGGCATCATCCATGGGTGTTGACCCGGGCATCGAGTACGCACGCACGCTCGCCCGTTCGGGCGAGCTGGGGCTTGCTCAGGATGCGCTGGACGCGTTGGAGCAGCGTATCCCTGTGGGCGCGGAGCTGATGCCAGCCCAGCAACGCCAGCTGGCGCAGGTCGTGTATGAGATGGCCGAGCATTCGGAAGCCGCGGGTATTGATGAGGTGATGCTGGGCGTCATCGATCTGATTGAGGATCGGACCGGCCCGCTCGATTTCTTCATGGCCCGCACGAAGCTGCTGCTGCGTGCCCGGGCGGACGACGCCTCGGTAGATGGCCTGATCGCGTTGGTCGATACGATGGCCTCGTCCT
>DEXG01000022.1:16021-16589 GCA_002364005.1 Phycisphaerales bacterium UBA3190
GGTCGATACGATGGCCTCGTCCTTGACGAACCCGGATCACCAGGCCACCCTGCGAGCGCTGCCCGTGCAGGTGCTGCTGGGTGAGGACCGACCGCACCTGGCGATCGCCTACGCAACGCGTCTGGCGATGTCGGGCGATGCGGTCAAGGAAGACGAGCTGATCGAGACCTACCGCCTGCTCGGTGCCGTCGGCGTGAACTCGGACCTGCTGGGGATGCTGGACCTGCTCGAAGAGGCGGGGCTGCTTCAGGACGCGATCGAGATGACCAAGCGACGCCTCGGCACGCCGGAGCGTCCGACGCAGGGCCTGAGCCCGAACCAGCAGCGTGCCGATCTGGCGTACACCGCCGGGGCGATGGCGATGGCCTTTGAGCGTGAGGATCAGTCCGAGTCGTACATGATGCTCGCGTTGTCGTTCGACCCGGATCACGGGTGGAGCAACAACGATCTGGGGTACATGCTGATCGAGCGTGGCGAGCGGATCGATGAGGCCGAGCGGATGCTCGAAGCCGCGGCTCGGGCGTTGCCCGACCAGGCGTCGATCATCGATTCGCTGGGCTGGCTGCGG
>DEXG01000022.1:16737-17257 GCA_002364005.1 Phycisphaerales bacterium UBA3190
GCTGGGCTGGCTGCGGTACAAGCAGGGCATCTACGAGGACCGGGTCGATGAGCAGACCAATGAGGTCGTGACACCGGGTGCGATCTCGCTGCTGAGCCGGGCCAACCAGCTCGACCAGCAGCGGAGCAACGCGACGATCCTGCTGCACTTGGGCGATGCGTTGTGGCGTGCCGAGAAGAAGGAGCAGGCCATCGACGCCTGGCTCAACGCTGAAAGCATGCTGCGTTCGCGTGTTCGAACGCTGAGCGCCCAGTCCCAAGCCAACCGGAACGCGATCGACGCGGCGAGCCAGGAGCTCCGCACGCTGCGATACCGCATCCAAGACGCCGAGGCCGGCGGGACGCCCGATATCGCGCCGATCTTTGAGGATCCGGGCAGCAACTGAGTATCTGTTCTTGCGCGTCGTGCTTCATACAGGAAACTCGGCGTGCGATCGCCAAGAATCAACCCCCGGTCGTTCGATCGGGACTGAATGAAGCAGGAGAGCTGGCATGGCTGGTCATAGTAAATGGGCGAATAT
>DEXG01000022.1:17420-19086 GCA_002364005.1 Phycisphaerales bacterium UBA3190
GGTCATAGTAAATGGGCGAATATCCGTCACCGCAAAGAGCGTCAGGACAAGAAGAAGGGCAAGGTCTGGTCCAAGTGCTCCAAGGCGATTATGGTGGCCGCGCGTGCAGGCGGGGGTGACCCCGAGACGAACCTGGCCCTGCGCTACGCGATCGACGAGGCCAAGTACGCCAATATGCCCAAGGACACGATCAAGCGGGCCATCGAGAAGGGCTCTGGCGAGGCGGGCGGCGCCGAGTTCCAGCAGATCGTCTACGAGGGCTACGGCCCGGGCGGCACGGCGCTGATCATCGACGCGTTGACCGACAACAACACCCGCACCGTGGGCGAGGTCCGCAGCATCTTCAAGAAGGGTGGCGGGTCGATGGGCAACGCGGGGACCGTTGCGTTCATGTTCACGACCAAGGGTCAGATCTTCATCGATGCCAACAAGTACGACGAAGACCAGGTGATGGATGCGGCACTCGAAGCGGGTGCCGACGATGTGCAGGCACCCGAGGGGGACGAGCAGGACAAGGGCGCGTGGACGATCGTCACCGATCCCACCGAGTTCCAGGGCGTGAAGGACGCGATCGAAGCCAGCGGCATCGAGATCGTCGAGGCAGAGATCACGCGTCTGCCTGAGAACACCGTCGATGTCGCGGGCGATGATGTCCGCAAGGTGATGAACCTGATCGACGCGCTGGAAGACAACGACGATATCCAGAAGGTGTACAGCAACGCGGAGTTTGATGGGGATGAGCTGGCGAAGCTGGGGTGACGGCGATGCGCGGCTGGGCGACATTCGATGACACCGAGCGGTATCGCTACACCCTCGGGCGACGCTGGGCTCCCGGCGGGTCGCGGGTGTGCTTCTGTTTGCTCAACCCCTCCACTGCTGATGCCAAGGTGCTCGACCCGACGCTGACGCGTTGCTTTGGGTATGCCAAGCGTTGGGGGTTCAGCACGATGGATGTGTGCAATATCTTTGCGCTGCGATCGACCGATCCCAAGGGGCTGCGGCAGGTGGACGATCCGATCGGCCCGGGCAATGACGCGGCGATCGTCAAGCTGGCCAAGCGGGCCGATCTGGTGATTGTGGGTTGGGGCACGCACGCGAAGCTCAAGGATCGGCATACGCAGGTGATGGACCTGCTGGGCCCGATCTGTGCCCCCAAGTGCCTGGGGGTGACGAAGGAGGGGTATCCCAAGCACCCGTTGTATCTGCGTGCGGATCTGGAGCCGATGGCGATGTGAGCGGTGGTTGAAGTCCGCCAAGACCGCCAACCGCTGGGGGCGGGGTTGGCGGACTTGGATGCTCCTGCGAAGTTGGGTGCCACGGCTTGCTCCGCCGAAGGTGGACAAGCCGTGCGCTGAGGACGGACTTGGGGGTGCCTTACTCTGAAGGCCTCCGGCAAAGGCGATGCACGGGTTGTCCGCCCTGGGGGGCGGAGCAACCCGTGGCACCCGGCTGACAATCATCCACACACGAACTACTCAGAAGACACCCCTCCGACCTCGCCTTCGGCGAGCCCACCTCCCCGCGAGGGCGCGGGGAGGGACAATGCAACCAAGTCCGCCAACCGCTGGGGGGCGGGGTTGGTGGTGTCGAATGGGCTTTCCCGAGACAACAGACACCATCGTCAATACAAGGCAAAGCCCCTGCCTCCCCCCGCCCCGGGGGGAGG
>DEXG01000020.1 GCA_002364005.1 Phycisphaerales bacterium UBA3190
GTCGAACTCGGGTTACAAACTCAACGGTGTCGTGAGACGCACATCCTCGCCGCACTGCGCCGCTGCGCGGCGAGTACGGGCACTCCCGCGGTAGGGCTTACTCGCTCAGCTTTGATTTCAACGCATCCAACCGCCGCTGATGAATCTCCCGATCCGGCTCAATGATCGTGAGCGCTTCGAGCTGATGCCTGGCCTGCTCGTAGTCCTCGACGATCAGGGCAACCCTCGCCGCCCGTTCGCGTTGGTCGGCATCAAACGGTGCGATGGCGACGGCGCGGAGGGCGGACTGGATGGCCTTGTAGTTGTTGCCGCGCTGGGCGTAGAGCAGGGCGAGCTGGCCGGCGTAGGCGGGGGAGTGGATCTCTCGCGCGTCGAGGTATTCCAGGTGGGGGATGGCCTTGAGCTGGTCGGCGGGGTCTTGGCTGGCCATGTAATGGCGGGCCAATCGGCGGTGGGGGGTGTCGTCGGTGGGACGCACTTTGATCGCGTGCTTGAGGATCCTGATCTGTTCGGCGCTGAGCGTGTCCTGCGCGCCCGCCAGCTCGGCACCGAGCTGCAGGGTGATGAGCTGCGGGTGGTCGGGGTACTGCTCGAGGAGTTCGGTGATTTCCGCCTTGTTGGGGACCTTGTCGAGCTGTTCCTGCGGCGAGTCGTCGTCGCTGACGCCGAGGATGTCGTAGAGGTCGGGCACACCGTCGGGGAGCAGCAGCCCGTGGTCGATGAGGTCCAGCTTGGCCCATGCACGGAAATCAGTCAGGAACGACTCAGGGGTGACGGCGAGGGTTTCTTCGAAGGCGTCAATGGCGTCGCGTCCGCGGGCGCTGGCGTCGAAGATGTCGAGGGGGGCCTGCTTGCCGAAGGTTTCGACGATGTACTCAAACATCCATGCGCCCTGGGCGTAGGCGAGTGAGCGGTCGGAGGGGCGCTTGGGGCGGACGAAGGCGGTGTTGATCTCTTCGAGGTCGAAGAGTTCGTCGTTCTCGTATGCGTTCTGGAGCATGGCCCAGGTGTTGGAGGCGCGGGGGGCGTCCTCGTTGTAGACGGCATTGGCCTCGGTCATCCAGTGGATGACGCGGTTCTTGGTGCGCGCGAGGTTGACGGTGTGGGTGTACTCGTGCTGGAGGACGCGGGGCCAGTCGTATGGGCCGATGGATGACTTGGGGCCGTCGCGTGGTGCTTCGATGGCGATGACCGGTCCGGTGGAGGCGGCCATGGTGTGGATCGAGGGCATGCCTCCGATGCGCACGGCGAACCACTCGTGGTTGGGCATGAGTTCGATGAGCGTCTTCTGCTCGGGCTGGAAGCCCACGCCCCCGGGCGCGTGGCCAGCCACGCGGGTGTGGATGCGTTCCATAATCGCGGGCATCTCCTGGGCGAGGACGATGTCGGTGGTGCCGGGCTTGTAGCGGACGATGAAATGATCGCTCTCGATGGTGTCGTAGGTGGCCAGCTCGGTGACGAGCTTGAGTGAGTTTTGAGCGCGCAGGTCGAAGGGGTCCAGGGCCAGGGCGTCCTCGAGGGTCTCGCGCGCCTCGCGGTCGAGCCCGGCCTGCACGAGCAGCAGGCCCAGGCCCAGGCGGGGCTCGCCCCAGTGGGGGGCACGCTCGATCACGCGCCGGAATGCTTCGGCGGCGTGCTCGTACTGGCGGTTCTCGCTGAGTGTCTCGGCGACACGCATGTACGCGAATGGCGAGTTCGGGGAGATCTGGTCGTAGGCGTCGAGCAGGTACTTGGTCGAGGTCGTGCGAAAACCGGCGGCTGCGGCTGCGGCATTGAGCTGCAACAAGTCGCGTTGGTTCGGCATGCGTGCCATCACCGGGTCGATCGCGATCTCCGCCCCCTCGGGGTCCTTGCGGCGCAGGGCGACGCGGGCGCGGAGGATCGAGCCCAGCAGCGAGGCACGCGGGGTCCGCTTGGTGTCCGCCCCTTCGTCGAGCGACTGAGCGAGCAGGTCGAGCTTGTGGGCGATCTCGTCGGCCGTGTCGAAATCGAAGCTGTCGACGGCCATGGACCCAATGATGAACGCGGCCTGGGCGTTGCGTGGGTGCAACGCCAGGGCTTCGACCGCCGCATTCCGCCCGTCCTGATAGTTCTTGTGCGCGTAGAGCAGGCGTGCCTCGGCCAGTCGCACCCGCCAGGATGTTCGGTCAAGGTTCTCGCGTGCCATGGCCAGGACCTTGGTGATGGCCTCGTACTCGGTGCGTGCGTCCTGTTCCGGTCCACGCAGACGCAGGAGCTGAAGCATCCCCTCCGCAGCCCATGCGACCTGGTCGGCGTCGGTGAGCGTGTTGGTTCGGAGGTGGGCTTCGAGCGTGGTGAGTGCGGCGAGGGCCTCATCGTTCTGCCCGAGCATCTCATGGGCCTGGGCGAGCAGGGTCAGGGCGGCCGGCGAATGGGGCTCGGGGACCTCGGTGATGAACCCGAGGGCTCGGCGTGGGTCACCCCGGGTGATGGCGGCCTCGGCCAGCACCAGCGGGTCCGCGTTGGGGTCCATCAGAAAGGCGTGGTCGTAGGCACCGGCATCGAGCGCGGCAATGGCGCCGTGCTGGGGGGTGATGAGGTCGTCGTGAGTCCATACGCCGTGCTTGATGCGAAGCGCGAGGCGTTCGTCATCGCTGAGGTAATCCGCGGTGATCAGCTCGCGCAGGGCATCGGTGACCTGGTTGAGCTGCTCGGGCACCCCGATGCGCTCCATGGGCGCGTGCTCATGCAGGTCGATGGGTTCGATCGGGCGGGTGTCGTCGCGGGGCAGCACCGATTCCTGGGCACCGGCGAACGGAACCAGGAGCGAGAGCAAAGCGACGGCAGGGAGCGGGTGTTTGGGTCTCATAGGGCCTTAGGGGTTGGCGGCATCGGTGGGATTGTCGCTACGCCAGTTGGAGATCTGCACGCGCCAGCCCGACCGGGCGTCGGGAGTGGTGGTGTCGAACACGCTGGCGGGGATCTCTTCGTTGGTCCGGGCTTTGAAGAGTTCGACGATCTGCAGGTCGCCGGTCCAGTCGGCCTTGATGTACAGCGTCGGCAGGAGGGTCTCGGGGTTGGTCCAGATCCGGACCCACTCCCAGTCGTCCTCGAAGCCCGAGCCGGGCTTGGGGGTGAGCATGAGCTGGGTGGTGCCGACCACATGGGGGAGCTGGGCGATCCATTTGAGTTCGGGGAAGTTCGGGTTGTCGATCAGCCCGTCGTCTGTGGGGCGCAGCTGTGCGTCGTATGACTCGAGCAGGCGGTCCTGATCGCGCCCAAGCGAGACCCAGAACGGGGCATCACGCATCAGCTCCATCGGATCAAGGGTCTCGCCCTCTGGCACCAGCTCGCGCTTGTTGAACTGCTTCTCCCCCGGGAGACGCTCGACGAACCAACGCCCGTCGAAGACATAGTGCTCGTCGATCTTCTCACGCCGCTGACCGATCTCACGCGTCTCAAAGCGCACGGCATACTTGCGCGACTGGGTAGAGTCTTCATTATCACTGTTTTTGATCGCCAGCTGTCCGGTGCGCATCTGGCGGTCGTTCTCGAGTGCCTTGATGATGGTGTAGCGCACATCGCCCGTGAGACTCGTGGTCTGAGCATCCTTCGTCGCCAGAGCCAGAAGCAGCTCTCGCGGGGACTCGAACGAGCCGGGCACGCCGGCAGCCAATTCACTGCCATCATCATCCGGCTCAGCGATCGGGGGCGCGTTGAGCGCAAGCATGGTACTCGAGGCGATCAGGATGCTGAGGAGTGCGGTCGGCATGGGAATCCTTGTGTACTTGTGGGACTGGCCACTGGCCACTTGCCACTGGGGATCTGCATTCGAGGTCAACTTCGGATTTCAGGACCCTCGTGGCAAGTGGCCAGTGGCCAGT
>DEXG01000012.1 GCA_002364005.1 Phycisphaerales bacterium UBA3190
GCCTGCGGGGGAGGTGGCCCGCCGCAGGCGGGACGGAGGGGGCTGACCTGATGATGAAAACGGACTGAGTTATACTCAGTTCATGCTCGATCCCAGGTCATACCGCGAGAGGACATCCCCGACGCAGCATGCGTCGCGGCTTGCGAAAGAACTGCGAAGGAATCTCACGCCACCCGAAAAGCGGCTCTGGGTCGCGCTCAAGGGAAAGAAACTCGGCGGATTGGCCTTCCGCACGCAATCACCAGTTGGGCAATATATCGCGGACTTCTATTGCCACGCCGCCCGGCTGGTTGTAGAAGTGGACGGCCGCACACACGCTGGCGATCAGCTCGAGCACGATCATCAGCGTGATTCGTGGATGCGGGAGCGGGGGATACGCGTGTTACGAGTACAAGCGACGGATATTCGGACGAACTTGGATGGCGTGCTGCGGACGATACAGCGTGCTGCAGAAGAGCAGCTTGATGTGCGAGAACGGGAAAAGCAACAGGAGTAAAAACCCCCTCCGACTCCGCCTACGGCGGAGCCACCTCCCCCGCAAGCGCGGGGGAGGCGAGTTCGCCACCCGCCCCTGAGAAAGAGCAAGCAGGTACTAATTTCAATGCCCCGCCTACAGCAGGCCAAACACCTTATTTCATATTCCTGAGCAGCGCAAAAATAGCAACGCTCAATCCAAGAGCCCGCTTCAATACAGTCAACAAACTTGGCAGGGACAAAATGGCCCACCTAGTCCGCTCATCACGGGTAGTTCGACATTCTCGGATGATAGTTTGCCCGGTAGACAGATCGCGAAAAATCTCGTTTGTTGTTTCCTCAGTGGCAGTTTGAGAAGCACCAAAATACAGCATATAGCTCGTCCTTGATAAGGGGTACGAGCATCCTGCCGCATAACCGGTTGTTTTAGTGTCCTACCGTTACCAGAGTATCAGCACCATCAACCCTTGTCAAACCTACAATCCCCTCCCATGATCTACCGCGTCTGCAAATCCTTCGAGATCGAGAACGGGCACATGCTCTCCAAGCACCCCGGCCGCTGTCGCCTGCCCCACGGGCACTCGCGACGGGTCGATCTGGTGATCAGTGCCGAGAAACTCGACGAGAACGACATGGTCTGCGATTTCAAGGCCCTGAAGCTGGCCGTCGAAGATTATCTGGACCAGTACGACCACGCCCTGATGGTCAACGCCGACGATTCGATCCTCGAGACGCTCCCGGAGCAATATCGCGGGCGATTGATCGTTCTCGAAGGTGAAGACCCCACGACGGAAGTGCTCGCAAGGCGCATCTATGAGTTCGTACAAGGGCAGATCAGGGCCGGCGGCACCTTCAAGGATCCCCACGGCAATGCTTTTTCGCTCCCGACCCACCTCACGCTCGAAAGAGTGCGGGTCAGCGAGACAAGCAGCAGCTGGGCGGAATACGGCGTCTGATTCTCCCATTGATACTCTCAGGGTCCCGCGCCCTTCGTCTGCCTTGGTGCGAACCCGGTCAGCGCTTCGCCGGTATAACCGGTTGGTCTCTCTGTAGGAGTTATGACATGAAACGATCAAAGCTCGCCATTGCCTCGTTCACCACACTGCTGGTCGCGACCGCCGGCACGCTCGGGTTCAACACCCTGAGCGCCGACGCCGTCGCCGACCGCATCGTTGCCGAGCCCGACGCGAACCAGCGCCACGCGATGTCGATGGCCTTCAATATCTCCGACGCGTTCTCGTACGCCGCCGAGCAAATCGAACCCTCCGTCGTCCACATCACCACCAAGAACATCACCCGACGCGGTGAGGTTGCCGGGGGGCTCGGGTCCGGGGTCATCATCGATGCGTCGGGATACATCGTCACGAACAACCATGTCGTCCAGAACGGAAACTCGATCGTCGTCCGCCTCTTCGACGGGCGTGAGCTCGAGGCCGACCTGATCGGGACCTTCCCCGAGACCGACATCGCGGTCCTCAAGGTCGAAGCCGACGATCTCAAGCCCGCCCGCTTCGCCGACTCAGAAGCGATGAAGGTCGGGCAGTGGGTCCTGGCCGTCGGGTCGCCCTTTGGTTACGACCAGACCGTCACCGCGGGCATCGTCAGCGCCAAGGGGCGTGGCGGGCTCGGCCCGGGCACCGAGAACATCGGCAGCCGCGGACTCCAGGAGTTCATCCAGACCGACGCGGCGATCAACCCGGGCAACTCGGGCGGGCCGCTGGTCGATCTCAACGGCAACATCGTGGGCATCAACACCGCCATCATCTCCCGCACGGGCAGCAACAACGGGCTCGGCTTCGCGATCCCCGCGGACATCGCCCAGTCCGTCGCTGAGCAGATCATCGAAACCGGTGATGTCCAGCGCGGCTGGCTCGGCATCCAGATGGCCGCACTCGACCCCGTCGCGGCACACGACATGGGCATCCCAGGCGGCGTCGTCGTCGGGCGTGTCCTGCCCGACGGGCCCGCAGAGAAGGCAAAGCTCCGCGAGAACGACATCATCACCAAAATCGGCGGGCGCAGCACCGAGAACCTCGTCCGCCTGAGCAACGCCATCATGCTCATCAAGCCCAACGAGCCCGCGAAGATCACCTACATCCGAAACGGTGATGAGCGAACAACCTCCGCGATCCTCTCCGACCGAGACCGCGCGCAGGTCCACAACGACGGCGGCGATTACATCGAAGAACTCGGCATCGGGATCGTCCCCAAAACGCTCATGGAGCGCATCGGCAGACGACCGGTCCGGGAGATCATCGGCTACGAGATCGTCGATATCGAAGCCGGCTCCATCGCAGCGGAAATCGGTTTCACCACCGGCGACTTCATCGTCGAGGTCGACGGGCAGCACATCTCCAGCGTCGAGCAACTCGATCAGTACTTCACCAACGCCAAGATCGGCGAGCCCATCAAGGTCGCGCTGATCCGCAACAACGAGCCCATCATCGTCACGCTGACACCGAACTGATCCGCCCCATCAGCCCGCGTGGGCTTCCTTGTCCAGGAGCTCGATCTCCGGGTCGGGGATGTTGGGGTTCTTGCGCTCCAGGTCGACATTGCCCGTGATCACGACGCGGATGCCATGGATCACATCGTCGAAGATCAGCAGCAGGCTCGGCAGCACCAGCAGTATGATGAAGGTCGCGCTCATCAGACCGAACGCGATCGTGATCGCCATCGGGATCAGGAACTTGGCCTGGAAGCTCGTCTCCAGCATCAGCGGCGTGATGCCCAGCACGGTCGTGATCGTCGTGAGCATGATCGCCCGGAAACGCGCCTTGCCCGTTGCGACGCCCGCGTCGAAGACATCCAGCCCCTCACGCCGGCGCTCGTTGAAGAACTCCATGAAGATCAGCGAATCGTTCACCACGATGCCCGCCAGCGCGATGAAGCCGATCATCGACAGGAAGGTCATCGAGGTCCCCATGATGATGTGCCCCCAGATCATCCCGATCATCGCGAACGGGATCGCGAGCATCACCACGATGGGCTGGATGAAGCTGGCAAAGAGCCACGCGAGCACCACATAGATCAGCCCCGAGGCGACGAGCATCCCCACCGGCAGCGACTTCATCGAGTCGGCGAAGTCCTTCTGACGCCCGCGCTGGACCATCTGCACGCCGTGCAAATCGCTGATCGCTTCTTCCAGGATCGGGCGGAGCTTGGCCGCCAGCTGGTCGGGGTTCTCAAGCTCGCGATACACATCCGCCTGCACCGAGATGGCCCGCTTGCGATCCAGACGACGGATCGTCGCGTAGGCCTGCGATTCTTCGATCGAAACCACCTCGGTCAGCGGCACCGGCGTGCCCTCGGGCGTGAAGACATACATGTTCTCGATCTGCGAACTCGACCGGCGCACACGCGGCGGCAGGGTCACCCGCACATCGATATCCTCGCGGTTGCCGGCGAAGGTGAACGCCTCGAGCCCGAAGACCGCACCCTGGATCTGACGCCCCAGATCGAACCGGGTGAACCCAAGCTCGCTGGCGCCGTCACGCAGCGTGAAGCGAAGCTCGCGCTTCCCGCGATCGGAGTCGTCGCTGATCCCATAGATCGCCTCGTAATCATCTAGCACATCCTTGATCCGCACGACGGCGTGATCGAGCTGCTCGATGGAGTCACCCACCACCGTGAAGGTCAACGCAGGGCCCGACGGCCCACCGCTCATCCCCTCCATGCGCACATTCTTGACGCTCGGAAGCTCGCCCACCCGATCGCGGATCTCGTCCTGGATCGCCACACTCGTTCGATCGCGATGCTCTGCACCCTTGAGTTCCAGAATCAGCTGCCCCACATGCGACGAGGACGAATCGCCCCCGGCACCCTCCAGGTCGCTGACCGCCCCCGCCATCGCGAAGGTCGAGTTGATCTCGGGGATGTCGAGACAGACCTGCTCGTACTTCTTGACGACCTCGGCGGTCTGCTCCAGCGGCGTGCCGATGGGCATGGTGATCGTGATATTCACCGTTTCCGCGTCGTCCGTCTCAAACAGGATGAACTGCAAACGCCCGGAGATGATCATGCCCAGCGAGACGATCAGGATCGAAGTCACAACCGCCAGGGTGATATACCGATAGCGCACCGACTTGCGGAGCAGGCGTTCGTAGGCGGGGAGGATCTTGTTGGTGACCGTGTGGTCGCGCCACTCGTCGTAGCGTTGCTCGATCTTCGAGATCTTCCGGAACAGGAAGAACCGGTGCTCCTTGCGCCCGTTGGCTCGGATCTCATCGACCTTCCGCAGCGAGTGCCCCATGTGCACCGGGAGAATAAACAGCGACTCGATCAGCGACACGCCCAGGGCACAGCCCACAACCCAGGGCATGACATTCATGAAGTCACCGATCTGGCCGTTCATCAGCCCGAGCGGGAGGAACGCAAAGATCGTCGTCAGCACCGTCGAGACCACGGGCCAGGCGACCTGATTGGTCCCCTTGACCGCCGCGACCAACGCCGGCTCGCCCTTCTCGTGGCGCGTGGTGATGTTCTCGGCCACCACAATCGCATCATCAACGAGAATACCGATCACGATGATCAGCCCGAACATGGTCAGGAAGTTGAGCGAGATGTCCAGCACCGCCATCATCGTCAGCGTGCCCAGCAGCGAGACCACCAGCCCCATCGCGACCCAGAACGAGATGCGCCAGTTGAGCAGCAGCACCAGCGTCAGGAACACCAGCGCCCCGCCCTGCAGCGCGTTGCGCAGGAGCAAATCCAATCGCCCCTCGACAAAGCGGGCCAGGTCCGTCGTCGTGATCAGCGTGCCCGGAGGCGGGGCGACACTGAAGCGGTCGCTCCCCAACGCCCACGCCTCCTGCAGATCGGCCTTGGTGACGCCGTACGGGTTCGGCTCACCGTTGCGGCCCGACACATACGCCTTCACCTGATTGGCGATCTTGATGACATCCTGATCCCCCACGCGGAAGATCGTCAGGGTCATCGTCGGCTCCCCGTGGTAGCGTGTGACCAGATCCGTGTCGACGAAGCCGTCGAAGACCTCAGCAACATCACCCACGCGGACCACGCCGCCGTCGCCCGTGGCCTTGATCACGATCTCTCGCACCGTGTCGGCGCCCTCCTCGACGCCCACCGAACGCACCGAGATCGTGCTCGTGTCGGTCTTGACGGTGCCGCCGGGCAGCTCGATCATCGCCGCACGGATCCGATCGGCGATGGTCGGCAGCGACAACCCATGCTCGATCGCCCGCTCGGGCGAGACCTCGACACGCAGCTCGTCGCTGCGATACCCGCCGGGCTGCACATCGGTGATCTCCGGGAGCGTCAGCAGGTCGTCGCGGGTCTGGATGATGAAGTCCTTCATCGAGCGTTCGTCGGCATCGCCGTAGATCGCCACGATGATCGCGGGCATGTTGGGCTCGAGGATGTCCACGACGATGTTGTCCACATCGTCGGGCAGGTCCTGGATCGCGTCCATCTCGCGCTTGACCTCAACAAGCGCCTCCTGGATCGAATAGCCCTCGTTGAACTCCACTGTCACATTCGCGGCCCCCTCGGCCACCACCGAGTTGATCTCCTTAACGCCCGTCAGGTCCGAGACCCGATCCTCGATCTTCGTCGCCAGCGCGTCCTCCACCTCCTCGGGCGCGGCTCCGGGGTACGGGGCAGAGATCGTGATGATCCGCGACTCCACGAATGGGAAGAACTCTCGGCGCAGGCCCACCCCGAAGATGATCCCCGCGCCGATGATCGCGAACATCACCAGGTTGGCCACCACCGGCTTGCGGACACCGAATCGTGCAAGACTCACGGCGTGCTCCCCTCGTCATCACCCGCCCCATCGCTTGAGACCGGGTCAAGCTCCTGGGCAAGCTCCGGATCACGATCCAGACGCACACGCATCCCCGTCACGATCTGATCCAGCAACGACACCACCACGGGTGAGCCCTCAACCGGCTCGTAGCCAAGCTCCAGAGCCACCCACTGGTTCTCGTTGGGATCGATCGTGGGACGCCGCCCCTCAAAGCTGTAGGCGATGCGAACCGGTACCTTCTCGATCACCCGGAACCCGTTCTTCAACGGTCCGGCAACGAATACAGTGTTCGATTGCACCGCACGCCGGGGCAGGATCACCCGATCGTGCTCATCGTGCGTCAGCACCCGCCCGTGCACGAACTGGCCCGGGAGCAGACGATGGGGATCGGTCGGGTCCTGCGAGACTTCCGCGTACACGGTGATGGTGCGGCTCGACGCGTCCGCCTCGGGCGCGACACGCACGATCTTGCCCACCCGGTCGGGCTCGCCCACGGGCTCACGCAGCCAGAACTGTGCCTCATCGCCCACACGCACCCACGACGATGACGACGCGGGGAGCTTCAGCGGGATCTCAAGCTGCGAGAGGTCCACGACGCGGGCGACGCTCGTTCCCAGCCCGACCCAATCGCCCACGCGGGGCGTCACACTCTGGATTTCCGCATCGAACGGTGCCCGGATCGTCGATCGCTCGACATTCTGCTCCGCCACCCGGGCGCTGGCACGCTGGGACGAGAGCTGGGCCTCAAGGTTGAGCCGACGGGATGGGATCAGATCCAGCTGCTGACGCAGGGTCGCCAGCTGACGCTGGGTGCGGAGCAACGCGGCGTAGACCCCGTCTCGCTCGCCCGAGTTGGCCGCGCCAGCGCCGATCGCCTCATCGATCCGCTCGAGATCACGCTTGGCGGCTTCGATTTCCTCGCCGGCGTACTGCACCTGCAGCTGGGTCTGTTCCTCTTCGACATCCAGCCCCTCAAGCTGCGCCTCGATCGCCTTGACGGCCTGCTGGGCCGAATCCAGGGCGTTGATGTAATCGGTCGCTTCAAGACGCACGATCAGGTCGCCACGCTTGATGCGGGCACCCGCTTCGATGCGCTCGGGGCGTTCGATGACCCGACCGGCGACTTCTGCGACCAGCTCGGCACTCCGCATGGTCCGCGCGGTGCCGTAGCCCGACCAGACCCGATCGGTCGAATGATGCTGTGAATCGATGGCGTGTATGACGACCGACGCGACCTCGGGCGGGCGTTTCTCCGACTGCCCCCTCGTGGCCATCAGCAACGCGACGATCCCGACCGCGATCGCCAGCAGCACCAGCACCGCCAGCATCCGAGGCAAAATCACCAACAACAGCCGGGCTGAGGATTCACTCTTTTTCTTCTTCTGCACGCTCGCGCCCCTGTGCTCGTGATTGTGGGTCGACGCGCTCTCCCGGCGCCGTTGACACCTCGCGTCTCGCGACCGTCATACTAGGCATTCGCTCAGTGTAACTGGCCGGATTCACCCCGCATCGCCGATGCAATGCCCGTGATCAAGTATCTGGGATCAAAGCGACTGCTGGTCGAGCGGATTGTGACGCTCTGTCAGACCCTGCACCCAAACGCGGGCACCGTGCTCGATCTGTTCTCGGGCACCTCACGCGTCGGGCACGCCCTCAAAATGGCCGGATTTGGCGTCTACGCCAACGATCACAACAGTTACGCCCACACCCTGGCCATGTGCTACATCCAGGCCCACGCACCCCGCCTGCGGGATGATGCCCAGCGCATCATCGACGAACTCAACACCCTCCCAGGCTGCGCCGGGCCCTTCACCAAGACCTACAGCATCGATTCCCGCTACTTCCACCCGGACAACGCACGCCGGATCGAAGCCATGCGGAACCGCATCGCGGCGCTCGACCTGGAGCCCGAACTCCACGCCGTCGTCCTCACCAGCCTGCTCGAGGCCAGCGACCGAGTCGATTCAACCACCGGCGTGCAGATGGCCTACCTCAAATCATGGGCCCCGCGTGCCCTCAAGCCCATCGCGCTCCGCCTGCCCAACATGCTCCCGCACCCCGAGGGGCGACCCTGTCGGGCCTTCAACCTCGACGCCCTCGATGCCGCCCACGGGCTCAGCGCCGACATCGCCTACCTCGACCCGCCCTACAACCAGCACTCGTACCTGGGCAACTACCATGTCTGGGAGACGCTCGTGCGGTGGGACCACCCAGAAACCTACGGCATCGCGTGCAAGCGCATCGACTGCAAAGAGCGCAAAAGCGAGTTCAACTCGAAGGTCAAGATCGAACACGCGATGCGACGCGTCATCGACGCCATCGACGCCAAGACCCTGATCGTCTCATTCAACGACGAGGGCTACCTCAGCCGCGAGCAGATCGAGTCCATGCTCGAACCGCTGGGCACCGTCGCGGTCATCGACCACGACCACCCCCGCTATGTCGGGTGCAAAATCGGTATCCACAACCAGCAGGGCCAGAAGGTCGGACGCGTCGGACGAGTGCGCAACACCGAACACTTCTTCATCGCCGGTCAGGGCGCCGAGATGTTCATCGAAACCCAGCAAGCCGCCGCCATCGCCGGCTGAGCACGCCCGTCAGCGGTTGTTGTCCCCGCCGATCTCACGCCACTGCACCACACGCACGCGATCCTGCTTCACGAACGCGCTGGCCGGGATCACCCGCTCGAAATCGTCGTCTGGCCCCTGCCAGGTCAGGTACAGGGCCGCGTCCCCGTAGCCCTCCATGAACTCAAGCACCAGCTCGTGCTCGCCCGCTTCCAGCATGATCTCACCCGATCGCCAGCGCATCGAGTGCCCGCTGCTGTCGTCGACGACCGTTGAATCGTCGATCATCAGACGCGCGTACTGGTCTGACCCGACACGGAAGGTCCAGGTGCCGGTTTCGGGCACATCCAGCGTCGCCGTGACCCGAGCCGCGAAGTAATCCGCGGGCACGCCCGATGTGAATGCGCCGGTGGTCTTGTTCCAGCTCACCCGCGATTCGGTCGTCTGCTTCGCCGGATCAGTCCAGGGATGCGAATCGAGCGTGTAGTCCCTCGTGTTGCTGAACCAGTCCACGGCCAGCGCCGCCTCACCCGGGTCATACACCGGGTCGGTGTCATACGCATCGAACGCGCTGGCTGGGATGATCTCCTCGAACATGCTCTCGGGGCCCTTCCAGCTCACATGAAGCCCCGAATCGCCGTACCCCTCCCAGTAGAGCACCTCAAACTTGTGCTGGCCCTCGTCGAGCGTGATCGTCCCCGTGCGCCAGCGATACGAGTGCCCGCTGGCATCCACAACCACCGGCTCATCATCAATCAGCAGCACCGCGCTCTGGTCGCTGCCCAGCCCAAAGGTCCATTCCCCGCTCTCCGGGATATCCAGACGCGAGATCAGACGAAGCCCGAAGTAATCGCTCGGGCCATCGGTATAGAACGCTCCCTGCGTCTTCTGCCACGACACATTGTCGACGATGCTCGAACTCGAGTGCTTCGCGTAGTCGATCTGACCCGCATTCCCCGCGTGGCGAGCGTTGGTCGTCCAGTACGCTCGCAGCCCGCCGCCCGTATCTGTTGGTGTCTCGGTCTCACGCAGCGACAAGGCCGTGCGAGGGACCAGGATCTCCGCGGGCACGGTGGGCCCGGACCAGCTCAGGTGCAGACCGGCGTCGCCGTAGCCCTCCCAGAAACGAACCTCGATATCGTGCTTGCCCGCGCTGAGCTGAACCGTCCCGTGCCTCCACCGGTACGAGTGACCGCTGGCGTCCACGACCACCGGCTCGTCGTCGATAAAGAGCATCGCGGACTGATCGCTCCCGAGCCCGAAACGCCATTCCCCACTTGCGGGGACATCGATCTGACCCAGCACCCGCAGCCCGAAGTAATCGCTCGGGGTCTGATCGTCGAAGGCGCTCTGTGTCTTGCGATACGCGATGTTCTCGATGGTCGTGGCGTGATCATGACGATCCCAGTCGATCTGGCCGGCGTTGCCCGCGTGTCGGGCGTTGGTGGTCCAGTACGCCCGGAGCCCACCACCGCCCGCGTCATACGGGGTTTCCACCTCGCTGTGCGAGAAGGCGCTGGTCGGGATCACCTCTTCCACCCCGCCCGGCGGGGTCCAGCTCACCAGCAGACCCGCGTCGCCGTAGCCCTCCCAATAGCGCACCTCGAACGGGTAAAGCCCGGGCTCAAGCTCGATCGAGCCCGACCTCCACCGAAAAGAGTGCCCGCTCAGATCATTGACGAGAAGCTGCCCATTGATGAACAGCTGGGCCGACTGATCGCTGCCGAGCCCGAAGCGCCACTCGCCCTCCGTGGGGATCTGGATCAATCCCTCGGCGCGGAGCCCGTAATAATCCGTCTTCGTCCCACCCTCTGAGGTCGAGACCCCGTCGTCGTTGGTGATCGTTGTCCCCGCGAAGGCGCTCTGTGTGATTTCCCACGCGATGTTCGACTCGAAGGTCATGCGGTCGTAGTTCTGCCAATCGATCTGCCCCGCGTTCTGGGCGTGGCGTGCGTTATCGACCCAGTAGACACGCAGCCCCTCACCCCCGATATTGAGCAGCGGGTCGACCTCGTTCTGCGACAAGGCGCTGGACGGGATGACCTCCTCGAACATGTCGTTGGGCCCCTGCCAGGTCACCGCGAGCCCCGCGTCGCCGTAGCCCTCCCAGTAGTGAACCTCGATATCGTGCAGACCCGCGGTGAGCGACTTGCTCCCGTGCCTCCATCGAAACGAGTGCCCGCTCGCATCGTTGACCACCGCGACGCCATCGATGTAGATGCGTGCGGACTGATCGCTCCCGAGCCCGAACCGCCACTCGCCCGTGTTGGGGATATCGACCTGACCAACATAGCGCTTGGCGAAGTAGTCAACCGGGTCGCCGACCTCGAACGAGCCCTGTGTCTTGGGGTAATAGATGTTCTGCACCGTGCCGACCGAGTCGTAATCGCCCCAGTCAACCTGCCCCACATTGCTTGCATGGCGGGCGCTATCGTGGTTGTAGACCCGCAGCCCGCCCGCCGAACTCGGGTTGGTGGCCCCGACGCCGGGCCGGAACGCGCTGGCCGGGATGATCCGCGCGTAGGTCTCGCTCGGCGCTTTCCACGCCACCGCGAGCCCCGCGTCGCCGTAGCCCTCCCAGTAACGCACCTCGATCGTGTGCTCACCCACCCCGAGCGTCTTGGTCCCCGTGCGCCAGCGGTACGAGTGCCCATCGTCATCGACCACGACGGGCTCGCCGTCGACAAACAGGATCGCCGACTGATCGCTGCCAAGCTCGAAGCCCCATTCGCCCCCCTCATCGACCTCGATCACGCCCATGAACCGAACACCGAAGTAGTCGCTCGGCCCATCGACCCGGAACGCGCCGCTGGTCTTGGGGTAGCTGATCTTCTGCACCGTCTCGACCTGATCCGACTGGTTCCAATCGATCTGCCCCACATTGCCCGCGTGGCGCGCATTGTCGAACCAGTACGCCCACAGCCCATCGCCCGCGGTCTCAAACACCGGCTCTTCAGCAGGCGAGGAGAACGCGCTGGCGGGGATCACCTCACGCCCATCGCTGCCCGGGCCGTCCCATTCGAGCACCAGCCCCGTATGCCCGTAGCCCTGCATATAGAGCACTTCGATCTCGTGGCTGCCCGCATCAAGGGTGACAAAGTTCGTTCTTGTACGGAACGACTGCATGTTGGGCTGCTCGATCACCGGCTGGCCGTCGATCAGCAGCACGCTCCCGTCGTCGCTCCCGAGATAAAAACTCCAGAGCCCCTCCTGCGGGATATCGATCTCACCGACGAACCTCGCCCCAAAATAACTCGTCGGGCCATCCTCATAGAAGGCCTGGCTGCCCGCGTTGGGCCAGTTGATCGTGTCGACCTGGACAACCTCATCGTACTGCGTCCAATCAATGTGCCCGATGTGCTGTGCGCCGGAGATGCCGTTCACAAAGTAACCACGCAGCCCGGGCATGGCGGATGTGCTCGACGAGGCGACCGCGGCTGGCGCGATCACCGATTGGAGCAGTGCGAGCAGGATCATCGGCAGGATTCGTGTTGGTGCGTGCATGCCCTGTGCATCGCCCCATCAGATACAACGCGTCAGTGAACCCACTCAGCACTCACCCATAACCCCAGTCTCTCAACGGGTTGTGCACACTGGGAAACACTCAGGGCGAAACCGTCGGCTCCGATAACACGGGCTCGGCCACGGTCGTGGGCGCTGGCTCAAGATCCACGCCCCCCATCCCCAGCAGGGGGGTCGCGCCCAACCACACGATCAGCGTGATCACCACGATCGCGATGATGTTCAGCCCCAGCCCCGCCTTGGCCATCTGGCGAATGCTCACCTGGCCCGACGCGAACACGATCGCGTTCGGAGGCGTCGCAACCGGGAGCATGAACGCGCACGACGCGCCCAAGGTCGCCACCAGCACCAGCTTGATCGGGGCAACGCCCAAGCCGTCGGCCAGCGCGGTAAAGACGGGCAGCATCGTGCTCGTCGTCGCGGTATTGGAGGTCAGCTCGGTCAGGAACACGATCATGGCGCACACCCCACCGAGCATGGGCAGCTCGCCCGGATTGCCCAGCCCCGCGACCTGCTGACCGATCCACGCATCAAGCCCGGTGTGCGAGACCGCCGAGGCCAACGCCAGCCCGCCGCCAAAGAGGATCAGGATGCCCCACGGGATCTGCTGGGCGTTGTGCCACACCATGATGCGCCGCTGGTCCTGTCGCCCGCTGGGGCAGATGAACATCAGTATCGCCCCGAAGATCGAGATCCCCGCGTCGCTCACTTTCGGGAGCCCAAAGGTGTTCTCGATCCACCCGTGCGTGATCCAGAGCAGCGCCGTCAGGGCGAAGATCCCGACCATGCTCGCCTCGGCCCGGGACACCTTGCCCAGCTCGCGGCGCATCGATTTGATCTGCTGCTTGCCGCCCGCGACACGCTGAATCCGCACGGGCATGGCAAAGTACACCATGTACACCCAGCACAAAGGAAGCATCAGGACCGTGACGGGCACACCGATCCACAGCCACTGGGCGTAGCTGATCTCGATACCCAGCTGCTTATCGACAAAGCCCGCCATGAACGCATTGGGAGGCGTACCCATCAGCGTCGACACGCCCCCGATCGAGCAGCCGTAGGCCAACGACAGCAGCAAACAGGCATGAAACCCGCCCCCCTGCGCGTCGTCATCGTTGCAGGTCAGCGCCGCGACCGATGCGACGATCGGGAGCATCATCATCGCCGTAGCCGTGTTGCTCACGAACGCGCTGAGCACCGCCCCGGAGAGCATCACGCTGGCGACCACCCGCTTGGGGCTGGTGCCCACAACCGAGATGATCATCAGGGCCAGCCGCTTATGCGCCCCCCACAGCTCCAGCCCCTTGCCCAACATCAAGCCGCCCATGAAGAGGAAGATCAGCGGGTTTCCGTAGCTGGAGGTGGTGTCGTCGATGCTCAGCACGCCCAGCAGCGGGAAGCAGACGATCGGGACCAGGGCCGTGGCCGACAGCGGGATCGCCTCGGTCACCCACCAGCAGGCCATCATCACCGCCACGCCCGCCAGACGACGACCGGACTCGCTCAGATCACCCGCGCCGCTCAGCAGCCAGTACACCGCCAGCCCCAAGACCACTCCGGCGATGAGCCCGGCCACCCGGAGCCGCTCGTCCCGACGCGTGATGTGGTGCGTGCCCTCGTTCATGCTGTGTTGTTCTGGTCATCTTTGAGCGACTGGGTGATGCCGATCTCCTGCAGGCGCACGCTCGATTCATCGAGCGCAGTTTTGGAGGCATACATCGCGTTGGGATCGACCGACTGCCAGTCCTGCTCGGCCTTGGCGACGAACTCACGCATGGTCTTCAACGCCGATTCAACCGCCTCGTATTCGTCGGCTTCGAGCAACTGCCCGTACCGCTCGAACCGCTCGCTGATCCACTTGATGTCCAGCTTCGAGTTCGTGATCAGGTCCACGACGCGATGGCGGTTCATGTCTTCTTTGGCGTGCGTGAAGCTTTCCTGCTCGATGCGGTCCACCTCGTCGCGGGACAAGCCGTGGTTTGGCACGATCTGGATCTGGGCCCGCTTGCCCGACCGTTCCTCGACCGCCGACACCCGCAGCACGCCGTTGGCGTCGACCAGGAACTCCACCACCAGCTTGGGCACGCCCGCGGGCATGGGCGGGATCCCACGCAGATCGAAGACGCCCAGCGAGCGGCCGTCCTCGACCATCTCCCGCTCGCCCTGCACCACATGAATCTTGACATTCACCTGCCCGTCCACGCTCGTGCTGAAGCGCTCGACCGCCCGGGCGGGCACGCTGGAGTTGCGCATGATGAGCTTGGCCATCGCACCCCCGGCGGTTTCGATGCCCAGCGACAGCGGGATCACATCAACCAGCAGCGATGACGAGCCCTTGCCCGATCGTGCTCGGGCGATGATCGATGCCTGCATCGCCGCCCCCATGGCGACCACGCGATCGGGGTCCAGCGCGGTGTAGGGCTCGACCCCGAAGAACGCACCGACACGCTCACGCACGAGCGGGATGCGTGTGCTCCCGCCCACCATCACGACGGAGTCGATCTGCACGGGCTCGTTGCCGTTGGCCTTCTTCGCGTCGCGCTTGGCCCGGCTGCACGCGTCGAGCGATCGCTGGACCCAGTCGGCGATCATCGTCTCGAACTCGTCGCGGGTGATGGTGCGTGCGTAGGACTTGCCGTTGCCCAGATCGATCGCGATCTGCGCCGAATCATCTTCACTGAGCTTGTGCTTGATCGCCCGCGCGAACCCGACGAGTGCCCGACGCGTTGACGCGTCGAAGCTATCCATCGGCTGGGCCGCATCGAGCCCGAGCTGGTCGGCGATCTCGCCTGTGAACATCTTGACGAGCATGTGATCGACATCGTCGCCGCCCAAGTGCGTATCGCCCGCGGTGGAGAGCACCTGGAAGAAGTCGGTCTCCCCCTCAGACTCACCCGGCACGAGACGCAGGATCGAGATATCGAAGGTCCCGCCCCCGAGGTCGTAGACGGCGATGGTCTGCGATTGCCCCTCGCCGCGTGTCCCGATGCCGTAGGCGAGCGCGGCAGCCGTCGGCTCATTGACGATCCGCACGACCTCCAACCCCGCGAGCCGGCCCGCATCACGCGTTGCCTGGCGCTGGGCATCGTCAAAGTATGCCGGGACGGTGACGACGGCTTTCTCAACCGGGTGCCCCAGCGCCGACTCGGCCCGCTGCTTGAGCTCACGCAGGATCACCGCGCTCAGTTCCTGCGGGGCGTACACCCGCTCGCCGTCATCGGTCTCGATGCGCACCCGCGCCGTATCGTGCTCGCCCTCGACGACCTGATAGCCCAGGTACGCCAGGTCGCCCTGCGCATCGCGGATCGATCGCCCCATCAGACGCTTCACGGAGTTGATCGTGCGCTCGGGCAGCTCGACCATGCGATCGGCCGCCGCCTGCCCCACAACGAACGACCCGTCCCGTTCGACCCGCACCACCGAGGGCATGACCTGGGCATCATCATCGCCCAGCACGCGCGGCCCGTGCGCATCCACGATCGCGACGAGCGAGTTCGTCGTCCCGAGGTCGATGCCGACGATAAGGTCGCTCTGAGCAGCTTGAAGATCGTTCGTAGCCATTTTCATAGCGTAGGTTACGAAATCGAATCGGCTTGGGGTTTGTCCGACAATGCGCCCGAGTCCGCGATCAGATTGTCGATCATGTCATCGGGGCCCTCGTAAACACGGATATAGACCAGCTCTTCAGATTTTTCAAAGCCCCAAGCTATGCCAAGTTGAGAGTCAACTTCCCTCACCGCTGGTTGCTCAACGAATCGAATCATGATCTCGCGCCGGTCTGTGCACAACCCGATCCACATCGGATGTTCTGTCTCAACCACGCGTAAGTGCCGAGACGGTTCTGCCCCATCCATCTGCCGGAATACCGGATGCCCGATCACGACACGATCGGGCTGAAACGTGCCTGACTCGTATTCTATGAGATCGCACCCCGTCGCCATGAGCGTCATCCGATAGAACCGCCCAGATTCGACATCGAACATGAACTCGCACATCCTCTTTCGGTCGTTGAGCGTCCGCCAGTAGTACATCTCATGTGCGCCGAACCGGCTCTCGATCATGACCGGGACATGCGCGTCTGATTCGATCTCGATCTCGACCTTCTCTGTGATGGAATCGAGGACAGGTCTCAATCCGTCACCCATGCCAGCGACGCCAGTTCGCGTGTCAGGGTCTGGATGAATCGGGTGTCCGCGTCGGTGCTCCACGCGCTAAACAGGACCTCGGACCGGATCTCCAGGAGATAGCCACGCTCTGAGCCCATCTGGGTATGGAACTGCTCGGGTGCCCGGACGAAACGCCAGTCATCCCCGCCGAGCCCCAGCGACCGGACGCGATCCCAGATCGCATCAAGCTCCGCGCCATCCAATCGGCGTGTGATCGGGGGGTAGGTGAGCCCGCCGGAGCCCTCGCCGAACGACGCCCGCAGGGTGCCGTCGGGCTCGATGATGTACCGGGCCGAGCGTGATTCGGTCGCCTGCGCATCCGAGTCCCCGAACACGACGATCCCCAGCGTGAAATCGCTCGGTCGCTGCTCGGGCAGGGCGATCGATTCGCGTTCCTGCGTTGTCGTACAGGAAACCAGAAGGACGCCCAGCAGCATCAACACGCAGGTTCGGATCGTGTGCATCATCTATAGAGTCTATCAGGTGCCGCACTTACGGGCATCACCCGGCTATCCTTTGCTCCCATGGATATTTCACTGCGTTGGCTCAATCAGTACCTCACCCCCGGCGATGTGACGGCCGATCAGGTCGATCACATCATGACCCAGGCGGGCATGCCCATCGAAGAGCACAAGCCCGGGCTCAACGGGGACACGATCCTCGATGTCGAGGTCACCAGCAACCGGGGCGATTGCCTCGGGCATGTGGGCATCGCGCGAGAGATCGCGGCCGCCCGCTATGCCGACAAGCCACGCACGCTCACGCTGCCCAAAGTCGAGCAATCGCCCCTCGGGGCGCCCATCGGCGATGAGCTGACCCTCGAGAACCGGGTCCCCGATCGCTGCCCCCTCTTCACCGCCCGCCTGATCCGGAATGTGAAGATCGGCCCGTCTCCCGACTGGCTGCGTGAGGCGCTCGAATCATTCGGGCAGAAATCGATCAACAATGTCGTCGATGTCACCAACTACATCACGCTCGAGCTGGGCAACCCGTGCCATGTGTTCGACTACGACAAGCTCGCGGGCCACACGCTGATCGTGCGTGAAGCAAGCGAGGGCGAGAAGGTCAACACCCTCTACGCCGGTGAGCACAAGCTGCGCCCCAGCGATCTGGTCGTCGCCGACGAAAACGGCCCCCAATCACTGGCGGGCATCATCGGCGGGCACGACTCGCAGGTCGACGACAGCACCACCACCGTCGTCTTCGAGATGGCGACCTGGGACACGGTCAGCGTCCGCAACACCGGGCGTCGCCTGCAGATCCGCACCGACGCGGCCTTCCGCTTCGAACGGGGCATCGACCCGCGCACCATCGACTACGCCGCCCAGCGAGCCGCGGCCCTGATCTGCCAGGTCAGCGGCGGGCAGCTCGCCGAGGGTGTCCTCAGCGACGGTGCACCGCTGCCCAAGGACACCGCCATCGGGCTGCGCCCCGACCGCTGCAACCAGCTGCTGGGTGTCCATACCGAGCCACAGGAGATGGCCGACCTGCTCAATGCCCTCTCGTTCAAGACCACCATCGAAGACGACGGGCACCTGC
This sequence comes from Phycisphaerales bacterium UBA3190, assembly GCA_002364005.1. Lineage (GTDB taxonomy): Bacteria > Planctomycetota > Phycisphaerae > Phycisphaerales > UBA1924 > UBA1924. The sequence continues at coordinate 18,036 of DEXG01000012.1, forward strand.
GCTGCGTCATCCCGCCCCACCGCTCGCACGATGTGACACGCGAGATCGACCTGATCGAGGAAGTCGCCCGCGCCCGGTCGCTGGCGGTCATCCCCGTGCAGGAGACGCTGCCCGTGCGGGCGCGTGAGCCGCAGACCAGCGAACGGGCCATGAGCACCATCGCCCGCGCCCTCACCGGGCTGGGCTTCTACGAAACCATCACCTTCTCGTTCACCTCACCCAAGAAGGGCGAGCTGTTCAAGCGTGAGGGCACCGACCTCGTCTGCGTCGACGACGATCGACGCAAGGCCGAGCCCACCCTGCGCCCGAGCGTGCTGCTGGGGCTGCTCTCGACCCGCCACGCCAACCAGAGCGCCCGCGTGAGCACACCCGGGGGCGTCCGCCTCTACGAGGTTGCCCAGTCCTTCGCCCAGAAGGCCGGCACCCGAGAAACCGACGAATACCGCGCCCTGGCCATGCTCGTCGATGTCCCCTTCGAGGGCAAGAAGCCCAAACACGACGACCTCCAGCACGCACTGCGTGTCATGCGAGGCAGCATCGACACCATCGCCAAGTCCGTCTTCGGCCCGACCGCCAGAACCGTCATCGAGCCCGCAAAGCCCGAGCATCAGGGATACGACGCCAACGCGTACGCCAGGGTCAGCATCGAATGCGACGGCCAGACCACCCAGATCGGTGGCTACGGGCTGATCTCCGACGCGGCACGCAAGGCGCACGACCTCGACAACCCGCTGGTTGGGGCGGAGCTGCAGATCCAGCCGCTGATCGACGCGTACCCGCCCCGATCCGATGCCCAGATGCTCCCGCAGTTCCCGGGCATCGACCGCGACCTGTCGCTGATCGTCCCCGAACCGACCAGCTGGGCCCAGATCGAGCAGATGGCCCAGGGGCTCAATCTCGATCGCTGCGTGGGTTGGGAGATGGTCGATATCTTCCGAGGCAAGCAGCTGGGCGAGGGCAAGAAATCGGTCACGCTGCGATTGCACTTCCGAGATTCGGATCGCACACTGCGTCACGAAGAAGTCGACCCGCAGGTCGAACTGCTCGCTGAGCGGGCCAAATCGACACTCGGGGCCGAGATCCGTACCGCCAGTTAATCCGCATTGGGTGCGAACCGGCAGGCATCGACCATCGTTTTGATGTGAGAACAATCGAGCCCAGAGCATGAAGCAAGCGTTTTCGTGAATGTTCAACGCGGTTTCGCTGCAAGATCGAAACATTTCGCTGCACACAAGGTATAGGATGTGCGGCCGCAAGCAGTCGCGCGTCGACCGGCTTGCACGGGTCTTGATCGGGGCAACACCACGCCCGATTGACAATCGACCCGCAAAGAAACAACCTGAAAGCTAGAATATACACACTCAATGGAGTGCTGAAATCATGGAGGACAACATGGCATCAATCACCAGCGATATCGGGAACCAGTCTGGAACGCTGCCCAAAGCAGCCCAGCCCGACGCCCCGACCCAGGAACCAATGATCTGGGTCAACGGGCAGATGATGCCCAAGTCGCAGGCATCCGTCTCGGTCTTCGATCACGGGCTGCTCTACGGCGACGGGATCTTCGAGGGCATCCGGGTCTACAACGGCAAGATCTTCAAGCTCCAGCAGCACATGGATCGCCTCTACGAGTGTGCCGACAAGATCTTCCTCGATATCGGTGTCTCGCGCGAAGAGATGATCAAGATCCAGCGCCAGTGCGTGCAGGCCAACAACATCACCAACGGCTACATCCGCCTCGTGGTCACACGCGGCGAGGGCTCACTCGGGCTCAACCCCTACCAGTGCCCCAAGGCCGGCGTGATCTGCATCGCCGACACCATCGCGCTCTTCAAGCCCGAGATGTACGAGAAGGGCATGCGTGTCGTGCTCGCCAACCGCCCCAAGACCCCGATCGAGTGCCTCGACCCGCGCGTCAAGACACTCAACTACCTTAACAACATCATGGCCAAGGTCGAAGCGATTCACCTGAGCAAGGAACTGGGCATCACCAAGCCCGAGGACCAGCTCCTCGAGGTCATCATGCTCAGCACCGACGGCAAGGTCAGCGAGGGCTCGGGCGACAACATCTTCATCATCAAGGATGGCAAGGTCTTCACACCCCCGAGCGAAGTCGGGATCCTCGAAGGTATCACCCGTCGCTTCGTCAAGGATGAGCTGTGCCCCATGCTCGGGCTTGAGGTCGAAGAGAAGCTCTTCACCATCGATGAGGTCTACGACGCCGACGAGGTCTTCCTGACCGGTTCGGCCGCCGAGATGATCGCCGTGCGCGAGGTGCTCACCCACGACAACCTCAAGCACACCGGCACCCACACCATCAGCGAAGGCGAGGGACCGATCACCAACGCGCTCCGCACCAAGTTCCGCGAGATCGTCACTTCAGACGATGTGCCGGAAGATTGACACGGCGACCTTTTTTAAGTCGATTACCCCACAACGCCCGCAACCAGCGGGCGTTGTTTTTCTATATTCAGGTATGAAATACGCACCCATGATCGTTGTCTCCCTGCTCACACTCGCCGGCTGCGCCAGCTCGCAGCAGAGCAGCGCCAAGCAGGAGACCCAGCCCGCCCATGAGCAGCAGACGCACGAGGAACACGCTCTGCACAACCTGCACCAGCTCACCCCCGAGCTCTGGTCCGCCGGCGAGCCCGTGGGCGAGGACGCGTACGCAGAACTCGCCAGTCTCGGGATCAAAACCGTCATCTCGGTCGACGGCGTCGCGCCCAACAAGGAACTGGCCGCGCAGCACGGCATCAGCATCGTCCACCTGCCCATCGGGTACGACGGCATCAGCGAGGACCGATCGGTCGAGCTGGCCCACGCCATCGCAACCATGCCACGACCGATCTTCGTCAACTGCCACCACGGCAAGCACCGCGGCCCGGCCGCCCTGTGCGTCGGGGCCATCGGCAGCGGAGACATCAGCAACGAGCAGGCCAGCGCGTACATGACGCTCGCCAAGACCTCACCCAAGTACAAGGGGCTCTGGGAAGCCGCCGAAGTCGCCCAGCCCCTGAGCGGGGCGGTGCTCTACGACGATTCGATCGAGCTGCCCGAAGAAGCGCAGATCGAGGACTTCATCGAGGCCATGGCCGAGGTGGATCGGCACTATGAGCACCTTCAGGACTGCGCTGACAACAACTTCAACGCCCCCGAAGACCACCCCGACCTGGCGCCCATCTCACTGGCGGGCCAGATCCACAACCTGCTGCGAGGCATGGAAGACGACAAGGAAACCGCCGAGGGCGGGCCCGAGTTCTACGACATGCTGATCGTCAGCCGCGACCGGGCATCGGAGCTTGAAACACGCCTCGAACACAACGACATCAAGGGTGCCTACGAATCACTCAAGCTGCTAACCGATTCATGCAGCGACTGTCACACCAAGTATCGCAATAACTCATAAAGCTGGGTGCCATGCCTACGCCCCGACGAAGTCGGGGTTTAGGCATGATGGATGCGAGATGACTTTCGTCCTGCCGAAGCCGCGCGTAGGCAGGGCACCCGGGTGTGTTCACCACGTCCTCCATTGACTAGCCGCGAATGGAAATGAGCGGCCACGGGGGTTCTTCGTGAATCAGCCTTCGTGTTCATACCAACCGCTTTGGTCTATGGAACCGCCAGCGCCGTCGTGTGGGAATCTTGGTGTGTGGACTATGTGCGCAACCGTGGCCGCTCATTCCCATTCGCGGCTAGTCACCTATTGCCCATTGCCTACCGAAGGTCCG
>DEXG01000039.1:0-2356 GCA_002364005.1 Phycisphaerales bacterium UBA3190
ATTGCCTATTGCCTATTGCCTACCGAAGGTCCGCCTCTGGCGGATTGCCTATTGCCCACCGAAGGTTCGCCTCTGACGGTTCGCCTCTTGCCGTCACATGCGATCGACAGTCGGGATCCCGAGCGTCTGCAGGGCATCCTCGAGCACACGACCGGTCAGGGCACACAGACGCAGGCGGGAGGCGCGGAGCGAATCGTCGTCGTTCTTGAGCACGGGGCACTGATCGAAGAACGAGCTGAAGCCCGAGGCCAGTTCGTAGGCATAGGCGCACATCCGGTTGGGCTCGTGGTTCAGACTCGCGCCCTCGACCACGCTCGGGTAACGCAGCAGCTTGAGGGCCAGGGCCTTCTCGCTGGGCTCGCGCAGGTCGAACGGGGCCGATTCGATGGCACCGGTATCGATCCCTGCTTCCTGGGCCTTGCGGAAGATGCTCCGGATCCGGACCAGCGCGTACAGCAGGTACGGGCCGGTGTCACCCTCGAAGGCGAGCATCCGGTCGAAGCTGAAGATGTAGTCCTTGACGCGTTCGATCGCCAGGTCGGTGTATTTGACCGCGGCCATCGCGACCGCCTCGGCGATCTGGTGGCGCTCGTCGCCCGTGATGTCGGGGCTGCGTTCGCTGAGCGTGGCTTCGGCGCGGCTGACGGCTTCATCGAGCAGGTCGCTGAGGTTCAGGTTCTCGCCCGAGCGTGACTTGAGCGGCTTGCCGTCCTCGCCCAGGATGGTCCCGAACATCGCATGCACCAGCGACGCGTCGTGCCCGTCGCTGGCTTTGTCATACCCGGCCTTGTGGGCCGCGGCGAAGACCTGCTTGAAGTGGAGCGATTGACGCGAGTCGACGCAGTAGACGACGATATCGCCGCCGAGCGTACCGACCCGGCGTTTGATCGCGGCCATGTCGGTCGTCGCGTACAGGTAGCCCCCGTCGCGCTTGCGGATGATGGTGGGCTCTTTGATCCCGTCGCACTTGACGACCAACGCACCGTCGTCTTCCTCAGCGATCTTGCGATCGATCAGGTCCTGCACCACCGACCCCAGCTCATCGCGGTAGGTCGATTCGCCGGCGCTGTGCTCGTCGGTGACATTGGCGTGCAGGCGGGCGCAGGTGTGCAGGCAGGCGCTCATGGTGATGTCATAGATCCGCTGCCAGACCCGGACCGACTCGCTGTCGCCCGACTGGAGCGCCACCAGGCGGGACTTGGCCCGCTCCATGTGCTCGTTGGCGTTCTCGATGCGCAGCTCCAACTCAGCCATGGCCTTGGGGTGCCCGCCGACCTTTTCCAGCAGCTGAACGGCCTTGGTCTCGGCCTTGCACTCGCTCTGGGCCTGCTTGTACATGGTATTGAGCTGGGCGAGCGTGACGGTCTGGAGATCGAGCCCGGCATCTTCGCGTTCGATGAGCTTCTGCACGACCATCGCGATGGGCAGGCCCCAGTCGCCCACATGCGATTGGCGGATGACCTTGTAGCCCATGCGTTCGTAGAGGCGGGCGATCGCGTCGCCGATGACGGTTGAGCGCAGGTGGCCCACATGCATCTGCTTGGCGAGGTTCACGCCGCAGAGATCGACGACCACGGTGGGGGGGCTGTCGGGGGGCGTGATGCCGAGCTGCGGCGTGTCGAGCGATCCCAGCGCATCGCTGATGGCGCTGGGCAGGAGCGTGATGTTGATGAAGCCCGGCCCGGCGATGCTGGATTCGTTCATGGGCTCGGCGATGCCCGTGACATCGATTGCCTCGATGACCTTGGCCGCCAGTTCACGCGGCTGCATCCCGAATCGCTTGGCCAGCGGCATGGCGCAGTTCGACTGAAAATCGCCGAACTTGGGCTGTCGCGAGGGCGTGATATGCGTCTGGATCTGCTCGCGGGGCAGGTCCGGGAGGACGGACGAGATCGCGTCCTTGAAGCGTTCATCAAGGACAGCGGAAGGATCGACAATGCCGGCGGATTCGGGGGTTTGCGTGGTCATTGGGCAAGTGTAGGGCGAACGAGCGGCGATGTGCCTTCGAGCCGGATCCCTCGGTCATCGACAAAGTGAGGCCGTATATCAGGGGGCGGGAGTCTCCCCCTCCCCATCCACCCAACACCCGCGCCCCCGATACCGGGTGCCACGGGTTGCTCCGCCGACAGGCGGACAACCCGTGCGCCGAGGACCGACCTGGGGGTGCTTTGTGCCAAGGGCCTGTGACAACAACTTCAAGATCGAACACAACCGTCGTTCCCACGGCACTACTGCGCCGCTTCGCGGCGAGTCGTGGCACCCTGCTACGGCATTCGCCTCCCCCGCGCTTGCCGAAGGCGGGACGGAAGGGGTTGTGATTGGGGGTGAGGGATGCCCCCTCCGCCTCGCTGCGCTC
>DEXG01000039.1:2626-38248 GCA_002364005.1 Phycisphaerales bacterium UBA3190
GGTCCGCCTCTGGCGGATTGCCGACCACCGGCCCCCTGTCAGAGGCGTTCATCACAGATCCAGCCGTCCCTCTTCGATCGGGTCTTCGTCAAGCGGATGACTCGCGCGGGCCACCACCTCGGATTCGGACAGCAATGCCCCTTCCGAGTTGGCCACGACGGCGCAGACCATGGCGTCGCCCGTCACATTGCAGCTCGTGCGGCACATATCCAGAATGCGATCGACGCCCAGGATGACCGCGATGCCCTCGAGCGGGATTCCCACGCTCTGGAGGACGATGACGAGCATGATCATGCCCACGCCCGGCACGCCGGCGGTGCCGATGGAAGCGAGGGTGGCGGTGAGGACGATGGTGAGCTGGTCAGCGATGGTCAGGTCCATCGCATAGAGCTGGGCGATGAAGACGGCCGCGACGCCCTGGTAGAGGGCGGTGCCGTCCATGTTGATGGTCGCGCCGATGGGCAGGACGAAGGAGCTGACTTCTTCCTTGACGCCCAGTCGCTGTTCGGCGCACTCCATGGTGACGGGCAGGGTGGCGCTGGAGCTGGCGGAGGAGAAGGCGAGGAGCTGGGCGGGCGACATCGCGCTGAAGAAGCGGCCGTAGCCCACGCCGCCGAGCAGCTTGAAGCCGAGGGGGTAGACCACGAACATCATCGTGGCGAGCCCGGCGACGACGGTGATCGAGTAGACCGCCAGCGAGCCGAGGATATCGAAGCCCAGCTCGGCGATCTGTTCGACGATCAGCGCGAAGACGGCGTAGGGCGCGATCATGAGGACGATCTCGACGACCTTGATGACCACATCGGTCATGGCGTCGAAGAAGGCGATCACGGGCTTGGCCTTCTCGCGTTTGATCATGGTCAGGGCGATCCCGACCAGCAGCGAGGCGAAGACGACCTGCAGCATGTTGCCCGCGGCGATGGCTTCGAATGGGTTCTTGGGCACGATGTTGAGCACGGTGTCCCAGACATCGGGCTTCTGGGCGGCGAGGATCTTGGCGTCGGCATCGGCACCGAAACGGTCGATGAACCCGTCGCGGGTCTCGGCGCTGATGAACCGGGTGGAGCCGGGCTTGACGATATTGGCAAAGAACAGCCCGACGGTGATCGCGATCGCGGTGGTGAAGATATAGATCCCGATGGTCTTGCCACCGATTCGGCTGAGCTTGGAGAGATCGTTGAGACTCGACGCGCCGACGATCAGCGAGAACACCACGATGGGCACGGCGATGAAGCGGAGCCCACGCAGGAAGAGGTCTCCCACGAACCCGTTGGCATTGCGCACAAAGCGTGCACTGCGTGCGACGAAGGACGCGCCCTCATTGCTGCCCTCAACGCCGCCCCCCGCGACCCACGCGGCGGGGTCCTCGACGCCCATGGACGACCATGTCCCGGCATCCCACGCGGCGTTGATGATCAGTCCCACGATGACGCCCAGCACGAGCCCGATGAGGATCTGCCAGTGCAGCGCGAGTTTCTTGCGGTCGCTCATGGTGTGGTGCCCTTTCCGTGCCGGTGTTCAATCGCGGACCCATACCTTACCGGACGCGGGTGATTCCCGCCACTTGCCCGGTCAGTTGGGTTGTGCGGGCCGGGCCCCTGTTCTGTGCGATTCTGCACGGACGCGGCTGGCAACCAGTCGGCTTGCAACGCACGCTTGGGGTGAGTCCTGTTCTTGGGGACAGGCGTGAGACAGAAGCCCAAATCGGAGGGATATGCCATGAGAACAACGATCAGGTACAGCGCGGTCGGTTTCATCGCGGCGATTGCGGCGCAATCGGGCGCGGGGATTTATGTCGCGCAGGACCCGGGCATCTTCTCGCCGTTCGATAACGCGCAGGTTGATGTGATCTGGGGCGGTTCCAGCGCCGGGTACACCGGTGAGCTGCAGTGGGTTGAGACCGCGTTTGAGAGTTCGCCGCAGACCCTGTGGACGAACAAGAACGCGACGCCGAGCCAGACCTTCCGTGTGCCGCGTCTCTTCGCCTCGGGCGAACGGGTGGATTTCCGCTACGAGATCATCTCCGGCGGGATCGACGCGTTCTCGACGAACATCGTGGCCGACTGGCCCCAGTTCGTCGTCGATGACAGCGACCCGCTGAATGTGATTGTCGGCGTCGAGGACATCCGGTACCCGTCGGGCGATATGGACCACAACGACGCGATGTTCCGCGTGGTCTTCAGCCAGGCCGTGGTCCCCTCGCCCGGATCGATGGCACTGCTGGGCGCAGGCGGGCTGTTCATGGTCCGTCGACGACGATAAGGCGAGAAACCAAACAATGCCCAAGCAGTTGAGGCGCACGGCGGATACGATCTGCCGTGCGCCTTTCTCGTTCTTCAAGCCGATCCCGTTTCCGCAAGTACCTCGAGCAACGCAAACAGCGCGACGCCCAGGAGCGCGTGCATGAGCATGTCGATGAACGCGCCGAAGCCAAGCGTGCCCGCCGTGCCAAGCGATCGTTCACGGGGTTGCTGCGTGCGTTTATCTCCCTGCTGACCGGGTTCCGCGGCGTGGTGGCCATGTCGCTGCTCACCCTGAGCGTCTCGGTGCTGCTCGGGCTGCTGCTGCCCTACTCCTCGAAGGTCGCGATCGACTACATCATCACCGACCAGCCCGGCCCGACCGGGCTGCCCGGCGCGCTCGGCGAGTTCACGGGCGAGCGGGCCGACCGCGTTCGGCTGATCTGGATGCTCGGCGGCGCCATGGTCGTGCTGGCCTTCGGCTCGGTGGTCATCGGCATGTGGGGACGCTGGCAGTGCACCCGCATCACCAAGCGTGTGCAGGTCTCGCTGCGTCGTCGCGTCTTCGAGCACGCATCGCGTCTGCCCCTGCACCGCATCTACCAGCTCAAGTCCGGCGGGGTGTCGTCGATCCTGCGTGAAGACGCCGGCGGCGTGGGCGACCTGATCTTCTCGCTCATCTACAACCCATGGCGCGCCATCACCCAGCTCATCGGCACGCTGGTCGTGCTGCTGCTCATCGACTGGCGCCTCGTCATCGGCGCGCTTTTGGTGCTGCCCGTCATCTGGTTCTCGCACAAAACCTGGATTACCAAGATCCGCCCCATGTACCGCGATATCCGCTCTCGGAGGCAGGGTATCGACGCGATGAGTGCCGAGGCCTTCTCGGGCATGCGCGTGGTGCGGGCGTTCAATCGAAGGCACTCCGAGGCCGCCCGCTTCACCAGCGAGGGGCACCTGCTGGCGCGTCAGGAGCTCTACACATGGTGGTGGGCCCGAAGCGTCGAGATGATCTGGATGATGCTCATCCCGCTCGCATCGGTCGCGGTCCTGATCTACGGCGGCAGTGCCGTGATCGACGGCGTGCTTACCATCGGCGACCTCATGGCCTTCAGCGCCTACCTGCTGGCCCTGCTTGGCCCGCTCGAGGCGCTCGTGGCCAGCGCGACCAATGTCCAGAACAACCTGGCGGCCCTGGATCGGGTGCTGGACCTGCTGGCCGAGGAACGCGAGTTCGCCGACACCGAGCCGAGCGTCAGCATCGACCCGGCAAAGGTACAGGGACGCATCGCGATCGAATCGCTCACCTACGCCTACCCCACCCGCAGCAAGAAGAGCGACACCAACGACACCGGGGAGACCGAATCAACAACCCGCGGCGAGCCGGTGCTGGTTGATATCAACATCGAGGTCGAGCCGGGCGAGGTCATCGCCCTCGTCGGTGCCTCGGGCGCGGGCAAGACGACACTCTGCAACCTCATTGCCCGATTCGACGACCCGACAGAGGGACGCATCACGATCGACGGCATCGACCTGCGCGAGATCCCCATCGAGCAGTACCGCTCGCTGCTGGGCATCGTCGAGCAGGATGTGTTCCTCTTCGACGGCTCGGTCAGCGACAACATCGGCTACGCCCGACGCAACGCGAGCGAGGCGGACATCATCGCCGCGGCCAAGGCCGCCAACGCCCACGGCTTCATCACCGAACTCGAACGCGGCTACGACACCCGCATCGGCGAACGCGGCGTGCGCCTCTCGGGGGGGCAGAAGCAACGCCTCGCAATCGCCCGCGCGATCCTGGCGGACCCTCGCATCCTGATCCTCGACGAGGCGACCAGCGCCCTGGACACCGAGAGCGAACGCCTGATCCAAAACTCGCTGGCGGGGTTGATGCGGAATCGCACCAGCTTCGTGATCGCCCACCGCCTGAGCACGATTCGCCACGCCAACCGGATTGTTGTGATTGAGGACGGTCGCGTGCGCGAGATCGGCACACACAGCGAGCTGATGGAACGCGACGGGCGCTACGCGGAACTGCTCAAGATGCAACTCGAGGGGGAGGATAACGAAGCCGCGCAGGAGCACGCCAAAGGATGAATGGCGTTGAGTCCATCCTGAGTGACGGAGGACCCATCGCAACCCTGCTCGGCGAGGGGTACGAGGCGCGCGATCAGCAGATTGCCATGTCGCGTGCCGTCGAACGCACCTTTGAGGACAAGTCGCACCTGCTCGTCGAGGCGGGTACGGGGGTCGGCAAGAGCTTTGCGTACTTGGTCCCCGCGATGATGCGGGCGATTCAGAACCGCGAGACCATCGTCGTCGCGACCAACACCATCGCGCTGCAGGAGCAGATCGTCAAGAAGGACATCCCGCTGCTCGATCGGGCACTGGAGTCGTTCGGCACATGCAAGTCGGTGCTCGTCAAGGGGCGCGGCAACTACATGTCCATCCGACGCCTCAAGCTCGCCAGCGAACGCAAGAACAAGCTGCTGGGCGACCCCGCAGAACGACGCACGCTCGACTCGATCGAGGACTGGGCGTACGAAACAACCGATGGCACCCGTTCCTCGCTGCCCCAGCTCGAACGCCCGGGCGTGTGGACGCATGTCATGAGTGACAGCGCCAACTGCATGGGGCGAAAGTGCCCCACCTACAACGAGTGCTTCTACCAGAGCGCGAGGCGCGAGATGGACGGCGCCCAACTGCTCGTGTGCAACCACGCGTTGTTCTTCAGCGACCTGGCCCTGCGGGTGATGGGGACGGGCTTCCTGCCCCAGTACGACCATGTGATTCTCGATGAGGCCCACGGCGTGGAGGACGCGGCGGCGGACCACTTCGGGCTGCGACTGACCGAATGGCGGGTGTCGTTCCTGCTCAACCAGCTTTACAACCACAAAACCGGCAAGGGCTACCTGAGCGACCTGACCCTGCAGGCGGGCGACATCGAGCCCATCGAGAAGGCCTACAAGCTCGTCGAGCACGCCCGCCGGTGCTGCGAGCAGTTCTTCGACAACCTGTACCGCCTGACGATGTCGGGCAAGCTCGTCAACGGGCGCATGCGCGAGCCGAAGATGATCGAGGACACGCTCAGCCAGGCGATGAACGACCTCTCGGTGCGTCTCAAGCGACTCAAGGACCTCGTCCCCCGCGAGCCCGACCAGTTCGAGCTTAACGCCTACAGCATCCGAGCCGCCGAAATCGGCGATCAGGCCCACGCGCTGATCGAACAGGCGATTCCCAACTGCGTCTACTGGGTCGAATCATCGCCCGGAACCGGGCGCGGCGGGCCCAAAGTCACGCTCTCATGCTCGCCCATCGAGGTCGCGCCGCTGCTCCGCGAGCATCTCTTCGGTCAGGAGTGCGGCGTCGTCCTCACCAGCGCCACGCTCAGCACCCGCCAGGTGCATGAAGACGAGGAGCCCGAGCATGTCGAGACCGCCTTCGCGCACACGCTCAATCGCCTCGGTGCCGAGGGGGCCAAGACCCTGCAGCTTGGATCGCCCTTCGATTACCAACGCCAGGTGCGGGTGATCGTCGACACCACCGTGCCATCGCCCGGCTACAAGCGCAACAGCGTGCCCGGCCAAGAGAGCTTCGACGACGCTATCGCCTCACGCGTACACGATCAGGTCGTCGCGACCGACGGCGGCGCGTTCGTCCTCTTCACCAGCTTCAAGCTGCTCTACCAGACCGCCGATCGGCTCCGAGGCCCGCTCGAGTCCATGGGTATGCGTGTCTGGGTCCACGGGCGGGGTGGCTCACGCACACAGATCCTCGACGAGTTCCGCCAGTGCGAACGCGGCGTGCTGTTCGGGGCGGCGAGTTTCTGGCAGGGTGTCGATGTCCGAGGCAGCGCCCTGCGCAATGTTATCATCACGCGCCTGCCCTTCGACCCGCCGGACAGACCCATCGTCGAAGCCCGCGGCGAGCGCATCAAGCAGCAGGGCGGCGATCCCTTCCGCGACGACGCGCTGCCCCGTGCCGTCATCCGGTTCAAGCAGGGCTTCGGCAGACTGATCCGCAGCTCAACCGACACGGGCCGCGTCGTGGTCCTCGACCCGCGTGTCTTGACGACGGGCTATGGGCGATCGTTCCTCAAGTCGATCCCCGGCGGGGTGGAGATCGAGCGGCTGTAGTTCGTCGCACCCTCCCGGTGATCCCAAAGCATCGTTCTGTCCCTCCCCGCGCCCTCGCGGGGAGGTATCGATCCGCCAGAGGCGGAGCGGCGGAGGGGACTTGGTGCGCGTTCGATGTTTCAGAAGACCCCATCCGACCCCGGCTGCGCCGGGCCGACCTTCCCCGCGGGGCGGGGAAGGCACAAAGATCACGCCGGGCGAGTTCCGCGCTGCAGTTGCGGGGTGCCCGTACTCGCCGCGCAGCGGCGCAGTGCGGTTTTCCACCGATTGCCTTCGTTATACATGCTCGTTCAACTCACGATGACGACCCACGCCGCACTGCGCGTCTTCGACGCGAGTACGGGCACCCCGCAGCGGTCATCCTGGGGAAGATGCCGAATGATTACGCCGGCCTGATCCCGCGTTGCAGCTGCATCACCCGCTCGGCCTCATCACGGCGTACGCGGTCGAGTGTGTGGCGGGCGACCCGCCAGCGTCCGTCCTCGGCCGTCACGCTCGCGCAGTGCTCGCTGAGCACGCGGTACATGAACTTGAACGCGTCACGCGGCTGCTGCATGTTGTTGAGCGCTTCGACCAGATCGTTGCGAGTCACATCCTCGTCGAAGATATCGATCAGCGAGATCGGCTCGGCGTTGGCCGGTCGGCACACACCCAATCGGGCGTTGCACAGGTCGTAGAGCATCGCCCCCGTCCAGCTCAGGCGTTCGATCATGTTCTGCTTGTCGAGGCGGGCCTCCTGGAAGAAGGCGCTCGATTCCTTGAACAGGGCGTGGCGCAGCTCGATGGGCAGGAGCATCTTGATGCCCACATGCTCCAGCTGCAGGAACTTGTTGTTGAGCAGGGGCCAGATGACGCTGCGCATGCGGTCGGGGTCGCCGTTGATCAGCGTGGGCTCGTCGACACGATCGATCACGACGAGGATGCCCGTGTAGCCGAAGTGTTCGATGAACCGGCGCAGTCGCCCGAGCATCGCGTAGCGTTGTTCGTCGGAGTCGTCCAGGGGCAGCTCGCCCGAACCGAGCACGCTCCGGGGCATGCGTCGCAGCGAGCCGAGGTAGCCGTTGGTTGGGCGGTTGACCATGCGCAGCTGCTTGCTCAGCTTGCCCGCGACCCGGTTGACGACCAGGCGATCGAGCAGGAAGGCCTTGATCATGATCCCCGCCCAAGCGAGAAACAGCAGGCCCGAGACGATGTCGGTGCCCATCACCCACATGCCCTCGAACTCGGCGAACATGCGTGCCCAGAGGAAGAGGGCGATCGAAGGCACCCACCCGATCCAAAGCAGGATGGCGATCAATGGGTTGATCCCGCCGGCGGGGAGCTTGAGCATGTGGCGGAGCTGGGCCGTGCGTTGCCCGCTTGTGTCGGCGCTGTCATAGACGGCTTGGAGCAGGAGCATGTCCTTGCGCACGCTCTGAGGCAGCTTGCGGGCCGCCTTGGTGGGGTGCTCGCCCAAGTCCGCGGTCGGCGCATCGTTGCCGCCGGGCAGCAGCGTCCCGAGCACCCGCGAGACCCCGTTGCTGAGGATCGCGTCGATGTGATCGACCAGACGCATCTCGGTGAACGGGTTGGCGTCCTTCTTGCTGCTGACGGACGAGTTGTAATGGTCGAGGGCCGCGTTGAGGTCGTCGTAGGGGATCAGGAAGACCTTGCGATCGGGGCTGGCGGCATTGTGGCGTTCGATCTTGGCGGCCAGCTGCAAGCGGATCGCGGTCTTGCCGGACCCCTTCTCGCCGAACACGATCGAGGTCGAGGGCTGACCGACATCGCCCAGGATCTTCTCAAAGTCGGGGTGCATGCTCTGCATGCGGGGCATCGCCAGCGGGAGCGCCCCCGGCGCGGCTTCGGCGCCCGATTCGGCCCGGGGGATGGGGCTGATACCCATGCGCGCAAAGATCGCGTCGTGTCGGGCCTCCTCGTCGCGAAACGGGTTCTCGACGATTGACCAGTGCTCAAAGAACTGCGAGAGATTCATCAGTGCTCCGCGGGTAGGTGTCCTACGCGTCCTTGCGTACATTCATTATAGAGTTTCTCTACCCGGCACGCGCACCACCCGCCAAACCCCCTGATGGCTGATCCCCGATCCCTGATCCCTAGTAGGTAAAGTGCTTGATCGGCTCGCCCTGCGTCCCGATGTGCGTCATCGCCTCGATGCCGATCTCCAAGTGCATTTTGGCGTAGAGGGCTGTTACGCTCTTGTCCGATTCCTCGGTCTTCACCCCCTCGGGTGTGATGGGGACATCAGAGACCAGCAGCAACGCCCCGCGGCTGATCTGGTTGTGGTGTCCCACGATGAAGACCGTCGCGGTTTCCATATCGATCGCCAGCGCCGTCATGCGTTTGAGCCGTCCCCTGAACTTCTTATCGTGCTCCCAGACACGCCGGTTGGTGGTGTAGACCACGCCGGTGCGGTACTCAAGGTCGCGCTGCACGATGCGGTCGGACACGAACTTGTGGAGCTTGAAGCTCGGCAGCGCGGGCACCTCTTTGGCGAAGTAGTCGTCGCTGGTGCCCTCGCCTCGGATCGCGGCGATGGGGAGCACGAAGTGCCCGATCTCGGTCGAGTCTTTGAGCCCCCCGCACTTGCCCAGAAAGAGCACGCCGTCGGGCATGCGGGCGCTGAGCAGGTCCATGATGGTCGCGGCGTTGGGCGAGCCGATCCCGAAGTTGACGATGGTGAGCCCGGCGCTATTGGTCGCGGCCTGCATCGGGCGGCCCACGCCGTGGATATCGCAGTTGAAGCGTTCTGCGAACTCGGTCACATAGTTGGAGAAGTTGGTGAGCAGCACATAATCGCCGAACTGGTCGATGGGCATCCCGGTGTAGCGGGGGAGCCAGTTCTTGGCGATGTCGAGCTTGCTCTCGAGCGAGGTGGCTTTGGGCAGCATGTCATTGGGTGTGATCGGGTCGGGCATGTACCAGTATACGAAAACACGCCCCGGCAATGGGCCGAGGCGTGCGTTCAATCAGAAAGTAGGGGAACCGGGACTTGAACCCGAACTAAGGGAATCAGAATCCCTCGTGCTACCAATTACACCATTCCCCCGAATGGCCCGGCTCGCAGGGCGAACCGGGGTGAATCGTACGCCCGTGCAGTCCGCAAGCCAACGCACAACGCTTGAAATTGGTGCCAACCCCTCGCCTGCACTATGCTCTGGCTATGAATACCGCCTCTCGACTCGCCCGTCTGATCCTGCTCGCCCTGGCCCTGATGCTCCCAGCCACACACGCGGCGGCCCAGGACTACCTGCCTCCCGTCCCCGAGGGACGCGACCCGGGGCTCTGGGACCTGATGAACCGGGCGATCGACCAGATGTACGAAGCCAGCCCGGATGGCATCGGCCCCCTGCTCAATGATGAATCCCGCAACGATCAGCTGGGAGACGGCTCGGCGGCCGCGATCGAGAAGCAGAACCGCCAGACCCGGGCATTGCTCGAAGAACTCCAATCGCTCGACCGCTCGGGCTTCAGCGATGCCGACCATCTGGCCGCCGACCTGCTGATCTATCAGTGGACGCAGAACCAGCGGCTCGCCAAGTTCAAGGACTGGCAGATGCCCGTCAACTCGATCGGAGGCCCGCAGGTCTGGCTCCCCCAAATGGGCGACTCGGTCCCGCTCAACACTCGCAAGCACTACCAGGACTACCTGACCAAGCTCAAACGCGTCCCGATCGCGGTCGGCGACGCGATCGACAACATGCGCCTGGGCATCAGCGATGGGCGTGTACCCCCGCGTGTCGTGGTCGAGCCAGCTGTCGATCAGGCGATGGCCCAGGCCGCCCCCGAGTTCCGTGAGGACCCGACCAAGTCCCCCTTCTATGGCCCGTTCCTTGATCTCGATCAGGACGACCCGCTGGCCATCGAAGCCCGCGAGATCATCGCCCAGCGCATCATCCCGGTGTACCAGGAGCTGGCGGTGTTCCTGAACAACGAGTACCTGCCCGCCTGCCGAGAAACGGTGGGGGCGGCCCAGAGCGTCGACGGCATCGAGGCCTACAGCGCCATGATCACCTCGCACACCACCCTCCCCGAGTACGACGCCAACGAGGTGCACCAGATCGGGCTCGATGAGGTCAAGCGCATCAAGTCGGAGATGATGGGCGTCATCGCACGCAGCGACTGGTCCGGCAACGACAAGAGCTGGGCCAGTTCCGACGCGAAGTTCAACGCATTCACCGAGTATGTGCGCACCGACCCGCGTTTCTACTACGACTTCCCGGGAGACCTGCTCGATGCCTACAAGGTCATCTGCAAGACCATCGACCCCGAACTCACCAAACTCTTTGGCACGCTCCCACGCCTGACCTACGGCGTGCGCCCGCTCCCCGGGCTCAGCGCCGAATCAGCACCCACGGCCTACTACTACCCCGGCTCGCTCAACACGGGTCGGCCCGGCTACTTTGTCGCCAACCTGACCAAGCTCGATCAGCGTCCAAAGACCGAGATGATGGCGCTGACCCTGCACGAGGCCGTCCCCGGGCACCACCTGCAAATCGCCTTGGCCCAGGAGATCGAGAACCAGCATCCTATTCGCAAGACCATGGGGTTCACGGGCTTCGTCGAGGGCTGGGCCCTGTATGCCGAGAAGCTCGGGCTGGAGATGGGCGAGGGCGCGTTCGGGCTCTACGAGGACCCGTATAGCGATTTCGGGCGATTGAACATGGAGATGTGGCGGGCCATGCGTTTGGTCGTTGATACCGGCATGCACAGCAAGGGCTGGTCACGCGAGCGAGCCGTCGAATACATGCAGAAGAACAGCGCCCTGGCGTTGCACAACATCGAAGCGGAGATTGATCGGTATATCGGCTGGCCCGGTCAGGCGACGGGCTACAAGATGGGCGAGATCGAGATCCTCAAGATTCGCCGAGACGCAGAATCCCAGCTCGGCGATGCCTTCGATCTGCGTGCGTTTCATGACGAGCTGCTTGGCGACGGGGCGCTGCCACTGCCCGTGCTGCGCGAAAAAATGAGCCGCTGGATCGAAACCCAGCGGCCCTGATGGATCGTTTGAATGCGTGTCCTCAGCCGATGAGCTGATCATCATCGCCGGGCGTTTGCCACTGGCGTGGGTTCTCGTCCCCACGGTTGAGCGGCTTGGCCCGCCCGAAGCTCGCGCCCTTGCGTTGCAGCTCGGTCTTTGAGGCCGGGGTGCTGGAGCCACCGATCTCACGATCGAGATCCGTCGCGCCTGGTTCTGAGGCGGGCTCGGTGGGGGCCGGGTCCCGACGCACGGGCTGGTCCGGTTCGAGACGCTTTGAGCGGGCTTCGTCGATCGAGCGATCGAGCTTCCCAAGAATGGCCCGAACCTCGTTGAATGCGTTGGTGTTGTTCTTCCCGCTCATAGATAGATCTCTCCTCGTACAGGCTCTATCGGCCCTGTGCCGGGAGGACTTTTCCCCAGACTTCGTCCAATACGCACAGGCCAATACACTGTGCGGGCTGTGCGGTCTGGTCATGATGTGCCGTGCCATGGGGGGAAGGTCTGGTCGGGTTATCCGCGTGCGTATGCTTCTGACATGACCGAGCCGTTTGATCAGCCCAGAATCGAGTCCCGCGCCATGCACGACCTGGGGCAGGGCGTCCCCGAAGACAGCCCCTCACCCGGCACGGTCTATGGCCACGCGCCCCAAGCCAACGCACCGGGCATCATGCCACCCGCCACGAGGGTACAGGCGCGTCGGGATGTGTTCTGGCAGAACATCTGCCGCGAGATCCTGATGGCCCTGGCCAGCGCCGCCGCCGAGAGCAGCGGACGATTGGGCACGGGCATCAGCGATGCCCAGTCCAGCGGCTCGCCCGTCAACGAGCTCTTCGATGGGCGTATGGGGGTCATCACGACGCTGGGCCAACGCATCCCCATCGCCGATGTCACCCCGGTCTTTTCCTGCTCGCTGCCCAACACCGAACTCGATCGGTCGCTGAGCAATGATGTGCAGTGCAGCATTTTCCGGGTCACCACCCCAACCGGGGAGACCTACACCTTCCCGATCAGTCAGGTCGTGGGCGTGCACTCGGTCTCCCAGTCCCTGCTCGAGGGAATCGAGGACCAGCAGGAGAGCAGCGAGGAGAAGGTTCCCTTCGGGTTCGCGGCATATACCTCGCTGGCACGCAGCGAGCGTGAGAATCGAGCCCAGGAACAGCCCGGAAAGCCCGATTCAGGCATGATGGGCAGTAAATAACCGGACAAGGCAGCGTATTGCGTCGTATCGCGGTAGATCGTTGTATTGTTGGGGTTTACGGCGATTCGGGCGGGCGTTCTCAAAATGCCGGATTCGATCGGGCGTTGTCGCCAATGGGCAATTAATTAGCGGACAGGAACGCGGGTAGCTCGCCGAGAGCGGTATCGCGGTGCGCGCTCACGGTGCGCGCTGCGCGCCGACGGTGCGCGCGTGGTTCGGTGTTCGTTCGAGTCGGTCGTGGTTGCATGGCATGCCGTATCGCCACGGGTGGACGAAGCCGGGCATGTACCAGCATCGCCAGGTCAGCCACCGGGCACTGGGAAGCACAGATCGATCCAGACGCACGGCGATCCAGCCCCAGGCGATGCCCTTGAATAGCCACCATGCGGCCTCTGGCCAGCAGCAGACTGGGATACCGAAGATGGGGCGGGCGGGCTTCACGGAGTGGCGTCCTGGGCAGTAGCGGGCGGGCAGGTCGGGCAGGCGCGTGGAGTCGTCGAGCGATGGAGATTCGGCGATAGTGACATCATCCGTTCATACCCGCGACGCAAAGAAACCTCGTTGAACTTTGCGACTGTCGACTCAGACAGATTGACGCCGCATCGCGACGCCAGCAGATCCAAATATGTCAGAACATCAGCGATCTCTTTGGCGATCTCGTTTGAGTCGACCTGATCACCTCGGCGTTGCTTCTTGAGCAGGTTGCATAACTCGCCCACCTCTCCGGCCAACGCGCAGGCCCAGTCTGTTGGTGACCAGGAATCCAGTTCGTGAAACACCGCCTCACACCGCTGAAGGTTCTCAAGTCGGAACAGATTGAGGTCCAGCCCCCCATGTTCACCAACGACGAGCGTTGGGATAATCTGCAACGGCTCGGGATCGGGGCCGGTCCATGAGTCGTTATCACCGAGTGGGGGGAGCTGGTTGGTGTTCATCCTTCGGCCTCCGGCTGGTCTACGGACTGCCCGGCCACGCCTTTGACTTGCTTCCAAGTATCGCACACCATCCAGGTGCACCAGATCAACGACACGGCTAGTGCGAACATGGGGTATCTCCGGCAAAATGGGGTGAAAGGTCGTCGATGGGTTCGGCCCAGCCGAGCACGGTTTCCATCGCGGCACCACGCTGCTCGGCGGTTCTAAGTGCACGGGTGATGGTGCGTCGATGCATCTTGCGACCAAGCTGTATTTCGACTTCACGCTGGATCATCGCGGTCTTTTTCGGGGTGATCGAGAGCGCTACGAGCACTTCGTCGTAGACGGGGGAGGGCTGGTCTTTGGGTGCAGGTTCAGCTGCGGCCAGGGCGGGCTTGTGGCGGGCCTTGGATGCATCGGTGCGTTTGGCTTGAACACGCGGCCGCCGTGGCTGCGTGTTGTCTGGCGCTGATTGATGGACGGCCTCGGGTTGAGACTCGACCAGTGATGCTTCCCCCGCGCGAATGAAGCAGTAGTTGGCGTATTCCAGGGCGGTGCATGGAAGGCCGGTGATGAACTTGGCGTCATCGTCGTGACCGCCAGAGCGGACGCGTTGTATCGCGTCGAGCACGATGGCGTGGCTCGATTTGCGTGACCTGATCACGCCGTTGATCTCGGGAAGCGAGAGCATCGTGTGTTGCCGGAGCACGGTGCAGATGATCGCCCTGGCAAACACGACCTTGGCTCTGCGTGTGTTGCTGAACAGGTCGGCCAGTTCGATGCCGCAGTCGGCAACCACCTGGTCGCGCAGGATCTCCGGGTTGATCGGTTGTAGTAGAGGCATCAGGCGGCCTCCTTGGCGAGTCTACTGGTGCGTTCGGTATCGATATTGTGGCAGCAGTGGGCAAAGAAGTGCATCGCAGATCGGTATTCCCAGTGCGCGGCAACGGTGTCCAGGTGGCCCGCGTCGAGCGACTCGATCGCACCTCGGATCTTGTGATTTGGCAGCCGCAAGCGCACGGCGATTTGGCTGATCTTCATGCCGTTGCGCTTGCGCAGGATCTCGGCGATGCATGCCAGGGCGAGCTTGGCGGTGCCGCTGATGCGTGACGCCCCGACGATGTCGACGGTGTCGATTGCGAGCAGGTCGCACACGGTCTCCAGCACCAGGTTGGGGTCCAGGTGCAACGGGTTGTGTTCAGCGATTGAAGTAGTCGTCATGGCTCATGCCCCTTGCTGCCGCGATTCGTTCACGGGCTTTGCGTGCGTACTTGCCGTCGAGTTCAGTGCCGAAGAACCGGCGGCCGCTGAGCGTGCATGCGACGCCCGACGCGCCGGTCCCTGTGAAGGGATCGACGACCAGATCGCCTGGGCGAGTCGTTGCTTCGATCAGCTGGTACATCAGTTCGACCGGCTTCTCGGTCGGGTGAGTTCGTTTGTTGCCTCTTGGCTTTGGCACAGAGATCAGACTCAATGGACGCTCGTTTGGGAATGCGAACTTTCCCTTGGTCGCCCACCAGATCAGTTCGTGACGAGGGGAGAACTGCGTCTTGCAGTCGCCCATCCCATTGCCCCCCTTGTCCCACACGACCTGCGATCGGATCTTGAAGCCCGCTGCTTCGATCGCCAGCTTGAAGCTGTCCTGGATGTCCCAGCGTGTGAAGCAAAGGATGCCCCCGCCCGGCTTGCAGATGCGGTGCGCATCGTGCATCCACCAGATGAACGGTCGCTCGTCGTTCTTGATCTTGACGCCGGTGGTGGATTGGTACCCGATCCCGTAAGGCGGGTCGGTGAGCACGAGTTGGGCGCTCTCGGTCGGCACCGAGCGTAGTTTGATCATCGCGTCCCCCTTCACGAGACGCTGCATTGAGTTCTTGCTCATTGAGATTTTTCACTTCCATGTTCATATCCTCACTTGGCGACGGTCTTTGCTGTCCAGGCGGTGCCGTCGTCAGGGGTGCCGGGTGTTCATGCGCCCGGCCCCACTCCTTTTTGCTTTGGTGGTTCGTTCGAGTACGCGCCGAAGTCGATGGCGACCCAGCGCAGGCGGCGCGTGTCGAACATCAGGTTTTCCAGGTGCTGATCGAGGTCGCTGTAGCCGAGCTTCTTGAGCCGATCGATGGTGTCCCAGAAGTGCTGGGGCATGCTGTCGAAGCTGATCGTGCCGTCGTCGTACATCGCTTCGCAGGTCTCGCCGTCGATCTGCTCGGTGAAGTAGCCGTAGCGCGGCGTAGTGCGATCGGGAAGCCAGACGCGGACCAGCTCGCCGACCTCGGGCGCGAGACCGTGTCGCCGGTACCGGAGCTGCGAGCGGCGGGCGGCGCATGCCTGCCCCAGCGAGCGGTAGACCTTGAGCCCCCAGGGCAGCTGGCGGTCGTCGGCGAAGGGCTCCCAGGTCGTGAAGCGCACATCAGGTATGAAGATGCACTCGGCCCCTGAAATACCGGACGCGAGCTGCGACTTGGTCAGCTGGATGGACAGGGCGATCCTCACGCGGGCACCGCCTGGCGACGCTTGGGCGGGGAGTTGTCGTCCCAGACGCCGTCCTGCTCGATGCCGCTGAGATCCTCGGGCCAGCCCAGCAGAGAGAAGTCGAGGATCGCCACGCGATAGACGGTGCGCGGGGTGCCGTGGTAGCCCGTCGCCTTGTTGCCGCCGTTGTTGCGGAACCCGATTTGCTCGAGCACGCCCGCGTTGACCATCGCGCGGAACATCCCGCCCGTCAGACGCATGTCCAGGTCGGGCTCGAACTGCGGCTGCTGGGCCGCATGGTGCGAGAAATCGACCGCCTGGAACTCGTGACCGACGCCGTGGCTCCGTATGTAGTCCCAGAGCAGCCAGCGCACCTTGAGCACCTTGCGGTTGCGCTGCGGTGAGTGTGTGTTGGGCGAGCTGGTTGACTCGATCACGGTGTCGCCCGTGTCGTGGACGCGCTGGATCTTGGGCAGCTCGTCGAGATCCGCGAACCGCATCTGGTCGTCGTTGTTTCGTCCCATCGCGTGCCTCCATGCACTCGGGGGTGGGTTGGGTGGTCAGCCGATCCATCAGCTGGCCCTTCTTGCTCGTTGTCTGGCAGTGCGCGGGATAGTGAAGCTGCGGGGCTCGATGCCGCGGGCTGCGAACTCGCGTCCCACGAAGGCGCGCAGGCACTCGATGACTCGGTAGACGGTGGGCGCGTCGCATTGCTCGATCGACTCGGGCTGGTGCTCCATGAAGCCAGCGCCCGATTTGCCCTGGTCGCAGTCGTACACATGCTCGACGACATACCGCTCAAGCCCGCTGTTGAACTTGCTGGGGATCTCGGCGACGGCCTCGTCGATGATCTCACGGGCCTTGTGGCGTTGGCGTTGGGCTTTGTCGGCGACAGCCGACTCCCACGACCTGTGCGCCTTGGGCGGGCGTAGGGGCTTGCCACGATCGCGTGCGACGGGCTCGGCGAAGCTCATGATCAGCCCCATCTGCTCGCTGGTGTTGCGGGGGTGCTTGATGCTGGGTCGCTGGGTCTTGGGATCGAGCGGGCACCCGCAGTGCAGCATGACCATATAGCGTTGCTGAGCATTCCAGCCCGCGGCGCTGCAGGCCATGATGACGCACTGACGCTGCCGGTGCGTCCATCCGGTTGGGTGGGAGCGATCACTCATGCCACCGCCACCTTGCGTGACGAGTCGGTCTTGTACTTGGTGCGCTGGAAGCCGTCGTAGCCCTCCATCTCCAGCAGCGCTGAGTTGATGTGCTTCTCAGTCAGTGCCTTGCCCCGATACGCGATGTTGGCATTGAGCATGAGGTAGGCGGCGCTGCGGAGCCCGCCCCATCCCAGCGTACTTGCCAGGTCTGCGACGCGGCTTGCACCGTCGATGGTGAGCTTGATGCCCATCTCTTTGGCGTAGGCGAAGATCTCGTCGACGGTGTAGATGGGGTTGCCGCTCTGGTTGGCCTCGACGGTGATGTTGTAGTGCATGGACAGCAGCGACTTCATCTGCCCGTGGAACTCGGTGAAGTCGTCGATGGTCTTGAGCATGTCATCGGTGCCGACGAGCATGATCGGGCAGCCGGTGGCCTTGTGGATGTCACGCACCGCGTTCATGGCGTTCTTGTCCATGTAGTGCGCCTCGTCGAGCATGATGAGGCGGTCGGTGCCCTTGAGCAGCTTGATGATGTTCTGCATCAGCCGCTGCTTGGTATAGATATCAGCCAGGCCCAGGTCGCCCGCGATGCGGCGCAAGATCTGGCTGATGGTCTTGTCAGTTGAGTTCAGCTCGATGTGCACCGATCCGGCGATTCGCCCGGCGGCGATGTACGTGAGCACGGTTGATTTGCTCACGCCCGATGGGCCGACGATGGTGCCCATCGACTTGCGTTGGTAGACCTGGACGATCAGGCCGATCATCTTGTTGGCGACTTCGGTGCTCACGAACTTCGTGGGCATGCCGCCCAGGTTGGGGTCGGAGTTTTTGAGCCAGTTGTCGAGACGGCGGGCGAAGTTGCTGTCGTCGTGCTCGTAGTTGCCTTCCATGAAGCGACGCACCGCCTTGCGGGCGCACGCGATCTTCTTGTCGATTTGCTCGTAGGTCAGCCCCTGCTCGTCGCATCGGGCGTTGACGCATTGGCGCACATACTCGATCTGATCTTTGGTGAGGTCACCAGCGTTGGGCAGCATCCTTGCCTCCGTCGCTCGCGCGTCCTGCGCGGCTTTGTGAACGAGACTTTCGTCTCTCGGGTTGTGTTGATCACGCGTCATGTCAGGTGATCCAAGATTCTCGATGGCTCGAACTGGTCGTCATGACCAAGGTCAGAGAAATCGGCGGTGCGGGTTTGTGAGAGATCGTCGAGCTGGTCGCTCTCGCCCAGGCCGTCGAGACCGGCGGCGATGATCGAGCGGGGCTCGAAGTCGTCGTCGCCTTCGTCCTGGGCGAGGTAGAGATCGCGGGCGGCGTCGATGATCGAGCGGCGGTCGTCGGGATCAACGAACTCCTCCGCGCCGACGGCCTTGCGTTGCTGCTGCTTTTGGATCTCGTCGGGGTCGGCGTCGATGCGGGGGCGTACTAGGCGCAGGTTGGGCATGTCGTTCGGATCGCGGGTTCGATCGAACTCTGCCTGGCGTGCCTTGGTCTCGCCGATCTCACGCTCCCGCGCGGCATCGCTGTGCAGCTCGGCATCGCTCAGCGATCCGGTAACCACATCGATCTTCTGTTTGAGCCGCTGCTTGGCTGCCTTGCGTTTGGCAAAGCCCGCCTTGAGATCGTCGCGTTTGATCCGGTCAGTTGCCAGGCCGCCGTATCGGCCGTTCTGCATCGCGGTGCACAGGTGCTTGAAGTCGCTGCTCCAGATGTTGACCTGGCCCATGTCGTCTGGGTCGAAGCTGACGAACACACGCTCGTCAGTGCCGACGAGCGGCTCCAGGGCGGGCTCCAACTCGCCGTAACGCACGGTGCCGCCGCCGACTCGGAGCGAGACGCCCCACTTGTGCACCTTGAGCGGGTTGCTCCAGACATCTTCGAGCATGATCAGCTTGTCGCGTTCGGTCGCCCTCATTGTTGGCAGGTAGCGGGTATAGAACTCGATGGGGCTGAGGCGTTCCATCGTGTCCGGGTCGCGCAGGTCGTCGATACGGTGCTCGCTGCGGCAGTTGTACCAGCTGGCGTATTCTTCGAACTTCTCGCGCACCTCGTCGAGCGTCGGGAGGTTCATCACATCCTTCTGCGTCGCCTGGTGATCGAGCTTGTCGATCATGCCAGGGCGGTACCCCGCGTAGCTCTTGAACTCTTTGTCGAACTCGCCGTGCATGGTGCCGAAGAACCGCTCGATGCGTGCCTTGCCGTTGTGGTTGTAGGCGCGGGCGAAGTGGGGCTCGATGCCGAGCATGCAGAGCAGGCCGGTGGATGCTTGTTCGGCCTGCTCTTGCTCGTCACGACTCGCCTTGCGTCGATCGGCCTTGGTCATGCCGGTGAGCGAGCGTGCCATGAAGTCCTTGCCGTTATCGAGCCAGACGATCTCGGGCACGCTGATGCCATCGGTCTTGAGCGCGTTCATCAGTGCAGCGCGGATGCTGAACTGATTGCCCTCTTCAACGATCTGCCAGCCAACGAGCAGGCGGGTGCGGCGGTCCATCCAGGCGGTCAGCACCGGGCGCGTACGCACCCACTTGTCACCCTTGATCACGCGGCAATGGATGTCGAGCGTGCAGTTGTCCGATTCCCAGCACTGGCCCGCGTCCCAGGCGTTGGGGTCTTGCTCCATCGGTGCCAGGAACTGGCGGCTCCAAGCATCGCGTCCCTCACGCTTGAGTGTGCACATGGATGGGTCCAGCTTTTCGCGCTTGAGCTGCTTGATTCTCGACAAGCTCGGCCACGCCCATCCCTCTTGCTCGGCCATGCCGCGCACGGTGCGCCAGCACTTGGCGATCGACCATTGCTGGGGCGTGAGGTAGAGGTCGCAGAAGGCCAGCCATGCCGCATCAGATACCGCGTTGGCGTCGCCGCCTGGTCGGCCTCGGCGATCGATCAGGGCGTACACAAGGCCGTCATGATCGTCAGTGCAAGGGCAGGTCTTGTCCATCTCAAACAGACGGGATCGCCCTGGGCATCGGCCGTGCAGCGACTTCTGGGTCTCGATGAACGGCTTGATTGATTTGGCATCGGTCGCGTGATCGGCTTTGAACTTTCTGAATGCCCGCAGGATCATTGCGTCTGCCTGGGCGCGTTTGAGCTTGGCAACGCTGGTAGTCTTGAGCAGCTCTTGCAGCTTCGACTTGCCCTGGTCGTCGGTCTCGACGGCACGGCGGCGCAGACGAGGCGAATAGATGGTATGGATGTGCCATTTGTGGGCACCGTTGACGAGCATCTTCTTCGCCTGGCCTTGCTCGCTCAGCTGGGAGCAGAGACGGCGCAGCGTTCCCTCTGTCTTGCCGAGCAGCTCGGCGGCCTCGTCGATGGGCACCCATTGCCGCTCGGCGCTCTGTGCCGCGTCGTGATGGATCGGGTAGGCGCTCATGCGGCAGTGGTGGTCTGCTCGGCGACACGATCAACCATCGCGCGGCGTTCATCGAGAACATGCTGCATGAAGTCGTGCCGGAGACGGGCACGGTGTTGCCACCTGCTGACATAGAAGCCCGGCTCACCATTGAGCGACCCGACGCATGTATCGATGATCTTCAAGTGTGTGAGCGTGCCCACGATGGCCATGAGCCGATCGTCGGCGATGCTGGGGGCGACCGATGCCAGCTTGACCAGGTGCTCCCATGAGCAGAACCACGAGACGGCGTCGGGACCGGGGCGGCAGCTGTCGAGCATGCCCAGCACGATGCATTCGTTTTGCGACAGCTCTTTATAGGTGCTGCTCTTGACTGAGTCGGTCAGGGGCGTGAGCTTCGGTTTTTCTTCGCTGGCCATTTGCATGGGGGGCTCCTTATGCGACGGCGTCGACACTGGGGACGCGGGGTGCGATGGGGTGCTGCACGCGCCGGTAGGCGATGGCAGCGTTGGTGGCTTGGGGGTTGGCGTAGAGCTTCTCGCGCACGATCAGCAGGGAGTTGATCGCCTCGTCGATGAGCTGTGCGCGTTCGGCGCGCTGATCGTCGGTGGTGGGCTTCGTCCCATACTCGCTCATGACCTGCGAGCACGCGCGGACCATCAGGCACTCGGCCTGCGCCTTGGTCAGGTTGCTCTTGCCTGCGCGAAGGAGCGTGAAGCTATTCATGCCGGTGAGCATGGCGATGATGTCCAGGTCGTGGGTGAGCCGCCAGGCGGCGCGGACAACCTCGGGGCTGAGTATGCGCTTGCCGTTGATGATGCGAGAGATTGTGGGCTCGCTGATCTGGGCTTCGGTGGCGAGGTCCAACTGGCTGATCTCGTTGCGTTCCAAGACTCTGGCGAGCATCTCGTTGTGTGCGGTCATGATGGGCATGTCTCCATTGTGTTCTGACATGGCCTCGTGCCCCTAGAAACTACAGGTCGTGTTTCTTTCACGCCTCGCCGTCCGTTGGCGGGCATCATGATCTGTTGACCCCGGACGGCGACGGGTCGTGCTCTCATGTAGCGCATCAGCGATGGCGAGTGAGAGGGGGGGACTCGCGATAGAGCTTCAGTAGCTGAGCACTCGGCGAGGCCGTCCGGGGTCGAAGCTCTGACTGGGCATCTCTGCCCAGCTAGAGCTGGTGGAGTCTGCGGTCATGCCGCAGCGGGTTGTTTCGATGGTTCAACTGGGAGGAGGTCCACCAAGCGGATTCCTAACACACGAGAAATTTTGACAAGATCGCTGAGCTTCGGAGATGACCTGCCGGTCTCAAAGCGATGGATGGTCTGAGCAGAGACCCCCACTCGTTCGGCAAGCAACTCCTGCGTAAAACCCTTGGAATGGCGGATTTGGCGTAGTTTCAGTTGATCGTTCATCTGGTGGTCATCCGTATGCGAGTGTATACACCCTCGTATGTGATTCGATTGAACACCGTCCGTTTCACACTGTCAAGTGGAACACGGGTATTTCTTGTCAAAATTGTTTAGCGATGGCCAAGAAGAGCAAGCAAACCGAGTCGGCATCACGCAAGGGGAAGGTGCCTGTCGGCTGGACACAGATCAGCTTTCAGGTTCCCAAGGGCATGGCCAAGCACTTCCGTGAGTTTGGTGCGAGTTCAGGTCATGGTGGAGGGAAGTTGTTGGGCACCGCAGCGATTGCATTCATCAACTCCCTAGAGCGTGGCGACCGCAAGCTGCTGATGAAGTATGTCAAAGACAAGACCTGGATTGATCCAGATGAGCTTGAGCCGGAGCGAGTCAACGCGCTGGTACGCATGATTCTGAAGGAAGACGGCGACCGAGCAGTTCCCGTCATCGAACCACAGTGGTATGTTGATAAGATCTTGGACCCCGAGCTGACGCCCGAGCCGGGCAAGAAGGCGTCCGACCGGGCGAAGCGTGGCGATGATGGCCACAGGAACAGCGGGTGAATGATGGCGAAGTGGCGGGTAATCGGGGTGGACAGCGTGAGCGGCAAGGGTCGATCGGCGGAGGTCGATGCGGTCAGCGCCAAGGGCGCGCAGATGCTGGCCAACGACATGGGGATCATGGTCGAGCGGGTTGACCCGGCGATACCGGGTCAGGATGTGGATAAGAGCGAGCTGGCTGTTGAAGCTTCCCCAAAGAAAAAAAAGCAAGCCCCCGATATATACGAATCAGTGACGCTCAGAGCAAGTCCCAAGCGAAAGCATGTCCGATTTTTCGGGGTACCTGTCCCATATTTTGGCGAATCAAAGCGTAAATACGATGAACGCGGGGTGAACACCATCGGCGAAATGGCGGCAGCGGTCTTTCTAGGTTTGCTCGCGTTCTCATGTATAAGCCCTGTCGTCTTTCTTTATATTCTGATTTTTATGGTTGTTTGGGGATCGGCGATTGTTCCTCCGCGTTGACGAATCGGCAGCGTCGGGGTACACTGCACGCGCTGATGGAGTCGGGCGAGAGCCCGGCGGGTTGGACTCACCGCGACCGCGAGGTCGCAGCTCTGGCTGGGCGTTTCTGCATCTGACAAGGATGCAGGGGCGTGTCAACACACACCCACAACCTGAGCACCACACCGACTCGACGGCATGAAGCCGCCGGGTCTTGCCGTGCGCGCACTTCCGATCGCCTCCCCGGCGTCGAGTGGGTCGCCGCAGCCCTGCTGGTGGTGCTGTTGACCGCGCTGGTCGAGATCGACCGCCGGGAACTGCGTCAATCAGCACCAAGTACGCAACAAGCACCACAAAACGAATATCACATGCCGGACGGATTCGGCGTGAACTCATCGCATGGAGGCGAACATGACCCTGCAAAACCAGCGTCGTAGCCGAAAACGCCAACACAAGATCGACACGGCATTGAATCTCGTCGTGTTGGGGCTGACCATCGGCGGTGTTGCCATCGCCGTGGGCAGTCTGCCCGGTTGTGCGAGCAGCTCACGCACCCGCGTCGAGCCCGCCGCCACCAGCGCGTCGCACGAAACTCGCAGCGAGCGTGCCGGTCGCACCAAGACCAGCACCTTCGACATCGAGATCACCCCGCCAGCGGCCATGCCCGGCGGGCACACGGATTCCCAGGCAGAGCCACAAAGCACTGGGGCTGGGTTCGACGGCATTTCGCCGCTTGAACCTGTGGCCGATTCTCTTCGTTGGCGCGACACCAGCGGCATGAGCGGGGCGCGGGGTATTGCCCCGCTCATGCCCGTCGCGTACGCCGAGAACGCGAGAAACTCGCCCCAGGTCGATCCGGGCATTGCTCGGGCGATCAGCGAGGCCGTCGCCAACGGGGCGGGCGTCAAAATGCGCGTTACCGAGACCGAAGAAATCCCGCTCACAGCCGACACCGCCAACAGCACGCTCAGCGACACCGGGTCGGGCCTGGCGACGAGCAGCGACGAGGCCGCGATCGGCTTTGACGGGCGTAAGAGCGGGGCCACGCTGCCCTGGGGCGGTCGCAGCGGCAAGTCGAGCTTCGGGCTCGATGCCAGCTTGGCCAGCGCGGGTGTCAACGCCCTGCACATCATCGGCGCAATCGTGATTCTGGGGGCCATCGTGCCCCTCTGGAGCCCGCCACGACGCTGGGGGGCTGCTGGTGTCGTCGCTGGCGTCGGGCTGCTCATCATCGCCGCAGGGACCGTCAGCGAGCAGGCACCGTGGGTGTTTGTCCTGGCGATTCTGGGCTTCATGGGCCTGGCCGGTTGGTTGGGCTATGAGGCGTGGCGAAACAAGCGACGCAAGGTGGCACTCGACGCCATCGTGCAGGGTGTCGAGAACGACAAAAACGCCCTCACCAAGGCCAAGATCGCAAGCGCCGCGGGCGACTCGGTCAGCATCGTCAAGAGCGAAACAAACGCGGTGAAGGCCAAGCTGAAACTGCGAAAACCGGGATAGCCCATGAGAAGGGGGGCGGGTGAGCGGCGAGCAATGACCCCGCCCCCCACGCTGAAACACCACGAGAAGAGGGGCGGGCCGAGCATGGATGCGAAGCCCGCCCCGCCTGAGCAAACGAGACACCAACGCAAGGACGCGAACGATGAAATCCGAAGACCTCACCCAGCCGCAAGTCAACCAGATCGTCGCCAAGGCCCTCGAATCCAGCGCCAAGCAGGTCACTGCGCAGGGCACTGAGATCCTGCCTGCTGGGGCCTATCCGTTCGATCTCACATTCCACTCGATCGGCGAGCTGGTGGTCAACAAGGGCACGCCCGAGGGTGAAGCTGTCGAGGTCATCGACTTCTCGCCCAACGATGTGCTGCGGGGGATTTTGGCCAACTGCGAAGACCCAGATGCGGTCGTCAGCGGCGCGCTGGCCTGGCACAAGAAGAGCGACAGCGGGGCACGCAAGGCCCAGGACCAGCTGACCGCTGGCACGCTGCTCAAGTGTGCCAAGCGTCGCAAGATGACAAAAGAGCAGGCCAAGCCCGCACGGGCTGGTGCCGTCAAGGCCAACCCCACCGTGGGCATCGACGGCAGTGTCGGCAGCCGCAGTGTTGACATGGAGGTCGACGCCGCGTGAACCCGGCCCAGAAGTTCATCTCGATCATGACGCTCGCGAGCGAAACGAGCACGGCCACATGGGCCGTGCTCATGGTCGTTGTGAGCGCCCTGATCGCCGCGGTTTTCATGATGCTGCGGGGTGCGTCCAAGAACCTCAGCCAGGCCAACGCCAACGCCGAGAAGCACGCCGACGACGCGCAGGCCGCTCGCCACAACGAGCTGAAAACACTCATCGGTGGCGTCAACAAGGCAGTCGATGGTGTTGCGGTTCGCATGGACAAAGTCGAAGGCCGCGTTGGCGATCTTGAGGTCGGGCACGGCAAGCTCAAGACCCAGCTTGAGAGCATGCGGATGGGGGGCGATCGTGAGTAAGGCCACCACCGACATGCGGCATCGGATCGACGAGATCAACACCGAATCGCTGGTCTTCAAGGCGATCCGCAAGACCGCTCCCGGCAACAAGCAGGGCAACATCAGCAAGTGCTGGAAGCTCGACGAGGTCACCCGCCATCAGGCGGCGATGATGCACATCGCAGAGTACAAGTCGGCCCAGGTGATCTTCGACGAGCTGCGTGATCGGTTCGATGAGGCAGATGTCAAGAAGCGTTCGCTCGATACCTGGCTGCGATCGATCCGCAAGGCGTTCGGTGAAGAGCACGCCAAGTTTCTCGCCGAGGTCGACGCCAACGAATCGATCGCATTCCAGAGCGGCGACCTGGTCGCCGTGCTCTCGATCGTCATGGCATCGGTTGCGCCCAAGTTCGTGGCGTTCGGCAAGTCGCTCGATATCGAGTCGCTTGAGAACAAAGACGGGCACCTGATGATGCGGTTCATGAACACCATGATCGACGCCGCCAAGGTGCAGGCCGAGGCCCGACGCACCGAGGTGCAGACCCAGAACCTTGAACTCAAGCTGCGCGAGGCGATGGTCGTCGCAGGTGACGAGAGTCGCAAGCCGATCGATCGCGAGCAGGCCCAGCAGCGGGTCGTGCAGCTCGTCAAAGAGGCGATGGGCCTGGGGGGTGCCGCGTGAAAGGTATCGCCCGCAAACTCGCCACGACGCTCGTCGCCACCGCCGGGCTCGTCAGCCACATGTGGCTGCCATACCAGCAGGCGTGGATCGAAGACGATTCGGACACGAAGATCTGGGAGAAGTCGCGCCGGATCGGTGCCGACTACTGCGAGTCGTTCTGCTGCGTGACCGAACGCCTCGACGGGAGCAACACGAGTGATTACTGGTATTCCAGTGCCGATGAGTCAGCGGCTCTGGAGTTTGGCGAGTATGTCAAGATGTGGCTTCAGCTGTACAACATGGCCGCAGAGGTCGTCATGCAGCAGGGGCTCGACGACGGCAAAGACTGGCTCAAGATGACCATCACGCTGCCCCAGATCAACGGGCGGCGACCACGCATCACGGTCATGACCAGCAGCCCCAAGCGATTCCGATCCAAGGGCGGGGATATCTGCCTCTCGGAGCTGGCATTCCACGAGCAGGCCCACGAGATGTGGAAGGCCGCCGTACCCGTCGCCACCTGGGGTGGCAAGATCCGAATCATCAGCTCGCACAACGGTGTCGACTCGGTCTTCAACCAGCTCATCGAGCAGGCACGCAAGCACGAAGACCCAGAGCTGTATGGCGAGCCCAAGAGCACCGACTTCAAGGCCAGCGTGCACCGCGTTGACATCTACGACGCGGTCAATCAGGGCCTGTGCGAACGCATCAACGAGGTCTCGGGTAGCAACAAATCACGCGACGAGTTCATCGCCGACCTGATGGCGATGTGTGCGACAGGCGAGGTCTTCGATGAGGAGTTCGGGTGCATCCCCAGCAAGCAGAGCGGATCGTACTTCCCGCACGCCTTGCTCACCCCGTGCGTGAGCCCCCGCTGCGCCGTGCCCACCGATGACCTGGACACCTTCATCGCCGACATCAAGGCCCGCAGCACCCAGTGCGATCGCGTCAGCGGCGGGTCCGACATCGGTCGCAAGAGCGATCGGTTCGTGATCTGGGTCTGGGGCCGCAGCGGCTCAAAGCGAATCACCCTGGGCGTGCTCGTCTACCAGAACCGCGACTTCGATGTGATGGAGCACGCGATCAACACGCTCATGAGCGCACGCCTGATGCTCGCGGGCAGCCGCGTGCTGCGTGTGTCTCTCCTGTCCATCGACGAGACCGGGCTGGGCATGCAGCTGGCCGAACGCATGGAGAAGAAGCACCGGGGGCGTGCCGAGGGCATCACCATGAGCACCGCCGTCAAAGAAGACATGTTCACCCGCTTGCGAGCTGGCGTGGAAGAGCTGAGCGTGGAGCTGCCCGACGACACCGTCGTGCTCGCCGACATCAGCAGCATCCGCAAAGAGGTCACTGCTGCGGGCAATGTGCGATACAGCGCCGCCAGCAATGAGCACGGCCACGCCGACCGCGCGACCGCCGCGGCGCTGGGGCTTGTGGCAGACGAGTCTGCACGGGCGATGGCACGCACCGTCGACATCGAGGAGGGTTGCTGGTGAAGCCAGGATACATCGCCAGCCCGGAACGACTCGCGACCGTGCGCAAGCAGCGCACTGTC
Source organism: Phycisphaerales bacterium UBA3190 (assembly GCA_002364005.1). Classification (GTDB taxonomy): domain Bacteria; phylum Planctomycetota; class Phycisphaerae; order Phycisphaerales; family UBA1924; genus UBA1924. The sequence continues at coordinate 30,154 of DEXG01000039.1, forward strand.
GCCATGCTCATGCGCCAGATCGAGCGGGGCGACTGGAAGCGGTTCCTGATCCAGTGCCAGAAGGCCGCACACCGCTACCCCTCCATCAAGCAGCACAGTGGTGAGATCGCCCCCCTGCTGGTCAAGGTCAATGTGGTGCGTTCGGCAATCCGGCTGCATGTTCAAACACTTGCGGGCAAGCCCGTCACGATCTCAACCCCAGAGGGTTTCGATCAGCAGCGGGTAGCGGTTGAGCTGATCCGACAGCAGTCGCACTTTGACGCGCTGCTGATGCAGGCCGTACGCACAGCCAACATCGACGGCTGGTCCACCCTGCGTGTGGACATGCGCCCTGGCGTTGGCCTTGTGGTGTGCTGCGATGACAACGCCATGATCCTGCCGGTTGGCCCTGATGGTGCGGACATGCAGCCCAGTGTGTTCGAGCGTCGCTGGTTCATCAAGCGATCGGACCCGATCCAGGGCAAGAAGACCTACCTGCGTGTCGAGCGGCACTGGGCACCCGACGGGCAGGGACGGGTTGACCAGGAGGTCTACCAGGTCAAAAACGAAGACGCGTTCGTCGACCTCAACAGTGACGGCGTGACACGCGTCGACCTGGCCAAGGTCTTCCCCGAGAACACGCCTGCCGAGCTGACCCTGACCGGCGTGCCCTACCCACTCATCACACGCCTGGTCAACGAGTACTTCGACGGCCGTCCCGAGATGCTCATGAGTGAGCACGACTTCGATCTGCTCGATATGAGCGCCGCCGCAATCAGTCGCCTCGACCGGACTATGGAGCAGCACGGCAATCCCAAGGTGCGGATCCCTGAGAACCTGATCAACAATCAGACTGGCAAGGCCGAGATCGGCGAGGCCATCGTCGATGCCGATAAGCTGTTCGAGTACATCGATCAGAAGGTGAACTTCGACGCGATGTTCACGGCGATGAACAAGACACTCCAGCTGCTGTGCACGCAGCTGCAAGCATCCCCTGCACTGCTGGGCTTCAAGCTCGACGGCGGGGCCATGCCCGACACCTTCGACAAGCTGCGCCTCGAGGCCACGCAGACCCTGGCACGAGCCGAGACATCGGCCAAGTACATGGGGCCTGCGCTGGGGCGTGTATTCACAACCGCCTCGATGCTCGACACGCAGCTGCCTATGCGGGGCTACCCCGTCGCACCAGTGAGTGTGGTGATGCATCCAGGGCTGCCCAAGGACCAGCTGACCATCGCACGCGAGATGCGAGAGCTGCGGGGCACCGGCGAGCATGACGCGATGGTCGACCTCCAGACCGTCATCGAAGCCGTGCACGGCGAGGCCGCCGCTCCCCAGATCCTTGAGCGTCTCAAAGCGGAGCGAGATGAAACCACCCGTCGCAATCAGCAGGAGATCTACGGGGCGTTCAACGGGGGGGCCGCATGATGAACATCGTCGCCACCATCCTGCTGGTCCTGATCGGAGTCACACCGATGGTTGCAACACCGCCGCACACACCCGAGGGCAATGACGCGTTGAGCGCCCAGATGGTCGCGCTCTACGAGGCCGCCGCCCAGGACATCAACCGCCTGGCGGGCCGCGCGATCGACGAGCTGACGACTGATCCCAATCGCCGCCCGGCGCTGTTCCGTGAGATGCGAGCTGCCCAGATGACGCGAGCGATCCAGCAGAAGCTGGAGCTGCTTGAGAGCCGCACGCGGGTGCTCGTCGACGGGCCGTTGGGTGAGACCATCGAAGCGGCGATCCGGCGCGGCGACGACGAGCTGGCCAAGATCGGGCTCAACCCCGCCAACGCACCCACCGGTGCGGGGGTCGGCTTCGGCCTCATTGCTGGCGAGGCCGTCGAGGTCATCGCCCAGGACACGCTCAGCAAGACCCAGCAGGCCATCGCCAGCGACCTGGGCAAGTCGCTCGACCAGCACGGGCGGGGTGCCATCGAGCTGTTCCGTTCGCTGAGCGACAGCCCCGCAACCGAGCCGGGCCGCGCCGCGGCCGAGGCGAGTGTCAACAAGGCGATCGCACGCGGCCTGATCACCGGCAACCCAACGATCGCAGACCGGGCGATTCGAGAGCTGTTCGCAGCAGACAGCGACGAAGCGAAGCGGGTACGCAAGCTGGGCAACAAGCGCATCCAGGTCGGCAAGGCCACCATGAGCGTGCGTCAGTATGCGGCGACCGTCACCCGAACCCGGACGCGTGAGGCGACCGTCGAGGCCCGCCACCGCCGCCTGCAAGAGAAGGGCGTCAACCTTGTGCAGATCACGGGCAAGAACAGCGCCAACTTCTGCACGGCGTTCATCGGCTTGGTCTGCTCGCTTGGCCCCGCACCGCAGATCGACGGCCTGGTCGTCGTCGAGCTGGCAACGCTGCCCGGCGGCGGGCCACCATTCCACCCCAACTGCTCAAAGGGCACCGCGCCCTACATCCATGAAATTGCCTCCAAGGCACGCCAGGCAAACGCCCGGCGTGCATTCGAGGTTTACGAGAAGCGGGAAGCATCGGGCTCCCTGCTTGAACCTGTGAAGCGATAAGGAACTGAACCATGCTCAAGAACAAAGACGGCAAACCAATCGACACCAGCGGCCTCGACGAGAAGACCGTGCAAGTGCTCACCGAGTTCGCGGGTGCGATCCCGGGACAGGTAGGCGCTGCGATTCAGGCCAGTGTCAAGCCGCTTGAGACCAAGATCGAAGAGTCACTGACCAACATCAACACCAAGCTCGAATCGCTCCCCGCCCCCAAGGACGATAAGGGCGGGCAGGGAAACAAGAACGACCAGGGCGGCGAGGGCGGCGGAACCGATAACGCCGTGCTCGAAGCAATCAACAAGCTCAATGAACGCCTCGACAGCGTCGAGACCAAAACCAAGGAAGAGCAAGAGGCGGCGCAAGCTCAGTCGCTCACGAACTCATTCATCGAAAAGAACTTCCCGAACCTCAAGGGCAAGAACATCATCGTCGCCCGCATCACCGCGGCCAAGCCCAAGAGCGAAGATGAGGTCAAAGAGCAGCTCGATGCCATCAAGGCCGAGCATGCAGAGATCCATGGCGAGGAATCAGCGGCCAAGGTATTCAGCGCCAGCGCTGAAGATGAGGGCGCGCAGACTGGCAATGTGGACGACGAAGAGGCCGAGGCCAACGCGAAGATCGAGAAGCTCGATCAGGAACTCAAAGACAACAGGTAGTCATCACGCGACAGGGCCGTTTCGGTGCTGATCGCACAATCGAACCGAGCGGCGACGCCGCGTGGGGCAGCAAGCCCCCAGTGCAAGGAGGCACACAACAATGGTTAATACATCAAACTTCAAAGGTGCGATCACTCGCGATGTTCTTCAAAAAGTGATCGTGGTACAGGCGGCGGCATCGACGCCGCTGCTGGCAATGCTGCTGGGCAACAACCGAATCCTCGACGCCAAGTCCCAGAAGGTCGAGTGGTATACCACCGAGGCCGGGAGCCGTCGTACCCAGATCAACAATGGTCCTGATGATTACGACGAGAACACCACCAGCATCGTGGTGGACGATGGCACCGTGGCACTTCCCAACGACCAGATCATCTTCGAAGCGACGGGTGAGATTGGCATCGTCACGGCGGTCTCGGGGAATACCTGGACTGTGATCCGTGGCATTGGTAGTGTCAGCGCCGCAGGTGGATCTGTTGCAGATGATGAGTACATCATGAACATCGGCAACGCATCCGGCGAGGGTGCCGACGCTCCAGCCGACAGCGAGGCAAGCAAGACGGCCGAGCACAACTGGCTCCAAACTTTCCGACGATCGATCCAGGTCAGTGGCCGCCAAAACCGCATCGAGACGCTCACCGAAGATGAACTCGCATTCCAGCGGGCTCAGGCATTCGAGCTGATCAACCATGACCAGGAGCATGCGATGCTGTTCGGTGCCCGAAACGGCAACGCGGGCAACGACGCTGACGGCAACAAGATCACCACCATGGGTGGCCTTCGCGAGATGGTGACGACGAATGTGTCCAACATCAACGGCACCATGAGCCAGACCGAGTTCGATGCCTTTGCCGAGTCTGCTTTCGATAGTGGTTCGACCGAAAAGGATCTCTACGCTGGCTCGAAACTGATTCAGGCCATCACAGATCTGCACCGTGATCAGCGTCGGATCACAGAGCCGGTCGCCAATGTAGGCCTGCGTGTTGTCAACATCGAAACGCCATTCGGCAAGCTGCGTCTGCATCATCACCCCCTCTTCCGCGGGGCGTTCAACGGCGACGGCATCGTCGCTGATGTCAACGACCTGAAGCTGCGCCCCACCGCCAAGAACGGCGGCGGTCGCCTTCAGCTCAAGAAGGACACCCAGGACAAGGGCAAGGACGCGACGCGTGAGGAGTACTTCGCAGAGCACACCCTGGACTTCGGTGCCGAGCAGAAACACGCACAGATTCGCGGCGTGACCGGCGCAGACCTGACCTGATCCCTCAAGGCATCAGCCGCCAGGTTGACGCTGGGGGAGAGAGACACTTTCAACAACAACGCCGGGGATGCCCGGCACATCATATGAGGATTTGAACATGGCAAAGAGCAAGACCAAAGCCGAGATCCAGGCAGAACTCGATGAGGCCGAGCAGCGAGCTGAGGCCGCTGAAAAGGAAGCCGCTGAGGCCAAGGCCAAGGCCGAAGCCGCAGAGCGTGCCGCTGCCCAGCAGCAGTCGGCGGGCAATGCGAAAACGCCCGCGCCCAGCGCCGACGGCCGCACGAAGTTCGTGTCGCGATTCAAGCGATACCGGGTGCCCGGCGCTCAGTTCGATAACTTCCGATTCAGCACCGACGACCCGGAGCTGATCAAGAAGCTCCAGGCCCACTCGGCCTACGGCAACGAGTTCCGCATTGAGGCGGCCGCCACCGTCGACTGATTCAGACCACCAACCCACCCGCCCCTGAGAGGGGGCTGGTGATATTGACTGGAAGCCATAAGCGAAGAAAAGGATCGAGACCAATGAGCCAACCAGCATTCAAACTCATCCTGTTCACCTATGGCGAGCCAGAGTTCCAACAGGACTTTTGGCAGCGGGCGATCGTTGACACCGGGCTTGCACCGTACAGCGAGCATGGCGCGCAGATCAACGCGATCCATGCAGCGCCTGACAAGGGGAATCGCCTAAATGCCCAAGACTGATCCCACACCAGGCAGCCCGATCATTACTCTCTGGGGCGTTCCCCCAAAGGAGCACGCTCTCGCTACGCACCCGATGGTTCGATGGTTGTGTCGCTCATTTGAGGGAAGCGATCAAACCCATGTGCTGCCACATAACCCGACGGCGATCCCTCGACCAGAGACAGCAGACCAAGAGATCATCGACGCGTACCGGATCGGCCATCGCATCATGGAGCACGCCCGCGATCAGGTGGCGCTTGGTGCCTCGATGTCGTCGCTCTCCATGTTCGTTCAGAATCTCGGCTACGGAAAGACCACCAAGACGGCGGGCACCCCCCTGCTCTGCAAAGCGCCAGACGACCAGCTCGCCTCGGGAACGAACCCTGAATCGTGCGTGTTCGCAGCGAAGGCGATCAGCGGCCCGCTCACAGCAGAGCCGTCGCTTATCTCGATCCGAGAAATGGCGACGCTTGTACGAGACCGGATCAAAGCTGAGCTTCAAGGGCAAGGGCTGGAATGCTTCGGCTTCTACGATGACGACTGCGAAGACCTGCATTTTCCGTGGGATTGGTGTAGCAAAGCGGGTAACTGGGGCGTTCAGGTTGCGGATGCCCGGGCATCGAGCGAAGTCTTGATTCGCTCTGAACATGCTATTGCCGGGGGGGGCGATCTCACACTATCCGGTTTCATCGCTGCCGAGCAAGCACGCAACCCGAACTTCAACCCAGATCCCAATGTTGACTGGAGATCGGGATCCAACCTATCGAGCGGGAGTACGGCGGGTTTGATTCGACTGCGATGGGAAGCGGCAAACTCACAGCACGCTTACGCGATACCAGATGTTTTCCTGGCCGATGCGTTCTTTGAGAACATGATCTGCTCTAACTACGACATGATTGCAGCTGACAACCCGGACTACCCGAGCTTTCTATCTAGCTCTGGCGGCGCAGAAACCGATTTCAACTCGGAATACTTGGGGCACGGCGCACACTCGCCGGTGTTCTACCCGATCAACAACACCGATGGATCAGTGAACACCGGGTTCGATCGGTTCGCTGGGCCAGGGTACGGGTTCGATCCGGGCAAGGCGTATTCGTTCAAGGCATACGCATGCTCACTCAAACGCAAGATGTACGCGATAACGCGCGGCAGCGCCGGTGATCTCCCGATTAATCCGTGGGTTCGGGGCATCGACAATTTCGTTGATGGGCGTACGCCGAGCATGACTATCAGGGATCTAGTCTCAGCTGTGCGGATACTTCGCACTTACCCAACAGTCAAAAACATCATCCTTTGGTTCAATGACAACACCGGCGTAGGTCATCAACCCAACTGGGATGCGATGCATGCCGCGATCTCGGAGATATACCCGCTATGAAAACGACGAATGCTTCATTGCCCGTTCTCGTTGACAGTTCAGCCCTTGACGCCGATCTCTGTGACGGGCTCGCTTTTGACGGCTCAACAGCATTGCGGCTTGCGGTCAACTCTGGCGGCGCTGGTATCATCGCGGGAACCAACTACCTGTACGCATCAATGGTGTTCTGGCTCGATTCCACTGTGAGCGGTGGAGTGTATCTTTTGGAACTTGGGCGCACGACCGGATTTGCTATTGGGTTCCATACCGACCCTGTAGGCAATGGCAATCCCGCCGTGTGTGTCGCAATCAACGACGGCAACTCTGGGAACGCATACGCCGCGAGGTTCGAGGTGGATCTGCGATCCCTGCCGAATGAACGCACCCTCCATAGTCTAGAGATCACCTATGAGAATGGCGTAGGGTTCACCTTGCTCATTGATGGCGCTGTAGTCTCAGCGACGGCAACGGGTGGCACGGACAACGGCATCGGCTCATCATCGCTCTCGGCGGAATCGGCGATTGGCGGCAGCGTGAATTTCAACACCCTGCGTACACGGGGGGCGCTCAACGCGTCGAGCGTGGTCGGAGGTCAAGCTGGCTGGCCCGGTGGCGACAGCGGAAGCGCTTCAGCAGGACAGATCACAGGGGGTATTGCGTACACTCGAATCGAGCTGTCGCCCGGTGTCGCGGTGCTCGATATGCCGCTCATTAATTCAATCGTCGATCGAATCGATACTGATAACAGCCATGTGAATCATGCCACGAACGGCGCGGCACTGATCCCGACCGCGACACCGGCATACGAATCGCTGATTCGGTTCTTGCTTACTGATGAAAGCTATCTAGAGCTCGATAATCCTATAGAGGTTACCGCTGAGCTAGATGCCGCATCTCCGACGACGACCATCATACTTTGGAATCCCTCGTCTTCGAACTTCTCATGCTCAAATATCACGCCCAGCGAATCGGGCGTTTCGAGCGTGAAGAACTACAAATACTTGAGTTCTGATATCCCGGTTGCGAACTTCTCGTCTCTCACCATTCCCGCCGGCGGTTATATCGAGGCAGTGATCGAGCATGACAACTCGGTCGAGGGCGACAATCAGGTCGGCGCTGTGAGCTTCGCAAGCGATGACCAAGACCTTGAAGCAGTTTTTTCGGTTTCGGTGTCGACCGCCCCTTCCATCATCAGCGTCGACGAAGCAGTCAGCGGTGGCACCATCGACCTGGGCAGTGTCGTGCTTGGCACGGCGACCAGCCAGTCGTTCACGATCAACAACGACGCCGACGCCCCAGCTGGCGACCTTGAGCTGGGCACGCTCTCGATCTCAGGTGATGGCACCATCGGCACCGACCCCAGTGGGCAGGATATCGCAGCTGGCGAATCGGCCACTGCCACCGTTGTCATGGACACGAGCAGCGCCGGGTCCAAGAGCGCAACGCTCACCATCCCCAGCAACGATCCCGACACGCCCAGCTACACCGTGACCGTCGAGGTGAGCGTCACCCTGCCCGTGGCCGACATCAGTGTTGACGAAGCGGTCAGCGGCGGCACCATCGACCTGGGCAGTGTCGTGCTTGGCACGGCGACCAGCCAGTCGTTCACGATCAACAACGACGCCGACGCCCC